>NZ_JBLVOB010000009.1:424211-437290 GCF_053543555.1 Microbacterium xerophyticum | reverse complement strand
CAGGCGGGAGTCACTAGGTCGGCACGCCGCCCAGCGGGGTTTCCCCATTCGGACACCCTCGGATCAAAACTTGCTTATCAGTTCCCCGAGGCTTATCGCAGATTGCTACGTCCTTCTTCGGCTCCAGATGCCAAGGCATCCACCGTTTGCTCTTAAAGACTTGAAATCACATGAGATTGAATCAAAACTCGACCCACACCCGAAGGTGTGTGTCTGAAATTGACTAATGATCTTTAAGATCATCTTGTGCAACCGATCCGAAGATCAGCTGCAAGATGCTCGCGTCCACTGTGTAGTTCTCAAAGTACGGGCGGTACCCCTCCCCACAACCAGCCAAAACCGGAAACAGGAAAAGGTCCAGAGAGTCAGTCCCGACCAAACGATCGGTTCCGGTCCCTCAGGACCCAACAGCGTGCATGTGCCGGCACCAACCCCCACCCCGTTCCGACCACCCGAAGGCGATGTACTAAGAGAGGAAATCTTCCTCCGACACCTTGTCTAATGTTCCACCCATGAGCTCCCAGCAGAAACGTATGTTCTGATCTGGGCTCTGTCACACCCGAAGATGTGCAGTTGCTCCTTAGAAAGGAGGTGATCCAGCCGCACCTTCCGGTACGGCTACCTTGTTACGACTTAGTCCTAATTACCGATCCCACCTTCGACAGCTCCCTCCCCGAGGGGTTAGGCCACCGGCTTCAGGTGTTACCGACTTTCATGACTTGACGGGCGGTGTGTACAAGACCCGGGAACGTATTCACCGCAGCGTTGCTGATCTGCGATTACTAGCGACTCCGACTTCATGAGGTCGAGTTGCAGACCTCAATCCGAACTGGGACCGGCTTTTTGGGATTCGCTCCACCTCACGGTATTGCAGCCCATTGTACCGGCCATTGTAGCATGCGTGAAGCCCAAGACATAAGGGGCATGATGATTTGACGTCATCCCCACCTTCCTCCGAGTTGACCCCGGCAGTATCCCATGAGTTCCCACCATTACGTGCTGGCAACATAGAACGAGGGTTGCGCTCGTTGCGGGACTTAACCCAACATCTCACGACACGAGCTGACGACAACCATGCACCACCTGTTTACGAGTGTCCAAAGAGTTGACCATTTCTGGCCCGTTCTCGTATATGTCAAGCCTTGGTAAGGTTCTTCGCGTTGCATCGAATTAATCCGCATGCTCCGCCGCTTGTGCGGGTCCCCGTCAATTCCTTTGAGTTTTAGCCTTGCGGCCGTACTCCCCAGGCGGGGAACTTAATGCGTTAGCTGCGTCACGGAATCCGTGGAATGGACCCCACAACTAGTTCCCAACGTTTACGGGGTGGACTACCAGGGTATCTAAGCCTGTTTGCTCCCCACCCTTTCGCTCCTCAGCGTCAGTTACGGCCCAGAGATCTGCCTTCGCCATCGGTGTTCCTCCTGATATCTGCGCATTCCACCGCTACACCAGGAATTCCAATCTCCCCTACCGCACTCTAGTCTGCCCGTACCCACTGCAGGCTGGGGGTTGAGCCCCCAGATTTCACAGCAGACGCGACAAACCGCCTACGAGCTCTTTACGCCCAATAATTCCGGATAACGCTTGCACCCTACGTATTACCGCGGCTGCTGGCACGTAGTTAGCCGGTGCTTTTTCTGCAGGTACCGTCACTCTCGCTTCTTCCCTGCTAAAAGAGGTTTACAACCCGAAGGCCGTCATCCCTCACGCGGCGTTGCTGCATCAGGCTTGCGCCCATTGTGCAATATTCCCCACTGCTGCCTCCCGTAGGAGTCTGGGCCGTGTCTCAGTCCCAGTGTGGCCGGTCACCCTCTCAGGCCGGCTACCCGTCGACGCCTTGGTGAGCCATTACCTCACCAACAAGCTGATAGGCCGCGAGCCCATCCCCAACCGAAAAATCTTTCCAACAAGTAACCATGCGATTCTTGTTCGTATCCAGTATTAGACGCCGTTTCCAGCGCTTATCCCAGAGTCAGGGGCAGGTTGCTCACGTGTTACTCACCCGTTCGCCACTAATCCACCCAGCAAGCTGGGCTTCATCGTTCGACTTGCATGTGTT
Source organism: Microbacterium xerophyticum (assembly GCF_053543555.1). Taxonomy (NCBI): domain Bacteria; kingdom Bacillati; phylum Actinomycetota; class Actinomycetes; order Micrococcales; family Microbacteriaceae; genus Microbacterium; species Microbacterium xerophyticum. The sequence goes on along the minus strand of NZ_JBLVOB010000009.1, from coordinate 435,231 downwards.
AAGCACGCCGCCAGCGTTCATCCTGAGCCAGGATCAAACTCTCCGTAAAAGAAAAAAACCACATCAACCGGAATAAGGTCGACGCAGCGAGTTTGAACTGACCAAAGAAATGAATCAAACTGACTTCATTTAAAATGCCAACCCCTCCGAAAAAGGATTGGTCTTTGATCCAAAGGAATTCTCAACCACCAACCAAAAGGTCAATGGACGAGGATAATTTGGCATTTGACAAGTGCACGCTGTTGAGTTCTCAAGGATCGGACGCTCCCCCGACCCAGTCATCACAACCAGGCCCGAAGGGCAACTTCTCAATCTTACCCCGCGGCATCCGTTTGTCAAATCGGCGATCCGAGCGAACTCGGTGCGATCTGCGGAACCACAGAGCATCCCCGCACAGCATCTCACCGAGGTGATCTTCTGTGTTGGGGGAGTGTTCAACCGCTTGAGGGGAGCTGGGCCTTGGCCCTTGCTCAACCCTGTGGGGCGAACAGGTAATAACTTACGTGGGATCCGGGGACCCGGCAAATCTCGGCGCCATCCCGGGCGTGTCGTCGGGACCGCCGCAGAACATCCGCCCTGGTCACCGCGACTTTCTGTGAGATCCACCTGCCCGGGCGTACGATCTCGACCATATGGACGCCTCATCATCGCTCCCCTCCCGTCTCGCGACCGAGGCCCTCGCCGTGGCGAGTGTCGAAGCGGTGCTGCGCAGCGTCGGCCTGGATCGGCATCCCGACGCCGACCGGATCGCGACGGCCTATCGCAGCGATCGAGTGCTGCGCGTCGACGGCCGAGCGCCTCAGGTGTGGTCGCACTACTCCGGTTTCTGGCGGGCTGCCGACGGCTGGCTGCGCACGCATGGCAACTACCCCCACCACGCACGCGCCCTCCGCCGTGCACTGGATGTTCCTGCTGAGGTGAGCACGGACGACCTGCGAGCGGTGTTCGCCGCGGCATCCGTCCGGGAGTCCGTCGAGCGCATCACCGGTACGGGTGGTCTCGCCGTCGCGGTGCATCCTGAGGATCCTGCCGAGGATGCGATGCTGCGCGGGCGGCCGCTGGTCGAGATCACCCGCATAGGGGCCCACGGGTCGGAGAGCGCGACCGCCCTCCCCGACCCGACCGCCCCGCTGCGCGGCATCCGCGTGCTCGATCTGACACGGGTGATCGCCGGACCGGTCTGCACCCGCACGCTCGCCCTCCTCGGGGCCGACGTGCTTCGCCTGGATCCGCCGGACCTCCCCGAACCGGAGTGGCAGCACTTCGACACCGGCCACGGAAAACGCAGCGCGCTGCTGGATGCGCGTTCGCCGCAGATGTCCGCGCTGCTGACGGAGGCGGACGTCGTCGTGCTGGGCTACCGGCCCGCCGCGCTCGAACGCCTCGGCCTCTCCCCCGTCACTCTCGCTGAACGGCATCCCGGCCTGGTCGTCGCTCAACTGAGCGCTTGGGGCCTCGAGCACCCTGACCGCGCAGGATTCGACTCGCTCGTACAGGCGGAATCGGGGATCGCGATGATCGAATCCCCCGACGGCGAGCGTCCAGGAGTGCTTCCCGCCCAGGCTCTGGACCACAGCGCCGGCTACTTGCTCGCCGCCGCGATCTGCGAGGTACCCGCAATACGTGCACGGGAGGGCGGAACCTGGCATCTCTCGACATCGCTTCGACGCGTCGCGGCCGAACTGCTGGGAATGCCGCGCCGAGATCGACCGCTGCCGGAGAGGGAGATCGATCTGAGCCTGCACAGCCAGGAGTTCACCTTCGACGGGCACACGATAGCGACGGCGGCACCCGCACTGCCGGGGTTCAGCTTCGCGGCACCACGCGCATGGGGCGCCGACCGGCCACGATGGCGATGACCACGCACAGCCCGAGCGTGAGCATCGCCCAGATCCCGCACGCCGGAGGCAGCACGAGGTAGGCGAGCTGCTGCACCGAGAACCCGGGCGCGAACGGGCCGTGGATCAGGTAGCCGATCGTCCACGCGCCGACGAGGATCACCGGCAGCGAGAGCCACCACACGATGCGGATCCACGTCGGCAGCAGTCGATCATGCGCATCGTGCACGACGCTGCGCCGCAGCCGGAGCAGAGCCCAGATGCCGATGATGACCAATCCGATGATGCTCGAGCCGTGCTGCAGCCACTTGAACCCGGGCAGCGGTCCCCACTTCTCGCCCAGCGCGGGGATGACCTCGAGCCCGATCCGGCCGTCGTGAGTGAAGGCGTCCCACACGATGTGCGAGACGACGCCGAGCAGCAGCGACAGGATGAGCAGCGGGATGTACGACCTCCGCTGACCGATCCCGACAGCGGAGCTCGCGGCATCGGCGGCGGGAGTGCTCCAGTCGCTCGGGAGCCGGCGCGCCAGCCACGACGGCGACAGCTCGGATGCCGCGGGGCGCAGCACCACGCGCCAGATGAGGAACAGCCCGAAGGCGAGCACCATCGTCCAGAGAACGTTCGCGTAGGTGTGCGTGAACGCGTAGCTCACGCCGAATCCGCGGAGGAACAGCGGCAGGTCAGGTGTCATCGCGCCGATCGCGATCGCCGCAGGGACCAGCGGCGTGCGGATGAACGGCAGCGCGAGTACTGCGTGACTCGGCGTGAACGGCATCAGCCGATGAAGACGCCGGCGAGTGTCTTCTTGCCGCGACGCAGCACCGACACCCCTCCGGGCAGACTTCCCTCGATGACCGCGGCGTCGTCCTCGACGCGTACTCCGTCGAGCGAGACACCGCCCTGCCCGATCGCCCTTCGCGCCTCGGAGAGACTCGCGACGAGTCCGGTCTCCACGAGCGCGTCGACGACCGGTGCACCGGCCGCGACCGTCGCGTTCGGGAGCTCCTCGAGCGCGGACCGCAGCGTCGCCGCATCGAGCCCCGTCAGATCGCCCTGGCCGAAGAGCGCCTCGGATGCCGCGATGACCGCTGCCGTCGCCTCGATCCCGTGCACGGTCGCGACGACTTCGAGCGCCAGGCGCTTCTGCGCGGCACGACGGAACGGCTCGGTCTCCACCAATTGCGCGTACTCCTCGATCTCGGCGCGCGTGAGGAACGTGAACACCTTCAGTCGCTCGATCACGTCGGCATCGGCCGTGCCGAGCCAGAACTGGTACATCCGGTACGGGCTGCACATCTCGGCATCGAGCCAGATCGCGTTGCCCTCGCTCTTGCCGAACTTCGTGCCGTCGCTGTTCGTGATCAGCGGGGTTCCGATCGCGTGCGCCGACTTGCCTTCGACGCGGTGGATGAGGTCGGTGCCGCTGGTGAGGTTGCCCCACTGATCGCTTCCACCGGTCTGCAGCACGCAGTCGTACTGGCGGTAGAGCTCGAGGTAGTCCATTCCCTGCAGGATCTGGTAGCTGAACTCGGTGTAGCTGATGCCGGCGTCGGAGTTCAGGCGTGCGGCGACGGCGTCCTTCTTCAGCATCGTGCCCACGCGGTAGTGCTTGCCGATCTCGCGGAGGAAGTCGATCGCCGACATCGGCGCGGTCCAGTCGAGGTTGTTCACCATGCGCGCGGCGTTGTCGCCCTCGAAGCTCAGGTAGCGCTCGACCTGCGCACGCAGACGGCCGACCCACTCGGCGACGGTCTCGGGCGTGTTCAGCGTGCGCTCGGCCGTGGGTCGGGGGTCACCGATGAGTCCGGTGGAGCCGCCGACCAGACCGAGCGGCTTGTGCCCGGCGAGCTGGATCCGGCGCATCGTGAGCAGTTGCACGAGGTTTCCGAGGTGCAGACTCGGAGCGGTCGGGTCGAATCCGCAGTAATACGTGATCGGGTCTCCGGCGAGAAGGGCGCGCAGCGCCTCCTGGTCGGTGGACACGTGGACGAGGCCGCGCCACACGAGTTCGTCCCACACGTTCTCGAACGTGCGGTCGATCGCGGGTTCAGCAGTCGTCAGAGCAGGATTCGACACGCGCTCCAGGCTATCAGCGCGGCAGCGCCCGCCTCGTCAGCGCGGATCGTCCTCGAGCTCGCGGATGTAACCGGCGAAGCCGGGGACCGGTATCGTGACGCGCCCGTGCCCTTCCGAGCGGATGAGACCCTTCGCGATCAGGCGGGCGCGCACCGAGGACAGGCTGCGGGAGGACACGTCGAGCACGTCGGCGAGATCGCCTCGATCTGCGGCGTCGCCGTTCTCCTGCAACCAGGCTACGGCGACGAGGAAGCGTCGCTGGTTCGCCGTGGTGTTCGCCCAGCGTGCGGCGAACAGGTTGCGGAGGTCCCTGTCGACGCTGGCGCGCGCGGTCTTCACATGACGCTGCGTGATCGTGCCACCGGCATCCGGTCGTCCTGCGGCGACCCACGCCGCGTCTCCGTACAGCTGCACTGCATACGGGTAGCCGGCGGCCAGCTCTGCCGCGAGTTCGAGAGCGTCCGGCTCCCACGTCACGTCCAGCTCGAACGCCGGATCGCGCAGGGCCGCCACCTGCGCGCCGACCGACAGCATCTCGAGCGGGCGGTATGCGAAGCGCTCGCTGAAGGTGACGGCATCCGCGATCTGCTCCGGTGCGTTGGGGAGGCCGGCCGCATAGACGGCGGCGGGGATGTCGGATGCCTCGGCCTGCAGATGCTGCCATGCGTATGCGAGCGTGCGGATGCCGTCGGCATCCGCCGATTGCACCTCGTCGATGAACAGGATCAGCGCCTTCACCCGCCGCCGATCATCGGTGGTCGCCCTGACGAGCTTCTCGAGCGCTCGTGCCCCGACCGTCTCAGGAGGCGGCGTCTTGGTCTTCGCGCTGACTGATGCGATCCCCGGCACTCCCACCGTGACGGTCAGCGCATCGAGGTTCTCGCGGATCGACGCGGCCGTCGCCTGGGGCCAGGAGTTCGTCGCCTCGCGGATGCCTTCGACGATCTGCGCGATCAGTCCGCTCTGCTCCCCCGCCGTCACCCATATGCAGAGCACGTCGCGCTCCTCGGCGAGGCGCTGGTACGCGCGCAGCAGCGACGTCTTGCCGATGCCCCGCTCACCGAATGCGACATGGATGCGCCCGATCAGCCGCTGCAGGTCGACCAGCAGCGACAGCCGCTCGGTGAACTCGTCGATCAGCTCGCCTCGTCCGGGGACGGCGCGGGCGATCTCGCCAGGAGTGTACGGACTCGGTTGCATCGGACCTCCGTCGGAGCGGGATACTCAGAGATACTTCGCGCCAAGTATCTCGTGGTATCTGCGTGCAGTCAACGACCGATATCGTGGCGACCATGATCGACTGGACCGAGGGAACGTGGACCACTCCGCCTGCCGACAGCAGCGTATCCGAGAGCGGTGACTCCGATCGCCATCTCGACGTGACCGCACGGGAGGGCAGCGACGCGTGGCGTCACACGGCCTACGGGTTCGTGCACGAGAACGCGCACGCCCTGCTGGCACCGCTCGCGGTCGGTGAGGCGATGGAGGTCTCGTTCCGCGCACCGTGGGAAGGGCAGTTCGACCAGGCGGGTCTGTACGTCCAGACGGACGACGAGCACTGGATGAAGGCCGGCCTCGAGTACGCCGACGGTCATCTCGGACTCGGCGCCGTCGTCACCGACATCCGCTCGGACTGGTCGGTCGGGTACGTCGATGACTGGCACGGCTCGGAGATCACGGTGCGGGTGAGCCGCTGGGCTGACGCCTTGATCGTGCGTGCGCGCGCCGACGACGGCGCATGGCGCCTGGTGCGCGTCGCACCGTTCGACGGGGATGCCGTCGCCTCAGCCGGTCCGTTCCTCGCTGCACCGACGAGCGCGAGCCTGGTCGTGAGGTTCACCCGCTGGGAGCGCGGCGCCGCTGACGAGGCACTGCACTAGACGGTCGCGTCGATACGCGCGTCGGTGCCCGCCTCAGAGGCCGAGCGCGTGTGCGGCGCCCTGCGCGCGGGCGATCAGTTCCGCCCGCTGCTCGGCGACGCGGATGGGGGCGGTGCCGCCGGCGCCCGTGCGGGACGCGACCGAGCCCTCGATGCTCAGAACCTCGCGCACCTCTGGCGTGAGGTGCGGTGAGACCTGCGCGAGCAGTTCGTCCGATGCGTCCTCGAGTCCGATCCCCTGCGCTTCGCATGCCTTCACGAGAGCGCCGGAGATCTCATGCGCGTCGCGGAACGGCACACGCCGCTTGACGAGCCACTCCGCGACGTCGGTCGCGAGCGAGAACCCCTGCGGCGCGAGCTCGGCCATCCGCGCGGTGTCGAAGGTGAGGGTCGCGACCATCCCTGCGAAGGCCGGCAGCAGCACCTCGAGGGTGTTCACCGAATCGAAGACCGGCTCCTTGTCCTCCTGCAGGTCGCGGTTGTACGCGATCGGGAGGCCCTTGAGCGTGGCCAACAGCCCCGACAGGTTGCCGATCAGGCGGCCGGACTTGCCTCGAGCGAGCTCGGCGATGTCGGGGTTCTTCTTCTGCGGCATGATGCTGGAGCCGGTCGACCAGCTGTCGTGAAGCGTGACGAAGCCGAACTCGCGCGTGTTCCAGAGGATGATCTCTTCCGCGAAGCGGGATACGTCCACACCGGTCATCGCGGTGATGAAGGCGAACTCGGCCACGACGTCGCGCGCAGCGGTGCCGTCGAGGGAGTTCTCCGCCGGACGATCGAGCCCCAGTTCGCGCGCGACCAGTTCGGGGTCGAGGCCGAGCGTGGATCCGGCGAGCGCTCCCCCGCCGTACGGCGAGACGCCCGCGCGCACCCGCCAGTCGACGAGTCGCTCGAGTTCGCGGACGAGCGGCCAGGCGTGCGCTTGAAGGTGGTGCGCGAGCAGGACGGGCTGCGCGTGCTGCAGGTGGGTGCGCCCGGGAAGGATGGCCTCAGGGTGCGCCTCGGCCTGTGCCACGAGCGCGTCGATCACGCGCAGGATGTCGCGGGCGATGACCTTGGCGTGGTCGATCAGGTACATGCGCACCAGCGTCGCGATCTGGTCGTTGCGGCTGCGGCCGGCGCGCAGACGCCCTCCGAGCTCGGGTCCGAGTTCGGCGATCAGCGCCTGCTCGAGCGCGCCGTGCACGTCTTCGTCCCCTGGTGCAGGAAGTAGAGTCCCGTCGGCGACCCGCTGTGCGATCGCGTCGAGGCCGGCATGCATCTGCTGCTCCTCGTCGGGCTCGAGGTAACCGGCAGCGGCGAGCGCTTTGGCGTGCGCGTGGGATCCGGCGATGTCGTAGGGCGCGAGGATCCAGTCGAAGTGCGTGGATCGGCTGAGTTCAGCGAGCTCGGGCGAAGGTCCGCTTGCGAATCGTGCACCCCAGAGTGCGCCCTCGTTCGTGCCGTCGTGCTTCGCGTCGCTCATGGTTCCAGCCTAGCGGCGCGCGCCAGTGGGCCCAGCGGCCGACTGCCTTATGGCGAGCGACGTTCAGCGCGCAGCAGCATCCTGTCCGACCGATCGCGTCGCACGTTCGAGCAGCCATTCGAGCGGGCCGCGGCCGAGGAACAGCGCCCACGCCGTGCACCCGATGAGCGTGCCGATCGTCATCGGCCAGAACGGCTCGAGCATGATGAAGCCGAAGTAGTCGGTGGTGTCGCCGAAGGCGATCAGCATGACACCCGCCCAGACCAGCAGCTGTGCGGTGTAGGCGGTGAGCGGCATCGCCCCGGTGGCACGCACCGGCAGGGTCAGCATCCGCACCGCATCGATACGGCACAGCAGGAGGCATGCTGCCAGCACGGCGATCGCGAACCCTCCGGACCCGACGACCTCGAGCACACCGGATGAATGCGGTTCCGCCGTCCAGACGTCGTCCCAGTACGCGCCACCCGCGGGCGCGGTGAGCTCGGCGAGTCCGTATCCCCCCGTTGCGAGCGCTGCTCCGCCGACCAGCATCCGCACCTGAACGGCCGTTCTCGTCACCCCCGCCCGCGCGACGCCGAGTCCCGCGAGCACGAAGGCCAGCCACACTGTGAACGGGTAGTGCCAACCGATCATGGCGTCGAGCTCGTCTCGGAACGGCTCATCCCAGATCGGCAGCGCATCGAGTGCGGGCTGCACGAACGGCATGATCACGGCGATGGCCGCCGCCGTCCAGAGCACGACCCGTGCGCTGAGCCGCGTGAACGGCAGCGCGAGCAGGAACAGGATCGCGTACGCGGGCAGGATGACGAAGACAGGGACCCCGGTGAGGATCAGGAGGATGCCGAGCACCAGCAGCATCAGCGCGCGAAGCACCAGCCGCCACAGCGCCCACGTCATCCGTGCGCCGGGGAACGGGGTGCGCCCGCCGGTTACGAGGCCGATCGATACACCGGCCAGGGTGGCGAACAGGATCGACGATCGTCCGTCGACGACGGCCGTCCAGGTCGACGGGTCCGTCCAGATGAAGCGATCGGCCGTCAGCAGCAGGTGCGCGGCGAACATGCCGATCACCGCGAGACCGCGAGCGAGGTCGACGCCCGCGATGCGTGAGGGCCCGTTCAGACGGCGCCAGTTGCCGCGCACGCGTTCCTTCCAACGGATCGGGGAACGCGTGCGCCTGCTCGACATGGCGTCAGTTCTGGCGGAGCAGCCAGACCAGAAGCGCCTTCTGGGCGTGCAGACGGTTCTCCGCCTCGTCCCAGACGACGCTCTGCGGCCCGTCGATGACCTCGGGGTCGACCTCGTACCCGCGGTCGGCGGGCAGGCAGTGGATGAAGATCGCTTCGGGGTCCGCGAGGCTCATCGTCTCGCCGGTGACCTTGTACCCGCCGAGGTCGCGGATGCGCGCGATCTTCTCCTCTTCCTTGCCCATCGACACCCAGGTGTCCGTGACGACGACGTCGGCGCCGGCCGCTGCTTCCACCGGGTCGGTGTAGAGGGTGATGGACCCACCGGTCTCCGCAGCACGGCGGTCGGCCGCTTCGATCACGTCGGCGCGCGGCGCGTAGGACTCCGGTGAGGCCATGCGCACGTGCATGCCCGCGGTGACTCCCGCGAGAGCGTACGAATGCGCCATGTTGCTCTGCGCGTCGCCGAGGAACGTCAGCGTGAGCCCCTTCAGCTCGCCCTTGTGCTCACGGATCGTGAGCAGGTCGGCGAGCAGCTGGCACGGGTGGAAGTCATCCGACAGCGCATTGACCACCGGCACGCGGGTGCCCCTGGCCATCTCCTCGAGACCGGACTGCGCGTACGTGCGCCAGACGATCGCGGCGACCTGGCGCTCGAGCACACGCGCGGTGTCGGAAGGCGTCTCCTTGCCGCCGAGCTGGCTGTTCGCGGTCGAGATGATCAGCGGCGAGCCGCCGAGATCCGCGATTCCCACGGCGAACGAGACCCGGGTGCGGGTGGATGACTTGTCGAAGATCACCGCGACGGTCTGGGGGCCCGCGAGCGACTTGTCGGCCCAGCGGTCCTTCTTCAACTCGACGGCGAGGTCGAGGATCTCGGCCTGTTCGGCCGGAGTGAGATCGTCGTCGCGCAGCAGGTGGCGGGTCATGCGGTTACCTTCCCGGTTTCGGATGCCGCGAGCTCGGCACGCACGTCGGCGAGCGCGGTGGCGAACAGCGTCTGGAATTCTTCGATCTCGATGTCACCGATGGTGAGGGCGGGCGCGATGCGCACCGTCTCGGGGTTCGCGGCGTTCACGATGAGACCGCGCTTCTGCGCGGCGGCGACGACCTTGCCCGCGACCGGAGCTGTCAGAGCGACGCCGATGAGCAGCCCGCGTCCGCGGACGCTGCTGACGAGCGGCGACCCGATGCCTTCGATCACCGTGCGCAACTGCACACCGCGAGCGGCCGCGTTGTCCACCAGGCCTGCACTCTCGATCTCGCCGAGCACGGCGTTCGCGACGGCCGTGCCCAGCGGGTTGCCGCCGAACGTCGAACCGTGCGACCCGGGGGTGAACAGTGAGCTCGCCGCACCGAACGTGACGAGCGCGCCGATCGGGAAGCCTCCGCCGATGCCCTTGGCGAGAGTGATCGCATCCGGGGTGATGCCCTCGTGGTTGAAACCGAACCACGCGCCGGTGCGCCCCGCGCCGGTCTGGATCTCATCGACGATCAGGAGCGCGCCGTGCTTCAGCGTGAGCGAGCGCGCCGCCGCGAGGTAGCCCTCCGGAAGCTCGACGACGCCCGCCTCGCCCTGGATGGGCTCGACGAAGACCGCGGCCACACGGTCGTCCAGTGCCGCCTCGAGCGCCTCGATGGTGGCGGGGATGTGCTCGACGCCGCCGGGCATCGGCTCGAAGGGTGCGCGCATCGCGGCCTTCGCCGTGATGGCGAGGGAGCCCATGGTCCGGCCGTGGAACGCGTTCTCCAGCGCGATGATGCGCGGCCGCTCCGCACCACCGTGCAGGCGGGCGAGCTTGAAGGCGGCTTCATTGGCCTCGGCTCCCGAGTTGGAGAAGTACACGCGGCCGTCGATGCCGGCGCCGGCCAGGCGCTTCAGACGTGCCGCCAGTTCGAGCTGCGGAGGCGTGGCGAAGTAGTTCGACACGTGTGCGAGCGTCGCAGCCTGCTTCGAGATGGCGTCGACGAACACGGGATGCGCGTGGCCCAGCGACGTCACGGCGATGCCGGCGAGGAAATCGAGGTGGCGGGCACCCTGGTCGTCCCAGAGGTACGAGCCCTCGCCACGGGTGAGCAGCGCGAAGCGCTCCCCCGCGTTGAGTACCAGATCCCGTGCTGCGTCTTCCTGCCAGACGGTCATGCCGTCACCCCTGATTCTCCGAGTACCACTTCAGTTCCGATTCCCTTGCTGGTGAACAGTTCGACGAGTACCGAATGCGGCACGCGCCCGTCGATGATGGCCGCGGCATCCACCCCGCCCTCGACCGCGTCGAGGCACGCGCGCATCTTCGGGATCATCCCCGATTCCAGCGACGGCAGCATCTCGGTGAGCTGCGCCGAGGTGAGGTGCGACACGAGCGACTCGCGGTTGGGCCAGTCGGCGTAGAGCCCTGGCACGTCGGTGAGGACGACGAGTTTGCGGGCGTTCAGCGCGACGGCGAGGGCGGATGCCGCGGCATCCGCGTTCACGTTGAGCGACTGACCTGGGTGATCCAGGTCTGGCGCGATGCTGGAGATCACCGGGATGCGTCCGGCTGCCAGGTGATCGAGCACGGCCGTGGGGTGGGCC
>NZ_JBLVOB010000009.1:415032-424191 GCF_053543555.1 Microbacterium xerophyticum | reverse complement strand
GTGATCGAGCACGGCCGTGGGGTCGACCTCGACGACGTCGCCGACGCGTCCGAGGTCGATGTTCTCCCCGTCGATCACGACGCCGCGGCGGCGGCCGCCGAACAGGCCGGCGTCCTCACCGCTCAGGCCCGTCGCGATCGGACCGTGCGAGTTGATCTTCGCGACCAGCTGCGGGTTGACCTGACCGGTGAGCACCATGCGCACGACGCTGATCGCCTCGGTGTTGGTGACGCGGTAGCCGCCCTTGAACTCGCTGGGGATCGCGAGCCGATCGAGCATGTTGGAGATCTGCGGGCCTCCGCCGTGCACGACTACCGGTTGCACACCGACGTAGCGGAGGTAGGCGATGTCCTGTGCGAACGCCTCCTGCAGTTCGTCCGAGACCATGGCGTTGCCGCCGTACTTGACCACGACGATCTGGTCACGGAACTTCTTCAGCCACGGCAGCGACTCGATCAGCGTCGTCGCCTTGACCGCTGCGATCTCGGCAGGGGTGTCCTGGATGTCGGTCATGAGGCGTACGCGCTGTTCTCGTGCACGTAGTCGTGCGTGAGGTCGTTCGTGCGGATGGTCGCCTCGGCCTCGCCCACCTGGAGGTCGATGAGCAGATCCGTGGCGCGCGGGGTGAGGTCGACCTCTTCCCTCGGCCGGTCGGGGCCGCCCTCGGAGCACACGCGGACGCCGTTCATCCAGACGTCGACGTTGTACGGATCGAACTGCGCGCTCGTGGTTCCGATCGCCGCCAGCACGCGGCCCCAGTTCGGGTCGTTGCCGAAGATCGCGGCCTTGAAGAGGTTGTTGCGGGCGACTGAGCGGCCGACCTCGACGGCCTCCTGCTCGGATGCCGCGTTCGTGACGCGGATCGTGATGTCGTGGCTCGCGCCCTCGGCGTCGCCCTGCAGCTTGAGCGCGAGCTGATCGCTGAGTTCGGTCAGCGCGGCCGCGAAATCGTCGAGGTCGGGGCGGATGCCGCTGGCGCCGTTGGCGAGGAGCGTCACCTGGTCGTTGGTCGACATGCACCCGTCGGAGTCGAGCCGGTCGAAAGTCCGCCCGGTCGCGCGGCGCAGCGCGGTGTCGGCCTCGAGCGCGTCGAGGTCGGCATCGGTCGTGATCACCACGAGCATCGTGGCGAGGCCCGGTGCCAGCATCCCTGCGCCCTTGGCCATGCCGCCGATCGTCCAGCCGTCGCGGGAGACGACCGCGGTCTTCATGACCGTGTCGGTCGTCATGATGGCCTGCGCGGCGGCGTCTCCGCCGTCGGCGCTCAGCTGCGCGATCGCCTGCGCGGTGCCGTCGAGCACCTTGGCGCGGAACGCCTCGTCTCCCGTGCCGATCAGCCCGGTGGAGCACACCAGTACATCGCCGGCGCTGACATCGAGCAGCTCCGCGGCCTTCTCGGCGGTCTGATGCGTGGTCTGGAACCCGAAGGATCCCGTGAAGCAGTTCGCACCGCCCGAGTTCAGCACGACCGCCTCGACGGTGCGGTCGAGGATGACCTGCTGCGACCAGATGATGGGGTTGGCCTTCGCGCGGTTGCTGGTGAAGACGGCGGCGCCGATCTGGCGCGGGCCGCGGTTGACGACGACGGCGACATCGAGCTTACCCGTGGACTTGAGGCCCGCTGCGACGCCTGCCGCTTCGAATCCCTGCGGTGCGGTGACGCTCATGGCGCGACTCCGTTCAGTGACAGCGCCCGATCCTCCGGGAGTCCGAGCGCGAGGTTCATGGACTGGATGGCGGCGCCCGCCGTGCCCTTGACGAGATTGTCGACGGCGGTGACGACCGTGACGCGACCTGCGGCACGATCGATCGCGAGCCCGATCAGAGCGGTGTTCGCGCCGATGACGTCGGCGGTGCGAGGGAACTGCCCCTCCGGCAGGAGCTGCACGAACGTCTCGCCCGCGTACGCGTCCTCCCACGCCGCACGGATCTCGGCATCCGTGACGCCGTCGACGATCGGCGCCGTCGAGGTGGCGAGGATGCCGCGCGCCATCGGCACGAGGACAGGAGTGAAGGAGATGCGCACATCCGCAGCGCCTGCGGCGTACAGCGCCTGCTGGATCTCCGGGATGTGCCGATGGGTGCCGCCCACGGCGTACGGGTTGGCGCTGCCGAGGATCTCGCTCGCCAGCAGGTTCGTCTTGAGGCTCTTGCCCGCACCCGAGGGGCCGACCGCCAGCACGGCGACGATGTCGCTCGGATCGATCACTCCTGCGGCGACGCCGGGGGCGAGGCTGAGGCTCACGGTCGAGGCGTTGCACCCCGGAGCGGCGATGCGCGTCGCTCCGCGAAGCACCTCGCGCTGCTTACTGGTGCCGTCGGCCGGAAGCTCCGGCACTCCGTACGCCCAGGGCTCGTGGAAGTCGCCGCCGTAGAACGCGTCCCACGACTCGCGGGAGGTGAGCCGATGGTCTGCCCCCGCGTCGATCACGAGCGGCACGTCTCCCAGAGCATCCGTGTACTGGCCGGACTGGCCGTGCGGGAGCGCGAGGAAGACGATGTCGTGGCCGGCGAGGATCTCGGGGGTGGTGTCCTGCAGAGTGAGGTGCGCGAGCGAGCGCAGGTGGGGCTGATGCTGGATCAGCGGCTGCCCGGCGTTGGAGTGCGCGGTGACGGTGCGGATCTCGATGTCCGGGTGGCCGGCGAGCAGGCGCAGGATCTCGCCTCCCGCATAGCCGGATGCGCCGGAGACGGCGACGGAATACGTCATGTTTCTACCTTAACGGTCTGGGGTGAGGGGCCGATGGCGGCGACACCGGTGCTCGACCCTCTCGTCGGCGTTCGACGTTCGGGGAGCACGGGGTCGCCTAGAGTCGGCGGCCGCCCAGACGGCTGCGGCGTCGGCGCACCACGATGACACTCGGGACGAGTGTCGGTGAGGCGGATACGGCCGAAGGCATGTGGTGACAGTAGCGCTGCGGGCGCGCGGTGCGCAAATCGACGTGCTCATCCGGCGCGGGTGGCACCCTTCGGAAACAAGATGCGCAACGAGAACCAGTCACCATCCGAGGAGATCGAGACAGCACCGTCATAGGCGGTCGCCGCCGTCTCGATGTTGCGCAGCCCGTATCCGTGACCTTCAGCGCTCTGCCGTGACACGATGCGGTCGCCCTCGCGGAGGAGCACCCCGTCATAGGTGTTCTCCACACGGAGCATCACGAAATCATCCTGTGCGAACAGCGCGAACCGGACGAGACGTCGATCTGCTTCCGCAAGCCGCGCGGACGCCTGCACCGCGTTGTCGAGTGCGTTGCCGACGATCGCCGTGAGATCCAGCGGCCGCAAGAACTCGAGCAGTGCACCATCGGCGACGTACGAGAGTTCGACCTCCCGCTCGGTGGCGTACGCCCGTTTCGCCGTCAGGACCGCGTCGAGCACGTGGTTGCCCGTGTAGACCACTGCGCCGTATCCGCGGATGGAGTCCTCGAGTTCGTCGACCATTCGGCCGCGCGTCTGCGCATCCTGTTCCGCCCTCAAGGCATCGAGATGGTGCTTCATGTCGTGATACTTGCGGTTGACGTCGTCGATCGTCCGACGGGTGAGCTCGTACTGCTCGTGCTGGCTGCGCAGCAGAAGCGTCATCGCGTCAGCATCTCGACGCACCACTGCCTCGTTGTGCACTCGGTGCTGCACATACAGGGCGATGAGGCCTGCGAAATCCACGAGCGTGCGGATGTAGAAGACCTCGGTACCGAACCGACCGCTGAAAGGAGTGCTGGCACTGATGAAGCTGAGGTTCGAGATCGCGAAGGTCGCGACCGTGATAGCGGCGGCACCGACGAGTTCGCGAGGCTCGATGCGCAGCACTCCGACGGCACCGAACGACCTGCGCTCCGCCCACCACACGAGCGTGAACACCACTGCGTAGACGCCGAGGCACAGGAGCGTCTGGATGACTGCCGGCAGCGCGGCGGCATAGAAGCGATCGAGTTGCCAGTAGACGGATGCCGCGAACTCCGCGAGTACGAAAGCTCGCGCCGTGAGATATCCCGCAGCCAGCGGGGTGACGTCCAGCGCAGCCAGGAGGATGGCGTACATCACTGCCGCGGCGACCAGCATCCCTGGAATCCACAGTGCCAGGGGCAGCGTTCCCGCCCACGCCTGCACGACCAGCAGCACGACGATTGCGGCAGCCGCGATGCCGACGGTTCTCCATACCCGCCCGCGACGACCGACGACCAGGATGTAGACCAGGCACGCACCCCACTCGGCGATGCCCGTGAGATGGCGCGGGATGTCCGCGATCACCTCTTCGGCGCCGTTCACGTCGTGATCCCGCGGGAGCCGATGTGCGCCGCGAGCGCCGACAGGAACTCCTTCTTCCGCGGACGACTTATCGGCAGTCGTGTGCCACCGCGCACGCGACAGTCGTTGCCCTCCGTACCGGTGACGTGGCGCAGATTCACGAGCAGGCCGCTGTGGCAGCGCATGAAGCCCTCGCCGTCGAGGTCGGCTTCGAGCGCCTTGAGTGTCGAGACCACCGAGAACGTCCCGTCGAGCGTGTGCACATTGACACGGTGCTTGACGCTCTCGATGTAGAGCACGTCGGCCACGGCGACACGATGCAGTTCTCCGTCCACCGACTTGAACAGCAGTTCGCGCCGTGCGCGCTGTTGCAGACGTACGAGCACGCGACGCATCTCCTGCTCGAACGAGGCGTAGCCGAGCGGCTTGAGCAGATAGCTCAGGGCATCGACCTCGTATCCGCTCACGGCATAGTGCGGCGAGCTGGTGACGAACACCATGATGACCTCCGAGTCGACCTCTCGGATTCGGCGGGCCGCGGTCATACCGTCGACGCCCGGCATCTGGATGTCGAGGAGGAGCACATCCCAGTCGGGGCGGTACTCGGAGATGATGTCCGCGCCGTCCTGGAACACGCCGACGTGGAACCGTTCGCCATGCGCGCGCTGGAACTGGTCGAGATGGGACAGGATGCGGTCGATGCTGTGCGGATCGTCTTCGACAACGCCGACACGGATCACGCAGACACCTCTGAGAATAGGGGAACGGCGGTCAGCTGAATCCGACCACCCGCCGTGCAACATGATAGGCGAGCGTCGTCACCCGTCGCCCGGCCTGACCCGGCAGATTGGCGCTCGCGCCCATCAGTGAACGCCGCATCCGCGTGTACAGCCACGGCCGCTCGTCACGCACGCTCTGCCAGAAGGCATCGCGCGCCGCGAGGTGCGCAGGCGTTCCGCCACGGGCCAGCGTGGCCGAAGTCACCGCGGACACCGCCTCGAAGTAGTGCACCAGTGTGGCGTGCAGTTGCCGAGGGATCGCACTCGACTCCACCGCATCCTCTCTGGGCAGCGCTCGCAGTGCCAGCCTGTTCACGCGCAGCTGCTGGTCGGCACGGCGCAGCATGATCGAAGGGTTCACCGACTGATCGACCCTGCCGATGAAGTACCGGTACAGCTGCACGGGAAGATACGTCATGCGCCGCACGTGCACGAGCGGGATCATGACGAAGAGGTTGTCGACGTAGAAGGTGTGCTCGGGAAGGTGCAGCCTGCAGGCACGCAGGAGCTCTGTGCGATACGTGATCGCGTGCATCATCAGAACCTGCCGTCGGCTGAAGCGGTCGACGTCCTCCCACGAGAAGACGCGTTCGGTGGGGAAGACCGATCCGAAACGCATCGCCTTGGTCGACTTCCCCAGACGCTCGTGCACGTAGTCCGTGAACAGCGCGTCCACACCACCCGTGCGCTCGACGAGGCGCAAATGGTCGAGGGTGCGCCTGAGCGCATCGACGTCGAGCCAGTCATCGGCGTCGAGCACTTTGAGGTAGGTGCCGCGTGCCGCTGCCACACCGGCATTGATCGCACCACCGTGGCCGGCGTTTTCCTGGTGGATGACGCGATAGCGATGCGGCCAGCGCTCGGCGTACACATCGGCGAGTGCACCCGTCTCGTCGGAAGAGCCGTCGTCGACGATCACGATCTCCACGTCCGCAATGTCCCGCAGCGGGTCGAGCGCTCGGCGCAGGTACGCCTGCGCGTTGTAGGCGGGCACCACCACAGTGAGCAATGCCGCGGTCGACGCCGCCGTCATCGTGCAGTCGACTCGGCGGCCACTGGCGCCTGCTGGCGGAAGATCAACTTGAAGATCGGGTAGAACACCCAGAACGAGATCGCGGAGTTGATGATCATGGTCAGCACGTCCGCCACGACCTGACCAGTCGCACCCCAACCCCATATGTTCATGAACAGATCGTATATAGGCGCCTTGTAGAAACCCTGCGCCGCCGCCGCGATGAACGTGATGACGATGTATGCCGCCGTGTACCAGCCAGCAGCCACCCACACCGAGGTGTTCGACTTGAAAGTTATGTTGCGCTGCAGGAAGAAGTTGATCACCTGGGCGACGAGCAGCGTCAGTTGCACAGCCAGGAAGTAGGACAGTCCGCCGCCGCCGTCTG
Organism: Microbacterium xerophyticum; assembly: GCF_053543555.1. Lineage (NCBI taxonomy): Bacteria > Bacillati > Actinomycetota > Actinomycetes > Micrococcales > Microbacteriaceae > Microbacterium > Microbacterium xerophyticum. The sequence goes on along the minus strand of NZ_JBLVOB010000009.1, from coordinate 417,767 downwards.
GGAGGGCACCCGCGGCGTAGTCGAACATGTAGTACTGTCCGCCGTCGACATCCGAGCCCACGGGGAGCACTTGGAAGGGCGCGTCAGTGAGATCGGTGTAGGTGTCGAAGAACCAACGCGACAGCGGCATGAGCGCCAGCTGCAGCACCGTGACGCCATTGGAAAGCAGCAGGAACATGGCAAACTTCGACAGTTCCGGATGAGTGAGCTGGAACCCCGTCCACCATCTTCTGATCGCGGCGAACATCACTTACTCCTATCCGTGGCGGCCGCCGGGAAGGCGGCGCCTGTCTTCTTCTCCTCGCGCCGGCCGGCGAAGAACGCTGAGATGACCCGCCCGAGACCACGCAGAGTCTGCCCGTTGACGAGCGTGAGCACCGCATCGGTCAGGCGCCTCGTCGCCATCCCCCCGCTCATCTTCGAGATGACACGGAATGGACCGTTGAAGATGAACAGGATGTTGAGATCGGGCGTGCCGGCCGCTTCGCTCCTGCGCAATCTGCGTTCGAGGAGACCGAACGCCCAGCGCGCGAGTGGGCTGCGTGCGATCGCGAGACGGTCGATCGGGTCGTTGAATCTCAACGGTCCGCTCCCCCATTCCGCGTCAGGGATCGGACGACCGAGCATCCGCTCGAATACGGCATCCGCCGGCTCCGAGGCACGCGCCGGTTGCCCCGTCGCCGCATCGACAGGCAGGGAACCGGCCGGCATAGTGCCATCGACTTCGATATCGGCCGACAGCGCCTCGTCCTGCGCGTGGTGTCCGACGGTCACGCGGTAACGGCCGCTCTCGACCTGCCAAGCGTCGGAACTGACGTCGAAGGTGCGGAATGCCCGCTCGCCGAAGGGAAGATGCACGCGTTCGGAAGCGCCGGCTTCGAGTCGCACCTTCGCGAACGCCTTGAGCTCCTTGACCGGGCGCTCGGCGAAACTGTCCTCCGTGCGGCCGATGTAGACCTGCACCACGTCACTGCCGCCGCGGTCGCCCGTGTTGGTGACCGTGACGGAGACACCATCTGCGTCGGCTTCGATCTGGGACAGAGCGAACGTGGTGTAGCTGAGGCCGAACCCGAACGGGAATGCGACCTCCAGATCAGCGCTCTCGTAGTGCCGGTAGCCGATGAACGGGCCCTCTCGGTACTCGGCGGTGCGCATCCTGCTGGGGAAGCTCCCGGCCGCGGGCGTGTCGGTCAGCGAGATGGGCGTCGTCTCGGCGAGGCGTCCGCTCGGATCCACGACGCCGGTGAGCACGTCCATGAGCGCCTCGGCTCCTGCCTGTCCTCCGAGATGGCCGTGCACCACGGCAGATGCGGCATCAAGCCACGTGGCTGTCTCGACGACGCCGCCGGCACTCAGCAGGACGACGGTTCGCGGGTTCGCACGGTGCACGGCTCTCACCAGAGAGACTTGTGCCGCGGGGAGCTCGAGCGTGGAGCGATCCAGTCCTTCCGACTCGGCGATCTCGGGCAGACCGAGAGCGAGCACGACGACATCAGCGCGGGTCGCGAGGGCGATGGCTTCGTCCTGAAGGGCGGCATCGGCGACACCGTCACGGCGGAATCCGTCTGCGATTCCGGCGATCGTGACAGATGCCGCCTCAGCGGCGTCTGCGAGGGTGGTGAGACGCGTCGGATTGACGAGCGAAGATCCGGCGCCCTGGTAGCGCGGGCGGCGAACGAAATCGCCGACCAAGGCGACGGAGGTCCCGGCCGTGAGAGGCAGGAGCGCACGGTCGTCTTCCGGGAGCGTGGCGTTCTTCAGGAGCACGGCGGACTCGGCCGCGGCGCGACGGGCGAGTGCATGGTGCGCGTCGAGATCGACGACCGCCGCTGCGGTGCGTGCGTGTACGCGCTCGACGAGCGTGAGGACCTCGGCCGCTCGCGCGTCGACGTCGGAGGCATCGAGGCTGCCGGATTCGACGGCCGCGACGATCGCGCGCACCGAGTCCCACCCGGGGGACGGCATCTCGATCGTGCCGCCGGCGGCGACCGAGAGAGCCGCGTCGTTCCCTCCACCCCAGTCGCTGATGACCGCACCGTCGAAGCCCCACTCTCCGCGAAGCACGTCGGTGAGCAGATGCTTGTTCTCATGAGCGTAAACGCCGTTGACAAGGTTGTAGGAAGACATGATCGCCCATGGATGTGCTTCACGAACGACGATCTCGAAGGCCGTCAGATAGATCTCCCGCAACGTGCGCTCATCGATCACCGAATCACTCACCATCCGCCGCAGCTCCTGGCTGTTGACGGCGAAGTGCTTCGGCGTGGCTGCGACGCCTTCGCTCTGGATGCCGCGGACGTACGCAGCGGCGAGGCGCCCGGCCAGTTCAGGATCTTCCGAGAAGTACTCGAAGTTCCGACCTCCGAGCGGACTGCGCTTGATGTTCAGGCCGGGACCGAGCAGCACGCCGACTCCCTGCGCAGAGGCCTCGCGGCCGAGAGCTGCGCCTATCTCCTCGGCGAGCTTCTCGTCCCAGCTCGAGGCCACAGTCGCGGCGGTCGGAAAGCACGTCGCCTTCTCGGAGCCGTGCAGGCCGAGGTGGTCGGCCGATCCGACCTGTTTGCGAATGCCGTGCGGGCCGTCCGACATCCAGACCGGCTCGATGTCGAGTCGTTCGATGGCCCGGGTCTGCCACACGTTCGCGCCGCTCAGCAACGCGGCCTTCTCGATCAGGCTGAGGTCTGCGACCAATGCCTCGATGTCTCTCACTCTTGCTCCTTCGTGGGTGGGCGGGG
>NZ_JBLVOB010000009.1:403116-415012 GCF_053543555.1 Microbacterium xerophyticum | reverse complement strand
CCTTCGTGAGGGGCCGGGGCGCCCCGGCCACTCACTGATCGGTTCGGGTCAGTCGGTCGATGCGTCCGCGACGACGGCCGGCTCGACACGCCGCCGGTGACGCAGTACTCGGACGACGACCCACGCGACGGCAGCGGCGATGAGGACCCATAGGGCGATCGTGCCGATCAGCACGCCGGTCTCCCAAGCAGCCGGGTTGTACGTCAGCGTCGCGCCAGGTGCGATGCCGTTGACGGCGTTCGAGTTGACGACCGTGTAGAGGATGTTGTGGATCGCGAACCGCAGATTCTGCTGCGCGAACGCGCTCTCGGAGTCCTCCACCGTCTTGGAGTTCTCGAACGTCAGCATCAGGTCGGTGCCCTGCGCCGCCCAGGCCTGGTCTGGATACATGTAGTCGTACAGGTTGAAGTCCGTGATGACCATGCCCTGGAATCCCCACTCTCCGCGCAAGACCGAGCTCATGAGAGCTTCTGAGCCTCCGGCCCAGGTCGCCCCGATCCGGTTGAAGGAGCTCATCACGGCTGTGCTGCCGATCTCGGCCGTCTGACGCTCGCCCTCGGCGTCGAAGTACTCGACCTCTCCGCTTGCGTCCTTCACGACCAACTCGAACGGTTTCAGATAGATCTCACGGATCGTCTGCTCCGTCGCCCAGGTCGCCAGGCCCTCTCCGTTGACTCGGTTGGTCTCCTGGTCGTTCATCGCGAAGTGCTTCGTGAAGCTGTACACGCCCTTGGTGAGCGCGCCGTCGATCACTGCGGTGCCGAGACGTCCGGAGAGCAGCGGGTCTTCCGAGTAGTACTCGAAGTTGCGGCCGGCGAACGGCGATCGGTGCAGGTTGACCGCCGGGGCGTACCAGCCGTTCGCTCCCGTCGTCAGCGCCTCGTTGCCGATAGCGACGCCCATGTCGTGGGCGAGTCCGGTGTTCCACGTCTGAGCGATCAGGTACTCCGACGGGAACGCCGTGCCCGTCCAGAGGTCGGGGTTGATGAACGAGCTGAAGCCGGCGGGCCCGTCGAGGTCGTTCGTGCGGATCTTCCCGATGTCCTCCAGCGCCGCCGTGTTGTAGGCACCGGAGTTCAGCAGGGCGAGCACCTCCTCCTGATCCAGCTCGTCCAGCAGCTGATCCCACGCCGCGTGGTCCCATTCGAGCCCTCGCAGGTCGATCAGCGACAGCCCGTTGTCGGCACCCCAGGTCGGAGCCACGGCATCCGAGTCCTCAGCCGCTGAGGCCGCGTCGTACGCCTTGAAGGAAGCGACGGTCGCGTCATCCGCGACGAGGTCATCGCCCTCCGGGGCCGTGGGGAACGTCCCGGCGAAATCCGCTCGCGAGAACTCGGTGCGCGCTCCGTCGGTGAACTCGGCCGTGACATCGGCGAACTGGTTGGTCGGTGCGACTTCGTCGGACGAGCGCCCGTCGGTGTACGTCACCGTCGAACCCACCTCGTACGCGATCGGATCGATGCCGGGGGCAAGCGTGTGCGAGTCGGTCTGGATCTTGATCTCGTAGGCACCCTGCTCGAGCACGTATGCGCCGTCGCCGCTGCTGTCGTACGAGGCCATGTCCTCGACGGCGAACGAGATCTCCACCGTTTCGGATGCGCCGGGTTCAAGGAGTCCGGTCTTGGCGAAGCCGGCGAGCACGACATGCGCCTTCTCGATGCCGCCGTCGGTGTACGGAGCCGTGTAGTAGACCTGCACGACCTCCTTGCCCGCAACGTCACCGGTGTTGGTCACCTCGACATCGACCGAGATGTCACCGTCGGCACCGCCGAGCTCCTGGCCCGCGAGCGCCCAGTCGAACGTCGTGTAGCTCAGCCCGTAGCCGAACGGATACACGACGGACTCCTCGTAGTCGAGGAAGCCCTCCTCCGCCGCCGTCTCGTAGTAGCGGTATCCGGAGTAGATGCCTTCCTCGTAGTCGACGAAGTAGCCGCCGTCGATGTTCGAGTACGCGAAGTCGCCGAAGTTGACGAACGTCGGATCAGCCGTGAAATCGGCGGAGAAGAGATCGACAGTCTTGCCGGACGGGTTGATCTCGCCGGAGAGGATGCGCCCCAGGGCGCTGAAGCCAGAGTTTCCGGGAGATCCGGCCAGCACGATGCCGTCGACGTCTGCGTCGTCTTCGAGGATTCCGAGCTCCATCGAAGTCGAAGCGTTGACCACGATGATGACGTTGTCGAATCGATCCTTCGCGAGAGCGAGGAGGTCCTTCTCGTCCTTGTTCAGCTCGAGCTGGTGTTGTCCTGGTTCCGCGTTCTCGTCCCAGGGCTCCATGTCTGTGGCCAGATCTCCGCCTTCGCCGCCTCCACGGCCGATCACGATGACCGCGGCATCTGCGAAGTCCGAGAAGCTGTCGAGCGACGCCTGCGAGTAGTCCGCCACAGGCATCTCGCCGATGTTGTAGTTCGATTCCTCTGGCTTGTCCATCACGATGTTGGTGCGGCCGCCTTCCGAGGCAGGGTTCGCGGCCGCGAACTCGGCGAGCTGCGAGTACACCGTGTCGTTGACGGTGAAGCCGGCGTCCTCGAGACCCTGACGGATGTTCACGGCGGTGCGAGTGTCGGCGGTACCTGAGCCCGAGCCTCCGTAGACCGGGTCTGCGGCGCCGCGGCCGAGCAACGTGACCGCTCCCGTCGAGATCGGCAGAGCCCCGTTGTTCTTGACCAGGACCATGCCTTCGTCGGCGATGTCCTCGACGAGCTGCGATGACGCGGCTTTGGCCTCGTCCCCCGACTCGTAGTCGGCGGTGTAGTAGTCGGTGTCGACGTCGGCGGATTCATCCGCTTCGTTGACCGTGTACGTGCCGGCGCCCATGTAGGACTCGATCGCTCCTCTGAACAATCCGATCGCCACGTTCGCGCCGATGGCCACGATGGCCACGACAGCGATGATGGGGATCCAGATCGCGAGGAACTTCTTGTTCGACATCGGCGCCTTAGCCGCGTGAGAGTTCACTGCTGTCTCCTCTGTGTGCAACGCCTCCGACTGTGGACGCGTTCAGCGGGCACCACGCCACGCTTCATCTTCATTTCTATCCGCGTGAATCCAATGGAGCGACGCGGATGCTCAAACTGTCGATTCCGACGCGCAAACTGTCGATTCAGGATGCGAGCACGTGCTCCGGAACTGCCACGGCCGGCTCTTCACGGCGGAAGATGAGCTTGAAGATCGGAAAGAAGACCGCGCACGAGATGAGCGCGTTCACCAACATGGTGACGCCGTCTGCGACCGCTTCACCCGTAGCACCCATACCCCAGACGGTGATGAACAGGTCGTAGATCGGGCCCTTGTAGAGCCCCTGCAAGGCAGCTGCTCCGAAAGTGATGACCACATACGCGATCAGGTACCACAACGCCGCCCACCATGGATTGCTGTTCGATTTGAACGTGATGTTGCGTTGCGCGAAGAAGTTGACGATCTGCGCCACGGCCAGCGTGATCTGCACGGCCAGGAAGTACGCCAGACCGCCGCCGCCCTCCGGCATAGCGCCTGCGGGGTAGTCGAACACGTGGAAGTCGCCGATCCGCACCGCCCGGAACGTGACCTCCTCGAGCACGGTCGAGGAGAGCCAGAGCCGGACCAGCGGCATCATGACGAGCTGCAGCACGGTCATGGCGACGTTCAACACGCAGAACACGATGAGCTGGGCGGCGGTGGGACGGGCATCGGCGAAGCCGTGCCAGACGCGGGCGATTCCTCGGAGCACTCAGAGAGTCAACCAGCGCCCGGTGGTGTCGATGCGCGCACGCTCATGATCTGTCGGTTCGGGTGCACGGATTGATCGACCGGCGCTACAGGGCGCCGAGCAGCGCGAGTTCCTGGTCGCGCGAGAGCCCGGCACGTCGCTCGCGGTGCACTCCCCTGCTCCGCTCGTCTTCGACGATCCGCGCGATCGTCTCCGAGAGCGGTGTCAGTGTTCCGCCCGCCGCGAGGTAGGTGGCGTTCGAACGAGTCATGAAGCCGCCCATGTCCATGGGCAGCCACAGTGGCAGCGACCGTTCCCCCGCCCAGAACTCGACGCCGTGCGCCTCGAGCCATTCGTCCTCGGCGGTGACGGTCTCGCCACTGTGCGTGGTCGCCGCGCGCACAGCATTCAGCACGTGTCCGAGTTCGTGCACGTCGCCGATCGCGTTCACCGGCGCGGACGACTCGCCCTCGACGACGAAGGACACCAGATCGTCGATGTCGATCACCTGCGCCGCACGGCCCTCGACGCGAGGGACGAGCACCGGGCCGTCCGCGGCACGGTCGAACGCCGCCGCCCAGTAGCCGAAGCGATCGCTGGGATCGCCCGGTCCGACGATGAGGCCAGGGCGCACGATGCGAGCCCTTTCCCCCAGCGTGCGGACGGCCTCCTCTGACGCCAGCTTCTGCGCGCCGTACTCGTACTCGTCGCCGTCGTGAGCAGGGGCCACCGTGTCTGCCGACTCGTCGGTGCCCGGCGTGGCGTCGTCTGCGTAGACCGACACCGATGAGATGTAGGTCCAGCGTACGGTGCGCGCGCCCAGCGCTTCGACCGCACCGCGGGCGTGATGTGCATGGCGCGAGACATCGACGATCTCATCCCACTCGCCGTGCAGATCGCAGTACGGCTCGGAGGCATCGCGATCCGCATGGACGAACGCAGCGCCTTCCGGCACGGCGCGCGTGCCACGGGCGAGGCACGTCACCGTTGCGCCGCTGTCGATCCACCTTCGGGCGACACGGCCGGACAGCCACGCCGTTCCGCCGAGGATGAGCACGTTCGTCATGTGCCCATCACACCACCTTCGGCTCCCGGACGGACGACGTTCTGCTCAGAGCGGATGGGGCGTGTGAGGTGCTCTGGAGATCGTGCGCGAGCGGTTCCGCGAAGAACGCGAGCTCGTGCCGCGCGGAGGCCTCGAATGCGCGCAGCATCCGCTTCCGGCCCTCCGCATCGGATGCCGTCGCCGCTGACGCGACGTACTCGATCGCCTGCTGCGTGGCCTCGGCGAACGATTCATCGGCGTACGTGCGCAGCCACGACGCGTACGGATGATCCGCCGACCGGGCGTACTCGCCGAACCGGCCGTCGCCCAGTCGCCTTCCGAGATCGGTATAGAGCCAGAAGCACGGCAGCAGCGCGGCGATCAGCTGTGCGTAGTCGCCGCCGTAAGCGGCGGATCGGAGGTGATCGAGGTACGCGGTCGTGACGGCGGACGGCGTCGCGGAGAACGTGGCGTCGCTCACGCCGTCGCGCGGTGTGAGCCACTGCGCATGCAGTTCGAGTTCGCCGACGATCGACCCGTGCGCGGAGTTCGCCCAGAACGCCTGCTCGGCCGCTGTCGGGGCGAGCCGCGCCGCGTCGGCGAGAACGCGCGCGTAGCCGCTGAGATACAGGGCGTCCTGCGCGAGATAGTGGCTGAACGCATCTCTGTCGAGCGTGCCGTCGGCGAGCGCGCGTATGAACGGCAGCTCGTCGATGCCGGCACGTGTCGGGGCGATGTGCTCCCACCACCGCGTCACGACCTCATCGCTCGTGGGAGACGTGTCGAGGCCGCCTCGCACGCGGAGTCCGGCGAAGTGGTCGATCGGCCCGTGGCCGCCTCCGACCTGCAGGTCCGCCCCGCCGCGCATCGATTCGCGAAGCCACTCGCGTGCTGCCGCAACGGCCTCCGCCCAGTCCTTGCCCCGTGCGCGCTGCGTGGCGATGGCCGACGACAGCGAACACCCCGTGCCGTGCGTGGCCTCGGTGTCGATCCGTGTACCGGGGAACTCCTGAACGGTGGCCGTCACCGCGTCGACGAACGCATCGGGTGATTCCGCACCACTGAGGTGTCCGCCCTTGACGAGCACAGCGGAGCCGATGTCCGCCGACAGCCGCTCGGCATCCGCGATCGCGCCGGACCAGCTGTCCGCGACCGCGGCATCCGCCAGCACCGCGAGTTCGAGGAGATTCGGGGTGACCAGGTCGGCGCGTCGCAGCAGATCCCGCAAGGCCGACTCCGCGTCCGCCTCGAGCAGGCGGTCTCCGCTCGTCGCGACCATCACCGGATCGACGACGACGATCGGCGGGCGTGCGTCGTCGAGCCATGCGATGACGGTGCGGATGATCTCGGCATCGGCGAGCATCCCGATCTTCACGGCGTCGATGTCGATGTCATCCGACAGCGCATCCAGTTGCGCACGGAGGAAGTCGGCCGGTGGGACGTGCACCGAGCGGACACCCTGCGTGTTCTGCACGGTCAGGGCCGTGATCGCGGCCATCCCGTATCCGCCGTTCGCGCCGATGGACTTCAGGTCGGCCTGGATCCCCGCACCGCCGGAGGGATCGCTTCCGGCGATGCTCAGGACGCGGGGCACGGCGGCGGCGCCCCGCCAGCGACGGCGGAACGCACGCGCCATCGCCCGAGGATCGTCCGCGGCGCAGAGCGCGGACACCACGGCGACACCGGCCGCTCCGGCGTCGCGGAGCGCCTCGACATCGTCGATCCCGACGCCCCCGATGGCGACGCACGGGAACTCGCTGCGCTCTGCGAATGCACGGAAGCCCTCGACCCCCAGAGGCTCCGGGTGATCGGGCTTGGTGCTGGTCGGCCGGATCACTCCCACACCGAGATGGTCGATCGTTCCCGGCGGCAGCGCGCGCACGGCGTCGAGGTGCGCCGCCGTGTTCGCAGTGAGCCCGACGATCGCGTCGGGTCCGAGCAGTTCCCTCGCCCGCTCGACCGATGCGTCGGTCTGCCCGAGGTGCACGCCGTCGACGCGGGCGCCCCGCGCGCGGGCTTCGAGCGCGGCGTCGAGCCGGTCGTTGACGACGAGCGCCGCCCGCCCGCGGATCACGTCGGACAGCTCGATCAGCTGCTCGACGATCTGCGCGTCGGTCGCGGTCTTGTCGCGAAGTTGCACGATGCCCACGCCACCAGCGACCGCTTCGCGAACCACCTCTGCGACACCTCGCTCGCCGCAGAGCACCGGATCCGTCACGAGGTACAGCGACAGATCGGTCATGAGGCGACCTCGGCGATCGACGTGGCGAGGTGTTCGACGCGCGCCGCGGCACCGAGGTCGGCGGCCGTGGTCGCAGCGAGCTCGTCAAGGAACGCGACCGCGAAACTGCCAGGACCTGACGAGTGCGCAGCGGCGCGCTCTGCGGCGACCGTGTAGAACAGGTTCGCCGCCGTGACGGCGGTGAGCGGAGAGAGCCGAGTCGCGCGCGCCGCCCCCAGGAACGCCGCCATGACGGCGCCGAGTGCACACCCGCCACCGGTGACGCGGGTGAGCGCCTCATGGCCGTTGGCGACACGGAAGACGTCCTGCCCGTCAGTGATGAGATCGACCGGCCCCGACACCGCCACGACGCTGCCGTAGCGGTTCGCGAGCAGCCGCGCGGCGTCGGCCGCGGCATCCGGCGTATCGGTCGCGTCCACGCCGCGGCCACCGGCGCTCAGCCCCGCAAGCGCGAGGATCTCCGACGCGTTCCCCCTGATGGCCGTCGGATGCTGCGCGACGAGGTGCTGCGCATGGGCAGTGCGCACCGGCAGCGCACCGATCGCCACCGGATCGAGCACCCACGGCGTGCCCGCGACAGTTGCGCCTGCGGCCGCTTCGAGTCCTGCTGCACGTTGCTCGGGTGTGGGCGTGCCGAGATTGATCAGCACACCGCTCGCGATTCCGGCGAACAGCTCGGATTCGCCGACGATGTCGACCATCGCCGGCGCCGCTCCGGCGGCGAGCAGGACGTTCGCGGTGAAACCCGTGACGACGGCGTTGGTGATGCAGTGCGTGAGCGGCGGCGCCTCGCGCACCAGCTCGAGAAGTCGCATCGCGTCGGCGACGACGGGGAGGGCGGACGGTGGGCACAGAAGATCGCTCATGGGCGACATCCCTTCGCTAGTACGAACTAGATCAGGTTCGACGGGTGTGTTCTCAGCCGCTTCACGCGGCACCCCGTGTCACTGCTCGAAGTCTAGCGACGGTGCGGGTCGATCAGCGCGGCAAGTCCGAGAGTTGCGGGATCGTCCACTCGGTATCGGGACGCCACTGCACCCATTCCCGCCCGAACGCCCAGTGGCCGTCGCGGAAGGCTGCGATCGCGGCATCCGCATGCCGGGTGATCTGCTTCGCCTCCTGCGACGAGATGCGGCCCTGCGCGATCGCCGCCTCGAGCTCGTCCTCATCCTTCAGGCTGATGTCGCCGTCGGCATCGATCTCGACGTCGAGCACGTGGTCGGACGAGTGCGTGGCGTTGCCGGTGCGCTGATGCGCGTTCTCGAGATTCACGTACCAGCCTGCGAACTCCCACCGGTCGCCCGTCGTATCGCTCCAGAACAGCCAGACCGACCACGGAGTACCTGCCGGCGCGATGCGCAGCACGCCGTTCCCCCACCATTCTTCGACGATCCGGGTCCGCTCCACGAGCCACCGCTGGTCGAGCGGAACCGTGCGGACCCGCTGTCGGTCAGGAGCACCCATGCCCTCCAGGAGGGTGCCGGGCGCCAGCCATGCGACCAGGCCGCGCTCGTCATCGCGCACGACGCGCATGGGCGCGATGTTGGACGGGTCACCCGTCTCCCAACCCGGTTTGCGGTAGTGCCAGTCGACCTGGCTCCCCGGGTCGAGGAACGGAGGGCTGCCGAGCTCTCGAGCGCCGTCGGGAGCAGTGCTCGCCGTCGGACGAGGGACGACCGGCCGCGAACTCACGCTGCCGGCCACGGCATGGGCCGCCCTGGCGCGCGCGTTCCGTCGTTCGGAAGGTGCGGCAGCTGCTCACCCCCGGCACGGATGCAGAGCCAGCGCAGCTGCTCCGCGCTGTCCGGACGAGCACGCCACGTGCGCCAGACGTTCTGCCCGACCCTGACGACCGTGCCCGGACCGACTTCGACGAGGTCGTCGTCGAGCCCCATCTGGCCGGTGCCTCCGAGGAAGACGTAGAGTTCCTCGACACGGGAATGCGTGTGCCAGTAGCCGGCTTCCTCGCCGGGCTCGAGGGCATTCGCCGTCATGCCGATGTACTGCATCGTCAGTTCGTGATCGACGACGCGTCGGCCGTCACGCGAGCGGGACTCGTCGAAGCCGCCGAAGTGCTCGCGCCATTCGTCCGGTGCACCGATCTGCGTCACCTGGTAGTCGCTCATGCCTGTGTCTCTCCGTCCGCCTCGCCGCCGGTCACCGTGTGCGACCAGTCCTCGCCCTCGCGAAAGTACACGATCCGGGTGTGCCGACGGTCGACTGCCCCGTTCCAGAACTCGATCCTGGTCGGGACGAGGCGCCACAGCACCCATTCCCCGGGCGTGATGCCCTCGCGAGCAGAGGCCGAGCGCGCGGCGAGGTCCGCGGCACTCTCCTCAGGTGTCGCCTCCAGTACAACGCCTCGCACTCGAACGGCTCGGACGATCGGCTGCCACCAGAAGTTCAGCGCCGCTGCCGGATGTGCGAGCAGCTGCTCGGCCTTCTGCGACCCCCGATGCCCCGCGAACGCCCAGCCGCGGCTGCTGACGTCCTTCAGAATCAGGGTGCGTGCGTCCGGAACACCGTCGGCGCCGACCGTCGCGAGGGTCGCAGCGTGCGGTTCGGCGACGCCGTGAGCCACGGCCTCGCCGATCCACGTCCTGAACAGCAAGGCCGGATCGGCGGGCAGGTCATCGAGAACGACGGGAAGCGGCGTGCCTGTCAACGTCGGCTGCGCACGCAGCCAGGTGGATACCGATTCGGAGGCCATGCTCTCATCCTGGCTGGCCATGAGGAGCGACGTCGAGGGACACGCGAGTGAACCGCCAGCGTGCTCAGCGCAGTTCAGAACGGTGGGGCGATTGCGGAAGAGGTCGGTGGTGGTTTGCTCTGATGTCCGGTGGGTGTGGTGACTTGGACTGAGTTGTCTGGGCGGCTGCGGTAGATCGCTCGGGTGAGGTGTCGGTTTCTGTGGTCGCGGGGGCAGAGGGGTCGGAGTTCGTGGAGGTTGGTTTTGCCGCCGTGGGCCCAGGGGGTCTTGTGGTCGATGTCGGCGTCTTGGGCGAGGCGGTTGCAGCCGTCTCTGGCGCAGGTGCCGTGCTGAAGGGCGAGCCATTCGCGTTGTGCCCGGGTGGCGCGGCGGGAGCGGCGGTCCATGTCGATGACGACGCTGCGGACCGGGTCGATGATCACCCGGCGGAACGCGTTCGCGTCGAGGAACAGTTGCTTCGCGGTGAGCGGATCGAGCGGACCATGCCCCACAAGCTCCGCCTGCCGCTGTGCCGTGTCCTCCGGGCGAGCAGCACCGGCCGCGCGTTCGGCCTGGAGGAGCTCGACAGGGATGGTGACGAAGATCTTCGTCTTCACCGCCGTGTCTGTGCCGACCCCGCGCAACCATGCCGAGCACAGGTCCGCGCGGATCTGATCACGGGAGCGGCACTCGTCCGGGTTCTTCTGCAGGTGCTTCGCGGTGGACGTCAACCGGCGCTTCGCGGCGATCGCCTCAACGGTCGGGATGTACGCCATGAACCAACTCATGCCGTCCTCATCCTCCTGCACCACCACCCGACGCTCCCGCACCTTCCGCCCGTGGCGCGTGTCCACCCCGACCGGATCCAGCCGATCCACCAGCGTGCGCAGCCGGCGCAGAAACGCCGCCGGCGGACACGACAACGCCCACTCCGCCGCCGCCTCATCGATCAGCCGCATCGCCTCGCGTTCGAACTCGAGCTCCTCCTCTGACGCGCCGACATCGGCACGCACCCGCGCCAACGCGCCCACGGTGCGACCGACGAGATACATCGACACGAACCCATCCCTGGCCTGCGCCCACAGCAACGGCAGATGCGCCATCGCCTGCTCCGCCGTGAACAGCACCCCACGCACGTACTCCTCCGAACACCGCAACCGCAGCGCGATATCGAAGATCGCCGCGCGCTCGGCCTGATCCACGGCATCCTTATCCGCCGTCTGGTGCACGTACACCTCGGGATTACGGCGCGCCAACGCGACAGCATCCGCAATCCGACACGACCGCCTCGCCTCATACCGGTTGTGATCAATGTCGGCACACTGCAGATCATCCAACGCAGACTCGACGAAGAACGCGGCATCACGCGGCCGATCATCCACATCATCGAACCAAGGTTCCATGAATCCAGTTTAGTTTATATCTTCTATACTGACAAGCACTTCTCGTATGTTTATTCGAAGAAACGATCCAGAACCCAGAATGCAGAACGCCGGCATCCCCGAAGAGACACCGGCGTTCACGAACAGTCGGACGCTACTCGCGCAACGTCGCCCCGAACCGCTCAGCGGCGACAGCGACACCGGCGAGCTTCGCCTCGGTCGCCTCGGCGGCCGTCAACGTCCGGTCATCAGCACGGAATCGGAGTGCGAACGTCAGACTCTTCGATGATTCGGGCACCCCCTCGCCGCGATAGTCATCGACCAGCCGCAGCGACTCGAGCAGCTCACCCGCCCCCTCGAGGAGCGCGGCACGCACCTCGGTCGCCGTCGCCGTCGCGGGCACGACCAGTGACACGTCCTGCGTCGCCGCCGGGTACGTCGACAGCGATGCGGCGACGACGCGTGTTCCGGCCAGCGTCAGGATGCCGTCGAGATCGAGCTCGAGTACGACAGCGCGACCGGGAAGATCGGCGTCGTCGGCGACGTCGGGGTGCAGCTCGCCGACATAGCCGACCTCGGTGCCGTCCACGCGCAGCACGCCGGTGCGCCCGGGGTGCAGCGCCGCCCGCTCGCCCTGGACGACGTCGATCTCGACTCCGGACGCGACCGCGATCACACGCACGGCGTCCAGCGCATCGGAGAGCCCGGCGGCCTCGGCGGCGCGTCCAGGCTGACGAGCAGTGACGTTTCCGGTGAACAGCGCGGCGACATGACGGCGCTGCGGCGGTATCGAGGCGTTGAGCTCTGCGAGCTTCTCCTCCGACGGTCGCTGACCCAGTGGCGGCCCGTCGTC
>NZ_JBLVOB010000009.1:398602-403094 GCF_053543555.1 Microbacterium xerophyticum | reverse complement strand
GGCACGTCGTCCGTGCCGTAGACGACGCCGGGCTCCGGAAGCAACACGACTCCCGTCTCGAAGATCGCGAGGTCAGTCAGTCCACGCGCGATGTTGCGGTGTGCGATCTGCAACAGCCCGGGGATCAGCGATCGCCGCAGGAAGGGGGCCTGTCCATCGAGCGGGTTCGCGAGCTTGATACTCGGCAGGTGCGCGCCGGACGCCGAGCCGTGCAGGTCGTTGTGCGCCTCGGTGGTGAACGGGAACGCCGGAGTCTCGACGAGTCCGGCGGCTGCCAGAGCATTCGAGACACGGCGGCGGCCCTGCTGCAGCGCAGTGAGTCCTCGCCCGGACGGGGGCGTCGGCAGCACGGCAGGGATGCGGTCGAGTCCGTGCAGACGCGCGACCTCCTCAGCCAGGGTCCACTTGTCGGTGAGGTCGGGCCGCCAGCTGGGCGGGATGACCTGCCAGCCGTCAGCGGTCTCCGCGACCTCTGCGCCGATCGTCTCGAGCGCGTCGACGATCTCCTCATCGGTGTAGTCGACGCCGATGAGATCGGGCACGAACTCGGCGGGCAGTTCGATGCCGTCGATGGAGACATCGCTGAACAACGCCCCGCCGATCACGTCGATGCGACCGCCGGCGAGCTCGACCATGAGGTCGGCCACCCGACGCGCGGCGACGAAGGGCACCAGAGGATCGACTCCGCGTTCGAAGCGCTTGGACGCCTCGCTGGGCAGCTTGTGTCGGCGCGCACTGCGGGCGATCGAGATCGGATCGAAGATCGCAGCCTCGATCAGTACGTTGTGCGTCTCGCCGCTCATCTCGGTGGTGCCTCCGCCCATCACGCCGGCCAGGCCGATCGGCCCCGAATCGTCGGTGATGAGCAGATCCTCGACGTGGAGCGTGCGCTCCTGGCCGTCGAGAGTCTTCATCTTCTCGCCGTGCTGCGCGCGACGCACCGTGATGCCGCCGGAGAGCTTGTCGAGGTCGTAACCGTGGATCGGATTTCCGAGCTCGAGCATCACATAGTTGGTGATGTCGATCAGCACACCCAGCGAGCGGATGCCGGCGAGCGAGAGCCGTGCGATCATCCACGGCGGCGTCGGCCGGGACGGGTCGACATCGCGCACGACGCGCACGACGAACTCCTGAACGGCCGCGGCGTCTCGAAGAGGCTCGGCGTCGACGGCGATCGCGAATCCGGTGCCCGGTTCGACCTCCGACCATTCGTGCTCTGCGGGGTCGCGGAAGGCCGCGCCGGTCGCATGCGCGTACTCGCGGGCGACGCCGCGGATCGAGAACGCGTAGCCGCGGTCGGGAGTGACGTTGATCTCGACGGCGACGTCGTCCAGACCGAGCAGCTCGATCGCGTCGGTGCCGACGGGCGCGTCGATGCCGAGCGAGGACAGCACCAGGATGCCGTCGTGCTCATCTCCCAGTCCGAGCTCGCGTGCTGACGCGATCATGCCGTCGGAGACATGACCGTAGGTCTTGCGCGCAGCGATCGGGAACGGGCCGGGCAGCACAGCACCGGGCAGCGTCACCACGACCTTGTCTCCGACGGCGAAGTTGCTCGCGCCGCAGACGATTCCTCGAGGCTCGGCCTCGCCGACATCCACCTGGCACCAACGGATCGTCTTGCCGTTGGACTGCGGTTCGGCCTCGAAGGACAGCACCTGCCCGACGACGACAGGACCGGAGATCTCGAAGCGGTGGATCTCCTCCTCTTCGAAACCGACGGTCACCAACGACTCGAGGATGTCCTCTGCCGTGGCATCCGGCGCCACATCGACGTACTCACGCAACCACGAAAGCGGGACGCGCATCACACCACCATCCCGAACTGCTCGCTGAAGCGCACATCGCCCTCTGCCATGTCGCGCATGTCCTGCACATCGCTGCGGAACATCAGCCCGCGCTCGATCCCCATCCCGAAGGCGAATCCGCTGTACACGTCGGGATCGATGCCGGCCGCACGCAGCACGTTCGGGTTGATCATGCCGCAGCCACCCCACTCGATCCAGCGCGCGCCGCCCTTGAAAGTCGGGTGCCACAGATCGAGTTCGGCGGACGGCTCCGTGAACGGGAAATAGTTCGTGCGGAAGCGGGTCTTGGCCTCAGAGCCGAAGAGCTGCTTCGCGAAGTGGTCGAGGGTGCCCTTGAGGTGCGCCATCGTGATGCCCTTGTCCACGACGAGACCCTCGAACTGCGTGAACACCGGCAGGTGCGTCGCGTCGAACTCGTCGGTGCGGTACACGCGTCCGGGGCAGAGCACGTAGAGCGGCAGCTCGCGGTCGAGCATCGACCGCACCTGCACGGGGCTCGTGTGCGTGCGCATGACGAGATGACGATCGACCGGGTCCACGAAGAACGTGTCCTGCATCTGACGCGCGGGGTGATCGACGTCGAAGTTCAGTGCATCGAAGTTGAACCACTCGTGCTCGAGCTCGGGTCCTTCCGCGATCTCCCACCCCATGCCGACGAAGACGTCGCAGACGTCGTCCTGCAACTGAGACAGCGGATGCCGCGCGCCGACGCGCGTGCGAGAGGACACCGCGGTGATGTCGACGCGCTCGGCCTCGAGCCGCGCTGCGGTCTCGGCCTCGGCGAGTTCTGCCTCACGGGCGGCGAGCGCCTTGGTGACCTGGCCTCTCCCCTGCCCCACGAGCTTGCCGAACGTGGCCTTGTGCTCGGGCGCGACCTGGCGCATGGAGGCGTTCAGGACAGCCAGGGGCGATCCTTCGGCGACATGCGCTGTGCGCGCGGCCTTCAACTCGGCGGTGTCGGCAGCGGCGCCGATCGCCTCGAGTGCTGCAGCGACGGCGGATTCCACCGCCTCGGGCGTGATTTCTGGAGCGTCTGACACGAGACACGAGTCTACCGGCGCTGCGTGCTGCTGCCGGGCGCCGACGACGGTGCGCTCAGCGACCGCCGCCCTGATCGAACTTGCCCGCGCCCTTCTGCGCAGCGATGATCTCGGTGTCCGTGCCCTCGTGCATCACAGCTGCGTTGTCCGCCGCGATCGCCCTCAGCTTCGGAGAACGTCGAGTGCGGATCTCAAGGTACTTCGCGATGCCGGACAGGATCAGGCACATGACGATGTAGATGCCGCCGATGATGAACGCCGACTGCAGGATCGGGCGCCCCTGCTGCGAGCTGAGCAGCTTCGCGTAGTACAGCAGTTCGGGGTACGTGATGATGAACCCGAGCGCGGTGTCCTTCATGGTCACCACGAGCTGCGCCACGATCACGGGGAGCATGGCTCGGATCGCCTGCGGCAGCAGGATCAGCTGCATCACACCCGCTTTACGAAGACCGATGGCGTAGCCCGCTTCCTTCTGCCCTCGCGGCAGGGATTCCACCCCCGCGCGCAGCACCTCCGCGAGCACGGAGCCGTTGTACATCATGAGGGCGAGCACGACCGCCCAGTACGGGTCCATCCTCACACCGAGCGTGGGGAGGCCGTAGTACAGCAGCATCATGAAGACGAGGACGGGGACGGCGCGGAAGAACTCGGTCACCACCGTCACAGGGATCCGCACCCATGCGTGCTCCGACATGCGACCGATCGCCAGGACGAAACCGAGCGCGAGACTGAGCACCGCGGCCAGAGCGAAAGCGGCGAGCGTGTTGCCGAGCGCCTCGAGGATCTGACCCCACACCGCAGAGAACGTGAAGATGTACCAGCGTGAGGCGTCGAACTGGCCGGACTCCCAGAACCGATAGCCGATGAAGGCGACGATCGCGAGGACGACGACGACCGTGAGCACTCCGATCAGACGATTGCGGAGAACGGCCTTGGGTCCGGGGACGTCGAAAAGCACGGAAGTCATCGCGCGATCCTCCACTTGTTCTCGAGATATCGCTGCAGCCAACTGAGAAGCATGACGAGGGCGACGAAGATCACCGCGACCCAGAGAAGAACAACGAGTGCGTTCTCGCCACGCTCACTGAGGTACGAGCGGACCGCACCGAGTTCGAGCACCGAGAAACCCGCTGCGACCGTCGTGTTCTTGAGCAGCGCTATGAACACGCTCACCATGGGCGGGACGACGGAGCGGAACGCCTGCGGCAGGACGACGAGTGTCATCACCTGCCCGAACGGCAGGCCGATCGCGCGCGCGGCCTCGGCTTGACCCACCGGAACGGTGTTGATGCCGGCCCGCAGCACCTCTGCGACGTAAGTGGCCGTGTAGATGCCTATCGCCAGGATCCCCAAGATGATGGGGCTGAGCCTCGGAAGGCCGAGCTGCGGGTACCCGAAGATGAAGAAGAAGAAGACCAGCGTGAGCGGCGTGTTCCTGACGAGGTTGACGTAGAGCGTCCCGACCCCGCGGGCGATCGGGACCGGCGAGACGCGTGCTGCGCCGATGATCACGCCGATCAGGAGGGCGAGCACGCCTCCGCCGAAGAAGATCAGCAGGGTATTGCTGATCGCCTCGCCCCAGAGGTCGAGGTTGCCGAAGATGACGTCCACGCCGTCTCCCCTTCTGAAGATCGAGAGGGGGGG
>NZ_JBLVOB010000009.1:395403-398557 GCF_053543555.1 Microbacterium xerophyticum | reverse complement strand
CCCACCCGCCCCCCCCCCGAGTCAGTCAGTCGACTGCGGGCTGTTCGACGGTGATCCCGGACGAACCGAGGTTCTCGTCGAAGATCGCCTGCCAGATGTCGCCGCCGTCGGTGAAGAGGGTGTTGATGTGCTCCTGAAGCGCCTCATCGCCCTTGGCCAGGCCGACGCCGTAACGCTCCTCGGTGAACGGCTCTCCGACGACCTTGAGGTTGTCGGGATCAGCCGCCGCGTAACCGATCAGGATCGCCTGGTCGGTTGTGACGGCCTGGACCTCACCGTTCAGGAGCGCCTCCACGCATGCCGAGTACAGGTCGAACCCGCGCGTGGGCACGTCAGGGTAGTTGTCGCGGATGTTCTGGATCGGCGTGGACCCCGTCGCCGAGCACACTGTGGTGTCAGCGGTGAGATCTGCCTCGCTGGTGATGTCGCTGTCACTGGTGACGAGCAGGCCCTGTCCGGTGATGAAGTACGGACCTGCGAAGCTGATCTGCTCCTTGCGCTTGTCGGTGATCGAGTACGTGCCGACGTAGTAGTCGATGTCGCCGTTGGTGATCGCCTGCTCGCGGTTCGCCGAAGCGATCGGCTTGAACTCGATCTTGTCCTCGTCGAAGCCGAGGGATGCGGCGATCCAGCGCGCGATGTCGATGTCGAAGCCGGTGCGCTCCCCCGTCGTGACGTCGAGGTAGCCGAGGCCGGGCTGGTCTTCCTTGACGCCGACGACCACGCTGTCGCGTTCTGTCATCGCGTCGAATGTCGGGCTGCCCTCCAGCGAGACGTCGGAAGCCACCTCGAACCAGGTCGCGGGCTCTTCGGCTTCTCCTCCACCGTCGCCGGCGCCGGGATCCGTGGGGCTTCCGCTGTTGCAGGCGGTCAGGGCGAGCAGCGCGACCGTCGCGATCCCGATCCCTGCAAGTGTCCGTGTGCGTCGCATTTTCGTCTCCTTGTGTGCTGTGTGTACAGAAAAGGTCAGTGTGTGAGGAGCTTCGAGAGGAAGTCCTTGGCGCGATCACTCTTCGGGTTCGTGAAGAATTCCTCGGGCGTCGCCTCTTCGACGATCTTCCCGTCCGCCATGAAGACGACGCGGTTCGCCGCCTTGCGTGCGAAGCCCATCTCGTGCGTCACGACGATCATCGTCATGCCGTCCTTCGCCAGGCCGACCATGACGTCGAGCACCTCGTTGATCATCTCGGGGTCCAGGGCGCTGGTCGGCTCGTCGAAGAGCATCACCTTCGGACGCATCGCGAGAGCACGGGCGATCGCGACGCGCTGCTGCTGGCCTCCGGAGAGCTGGGCGGGAAGCTTGGACGCCTGCTGGGCGACTCCGACGCGTTCGAGAAGGGCCATGCCCTCCTTGTCGGCATCCGCCTTCCTGAGGCCGCGGACCTTGATCGGCCCGAGGGTCACGTTCTCGAGGATCGTGAGATGGGCGAAGAGATTGAAGGACTGGAAGACCATACCGACGTCGGCGCGGAGCTTCGCGAGCCCCTTGCCCTCGGCGGGGAGCGGCTCGCCGTCGATCGAGATCTTGCCGCTCGTGATCGTCTCCAGACGATTGATCGTGCGGCACAGCGTCGACTTGCCGGACCCGGACGGCCCGATCACCACGACCACCTCGCCCTTGTTCACGGTGAGGTCGATATCGGTCAGCGCCTGGAAGTCGCCGTAGTGCTTCTGAACGTTCTCCACCACGACGAGGGGTGCACCAGTCTCGGTCATGTCCCCACACTAGTGAGTGCATGAGCACAGGAACCAGCATCCACGTCGGCGGGTTATCGAGTTGTAACCGATCGGAAACAGACGATCGACGCGGAGAACGGAGGTCAGCGACCGTCAGCGGCCCGCTGCGTGAAGGCGCTCTCGTACAGGCACACGCTTGCGGCCGTGGCGAGGTTCAGGGACTCGGCACGGCCGAAGATCGGAAGCTTGAGCACGTGATCGGCGAGCGCTAGAGCAGACTCCTCGAGTCCGCGTGCCTCGTTGCCGAACAACCAGGCCGTCGGCTGCGCGAGCACGCCCTCCGCGCGGGCCTGCAGAAGATCGTCGCCCTTGACGTCCGCGGCGAGCACGGTGACCCCGGCGGCATGAGCGCGTTCGACGACGTCTTCGAGGTTCCCGCCGACCGACACCGGCAGGTGGAAGAGCGATCCCGTCGTCGCGCGCACGACCTTGGGGTTGTGAGGATCGACCGTGCGGCCTGTGAGGATCACCGCATCGGCACCCGCGGCATCCGCAGCACGGATGATGGTGCCGAGATTGCCTGGGTCGCGAACCTCTTCGCAGATCGCGATCAGCCGAGGGGATGCTGCGAAGATGTCGCGGGCCGACGTCGGCGCCTGTCGGACGACGGCGATCACGCCCTGGGGAGTGACCGTGTCGGCCATGGCGTTGAGCACATACTCGGTGACGTACTCGACCTTCACCGAGTGCGCCGCGCTCGCGGAGCGCAGGTCAGGATGCCTCTCCCATCCGGTCGGGGTCGCGGACAGTTCGACGATCCCTTCCGGGCGATATGCAAGCGCCTCCCGAACAGCCTGAGGACCTTCCAGGAGGAAGAGCCCCGTCTCCGTTCGCGCGCTGCGCTTCGTCAGCTTCGCGACGGCTCGGACACGCGGGGACCGGGGATTCTCCAGCACCATCCCAGTCTAGGGACACCAGACCCGGCCCGGAACACATCCAGGCGTCGAGCCTGCGCGCAGGTTGAGTTCGTACTGTGCACATGTGACCGATCGCACCACACGCTCCACCGCCCGGCGCAGGACCGCGCTCATGGCGCTGGCGGTCGCCGTGCTCGTCGCCGGTCTGCTGGTGCACCGGTTCGGTTCCGGCGACATCGGCGACATCGCGGGTGACGCCCTGTACGCGGTGCTCGTCTACCTGCTGTTCGCGATCGTGCTGACGCGAAGCGCGCGGTCGTTGCCGGCGGCACTCGCGATCATCTTCTGCACCGCCGTGGAGTTCTTGCAGCTCACGGAGCTGCCGCGCACGTGGGCTCTCGCGTTCCCGCCCTCCGCGCTCGTGCTCGGCTCGGGCTTCGCGCAGCGCGACCTGCTCGTGTACCCCGCATCCGTGCTGCTCGCGATGATCGTCGACGTCGCACTGTCGCGGCGAGCGCGGCGACGCCGGCGCTGACATACGAAGACGGGCGCCTCCCCGA
>NZ_JBLVOB010000009.1:329929-395370 GCF_053543555.1 Microbacterium xerophyticum | reverse complement strand
CGCCGCCCGTCTTCGTGAGGGATGCTTACGCAGCCGACTTCGGAGCGTTGACGTCGGAAGGCAGGGCCTTCTTGGCCGTCTCGACCAGCGAGACGAACGTCGCGGGCTCGTTCACCGCGAGCTCGGCGAGCATGCGGCGGTCGACCTGGACGCCGGCAAGGCCGAGGCCCTGGATGAAGCGGTTGTACGTGATGCCGTTCTGGCGTGCAGCGGCGTTGATGCGCTGGATCCAGAGGCGACGGAAGTCGCCCTTGCGCTTGCGGCGGTCACGGTACGCGTAGACCAGGGAGTGGGTGACCTGCTCCTTGGCCTTACGGTAGAGGCGCGAACGCTGGCCCCGGTAACCGGAGGCGCGCTCGAGGATGACGCGACGCTTCTTGTGGGCGTTTACCGCCCGCTTTACTCTTGCCATTTTCCTGAGTTCCTATTCCTGCGTTCGGGCGTTCAGCGACCGAGAAGCTTCTTCGCGACCTTGGCGTCGCCCTTGGCGAGCACCTGGTCCTGGTTCAGACGGCGGGTGCGACGGCTCGACTTGTGCTCGAGGTTGTGGCGCATCCCGGCCTGCTGCTTCTTCAGCTTGCCGCTGCCGGTGATCTTGAAGCGCTTCTTAGCACCCGAGTGGGTCTTCTGCTTCGGCATCTTCTCTTCCTTCGTATGGCGCCTTCTCAGGCGACGGTTCAACCCGCGTTGCGGGAGTCTGGGGGCGGGTGTTACTCCGCGGCGGATTCCTTGGTGGTATCCGCTGTCTCACGCGTCGCATGCGACGCCTGCTTGTTGGCCGCACGCTGCGCGTCGCGCTGGGCGTTCTGCTCGGCCTTCGCGTCCGACTTGTTCTTCAGCGGCGCCACGACCATCACCATGTTGCGACCGTCGATCGTCGGGTTCGACTCGACGGTGCCGAGCTCGGCGACGTCCTCAGCGAACTTGCGCAGCAGACGGACACCCTGCTCGGGGCGCGACTGCTCACGACCACGGAACAGGATCATGGCCTTGACCTTGTCGCCTGCCTTGAGGAAGCCCTCGGCGCGCTTGAGCTTCGTCGTGTAGTCGTGTGCTTCGATCTTCAGACGGAAGCGCACCTCTTTGAGGATCGTGTTCGCCTGGTTGCGACGAGCTTCCTTCGCCTTCTGCGCGGCCTCGTACTTGAACTTGCCGTAGTCCATGATCTTGACCACGGGCGGCTTCGAGTTTGGGGCGACCTCGACGAGGTCTAGGTCGGCTTCCTGCGCAAGGCGCAACGCTGCCTCGATGCGGACGACGCCGATCTGCTCACCCGCGGGGCCGACGAGGCGGACCTCGGGGACGCGGATGCGCTCATTGGTGCGGGGATCGCTGATGCGGAACTCCTTTTAGACGATGGATTAAGCCACCGTGGCGCTGACTGCGACACGGGCGAAATCGGAATCGTCCCCCACCCACCGGCATTCAGACGCCGGCTTCGCACCCTGAACATCGGACTGCGTCCGATCTGCCGACGTGAGCCGGTGGAGTGCAAGACCCGGTAGCCTTGAACGGCAAGCGCGGGTGGGAAGTGAATCCTCTTTCGTTCCGGAGCAGTTACGCTCCGGAGCCCGACAAAGTCTAACAGAAGGCAAGGCATAGTGACGATTCCGGTTCAGGATGACGGCCACGACGAGCGCCACGAGCGCTGGCAGCAACAAGAGGATGCGGCATCCGCAGCCACCCGCGATATCGCGGACGTGCCGGCGGTCGAGGTGATCACCACCGCCGCCGTGCATCTCATGAGCGCCGCAGCGGTCAAGACCGGCCTCGCAGACAACCCTGACGCCGAACTCGACCTCGATGAGGCCCGCAAGCTCATCAACGCCCTCGCCGGACTCATCACGGCCGGTGCCCCCGAGATCAGCGACATGCACGCGCGCTCACTGCGCGACGGGCTGCGCTCGCTCCAGCTCGCCTTCCGCGAAGCATCCGCCATTCCCGACCCGATCGGGAAGGGGCCCGGCGAGAAGTGGACCGGGCCGGTCAACTGAGAGGCTCGCGGTCGGGCGGAGTCAGGCCGAGCGGCGGAGCTTCACGGTCAGGGAGTCGGCCAGGACGGCGATGCGGTCATCTGCCGCCCAGCGCTGAGCCAGGCGCCCGAGTACGGCATCCAGCACATCGCGCTCCAGACCGTCGACGAGTTCGAGGATGACGACCAGTTCGGGGCCGCTCAGCCGCGCATCCGGATCGCCCGAGTCGACGGCGACGTCGATCACGGCGAGCTCGCGCGCGACGCTCTCCTGAAGAGCCGTGAAGACCTCCGGAGAGTGGAAGCTGGGCTCCCACTTCTGGCCCTGAGCGATCGCCCAGACGGCGGGGCGACGGATCACGAACTCGGTGTCGGAAGTCGGATCCAGCACGATCAGGTCGGTCTGCTCCGACGACGCGGCCAGCGCCGCGCGCACAGCCTCGACCGGGATCGGCCGAGCCGTGGCATCCCACCTCTGCATCGCCGTGACCGAGGAGAACACCGGCTGCACCGTGCGACCGTCCGGAGCCGCGACCGTCACGATCGACAGCTCCTGCGTCTTGTCGACGGCGAGGCCGCTGGGCGCCACGCCCTCCTCGCCCTTCTCGGCGACGAGAGGGATCAGCACGCGAGCTGAGCGGAACGCATCGATGACCTCGACCTGGCTGCCCTCCCCCGCGCGGAAGCGCAGCAGAGCGGCGAGCAGTTCGGGGTCGGCGGCGCCGTCATCCCCCGAGTGAGCGTTCGACTCGAAACTGCGACCCGCCCAGGGGACGCCTGCGGAATCGCCGGCGCCGTCAGTCCCCCGCGACATCCAGCGCCTCAGCCAGCGTGAACGCACCGGCGTAGAGCGCCTTGCCCACGATCGCACCCTCGACCCCGAGGTGCACGAGCTCGCGCAGCGCGGCGATGTCATCGAGGCTGGAGATTCCGCCGGATGCGACGACCGGCTTCGGTGTGCGGGAGGTCACTTCGCGCAGCAGTTCGAGGTTGGGGCCGCGCAGCGTGCCGTCCTTGGTGACGTCCGTGACGACGTAGCGGCTGCATCCGGCATCCTCGAGACGAGCGAGCACCTCCCAGAGGTCGCCGCCCTCCTTGGTCCAGCCGCGAGCGGCGAGAGTCGTTCCGCGCACGTCCAAGCCGACAGCGACGGCCTCGCCGTAGCGGCCGATGACGTCAGCGGCCCACTCCGGGTTCTCCAGAGCAGCGGTGCCGAGGTTGATGCGGGAAGCGCCGGTCTCGAGTGCGGCTTCGAGGCTCGCGTCATCGCGGATGCCACCGGAGAGCTCCACATTCACATTGCGGAACTGCTTGATGACCTTCCGGAGCATCGGCGCGTTGGATCCGCGACCGAACGCGGCATCAAGATCGACCAGATGGATCCACTCGGCACCCTGATCGACCCACTCGGCCGCGGCGTCGAGCGGGTCGCCGTAACTGGTCTCGCTGCCTGCCTCACCCTGGGTCAGGCGGACCGCCTTGCCCCCGGCGACATCGACAGCCGGGAGAAGAGTGAGCTTGGGCGTTGACGCGAAGTCGTTCATCTCGTCCTCTGTAAGGGGTGGAGTGCTCCGATGGGAGGGCACGAGAACTGAGAGTACCTCCGAGGTCGGTCAGCCTCAAATGCCATTAGGCTCTACGTGATGTCTGGAGCAACCGAGGAACCCACGCCTTCGGCCGATGTGCCGGCCATGAGCGGTGACCACGCGCAGCCGATCATCAGCGGGATACCGCCGATGGCGCAGGCCATCCCACCGGTTCCGCCGCTCCCGTCGACATCTGCTGAAGCCGTCGATGCATCGCGGGACGAGTACCTCGAGCAGACATACGCGGCGGCGCCCGCGACTCCGGCCGATCCGCCGCAGTATCGACGCAGCAGCTTCGCAGCGCAGATCGATGATGCACCCGCCGCCGGCGCGGACCTGCCCTCTCGACGGCAGCAGCGCGAGCAGCAAGAACGCAAGTCATTCCTGCAGACGGAACGTCCGGAAGAGCCCGCCAGCGAAGGCGCGCGCGGTGCTCTGAACCGTATGGGCTTCAAGCTCGCACCGAATGCGGCGGAGCAGTCGGCGCGCAACGACGAGCTCGCGGTGAGTCAGCACTGGCCTGGTCCCAGGACGATCGCCGTCGTCAACGGCAAGGGCGGCGCGGGAAAGACACCGACGACGATCCTGCTCTCCGCGGTCTTCGCCCGCTACGGCGGTGCAGGTGTTCTCGCATGGGACAACAACCAGACGCGTGGCACGCTGGGGTGGCGCACCGAAGCAGGTGCGCACGATCGCACGCTGCTGGAGATGATCCCCGAGGCGGAGCGGCTGCTCGGCACCGGTGCGCAGTCGGCAGATCTCGCGCACTTCGTCCATCACCAGCCCCGCGAGAAGTACGACGTGCTGCGCTCGAAGCCCATCAGGCTCGCGCACGAGAACCGTCTGCGCCCTGAGGATGTCGATGCCATCCATGCCGTCGCGACGAAGTTCTACCGGCTGATCATCATCGACTCGGGCAATGACGAGTCCGATCCCATGTGGCTGCGCATGATCGATCGTGCCGACCAGATCGTCGTCGCGACCACGACTCGCGCCGACCACGCCGAGGCGGGCGCGCTGCTTCTCGAAGCCCTCGAGGAGCGCGACGATCGTTCCGCACAGCTCGCCCGGCAGTCCGTCGTCGTGGTCTCACAGGCCGATCCGAAGGCTTCGGCAGCCGACATCGAACACGTCGTCGGCGGATACCGGGCCCTCGCGCGGGAGGTGGTCAGCATCCCGTTCGATCACGAGATGGTCGACGGTCACCTCCGGTACGGCGCGCTCGCGAAGCGCACTCAGCGAGCCTGGCTCTCTGCTGCCGCCTCGGTCGCCCGCGGGCTCTGACTCGACGGGGTGGCGTGGGCTGGACCACTCCGGTTCACAGGCAGCTGTCCGTGTACGCATCGAACAGCGCCCTGGGCCTCCGGCAACGGCCACGCCAATGCGATCACGTCACACCCCTCGGCCGGAGGCATCAGTTTCATTGGATGCAACTTCAAATCAGACTTGAGATGTTCATTTGCCGGGCAGCTCGGCGTGCGCCAATTCCTCCCATTGACCCCACTCCGGAACCGGGAGATACAACGGTGCAGGATCAAACCGACGATCTGCGGTCGTCTCCACCGGATTGCCCTTCTCCCGCATCGACAAACGCCCCGTACCATCCTCATTGTTGAACACTGTCGCATGCACCAACGCCAGGCTCTCGGACCTCCGCAGCATCTCCTCCGCCGGAGGGTACGACCAGATCTCCGCAATGTGGCCAAACAGGCGACCATCGCCCAGGTTTTTCCACCACGTCTGCGACAACGGCACCCCCGGCAACTGCTGATGGGTCACTGTGAACGACGGAAACTCCCCCGTCGTCACCGTGATGAACCACGGCGCAATCCCTGTTGATTCATCCACCGGCGCGACGACAGCCAATTCCTTTGATGAATCGTGATACCGCTCACGCGCCTCGTCCTCATCGATCCACGTAAGCCCCGGCATGGGTACAGCCTTCTGCGACATGTACCCAAACCGTCCGCAGTACCGCCACTCAACCACGTCTACCCACTCTCGCTCACTGACGGATGCACGACCGTTGTACCCAGATCGGACGGTTCAGACACCGTAGAACGCCGCATTCCGATCAGATTCCACGCCCTGCGGCGTCCTGAAAGACGCGGTCACAGCGCGTTCCAAGAGGTTGAACCTCACCGTGCCTCCTCCGGGAACTTCCCAGGACGCACTTGTGGCATGCTCACCACGCTTCAGTGCTCGTTCACCCCGCCGTGAAGACCCTTCACGTACCAGAACAGTGAAATGATCACCCAGGAACGCCGTCGACTCCGGTGTCGGCGAAGGCGTCGAATCCGTCACCCAGAAGTCCATGGAGTAGACACGCCCCTCTATGTCGGGGGTTCTCACATCGGGGTGATTCAAGCCGGTGACGGAATTGACAAGGTAGCTCACGCCGTTCTCAACTTCAATAGTCCAACCCAAACGCTCCGATGCAGTCTTCTGGACTTCACCTCGCGATAATGGCCACTCCAACGCGATGAAGAAGTCCATCACGTCGCAGACATCTACCGGAGGCATCACTTTCCAAGCCATCGTTTCGCCCTATCTTCGCGGTCGGACGACGGAATGGCCGCTGTTCCAGGTCACCACTCGCGTCCGCGGGCTCACCAAGAACCGCTTCGACCTTTTGCCGCACTCGCAGCAGATCACGCGAACCCTCAAAATGCGGCAGTCAGTCCGAGCTGCGAGATCTCGAGCGGATCCTCGCCCTTGTCCAACGCCTCGATCTGCTCTGGGTACAACGTCACACCCTGCGGGAACGCCTCCGCATCCCGCCACGCCCTGTACACAAGCTGCCCTGGATCAGTGACACCGAACACGTCCCGCAACGCCACCACGCACCGCTCCGCCAACACCGAAAACTCCGACGTCAACGCCGGCAACGGCAACTCGGACGACCAATTCGGCTGACCCACGCTCGGCGCAACCCACCCTGCATCCGCCAGCCCAGCCTCATCGATCCCCGCAACCACCGCAACGCCCGGTGCCTCCGCAGACAACGCATCCGCCCCGCCCGCGAACTGCACATAAACGCGCGAATTCTCCCGCGACGACACGATCAGAAACACACGATCAGACACCACCCGAAACGCCTCAACCAACCGCCCAGCAAACTCCGACCAGGCCACGCCAGAATCAGACACCGGAACGCGCCGCCTTCAGATCAGACTCCACGCCCTGCGGCGTGCTGAAAGATGCAGAAACCGACCGTTCCGCCAGGTTGAACCTCACCCGGGCGGCACCGGGTACGTCCCATGACGCACTCGTACGAGCGTCACCACCACTCATCTCCGGCTTCCCCCACCTGGACGTACCCTCACGCACCAACAGAGCGAACTCATCGCCCAGGAACGCCGTTGATTCCGGCGTCGGCGGCGGTGTTACATCCGTCACTCGAAAACGGAGCACGTACATCGCTCCCCGCGGATCAATCGTGGTGACATCCGGGATGCTGAGCCCCGTCACCGTGTTCATCAGATAATCCTGACCGTCCTCGGTCTCGATCGTCCAACCGAACCGTTCCGAAGCCAATGACTGCACCTTGGCCTCCGGCAACGGCCACTCCAATGCGATCAAGAAATCCATCACGTCACACACCTCGGCGGGAGGCATCACTTTCCACGTCATTCTCTGACCCTATCTCCGTGATCGACATCAATTCAGGGGCGGAAGCGTAATCGGGTCGATGACGAAGTCCGTCTCGTTGATCGTGCCGTTCGGCTTCGCTTCGACCAAGTTGTATTCGACCTGAACTTCGCCACGACGGATCGCCTCCGCGATCCGCGGATCCGCATCCGGACGTTGCAAGTATTCGTGCAGACTGTCGGCGACTCGCGGGTCCTGCGACAGGAGGTCGCGAATGTACGGCGTCGTACCCTGTTGCACCTCGACGCCGTCCACGACTCGGGTGCCCAGCCCTGCATTGCCGCCTTTGAGTTCGGTGACCGTGAAGACCACCCTCCCCTCCGCAGTCACACCGATAGCAGCGTGGTCCAATCGATCACGCCCGACCTGATCCAGCGCATCAATCATCGTTGTCCGATCTCGCGTCGTCGCAAGCGAGTCCGCGATCTGCTCGGCAAGCTCACGCGAGGCCACCGACAGCGATGAACGCGCATCTCGTGCTTGCGTGGCGGCTGTTTCCAACTGCCGCGCCTGGCGCTCGCTCAGCTGCCCCGCATCGACAAGTCCCTCAAGGTGCGCCTCCACCGTGGCCTGCGAGTGACGCAACGCGCCCGGGTCGACGCCCGTCGCATTCGCGAGCTCCGTCAGTCTCCGATGCGCCGCGTTCGAGTCGGCCTGCAGTTCGGCACGTTCCTGCACGCGTGCCGAATGCTCCGCCTGAGCCGTCTCGTCCAGCACGGGATGGGTGGTCTCGCCACGCTCTGCCATCTGAACATCGCCGCCAGTCTCCGGCTTGTTCGGGTCATGGACGAACGAGTTGGTTGCTTCGTCGTGCAGCGCACCATTGGTATCGCGGTATGTTCCATCGGGATCGCCTTCGATGTGTCTCCGGCCATCCGCATCGACTTCGAACGGGCGTCCGTGCTTGTCATGCGTCGGTCCGCCGTCTGGCATCTGTGCGGGTGCCGGATCGGCACCGTGCTGCCCAGGTGCCGTGTCCGGCAGGTCCGGGTTGCGCGAACCAGCAGGGCTCTCTCCCATGACTGGCGATTCCGGTACCGACGGCGTCTCGGGCGCCATCACATGCGCTCCCGGTGTGCCGGGCTGAGAGGGTGGCTGGTCGAGTCCCAGCGACTCCGACACCGGAGTCCGCGGCGGCAGCGTCGGAATATCCGTCGCCGCATTCGCCACGCCCGGAAGCGGCGACGGACGCATCGGCGCGGTACCGATACCCTCCACCAGCGCACGCCAACCGCCCTTGAGCCCGTTCGCACTCAGATCGATGATCCGGACCGTCCCCGCGACGATGTGAGAGCCGCCAGGGATCGCGAACTCCGCCACATGGGTGCCGACACGAACCACGAACGACCCGACCTTGGTGCCCGACAGGACCACCTTCGCCCCGCCGCCTGCCCATCCGGCCACCGGGATGAAGAACGTGCCGATGTTCGCGATCGTCTCGGTACCCGTCGCGACGCCGTCCTCCTTCCACTTGTGCCAGCCGTCCTCGCCCGCCATCCAGGCCTGATGGTCCCAGCCGACCAGGCTCCCCCAACCGGTGTAGGCGGTGTTGAATCGGTCCTCGAGGAAATTCCCGACCGGCCCATCATCCTGGGTCGCAACCACAGCCAGCGCCGGGTTGGTGATGATCACCGTGGACAGGAGGAAGTCGCCGACGCCGAGCCAGGAGCGTCCCATCAGACCCCAGCTGTGATCGCCCGTCTCAGGGTCGAATCCGCCGAGGCTCTGCACGCCATCCCAGAGGCCGGTGCCGAAGTTCGCGAAGCCGTGGCCCACCGACTCGGTGCAGTTGCGGTCCTCATCGACGCCGGAACCCCACGTCGAGATCTCGGGAGTGTTCGCCAGCGCCTCAGCCGTTATGACCGTCGGCGGTGCGACGCACACCATCGTCAACTCCGCCTGGATCGCCGTCGCGCAGGTGGATGCTGCGGTCGAGATCCGCTCGATGATGGCGTTGTACTCGTCGACGTATCCCTGGTTCTCTTCCACTGCAGGACCGTGCTCGCGCCAGCCGATCTCCTTGGTCTCATCCCAGTCACCGGGCGAGACCAGCGTGCCGAAGAAGCCATCGGCCTCCCAACTGCTCACCTCGTAGCCTTCGAGAGCCCTGGCGCGGAACTCTGCCGCCCGGACCTCCAGATCCTCCAAGTCAGGCTTGATCCCCGCCAGCGCTGTCGCATACGTCTCGATCGCCGTCGAGATCCGCGAAGTCACGCCGTCCATCAACGTCGCGCCTTCCACAGCCGGGTCCATCAGTGCGTGTACGGCGTCGCGGTCGGGCGTCTCGAAAACGCCCGGTCCCTTCAAACCGGCCCATGCCGTCGACGCGTCCTCAGCTGCCGCGAGCACGTTCGTGCCGATCGCCGCGACGTTGTCCGCCGCGCCGTTGATGACCTCGACGTCGAGATCAGCCGACTTGCACGGGAAGCCGGCAGGATTGATCAAGCCGTCGTCCGCAGTGCAGACGAGCGCAGTGTTTTCGCCACCCATTTCGCCTACTCCGACCTGTAACCGTGCTGTTCGAAGTACGAGAAGTCGCCGTCCTCGGCAGCGGCGTACATCTCGGTCTGAAAGGTCTGAGCCATGTCCTCATTCCCCTCCTGCAGCGCTCGTGCCGAATTGCCTACCCCGCTGATCCCCGCAGCGATGTGATTGGCTACGTTCTCGAGGTTGACGTTCTGCTGTTCCGCGAGCACTTCGTTCAGCGCCTGTGGCACGCACGCGGTAACCCAGCTCCCCCAGGTGAGCCCGTTGAAGATCGTCGTGATCGAATCCTCCGTCACGACTTTGGCCAGCGCATCGTATGCCGTCGTCGTATTCGTCAGCGCCGTCGTCACCGGCACCGGATCCATCTTCCATTCAGACACTGCCCACACCTCTCCGGTCTCGCATCACAGCTTCTCCCTCACAACTCCTCGCACAGACCTCGCCAACGCCTCAGCGAGCGGCCGTGAAGCCGCGCTCGCTCCGAACGGAACTGTCATCTCCGTCCACAGCGCGAACGAGAGCGGTGGATCCTTCAGCATCGCCCGCGCCTCATCCGGCACATGCACCGGCACCGGATCGAAGATCGTCAGAACCTGCGCGCCGTTCGCGTCGACGAACTGAGTCACTTCGCCATCGCGGTACTCGATCCCCACGCCATCCGGAATCACCTGCGCCGCCGTCGCCGCCAACAGGTCGGCGGTGAGCGGTACATCGCTCAACAACACGAGTTCCATCGCCATCAGGACATCCCCCCGAGCTCTGTGGCGAGCACAGCACCCAGCCGTTCCTGATCGAGGTCGTAGGCGAATGCCCGCAACTGTGCCCAAAGAGCGTCCCGTCCTGTCATCCGCACCAGCGCACTGGGCACCCGCCCTGGGCCGAGCGTGGTCAGGTCGTGACGCTCGGCAAGCCTCGTGAAATCGAGACGAAGGTCCCTGACCGCGCGCGGACCGATCAGCACTGCCAACGGCGCATCCACTGGCTGAGCCCCCACCCTGAATCCGAAGTCCGCAGCGTTGTGCCTCAGCATCCCGGCCGAAACCATCGCCACCCGCGGCCGGAATTCGTCGACCAGCCCGGACAGCATGCGTGTCACGGTAGGCATGACTCGATCGCGCAGCTCTTCGACCGGTGTGGAGCTCAGACTCGGCAGCGGCACGCCCCCGTGCACGCGCTGGATCAGTCCGTCGCGCGTGCGCGCCACCGTGAGCGAGCACCATGCGCCCAGATCGGATGCAGCGAGGATCACCTCGCTCGCCGGCATCTGACCCTGCACCTGCGTGGTCAGCTCGCGATGATCCCACTGCGATGTCAACGGCTCATCGCGACCGTATCGAGTCAGCGGACCGCCACCCAGCGTCGCCACCGCGTGATCAGCCAGCGGGCCGACGAGGGTGGAGTCCACTGCTCGTTCCGTCGCGTAGATGTCGAAGAGCACGACAGGTACAGGCAGCCCTTCGACTGCGATGTCGGTGTGGCGCTCGGAAGCATCCGTACCGGTCCACAGCTCTGAGATGCTCTGGATGCGCAGTCCGGATCGCGCGTCGAACACTCCCCGGGCATTGCGAAAGGCCCAGAGCGCGCCGCTCTCAGTCATCGCGGTATAGAGGTGGGGGCTGATGAGCGCACCCTCCCCGGTGAGGAGGACCGGTCGCAGACCGTCCGCGCGGCAGTGGGCGAGGAAATGCCGTAGCGGCCGTGAATATGCGATCCGGTCGTGCTCGACCGAGAACAGTGCGTAGTCATCCGTCCACTCATCCGCGAACGGATGGACGGCGGTGACCATCAGATCGGCAGCGCCGCCCGCGCACGCTGCAAAGCGCGCAGTGCGACATCATCGTTCTGCTCGAGCGATCCGCGGATGGCGGCGATCACACCGCGCACCTGGACGCCCGCATCGTTCCACTGCTTCTCCAGGGCGGCGTACTCGTCCGAGACGCCATCGGCCTGGTAATCGGCCATCGCGGCCTTGACATCCTGATCCCGGCGCTCGAGAGCCGCCTCAAGGCGACCCGCGACGGTCTCGAAGTTCGACTGCGTCGACTGGGATGCACCGACGTTGTAGTCGTTGCGATCTGCTTGGTTCTCAAGTGGCATGACATACCCTCCGTGATGTGTCTGAGTCTTGACAGGTCAGGCGCTGGACTGACCCGAGATGCGAGCGAGTGTCGCCTCGCTGCTGAAATCGGCGGACGACTGCCCGGCGTCGTGCGCGGCGGCCCCGTCTTCACCGGCAGTGTTGAACGCGATGTTCTGCCCCGAGATCGCACCGACGATACCCGCGAGAGCACCGTTGAGGCCGTTCGCGATCGCGTCGGTGTTCAGCTTGAAGTTGTCGAATCGTGCACGTGCGGGACCGTTGAAGACCCCTTGAAGCGGCTCAGCGGCCTCGACGAGCGAGCGGACGAGCGTGCCGAGATCTTCGGACTCGGTCGCCGAACGCTGGCCGAGACGGACCAGCGTCTCCGCCTCCATAGCGAATTTAATGTTCATACCGCACTCCTTCCGAGAGACGTGTTCAATGCTAGGGAAACTGCTGCGGAAGTCCATGGGTAATAGTCCCCATGCCCCAAGGTCACAGGCGAACATCAGGTGAACCGGTGCGCTGTGTACGATGGCCGACGTGTCCTCTGATCCTGCCGTGCCATCCCGTGCAGCAGTCCTCACCTCCGTAGGGATGGATGTGCTGACGGTGATCCTGGCGGGTGCGGTCGGCTTTGCGATCGCCCCGTCGGCGCCCCTCGTCTGGGCGCTTTCGGTGGGCGCGGCGGCGGTCGTGGCACTCGTGATCTGGCGCGGGATGCTGGGCGGCAGCATCGGGCATTCGTTGCTGCGACTGCGCAGCATGGACCAGCTTTCGGGGCTTCCCTCCTTCCGCTTCCGCTCTTCGCGCATTGCCCGACGCGGCAGCGAGGACGACCCGTTCGCACTACGTCCGCAGCGATCCTCCATCGCGGCACCGCCGCGGCCCGACTCTCGCCCCGAACCGCCGCGCTCGCACCTCCGTCTGGTCGTGGATGACGGCACGACCCATACGGTGCAGCATTCGGCACTCATCGGCCGCGACCCGACCGTTCCGCTCGATCCCCGACACTCACTCGTCGCGATCCCCGATCTCACCCGCACGATCTCGAAGGTGCACATGCTCGTCCAGATCGGCACGGACGGATTGTCCGTCACCGACCTGGGCTCATCGAATGGGACATACGTAGAGGGTGCGGATGCACCCCTGATCCCGCACCTCGCGACCGTCGTGCCGTGGGGAGCCGCGCTCCTTCTCGGCGATCGTCGGGTCACCCTGGAACAGCGACGGCGCTCGACGGAGGTCTCGTGATCGACTACGACCAGACCCTGCTGGAGTCGACGCGCACGCACCGCGATCGACTCACCGCGGCCTTCGTGCACGGCGCGCAGCGCGACCGGCGCAAGGTCAACAACAACCTCAGGCGTCTGACCGGATCCATCATCCTGGGCGCTGTGATCTGCGCAGGCTGCCTGGGTACCGGCTTCGTGCTGAACATCATCGAGACGCAGCGCGAGGACAAGGCGATCGCCGCATTCCGCTCGGCGATCGCCTCCAGTCCGCTGCAAGCCGGTGACGGGCTTATCGAGGATGAGGAGACCGGTTATCTGATCGACACCGCGACCTCTGAACTCATCGATCCGCGCACGGGATTCATCGTGGACCCGACGACCGGATGGGCCACCGACCCGCAGGGACGCACGATCGATCCGCGCACGGGTTGGTACATCGACCCCGAGACCGGCTATTACACCGACCCGGAGACCGACGTCACCATCGATCCCGAGACGCTCGAGGTCATCGAATCGGTCGAAGATCAGAAGGAATGATGGAATACACGCGCGTCACAGTCATCGGCAGCCGCCGCAAGGCGGACCTCGTGCTGCCGGACGACCACCCCGTCGACGAGTTGCTCCCGGAGATCATCGACCTGCTCGAGGAGCCCGCCGCGGCCGGCTCCCCGCTCGTGCTTTCCACGCTGCTGGGGCAGCCGGTCGACGGACGCGCGCCTCTGTCCGATCAGAGCATCGACCACGGTGCGCTGCTCCGCCTCCTCCCCGCCGACGACGCACCGCGTCCGCCCGACGTCGCAGAGGTCACCGAGGCTGTCGCCGATGCGTCGGTCGGTCGCCCTGATCGTTGGAACAGCCGACTCACGGCGATCGTGGTCGCGTCGACGATCGCCGTGGTCACCACGACGGCCGGTCTGCTGCTTCCGCTGCCGGCGACGGCCGCGATCATCCTTCTGTCCTCCGTCTTCCTGCTCGCCGCCGTCGGTGGCGTCGTGCTCTCCCGGCGCGACAACATCTCAGGACAGCACGGCCTGCTCGGACTGTGCATCGGTGCCGCCCTGCCGCTCGGACTCCACACAGCCGTCTCCTTGCCTGCGCAGGGTGCCGCGGTGATCCCGGTCACACTCGCGATCACCTGGGCACTGATCTGGGCCGCGGTGGCCGTCGTGGTCGGTATCGGCGGCCGGCATCCCGGAGTACTGTCGGGCGCAGCGCTGGCCCTCCTGAGCAGCGCCGTCGTGCTTGTGGCGACGCTGAGCGCGGCGTCGATCCCGCTCGTGGCGGCGTTCTCGGGTATCGCGGCGGCTGTCGTCCTCGCACTCGCACCGTCGTTCGCCCTCAGCAGCGCGGGTGTGACCAGGCTGGACGACACCGCCATGGACGGTGACACGGTCAAACGCACCGACATCGACTCGGCATTGGCCACGGCGTTCGCCTCGCAGACCGCTCTCGTACTCGCACTGACGCCCCCGATCGCATCGACGGCCATGATCCTCGGCGCCGGTGACACCTGGCAGGCCGGCCTCGCCGCAGCCCTCGTCATCCTTGTGCTGGTGCGCAGCAGACTCTTCCCCTTCGCGACCGCCCGCATCGCCCTGCTCGCGGCGACCGTGCTTCCGGCCGCCCACTGGTTGTGGACCACTGACATGCTGCCCCAGCCGTGGCCCGTCCTCATCAGCGGGGTTGTCGTCCTCCTTCTCGTGCTGGTCGCCGTCATGCGACCGTCTGCGGCAGCGCAGGCGCGTTTGCGGCGCTTCCTCGGCGTCCTCGAATCGTTGTCCGCGATCGCACTGATCCCACTCCTGCTCGGCATCCTCGGCATATTCGACGATCTTCTCGGAGCGTTCTCGTGAGCAGGTGGGGAGGGCTGCTCCAGGTCTGGTCGACAGCACGGCACGAGCAGGCGATCTCCGCCGAACGCGACCTGCGCGCGCCCCTCCCGGTGGTGCGTCGGATCGGATTCGCATCGCTTCGGGGCGGAACCGGATGCTCCACCGCAGCGCGTGGCGTCGCATCGACGCTCGACGGGCGCAGAAGCGGTGGTGTCCTGCTCCTCGACGCGGCCGACGCCAGCCCCATCCGGTCCCCTCTTTCGGACTCGGGCACAGGGCGCGCCCCCGAACTCACGCTCACCGACTGGGGCTCCATCGACGCCGCACGGCTCTCCACGATCTCGGCGTCATCTCACGTGCTGTGCTTGACGTCGACGACCGAACGGCCGGCGGTGCAACAGGCCCTGGACGCGGCATCCTCCGTGATCGCATCGGGAACGCCGACGGTACTGGTGGCGTCGTCCGTGCGCGGGAGGGCGACGCCCGTGGCGCGACGGATGCTCGCATCGTCGCCGGTCCCCGTGTTCCTCCTGCCCTTCGACCGCACCGTTCGCCTCGGCGAGCCCGGCGCCCGCAGCAGTGCGAGCGCCTTCGCCCTCGCGACGCTGAGCGCAGAGATCGTGCGCCTCGGCGGACGCTCCTCGACGGAGGTGCTGGTCGCATGACCCGGACGTTGTTCCACCGCCCCACACGAGTGACGGCGCCTCCGACTCCACCGGAGCCCGAACTCATCCCGCCGCCCCCGGCGCTCACCGATCAGGGCGGCGGCATGCCGCTGCAGTTCATGCTTCCGCTGATCGGGGCGTTGTCGTCCGTCATCATGATGGTCGTGCTGCGCAACGGACAGCCGTTGTTCCTCGTTCTGGCCGCCGTGATCTTCGTCGTCGCCATCGTCGGTGGACTCGGTTTCGCCCTGTCCGCACGCGGTCGGGCGGCACGCAAGGCCCGCACTCAGCGCGAGCTGTACCTCGACTACCTCGAGCGCTACCGGTCCGAGTTGCGTGAACGCGGCGCCAGCGACCGCGCCTCTGCGATCGCCGTGCATCCCGCCCCTGAAGCCCTCGTCGGCATCATGCGCGATCCGGCTCGCCGATGGGAACGCCGCCGCTCCGATGACGACTACCTATCCGCACGGATCGGCGTCGCATCGCGTCCGTGGTTCTCACTATCCGTCGCTCGAAGCGATTCCCCGCTCGAGCCCGCGGACCCCATCCTGCTGCGCGAGGCGGAGATCGTCGCACGCAGCCTCGACGCCGTACCCGAGATGCCTGCGACGGCAGATCTGCAGGACGCGTGGGTCGTGTCCGTGGTCGGTGACCGTGACCGCGGCATGTCGGTGATCCGCTCACTGGTCGCCCAACTGGCCACCGCGCACACTCCGGACGATCTGACCCTGGCCGCCGCCTACGCGCCGCAGCACGCCGATCAGTGGAACGGATTCGATCTCCTGCCCCATGTGCAGGATCCCGGTCTCTTCGACGGCCCTGTCCCTGCACGCCGGATCGCTCCCGACATCCGTTCCCTCGCTGATGTCCTCGCGGGCGACCTCGGCAAGCGTGCCGGTTCCGCCGCAGGCGTGCAGCGCCACGGCCGAGGCGAGAATCCGCACGGACGCCTCGTCGTCTTCCTCGATGACCACGGGCGGGCCGCGTCGCGTCTGAACAGCCCGGATCCGCACCTGCGCATTCGTGACCTCAACATCACCGTCGTCCATCTGCTCGCAGACCGTCTGGATGAGCCGGACGACGTCGACATCCGCGTCACCGTCGACGACGACGGTGCGGTGATCACCTCACAGGCGTCTTCGGCCGCTCCCGCGCATGTCGCCTTCACGCCGGATCGGACACACGACGGGACGGTGACGACGCTGGCTCGCTCGATGGCCGCGTTCCGCACGGTGCACGCGTCTCGGCCGCAGAGCGGCACGACCGAGGCCTTCGACATCACCCAGCTTCTCGGGATCACGGATGCGTCCGCGATAGACCCGGATGAGCTGTGGACTCCCCGCTCGCCCAGCGCCTTCCTGCGCGTGCCGTTCGCGCTCGACGACAATGACCGCCCCGTCTTCCTCGATCTGAAGGAGAGCGCGCAGGAGGGCATGGGCCCACACGGCATCTGCGTCGGCGCCACAGGTTCGGGCAAGTCCGAGATGCTGCGCACCCTGTTGCTCGCCCTCGCCCTGGCGCATCCGCCTGAGGACCTGAGCTTCATCCTCGTGGACTACAAGGGCGGCGCGGCGTTCTCGCCTTTCCAGAAGCTGCCGCACATCGCCGGACTCATCGACAACCTCGCCGACGACCCTCAGCTCACCACTCGCGCACGCGCCTCACTCCAGGGCGAGGTGGTCAGGCGACAGCAGCTGCTCAAGGATGCTGATGCGTCGCCCTCCATCACGCATTACCGTGAGCTCCGCAAGACTCGGCCCGATCTGCCGCCGATGCCTCATCTGTTCATGGTGATCGACGAGTTCGGCGAACTGCTCACCGCCGAGCCGGAGTTCATCGACCTGTTCCTGCAGATCGGCCGGATCGGCCGGTCCATCGGCATTCATCTGCTCCTTTCCAGCCAGCGCATCGAGGCAGGCAAGCTGCGCGGACTCGACACGTATCTGTCCTACCGTCTCGGGTTGCGGACATTCAGCGAGAGCGAGTCGCAGGTCGTGCTCGGGACGACGGACGCCTATCGACTTCCGGCATTGCCCGGCTACGGCATCCTCAAGGTCGACACGTCGCTGTATCAGCGATTTCGCGCCGGATATGTGTCCGGTCCGGTGCCGGTCCGGGCCGCGCCTGCACCCAGCGAGGGCGAGCTCACACGCGTCTTCCGCGTGCCGACGTACAACGGCATCAGCCGGGACGACGACGATGACGGGCCATCGGCGAGTCCGGCGTTCACGACGCCAGAGGTCGGGCAGCTGCTCGTGGACGAGGCCGTTCTGCGACTTCGCGCCGACGATCGCACCGTCTCGTCGGCGTGGTTGCCTCCGCTGCCGGAGACCCTCGCACTCGGGCAGATCCTGGGAGAGCGGGAGCGGACGGTCGCCCTGG
Source organism: Microbacterium xerophyticum (assembly GCF_053543555.1). NCBI lineage: Bacteria > Bacillati > Actinomycetota > Actinomycetes > Micrococcales > Microbacteriaceae > Microbacterium > Microbacterium xerophyticum. The sequence goes on along the minus strand of NZ_JBLVOB010000009.1, from coordinate 377,480 downwards.
AGACGCCGATCGGGCTGATCGACGATCCGGCGCACCAGAATCAGCAGCCGTGGATGCTCGATCTCACGCGCGGCGGCGGCCATCTCGCCATCGTCGGAAGCCCCCAGTCAGGGCGCACCACGCTGCTTCGGACCATAGCCGTGTCCCTCGCGCTCGGTCGCACCCCGGCCGAAGTCGCGGTGTACGGGATGGATCTTGCCGGCGGGGGGCTTCGCCGACTCGAGCCGTTCCCGCATGTCGGCGGCGTCGCCACTCGATCGGATCCCGCACGAGTGCGCCGGCTGATCGAAGAACTCGAGTCGATGCTCGCCACGCGTGAGCGCGTGTTCAAGGACTCCGGCATCGATTCGGTCTCGCAGTTGCGTGCACGGCACGCCGCCGGACAAGTGCCGCAGCTGTCGTCCGCAGACGTGGTCGTGCTCGTCAACGGATACGGCGCCCTCAGACAGGAGTTCGACGATCTCGATGCGGCGTTCACCGCTGTGATGCTGCGTGCGTCTAACTACGGCGTGCACATCGTGCTCGGACTCTCCCGGTGGAGCGAGTTGCGCATCGCCCACCAGTCGCTGTTCGGGACGAAGATCGAACTGCGACTGAACGACCCGACCGAATCGACGATCGACCGCTCTCTCGCCAAGACGATCAGCACGTCGACGCCGGGGCGGGCCCTCGCCGACAGCGGACTCCTGGGCCATATCGCGCTGCCCGTTCTCGAGACGAGCAGCGACGAGGAACTGGGTGACCAGATCGAGGAACTCGGACGGCGGGTGGCGGCGTCGTGGGCCGGCCCGTCTGCCGCCCCCATCCGGTTGCTCCCGCAGGAATTGGATCCGGAACAGCTGCCGGAGGCTGTCGACGAACCGGATGCCGTGCCGTTCGGCCTGCGCCAGGACACGATGGCCAGCGCGTTCTGGGAGTTCCAGCAGGCGGATCAGCATCTGCTCGTGCTCGGCGATGCGCGCAGCGGGAAGTCGGCGACGCTGCGCATGATCGCCGCAGGTCTCATCGAGAGATTCACGCCGGAGGAGCTCGCTATCGCCGTGGTGGATTCCCGCGGCCACGTCGCAGAGGTCATCCCCGACGAATACCTCGCCGCACACGCCAGGACGGCGACGCAGGCGTCAGGCCTGGCGTCGTCGATCGCGACGGAGCTCGCCCGCAGACCGCAGATGTCCGCGAAAGAACTCAGGAGCGTTCCCCGAGTGGTGCTGCTCGTCGACGACCACGACATCATCAGCGCGGGCGGCATGGAGCACCTGTCGGCGCTGGCGCCGCATCTGCCCACCGCGCGCGACAGCAAGTTCCACATCGTGCTCGCGCGTCCCGTCGCCGGGTCGGTGCGTGCGATGTACGGCGCCTTCCTGCAGGGCATCCGCGACACCGGGGCAGCGCTGCTGATCCTGTCCGGCGATCGGAGCGAAGGGCAGATCATGCCCCGTCTGTACGCGGAGAGATTCCCGCCGGGGCGCGGACGCTATGCACGGCGCGGAGAGAGCCCGTTCGTCGTGCAGGTCGCGCATCTGCCCGACAGTGCGGAGGCGAGACCATGACCTCGTTGACGTTCCTCGGCACGAGTGGAGGAACCGGCACGACGACCCTCGCTGCTCTGAGCGTGCTGCTTCTGGTCGAGCAGGGCTCGCGGATCCCGACCGTCGTCGCGGAGGATGCGCAGTCGTTCGACCTCCGCCTCGGCACCCTCTCGTCGCCGGTGCGCGGGAGCGGGCACGAGCTGGTCGACGGCGGACGATATCAGGCCGGAAAAGCCGCGGCGGCGATCGAGCAGGGCCGCCTGGTCCTGGTGGGCGCATCCACTCCCCAGGGCGTCGCCGCGCTCGAGAGCAGTCTCTCGGACGTGGCGCAGCGCTTCGGCGCCCCCGGTCTCGAACGCACCCTCCCGGTGCTCTGCTCGGCGTTCGGGAGATCCCCGGCCGTCGCCGGCCGCGTGTCCATCCCCTTCGACGCGCGTCTCGCCGTCGGCGCGCCGCTCACGAAGACGTTTCCGTCCCTGCGCACGCGGACGAAGACCGCACTGAACATGCAGTGGCTGCCCGTCGTGCGGGAGACCTACGGTATCCGGTGACCTGTGCGTCACCGGCGCGGCTCTTCGTCGGAGCGGCTCTTCAGAGACTCTGAACCCAGTTGCGCAGCAACTGGATGCCGGCGTCTCCCGACTTCTCAGGGTGGAACTGCGTCGCTGAGAGCGGGCCGTTCTCGACCGCGGCGAGGAACGGCGTGCCGTACGTCGTCCATGTGAGCGCGGGCTGCGGGAACGGGGGGATCACGTCGAGCTCCCAGCTCTGCGCGGCATAGGAGTGCACGAAGTAGAACCGCTCGTCCTCGATACCGCGGAACAGTACGCTGCCCTCGTCTGGCGTGACGGTGTTCCATCCCATGTGCGGCAGAACGGGCGCGTCCAGTTGCGTCACGGTTCCCGGCCATTCGCCGAGGCCTTCGACGTCCTGCCCGCGTTCCACACCGTGCGAGAAGAGCACCTGCATGCCGACGCACACTCCGAGCACCGGCCGGCCACCGGCGAGTCTGCGCTCGATGATCTCGTCGCCGCCCTTGGCGTGCAGCGCCTCGCGCACCGCAGCGAACGCGCCGACGCCGGGCACGAACAGTCCATCGGCCTCCAGCGCGGCCTTGCGATCACCCGTGAGCGTCGCATCGGCTCCCGCCGCGATCAGCGCCTTGACCGCGGAGTGGACGTTGCCTGATCCGTAGTCGTAGACCGCGACGGTGGGTCTGCGTGTCACAGTGCGCCCTTGGTGGAGGGGATGCCGACCACCTGAGGGTCGAGCGCCTTGGCCTGGCGGAATGCGCGTGCGAACGCCTTGAACTCTGCCTCGGCGATGTGGTGCGGGTCTCGGCCGCCCAGTACTCGCACGTGCACGGTCAGCCCCGCACCGAACGTGATCGCCTCGAAGACGTGCCGCACGAGGGAGCCGGTGAAGTGGCCGCCGATGAGGTGGTGCTCGAATCCTGCAGGCTCGCCGGAGTGGACGAGGTAGGGACGGCCGCTGATGTCGACGACCGCCTGCGCGAGAGCCTCGTCGAGCGGCACGAGTGCGTCGCCATATCGGGAGATGCCGGATTTGTCGCCCAGTGCCTCGCGGATCGCCTGGCCGAGCACGATCGAGATGTCTTCCACCGTGTGGTGAGCGTCGATGTCCGTGTCGCCCGACGCGCGCACGGTCAGGTCGGTGAGCGAGTGCTTCGCGAACGCCGTGAGCATGTGGTCGAAGAACGGCACAGACGTGTCGATGTGACTCTGCCCTGTGCCGTCGAGGTTGAGCTCGAGCTCGACGGTCGACTCGGACGTGCTGCGGGTGCGGGTCGCGGTGCGGGAAACGCTCATGACGCCGATCCTATCGAGGCCAGCGCGTCCAGGAACGCCGTCGTCTCGGCCTCGGTGCCGGCGGTGACCCGCAGGTGGTTCGCGATGCCCACGTCGCGCACCAGCACGCCGCGTTCGTAGAGTGCCTGGAACGTCGCCTGCGGATCTGCCACTCCCCCGAACAGCACGAAGTTCGACCATGACTCGTGGGGCTCATAGCCGAGCGCTTCCAGGGTCGCGGTGATCCGGTCGCGCTGCTCGACGATCTCGTCGACCATGCCGAGCATCGTCGGCGCATTGCGCAGCGCAGCCACGGCGGCCGCCTGGGTGAGGGCGCTGAGGTGGTACGGAAGCCGGACGAGCCGGAGAGCGTCGATGAACGCCGGGTCGGCGGCGAGATACCCGACCCGTGCGCCGGCGAACGCGAACGCCTTGCTCATCGTGCGCGAGACGGCGAGACGGGGGCGACCTTCGAGAAGCGTGAGAGCGGATGCCGACTCTCGGGGCGCGAACTCCTGATACGCCTCATCCACCACGACGACCCCGCTGGACGCCTCGTAGACGGCCTCGATCACGTCAAGGCCGAGCGGGGTGCCCGTGGGGTTGTTCGGCGTGCACAGCATGATCACGTCGGGATCTGCGTCGATGACTTGAGCCACCGCGTCCTCCACGGTGATCGTGTAATCGGGCTGACGCTCCCCCGCGACCCAGCGCCCACCCGTGCCCTGGGTGAGCAGGGGGTACATCGAGTACGTCGGTGCGAAGCCGAAGACCGTGCGCCCCGGCCCTGCGAAAGCCTGAAGGATGTGCTGCAGCACCTCGTTCGAACCGTTGCCCGCCCAGATCTGCGACGCGTCGAGGCCGTGTCCGAGGTATTCGGCGAATCCTTCGCGCAGGGCCGTGAACTCCCGATCCGGGTAGCGGTTCACGTCGCGCAGTGCGACGGCGATGTCGTCGAGGATGTCGCTCGCGACTTCATCCGGCACGGGATGGGTGTTCTCGTTCACGTTCAGCGCGACGGCCAGCGGGGCCTGCGGTGCGCCGTAGGGGGTGAGACCGCGAAGATCGTCGCGGAGGGGTAAGTCGCTGAGTGAAACAGTCACCCTCCCCATGTTAACGGTGAGATCAGCCGGCGTACTCCGCCGGGATCGCGAGCTGCTGTCCGACCTGCAGGGACCCACCGTTCAGAGCGTTGAGCTTCTGGATCTCACTGATGACCGTGCGAGGGTCTTCGGCGGGGGCGACATCTTCGGCGATCGCCCAGAGCGTGTCGCCCGGCATGACGGTCACAGTGTCGAAGACGGTCGCGTCAGCGGCGTCGCCCGAAGCGAGCGCCGAACCGCCGCTGATCGCGGCGAACCCGATGCCGGCCGCCAGAGGGAGAGCTGCAAGAGCGAGCAGAAGTCGACGCCCGCGCGCCGTCAGCCGGAGTCGCGTCGGTGCGCTGGAAGCGGCACGAACGGGAAGAGCTGCGGGGGCGCTGATGCTGATGGTGCTCATGTGATTTCTCCTCTGCCTCTTGGCTGCCTCGGGACTTGCGTCCTTTGGCGTAGCGTTCGCATTCGCCGCTCGGCCGGGAGCGAGGAATGCGAAGCTACGTACCGAATGTATCTTCGAATTCGAACATCTGTCAAGACTTATTCGAAACCCATCCAGCGAATTCACCGACACGCTCGAACAGATCTTCCGTTTCAGTGCGATTCTCGGATACGGTTTCGATACGAACACCACACCACGGGCCACCGACATTCGAAGATGAACGCCGGTGGACACGAACGCCAGCACCGTGAAAGCGCACGAAGGAGCACCCATGAGCGACATCTCCGTCCCCGGCCCTGAGGCTCCGCGCACCCGTCGGCGCAAGAACCTCAGCGCGAAGCAGCTGGCGATCCTCGAGGTCATCCAGACCTCGATCGCGAGGCACGGTTATCCGCCGAGCATGCGAGAGATCGGCGACGCCGTCGGGCTGAAGTCGCTCTCCAGCGTCACCCACCAGCTCGGGCAGCTCGAGCTGAGCGGCTACCTGCGACGCGACCCTGGCAAGACGCGTGCCATGGAAGTGCTCATCGACCTGCCGGGCACGAGCGGCGAGAATCCGGCAGACTCCGCCACACCCGTCGGCGACGCGGCGATGGTGCCGCTGGTCGGTCAGATCGCGGCCGGCATCCCGATCACCGCCGAGCAGCAGGTCGAAGAGATCTTCCCGCTGCCCCGCCAGCTCGTCGGCAAAGGCGATCTGTTCATGCTCAAGGTCTCCGGTGAGTCGATGATCGACGCCGCCATCTGCGACGGCGACTGGGTCGTCGTGCGCACGCAGAACACGGCGGAGAACGGCGAGATCGTCGCGGCCATGCTCGAAGGCGAGGCGACGGTGAAGACGTTCCGCCAGCGCGATGGCCACACCTGGCTGCTCCCCCGCAACTCCTCGTTCGAGCCCATCCTCGGCGACGACGCCGTGGTGCTGGGCAAAGTCGTCGCGGTGCTGCGCGCGGTCTGACCGCATCAACGGGTCTTCCGCTCGCCGTCGCCGAGCGCGCATCCAGCGTGACGCCGCGTGTCAGGCGGACGGCGAATAGGCTCGAGGCATGCAGCCGTACGGAACCTGGTCTTCCCCCTTCCACGCCGCCGACATCGCATCATCCGCGCCGCGCATCGACGGCGCCAGGTTCGTCGGCGATGAGATCTGGTGGGGCGAGTCGGTGCCGGCCGAGGGCGGCCGCGTCACGGTGCGCAGCTCGAACGGCGCGGTGCTCCTCCCCGAGCCGTGGAGTGCCCGATCGCGCGTGCACGAGTACGGCGGTGGGGCATGGACGGCGGATGCGGACGGCACGCTGTTCTTCGTCGATGCCGGTGATCAGCGCGTGTACCGGATGCCGCGTGGCGGGACGCCGGAACCGCTGACACCGACCGGCGCGGACGGCACCGGCCCGAACCATGGCGGGCTGCGTCTGCAGCACGGGCGTCTGCTGGCGGTGCGTGAGGATCTCGCTGCGGAGCCTCACCGACGGGCGATCATCGAGATCCCGACGGACGGATCCGCCGCCGCGGACGCTGCGGCGATCGGCGTGTTCGTCCAGGGCGACGCGTTCTTCGCGCACCCCGCGCTCTCGCCCGACGGCACCCGGATCGCATGGGTCGAGTGGAGCGGCAGGCGGATGCCATGGCAGGAAGCCATGCTCCGCATCGCGGCGGTCGGCGGTGACGCTCGCGCCGACACCCGCGCTCAGGCGGCTCTCCAGCCGGAGTGGATCAGCGACACCGAGCTCGTGTACGCGGACGACCCGACCGGCCGATGGAATCTCCACCGTCTGCGGATGGACGGGCTCGACGCGGGCACTCCGGAGCCGATCGCGCCGGCGGACGCCGACACCGGCTACGGCCTCTGGGTGCTCGGGAACCGCTGGTACCAGTTGCTGGCCGACGGCCGCATCGTCGCCGTGCGCACGAACGGCTCGGACGAGGTCGTGCTCATCGGGCACGACGGGTCGGAGGATCGCATCGAGGTGCCGGCCACGGCCCATGTGAGTGTCGATGACGCGTCCGGCTCGCGCGTGCTCCTCTCCGGCGGCGGCGCCGGTGTGAGCGCGGGCCTGTGGTGCGTCGACGTCGACTCCGGCGCGGTCGAACGGGTGCGCGGCGGACGACCGGTCGACGAGGACTGGATGCCCCCGGCGACCCGCATCACATTCGACCGTGCGAACGGGCCCGTCCACGCGTTCGACTACGCACCCTCCAACCCCGACGCCACCGCGGACGAGAGCGAGCTCCCGCCGTACATCGTCCTCGTGCACGGTGGACCGACCGCGCACGTCGCGGGCGCGGCATCCGCCGCCATCGCGTTCTACACGACCCGCGGGATCGGCGTGCTCGATGTGAACTACGGCGGGTCCACCGGGTACGGCCGCGCGTACCGCGAGCGACTGGACGGCCAGTGGGGCGTCGCCGACGTGGACGACGTGCTGGCCGCCGCACACGGACTGGCCGATTCCGGTCGTGCGGGCCCGAGCCGCATCGCGATCCGCGGCGGGTCGGCGGGTGGGTGGACGGTGCTCGCGTCACTTGTGCGCGGAGGGGTGTTCTCGGCGGGCATCAGCCGCTACGGCGTGACGGATCTACGTGCGCTCGCGGAAGACACGCACGACTTCGAGAAGTACTACCTGGACGGCCTCGTGGGTCCGTTGCCCGCGGCCGAACAGGTCTACATCGATCGCTCCCCGCTCACGCACGCGGAGCGGATCGACGTACCGGTGCTGCTGCTGCAGGGCGCTGACGACCGGGTCGTGCCGCCGTCGCAGTCGGAGTCGATCCGCGACGCCCTTGCGGCGCGCGGCATCCCGCACGAGTTCGTCGTGTACCCCGGTGAGGGGCACGGCTTCCGTCGTGCAGAGACGATCATCGACGCCCTGGAGCGTGAACTGCGCTTCCTCGGCGAGGTGTTCGGCTTCGAACCGGAGCTGTAGGTCGGCTACTCGCCCACGCGGTTGCGCATGCGCATGGCGCGCTGGGCCTCGCGGGTGTCCTGGCGTTCGCGCAGCGTCTGACGCTTGTCGAACTCGCGCTTGCCCTTCGCGAGCGCGATCTCGACCTTCGCCCTGCCGTCGGAGAAGTAGAGCTTGAGCGGGATGAGCGTGTAGCCGCCGGCGGACACCGCGTGCTGCAGCTTCTCGATCTCCTCGCGGTGCAGCAGCAGCTTGCGGATGCGCTTGGACGAGTGGTTCGTCCAGTGCCCCTGCGAGTACTCCGGGATGTGCACGGAGTCGAGGAACACCTCGTTGCCCTTGACGAACGCGTACCCGTCGCTGAGGTTCGCGCGGCCCTGCCGCAATGACTTCACTTCGGTGCCGGTGAGCACCATCCCCGCCTCGTACGACTTCTCGATGTTGTAGTCGTGACGTGCGCGACGATTGGGCGCGACGACCTTCTCCCCGCGTTCCCTGGGCATGATGCTCTCCTGATCCGTGCCGCGCCGAACGCACGACAGCCCATCAGTCTACAACGGCGAAGGCCGCTGCCGGGACGCACGGCCGGATGCTACGTGCGCAGCCACCGGCGGATCGCGAACCCTGCCGACAACGCCGCCAGGATCACGCCTATGCCGATGAGCACCGGCACGACGAACGCAGCATCCTGCATCGTCACCCAGGTGGTGATGAACGGCACCCTGCCCTTCAGATAGCCGTTGACGCCGAAATGCACGCCGGCGATGACGGCCCCGCTGGCGAGCACGGAGCCGATGAAGGCCGCGAACACGCCCTCGAGCACGAACGGCGTCTGGATGAACCGGTTCGAGGCGCCCACCAGGCGCATGATGCCGATCTCCTTGCGTCTGGCGTACGCGGACAGTCGGATCGTGGTGGCGATCAGCAGGATCGCGGCGATGAGCATGAGCACGGCGATGCCGACCGCGATGTAGGTCGCGACGGTGAGCGCGGAGAAGAGCGGATCGAGGTACTGCAGCTGATCGCGCACCTCCTCCACGCCGCTGATGCCGGCGAACGCCTCGACGATCACCTGCGACTGGCCTGGGTCCCTGAGGGTGACGTAGAACGTCTCCGACATCTGCTCCTCGGTGAGCACGCTGGCCTGTTCCTCGCCCAGCAGTTCGGTGATGTTGGCGTAGGCCTCCGCCTTGGTCTCGAACCGTAGGTCACCGATCAGTGACGCGAGCGGATCCGCTTCGAGCTCGGCGCGCACCTGATCGACCTGCTCGGGTGTGGCGGCGCCGTCGATGCAGCTCTCACCGGTCGAGACCGTCGAGCACATCGAGACCGACACCTGCGCGCGCTCGGTCCAGTAGTCGCGCATGGTGCTGATCTGGCCCTGCATGAGGATCGCCGCGCCCACGAACGTCAGCGACACGAACGTCACCAGCACGACGGAGATCACCATCGAGATGTTGCGCCGAAGGCCCCCGAGGGCCTCGGTGAGGATCAGACCCACCCTCACGATGTCGGCCCCACTTCCTCGTCGTCCTTGCCGTCGGAGAGACCGAGGCGATCGGCGACACCGAGCTCGGCGACGTCGACGTCCGGCAGCACGATCGGATGCGTGCCAGGGCCGACGTTCGTCGGAGCCTGCTCGGCCGCCGGAGCCTGCGCGGATGCCGGCGCATCTGCGACCGGCGCCGCGGGAGCGTCAGCGCTGCGCGCTGCCTTCATCTGCGAGATCATCTCGGCGGTGAGGGGCTCGAGCGACTCGGTCTGACGCTGCACCTCCTGCACGGCGGTGAGGGCAGCGGTCGCAGCGGCGCCGCGCTCCTGCTCAGGGACGAGCTGCGGGATCATCGAGCGGTCGCCGTAGCCGCCGTGCACCTCGTCGCGCACCATCTCGCCGTCGCGCAGCTCGATCACGCGGCGCTGCATCTGGTCGACGAACGCGGCTTCGTGGGTGGCCATCAGCACCGTCGTGCCGCCCGCGTTGATGCGCGCGAGCAACTGCATGATGTCGACCGAGGTCGCAGGGTCGAGGTTTCCGGTCGGCTCGTCCGCGAGCAGCACCTGAGGGCGGTTGACGAGCGCGCGGGCGATCGCGACGCGCTGCTGCTCTCCGCCGGAGAGCTCATGCGGCATCCGCTTCTCCTTGCCTTCGAGCCCGACCAGTGCCAGCGCCTCCGGCACTGCCTGCTGGACGAACCCTCGCGAAGAGCCGGTCACCTGAAGAGTGAAGGCCACGTTCTGGAACACGGTCTTGGTGGAGAGCAGACGGAAGTCCTGGAACACCGAGCCGATGTGACGGCGGAAGTACGGCACCTTGCGGTTCGCGAGCGAGCGCAGGTCTCGCCCGAGCACCGCGACACGTCCGGCGGACGGCACCTCCTCGCGGAGGATGAGCTGAAGGCAGGTGGACTTCCCCGACCCGGAGGCTCCGACGAGGAAGACGAATTCGCCCCGTTGGACTTCGAAGTCGACCCCCGCGAGGGCCGGTCGCTTCGTCCCGCGGTAGCGCTTGGTGACGTTCTCGAACCGAATCATGGCGTTATGAGCCTAAGCGCGCGCCTGTCGCTCGACGCGCGCGACACCCCTGCGAGACGGAGAGAGCTCAGTCGTCATCCCTGCGCTTGCGCCAGCGGATGCCTGCCGAGATGAAGTCGTCCAGATCGCCGTCGAACACGGCGGCGGGGTTGCCGGATTCCTGGCCGGTGCGCAGGTCTTTCACCAGCTGCTGACCGTAGAGGAAGTACGAGCGCATCTGATCGCCCCAGCTCGCCGTGATGTTGCCGGCGAGCTCCTTCTTCGTCGCCGCTTCCTTCTCCTTCTGCAGCAGCAGCAGGCGGGTCTGCAGCACGCGCATGGCGGCGGCCCTGTTCTGGATCTGCGACTTCTCGTTCTGCATCGAGACGACGATTCCGGTGGGGAGGTGAGTCAGGCGCACTGCCGAGTCTGTCGTGTTGACCGACTGCCCACCAGGGCCGGAGGAGCGGAAGACGTCGACGCGGATGTCGCCCTCGGGGATCTCGACCTCGGTGGCCTCCTCCATGAGGGGGATGACCTCGACAGCGGCGAAGCTCGTCTGACGCTTGTCGGCGGAGCCGAACGGGCTGATGCGCGCGAGGCGGTGCGTACCGGCTTCGACGGACAGCGTGCCGAACGCGTACGGAGCGTCGATCTCGAAGGTCGCGGACTTGATGCCCGCGCCCTCCGCGTAGGAGGTGTCCATGACCTTGGTCGGGTACTTGTGCTTCTCAGCCCAGCGCAGGTACATGCGCATGAGCATCTCGGCGAAGTCGGTGGCGTCGTCGCCACCCGCACCCGAGCGGATCGTGATGATCGCCGAGCGGTCGTCGTACTCGCCGTCGAGCAGCGTCTGCACCTCGAGCTGGTTGATGACGTCGGTCAGCGCGGCGAGTTCGCCCCGTGCCTCCTGGCCCGATTCCTCATCGCCCATCTCGTTGGCGAGTTCCACGAGCACCTCGAGATCGTCGAGGCGCTGCGCGATGCCGGTGATGCGGGCGAGTTCGGACTGGCGGTGGCTGAGGGCGCTGGTGACCTTCTGAGCGCGCTCGGTGTCGTCCCAGAGGTCGGGTGCGCCCGCTTCCTCACTGAGCCGGGCGATGTCCTCGCGAAGTCGGGAAACATCGACGACCTCGCTGATATCGCCGAAGGTGTGCCTGAGCGCCTGGATTTCGGCGGAGAGATCTAGTTCGAGCATGACACCCCAGCCTATCCTGCCGCGGTTAGTCTGAGGTGTGCGTATCCGCGTGAGACGATCCTTCGCCGTCGCGGCCGCCGCGGCGAGCATGCTCGCCCTCACCGCGTGCACGGCGTCAGGGCCCGCCGCAGACCCGATCGACCTCGCGGTTCTGCCCGACGATGCGGTGTTCGATTACCAGCTCGGCGGAGGATATCCGCCGGCCGACGATGTCACGGTCGTCGTGCGCGATCGCACTGATGCGCCGGAGAGCGGCCTGTACTCCATCTGCTACATCAACGCCTTTCAGACGCAGCCGGGCGAGCTCGACGACTGGCCGTCGGATGCGGTGCTCGTCGACGACTCCGGACTGCCCGTGCGCGACCCGGACTGGCCGGACGAAGCGCTGCTGGACATCTCTTCCCCCGCGGGGCACGAGATCGTCGTCGCCACCGTCGGCGATTGGATCCGGGGATGCGCGGCGGACGGATTCGACGCGGTCGAGTTCGACAACCTCGATTCCTTCACCAGGGCCGGCGGACGGATCACTGTCGACGACGGCGTCGAAGTGGCGGCGAGACTGGTGACCGTCGCGCATTCCGCCGGCCTCAGCGCCGGCCAGAAGAACGCCGCCGAGTTCGCCGCCGTGCTCCGCGAGGAAGCGCACTTCGACTTCGCCGTCAGCGAGGAGTGCGCTGCGTACGACGAGTGCTCCGCGTACATCGAGACCTACGGGACGGGCGTGCTGAACATCGAGTACACCGATAATCTGCCCCGCCCGTTCACGGAGGTGTGCGCCGATGCGGACACGCCGCCGTCGACGATCCTGCGCGACCGCGACCTGGCGACGCCTGCCGAGCCCGCGCACCGCAGAGAGGTGTGCTGAGCGCGGAGTAGCGTGGTCGTGTGAGCAGCGCGTCGTCGGTCCTGAGAGAGTTCGGGCCGATGGTGTACCTGCCGACGATCCTGTTCGCCCTCGGCGAGGGCGCCGTCATCCCGCTGATCCCGGTGATCGCGGCGAACATGGGCGCCGATGTCGCCTCCGCCGCACTGGTCGCCTCCGCCCTCGTGATCGGGCAGCTGTGCGGAAATCTTCCGGCCGGGTGGGCGGTTGCGCGCATCGGCGAGCGCTTCACGATGGTGATCGCCGGGGTCATCTCGATCGGCGCGGTCGCGGGGATGGTTTTCGCCCCCGTGCTGGTCGCGTTCGCGGCATCCGTCTTCCTGCTCGGGTTCTGCGCGGCCGCCTTCGGCCTCGCCAGGCACGCCTTCATGACGACGCGCGTGCCGGTGGCGTTCCGCGCCCGTGCGCTGTCGTTGCTGGGTGGCAGTTTCCGGCTGGGTGTGTTCGTGGGGCCGTTCGTGACGGCCGTCCTGCTGCAGGTCTTCGGCGACGAGCATGCTGCGATCTGGTTCTTCCTCGCGTGCCTGGTCGTCATGGTGGTGCTGGTGCTGTTCGGGCCCGATCCGGATCAGACCACACCGCCGGTCGCGCTGAGCTCCGCCTTCGCCGAAGACTCCGGTGAGGTGGTGACGGGGTCCATCCCGACCGTCGAGCGCGTGGGGATATTCCGCACGATGTGGCAGCACAGGAGCGTGCTCGGGAAGCTCGGACTCGCGGCCGCGTGCCTGTCGGGAGTGCGATCGGCACGGCAGGTCGTGCTGCCGTTGTGGGGCGTCTCGCTGGGGCTGGACGCGCAGACCATCGCCCTGGTCGTCGGCGTCTCGGGTGCCATCGACTTCGCCCTGTTCTACGCCAGCGGCCAGGTGATGGACCGATTCGGCCGGCTGTGGGCGGCGATGCCGGCCATGGTGCTGATGGGGATCGGGTTCCTCGCACTCTCCTTCACGCACGACGGGGACGCCGCGGTGCTGTGGTTCGGGATGCTGGCGGCGGTGCTCGGCGTCGGCAACGGCCTCTCGAGCGGCATCCTGCTGACTCTCGGTGCCGACACCGCGCCGAAGCAGGAGCCGGCGGCGTTCCTCGGCTCATGGCGGACGCTCACCGACGCCGGCGGAGCGATCGCCCCGCTGATCGTGTCCGGCGTGACCGCGATCGCGTCGCTGTCGGTGGCTTCAGGCGTGATCGGCGTCGTCGGCCTGCTCGGCGCGCTCGGGTTCATCCGCTGGATCCCCCGGTTCAGCCCTCGCCCTGATCGCTAGGTCGCTCGTCTCAGCGCAACGCCGTACGGCTCGTCGCCGTCGCTTCCAGCGGCACACCGCCGGGAACGAACGGCGAGAACAGCGGCGGATGCCAGGCAGCCGCGACCGTGACGCGCGCTGTCACACCGTCGGGTGCGGATGCCGACACGAGAGCCGCATCGGTCGTCATCGCACCCACGATCGCGATCGCCTGCTCGTACACTCCGGCGTCCGTCAGCTCTGCCCGTACCGATTCGCCGTCGACCACGAGGGTGAAGCCGTCCGCGCCCGCGAGCGCCGCGGCATCAGCGAGGGAATCGAGTCGCTTCTGCGCGATGTACAGGTCGGTCGCGCAGGTGCAGACGAAGATCACCGCGATCGCGAGCACGACGTAGCCCAGCAGGAGCGGAAGGACGCTGCCGTCCTCGGCATCCCGCTCCTCCGCCTCTCTCGCGAGCCTCTCGAGAGAGGGACGGCGCATCATCCCGTGCCCCACAGACGTGAGACCTTCTGCGCGGCGGCGGCCTCGAGCGGGATGCTCGCCGCCCTGTCCAGCCCGAAGATCGGCGGCACGAACGGCAGCGAGACGCGGGTGGTGACGGTGACGATGACCGTCGCACCGGCCGATGGACACGCGGTGACGGCCGGGGTGCAGGTCATCGACACGTCGACGCTCCCCTGGTCGATCCCGTATTCCTCCAGCACGCTCGCGAGCACGGCGTCGCTGTTCGCCGCTGCGGAGTCGACGTCATCCGCCTGGCCGATCACCCGCGCTGTGTGCCGTGCGGCGGCCTCGACGCCGAGAAGGCTCTCCTGCACGGCGCCGAGCGTGATCACGAGGTATGCGAGCGGGACGAGCAGGATGACGCCGACCGTGATGAACTCCAGCGCCGCTGATCCGTCGTCATTCTTCGCCCAGAGTCTCCAGCGGGGCATCCGCGTTCACCTCCATCGCGTAAGGGATGCCGAGCAGACCGATGATGGGCAACGTGGTGCGCACCGTCACGACCGCCGTCGGGTGTCCGAGCCGGTCGCTCTCCGCGACGGCGACGTCCTCGGCGTAGGCCGCACCGACCGCTCTGGTGATCGACATGCGTGTGCGGTCGGCGCCCTCCTCCAGCGCGGTGTCGGCGAGGGCCGCGTAGTGCGCTCCCTCCACGGCCGCATCGTGCACGACGTTGCGCACGTACACCGCGAAGCCCAGTTGCAGCACGGCGAGGGTGAGGACGGTGAGCAGCGAGCCGACGAGCACGAACTCGACCGGGCTCGACCCGCGGTCGTCCGTCGCCGCCTCGCGCCAGCGCACGTCAGAGCCCGGACACTCGCGAGATCGCCTGCTCGAACAGTCCGGTCAGAGCCGGGCCGGCCACCGCCCAGATGAGCACGACGAGACCAGTCATAACGCTAACGGGGTAAAGTAGGGCCATGGCAACTCGACGTAGGCGCGCCCCCGGTCCCCTCGACCACCTCGGCCCCGAGACGTGCGTGATCTACCTCCGCATCTCTCAGGACCGATCCGGCCAGATGCTGGGCGTCGAACGACAAGAGCCCGAGTGCCGAGCCCTCGCCGCACGCCTCGGACTGCACGTCGACCACGTGTACACCGACAACGACATCTCGGCGACGAACGGCAAGACCCGCCCCGAGTTTGAGGCGATGCTGAACGCGCACCCTGAGGTGATCATCTCGTGGCACCAAGACCGCCTCCTCCGCCTCACAAGCGATCTGGAGCGCGTGATCGACCTCGGCGTCGATGTGCATTTCGTCACCTCATCGAAGGGCGGGCTGGACCTCTCGACGCCCGCCGGTCGTGCGGTCGCCCGCACCGTCGCCGCATGGTCGCAGTACGAGGGCGAGCAGAAAGCCGAACGGCAGTACGCCGCGAACCGCCAGCGCGCCGAGAAAGGGCACTGGCAGTTCTCCCGCCGCCCCTACGGCTATCAGCGCCTCGACGGCCAGATCGTGATCGTTCCCGACGAAGCCGATGTGGTGCGCGAGTGCTACCGCCGGTACACCGCCGGGGAAAGCCTCTATGCCATCGCGAACGACCTGAACGACCGCGGCATCCCGACGCACGACACCAACGCCGCCGAAGGCGAGCGCACCGCCTGGTCGATGCGCCGTGTTCAGCAACTCCTCCGCAATGAGCACTACGCGGGCATCGTCACGTACCTCGGCGAGCGCATCGACGCCGAGCCGACGTGGGAGCCACTGATCGACTCGCGCACCTGGAGCGACTACCTCGCGATGCGTGACGGTCGCACCCGCGATGGCGCATGGAGCACTGCGACGAAGCACCTCCTGAGCGGCATGCTCACGTGCGCCGTCTGCGGTGGCCGGATGCTCGCCCGCCCGGACCGCGGCAAGCAGGTGTACGCCTGCACGGCCAACTGGTGCGTGTCGATTCAGGCGTCAGACGTGGAGCCCGTCATCAACGGCATGGTGCTCGCCCGGCTCGCCGATAAGCGCATCCTGCGAGCGCTTCGCGCCGAGCCGAACACCGCGCCCGTAGTCGCCGAACTCGACACTCTGCGGGACCGTCACCGAACCCTGATCAGCCTCGTCGCCGATGGTGCTCTCCCTCGCGCGGAGGCCCGTCAGCGTGGCCTGGCATTGGCCGAGAAGATTGAGACGCTGGAGAAGCGTCTAGCGTCGATGCGGCGGGAGAGTCCGCTGACTGACCTGGCGCTCGCACGGTCGATCCCGACGCGGTGGCGAAGGATGCCGCTCCTGGAGAAGCGCCGCGTCATCGAAGACCTCGGCCTCCTCGTGAGCATCGGCAAGACAAACCGGCGCGGGCGCGGCCCGCTCGACGCCGAGGGAGTGGCGATCCCCGACCTCGACCGCATCGCGTTCGCGTGGCGCGACACCCCAGCGGAAGAATCCTAACCAGGGTTAGGGATAATCCCTGATCAGAGGCTATATTCCTCGCCCCCGATGGAGTAGGATCGTCATAGGTCATCACGAGGTGGCCCGTGCACGACAACGCGGACACATAAGAACCCGGTTAGCCCTCAGGGCGTGGTCTGTGAGCGCTCCAGAGGTCCAAGAGCGCGGAACAGGACGCGCCCATGTCGGCAGCAGTGCCGCCGTCACAGGCACACGCGAGAAGTCGTGTCGCCAACGCGGTCAAGTACGGGCTACCGCCTGAGGTCATCGCGGACCGACGGCGCGACCTCGCGGCGGCGAACATCGCCGCCGCCATCGACCGAGCCCTCTCGACCGCTCCCGCACTGAGCGATGAGCAGTGCGCCCGGCTCGCGGCCCGACTCCGCGGTGCGTGATCACGGGCGCCTCTCTCGTGTTCGCCGCCCTCGACGCGGCCCACCGCGTCGCGCTCGGCCACGCCCCGACACGGCTCCTCGTTCGCCTCGCGCTGAGCGCTCGCGACGATGACACGGCACCGTGGGCGCGGCTCACCATGGCGGACCGATGCGCCGCACTTGGATGCGACGACGACACCGCCGGGCGTTCAGCAGTCAGGCGTGCGACGGCGGCAATCGTCAAGGCGAAACTCGCCGCACTCGCCGAGGGTGGCAACCGATCCGGCGCGGCCCGGTACGTGCTCACGCTCGCCGAGAAAGGTAACCGCTCAGCGGTCAGCAACCGCGGCGAAAAGGTAACCGCTCAGCGGCAGAAAGGTAACCGCTCAGCGGTCAGAAAGATAACCGCTCAGCGGTCAGCCAAGGAGGACAGAGGAGACACAGAGGAGGAGACGCGCACGAGCGCGCCCCTCCCCCTGACCTGCCCAACGCATCCCCACGGCAACGCATCCGAGCCGTGCCGCACCTGCGGAGACATTCGGCGAGCGCTCGCCGCCCTGCCGACCGTCTCAGCCCCGCGATCCGTTCAGCCCGGCGAATGGTGCTCTCTCGGCGATCATCACGTCGTCGGCGACGGCACGTGCGTGCGATGCGATAAGCGCGCCGACGACATCGCCGCCGAACCGATCCGGTCGCGCTACGTCGGAGGGACATCATGAGCCACCGCTACCGTGACGCCGCCGATCCGCTCGACCACTGGAGCGATGAGCACTGGACCAACACGCCCGCCCGTCTCGCCGCGTACGAAGCCGAGACCGAGGTATTCGCGGCCCTGATGTCGTACAGGAGCGCGATGCACCCATCGTCATTCGCAGCGGCGGTCGCCGACATCGTGGAGACGGTAACCGCGATGCCCGACTGCGACTGCGGCCCCGAGGACGCACCATGACCCGCACCTACGTCGCAACGCATCAAGCCCTGCGGCGAGCGCGAGGCACCGCCCGAGGCCGCGCGTGCGTCGCCTGCGGTCGCTCCTCCGAGGTGTGGGCGTGCTACCCCTGCGCAGACGCCGACCTCCTCGACGGCAGGAACTCCAGTGGTCGCCCCGTGACCTACGTCGCCGACCTCGACGGCTACGCGCCGATGTGCTGGACGCACGCCAACCATCACGACCGAGACCGCGCGATACGCCGACATACGACGGCTCACCTCGCCCTCTCCCCTGTCCTCGACCGACCAACCACACCCGGCCGACAACGCACGACGCCGGACCCCGGCCCGGCACTTTTCGCGCTGATCGATGGCGAATGGCTGACTCACGGAAACCCGAAACGGAGGCTCGCATGAGTAACCCGGCACCCGTCCGAAACGCCCCGGCCTACAGCGCCGAGAACACTGCGGCGCAGACCCACGGCGCGTACTCGCCCCGCACGGTCGAAGCGCTCGCCGCCGACATTGCTCAGAGCGTCGTGGATGCGGTACCGTACACCGGCCTCGACCGGTTCGCGCTCGCTCTCCGCGCGTACTCGCATGCCGAAGCACGGGCCGAGTTGATCCGCCGTCACCTCGACCACCACGGCATCTTGAACAACCGCAACACGCCGAGAACATCGCTCCTCGTCATGCTCGCCGCCGCCGAACGCGCCGCATACCGGGGACGGCAGGAACTCGGCCTGTCACCGGAGAGCGCCGCCCGTATCGCGTCGATGATCCGTACCGGAGGCGCTTACCTCCTCAGCCCGTCCGAGCGTCGGGAGGTTCTGCGATGATCCCGCGCCCTGACCGTCCCGACCGGGATCGTCTCATCGCCGACCTCGGCATCCAGCCTCGGCATCGTGATGCTGACGTGGAGGAAGTTCTCGCCGCTCTCGCCGCCCTCGAAGAGCGTCGGTACATCGTGCTCGACACTCCGAGGCGAGACCAGAGACCACTCACCGACGCCGAGTATCAACACGCCTTCGACAGCCTCGCCGAGCTTGTCGAGCACGAACGCCGGGAGGACTGGTGGTGATTCGCCGATCCCTGGCTGAGGCGGAAGCCGTCGCCCGCGCCCGTATCGCGTCAATCCGTGCCGCTGAGGCGGCGGCGGCATCCGACAGGGTTCGCGCCCTCGCCGCCTCGGCACGCGACCGCCTCCGCCTCGCCGCGGTCGCCCGCGATCCGCTCGTCTGGCATGCGGCGGCGATCCGCGCCGAGACAACCGCTCGCGAGGCGGTGCATCCTCTGACCGGCCACCCCGCGCGCGTGGTCCTACCCGTCTTTGACGACCTGCTAACCGGCGTCACCGAGTACGCCCGAGACATCGAATGGAGCCGACCATGAGTGGCCGAGACATAGACGCCCACCGCATCCGCTCAGCCCATTACGCCAGCCTCGACCCCGAGACGGCTGACCGCGTGATGCAACGCGAGTACCGGTCAGCGGTGCGCCGCGACCGAGGCGTGCGCGAACGACGCCCGGAGGTCGACCCTGCCGCGGTCATCGCGCTCACGTCCGCACTCGCCCGCGTTGCCGTGGTGCCGGGCGCGCTCCTCGTCCCGTGCGCCGAGCATCGGGCCGAAGCTGGCCGATACTGCGGTCGCGGTATCCGCTACGTGTGCGCTGACCGCGTGAGGAGGGCGGCATGAGGTATCTGGGCGAGTCCTGGCAACACGAGATGATCCGGGCTGAACTCGCTGAGACTGAGCGGCGGCGGAGAGCCGAGGCACAGACGACGGTCGCACGCACACGGCCCGCTTTGCCGCCTCCTCGCCTGGCTGAGACGACGAAAGCACCCATGGCACCCGAAACCCCGTCCGCGCCCTCTCGACCCCGCTGGGCGCGGCATGGTGGCGATCACCCTAACGACTACCGAATGACTCCAGAAGAGAGCGACTAATGAATACGACGACAGACCTCGCGCCCATCGGCCTCCAAACGACACCCGACGGCATGAGTCCGTGCGCCGCCTGCGGCATCCCCACGACGGGCGCGACGACCGCCTACCCCGTCCTGTCTCGGATGATCACGACGGCAGGCGGCGAGCGCGCCGACACGATGGCGACCGGAGCGAGCGTCGACCTCCCGACGTGCGACGACTGCCAGGACATCGGCGACGTCACGGCCCGCATCCTCGCTGATCATCCCGGCCTGATCAGAGCCCTCGGCACGGTCGCATCGTGGCGTCTATGCGCGGCCCTGTACGCGCTCGACGCCCTCGGCCAGCGACTTCCCGACCCAGACATCTCTCCGGAACGTCTCGCAGCCCTGGTGCATCGTCTCGCCGACCCCGGAGCCCTCGTGACGTACTCTCGCCGGTTCTCCCCGGTATGGGAGACAGGCACCTCCGCGAAACGCTCCGCCCGCGCACGCTGGAGCGCGGTCCCGCCCGACGCGCTCGCCGAGTGCCGACGCGGCGCAGTCGATTGGCTGGCCGACGCTCGTCCTCCGCGGTCCCTGCCGCACCCGACCGGCGAATGGTGCCAGTGGTGCGGCACCTCGACCGCGCTGGGACGACGCGCGTCCGAAGCATGGTTCGGTGACCTGTGCGGCACGTGCGCGTCGGTGAAGTCCAACGGCGGCGACACGTACACGGCGCTATGGGATGCTGTGGACCCTGACCGCGCTATCCGTCGCCGGTCGATGTCCCCACCGGACCTCGACGGCGTGCGTCCGTGGTCACGTACGGGCGGTGGCGACGGCATGCCGTGCTCTCATCACGGCGGCATCGACGCGCTCCGCGATCGTGTCGCCTTCCTCGTCACCGGGGCTTGAGACGCTTCTCGGCTACGTCGTCGGGAACCTCTTGCCGCACGTGCGACAAGTCCCCCCACACGCCGTGAGCCGGTCGTCGGGGATAGTGCCCTCTGACCCACGGTTAGGGCATGTCATGACCCTGAACCTAGCGACAGATCGCGCGGCGACGCTATCCCTGTTCGCCGCGGCCTGACCTCCGGGCGAGTGGGAGACTGCATGCATGTACGTCCCACTTGTGAAGTATCCCGGTACCTGGCTCTCCTTCCCGGTCGCTGACCCAGATGCGACACGCCACATCGAATCGCTCCTGTACGAGATGACGAAAAGTCTCGGCGATGCGGCAATTGCACAGGAGTGGTTCGAGCATGCGCAGGCTTCACGTAATCCGCACGATGAGTGGGCGCGAGCGGCCGCGATTCGCCAAGAAGCCTCCGACCTCATTCGATCGGGTTCAGGTTCGCATCACTCCGACTGGGAACGGGAGTCGATCGAGACCGACGAACTCGCGATCAGGCTTGCCAGCGAGCGCGGGATCTGGCCCCGCGGTTACGGTTCACGTTTCGCGTTCATTCACGCGCACACGTTTCTCTACTCGCTCGACGCAATCGCCAAGTCTCTGGGCGTGCTCGCCAAGCGCACGGACTCGCCTTCCGGCGTCGCTACAGCCCTCGATGACTGGAATCGCATTTTCCCCACGGTCAAAGCGATTCGAGACAGCGCCCACCATATGGAAGATCGCGCCCGCGGACTCGGCAGACGGGAGAAGCCGCTGAACCTCCAGCCCATAGACAATCAGCTCGTGTCAGCGCCTGGCGGCGGCGTGCTCATAAACTCGTCCCTGATGAACAACCGATTCGGCACCACCACCGAGTCGGGTCACTACGAGGAAGTCGAAGTTGACGTGAACTCGCTCGCGGCGGCTCAGGCCGTCGTGCAGAAGACGATTGATGCTTTCGATTGGAGGGGACCGGCTCATCTTGAGCCGTCTCCATAGGTCTCCCGCGGGCGTAGGCGCGACGGCTTGCCACTCAGCGCACTGGCACCTAATCCTGCGCGAGCACGCCCGGCATGTCATCAGGGCCTAAAACTTGCCCTCGCCCTAATTCGACCGCCGACGCGAGCAGTCGATCAACCCTTGAACTTTGGGTTTGGGCGGCGCACGATCACCTTCGTACGTTTGCCCGTGAGCCATGTCCCGCTCGACGTGCTGGAAACGACTTCCCACCCCTTGCGGATGTACTTCTCGGCCTCGCGTTCAGTATTGAGCGTCTTCGTCTCGTACTCGTCGCGCTTACTCGCCATGCTCGGCCTCCTAATAATGTGACTCATAGTCCGTGGACTCATTGTCAGCATACCGAGACCGTTGACTAGTGCCCTCCTCGACCCACCGCGCCCGCTTCGGAGCGCGCGTGCGTTCACTCCGAGAGGAACATGGCATGTCCCAGGAGAGCTTCGCGCATCTCGCAGGACTGGACCGGACATACGTGAGTGGCATAGAGCGCGGACGACGCAACCCGACCCTCGAAGTGATCGTGCAGTTGGCCGACGCACTCGACGTATCCCCAGCCGAACTGTTCCGCCAGCAGTCCTAAAGTCCGACGTGCTCCAGCCTGCCTAATTGGAGCGCCGAGCGCTGAGAATCACGAACGCGGGCCGTCGGACCGTAGTATGTAGGCGCCACGGACCGTCCCTATTTGCAACGGAGATGCATGAATCTACTTTCGACGATCATGCCGGGGATACGGGAGGCCCGAACTCCATTGGCTGTTGGCGTGCTGTGGCTTATTGCTGCATACATGGCAGTGGTCCCACCGTGGGGCGACACGTTGGAAAACGCGCCCGGCATTCGATGGCTCGCTAGCCAGCTCAACGCAATACCTCAGGTGTACCTCGTTGGCGGCCTTGCGTTCGCGTCGTATCTAGTCGGAGCCGCACTGCAACCGCTCTCCACGCTGCTCGCGCGTCGGTTGCTAAAACCGTTCACCGATGCTCAACGTGGCGGGTATCCGCAGGGCAAGATTCGTCGTGCGTTCTTCAGATTAGTACGCCGCAGGGTCGACGTATCTGAATACCTTGGGCCAGTTAATGACGCAATCACGCAGACCTACGTTGCCGCAGGCCTCCCCTCGATGATGGCGATTCACTACCCCCACGAACGCGTCGTCGCCAAGTTTGACGCGACCGCCCTGCAACTATGGAATTCCCACCCCGATCAGTACCAGGAGTATGACCGTCTCCGTGCTGAAAGAGACTTCCGACAAGGCATCTGGCTTCCGATCCTCGTCATCGGAATCGCCTGTGGCCCGCTGTTTTCTTGGTGGGCCACAGTTGGCGTCGCGATTGGCGCGCTGGTCCTGCTCTATCAGAGTTGGGGAACCGACCACAGGCGGATCGTACTCATCGCCAATGCGCTATTTCAGAACTTGGTGGAGGATGCAGAGCTAACCTCCATGGTTCAGAACCTTGCGGCGCTGAAGAGGCCGCGCAATTGGCGTGAGACGGAGTCTGTCAGGTGCGCCCTCACCGCAGTTGCATTCGCAAAGGTAGGAGATTTTGAGTACGCGGACGAGTTGACTTGGGAGGCAGCCGCGGTCACTTTGTCCGATGCCATTCCCGAACTGCATTACCCCGACGCTGAAGTGGACATCGCAGACGCACGTAGCCGACGCGCCATCTCTGCCGTCGCGAAGCAGATCAGGAGCGTGTATCGGGCCAATGACGAAGCAGACGAAATTCCCGTCTACGATGGGCGTCTCAAAAAGCACCTCAAAGATGCGGGCAAAGAGTCTGCTTGATTCGGACCGTTAACGCACTCGCGACCCCCTAGCGCACGCGCCGCGTAACGCCCCTCGCACTCGGGATCATCCCAGACGTGACGAGGGAACACACCTCACAGACCTCACGGCGTTAGCACTGTCAGCCCGGCCGTCATCAACGTCACCAGAACCCAGCCGGGCACGTCGCCGGATTCGTCTTCGGCGAGCGCCCTGGTGTCGGCGGTGAGCGCTGCCCACCAGCCTTGGATTGCTCTCATCATCTGTCCTCTCGTGGATGGGTGGTTCAGGTCGTCGTCTCAGCCGAGTCCGAGTCGCAGAATGAACAGTCCGGGGAAAACTGCGAACAGCACGCTCAGCGGGAGGATCAGGAACACCAGTGGCAGCATCATGTAGATCTCGCGCCGGCCGGCCTGTTCGATGAGCACCCGCTTGGCGTCCTCCCGGGCATCCGCCGCCTGCGAATGCAGCACGCCGGCCAGCGGTGCCCCGTGCTCGAGCGCTGCGATCACCTGATCGACCGCTCGCGACAACCCAGGCAGCCGCAGCCGTGCGGACATCTCAGAGAGGGCATCCGCCAGCGGCGACCCCGTGCCGACGGCGAGCACGACCTGTCGAAGCTCGTGGGTGAGCTCGCCCGAACCTATCGAGGCGACGCGGCGCAACGCGTCCAGGAACCCCTCGCCCGCCGACAGGCAGAGCGCGAGGAACTCCAACGTGGTCGGCAGCTCGTCGCTGAGCCGCGACAGCCGCGCCTTGACTCTGGCGGTGAGCATCAGATCGACGGCCACCGCTCCCACGGCACCGACCAGCACCGGCAGCACTGCGGCGGGCGGCGTCATCCGTCCGGTCAGCGCGAGGATCACGACGAGCACGCATCCGGCGCCGAATCCGGTGACCGCCCACCCGAGTTGTCGGGCGCGGAAGGACGCGGGCGTGTCATCGATGCCCGCCTGTGCGAGGCGGAGCGCCAGTGCGTCACTGCCGCCGAGGCCGCGCGCGAACATGCGCTTGAGGCGTTCCCAGCCGTTTCCGCCGTGGAGGGGAAGGACTCCCGCTCGAGGAAGGATGCCGGTCGGCAGCGCTGCATCGTCGACGGCATCCCGCACGTAGGGAGCGATGCGGACCGTCAGGGACGCGGCACCCCAGCGCGGGGCGGCGGCGAGGACGCACAGCATCCCCGCCGCAAGCAGCCCACCGAGGAGGAGCGCCATGGCGGCATCCGTGACACCGCTCATGCGAACCACCGTCTGGGCTCGGGAAGACGGCCGATGCGCACCATGATGCGGAATGCCACGACCGACACGGCCGCACCGGCGCAGATCACGAGCACTCCCTCTGGGCTCGTGTACGCCTGCGCGCCCTCCGGTCGCAGGGCCAGGAGCCCGAGGATGACCCACGGTGCGATCACGCCGAGGACCGCCGCACCGCGGATCCAGGACTGCCGAGCTTCGACCTCGCCGCGCAGCGCGGCGTCAGCGCGCACGGACGACGACAATGAACGCAGCACGCCGGTGAGCTCGGTCCCGCCCACCTGACGCGCCATCTTCAGAGTCTCGATGATCCGATCGGCGATGGGATCGGCCAGCGAGCTCTTCAGCCTCTCGATGCTGGTCTCGAAGCGTCCGGTCGAGTGCAGATCCCTCGCGAACACGACGAACGCCGGACGCACCATCGCGGGCGCCGACTCCGCCAGGGAGGCGACCGCATCCGGCAACGACAGCCCGACGCGGATCGAGGCGATCAGGAGATCGCAGACGTCCGGCCAGAGCTGTCTCCGTGCCTTGAGCAGCCGCAGTCGACGCGCCCGCAGGAACGCTATCGGAGCGGCCGCTCCCCCGATGGCTGCCAGCACCGCCAGCGTCGGGATGCCGGTGACCAGCCAGGTGGCCGCTGCCGCAGCCGCCGCGACGGCGATGATGACGACCACGGCGGTGCGCTGCTGCACGGAGGCGTACCCTGCTTCATCCATCAGACGGACGAGCCGACCGCGGCTGCTCGTCTCCCGCTGCTCCTTGTCGCGTCGCGGCCACAGCCATGGCGATGCGCACAGCAGGAGTCCGGCCGCGAGGATCGCGCCGATGAGCAGCGTCATACCGGTGGCTCCGCCCGGTAGATGGTTCGCGTGATGATGCGCCCCTCCACGACCTCTCCGGTCGGCGCGATCACCTCGGTGACGCGCCGGGCGCCCGCGGCGTCACGCGTGCAGTGCACGACCATCGAGACCGAGGCTGCGAGTGCCGGTGCGATGAAGGAGCGATCGATGTTGCGTCCGGCGAGCAGGGGCAGGATCGTCAACTTCTCGAGCGCCTCGACCGCCGAGTTCGCGTGCACGGTGCCCGCACCCGGTACCCCGGTGTTCAGCGCGAGCACGAGATCGAGCGCCTCCGCGTCGCGGACCTCGCCGACGACGAGGCGATCGGGCCGCATGCGCAGGGCCTCCTTCACGAGACGGCGCAACGTGATCTCGCCACTGCCCTCCAGACTCGCCTGACGCCCCTGCAGCGCGACGAGATCGGGACCCTGCACGGCCAGTTCGAAGGTCTCCTCCACCGTGATGATGCGCTGGTTGTCCGCGCACGAGGCGAGCAGAGCGCCGAGGAGGGTGGTCTTGCCCGCGTGGGTCGCGCCCGAGACGACAACGCTGAGCCCGTCGCGCATCGCCGTGCGCAGCATCTCGGCGACCTCCGCCGGCAGCATTCCCAGCTCGACCAGCGCATCGAGCGTGCGATACCGGGGCAGGAACTTCCTGATGTTGACAGCCCAGGAGCCGCGGACGACATCCGCGATGGCGACGTGCAGTCGGGAACCGTCCGGCAGCGAGGCATCGACGAACGGTTGGCTGATGTCGACGCGGCGGCCGGTCGCCTGCAGCATCCGCTCCACGAGGTCGCGGATCATCGCGTCGGTCAGACGCAGCCCGATCCGCTCCGAGACGCCCTCGCGCGCGACGAAGACGCGGTCGGGCCCGTTCAACCAGATCTCCTCGATGTCGGGATCATCGAGGAGCGGCTGAAGGGGCCCGAAACCGCTGACCGAGGCGAGCACGTCGCGTACGCAGGCGATCTCGTCGTCGATCGTCTCTTCGCCACGCGACAGCGCGAGGTCGTTGTGCCTGCGGACCTCTGCCTGCGCGACGCGCCGCGCCTCTTCCGGCGCGAGCGAGGGATCGGTGCGTTCCGCACGCAGACGCCGGCGCACGCGCTCGGCGACGACGAGGGTGCTCTGGCTCACACGGGCATCCTCGCAAGAATCGGCGCCCGACCTCGGAAGTTATCCACAAGGGACTGCTCAGAACCGTATCCCGCCGCCGACGGCGGCGAGGTTCACCCGGCCTCGCGCTCGGGCCGGAGCATCGAGTCGGGGCGGAACTGCGCGAACGTCCCCGTCCCCCGATCGAGGTCGCTCTCAGCCGCGACCTGATCTGCACGGGCGTTCAGAGCAGCCGTCGTGGCGACGTTCGCCCAGCGCCCGGTGTCGAGCCTGTCCTGCAACGCGCCGACGACGGCGGCGAGCTCGGCATCCGAGTAGGCGCAGTGCCCCGGACGATCGACGAACACCTGCCGGAGCTGCGCGTTGGCGCCGGAGTGACGAACTCGTTCGGCATACGTCTGCGCCTGGGCGACGGTCGGCGCGGTGTCTCCGGTCTCATGCAGCGTCAGGACCGGCCCCGAGATCTGGCCGGTCGGCGTCGCATTGCGCTGCATGTACTCGACGGCTGCCGTATCGGCCGAGATGCGATCCGCACTCTCGAGGACATCCAGATCCTCTCTCAGGTCGAGACCGGCTTCGGCGTACAGCGCGCGAACGAGCTGCGCATTGTCTGATCCGTTCAGGGACTTCGAATAGTCGACTCCCGTGTTCCAGGAGAAGTTGCCCCCGGCGCGGGCCTCCAGCGGCGCTCGCGGAGAGATCACGCCGAACATGAACGCGCGGTACAGCTGCTCCTGCTGCGCCGCGATGTCTGCGCGTCCCGGCTCGACAGTGCCCTGCTGAGTCCACGGCGGTATCTGAGCGAGACTCGCGGCCAACGCGATGCGGGCGCGACCCTGCGGCGTCTTCTGCGCCTCGTCCAGCACCTCGCGGAAGGCCGCCTGCCGCTGCGGCTCGTCCTGCACGTCCACGAGTTCCAGGCGATCGTCGTACGGCGCCAGCAGCATCCGCAGTGCGAACGCGCCGTCCAGCGCCTGATTGAGCATCGGGATCGTGCCGGCGACCGACCCGCACAGCGGCAATGCCGCGTCGAAGACCGAGGGATGGTTCTCGAGCAGCGCGACCGAGGTGAGCCCTCCCATCGACGACCCCCACGCGACCACGTGTTCGGGTTCGCCCAGCGAGGCGCCGGCGACGTCGGCGAGCTGCGGCTGGTCGACGAGCAGGTCCTGCACGCTCCATCCGGAGGTCGAAGGCTTCGAGCCGGCGAGCGCGTACCCCTCGTCGAGCAGCCAGGAGATGACGTCGGCATCCGGTCCGGCGACGGCCTCGCCGCCGGCGCTGCCCGAATAACCGGGGCTCCAGACGAGCAGCGTGCCGTTCCAATCCGCGGGCGTCAGCAGCACGTACCGGCTGCCGCTGGCCAGGCTGCCGCGCGTCTCGCCGTGCTGCTCCGAGCCGGCGGTGGACGAGGCAGGGATCGCGCTCGAGGTCGACGTCGCCCCAGCGGTGAGGGGCGTGAGGACGAGCGCGCCGGCGGCGATCAGGCGGGCGGCCGCGCGCGGGAAGAACGTTGAAGGCATGGTGATGTCCTTTGCCGGGCGTGCGAGCGCCCGAGGTGATGAGGGTTCAGCCCTCTGTCAGCAGCGACGTCGCTGCTGCGAAAGTGTGGTGGGTGACGTGTCCGGCGAGATCGTCTCGGTACGGCCGAAGGAGGCGCCGGACTGCCGACTCGGCCGCGGGGCCGAGTGCATCGTAGACGGTTGCGCACACCGCGACGGCGCGATGCAGCGGATAGTCCGCCCCGAGCAGTTCGTCAGGCAGTTGCGGGTCGCTGCGACGCAGCATCCGCCAATCCGCCATGATCGACGTCCGGATACGGAGGGCCTCGTCGGCCGGACGCTCCGCAGAGTCCGACATCGCGTCCAGCACGACCGTCGGACCATCGCTCTCGAGGCGTCGGGCGACGGGCGCCCAGCGATCGAGGAACCGCCGATAACCCGCGGCGCGCTCCTGGAGCTGGAACGCTCCCACGATCGCCTCCCGATCGGTCCCCCGGGGAAGACGTGCGGAGGTGAACACCGTCACCTGCTCGGGGCCGAGCTCGACAGGCATGCTCGACAGCATTCCGGCGATCGGCTCGGACGCGTCTCCCGGTCGAAGCCACAGGGCGTCGTACAGCGGGGCGAAACGCAAGAGCCGGAGCCGATCGCGCAGCGCACGTCGCGTCCCAGCGGCGTCCTCCGGTACTGAGTACGCCACGACCGTCCAGGTTCCGTCCCACTCCGGTATGCGGTGGCTCAGGAAGAGCACCCGCACATGCGAGTCGATGATCTCGCGCGTCATGGGCGCCACGGCGTACTCCGTGTGGCGTCCGGACCTGGCGCCCACGAGGAATCCCCGCTGGGCGAGTCTCTGGATCGCGCCCCTCGCACCGGCCGCACTCACATCGAAGAGCCCGAGAAGATCCACGAGCGCTGCAGAAGGCAGAGGTTCGGCCCGCGCGAACCAGTAGTCGCCGAGCAGCACCGACAGCAGCTGCTGAGAGTGCGCACCGCGCTGAGAGCGCGGCAGAACTGTCTCGGAAGGCGACGGCATGGGGCGATTCTGTCACGTGTCCACTCCGCACCGGTTCAGCGGATCGGGTGCAGCGTCAGCGGTGCGCAACGCGGTCCGTATTCGAGCCAGTTCATCATCGTCACCTCACCGGCGAGCTCGAATCCTTCGGTGCGCTCGAGGATCGTCTGCAGCGCCACGAGGAGTTCCAGTCGCCCCATGGTCGCCGCCGGACATCTGTGGGCGCCACGGCCGAACGCGAGATGGGAGTTGCCAGGGCGGCGGAGGATGAAGTCGTCCGGAGCGTCGAACACCTCCGCGTCCCTGTTCGCCGACGGGAACAACAACGCGATCGGCTCCCCCTCGCGCACGAGGCGCCCACGCATCGTCGTGTCGCGCACCGCGGTGCGCGCGAACACCCGGTACGGGGCGTGCAGGCGCAGGAACTCCTCTATGGCGGCAGGAAGGTCGTCGGGGTGCCGCCGTAGATGCCGCTGCAGGTCCTGATCCTGCGCGAGGTGCACAAGGCAGCTGCCGAGTGCCGCCTGCGGTGCCCCCATCCCCGCGACGATCATCTGCCTCACCGTGGCGACGGCGGTCTTTCTCGTGATGTGGTTCGCCGGATCCTGCGCGGCCGCGTCGAGGCTCGCGACGAGATCGAGGTCAGGATCCGGATGCTGCGACAGCCTGTCATCGTAGACGCCTTCGGCGATCTCGTAGAGCTGCGCACTGCATTCCGCGATGACGGCGTCATCCATGTCCTGGATCGCGAAGGAGTAGCGCACGCCCACCTCGCGGATGCGTCGCGTCAGTGGTGCGGGGACGCTCAGGAACGCGGCGAAGCAGTCCATGACGTACGGGGCCGCGAAGTCGCTGACCGCATCGGGGGCGCTGCTGCGCAGCATCTTCGCGACGAGATCCTCTGCGCTCGTGCGGAACGCCGCCTCGTGCGCTCTCACGACGCTGCGGCGCAGCACCGGATCGATCGCGTCCCGATACGCGGTGTGCTCCGGCGGGTCGAAGTGCAGCGGTGGGCGCCGCGAGCTCCGCGGGACGTGCGGCACGACGTTCTGCACTGACGTGATGAACAGCTCGTCGTCCTGGGCGATGCGCACGACGTCGTCGTACGTGGTGGCAGCCCAGAACCCTCCGAACTCCTCACTCCACGGGAACGCGTTGCCGGCGCGCAGCGCCGCATAGTCGGCGTGCGCGCTGCCGAACTCCTCCTCCAGAGCCGGCGCCCACTCCGAGCCGCGCTCCTCGCGCGTTCGAGCATCCGGCTTCGCAGCGACGGTGTCGTCGGAACCGTACCCGAATGGACATGTCGCCACGTCAGATCACCTTCTTCCGCGCCCAGCGCGCGACGGACTCGAGGGCCACGACCACAGCCACCAGGCAGATGAGGATGCCCGCCGTCGTCTGATAGTCCAGGGATGCGAC
Organism: Microbacterium xerophyticum; assembly: GCF_053543555.1. NCBI lineage: Bacteria > Bacillati > Actinomycetota > Actinomycetes > Micrococcales > Microbacteriaceae > Microbacterium > Microbacterium xerophyticum. The sequence continues at coordinate 346,953 of NZ_JBLVOB010000009.1, read as the reverse complement.
CGATTCGTCGAGGAGGAAGCCGATACCGCCGCCCCGACGATGCCCAGCACTGCGGACTCGCGCAGCGCGAGGTCGGACGTGAACAGGCTGTTCCCGATGAAGCTCGGCACGAACTGCGGCCACACGCCGCTGACGAACACCTGCAGCCGATTCGCCCCGGTGGCCTCGAGCGCGCGAAGCGGCGCCGGATCGACCTTCTGCAGCGCGTCCGTGAAGAACTTGGCCGCAAGGGCCGTGCACGAGATCGCCAAGGCGAGGAACCCTGCGAACGGCCCCAGCCCCAGCGCGGCCACGAACACGAGCGCATAGATGATGTCGGGAACGCCTCGAACGAGCACGATGATTCCCCGCAGAAGCAGCGACAGTGGCGCGAACCGGATGACCAGGTTCGTCGAGAGCACTGCGATGACGAGGCCGAGCACCACCCCGAAGGTGGTGGCGGTGAGGGCCATGATGACGCTCTCGAACACGCCGCCGAGGACGTCCACCGTGATGATGGGCGGCACGAACCCGGAGAGCAGCGCGAGAGCGTTCTCCCCCGCTCGCCCGAGTCGCGCGGGATTGAAGCCCAGCTGCATGAGCGAGAACGCGAACAGCGCGACGGCGACGAACGCACCGGCGGTACGCAGTGTGCGCCCGCGGCTCCAACCGGTGACGACCGGATCGGTTCTGCGTCCGTAGAGCTCGGTCGCCGTGCCGGTGTCGGCATGCTCGGCCACCGCGCGTTGAACGGCGTACGACACGACCTCGAGCACGAGCAGCATCCCGATGATGACGAGGATGATGCCTGCCGCGCGGGGATAGTTCAAGGATCCGATGGCGGTCTGCAGCGCGACACCTATGCCGCCGGCACCCACGACGCCGAGCACAGCGGACGCGCGGATGTTGATGTCCAGTCGGTACAGCACGAGCGACGTCATCGCCGGCAGGGCGCGGCTGAAGGTCGTCGCGACGAAGTTCTGAAGTCGTCCCGCCCCCACGGCGGCGACGGCGTCCTTCGGCGACGGATCCTGCTCCTCGAACACATCGGCCATCATCTTGCCGATCATCCCGACCGAGTGCACTGCGATGGCCATGCCGCCGGCGAGCGGTCCGAGCCCGAAGATCCTCACGAAGATGAGCGCGAACACGAGAGAGGGCACAGCTCGCGTCACGACGATGATGAGCTGTGCGATCCATCGCACGACGCGCGGACCGGTGAACGTGCTCGCCGCGGCGGCCGCGAGGAAAACGGACAGCAGCGCGGCGATGCCGGTGCCCGCGATCGCGATCCACAGCGTCTCGAGCGCACTGGAGAGCAGGCTGGGAACGCTGCCGGTCTCTGGTGGCAGCATCCGTTCGAGCAGCCGGGCGATGTCGCCGAATCCGGCGGCGAGCGCCTCCGGGCGGATGTCGATCCACCACACACCGAACGCGGTGACTGCGAGGTAGGCGAGCGGGATCGCCCACGTGGTCGCACGCCGGACCGGGCGCGTGTCGTCGCCCGCCCGCCGTCCGACGCGGGGAGGATCCTCGAGTGTCTGCGTCATGCGCCGGACGCCTCGGCGGTGCGATAGACCGCCCTGAGCTGGTCCTCGGTCGTGTCGCTCGTCGCGGCGTCGAGGACGATCCCGCCGTCGCGCACGGCGACGATCCGATCACTCACCTGCAGAGCGAGGTCGACCTGGTGGAGCGAGCAGATCACGGTGAACCCGTCCTCGGCACTGAGCCTGCGCAACATAGCCAGCACCGACACGCTCGCGGTCGGATCGAGCGAGGCGACCGGCTCGTCCGCGAGGACGATCTCCGCGTCCTGCAGCAGGCTGCGAGCGATCGCCACGCGCTGCTGCTGGCCCCCAGAGAGCGTGTCGCAGCGTTGGAAGCGCTGATCGACGAGTCCGACGCGCTCGAGCTGCACGGTCGCGCGCTCGCGCAGCGCCCGTGGATAGCTCGCCACTCCGTAGCGCGGCATCCGCAGCGCCCCCAGTGAACCCATCAGCACGTTCTCGACCGCCGAGAGGCGCCCGACGAGACCGAACTGCTGGAAGACGAAGCCGACGCGGGCGCGGAGTCGCTGCAGTTCACGGCGACTGCACGTCGCCGGGTCGATCCCGAGCACCTCAACGGATCCGCCCGTCGGTCGATGACTGCCGTTGATCAGGCGCAGCAGCGTCGACTTGCCCGCCCCCGACGGACCCACCAGGGCGACGAACTGCCCCGGCGAGACCTCCAGATCGATGCCCCGCAGCACCGACTTGGCGCCGAAGCTCTTGTCGAGGTCGCGTATGACCAGGCTGCGGGCGGCGGTGTCTGTTCTCGTCATCTGCTTCTCGGATTCAATCGTGAGCATGCTCGCTTGCACCTTCGGTCAGTCCTGGCGGCAGACTTCTGCCTGAGTGGATTCGCAGATGTCGCGAATGGTGTCGTAATCCCCGTCGGTCGCCGGTTCGAACGCGAATGCACCGGTGCCGCCCCACTCGCACGCCATGGTGCCGACGTACTCGTCGCCCCACGGTGCGGGAGCCTCGCGCTGGGCGTCGTCGCACAGACCTGCCTCGGCTGCCGTGACCGCGTCGTGCTCGAGGACCGCGTCGACGATCTTCTGCTTCAGCTCCGCGCTCAGCCAGTCTCCGATGACCAGCGGCGTGCCGGGGATGTCCGGTGACGTCCACACCGTCTCGGTGTCCCCTTCAGCGATCAGGCCCCGCGCGGGCAGGATGTCGGTGACGAAGGTGCTGGCCACGAAGGCGACCTCGCAGTCGCCGGCGAGCATCTGCGTGACCGCCACATCGTGCTTGCCCGCGAACACGGGCGTGATGTCCGATTCGGGATCGATGCCCGCATCGAGCAGTCCCGCCGCTGCCGCGAGGTAGCCGGTCGTCGATGCCGGATCCGTGAAGCACACGGTGCGGCCGGCGACATCCTCGATCGAGGTGATGTCGGATCCCGCGGCGACGACCCCGAGTGAGTTCACGGCCCCCGAGCCCGGTTCCGGGGTGAGCTGATCCATCGCGACCGGAGTGACGTCGGCGACATCCTTGGCCAGGTAGTACGAGAATGCGCCGTACACGGCGATGTCGACGCGTTCGGCGGCCTGGGCCTCGATGACGCCGGCGTTGCTGCTGACCGCCTCGATGCGGGTGGTGATGCCGGTGCCCTCCTCGATCGCGGCCACCAGAGGCTCGAACGACGCCTCGAGTGCCTTGCTGTCATCTGTGGGCACGACGGCGAAGACCAGTTCGGTCGGCGTCTCGGCTGTGTCATCGGCCGGGCGAGCGTTGGGGCTTCCGCCGCAGCCGGCCAAGGCGAGGCTGAGGACCGCCAAGGACACGAGGTAGGGGGTCTTGCGCATCATCGGGCTCTTTCTGTCGTCGGTCACGGCGGATCCGAATCCGTCATACGGCACTTCTATGTACTGTCGATCTAGAAACTGTGGCCTATTGCTCATCACTGAACCAGGGCTGAATTTCGGGTTAAGCAGATTCCAGCATCAATTGTTGAATGTGTCAATCATTTCCGACGGTGCCATTTCGGGGTTCCCCTCATCCGATGCGAGGGTTCACCCGCCTTTTCCGCACCGAAGTGCGCCCCTAGACTGAAAGCACAGCGCGGGAGTGGTGAAATTGGTAGACACGCAGGATTTAGGTTCCTGTGCCCCAGGGCGTGTGGGTTCAAGTCCCACCTTCCGCACAGCACGTATCGATTGACCGCCGCACGACCTGCTCGATGGGACACCATGCATCAGATCGCCCTCATCCCCTGGCTCGACCCTGAGCTCATCATCGGCGCGGCCGGGCCCTGGGCACTGCTGGTGGTCTGCTTCATCGTGTTCGCGGAGACCGGTCTTCTGGTCGGTTTCCTGCTTCCGGGCGACACCCTGCTCGTGATCGCCGGGCTTCTCACCCACACGAACAACGTGTTCGGTCTGAACATCTGGTTCGTCGCGCTGCTGATCGCCCTCGCCGCGTTCGTCGGCGGTGAGGTCGGGTATCTCATCGGCCACAAGGGCGGCCCCGCCGTGTTCGAGCGCAAGGAGTCCGGACTCTTCAGCCGCAAGAACGTCGAGCGGACGAATGCGTTCTTCGAGCGCTACGGCGGACTGACCGTGATCCTCGCCCGATTCGTGCCGATCGTGCGCACCTTCGCACCCGTCGCAGCGGGCGTGGGGCATATGCCGTGGCGCAAATACAGCCTCTACAACCTCATCGGCGCCCTCCTGTGGGGCTTCGGTCTGACGATGCTCGGCTACCTCATCGCCTACATCCCGTGGATCGCGCACCTCGTCACCGAGTACATCGACATCATCCTGCTCGTCGCCGTCGGCGGCACTGCGGTGATCACGCTGTGGCACTACTTCTCGGAGCGCTACAAGGTCAAGAAGGAACTCGCCGCCGGCGGCGACGCGACGGTCGACGCGGCTGAGGCCGAGCATCTCACGCTCGACCCTGAGGTCTTCGACCGCGCTCCCGACCTGGACGGCGACGGCAAGCACTGACTCTCAGCGAACGGCGCTCACCCGGCATCCTTCTTCTTCGCCCGTGAGCGCTCGACACTCGCCTTGAGAGCCTCCATGAGGTCGATGACCTCACCGCCCTTCTCGTCCTCGCCCTCCTCGGCGAAGGTCTCCTTGACGTCGAAGGTCTCGCCCGCCTCGATCTTCGCGTCGATCAGGGTGCGAAGCTCCTTCTGATACTCGTCGACGAACGACTCGGGATCGAAGTCACTGGAGTAGCTGTCGACGAGGCTCGATGAGAGCTCGAGCTCCTTCTTCGAGATCTTCACGTCCTCGTCGAGTGACGCGAACTCGGCCGCGCGCACCTCGTCGGCCCACAGCAGCGTCTGCAGCACGAGCACATCCCCGCGCACCCGCAGTGCGGCGAGCCGCGTCTTCTGACGAAGCGTGAAGCGCACGATCGCCGTCCTGTCGGTCTGCTCGAGGGTCTTTCGCAGCAGCACGTACGCCTTGGGCGACTTGGAATCCGGTTCCAGGTAGTACGCCTTGTCGAGCGTGAGCAGATCGACCTGCTCGCTCGGCACGAACTCGACCACATCGATCTCACGGCTGCGCTCGGCAGGCAGCGCGTCGAGGTCCTCCTTGGTGAGGACGACCATCTGGCCGTCGTCCTCGTAGGCCCTGTCGATGTTCTGATAGGCGACGACCTCACCGCACACCTCGCACGTGCGCTTGTACCGGATGCGCCCGCCGTCCTCATCGTGCACCTGGTGCAGGGAGACATCGTGGTCCTCGGTAGCGGAGTACACCTTCACCGGCACATTCACGAGCCCGAACGTCAGGGCTCCCTTCCAGATCGACCTCATGAGACCAGTACACACCGCGGGAGCAGTCGAATGCCAGAGGGTTGCGGTTACTCTTTCGTCATGGCAACAGGCGGGCAGGTCGTCGAAGTCGACGGACGTCGTGTGCGCCTGACCAACCTCGACAAAGTGCTCTACCCGGAGACGGGGACCACCAAGGGCGAGATGATCGCCTATTACACCGCGGTCGCCCCTCGGATGCTTCCGCTCCTGGCCGGGCGGCCGATCACGAGGAAGCGCTGGGTGGAGGGCGTCGGAACCGCGGATGCCCCGGCGGATGCGTTCTTCGCGAAGCAGTTGGATGCCGGGGCGCCGAGCTGGGTGCACCGGATGCCGATCGAGCACTCCGGCGGCCCGAAGGAGTATCCGATCGCGGATGACCTGCCCACGCTGGTGTGGCTGGCCCAGGTCGCGAGCATCGAGCTGCACGTTCCGCAGTGGCGGTTCAGCGCATCGGGCGAACGACAGGGCCCCGACCGTCTCGTGCTGGACCTCGATCCCGGCCCCGGCGCCGACCTTCCGCTGTGCGCGCACGTCGCCGGGCTCGCCAGAGACATCCTGCGCGACATCGGCCTGGATCCGCTGCCCGTGACGAGCGGCAGCAAGGGCATCCACCTCTACAGTCATCTGGACGGCACGCAGACGAGCGACCAGGCCTCGGCGATCGCCCGCGAACTCGCCCGCGCCATCGAGGCCGACCATCCCGACATCGCCACCAGCACCATGTCGAAAGCGGTCCGCGGTGGCAGGGTGTTCCTCGACTGGAGCCAGAACAACGGCAAGAAGACGACCATCTCCCCGTATTCACTGCGCGGGCGCGCGCACCCGACGGTGGCGGCTCCCCGCACCTGGGACGAACTCGATGACCCCGACCTGCGCCAGCTGCGCTTCGACGAGGTCATGGAGCGTGTCCGCGAGGGGATCGACCCTCTCGCGAGCCTGGTCGCAGCAGCGAGTTCAGATCTTCTCGAGCCGTATCGTGAGAAGCGCGACGCGAAGAAGACTCCGGAGCCCATGCCGCAGGCGCCTCCGGCACCGGATGCCGGCGGGCTCCCCCGCTTCGTGATCCAGGAGCATCACGCCAGGCGCACGCATTTCGACCTGCGCATCGAACGCGATGGGGTCCTGGTCAGCTGGGCGGTGCCGAAGGGCGTCCCCGAGACGCCGGAAGGCAACCACCTCGCCGTGATGACGGAGCCGCATCCGCTGGAGTACTTGACCTTCCACGGCGAGATCCCGAAGGGCGAATACGGTGCGGGGACGATGACGATATGGGACACCGGCACCGTCGAGCTGGAGAAATGGCGCGACGACGAGGTGATCGGCACGTTCACCGGTGCGGGTCCGCTCGGCCGTGCGCGACTCGCCCTGATCCGCACCGACGGGTCGGGCGAGAAATCGTCCTGGCTGCTGCATCGCATGAAGGAGCAGAAGGATGCTGCGCGCCGCCCCGCCGCGTCGAAGCGCCGCCGTGCGCCTTCCGTCGACGATGCACCGTCCGACACGACCCCCGTCGGGGCTCCCCCGCGCCCGATGCTCGCCGAGTCGGGGACGGTCGGGCTGGTCCGTTCGTTGCGCGATCCATGGATCGAGATCAAATGGGACGGCATTCGTGCCATCGGCACCTGGGCGGAAGGGCGGATGAGCCTGCACGCGCGCAGCGGCACCGACATCACGGCGCGATATCCCGAGCTCACCGCTGACGGCGCTCCCCACCTCGCCGTCGAGGATGCCGTCATCGACGGCGAGATCGTCGCTCTCGACGCCTCCGGCCGCCCGAGCTTCAGCAGACTGCAGAGCCGCATGCATCTGACGAAGGCGCGCGAGATCGAGCGAGAAGTGGTCCGCACACCCGTCCGGTACCACGCGTTCGACCTTCTCCGGCTCGACGGTCATGACCTCACCGGCCTGCCGCTGCGCGATCGGCGCGCCCTGCTGGAGACGCTCGTGGACGGCGTGGATGCGCCGATCCTCGTGCCACCGGTCTTCGACGACCTGGATGCGGCGCTGGAGACCAGCGCGGCATTCGATCTCGAGGGGGTCGTGGCGAAGGACTCCGGATCCGCATACCGACCAGGCATCCGGTCCGGTTCGTGGCTGAAGATCAAGCACACCCGCACACAGGAGGTCGCGATCGCCGGCATCCGACCGGGTAAGGGCGACCGCGAAGGCCGCATCGGCTCGCTGCTGCTCGGGATCCCGGATGCTGAGGCAAGAGCCCTGCGCTACGTCGGACGGGTCGGCAGCGGCTTCACGGAGCGGATGCTCGGTGATCTCGCAGCCCAGCTGGAGCCGCTTCGCACGAAGAGCGCCGAGATCACCGGTGTTCCGGCTCCGGACGCGCGTGACGCGCTGTGGGTGCGCCCGATTCTGGTCGGCGAGGTCGAGTTCGCGAACTGGACGCCGGACGGCATCCTCCGTCATGCCCGCTGGCGCGGGCTTCGTCCGGACAAGTCCGTGGACGAGATCGTCGTCGAATCCTGATCCGCCCGTCAGGCGTGGGCCTCTTCGCACTCCCCCGCTTCGGCGGATTCGATCTGGAACGTCGAGTGCGCGACATCGAAGTGGTCGGTGAGGCAGCCCTGCAGCTCTTCGAGCAGCAGATCGGAGCGTCCGGTCGCGAGCAGCGCGGGATCGACCTTGACGTGGGCAGTGAACACGGGTGCGCCGCGCGTGAGCTGCCACACGTGCACATCGTGCACGCTGCGCACACCGTCGAAGGCGAGCAGGTGGTCGCGGATCTCGCTGACGTGCGTGTTCTTCGGGGCCGACTCGGCGAGAACCGAGAACACCTCGCGCAGCAGCGCGATCGCGCGCGGGATGATCATGACCGCGATCAGCAACGACGCGATCGCATCCGCCGGCATCCATCCGGTCGTGACGATGACGATCGCCGCGACGATCACGGCCGCCGAGCCGATCATGTCGCCGAGAACCTCGAGGTAGGCGCCGCGCACGTTGATGCTCGTCTTCTGCGCGGCGCTGAGCAGCCACATCGCCACCGCGTTGGCGATCAGGCCGATCACCGCGACGATGAGCATGAGCGGACCGGCCACCTCGGTCTCGGCCGGCTCCAGCAGACGCTTCACGCCTTCGATGCCGACGAGCACCGACAGCACGATGAGGATGATGGCGTTGATCAGCGCGCCGAACACCTCGGCCCGCTGATAACCGAACGTGCGCCGGTCATCCGCCGGACGCGCAGCGACAGCCGTCGCGATCAGCGCGACCACGAGTGCCGAGGCATCCGTGAACATGTGGGCCGCGTCGGCCAGCAGGGCGAGCGAGCCGGTGAGGATCGCGCCGACGACCTGCACCAGCATCACCGTCGCGGTCAGGCACAGCGAGATCGTCAGCAACCGGCGGTTGCTGAAACCGCGGATCCCTGTCCCGTGTGCGTGATCGTGCATGCATCCAGGCTACGGCCGGAACAGCGTAGGAGAGCGCCTATCCGCCTAGTCGGGAAGGGTAACGATTCTCAGTTGCGGAGGCGTGCGGCAGTCGCGCTCAGAGCGTCTGAAGCAGCGGGATGAGTGCCTGGAAGGCACGCGCCCTGTGCGACTGCGACTGCTTCTCCTGGTCGGAGAACTCCCCGACCGACCGCTCCGGGGCCTCCTGCCCGTCGGGAATGAAGATCGGGTCGTAGCCGAAGCCGCCGGAACCCGATGCCTCACGTGCCAGACGTCCCGGCCACACACCGGCGACCGTGTGCTCGGCTCCGTCGGGGATGACGAGCGCGATGGTCGAGACGAACTGCGCAGCACGGTGCGGATCGGCGATGTCGGCGAGCTGATCGAGCAGCAGCTCGAGGTTCGCCGCGGCGTCCTTCTTCTGCCCGGCCCAGTACGCGGAGAAGATGCCGGGCGACCCGCCGAGCACATCGACGCAGATGCCCGAATCATCGGCCATCGCCGCGAGGCCGGTGTGCGCAGCGGCGGCGCGAGCCTTGAGCAGGGCGTTCTCGGCGAACGTCACGCCGTCCTCCACCGGCTCGGGGCCGTCGTAGCCGACGACCTCCAGGTCGGGCCTGGTCATCGCGAGGATCTGCTGGAACTCCGCGACCTTGTGCGGGTTGTGCGTGGCGAGGACGATCTTCATCGTCACTCGCCTGCCAGCGCCTTCAGCTGATGCCCCTTCAGCGTCTCACAGCCCGCAAGGCCGAGCTCGAGCAGAGCGTCGAGTTCGCGCTTGTCGAACGGCGCCCCCTCGGCCGTGCCCTGCACTTCGACGAACAGTCCACGACCGGTCACGACGATGTTCATGTCGGTCTCAGCGCGCACATCCTCGACATATGGCAGATCGAGCATGGGTGTGCCGTCGATGATCCCGACCGAGATCGCCGAGACGGAGTCGAGCAGCGGCTTCGCGTTCTTGCCGATGAACTTCTTCTCGCGTCCCCACTCGATCGCGTCGGCGAGAGCGACGTATGCCCCGGTGATGGCGGCGGTGCGGGTGCCGCCGTCGGCCTGCAGCACGTCGCAGTCGATCACGATCGTGTTCTCGCCGAGCGCCTTGGTGTCGACGACCGCGCGCCGCCCGCGTCCGATGAGACGGGAGATCTCATGGGTGCGCCCTCCGATGCGGCCCTTGACGCTCTCGCGATCGTTGCGGCTGTTCGTCGCGCGCGGCAGCATCGCGTATTCGGCGGTCACCCACCCCTTGCCCTTGCCGGTGAGCCAGCGCGGCACCCCGTTCGTGAAGGATGCCGTGCACAGCACCTTCGTGCCGCCGAAGCTGATCAGCGCGGAGCCCTCGGCGTTCGCGCTCCAGCCGCGCTCGATCGTGATCTCGCGGAGCTGGTCGGTGGAACGGCCGTCGGCGCGGACGATGTCGGTCATGAGGTTCCTTCTGGGTTGGAGATACCGGCCTCAGCCAGTTCGGAGAGGTCGGGAAGCGTGATCACACCGGTCTGCACGTGCTGCACGTCGCGCACCTCGCGGCCCATGAGCCGGTTGGCGAGCGCGGTGAACTCCTCGGTGGACTCACCGGTGGCCTCGTACACCGCGGTGGCGACGGCATCCGGCGGTGCGAGCAGATCGCCGCGCACGAGCTGACGGTACACGTCGCCGGCCGTCTCGTCGTCGCTGGAGACGAGGCTCACGCCGTCGCCCATGACGTAGCCGATCGCGCCGCGCAGGAACGGATAGTGCGTGCAGCCGAGCACCAGAGTGTCGACGTCGGCGTCACGCAGCGGAGCGAGGTACTCCTCCGCCACCGCGAGCACCTCAGCGGTGCCGGTGATACCGGCCTCCACGAACTCCACGAAACGGGGGCACGCGGCCGTGAACACGGAGAGCCGCTCATTGACCTCGAGCATGTCCTGGTAGGCGCGCGATCCGATGGTCCCCACGGTGCCGATGACGCCGATGCGGTTGTTGCGCGTCGTCGAGACCGCGCGGCGCACCGCGGGCCCGATCACTTCGATCACCGGCACGTCGTAACGCTCCCTTGCGTCGCGCAGCATCGCGGCGGACGCCGTGTTGCACGCGATCACGAGCATCTTCACGCCCTGATCGACAAGCGTGTCGAGCACCTCGAGCGAATAGCGGCGCACGTCGGCGATGGGCTTCGGGCCGTAAGGCGAATGGGCGGTGTCACCGATGTACACGAACGATTCCCGCGGCAGCTGGGCACGGATCGCGCGAGCCACCGTGAGCCCGCCGACACCGGAGTCGAAGATTCCGATCGGCGCGTCATTCATGACTACCGAGCCTACCCTTCGACTCGTACTGCGCGCTCAGGGCGGCGCCGTGTCCGCCGCGCTCGCCTACCCGCCGCGCTCACTAAGCTGAGCGCATGACCTCGTCTACGGCGCTGCTCACAGACCGATACGAACTCACGATGCTCGGCGCAGCTCTGCGGGACGGCACAGCCGCGCGGCCGAGCGTCTTCGAACTCTTCTCGCGGCGGCTCTCCGGCGGTCGACGCTTCGGCGTCGTGGCCGGCACCGGACGCCTGCTCTCGCTCATGCGCGACTTCCACTTCGGTGAGGATGAACTGCGGTTCCTGCACGACGGCGGCGTCGTGGATGCGGAGACGCTGAAGTATCTGGAGGACTACCGGTTCACGGGGTCGGTGCACGGCTACCGCGAGGGAGAGCTGTACTTCCCCGGCTCCCCCATCCTCACTGTGGAGGGCACCTTCGCGGATGCCGTCGTGCTGGAGACACTCGCACTGAGCGTGCTCAACCACGACTCGGCCGTCGCGACGGCCGCCTCGAGGATGAGCATGGCCGCCGGCGAGCGCCCGTTGGCTGAGATGGGCTCGCGCAGAGCCGCGGAGCGGTCGGCTGTCGCGGCTGCCCGCGCGGCGTTCATCGCCGGTTTCAGCTCGACGAGCAATCTCGAGGCGGGGCGGCAGTGGGGCATTCCGACCATGGGCACTGCCGCGCACTCATGGACGCTCCTGCACGATACGGAGGAGGACGCCTTTCGCGCGCAGATCGAGAGCCTCGGCACCGACACCACTCTGCTCGTGGACACCTACGACATCCGCACCGGGGTCGAGACCGCCATCCGCGTCGCGGGAACAGGGCTCGGCGGCGTGCGCCTGGATTCCGGTGACCTCCCGACGGTCGCGGCAGCGGTGCGCACGCAGCTCGACGAACTCGGCGCCACCGGTACCAGGATCACGGTGACCAGCGACCTCGACGAGTACGCGATAGCCGCCCTCGCCGCATCTCCCGTCGATTCATACGGCGTCGGAACCTCGGTGGTGACCGGTTCCGGATATCCGACGGCCGGGATGGTCTACAAGCTCGTGGCCCGCCAGGATCCGTCCGGATCGTGGATCGGGGTCGCGAAGGCGTCCACCGACAAGGCCTCCAAGGGCGGGCGCAAGGCGGCGTTCCGCACCCTGCGCGACGGCGTCGCGGTGGCCGAGACCGTGGTGGTCTCCGATGGATTCGAAGACATCAGCACCGGAGCCGAGCACCCCGATTCCCGTTCGCTGCAGGTGATGCTCGTCGACCGCGGAGACATCGACGAGCGCTACGAGGGGGCAGAGGGCACGGCATCCGCTCGAGAGCATCACATGCGCGTGCGCGAGGAGATGCCGGTGCGCGCACTGGCGCTGAGCAAGTCCGACCCCGCGATCCCGACGGTGTTCGTCGACGCGGAGTAATCCGAGGCGGGGCTCTCGAGCGCGGTCAGTTGACCATCGACTCGTAGATCTCCTTGCACGTGGGGCAGATCGGGAACTTCTCCGGATCGCGACCCGGAGTCCATTTCTTGCCGCACAGGGCACGCACCGGCTTCCCGGAGATCGCCGACTCGAGGATCTTGTCCTTCTTCACGTAATGCGAGAAGCGCTCGTGGTCGCCCGGCTCGAGGTTCTCTTCGTTGAGAAGTTCTTCCAGTTCGCGATCAAGCGTTGCCACGCCGCCCTGATCGGGGCTGTCCAGCGGAGTACTCATAGCGGTGAGTCTAACCGTCCTCAGGCCTGCGCGGGGCGCAGATCGTGCACTCAGGCGGTCTCGACGAACTCCATCAGGCGTGCGCCGCCGCGGTCGTAGATCCGGCCACCCGCGAACGTGCCGAGCGCGAGGACCAAGGCGCCAGTGGCCAGGCCGACCCAGAACGTCAGCGGGTTGTAGACGCCGTCGGTGATGATCGTCATGATGAACAGCCACAGCGTCGGAGCGCTGACGATCAGCGTGCCGATGAACGCGGCAGCCGGGCCGAAGGAGCCGCGCGATGCCGATCGTTGAGGCTGCTGGAACGGGCTGTCACCGGGCCGCGAGACCGCGTACGGGGAGACGACGGAGGAGATGCTGGACAGGCCGAGACCGGAGAGGAAGAGACTCGATGCGAGCCCGATCATCGGAAGCAGCAGATACCAGCTCTCGATGAGCGCGAGCGTCAAGGGTATGGCGATCGCGAGCACGGGGATCGCCACCAGCGCGATCGGGACCAGGCGGCCCAGGCGATCAGGGAGACCGCGCACGCCGCTGGCGACATGCGTCCACAGTGCGGTCGAGTCGTACGCCACATCGTTGTGCGGGAGCCAGCCGAAGAACAGCGCCATGACCGAAACAGGCACGAGCGCGGCGATGTACAGCGGCACACCCGCGACGAGCAGCGGGAAGACCGTCAGAATCCCGGCGATGGGGACGACGATGATGTTCACGATGTAGCGGCGATCGCGCAGCCAGTACACCAGGCTCCGCGCGGCGATCGCACCGAACGCGTTGCTGGGCAGAAGCGCGAACCAGCCGAGGCCCGCCCGTTCACGCGATGCCACCGGGCGCTCCGTGGTCGTGAGCAGCCGGCGCACGACCCATGACCACGTGAGCCAGGCGCCGACCACCGTCGCCGCGGCGACGATCCCGCTGATCCACGCCCCTGCGGTGTCGCCGGCGGCGATCGCGAACGGGAAGGCGGGGATCGCAGCGAACGGCGTGAAGCCGACGACCGTCGTCGCGACCGCCACCGGACGGGGCACTGCGCCGTCCCATTCCAACGAGGCGAGGAACACGGCCACCGGGAAGGCCACGACCACGACCGCGAGGGCGAACAGCGCGGTGAGCTCGCGCGAACGACGCTCAGGCAGAAGGAGTGCGCTCAACGACATGCCGATGCGGGACGCGAGAGCGGACGCGAGCACTCCGAGCAGCGCGAAGAGCACGGCCGCGATCCAGGGAGCTCCCGACTGCACGACGAGGATCACGATGCACACGCCGACGGCGAGCAGCGCGAACGAGGGCACGCTGACCAGCGAGGCGAGCGCGAGGATCCACGGCATCTGCCGTTCGTCCACGCCGAAGACGCCGAACCTGCGCGGATCGAGCTGATCGACCGTCCCTGTGAGGATCGGGCCGATCAGGAACCCGAGCAGAACCGCGGTGCCGCCCAGAACGATCACGGCACGGGCGACGGCGAGGGGCGCGTCGGCGAGACTCAGTACGGCGATGCACACGGCGACCGTCACGATCACCACCGCGGCCAGCCCGAGCAGGGTGCGCACAGCTCGTCCGCCCCGGAGAGCGCCGAGCATCAGCATCAGCCTCAGTCGGAGAACGTGTGCAACCACTCGAGTCCCTCCACCTCGCTGATGCCGCCGGAGAGCTCGACGAAACGCGCTTCGAGGGTCGACCCCGCACGCACCTCATCGATCGTCCCCTCGGCCAGCACATCACCGCCGACGATGATCGCGACGCGCGAGCAGACCCGCTCGACGAGGTCCATGCCGTGACTGGACAGGATGACCGTGCCTCCGTGCGCGACATACGCGCGGAGGATGTCGAGGATGACCGCGGAGGACACAGGATCGACGGCCTCGAACGGCTCGTCGAGCACGAGCACCCGTGGCGAGTGGATCATGGCACCCGCGAGCATGATCTTCTTCGTCATACCCGCCGAGTAGTCGGAGACGACGCGGTTCAGGGCATCGGCGAGATCGAACGCGCGGGCGAGATCCGCGGTGCGCTTGTCGATCACGTCGGAGGCCAGTCCGCGAAGCAGACCGTAGTAGTGCAGCAGCTGGCGGCCGGTGAGTCGGTCGAAGGTGCGCAGACGATCGGGCAGCACGCCCATCAGGCGCTTGGCTCCGAGCGAGTCCTCCGCCTGATCGATGCCGCAGACGACGACCTGCCCGGATGTCGCGCGGAGCAGGCCGGCGAGGATCGACAGCGTGGTCGTCTTACCCGCCCCGTTCGGCCCCACGATTCCGTAGAAGGAGCCGGCGGGAACAGTGAGGTCGATGCCGTTGACCGCACGCTGATCGCCGAAGTCCTTGACGAGGTCGCGCAGGATGACGGCGTGCTCCGCGGATGCCGGGCCCGCGAGGGTGTCGGCGACCGCTGCGGGCGTGGCGTCCTCGGGCTCGATGACCTCGGGCTCGACGTCCTCGGGCTCGACGTCCTCGGGCTCGACGACCTCGGGCTCGACGACCTCGGGCTCCGGGGACGTCGACTCCGCGACAGCCGGCTCGGTGACCGAAGATGTTGCGTCCGCGCTCTCCGCTGCCGCATCGGCGTGAGCCGGCTCGGACGAGAGGAGGTCGGCGAAGAGTACGTCGTCCGCGCCTGCGTCCTCGGCGGGGCGCGGAGCCGCGGGCTCGGGTGACGCGACCGTCTCAGCCGTCGGCGCTGCGGCGTCCGCCGCGACGACGGGCTTGGGTCGCGTCGCAGCACTCGTCGCGCGGGGCTTCGTCGTCCGCGCCGTCTTCTTCGGAGCCGGGCGCTTGGCGGCGGGCGTGCGCGCAGGTGCCGCGGGTGCGGTCGCGGCCGGCGTCTCCGCCTTCTGCTGCGCCGGCTCGTCTGCGTCTGTCGCCGGGCCGGATCCCGCCGCATCGGCCTCGGCGGCTTTCGCCTCGGCCGCCTTCGCCGCAGCTGCCTTCGCGGCAGCGCTCTTCGCTGCGGCCGACTTCGCTGCCGTCGTCTTGGCCGCCGCAGCCTTCGCAGCGGCGGTCTTGGTCGCTGTCCTGGCCGCCGCGCTACGAGCGGCAGCGGACTTCGCCGCGGCCGTCTTCGCCGCGGTGGTGCGCGCAGCCGCTGTCTTCGCCGCCGCGGCCTTGACCTCGCCGGACTTGACCGCTGCGGCCTTCTCGGCCATCGTCTTCCCGGCCGGCGCAGCGGCAGACTTCGCCGCGGCAGATTTCGTGTTGGTCGACTTCGCGGTGCTCGACTTCGCGGTCGCCGTCTTCGTCCGCGCCGCTGTGCTCTTGGTCTTCGGCGATGCCGATCTCGCCGGAGGCTTCTTCGCCGAGCCGTCGACGGGGGCCGCCGTCACGTCGTCTGGCCCATCGGCGCGATCATCTGGAGAAGCAGTCACCGTCCTACGGTATCAATGGCACTGGACTTTCCGAGGGTGCGGCGAAACAATTCAGTGAACGCCTGATTCCGCACCGCGCTGCACCTGTGCGTCAGGTGTGTACTCGATCACGAAATGGCAACGGCGACGGCCTGTCCCGGGGGTTCCCAGGGGGCATCGCTAACATGAACTCGGCACGAAGAAGTGTCTGGTCGGTGAACCGACCGTGAACACAGATTCTTTTTAAGGAGTATTCGTGACTCTTCAGACCGTCATCCTCGCCGCGGGCATGGGCTCGCGCCTCGGCCGCGCCCTTCCGAAGCCGCTGACCGAGCTCAACGACGGACGCACGATCATGCAGCAGCAGCACGAGAACATCCGTGCCGTGTTCGGCAGCGACGCCCGCGTCACCGCCGTCGTCGGGTATCGCGCCGAGACGATCATCGAAGCCTTCCCGCACGTCAACTACGTGCACAACGAGCGCTACGACGAGACCAACACGTCCAAGAGCCTGCTGCGTGCCCTCGGAGCCACGGGCAAGGGCGGCGTGCTCTGGATGAACGGCGACGTGGTGTTCGACCCGCGCATCCTCGGCCGTGCGATCGAGTTCATCGAGCGCGACCAGTCGTTCGTGGCCGTGAACACCTCCAAGGTGAGCGACGAAGAGGTCAAGTACACCGTCACCGCCGAGGGCTTCATCGACAAGCTCTCCAAGAGCGTCAAGGGCGGGCTCGGCGAGGCCATCGGCATCAACTACATCTCCTCGACGTACAAGAAGGCGTTCATGCGCCAGCTTGCACGCGTCGACGACCAGGAGTACTTCGAGGGCGGCCTCGAACTGGCGATCGCCGAAGACGGCCTGCTGCTCGAGCCGATGGATGTGTCCGATCTCTACGCCGTCGAGGTCGACTTCGCCGAAGACCTCGAGCAGGCGAACCTGTACGTCTGATCACCGCATCGCCGAGAGCCGCGCCCTGA
>NZ_JBLVOB010000009.1:280767-329909 GCF_053543555.1 Microbacterium xerophyticum | reverse complement strand
CTGATGCAGGGTGCGGCTCTCTGCGTTCTCCCTGCCTGCGTATCTAGGATCGTGCTGTGGCTGAGAAGGTGCATAAGATCCATTCCCTCCCCGACGACTCCGCCTGGGACACGGGGATCCCTCCTGTGGGCTCGGCCGAGCACCCGACTGCCGTACGCGGCCTCGACCGGGTGCTCGCGATCCAGCGCCCGCTCGTGCTGGCGCACATCCGCAGCATCCGCCTGCGCAACCCGCAGGCCACACCCGACCAGCTCGTGCGCATCCTCGAACGTCGCTATCTCGCCGCGGTGACCACCGGTGGCGCTGCCGTCGGCGCGACCGCGGTCGTCCCGGGGATCGGCACCGGGATCACCCTGGCGCTGTCCGGCGTGGAGACCATCGGGTTCGTCGAGTCGACCGCGCTGTTCGCCCAGTCTCTCGCCGAGGTCCACGGCATCGCGATCGAGAATCCCGATCGGGCGCGGGCGCTGGTGATGACGCTGATGCTCGGCAAGGAAGGTGTCGACCTGGTAGGCCAGCTCGCCAAGCAGGTCACCGGCCGCGGGGCGAGTCGTTCGTCCTACTGGGGCGAACTCGTGACCAAGTCGCTCCCGCGCGCAGCGGTGGGACCGGTCGTCGATCGGCTCAAGACGATGTTCGTCAAGCACTTCGCGGCGGCAGGCGGCGCGTCGTTCCTCGGCAAGGCGCTGCCGTTCGGCGTCGGGGCCGCCGTCGGCGGTGCGGGCAACCATCTGCTCGGCAGGCGCGTGCTCACGACGTCGCGCCGTGCGTTCGGTGTTGCTCCGGCCGTGCTTCCTGCTGAGCTCGAACCGGTCACAGGCGCCGAGAAGATCGAGACCAGGGTGCTGCGAGGCGCCCGCTACGCCGGGTCCGCCGTCGCCGGTGCTGCAGGCACTGTCGCGCGCGGGGCTGGGTGGGTGGGACACCGGGTCGGGGAACTCACTCACCTGAAGCGCAAGGAACTCGACGCAGGCGACTCGCACTCCACAGATTCCGGTTCCTGACGCTTCTCCCCCGTTCTTCTGGTCCGCCCTCCCGGGGCGCCTCGCACGTCGGATGCCGCTCCTACCGTGACGGTCATGTTGAGACCCGTCGATCCGAACGAGCTGCCCCCTCCGCCTGCATACCGCGTGCCGTGGCGGGTGATACGTGCAGACGCGTCGCATCCCGTCGTCATCAACGACGGGCGCGATGCAGCCGACTTCGTGCGGGTGTTCCGCGACAGCGGTGACGCGCCCGAGCGCACGCAGCTGTGGGGCCAAGTGCTGCCGTCCGAGGAGATCGAGCTGTGCCTGTGCGCATCCGGCACCGACGACGACGCCGTGGTCACGGTCGCCTGGTTCCGTCCCGCGGACGGGCTCGAGTACGTCTGGCGGTTCGTGGTGTGACGCTCACCGACCGGTCACTCGAGTTGCGCCTGAATGGTTCGGATGGTCGTGCCGAGGACGCCGGACGACAGCAGCCCGGCGCCGAGCGGTCCGGCGGTGTCCTCGCCGAGACGAGGAAGTCGCCGCAACGCGATCCTCGCGCGCTCGGACAGGCTCGCGAGCTGCCAGCGGATCTCGTCACCGATCGCATCCTGCCCTGCCCCCGCCGCGCCCGCCGCCTTCGCGGCGTAGGCTGCGGCGCCGAGCGCATGAGCCCCCATGTGGGCCACCCCCGATGCCTGCGCGGCGGCACGGGCGGCGGCCACCGCCGCTTCTCCGGTGACGGCGTGCGCGGCACGGCCCGCCACGAAACGCCGGCGGATCTCTTCAGCGGCGCTGAGCTCGCCACGGGCGAAGGCACGTGTGCGGGCGATCGCATCCCTCGGACGGGCATCGTCGGGCGCCTCCACCTCGAACAATGCCAGCACATGCTCCGCGCAGTCCGCCGCCCACAGGGCGACTGTTCGTCGGTCCGATTCCGACAGCGACTGCGGTGAGAGCCGGTCAGCCGGCACGACGGTCAGCTCTGATGTGCGCGGCACGATGCGCGTCGTGCAGGAGTTCCACGACCGCATCCGCGGTGAGCGGCCCCGGATTCACCACCGACACCCATCCGGCTGCGCCATAGAGCGGATGCGGGAAGAACACGTCGGCATCCGCGGGCGTCGCGTCGCGCACGACCAGCGTCGACGCGCGATCGCGTCCCACGTTGATGTTGACGCGGAACCGCCGTGGCGCGTCGAGATGCGAGCCGCCGTCGTCGGGATAGTCCTTCGTGACCACTGTCGCGGAGGGCTGCGTGCGCTCTGGCATGACGCCGTCCGGTGCGTAGTAGAAGAACGCGTCGCCCCACGACAGCTCGGGCATCGCGCCTCCGGGGTCCGGCGTCACGACGAGTGCACCGTCGAAGCGTCGAACGGTCTCCACAATCTGCTTCATCTGCATATCTCAATCCTGAGGTTCAAGCGCTTATGTGGACCTGGCAGCGATATGCAAGGGTTGTCGGGTGCAGAACCCTCAAGGCACGATCCTCACCACCGTCGAGGTGGCGCGCGATGTCGGTTACTCGACGCAGCAAGTGCGCGACCTCGAGCGCATGGGCGTCATCCCTCCGGCCGCTCGAGGATCGAACGGCTACCGCCGCTACCACCACGCCCACATCATCGCCCTGCACGCGTACCGCGCCCTGGCATCAGCCATCGGACCGGTGCAGGCCCGCCGGCTGATGCCGATGCTGCTGAGCTGCCCGATCGACGAGGCCGCCGAACACGTGGACGAGCTCCACGCCGGCATCGCCCGGGATCGCGCACGCGTGCGGGAGGCGCTGCGCGGTCTGGACGCGGTCGTGGCGGACGGCGCCGGCGTGTTCGAGGAACGCGACGCCATGACGATCGGCGAGCTGGCCGAGGCGCTCGGCGTCCGCAGCTCGGCGTTGCGGCACTGGGAGTCCGAAGGCCTCATCGAGCCGGATCGTGCAGACCGTTCACGGGCGCGGACGTATCGTGCACGCGCGATCACCGAGGCGAGGGTCGTGGCGGCTCTCCGCGCCGGCGGGTACCCGCTTCCGCCGATCGCTCGCGTGCTGGAGCAGCTGCGCACGCACGGGCTGACATCTGATGCCCGGGGTCTGCTTCACCGACGCCTCTCCGACCTGACCCGTCGCAGCCTCGCCCTGTTGGACGGGTCCGGGCATCTTCACCGCCTTCTCGTGTCGCTGTCGCCCGAACGACGATCGGCCTGATCCTCGCCGACGCGCCACTGATCGCGTCGCGACCGGCGGGTCTTGCCAAAGGATCTGCCGACCCGTTGTGGCGAGCATCCAACGTCCGCCCGCCCGCCGCCGCTAGTGTGGAATCCGTGACGGACACCCCTGACCTCTCCACGACCGCCGGCAAGATCGCCGACCTCCGCGCGCGCTACAGCGAAGCAGTGGTCGACGCCGAGAAGACGGCGAAGGAGAAGCAGCACGCCAAGGGCAAGATGACCGCCCGCGAGCGCATCGAACTGCTCGTCGATCCGGGCAGCTTCGTCGAGTTCGACGAGTACGTGCGCCACCGCACCACGGCGTTCGGCATGGACCGCAACCGCCCGTACGGCGACTCCGTCGTCACCGGCATCGGCACCATCCATGGCCGCACGGTCGCGGTCTACTCCCAGGACTTCACCACGTTCGGCGGCTCGCTCGGCGAGGTGTCGGGCGACAAGATCATCAAGATCATGGAGTACGCCCTGCAGGGCGGCATCCCCGTCATCGGCATCCTCGACTCCGGTGGCGCCCGCATCCAGGAGGGTGTGCTCGCCCTCAGCAAGTACGGCGAGATCTTCCGCCTGAACACCCGCTCGTCCGGCGTCATCCCGCAGATCTCGATCATCATGGGCCCGGCCGCCGGCGGCGCCGTGTACGGCCCTGCCCTCACCGACTTCGTCATCATGGTCGACAAGACCAGCCAGATGTTCGTCACCGGACCCGACGTCATCAAGACCGTCACCGGCGAGGACGTGGGCATGGAGGAGCTCGGCGGTGCGCTCACGCACAACACACGCTCCGGCGTCGCGCACTACCTCGCGGAGGACGAGGACGATGCGATCGACTACGCCCGCACCCTGCTCGGCTTCCTGCCGGACAACAACATGGCCGAGATCCCCGGGTACGAGAGCGACTTCGAGTGGGAGACCACGGATGCCGATCGCACGCTGAACACGATCATCCCCGACTCCGCCAACCAGCCCTACGACATCCACACAGTCATCGACCACGTCATCGACGACGACTTCCTCGAGGTGCAGCCGCTGTTCGCCCCGAACATCGTCATCGGCTTCGGCCGCGTAGAAGGACGCTCGGTCGGCATCATCGCCAACCAGCCGTCGCAGATGGCGGGAACGCTGAACATCGAAGCCGGCGAGAAGGCCAGTCGCTTCGTGCGCTTCTGCGACGCGTTCTCGATCCCGATCGTCACCCTCGTCGACGTGCCAGGATACCTGCCCGGCACCGACCAGGAGTGGACGGGTGTGATCCGTCGTGGCGCGAAGCTCATCTACGCCTACGCCGAGGCCACCGTGCCGCTGGTCACGGTCATCCTGCGCAAGGCCTACGGCGGCGCGTACATCGTGATGGGGTCCAAGCAGCTCGGCGCCGACGTCAATCTCGCATGGCCCACCGCTGAGATCGCCGTCATGGGTGGCCAGGGCGCCGTGAACATCCTGTACCGCGGCGAGATCAAGAGGGCCGAGGAGGCCGGCGAAGACGTCTCCGCCGTGCGTACCCGCCTCGCCAACGAGTACACCTACAGCGTCACGTCTCCTTTCCTCGCGGCAGAGCGCGGTGAGATCGACGGCATCATCGAACCGGCGAACACGCGCGTCTCGATCGCGAAGGCGCTGCGCTCGCTGCGCGGCAAGCGCAGCGAGCTCCCGCCGAAGAAGCACGGGAACATCCCGCTGTGACCGCGCCGGAACAGCCATCGGCCGACGTGCGGATCGTCCGCGGCACCGCCGACGAGGAAGAGCTCGCCGCCCTCGTCGCGGTGGTCAGCGATGCGTACAGCACGGAGCTGGCGGATGCTGTCGCCGCGGAGCCGCGCATATCGGCATGGCGGCGCACGCAGCGTCCACTGCGCACGCCACTGCGTCGCGACATCCCCTGGGGACGCTTCTCGGGCTAGGTGTCACGGGTCGCGTGAGCGGGCCGGATCCGTGTCCCCCAAAATACCTACAGACAACCTTCGCGCGTCACAGCAGAATTAGATCAACGCTTCGCGTTCGGTCGGTCTCTTTGCCCCAGGGTAGGCAGACGGTGATCGACCATCTGCGGTCAGTTTTCGGGTAACTGCATCGCACCTGGCGAGGGGCGGGCGGCTTCGCCGCCCCTCGCCCATCTCAACTCATTCGCCGCCACTGGCGCGCGCGGCATCCGTCGCCGGTTCTCGCGGGATCTCGTGCCACAACCCGACAGAATCCTCGTCGGAGGAGTCGCCGGAACCCGATCGGCCCACCACGGTCACCGCGGTCTGCGGGTCACGCGCGGCACGGATGATCACGCGACCGGCCTTGGCGCTGCGGAGCACGCGGGCGAGCTCGTCACGGATCTCCGTACGGCGATCCTCGTCGAGCTCGTCGAGGCCGCCTTCGTCGAACACGGTGACCGCGGCTCCGCGCAACCGCGCCTGCTGGATCGCATCGCGCACCGCATCGTTCAGAAGACTCGCGCCCCGCAGCTCGTCGCGCAGGCGCCCCTCGGCGAGCCGCGCCTCCAGTCGTTCCTCGTCCGTCAGCATGCCGCGCGCGGCGACCGTCCTGGTCAGGACCGGCCCCGCGACCGCTAGTGCGTACTTCACGCGGACGCGGCGCTCGCGCTGGCGCACGAGCTGAGTCGCGTGCCATGCCGAGACCGCCTGCTGGATGTCGGCCAGATGCTCGGTGTCGTGCACGGCACGATCCCAGAACAGCACCAGCAGCTGCGCCACCACCGTCCACATGATCGATCCGACGAGTCCCAGCTCCAGCGCGACGAAAGGACCGATGCACACGGCGGACGAGACCGTGAGCGCGGCGATCACCAACCAGCCCGCGATCGATCGACGCCGGACGATGCACACCACAGCGAGCAGGCCGAGCGCGCCGATGTACCAGGTCGCGAACGGGGCGGTCCGGTGCAGATGACTCAGCGATTCGCTGGCCATCACCGGGATCACCGCGGCGACGATGACGGCGACCGCACCCCACCACCGAGGCAGCTGGGGTCCTGACGGCGCCTCGAGCAGCACCGTCGTCACCACGACGACGAGATACAGCAGGATCGCCGCGACCATCAGCAGCGGGGCGGTCGGCTGCACCGTCCACCACACGGCGCGCGCCGCGAAGTACACGGCGAACCCGATCGCGAGCGATGTGGCGACGCTGCGGACGGAGCGGTTCATTCGCGCCTCCATCCCAGCACCACAGTGGTGCCATCGCCGTCGGAATCGATCGTGGCCGTGCCGGCGACACCGGCCATCCGGGCGACGATCGACGCGCGGATGCCGAGCCTGTCCTCGCCGATGGCGTCCATGTCGAATCCGCCCCCTGTGTCCATGACCGTGACCGTGAGGCCGTCGTCGCCGTAGCCCTCCACGACGAGATGCAGTCCGCGTCCGTGCGCGTGCGTGACCGCGTTCCCTATCGCCTGACGGGCGGCGAGGACCAGGGCGCGCGCGACACGGCCGGGGATGAGACCCGATCCCCCGCGCTCCTCGACGATCGCGTCCGCACCGAGTTCGGAGAGCGCACGCCGCAGCTCGATCACGATCTGCGCGGTGCCGACCGGCTCGTCGCTGCCCTCCTGCGCCACGGCCGCCTCGGTGTTCGCAAGCCGCGTCAGCGCCTCGCGCGCCATCGCCACGGCCAGATCGCGCGCGCGCTCGGTGTCGGCGCGTTCGGCGGCGATCAGCGCCGCGAGCACGCTGTCGTGCATGAGCGCCGCCATCGCGACGCGCTCCTCCTCGGCGGCCGCCGCTGCCGCGGCACCCGCATAGGACGCCACTGCACGCCCTCGGGCGTCGTCGACCCCCGCGGCGACCGACCGGAACATCCACCCCAGAGACAGGATGACGACTCCCAGGATCAGAGTGAACGAGACATCGAACGCGGTCTGCGTCCAGAACGAGCCGGTGAACTCCCCCTCGACGAGACGCACGTACCCGTAGACGACCGGAACGCACACGGCCCAGACCATCTGGATCCGCACCGGGAAGGCGAGCATGGCCGCCGCGACGCCGACGTTGACGAGGAAGAAGATCCAGGGCTGGTTGACGGAGCGATGATCGCTCGCGCCCACGGTGAGAGGCCAGCTGGCGAGCGCGACGAGATAGACGACGGCGAACGATCCCGAAGCCAGACGCACCCCGCGACCGATCACGCACGCGACGAGCATCGCGATCAGCGGAACGTAGACGATCACGAGCAGTGTGACGTGGATGGCGGAGGTCCCTGAGGCCATGGCGCCGATCGCCGCGAACATCGCCTGCGTCCCCAGCACGGCCGAGCCGATCGCCACGACCGTGGCGAGGATGCGCTCCATCCGCTTGCCGGTGAAGCGCTCGAAGGCCGTCTCCGCGGCGCCCAGCGATGGGATCCGGCTCCAGGCGTCCTTGAGGACGGTGTCAGCCGGCATTGGAGGCCCCGTCGGCCGCCACGATTCCGTCCTCCATCGCGCGGCGGAGCAGGTCGACCTTGGTCGGCGCGGGCCGACCGACCTCGACGTACTTCACGCGCACGCGGGTGATGTTCTCCTTGGCTGTCGAATAGGCGACTCCGAGGCGCTCCGCGACGACCTTCAGAGGGAGTCCGGCGGCGTACAGGCGGAGGACCTCGCGCTCGCGCACCGACAGCTGCGCGTCTGCGAACTCGCGATCGCCCTCCACCGCACTGGCCCATTCGACGTTGTTGAGCGCGTCGCCGCGTGCGACGGTGCGGATCGCGTCGAGCACGTCGTCCAGCGCGGAGGACTTGCTCACCACGCCTGCGGCACCCGCGGCGAGCGCCTCGCGCACGGCGGCCGGCCGGTCGGCGACGCTGTGGATCACGACGCTGGCACCGTCGGAGACCAGAGCCCTCACGTTCTCGGTGACCGTCGTGCCGTCGCCGAGAGTCAGATCGAGCACCACGACGTCGGCAGGGGCGGAGACCGTGGAGGCACGCCATGCCAGATAAGACCCGACGGTGCTGCCGGAGAAGACGACCGTCTGCTCGCCGTCGCGCTCGCACGCGAGCTCGAGCCCGAGGCGGACGGACTCGTGATCATCGATGAGGGCGACCCTGCTCATGGCTCCACCCTATCGATCTGCTGAGAGCTCACCGGCTGAGCAGCGCGATGACCTCGAAATGGTGCGAGTTCGGGAACAGGTCGTACCCCTGCAGCGACTCCACATTCCAGCCGAGACCGCGGAACGTGCCGAGGTCGCGGGCCAGAGCCACCGGATCGCACGCGACGTAGACGACCGCATCGGGGCTCAGCGCATGCACGCCCTCGACGACAGCGCGTCCGGCGCCGGCGCGCGGCGGGTCGAGCACGACGGCTCCGGTCCTGGTGTCGGACGGGAGGCCCTCCAGATAGCGATCGACCCGGGAGGTGACGGCGGCGACGTCGAACGGGTCGAGGTTGTGCTTCGCGTGCTCGGTGGCACGACTGCTCGATTCCACCGTCACGAGGTCGGTGGCTCCGAGCTCCGCCAGTGAGGCGGCGAACAGACCGACCCCACCGTACAGGTCGAGGTGGGTCTTGGCCGGGTCGACGCGTCCTTCGAGGACGGAGCGCACGGCGGTGTCGAGCGTGTCGGCCGCGCGGGCGTGCACCTGCCAGAAGCCGTCCACATCCACTCGGAACGTGCGCTCCCCCACCTGCTCCCTGATGACCTCGGACGGCTGGCGCCTGCCCCTCTCCGGGCGACGGATGACATGCACCTTG
Organism: Microbacterium xerophyticum; assembly: GCF_053543555.1. Lineage (NCBI taxonomy): Bacteria > Bacillati > Actinomycetota > Actinomycetes > Micrococcales > Microbacteriaceae > Microbacterium > Microbacterium xerophyticum. Next base: position 321,041 of record NZ_JBLVOB010000009.1, on the reverse strand, counting down.
CCGTCCGAATCCTGGACCAGATCGATGCGACCGGGCTTCGCGTTCTTCAGCGAGAGCGCCTCGGCCGCGACGCGGCGTCTGGCGAGCGGGTGCGACTGCACCGGGATCACGCGATGGCTTCGCGCGGCGAACGGGCCGACCACACCGTCCGCGTCCACGTGCAGCGAGACGCGCGTGCGCCAGCCGGTGCCGTCGCCGTCGTCGATCGCCGCGATCTCCGGGGCTTCCAGGCCGGATCCCGCGAACTTGTCGAGCGCCTCGGTGAGCACCTGACGCTTGAGGGTGCGCTGATGCGCGAGGTCGATGTGGCCGAGATCCGCGCCGCCCGCGCGATCGGCGGGATCGCGTGAGATGTCGGCTTCCTTCCACACGTGCGGCCGACGATGAGGCGACTCCTCGAGCACCTCGAGCGTCTCCGCCCGCCAGAACGACGACTTCGCGCCGTCGGTCACGCGGGCGCGCACGCGCTCACCGGGAACGGCGTCCGAGACGAACACCACGCGACCTTCGTGACGGGCGATGAAGGTGCCACCGTGCGCGATACCGGTGATGTCGAGGTCGAGCGTCTGGCCCGCTGAAGAAGTCATCCCTCCAGGATACGGTGATGGACATGCGCGTATGCCTGGCCTCCACCTCTCCCGCCCGCCTCATGCTGCTGCGTCAGGTCGGTATCGAACCGCTCACGCTCGCCCCGCAGACGGATGAGGAGGCCGTGGCCGCCGAGGCGGCGGCCGAGCGGGGTGCGCCGCTGCCGTCGGCGGAGCTCGTACTGCTGCTCGCACGCGCCAAAGCGGCAGACGTCGCGCATCGGATCGCGGTGGAGCAACCGGACTTCGACGGACTCGTGATCGGCGGCGATTCGATGTTCGAACTCGACGGTCGCGTGTACGGCAAGCCCTACACTGCGCAGGAGGCGACGCGCCGCTGGCACGAGATGCGCGGTGCGACCGGAGTGCTCCACTCGGGGCATTCGGTGTTCCGCGTCTCCCCCGGCGCCGTTGCGCGTGAGGCCACCGCGATCGCGGAGGCATCCGTCACCTTCGCCGACGACATATCCGACGAGGAGATCGCGGCCTACGTCGCGACCGGTGAACCGCTGCACGTGGCGGGTGCCTTCACCATCGACAGCCTCGGCGGTGCGTTCATCACGCGCGTCGACGGCGACCCGTCCACGGTCGTCGGCATGTCCCTGTCGACCATCCGCCGACTGGCCGGTGAGCTCGGCGTGACCTGGACGGATCTGTGGTCGTAGGGATCCCGCCACGTTCTTGCGTGTTTCTTGTGGAGAGTCGTCAAAAGTATCGACGTCGATCTCGCTAGGCTGACATTCATGCCTGATATCGCCAAGGTCCTCATCGCGAACCGCGGCGAGATCGCCGTACGCATCATCCGCGCCGCCCGTGACTCGGGAATCGGCTCCGTCGCCGTCTACGCCGACCAGGATCGGGATGCTCTGCACACCCGCCTCGCGGACGAGGCGTACTCCCTCGACGGCGACACCAGCGCCACCACCTACCTCCAGATCGACAAGATCCTCTCCGTCGCGCGCCGCGCCGGCGCCGACGCCGTCCACCCCGGCTACGGCTTCCTGGCCGAGAACGCCGAATTCGCCCGCGCCGTGATCGGTGCGGGCATGATCTGGATCGGACCGTCGCCCGAGGCGATCGAAGCGCTCGGAGACAAGGTCACCGCGCGCCACGTCGCCGAGAAGGTCGGCGCCCCCCTCGCCCCCGGCACGCCGGGCCCGGTCGAGAGCGCGGACGAGGTCGTCGCCTTCGCGAAGGAGCACGGCCTGCCGATCGCCATCAAGGCCGCCTACGGCGGCGGTGGACGAGGCCTCAAGGTCGCGCGTGAGCTCGACGAGGTCGCCGAGCTCTTCGAATCGGCGACCCGTGAAGCGGTGGCCGCGTTCGGACGCGGCGAGTGCTTCGTGGAGAAGTACCTCGATAAGCCCCGCCACGTCGAGACGCAGTGCCTGGCGGATGCCGAGGGCAACGTCGTCGTCATCTCCACCCGCGACTGCTCGCTGCAGCGCCGCCACCAGAAGCTCGTCGAAGAGGCACCGGCGCCGTTCCTCACCGCGGAGCAGAACCGCCAGCTGTACGAGTCCTCCAAGGCGATCCTGCGCGAGGTCGGCTACGTCGGCGCCGGCACGTGCGAGTTCCTCATCGGTGCCGACGGCACCGTCTCCTTCCTCGAGGTGAACACGCGACTGCAGGTCGAGCACCCGGTCTCCGAGGAGGTCACCGGGATCGATCTGGTGCGCGAACAGTTCCGCATCGCCGCCGGCGGGACCATCGACTACGACGACCCGACGCCGAACGGTCACTCGTTCGAATTCCGCATCAACGGTGAAGACCCCGGTCGCGGCTTCCTCCCGCAGCCCGGTCCGATCCACGTGTTCAAGACCTTCGGCGGGCCGGGCATCCGCCTGGATTCCGGTGTCACGGCCGGCGATGCCGTCTCCGGCGCCTTCGACTCGCTGCTGGCGAAGATCATCGTCACGGGCCGGGACCGCGCCGAGGCGCTCGAGCGCGCCCGCCGTGCTCTCGACGAGTTCGAGGTCGCAGGCCTGCCGACCGTGCTCCCGTTCCACCGCAAGGTCGTGCGCGATGCCGCCTTCACCGCGGAGAACGGCACGTTCGGCATCTTCACGCGCTGGATCGAGACCGAGTTCGACAATGACATCCCGGCATGGGACGGCGAGCTGGATGCTCCGGCACCCGCCGAGAGCCGCCACACGGTGGTCGTCGAGGTCGCAGGCAAGCGCCTCGAGGTCAGCCTGCCCGATCGCGTGGCCGTCGCCTCAGGCGTCTCCGGCCGTCCGGCCGCCGTACCGCCGTCCAGGCGCAGCCACGCCACGTCGGTGTCGGCAGGCGCTTCGGGAGACGCCGTGAAGTCGCCCATGCAGGCCACTGTGGTCAAGATCGCCGTCGAGGAGGGCCAGCACGTCGTCAAGGGCGACCTGGTCGTCGTGCTCGAGGCGATGAAGATGGAGCAGCCCCTGCAGGCCCACAAGGACGGCGTGATCGGCGGCATCAACGCGACCGCCGGTGCGACCGTCTCTTCAGGACATCAGCTGCTGCTGATCTCCTAGCCGGGCGGAGCCGGCGTCAGCTGATGTTCACCAGGTGCATCGCGCGGCTGGCATCCGTGATGCTCGACGACAGCGACGGGTACGCCGCGAACACACGCGAGACCTGGTCGACCGTGAGGCGGCGTTCGACGGCGACGGCGATCGGGTAGATCAGCTCCGACGCCTTCGGCGCCACGATCACGCCGCCGATGACGGTGCCGGACCCCTTGCGGGCGATGATCTTCACGAAGCCGTCCTTGATGCCCATCATCTTCGCGCGCGGGTTCGCCGCGAGTGGCAGCTTGTAGACGAGTCCGTCGGCGACGCCGTCCTCGACGTCCTTCTCGCCCCAGCCGACCGTGGCGATCTCGGGAGCCGTGAAGATGTTCGAGGTGACCTTGATCTTCTCGAGCGGGATGACGATGTCGCCGAGCGCGTGGAACACCGCGGTGCGACCCTGCATGGACGCGACGGATGCGAGCGGCATGAAGTTCGTGCAGTCGCCGACGGCGTAGACGTTGGGCACCGACGCCCTGGCGACGCGGTTCACGCGCACGTGGCCGGACTCGGTGAGCTCGACACCAGCCTCCTCGAGACCGATGCCAGCGGTGTTCGGAACCGAGCCGACCGCCATCAGGCAGTGGCTGCCCTCGACGGTGCGCCCGTCGGAGAGCGTCACGAGCACGCCGTTCTCCGTGCGCTCGACCTTGTCGGCTCGCGACTTGGACAGCACGGTCATGCCGCCGCGCTTGAAGACCTTCTCCAGCACGCGGGCCGCGTCCTGGTCCTCGCCCGGCAGCACCTGGTCGCGACTGGAGATGAGCGTCACCTTGGCGCCGAGGTTCATGTAAGCCGAAGCGAACTCGGCGCCGGTGACGCCGGAGCCGACGACGATGAGGTGCTCGGGCAGCGCCTTCATGTCGTACAGCTGCGTCCAGGTGAGGATGCGCGTGCCGTCGGGCTTCGCGCTGTCGAGCTCTCGCGGCGATGCACCGACCGACACGATGATCGTGTCGGCCTCCACGCGATCGAAATCTGTTCCACCGGGGCCGGTGGCCACCACGATCGCGTTCGGGCCCTCGAGTCGTCCGTGACCGGACAGGATGCGCACCCCCGCCTCGAGCAGGGTCTCGCGCATGTCCTCCGACTGCTGCCCTGCCAGGGCGAGCAGCCGCTTGTTGACCGCGGCGAGGTTGATCGCGATCTCGGGCTTGAGCGGCTTGCCGCTCGCACCCTTCGCGTAGAACTGCACACCGAGGTCGCTGGCCTCCGAGATCGCGACCGCGGCATCGGCCGTCGCGATCAGGCTCTTCGAGGGCACGACGTCGGTGAGCACGGCCGAGCCTCCCACGCCGACGCGTTCGACGAGCGTCACCTCAGCGCCGAGCTGGGCTGCGGCGAGCGCCGCTTCGTAACCGCCGGGACCGCCGCCGAGGACGGCGACCCGCTGAGTGCGCTCGAAAGGAGTGGAAGACATGACCCCCATTCTTCCGCAATCCTGAGTGCGTTGCCGTCACCACTCTTAGAGTGGATCCATGACCGACATTCACGACAACCCTCTCGACGACCCGAACGCCGATCCGTTCCAGGTCGCAGCCCTCGCCGCCGCGGACATCGCGCGGCTCAGCGGCGTCGAGAAGCACGACATCGCCCTCACGCTCGGAAGCGGATGGGGCAAGGCCGCCGACCTGCTCGGGGAGACCATCGCGACGATCCCGGCCACCGAGGTCACCGGCTTCTCCAAGCCGGCTCTCGAGGGCCACGTCGGTACGCTGCGCAGCATCCGCACGCCCGGAGGCAGGCACGTGCTCGTCATCGGCGCGCGCACCCACTACTACGAGGACCACGGCGTCCGCCGTGTCGTGCACAGCGTCCGCACCGCGGCCGCCACGGGTGCGGCGATCATGGTGCTGACCAACGGCGCCGGCGGAATCCGCGAGACGTGGAGACCCGGCCAGCCAGTGCTCATCAGCGACCACATCAACCTCACAGCGGACTCTCCGCTGGAGGGAGCGAACTTCGTCGACCTGACCGACCTCTACTCGGCGCGGCTGCGCGAGATCGCACGCACGATCGACCCGTCGCTGGACGAGGGCGTGTACACGCAGTTCCGCGGACCCCACTACGAGACCCCCGCCGAAGTGCAGATGGCGAAGACCATCGGTGGCCACATCGTGGGCATGTCGACCGCGCTGGAGGCGATCGCCGCCCGCGAGGCGGGCATGGAGGTGCTGGGCTTCTCGTTGATCACGAACCTCGCCGCAGGCATCCAGAAGACACCGCTCAGCCACACCGAGGTCATCGAGGCCGGTCGTGAGGCCGAGCCCGTGATCTCGGCGCTGCTGGCCAGAGTGGTGGAGGCGCTGTGAGCGAGCAGGCCGAGGGTCGACTGGCACAGGCGCGCGCGTGGCTGCGGCAGGATCCGGATCCCGCGACCCGCGACGAACTGGCCGGCATCGTCACCAGGGCGGCATCCGGTGACGCCGCGGCGATCGCCGACCTGGACGACCGCTTCGGCGCCCGCCTCGCCTTCGGCACCGCCGGACTGCGCGGCGCGCTCGGCGCGGGAAGCAACCGGATGAACCGGGTGCTGATCGCCCAGGCCGCCGCCGGCTTCGCCGAATACCTGCGTGAGCACGTGCCCGGCACCCCGACCGTCGTGGTCGGATACGACGGTCGCCGCAACTCCCGGCAGTTCGCCCTCGATTCGGCCGAGCTGTTCGCGGGCGCCGGCCTTCGCACGATCCTCCTGCCGCGCCTGCTGCCGACGCCGGTGCTCGCGTTCGCCGTGCGTCATCTCGACGCGGATGCCGGCGTGATGGTCACCGCGAGCCACAATCCGCCGGATGACAACGGCTACAAGGTCTATCTCGGTGGTGCGAACGCCGGGTCGCAGATCGTGGCCCCCGCGGACGCCGAGATCGCCGCGCACATCCAGCGCGTCGCCGACCGCGCTGACGTGACGGCTCTGCCGCGTTCGGCGTCGTACGAGACGGCCGCGGAGGATGTCGTGTCCGCCTACATCCGCGAGACGGCTGCTGTCGCTCCTGCTCCGGAATCCGCGAAGGGCCTCAACTGGGTCTACACCGCGATGCACGGCGTGGGCTGGGAGACCTTCTCGCGCATTCTCCGCACCGCCGGCTACCCCCAGCCGAAGACGGTCGGCGAACAACTGCACCCCGATCCGACCTTCCGCACCGTGTCGTTCCCGAACCCGGAGGAGCCCGGTGCGATGGATCTCTCCTTCGCGACGGCCGGGCGCACGCGCGCCGACTTCATCATCGCCAACGACCCGGACGCGGATCGCCTGGCCGTCCCGATCCCCGATGAATCGGCGGACGGCGGATGGCGCCGGCTGAGCGGCAACGAGGTGGGCCTGCTGCTGGGCGCTCGCGCGGCACGTGCGGCGGAGGGCACGCCCGGCGCATCACTCGCGTGCTCGCTGGTCTCGTCGCCCGGCCTCGGGGCGATCGCCGCGCATCACGGGCTCGACTTCCACGAGACCCTCACCGGCTTCAAGTGGATCTCGCGCGCCCCGGGCATGGTGTTCGGATTCGAGGAGGCGCTCGGGTACCTGGTCAATCCGGAGACCGTGCGCGACAAGGACGGGATCTCCGCGGCGATCGCCGTGCTCGGTCTCGCCGCAGAGGCTCGCGAGCGCGGAGAGACCCTTGCGACCCTCGTCGCGCAGCTCGGCGAGACGTACGGCCACTTCGCCAGTGGCCAGGTGTCGATCCGCGTCGACGATCTGTCGATCATCGACGGGATCATGCTCGCGCTGCGCACGCTGCCGCCGAGCCGTATCGGGAGCACGGCGATCGATTCCGCCGAGGATCTCCTGCAGGCGGCGGAGGGGCAGCCGTCGGGAGACGTGCTGCGGTACCGCCTCGCCGACGGCTCGCGGGTGATCGTGCGGCCGAGCGGCACCGAGCCGAAGCTCAAGGTGTACATCGACGCACGGGCCGACTCGGCGGAGGACTCCAGACGCGCCGTCGCCGATCTCGAGGCCGGCGTGCGCGCACTGCTGGAGGAGCGCTCCTGATCAACGTCGTGCGATGACTCTCGCCCTTCTGTGCGTCGCGGCCGTCGTCGCGGCGGTGATCCAGCGTGTCACCGGTCTGGCGTTCATCCTCGTGCTGATCGGCCCTGCCGTGGTGGTGTACGGGCCGATCCAGGGTGTGACCGTCGCCGTGCTGCTCGCGATCATCGCCTCGGCGATCGCGCTTCCCTCAGCCTGGAATCAGTTGGACTGGCGACGCATCCTGTGGCTGCTCGGCGCCGGACTCGTGGCCGCACCGTTCGGCGCGCTGCTGACTCGGCTCCTGCCGGAGCCGGCTCTGCTGCTCATGATCGCGGGCATGGCGGCGCTGGCGCTGCTCGCGCACCGGCTGGGCGGCGTCGTCGCCGCCTCTCTGCGCGGCAGACGGGGTGCGCTGCTCGCCGGCGGGGTGGCCGGCTTCATGCATGCCTCCAGCGGTCTCTCCGGCCCCGCCCTCGCCGCGTTCGCGGTCGGGGACCGCTGGGATCAGCGGCGCTTCGCCGCCAGCGCCCAGGTGATCCTCCTCGGATACGGGCTCGTCTCGGTGCTTCTGAGAGGAATGCCCTCGATTCCGGTGACCGACCTGGCCGTTATCGGGGTCTGCACGGCGGCGGGAATCATCGGCGGTGCGCTTCTGACACGGGTCATCCCGCTCGCGCTCGCCAGATGGGCGATGCTGTCGTGCGCCTGGGCAGGAACGGTCGTCGTGTTCATCCGTGGGCTCCTCGCCCTCGCGGCGTGAGCCCGGCTAGCATCGCTGTATGCCCACCCGACACGTGATCATCAGCGCGCACAACGGTGTGCACGCCCGACCAGTCGCCGAGCTCGTGCGCTTGGCGCATTCCCACCGGGATCCGATCACTCTTCGGACGAAGGGCGGTGCGGAGGTCGATCTCAGCAGCGTGCTCGCCGTGATGGATCTCGCGCTGGCGCAGGGTGATGAGGTCACGCTGTCCACGTCGGAGTCATCGGCGGCGGCGGGAGTGCTGGATGCCATGACCGAAGTGCTCGTGCGCCACGACCGCTGAATCGATCACCCGTCGATCACGGCGACCAGCTCATCCAGGAACGCCTCGAACGTCGTGCCACGGCGCACGATGCGCTGCACGCTCTCACGTTCACTGAAGACCTCGACCAGCTGTTCGAACACCGTCTGGAACGCGGTGCGGTCGCTCTCGCTGAACGCCGCGAGTGCCACCACCTGCACGCGTCCCTCACCCCACGACACGGATCCGTCGGCGACTCCGATCGCGATCGCCGTGCGCTGCGCCGTCATCTGCAGGGCGTGCGGCACCGCCAGGGCATCGGTGAAGGCGGTCGACGACATCCGCTCCCTGACGATCGTGTTCTCGACGTAGTCACCGCCGATGAGTCCGGCGTCCACGAGCAGACCGCCGAGTCGACGGATGACGGCTTCCTCGCCCTCGTCCGGCAACGGCCGCACGAACGCATCGGCGACGAAGTAACGCGACAGCTCCGCGCGCAGCCGGTTCAGCCGTCGCGCACGGCGCATGCGTGCGGCTGCCTGCGACACGCGCTCCACATCGGCGTCGGTGAGGAACGGCTGGATGCGCACGTAGCGGTCGCCGGTCGCACCTGGCTCGATCGTGCTCAGCACCAGGTCGGTGTCGATGGCATCCCAGTCCGGATCGACGCTCGTGACGACGCTGGTCACCTCGACCGACGAGCCGAGTGAGCGATCGACGCTCGAGCGCAGCAGCTCGTGCAGTTCGTAGTAGCCGGGGCAGACGATCGTCGCGGTGAGGATGGATTCGGCCTTGCGGCTGCGCTCCAGGCGCCCGCCGATGTGCATCGCGATGTAGGCGATCTCGTCGTCGTGGATCGGTGCGCCCAGCCGGTCGTGCAGACCGCTGGCGATCGACACGGCGACCTCGAAGATCATCGGGTAGGAGGACTTCAGCGACCGTGTGAGCGGATTGCGCGTCCACGCCTGCTCCTCGGCGCGCCGCAGGAGATTCTGCACGTGCAGCGCGAGTCGCAGGATGAACGCCTCATCGACGAGGTCGACCTGATAGTCCGCCGCAGCCTGGACGATCTCGGCGCGCACAGCCGCCTCGACGAGCTGATCCACACCGCTGCGCGCCGCATCGTGCCCGATGCTCTGACCCGGCGCGATCGCCCTCGTCAGCACGAGGGTCGCGAGGTGCGCACTGTCGCCCTCTCCGAGCGCCACGCCGAAGTGCTCCTCGGCGAGCTGCGTGATCACGCCGCCCAGCTTCGGGATCTCCTCCGAGGCACCCGCCTGCGGGGTGTCGAGCGCACGCCCCGCCGAGACGCGATCGGCGGCGATCGCGATGTGCAGCAGCACGTCGGAGATCGCGAGCTCGTTGACGTAGTAGCCGAGCGCACCCAGCTCGCGCACCAGCGCGGTCTTGAACGGCGCCACGGCATGCGCGGCGACCGCGCTGCCGGTGAGCGCGCGGCGGATGCTCTCGGGATGGAAAGATCCGGCATCCATCTCGTCGTGCGCGAGCCGGCTCAGCAGCCGGCGCTGCGCGATCTCGGTCCCCTGCAGGCGGACGATCTCACGATCGCGTCCGAGCCGGAGATCGGTGCCGTCGAGCAGGCCGCGTACACGGGCGAGATCGGATTCCAGGGTGGCCTCGCTGACGTGCAGCCGATCGGCCGTGGCGTACACATCGATGCCGTCGGACTCGTCGAGCAGCATCCGCACGACGGTGTGCAGGCGATCGCGCGGTGCGGACTCCCCCGTCGCCCGCGCGCGCAGGGTCGCATGCGCGCCCGCACCGGCGCGGTATCCGGCAGGTCCGGACTCGACCGCGTCGCCGCCTGCTGCGCGGGCGTTGAGGGCGGCCACGTAGGAGCGGATGCTGCGCGGCGTCACACCGAACAGATCGGCGAGGCTCGCCGCCGTCGCCCACTCGTCCTGCCGGAGAAGGGTCTGCAGGAGCTGATCCTGACGCTGGCGCGACATGCTCCCATGATGCCAGCACCATCGCACAGCCGGGGCGCGGCGGAAGGTTCCGCAGGGGCGGAAAGGAACCTGGTGGCGCCGCTCACAGCCTCTTCCCAGAATGGAGGACAGGAAGAGGTGGCATCGATGAGGATCCTGGTGGTCTGCGGCGCTGGTGCGTCCAGCACATTCGTCGCACAGCGACTGCGGCGCGCGGCATCCGCCGCCGGGCTCGACTGGGACACCTCCGCCGGCACCGAGCAGACGATCTCCACCGCGTTCGCGGATCTCGTGCTCGTCGGTCCGCACCTCGCCGACCGGCTGGACGCCATCCGCTCCGCGTCGTCCGCGCCGGTGGCCGTACTGCCCGACGACGTCTTCGCCGACCACGACGGCATCCGCACGCTCGCCGCCGCCCGTGCATCGCTCCCCTCCTCGACGAACGAACCACCGTCCACCGCGAAAGGAACATCATGACCGAGATCTCACGCACCGTCCGCATCGGCTCCTCCCACGGGTTGCACGCGCGCCCGGCGAAGCTGTTCGCGCAGGCTGCCAAGGACTCCGGCATCTCCGTGACGATCGCCAAGGACTCCGGCAAGCCGGCCAACGCGGCGAGCATCCTCGGAGTCATCGCCCTGGCGGTCGAGTACGGCGACTACGTGACACTCACGGCCGACGGCGAAGGCGCAGAGGGTGTGCTCGACTCGCTCACCGAGCTGCTGACGACCGATCACGACCAGGAGGCGGCCGGATGACCGAGCTGCGCGGCGTCGGCGTGGGCCGCGGTATCGCCCAGGGGCCCGTCGTACGCATGGCGGAGCCGCTGCCCGCCCCCGAGAACACGCCGAGCACGGTCGGCACGGATGCCGAGCGCACCCGTGCCAGGGAAGCCGTCGCCGCGGTCGCGACCGAGCTGCAGCAGCGTGCGGACACCGCGGGCGGCGCGGCGCAGGAGGTGCTCGAGGCGCAGGCGATGATCGCCGAGGATCCGACCCTGCAGGATGAGGTGGATTCCCGCATCGATGACGGCGGCACGGCCGAGTGGGCCGTGCACGACGCCTTCGCGGGGTTCCGAGCCACTCTGGAGGCCGTCGGCGGCTATCTCGGCGAGCGCGCTGCGGATCTGGATGACATCGCACAGCGCGTGCTCGCCCACCTGCGCGGCGTGGATGCGCCCGGCGTGCCCGATCCGGGGCATCCGTTCGTGCTCGTCGCTCGCGATCTCGCCCCCGCCGACACGGCGCTGCTCAACCTCGAGCAGGTGCTCGCGCTGGTCACGACGGACGGTGGCCCCACCTCTCACACGGCGATCCTCGCGAGGGAGAAGGGCATCGTCGCGATCGTCGGTGCGACGGAGGCCGCGGCGCTGACCACGGGGACGACAGTGATCGTCGATGCCGCGGCAGGCACCGTCACGACCGACCCCACGACCGAACAGCTCGAACGCGCATCGCAGCGAGCAGCGGCGCTGGACGCCGCAGGGAGCGCCCCCCTCACGGCGGGCGCCCTCGCCGACGGCACCGCCGTCGCGCTGCTCGCGAACCTCGGCAAGCCGGCGGATGCGGCGGATGCCGTGGCGCGAGGAGCGGAGGGCGTCGGGCTGTTCCGCACCGAGTTCCTGTTCCTCTCCTCTGCCCAGGCCCCGACAGTGGCGGACCAGCGGAAGTCGTACCGCGAACTGCTCTCGGCGTTCCCCGGCAAGAAGGTCGTCGTGCGGATGCTGGATGCCGGTGCCGACAAGCCGCTGGCGTTCCTCAACGACGCGCATGAGGAGAATCCCGCACTGGGCCTGCGGGGCCTGCGGTCGCTGCGCGCCAGCGAGGACATCCTGCGCGAGCAGCTCACCGCCCTCGCCGAGGCCGACGCCGAGACGGACGCGGATCTGTGGGTCATGGCGCCCATGGTGGCCACCGTCGAGGAGACGAAGTACTTCACGGCGCTCGCCCGCGAGTACGGGGTGAAGACCGCGGGCGTCATGGTGGAGATCCCGGCCGCCGCGCTGCTGGCGGACCGGGTGCTCGCGCACACCGACTTCGCCTCCATCGGCACGAACGACCTCACCCAGTACACGATGGCCGCCGACCGCATGCTCGGCTCGGTCGCCGGCTTCCAGGATCCGTGGCACCCCGCAGTGCTGCGGCTGGTCGGAGAGGTGGGCGCGGCAGGCGCCCGCCTCGGCAAACCGGTCGGCGTCTGCGGCGAGGCCGCAGCGGACCCGCTGCTGGCGGCGGTGCTGGTCGGCCTCGGCGCCACCAGCCTGTCGATGGCATCGGCGGCCCTCGCCGATGTACGACTCGCGCTCTCCGAGCGCACCCTCGACGAGGCGAAGCACCTCGCCGAGGTGGCACTGGCGGCAGATGATGCCGCGAGCGCCCGCAATGCCGTGGCTGAAGCCGCCGCGGCCCTCCCTTCACACCAGAAAGAGACGACATCATGACGACGACGTCAACAGCGGCCCCGAAGCAGAACGGGCTCAGGGTGGGCGTGCAGCGACTGGGCACGTTCCTCTCGGGCATGATCATGCCGAACATCGCAGCCTTCATCGCCTGGGGCTTCATCACGATGCTGTTCATCCCCGCCGGGTTCTTCGGCGCCGACAGCCCGTTCGGATGGCACTGGGCTCCTGTCGCCGAGATCATCGGTGGAGGCGGCGACTCCGCGCTCATCAACTGGCCGGGGGCGATGACCGCGCTGACCGAGGGTGAGAACGGCACCTTCCAGGGCTACGTCGGCCTGGTCGGTGCGATGGTGACCTATCTGCTGCCCCTGCTGATCGCGAACACCGCCGGCCGTCTGGTCTACGCCGAGCGCGGTGGCGTCGTCGCGACGATCGCGACCATGGGCGTCATCGTCGGCACCAACATCCCGATGTTCCTCGGCGCGATGATCATGGGCCCGCTCGCAGCATGGATCACCAAGCAGATGGACCGCCTCTGGGACGGCAAGATCCGCCCCGGCTTCGAGATGCTGGTGAATAACTTCTCCGCAGGCATCCTGGGAATGATCCTCGCGATCGCCGGCTTCTTCGCATTCGGTCCCGTGATGCTCGGCATCAGCACCGTGCTCGGCGCAGCCGTCGACTGGCTCGTCTCGTTGCAGCTGCTGCCACTGGTGTCGATCATCGTCGAGCCGGCGAAGGTGCTGTTCCTGAACAACGCCATCAACCACGGTGTGTTCACCCCGCTCGGCATCGAGCAGGCCAGCGAGACCGGCAAGTCGATCCTGTTCCTCATCGAGGCGAACCCCGGCCCCGGCCTCGGGCTCCTGCTCGCGTTCACCTTCTTCGGCGTCGGCGCCGCGAAGGCATCGGCACCCGGTGCCGCGATCATCCAGTTCTTCGGTGGAATCCACGAGATCTACTTCCCGTACGCACTCAGCAAGCCGACCACGATCCTCGCTCTGATCGCCGGAGGCGCAGCAGGCGTCACCACCAACATGCTCCTCGGCGGCGGACTGGGCTTCCCCGCCGCTCCCGGAAGCATCATCGCCGTGACCGCGGCAGCGATCGGCGGCGGCATCTGGAACCTGGTGGTCGTGTACCTGTCGGTCATCATCGCCGCTGTCGTGACGTTCCTGATCACCGCGGTCATCCTGCGGGCCTCACGCAAGCGTGATCTGGCCGCCGAGGGCGACACGTTCGGCGCGGCGATCGCGCAGACCGAGGCGAACAAGGGCAAGAAGTCCGAGCACCTGTCCAACCTCGCCGCCTCCGCGGCCGCGGGTGGTGCCGGTGCGGCGGCGACCACCGCCGTGGCCACGACGCCGATCCAGAACATCGTGTTCGCGTGCGACGCCGGCATGGGCTCGTCCGCGATGGGTGCGAGCGTGCTGCGCAACAAGCTGAAGAAGGCGGGCATCGAAGACGTGAAGGTCACCAACCAGGCCATCGCGAACCTCGACGGCACCGCCGATCTGGTGATCACCCAGCAGCAGTTGACCGATCGCGCGAAGGGCAAGTCCCCGAATTCACTGCACGTCTCGGTCGACAACTTCATGAATGCGCCGCAGTATGAAGAGGTCGTCGAGATGGTCAAGTCTCAGAAGGAGGAAGAAGCATGAGCGTGCTTTCCATCGGTCAGGTCCGCATCCACCCCGGCTCCGCCACCCAGGAGGAAGCGCTGCAGGAGGCGACCGACATCCTGGTCGCCGCCGGCGCCGTCACCCCTGCCTACGTCGACGCCATGCGTCAGCGCGAGGAGACGGTGTCGACGTTCATGGGCAACGGACTCGCGATCCCGCACGGCACGAACGAGACGAAGGACGCCATCCTCGACTCCGGCCTCTCGGTCGTGCGGTACGACGGCGGAGTGGACTGGGCGGGAGAGAACGCCACGTTCGTGATCGGCATCGCGGGGCGCGGTGACGAGCACCTCGAGATCCTCTCCCAGATCGCGATCCTGTTCTCCGACGAGGACGACGTCGCGAAGCTCAACGCCGCTGCGACGCCCGACGAGCTGTACGCACTGCTTTCGGCGGTGAACGAAGGATGAAAGCCGTCCACTTCGGCGCCGGCAACATCGGGCGCGGCTTCGTGGGGATGCTGCTGCACGAGGGCGGCTATGAACTCGTCTTCTCCGACGTCGCCGGCGCCCTGGTGGACGCCATCAACGCCACGCAGTCATACACGGTCCACGAGGCTGGTCCGGGAGGCGTCGACCGGGTGGTCACCGGGTACCGCGCCCTGAACAGCGGCACGGACCCTGAAGCCGTCGCCGAAGAGGTCGCGACCGCCGACGTCGTCACGTGCGCCGTCGGTCCGACGGTGCTGCGCTTCATCGCGCCCGCGATCGTCGCCGGCCTCGGCCGTCGCTCCCCCGAACTCCCTCCGCTGACGATCATGGCGTGCGAGAACGCGATCGGCGCCACCGATCAGCTGCGCGCCGAGATCGAGAAGCTCGACGCGTCGGTGAGCGAGCGCGCCGTCTTCGCGAACACCGCCGTCGATCGCATCGTGCCGGCGCAGCCCGCAGGCGGCGGCGTGGACGTGACCGTGGAGCCGTACTTCGAGTGGGCGATCGAGTCGCGCCCGTTCGGCGGCGAACTGCCGAACATCCCCGGCGCGCACTTCGTCGATGATCTCGGCCCGTACATCGAGCGCAAGCTCTTCACCGTGAACACGGGTCATGCGGCGACCGCGTACTTCGGGGCGCAGGCCGGCCACGAGCGCATCTCGGACGCCCTCAGCGATCCGTCGATCGCCGCACGTGTGGGCGCGGCGCTGGAGGAGACCTCCGCGGTGCTCAGCGCCGTGCACGGGCTCGACCCGGCAGAGCTCGCCGAGTACCGCGCCACGATCCTCGAGCGCTTCCGCAACCCGGAACTGGTCGACACGGTTCAGCGCGTCGGGCGCCAGCCGCTGCGCAAGCTCTCCCGCAACGAGCGCTTCATAGGTCCTGCGGTCCAGGCGGCGGAACACGGGCTGTCGACGTCGGCACTCGTCGCCGCCGTCGGCGCCGCCATCGCCTTCGACGATGAGACGGACGAGCAGTCGGTGGAACTGCAGCGGATGCTGCGCACGGAGGACGCCGACGTGCTCACCGCCACCGTCACCGGGCTGGAGCCGGAGCATCCGCTCTTCGACGCCGTGCACGCGGTCTTCGCCGCGCGGCAGGAGGAGCTGCACACACTCTGACGACTTCCCGCACGACGGTGCCGCTACGATCGAGCCTGGGGGGCGACAGATCGAGCACAGCGTCGTGCGGGGAGCACCATGAGCAGATACGCCGTCATCGGCGCAGGACCGTCCGGCCTGGCTGTCGCGCGTGCACTGCGGATGCAGGGCATCGAGGTCGACGGCTTCGAGGCGTCGCACGACGTCGGCGGACTGTGGGACATCACCAACCCGCGCAGCACGGTGTACGAATCGGCGCACCTCATCTCCTCCCGCACGACGACCGAGTTCGCCGAGTTCCCGATGGCTTCGGACGTGGACTATCCGAGCCACCGCGTGCTGCGGGATTACTTCCGCTCCTACGCGGAGCGCTTCGGGCTCACTGGGCTTTTCCGCTTCGACACCAGCGTCACCCGGCTCGAACCGCGTGACGGCGGATGGGACCTCACGTGCATGGGGCCCGACGGTGTCGGAACGCACCGGTACTCGGGCGTCATCATCGCGACCGGCACTCTCGCCGAGCCGAACACGCCCGCCTTCGAGGGAGAGTTCGCCGGTGAGCTCATGCACACCAGCGCGTACAAGGACGCATCGCAGCTCGACGGCAAGCGGGTCCTCATCGTGGGTGCGGGCAACTCGGGGTGCGACATCGCCGTGGATGCCGTGCACCACGCCGCATCCGTCGAGATGAGCGTGCGTCGCGGCTACTACTTCGTGCCGCGCTACCTGTTCGGTCGTCCGAGCGCCACGCTCAACCAGGGCAGGCCGTTGCCCGCGCGCATCAAACAGGCCGTCGACTCGCGCGTGCTGAAGGCGTTCACCGGCGATCCGGTCCGTTTCGGATTCCCCGAACCCGACTACCGCATCTACGAGTCGCACCCGATCGTGAACACGATGGTGCTGAACCACCTCGGGCAGGGCGATCTGCACGTGCGCGCCGACGTCGACAGGTTCGACGGGCACACCGTACGTTTCCGCGACGGATCGAGCGGCGACTACGACCTCGTGCTGCTCGCGACGGGCTACCGACTGGACTATCCGTTCGTCGATCGGGAGCACCTGCAGTGGCGCGGCTCCTCGCCGAGGCTTTTCCTGAACATGTTCCCTGCGAGTTTCAACGGCCTGTACATGATGGGCATGATCGAGGCTTCCGGGATCGGATGGCAGGGCCGCTTCGAACAGGCGGAGCTGCTGGCGAGCTACCTCGCCGCCGCTGAGCGCGCACCCGAGAGCGCCGAGCGGTTCCGCGAGCGGGTGACCGGCAGCCCGTGGCCGGACGTCACCGGGGGCTACCGCTACCTCGGCCTCCCCCGGATGTCGTACTACGTGAACAACCACGCCTATCGGGCTGCGGTACGCCACGAGCGCGACGCACTGGAGCGGTCACGATGAGCTGCTCAGAGAACGATGCCGTCCAGCAGCGGATGCAGGTGCCTGCTGCCGAGGGCTCTCGAGGCCGCTGCCGCGCCGGATTCCAGGGCCTGCGGCAGCGCCGCCCCGGCCAGCCGTGTGGCCAGCACTCCGGCGAAGAACGCGTCGCCGGCGCCGTTGGTGTCGAGGACCTCGACCTTCACGGCATCCACGCGGTGCGTCTCGCCGTCGGCATCCACGGCCACCGCGCCCTCGGCGCCGAGCGTGCAGACCGCGAACGACGCCCCGGCGTCGACGCGTGATCGCAGGAACGCGACGGGATCGCTCAGCCTGTCGGCGTTGCAGAAGACCGCATCGGCCGCTTCGAGGAACGGGCGATGGAAATCCGCCTCACCGTCGTAGTCGTGCACGTCGACCCACACGGGTCTGCCGCTCGCCGTCGCGAAGGGCAGCAGCCGCAGCGGCTCCGCCGCGAGATCGAGCACGACGACCTCGGCATCCGTCATCGCTGCGCGCACGTCGTCGGGTACCGGCCCTGTCTGCGCGGAGACTCCGGACAGGTAGAGCGACACGCGCTCGCCCGCCGGCGTCATCAGGTTGAGGTGCCGCTCGGTCGTGGCGCTCGATCCCCACAGCACGTCGAGTCCGGCGGCGCTCAGCGCGGCGTCGATCTTGCGTCCGTGCTCGTCGTCGCCGATGAGCGCGTACAGCACGGCCGGCGTCGCGAGCGACGCGAGGCTCAGCGCCTTGCCCGCACTCGTCCCACCGACCGTCTCCCAGCTCGCCTCCGCGAACTGCATGTGCGGCGACGGCTCCGGCAGCCGATCCAGGACGACGATCGAGTTCCAGGAAGCAGGGCCGGCGATGAACACGGCGGGCGCGGGCATGATTGCGCCCGTCAGTCGTTCTGGAAGCCCTCGGCGATCATCTCGACGAGTTCCTCGCGCTCCTCGACGGGGAGGAACGCCGCCGACGCCGCGTTGAACTGGAACGCCTCGAGATCATCGAGGTCGTACCCGAAGGCGTCGACGAGCAGCGCGAGCTCGCGGGTCAACGAGGTGCGGCTCATGGTGCGATTGTCGACGTTCACCGTGACGGAGAATCCGAGCTGATACAGCAGATCGAACGGATGATCGGCGAGCTCGGTGCCCCAGGCCTCGATCGCACCGGTGTGCACGTTCGACGACGGCGACAGCTCGAGGGGGATCTCGCGGTCGCGCACCCACCGGGCGAGATCGCCGAAGCGCACCTGGACCTCATCGCCGTCGCGTTCGATCACGTCGAGATCGCTGACGATGCGCACGCCATGACCGAGGCGGAGGGCACGGCCGTCGAGCAGCGCGCTGCGGATCGATGCGAGACCGGCCGCCTCTCCCGCGTGCACGGTGACCGGGAAGAAGTTCTCGGCGAGCAGTTCGAACGCCTCACGATGATCGGAGGCGGGGTATCCGTCCTCCGGACCCGCGATGTCGAAGCCGACGACGCCGGCCTCGCGGTTGTCGAGCGCGAGCTCGGCGATCTCGAGGGATCGGTCGCTCTGGCGCATCGCACTGAGGATCTGACCGACGCGGATGCTGCGCCCAGAGCGATCCACGGCATCCTCGCCGTCCTCGATGCCCTGCTGCACCGCCTCGACGGCCTCGTCGAGAGACAGTCCCCCTGCGAGGTGCTGTTCGGGCGCCCATCGCACCTCGCCGTAGATCACGCCGTCGTCGGCGAGGTCCTCCACGAACTCGCGGGCGATGCGCGTGAGGTTCTCGGCGGTCTGCATGACGCCGACGGTGAGCTCGAACGTCTTCAGGTAGTCCACGAGCGATCCGGAGTCGCTCTGCGCGGCGAACCAGTCTCCGAGCGAGCGCGCATCGGTCGCGGGCAGCTGCAGCCCCGCGTCGGTAGCGAGCTCGACGATCGTCGACGGGCGCACGGCACCGTCGAGGTGGTCGTGCAACGAGATCTTCGGCAGCGAGCGCAGCGAGACTCCCTGCACCTTCTTGTCACCGTCGGCGGCGATCGACATGGGATGGTGTCCTCTCGGAATCGGCGCCTCGACAGACTCGGCGAAGGCGCCTCCAGCCTACGCGGTGATGCGCTCGCGGACGAGTGGCCCGATCTCGGGCGCGGTGTCTCCGATCGACCATGCGTCCTCGAGCGCCTCGAGGGCACGGGGGAAGCGTGCCGCATCCTCCGCGGAGAGCGTGAACAGCGCCTGACCTGCGGTCACGCGCTGTCCTGGCTTGACGTGCAGATCGATGCCGGCCGCGTGCACCACCTGGTCTTCGGCGCGAGCCCGCCCCGCACCCAGGCGCCACGCCGAGATGCCGAACGGCAGGGCGTCCATGCGCGTGACGACGCCGTCGGCGGCGGCCGTGACGACATGGCTCTCACGAGCGATCGGCAGCGGGGCATCCGGGTCGCCGTCCTGTGCGCGGATCATCGCCTTCCAGCTGTCCATGGCGCGGCCGTCGTCCAGCGCCGCCTCGACGTCGGCGTCCGGCTGACCGGCGAGGGCGAGCATCTCGCGCGCCAGCGCGACCGTCAGCTCGCGCACGTCTGCAGGTCCTCCCCCTGCGAGGATCTCCACGGACTCCCGCACCTCGTTGGCGTTGCCGATCGCGAGGCCGAGAGGCACGTTCATGTCGGTGAGAAGCGCCGTGGTGGCGACACCGGAATCGGTGCCGAGCGCGACCATGGTCTGCGCGAGCTCGCGAGCGCGGTCGATGTCCTGCATGAACGCGCCAGAGCCGAACTTGACGTCGAGGACGAGCGCATCCGTGCCCTCCGCGATCTTCTTCGACATGATGCTCGACGCGATGAGCGGGATCGCCTCGACGGTCCCAGTGACGTCACGCAGCGCGTAGAGCTTCTTGTCCGCCGGCGCGAGACCCGAGCCCGCCGCGCAGATCACGGCGCCGACGTCGCCCTGCATCTGCGCGAACATCTCCTCGTTGCTGAGCGCCGCGCGCCAGCCGGGTATCGACTCGAGCTTGTCGAGCGTGCCTCCGGTGTGCCCGAGGCCACGGCCGCTGAGCTGCGGGACTGCGACGCCGAAGCACGCCACCAGGGGTGCGAGCGGCAGGGTGATCTTGTCACCGACGCCACCGGTGGAGTGCTTGTCGACCGTGTTCTTGCCCAGGGATGCGAAGCTCATCCGCTCGCCCGATGCGATCATGGCGTCGGTGAGCACGCGGATCTCATCGCGCTGCATGCCGCGCTGGAACACCGCCATCGCGAACGAGGCCATCTGCGCGTCCGAGACGTAGCCGCGCGTGTACGCGTCGACCATCCAGCGCAGTGCCGGCTCAGGGACCTCGCCGCCGTCGCGCTTGGCGCGGATGACGTCGATAGCGTCGTACGGCTCCGGTGCGCTCATCGGACATCCTCCAGGTCGCGCGGACCGAACGCGTCGGGCAGCACCTCGTCGATCGTGCGGATGCCGGAGACGGTCTCCAGCAGCATCTCAGGCATGGAGTGCTCGAACAGCAGCTGACGGCAGCGGCCGCACGGCATGATCGTCTGCCCGTCGTTGTTGACGCACACGAACGCCACGAGCCGCCCGCCGCCTGACATGTGCAGGTCGCCGACCAGGGCGCACTCCGCGCACAGTCCGACGCCGTACGAGGCGTTCTCCACGTTGCATCCGGCCACGATCCGGCCGTCGTCCACGAGGGCCGCGGCCCCCACCTTGTAGCGCGAGTACGGCGCGTAGGCCTTGCGCATGGCGTCGGTGGCGACCTGACGCAGCTCGTCCCAGTCGATGTCAGTCATTGTTCCTCAGGTCTCGATGCTTCAGCTCTTGATGTACGGTTCGCCGGATGCCGCAGGTGGACGCGATCGGCCGACGAGCCCCGCGACGGCGAAGATGGTCACGACGTACGGCAGCATCAGCATGAACTGGCTGGGCACCGGCGATCCGATGACCGACAGCACGCCCTGCAGGTTGGTCGCGAAGCCGAACAGCAGCGCAGCCAGCGTGGCGCGCACCGGGTCCCACTTGCCGAAGATCACGGCGGCCAGGGCGATGTATCCCGCACCCGCCGTCATCTCGCGGCCGAACTGAGGGTTGGTGACCAGCGTGTAGAACGCGCCGCCCATGCCGGCGATGGCGCCGGCGAGCATCATGTTCCAGTAGCGAGTGGGGGCGACCTTGATGCCCACGGTGTCCGCGGCCTGCGGGTGCTCGCCCACGGCGCGAAGGCGCAGTCCCCACCGAGTGCGGTACAGCCCGAACCAGACCAGGAACACCGTGATGTACATCAGGTACACGATGATCGTCTGGCGGAAAAGCACCGGACCCAGCACCGGGATCTCACTGAGCAGCGGGATCGGGATCACCGGGAACAACGGCGGGGAGTTCAGCCTGGCGGGGTCGGCGCCCAGCACCTGGCGGTAGAGGAAGGTCGTCAGGCCCGCCACGAGCACGTTCAGCACGACACCGACGATGACCTGGTTGACGTAGTAGGTGATCGCGAACACCGCGAGCACGAGCGAGACCAGCACGCCGGCGACCATCGCGGCGATGAGGCCCGCCCACGGGCTCCCCGTGGCCGAGCCGACGAGTGCGGCCATGAAGGCTCCGGCCAGCAGCTGCGCCTCGATCGCGATGTTGACGACGCCGACCCGCTCGCCGATCACGCCGCCCAGCGCACCGAAGATCAGAGGCGTCGCGAGCGCGAGTGCACCGCCGAGAAGACCGATCATCGGGAGAGTGCCGCCCGCGGATGCCCAGGCGAGGAATCCGATGAGCAGCACGATCACGTAGACGACCGTGAGCCACAGCGGCAGTCGGCGCTGCGCGCGCGTCCACACCGCGGACAGCGCAGTGATCGCGGCGAGCACGACGACCGCGACCCACGCCGTGGCGTTGGCCGGCAGCACGAGCTCCGGCAGCTGGATGGCCGCGTCGGCGGAGCGTACGAGCCGGAAGGTGCTGTCGCCCTCGCGCGGCACGATCAGAGGCAGCAGCGCGAACAGCACCGTGAACAGCCCGAAGATGATCGGGGTCTTCCAGGAGGTGATGGTGACGCGACGCTGTTCGTCGCTGACCACAGCTTCAGCCGTGACGGTCATGCGGACACCTCCTCGGTGATCTGCGCCGCGTTCTTCTTCGGCTTCCTGGGTTTCGTCGGCTTCTTCCTCGCGCCGGGCTGCGGCAGTCCGAAGATCGCGCGCACCAGAGGCGGAGCAGCGATGAACAGCACGATCAGCGACTGGACGACGAGCACGATCTCGATCGGCACGTTCTCGGATGCCTGCATCGCGAACCCGCCGGCCTTGAACGCGCCGAACAGGATGCCCGCAGCCAGGATGCCCAGCGGCGTCGAGCGCCCCAGCAGGGCGACGGTGATCGCATCGAACCCGATGCCCGCGTCGATGTCACCGCCGAACCCGCTCGTGACGGTGCCGAGCATCTGGCTGACGCCGGCGATGCCGACGAGTCCTCCGGCGATCAGCATGACGTAGAAGTACATCCTGCCGACGCTGATGCCTGCCACCTTCGCGGCGCTGGGGTTCTCCCCCACCGCGCGGAATCGGAAGCCGAGGCTCGAACGCTCCAGCAGCCACCAGGTGAAGGCGACGGCGATCAGGGCGAGGATGAAACCGGCGTGCAGCTTGTACTGAGGGCCGAGGATGCCGGGCAGCACGGCGGAGTCCGCCATCGCCGCCGTCTTCGGGTTGTTCGACCCTGGCGCCTGCAGGATCCCCTGCGTCGCCAGCATCCACGCCAGCAGGTACACCGCGATGTGGTTGAGCATGATCGTCACGATCACCTCGTGCGCACCGGTGCGCGCCTTCAGGATGCCGGCGATACCGGCCCACACGCCTCCGGCGACGACACCCGCGGCGATGGCGACCAGCATGTGCAGCGGCCACGGGAGGTCCATGCTCGTGCCGACCCAGCCTGCGGCGGCGGCGGCCATCAGCATCTGGCCCTGGCCGCCGATGTTGAACAGACCGGCGCGGAAGGCGAGGCCGACGCCGAGTCCTGCGGCGATCAACGGCGTGGCGAACTTCAGGGTCTCGGTGAGCGGGCGGATGCCTGCGGCGAAGCCGTCGACGCGGAAGTTGTAGATCGCCCCCTGGAACAGGGCGACATAGGCGCCGGAGATCGAGCTCCACACCGCGGCGAGCATGTCGCCCGGCCGCGCGAAGAAGTACCCTGCGGTGCTCTGCACCTCTGGATCGGTGAAGGCGATCATGATCGAGCCGGCGATGAGCGCCAGGATGACCGACAGCACAGAGATCAGACCGTTGCCGGTGACGATGCGGCGGAAGGCGCCGTGCCACCGGGAGGGCTCTGGGTCCGCGACCTTGGAGTCGCTGCCGAAGTCCGCGGGGGCCGAGGGGATCGGCTTCAGCTCTGGGCCGGTCATGCGCTCGTCTCCTCGGTGTCGGCTGACGTCGCGGCGGCCACGGCCGTCGTGTCGGTCTCGATCATGCCCGCCATCATCAGGCCGAGCTGCTCGCGCGTGGTGTCGCCGGGAACGATGCCGACGACCTTGCCGCGGTACATCACCATGATGCGGTCGGCGAGCGCGGCCGCCTCGTCGAGCTCGGTCGAGATGACGATCACGGGGATGCCGGAGTCGCGGGTCTCGATGATGCGCTTGTGGATGAACTCGATCGAGCCCACGTCGACGCCGCGCGTCGGCTGCGCCGCGACGAACAATGAGAGCTCGCGGCTGAGTTCGCGGGCCAGCACGACCTTCTGCTGGTTTCCGCCGGACAGGCGTCCCGCCTGCTGCGCCGGTCCCTGCGTACGGATGTCGAACTCGGAGATCTTCTCGCGTGCGAACTCGTCCAGCGCGCCGAGCTGCAGCGTCCCCGCCTTGACGAAAGGGGCGCCGACAGAGCGGTCGAGCATGAGGTTCTCGGCGATCGAGAACTCCTTCACGAGACCGTCGACGCTGCGATCCTCGGGCACGAAGCCGACACCGTCGTCGAGGATGTCGCGCACGGAACGCCCGACCAGCTCCTCGCCGTTGAGCCGCACACTGCCCTCGACGCGTGGCTGCAGTCCGACGATGGCCTCGGTGACCTCGGTCTGGCCGTTGCCCTGCACACCGGCGATCACCAGCACCTCGCCACCGCGCACCGAGAACGAGACGTCGTCGACGAGCACCGTCCCGAGGGGATCGGTGACAGTGAGCTCTTTCACGACGAGCGACTCCTCGCCGAGCTTCGGGGCGTCCTTGTGCACCTTCAGCTCGACGGCACGGCCGACCATGAGGGAGGCGAGCTCTTCGTTGCTCGCCGTGGGCGACGCCTCGCCGACGACCTTGCCGAGACGGATGACGGTGATGCGGTCCGCGACCTCGCGGACCTCGCGCAGCTTGTGGGTGATGAAGACGATCGAGGTGCCGCCGTCCTGGAGCTGACGCATCGTCGCCATCAGCTCATCGGTCTCCTGCGGCGTGAGCACGGCGGTCGGCTCGTCGAACACGAGCACCTTGGCGTCGCGAGAGAGGGCCTTGATGATCTCCACCCGCTGCTGCACACCGACGGGGAGGTCTTCGACCACGGCATCCGGGTCGACCTGGAAGCCGAAGCGGTCGGAGATCTCGCGCACCATCGCGCGAGCGGCGGCGAGGTCGAGGCGTCCTCCGAAGGTCGTCTTCTCGTGGCCGAGCATGACGTTCTCGGCGACGGTGAACACGGGGATCAGCATGAAGTGCTGGTGCACCATGCCGATGCCGGCCGCCATCGCGTCGCCGGGTCCGGCGAAGTGCTGCTCGACGTCGTCCAGCAGGATCTCGCCCTCGTCGGCCTGGTAGAGGCCGTAGAGCACGTTCATCAGCGTCGACTTCCCGGCGCCGTTCTCCCCGAGGAGGCAGTGGATCTCCCCCGGTTCGATGGTGAGATCGATGTGGTCGTTGGCCGTCAGCGCGCCGAACCTCTTCGTGATGCCGCGCAGTTCTAGCTTCATGTGTCAGATCCTAATCAGCAAAGGTGCTTCGTCCCAGGTTCCTGTGGGAGCCCGGGCAACGGCGAGGGGGGGCCGGCGGGTCGCCGACCTCCCCCTGTGTCTCGTTACTCGATCAGCCGAGGTACGAGGTGACGGTGACCTCACCGTCGATGATCTGCTGCTGCAGGTCCTGGACAGCGGTCCACAGCTCGGGGTCGACCTTGTCCTCGAAGTTGTGCAGCTCGGCGATGCCGACGCCCTTGTTCTCGAGCGTTCCGACGTACGCCTCGGCGTCGAACTCCTCGTTCGCGCTGCTCATGGTCGCCTCGTAGACCGAGAGCTTCATGTCCTTGAGGATCGAGGTGAGCACGAAGTCCTCGGTCGTCGGGTCGGTGACGAACAGGTCGGCGTCCGCGCCGATCAGTGCGATGTCACGGCCGGACTCCTTGATGGCCTGCAGACCCGACTGGTAGATCGGTCCGCCGACCGGCAGGAGCACGTCGACGCCCTGGTCGATGATGTTCTGCGCGACCGTCTTGGCCTCGGGGCCGGCTTCGAAGCCGCCCGTGAACGAACCGGCCTTGCCGTCCCATCCGACGACCTCGACGGCGGTGCCGTTCTGCTCGTTGTAGTAGTTGACGCCCTGGTAGAAGCCGTCCATGAAGATCGTGACGGTCGGGAACTCCATGCCGCCGTAGGTGCCGACCTTGCCGGTCTCCGAGTATCCGGCGGACAGGTAGCCGGCGAGGAACGCGGCCTGAGCCGTGTCGTACAGCAGGGGCTTGACGTTCTCGGCATCCTTCTCGCCGTCGAAGTCGTTGTCAGCGGCGTCGTCGACGAGGATGAAGTCGACGCCCTCGTTGGCGGTCGCGGCCTCGACGGTCGCCGCCGACAGCGCGAAGCCGACCGAGACGATGGCGTTGCAGCCCTGCGAGACGAGGCTCTCCAGGTTCGGTGCGAAGTCGGTCTCGCTGTTGGACTCGACGTTCTTGTACTCGACTCCGAGTTCGTCGGCGGCCTGCACGACGCCTTCGAACGAGAGCTGGTTGAACGACTTGTCGTCGAATCCGCCTGCGTCGGAGACGATGCAGGGCAGGAAGTCGATCGTCTCGCCGCCTGCGCCGGCGCCGTCGTCCTCCGGAGCAGCTCCGCAGCCTGCGAGTGCGACGGCGACGCCTGTCGCCACGAGCGCGGCGAGAGCGCGCTTCTTGGTGGAAATGGTCACGTAAGCCTCCACGACTACTGGCCTGCGCCAATCGCAATGCCCGTTGAGACAAGTTACCCAGTGTTACGGCATCCGACATCACGGTTGCGGTTAATGGTTACAAACTCGCAATAGACCCGTGGCCCGGGCCAGGTGCGGGCCCTGTGGGCCACTGACCCCGGGTCACTACGCGGTCTTCGAGACTCCGGCATCGACCACCCAGTTCGCGCCGTGCACGCTGACTGCCAGTGGCGAGGCGAGGTAGGCGATCGCGGTCGCGACCTCGCGGGGTTCGATCAGGCGGCCGGTGATCATCCCGGACTGCACCGGGAGGGCGGCCACGAGCTCTTGTTGCGTGAGATTCATCGCCTCCGCCAGGTCGGCGCCGAAGCTCTGCTCTCCCTCCCAGAGCGCCGTTCGCGTCGACGACGGGGTGATGGTGTTGAACCGCACGCCCCGCGGCCCGAACTCCTCCGACAGACCCTTCGTCACCGCGTTGAGCGCGGCCTTGGCTGCGCTGTAAGGAAGCGGAGCGGTATGCGGCCTCCGAGCGCTGTCGGAGGAGACGTTCACGACCGCGCCACCGGATGCCAGCAGCGCGGGAAGAGCTGCGCGCGTCGTACGCACGGCGGCTGCGACGTTGAGGGCGAGGGCTGCCGTCCACGCGTCGTCATCGAAGTCGAGAAAGCCTGCGCCAGGGGTGGCGGCGCCGCCTCCGACATTGTTGACGAGGATGTCGAGCGACCCGAGGGCCTTGAGCGCCTCCGCCACGACAGCGGCCGGAGCCTGCGGCTGCGACAGATCTCCCGTCACCGTGATCGCCCCTGTCGCCGCCAACTCCGCGGTGACTGTTCGTGAGACGGCTGCCACCGTGACGCCCTCCTCCTGGAGGACACGGACGGTCTCGAGCCCGATTCCCTTACTCGCCCCCGTGACGAGCGCCTTCTTTCCTGCAAGGTGAAGCTCCATGATTTCCTCTCGATCTCGATCAGTACGTTAACTGTTACAGCGATGACACAGTTAAGTCAATATCTGCGCCTTAGACTGTTCAGATGTCGAACCGAAGAACTCCCGCCGCACGCCCGTTGCGTGCCGATGCCGAGAGATCGATCGGCCTCATCCTGGAAGCGGCGGATGCGGTGTTCACACGAAATCCCGGCGCGAGCATCGAAGAGGTCGCCAAGGCGGCCGGAGTCGCCCGCGCGACCGTGCATCGGCGCTTCACCTCGCGCGACGCGCTGTACGACGCGCTCGCTCAACAGCTCGACGAGAAGCTTCGCCAGGCACTGAACGCGGCCGACGTGCGCACGGCACCGCCACTGGTGGCGCTGTATCAGCTGACGGTCACCACGCTCGACCTCAAGACCGACTGGCGAGCGTCCTGGCGACACGTCGACCAGAGTGGCCTCGCGCCGGAGGTCGTCGCCGACCTTGATCTCCTCTTCCATCGCGCCGGCGATGTCGGGCTGCTGCGCGAAGCAGTCGACCCGCTCTGGGCGCGCGGCGTGTACACGGCGTTGGTTCACGAGGCGGCACTCGCCCGACCCGAGGGCGCGCCGTCATCCGAGTGGGCTCAGCGGATCCTGCACACGCTCTTCACCGGGCTGGGTGACGTCGACCAGCCGCTGGGGATCCCCTCGCCGATCTGACCGGCACCCGGGCGCGGCGGATCGGGGCTGTGCCGTCGGCGTGCGATCACACCCGGGGAAGTGGGACTAGAGAACGTCGCCGCGGCCGGTGAGCTTGAGGGATTCCACGACGCCCTTGACGCGCTGCGCGTGCTCCGTGGTCGTGACGAGCAGGGCGTCCGGTGTGTCGACGACCACGATGTCCTTCACGCCCACGAGGCTGATCACCCGCGAGGTCTGGCTGACGAGGATCCCCGTGGCCGCATCCGAGAGCACCCTCGCCTTCGGGCCGAGGACGGCGAGATCGTTCTTGCGGCCGTTGCTGATGAGTTTCGTCAGCGAGGCGAAGTCTCCGACGTCGTCCCAGTCGAAATGGCCCGGGATCACCGCGAGGCGGCCCCGGTCGGCCGCCGGTTCGGCGACGGCGTAGTCGATCGCGATCTTCTTCAGCGATGGCCACACGCGGGCGACGACCGGGCCCCGACGGTCGCGGTCGTCCCACGCCTCGGCGAGTTCCATGAGACCGGCGTGCAGCTCGGGCTCGTTCGCGGCCAGCTCGTCGAGCAGCACACTCGCCTTCGAGATGAACATGCCGGCGTTCCAGAGGTAGGAGCGGTCGGCGTAGTACTGCTTGGCGGTCTCGAGATCCGGCTTCTCCACGAAGCTCTCCACCGTCGCCGCCTCGGGAGCGCCGTCGACGATGAGTTCGTCGCCCTTGCGGATGTATCCGAATCCGACGGAGGGCTCGGTGGGCTGGATGCCGATCGTGCAGATGTATCCGGCACGCGCGACCTGGACGGCCTGCTGGACGGCGAACTCGAACGTGCGCGTGCCGCGGATCACGTGGTCGGCGGCGAAGGAGCCGATGATCACGTCGGGATCCCTGCGGTGCAGGATCGCGGCGGCGAGCCCGATGGCGGCGGCCGAGTCGCGCGGCTCCGACTCGAGGAACACGTTCTTGTCGGCGATGCCCGGCAGCTCCCCCTCGACCGCGGCGCGGTGCGCCCGGCCCGTCACGACCGAGATCCGGTCCGTGCCGGTGAGGGGCTCCAGACGGTCCCACGTGTCGCGCAGCAGCGAGTTGCCTGACCCGGTGAGGTCGTGCAGGAACTTAGGGGCGTCAGCGCGCGAGAGCGGCCAGAGCCGGCTTCCGATCCCTCCGGCGGGGATCACGGCGTAGAAGTCATCGATCGGCTCGCTCATCGTTCCAGCGTAGCCGTCCGAAACAATCTCGACGTCGAGAGAGTTAGGCGACCCTTCGTCGCTCTGGATGATCGAACGGGAATAGGATGGAGCACGATCGGGCACGTCTGCGGTCAGCTCAGACCCAGTACGCGCTGCCGACCTCGTATCGATCAGGGAGGACGACCGTGTCCGCAGGCACTCGCTTGGCACCGTCGATTTCGGAGACCACTTCCAAGACGCCACGCGGAACCCTCTACCGGGGTCGCGAAGGCATGTGGTCATGGGTGCTTCATCGCATCACCGGAGTCGCCATCTTCTTCTTCCTGTTGGTGCATGTGCTCGACACAGCACTCATCCGGGTCTCCCCCGAGGCGTACAACGCCGTGATCGGCACGTATAAGAACGAGATCATGGCCCTCGGCGAGGTCGTCCTCGTCGCGGCGATCATCTTCCACGCGATGAACGGCCTCCGCATCATCCTCATCGACTTCTGGTCGAAGGGCGCACGTTTCCAGCGACAGCTGTTCTGGGGTGTGATCGCCGTATGGGTGATCCTGATCGGCGGCTTCGCAGGTCGTCATCTCTCACTCGCGTTCGCCGGCTTCGGAGGAGGTCACTGATGTCTGCCCAGACCGTCGCCGCACCGGCGCGCCGCCGCCGCGGGATCAACCTCGAGAAGTGGGGCTGGCTGTTCATGCGCGGCTCCGGCGTCGTGCTGATCGTCCTGATCTTCGGCCACCTGTTCGTCAACCTCATGGTCGGCGAAGGCATCCACGCCCTCGACTTCGCCTTCATCGCCGGCAAGTTCGCCACCCCTTTCTGGCAGTGGTGGGATGTGCTGATGCTCTGGCTCGCACTCATCCACGGCGGCAATGGCATGCGCACGATCATCAACGACTACGTCACGCACGAGAAGGTCCGCAAGACCCTGGTCTGGGCAGTCGGCCTCGCAGCCGGGCTCCTGATCGTGCTGGGCACGCTGGTCGTCTTCACCTTCGACCCCTGCCTCGGCGTGACCGAATCCAGCACGCTGTGGGACACCTGCGTGGCCGCAGGCGTCGTCGGGAACTGAGAAGAGAGCAACGAGAAGTGACTACTGAGACCCAGGATTCCGTCGTCCGCGCCGGCGTGCACTACCACCAGTTCGACGTCGTGATCGTGGGTGCCGGCGGTGCCGGCATGCGTGCGGCGATCGAGGCGGGGCCCGGCGCCAAGACAGCAGTGATCTCCAAGCTCTATCCGACCCGCTCGCACACCGGCGCAGCGCAGGGCGGCATGGCTGCGGCCCTCGCGAACGTCGAGGAGGACAGCTGGGAGTGGCACACGTTCGACACGGTCAAGGGCGGCGACTACCTCGTCGACCAGGATGCCGCCGAGATCCTCGCCAAGGAGGCCATCGACGCGGTCATCGACCTCGAGAACATGGGCCTGCCGTTCAACCGCACGCCGGAGGGCAAGATCGACCAGCGCCGTTTCGGCGGTCACACGTCCGAGCACGGCAAGGCCCCCGTTCGCCGTGCGTGCTACGCCGCTGACCGCACCGGTCACATGATCCTGCAGACGCTGTTCCAGAACTGCGTCAAGCTCGGCATCAACTTCTTCAACGAGTTCTACGTGCTCGACCTGATCACGGTCAAGGGCGATGACGGCGGCACTCAGGTCGCAGGCGTCGTCGCATACGATCTCTCGACCGGCGAACTGCACGTGTTCCAGGCGAAGGCGGTGGTCTTCGCGACCGGCGGCTTCGGCAAGATCTACAAGACCACCTCCAACGCGCACACCCTCACCGGTGACGGCGTCGGCATCGTGTGGCGCAAGAACCTGCCGTTGGAGGACATGGAGTTCTTCCAGTTCCACCCCACAGGCCTCGCCGGTCTCGGCATCCTCCTCACCGAGGGCGCGCGCGGTGAGGGAGCGATCCTCCGCAACGAGTCCGGTGAGCGCTTCATGGAGCGCTACGCCCCCACCATCAAGGATCTCGCGCCGCGCGACATCGTGGCGCGGTCGATGGTGCAGGAGGTCCTCGACGGCCGCGGCGCCGGCCCTCACAAGGACTACGTCTACCTCGACTGCACCCACCTGGGCGCCGAGGTGCTCGAGACGAAGCTTCCGGACATCACCGAGTTCGCCCGCACGTACCTCGGCGTCGACCCGGTGACCGACCCCGTGCCCGTGATGCCGACCGCGCACTACGCGATGGGCGGCATCCCCACCAACAACAACGCCGAGGTGCTCGCCGACAACGACACCGTCGTCCCCGGGCTGTACGCCGCCGGCGAGTGCGCCTGCGTCTCCGTGCACGGCTCGAACCGCCTCGGCACCAACTCGCTCCTCGACATCAACGTGTTCGGCAAGCGCGCGGGCAACAACGCCGTCGCATACGCCAAGACCGCGGAGTTCGTCCCGCTGCCGGAGAATCCTGCCGGCTTCGTCTCCGGCCTTCTCGAGCAGCTGCGCGACAGCAAGGGCACCGAGCGCGTCGCGGTCCTGCGCAAGAAGCTGCAGGAGGAGATGGACCTCAACGCTCAGGTGTTCCGCACCCATGATTCGCTCGAGCACATGCTCGGCGTCATCGCCGAGCTGCGCGAGCGGTACAGGAACGTCTACGTCGACGACAAGGGCCATCGCTTCAACACCGACCTGCTCGAGGCGGTCGAGCTGGGCTTCCTGCTCGACATCGCCGAGGTCGTCGTCTACGCGGCGCAGAACCGCGAGGAGAGCCGTGGCGGTCACATGCGCGACGACTTCCCCAAGCGCGACGACGAGAACTACATGAAGCACACGATGGCCTACCTCACCGGCGACCCGCACTCGTCGACGCCGGCCGACCACATCAAGCTCGATTGGAAACCCGTCGTCATGACCCGTTACCAGCCGATGGAGAGGAAGTACTGAAATGTCGAACGCTGTCGCAGAGGCGCCCGCCGCGGCTGACCCCGCCATCCAGTCCTTCCTGGTCACCTTCACCATCCGTCGGTTCGACCCGGAGAAGGACGCCGAGCCGCGCTGGGTCGACTACGACGTGGAGCTGTTCTCCACCGACCGCGTGCTGGACGCG
Source organism: Microbacterium xerophyticum (assembly GCF_053543555.1). Lineage (NCBI taxonomy): Bacteria > Bacillati > Actinomycetota > Actinomycetes > Micrococcales > Microbacteriaceae > Microbacterium > Microbacterium xerophyticum. The sequence continues at coordinate 289,028 of NZ_JBLVOB010000009.1, read as the reverse complement.
CTGCACAAGATCAAGTGGGAGGTCGACGGCTCGCTGTCGTTCCGACGCTCGTGCGCGCACGGCATCTGCGGCTCGGACGCCATGCGCATCAACGGCCGCAACCGCCTCGCCTGCAAGACGCTGATCAAGGACCTCGACATCTCGAAGCCGATCTACGTCGAGGCGATCAAGGGCCTGCCGCTCGAGAAGGACCTCATCGTCGACATGGAGCCGTTCTTCGCCTCCTACCGCGAGGTGCAGCCCTTCCTGGTCGCGAACTCCACCCCTGAGAAGGGCAAGGAGCGCGTCCAGACGATCGCCGACCGTGCGATCTTCGACGACACCACCAAGTGCATCCTGTGCGCCGCCTGCACCTCGTCGTGCCCGGTGTTCTGGACCGACGGTCAGTACTTCGGACCGGCCGCGATCGTCAACGCGCACCGCTTCATCTTCGATTCGCGCGACGACAACGCCGACGTGCGTCTGGACATCCTCAACGACAAGGAAGGCGTGTGGCGCTGCCGCACGACCTTCAACTGCTCGGAGGCCTGCCCTCGCGGCATCGAGGTCACCAAGGCCATCGCAGAGGTCAAGCAGGCCGTTCTTCGCGGACGCCGCTGATCGCCCTCGCGTCCCGGACACGCCCTCGCCCTTGGATAGGGTGAGGGCGTGTCTGATTCTGAGGCGGATGCGCCTGCGCGGCGCCTTGATGCCGCCGTCGAGCGCGCGACGAGGTTGAGCAGACGCACGCTCGCGCTGTTCCCGGTCAGGGTGTGGCGCCACTTCCTCCAGAACAACGGGTTCCTGCTCGCAGCCGGGGTGAGCTACCAAGCGCTCTTCGCGATCTTCGCGGCCATCTACCTCGCCTTCGCGATCTCCGGGCTGTGGCTCGGAGGGAGCGCCGAGGCCGTCGACGCGCTGATCGGCGTCGTCAACAGCTACGTACCCGATCTGATCAGCGACGACAGCGACCTGCTCACCCCGAGCCAGGCGCACGAGATCGCCGCGAACATGACCGGCGTCCTCAGCATCACCGGTCTGATCGCTCTGATCGCCGTCGTCTGGACCGCCATCGGCTGGGTGACGTTCTCACGGCGCGCCGTGCGCGACATGTTCGGCCTCCCGCCCGACAGGCGCAGCTACGTGCTGCTGAAGGCTCGCGACTTCTTCGCCGCGCTCGTCTTCGGAGTGGCGCTGATAGCGGGATCGGCGCTCAGCTACATCAGCGCCGCCGTACTGACCTGGCTTCTCGAACTGCTGGGGTGGGATGCGGTCTCCGGATCGGTGAACCTGCTGATCCGTCTCGGGACGGTGCTGGTGTCCTTCGCCCTGCTCTCGGCCGCGTTGGCCGCGATGGTCCGCTTCCTCACCGGCACTTCGCTGCGGTGGCGCACGATCTGGCCAGGCGCACTGCTCGGCGGCGGCGCCATGACGGTGCTGCAGTTCGGCGCCGGGTTCCTGCTGAGCTACACGCCGAGCAATCCGCTGCTCGCCACGTTCGCGATCTTCGTGGGCCTTCTGCTGTGGTTCCGCATCAACGGAGTCGTCATGCTGGTGGCCGCGGCGTGGATAGCCGTCTCGGCCAAGGATCGCGACCTTCCGCTGCTTCAGCAGTCGGAGGAGGATCGCATCATCGCGGAGTATCAGGCACTGCTCATCGCCGCGCGGATACGCCTGCGCGACGCCCGCGATGCCCGGCAGCGCGCTCCTTGGTACCGTGCCTGGAGTGCGAGGCGAGCCGTGCACGCCGCGGAGAGCGAACTGGACGAGCTGCTGGCGGATCCGCCGACACCCGCGACGCCGGAGGCCCCGGCAGCTCATCGCCTGCTCGCCGAACTGTCGGGCGCGCGACGCGATGTCGGACGCGCTGGCTAGGCTTGATCCCATGCCTCATCTGCGTATCGCCTCGGTCAATGTCAACGGGATCAGGGCCGCGGCCCGCAACGGGATGAGCAGTTGGCTCGACACCGCAGACGTCGACATCCTGACCCTGCAGGAGGTGCGCGGTCAGGACGAGCATCTGGAGGCCGCACTCCCCGGTTGGTCGTTCATCCACGACGAGGCGACCGCGAAGGGCCGCGCAGGCGTGGCCATCGCGAGCCGTACTCCCGCGCTGGCCAGTCGCACCGCGTTCGGCGCCGACGACTTCGACTCGAAGGGCCGCTGGATCGAAGGCGACTTCCTGATCGGCGATCGCACGCTCACCGTGGTGAGCGCGTACGTGCACTCCGGCGAGGCCGACACACCGAAGCAGGAGGAGAAGTGGAAGTTCCTCGACGCCTTCGGTACTCGGCTCACGGATCTGGGCCAGGATGACGCGCTCGCACTCGTCACGGGCGACCTGAACGTCGGCCACCGAGAACTCGACATCAAGAACTGGCGGGGCAACCGCAAGAAGGCCGGCTTCCTCCCGCGCGAGCGCGCCTACTTCGATCGATTCCTGGGCGACAGGGACGCAGAGGTCACGGGTGTCGACGGAACCGTCGGTCCTGGACTCGGATGGGTCGACGTGGGCCGCCGCTTCCATGGCGAGGTGGAGGGGCCGTACACCTGGTGGTCGATGCGAGGGCAGGCCTTCGACAACGACAGCGGCTGGCGCATCGACTATCACCTGGCGACTCCCGCGCTCGCGGAACGCGTCACGGCGTACAGCGTGGCACGCGCCGCCACCTATGCCGAACGGTGGAGCGATCACGCCCCCGTGATCGTCGACTACACCTACTGAGCGCGGCGGAGCGTTCGCCGGCATCCCCGTAGGATTGACAACGTGACCGACAAGCCTCGCCTTTACTCAGGAATGCAGCCCTCCGCCGACTCCCTCCAGATCGGCAACTACATCGGGGCCCTCCTGCAGTGGCGAGACCTGCAGAATTCCTACGACGCGTACTTCTCGGTGGTCGACCTGCACGCTCTGACGGTCGCTCAGGATCCGAAGGAGCTGCGGGAGAAGACGCGCCGCACGGCTGCGCAGTACATCGCGGCCGGTATCGAGCCCTCTCAGTCGACGCTGTACGTGCAGTCGCACGTGCGCGCGCACGCCGAGCTCGCGTGGATCCTCAGCACGATCACCGGGTTCGGCGAAGCCGGACGCATGACGCAGTTCAAGGACAAGTCGTCGCGCTACGGTGCGGATGCCACCTCGGTCGGCCTGTTCACCTATCCGGTGCTGATGGCCGCCGACATCCTGCTGTACCAGACCGATGTGGTGCCGGTCGGTGACGACCAGAAGCAGCACGTCGAGCTCACCCGCGATCTGGCAGAGCGCTTCAACTCCCGCTTCGGCGAGACCTTCACGGTCCCCATGCCGGTGATCCAGAAGGACACCGCGCGCATCTACGACCTGCAGAATCCGACGGCCAAGATGTCGAAGTCCGCCGAGAGCGACGCCGGCGTGCTCTGGATGCTGGACGACCCGGCCAAGTCCGCGAAGAAGGTCATGCGCGCTGTGACCGACAACGAGGGCAGCGTCCGTTTCGACCGCCAGGAGAAGCCCGGTGTGTCGAACCTGCTGACGATCTATGCGGCGCTCTCCGGCCGTCAGGTCGCCGCGATCGAGGACGAGTACGCCGGTCGTGGCTACGGCGACTTCAAGAAGGGCCTCGCCGAGGTCGTCGTCGCGGAGTTCGAACCGGTGCGCGCACGCGCGCTCGAACTCCTCGACGATCCCGCCGAACTCGACCGCATCCTCGCCGCGAACGCCGCCCGTGCCGACGCCGTGGCCGATGCGACGCTCGCCGATGTCTACGACAAAGTCGGACTGCTGCGTCGAGTCTGACCGGCAGTCCCCGCCTGCACTCTAGGATGGTGTGCGTGACCGACCCGCAGTTCCCGCCGCCCTCGCCTGACGGCGTCCCCTCCGGCACTCCCGTGCCGCCGGTTCCTGTGGCGCCGGGTTATCAGCCGCCTGCCGGTCCGGCGTACCCGAATCAGGGACCTCCTGCCCCGCAGTATCAGGCACCCCCCGGCGCATATCCAGCACCGGTGGGCGGATACGCGGCGCCGGCGGGAGGCTACCAGCCGTCGGAGGCACCGAGCTCACCCAGGTCCTCTGCGCTGGGCATCATCGCGTTCGCGCTGTCGGTCGTCGCGGCCGTCGCGGCCACGATCATCGCTGGTGCGGCCGGCTACCAGATCGGCTTCGAACTGCCGACCGTGGCGCAGCAGATCGACGGGACCACGAGCGACCTCTCGTTCCTCGCACCGGTGCGCGAGCAGGTGCTGATGGGCGAGATCTCGTTCTGGGTGGGCACCCTCGCCGGCATAACGGCGATCGTCCTCGGGATCATGGCGATCGTGAAGCGCGCGGGACGCGCATGGGGTATCACCGCTCTGATTCTCGGCGTGCTCGGGCCCGTGATCTTCTTCACGGTCCTGGTCGTGACGCTCGGACTCGGTGCCGGTGCAGGCTCCGCCTCCTACCTCGGCTCGTGAAGCCCCTGTTCAGCGCGGGGCGTGATGCTTCTGCTGAGCGGCCAGAAGCCCCTCGCTGACGAGCAGCTCGACGGCATCCGCTGAATCGGCGACGAGGATCGCGAGCGTCTCGCGCTCCGCTTTGCCGAACGGCGACAGCACCCAGTCCGCGGGATCCTGGCGGCCGGGCGGCCGGCCGATGCCGACCCGTACCCGCGGGAAGTCGGCCGAACCGATCGCACGCGCGACGGCCGCGCACGCCGTTGTGTCCACCGTGTCCGCCGCCGATCTTCAGCTTGAGCGTGTCGAAGGGGATGTCCAGCTCATCGTGGATCACCACCGTGCGCTCGGGCGGCACGGAGTAGAACCGCGCCAGGGCCGCGACCGGGGTGCCGGAGACGTTCATGAACGAGTTCGGTTTCGCGAGCACGAGCTTGTCCCCGCCCGGTCGCACCCAGGTCTCGACGACGCGCGCTCCGCCCTTGTGCTCACGGAAGCTCTCGCCGCGACGGGCGGCGAGCTCATCGACGATCATCTGACCGACGTTGTGCCGGGTCGCCTCGTAGCGGGGTCCTGGGTTTCCCAGTCCCACGATCAGCCAGGTGTCGGCCATGACTCTCATGCCTTTCGAACGTCGTCAGGATACGACAGAGGGGACGCGATGCGCTCGCGTCCCCTCTGCGTAGGAATCACCTGTGCACGAAGTGCGGGTGGATCACTCCGAGGCGGCCTCTTCGGTCTGAGCCTCTGCGGCCTCGCCCTCGGCGGAGACCTCTTCGGTCTCGTCCTCGGCAGCCTCGGCGGTCGGGACGTAGATGGCGACGATGAGCGTCTCGGGGTCGGCGAGCAGAGTCGCGCCCTTGGGAAGCTTCACATCGGCGGCCGTGATGTGCTGGCCCTCTTCCAGGCCCTCGATCGAGACCTCGAAGTTCTGCGGGATGTGGGTGGCCTCGACCTCGACGGCGATGGAGGTCGCATCGAGGTTGGCGACGGTACCGGCGAAGGACTCGCCGACGACGACGATCGGGACGTCGACCTGGATCTTCTCGCCCTTCTTCACGACGAGGAGGTCGATGTGCTCGATGATCTGACGCACCGGGTCACGCTGCACGTCCTTCACGAGGGCGAGCGATGCCTTGCCCTCGATGTCGAGTTCGAGCAGCGCGTTCGCACGGCGGATGATGAGCGCGACCTGGTGGCCCGGCAGTGCGACGTGCACCGGCTCGGTGCCGTGGCCGTAGATGACGGCGGGGATCTTGCCGGCTGCGCGCAGGCGACGGGCGAAGCCCTTGCCGAACTGGTCGCGGACCTCGGCGTGGACCTTGGTGTCCTCAGACATGGATTCTCCTTCGGGGCACACGACGAACTGCTCGCCGCGTGGTGGTCTATTGGTCGGCTTCCCGGACGCAGACGTGCGAAAAAGCCACGAGGCTTGGTTCGCCGCGTCGATAACGGATGCCGCGCACGCGAAGCATCCCTCGCCGAGGAACTCCTCTATCGTACCGGATGACCGAGTAGGCTGAAACTCAGCTCATTTCCCCTCGCAGAACATGGAGTCCGGCATGCTCGACGGCGCCTTCCTCTCACACGTCATCCTCTGGCTCATCGGTGCCATGGCGGTGTGCGCGACGGTGTTCACCATCGGCGCCCTGTTCTCGATGGGCCGCACCGGCTACCGCAAGGACTGAGGCGCGAGCCCCGCAGCCGCCATGATCGCCGCCACCGCCGTGGCCACGTCGCCCGCCGCGATGACCCTGACGCCGCGTTCGTCGGCGCCCAGAGGCTCCAGCGTGCGCAGTTGCGATTCGAGCAGCGCCGGCGGCATGAAGTGGTCCGGACGCCTGCGCATCCGCTGCTCGAGCACTGCGCGATCCGTCACGAGTTCGGCGAAGTAGGCCTCCGGCTCCTCCCCGCGGATGACGTCGCGGTACTCGCGCTTGAGCGCGGAGCACGCGATGACGATGCGCGGTTGCGCGTGAAGCGCCTGCCCGACGAGGCGCAGCCACGGCATCCGATCCTCGTCGTCCAGAGGCGTGCCCGCCGCCATCTTCACGACATTCGCCTCCGGGTGCAGGTCGTCGCCATCGATGAAGCGCGCACCGACGGCCTCTGCCAGCTCGACGCCGACGGTGGACTTGCCTGAACCGCTCGGGCCCATCACGACGATGCGCACGCCGTCCTCCTCGGGGGTCTCTGCGACGACGTTCTCCACCTGCGGTCCTTAGCGTTGAGTCAGCGGCGTCAGATCGCCGATCCTGATAAACCCAGTCTGCCCTGCTTTCCATGACGGCCGTGCGAGGTTTCGCGGCCTCTCGTTCCGCCGACGCGTAATCAGCCCGCTGAGCGCGATAATCTGAGAGCATCCCTAACTTCACGACCGAGGAGCAGTCTGTGCCCGAAGCATCAGCGAACATCGGAGTCGTCGGACTCGCCGTCATGGGTTCGAATCTCGCCCGCAACCTCGCCTCGCGTGAGGGGAACACGGTGGCGATCTTCAACCGCAGCTATGAGAAGACGCAGGGCGTGCTCGATGCGCACCCCGAGGCGGGGTTCATCCCGGCATCCACGTACGAAGAGTTCGCCGCGTCGCTGCAGAAGCCGCGCACCGCGATCATCATGGTCAAGGCCGGTGCGGGCACGGATGCCGTGATCCAGGCGCTCACCGAGGTGTTCGAGCCGGGCGACATCATCGTCGACGGCGGCAATGCGTACTTCCCCGACACGATCCGCCGCGAGAAGGCCGTCCGTGAGACGGGCATCAACTTCGTCGGCGCCGGGATCTCCGGCGGCGAGGAGGGCGCGCTCCTGGGCCCGTCGATCATGCCGGGCGGCTCGGACGAGTCCTGGGTCACGCTGGGCCCGATCCTGAAATCGATCGCCGCGGTCGCCGAGGGCGAGCCGTGCGTCACCCACATCGGACACGACGGTGCCGGCCACTTCGTGAAGATGGTGCACAACGGCATCGAATACGCCGACATGCAGCTCATCGCCGAGGCGTACGACCTCATCCGTCGCGGCACCGGCAAGACCCCGGCCGAGATCGCCGAGATCTTCGCCGAATGGAACACGGGCGAACTCGAGTCGTACCTGATCGAGATCACCGCGGAGGTGCTGCGCCAGGTCGACGCCGCCACCGGCACGCCGCTGGTCGATGTGATCCTCGACCAGGCCGGAGCCAAGGGCACCGGTGCATGGACCGTGCAGACCGCCCTCTCGCTGGGTGTGCCGGTCTCCGGCATCGCCGAGGCCACCTTCGCCCGTTCGCTGTCCTCGCACCCCGAGCAGCGCGCCGTCGCGGGTTCTCTCCCCGGCCCCGACGACGCGTTCACCGTCCCGGCAGAGCAGCACGACGCGTTCATCGAAGACGTGCGCCTGGCCCTCTACGCGTCCAAGATCGTCGCGTACAGCCAGGGCTTCGACGAGATCCGTGCCGGTGCCGCAGAATACGGCTGGAACATCGACCTCGGCGCGGTGTCGAAGATCTGGCGCGGTGGCTGCATCATCCGCGCGCAGTTCCTCAACCGCATCGCCGACGCGTACGCCCACAACCCCGACCTGCCCGTGCTGATGACCGCGCCGTACTTCGCGGAAGCACTCACCCGCGGCCAGGCCTCATGGCGACGCGTCGTCGTCGCGGCCGCGCAGTCCGGCATCCCCGCCCCGGCGTTCTCGTCGTCGCTGTCGTACTACGACGGCATCCGCGCCGACCGCCTCCCCGCCGCGCTCGTCCAGGGACAGCGCGACTTCTTCGGCGCGCACACCTACAAGCGCATCGACAAGGAAGGCACCTTCCACACCCTCTGGTCCGGAGACCGCACCGAGATCGAAGCCGAAGACACCCACTGAGAGACTGCTCCGCTGAGAAGGGGGGG
>NZ_JBLVOB010000009.1:274615-280702 GCF_053543555.1 Microbacterium xerophyticum | reverse complement strand
CCCCCCCCTTCTCGCATCACAGTGCGATGTTGTGGTTGCGCCGGAAGCGGTTCTGCGGGTCCCACTTCGCCTTGACCGTGCGCAGCCTTTCGTACGCCTCCGGGGTGAACATCCCCGGCACAGCGGCGGGGCGCTCCGTGTCGGCGAAGTTGCCGTACTCGGCGAGGCGGCCCGATTCTATCCGGCGCCAGTCGGCGAGGATCGCCGCCCGGGTGCCGTCATCGATCATGCCGGGGATGTCGAAGCCTCCCGCCATCACGAACCATGTGGCCGACCGGGCGGGGAACGCCGTCGCGTCCTGAGGCACATCGGCATACGCACCGCCGAGGGAGCGCAGGAAGACCACCGAAGCCGGGTAGGCCGCACGGAACGCGACGAGCCGGTCGATCATCTCGTCGTCCAGCTCGGCGAAGAGGCCGTTGCCTCCGATGAAGCCGGGAGGAGCGGGCGCCTCCTCCCCCGCATCAGGCACTGGCATCTCGAGCAGGATGTCCCGGTACGCCGGAGTCGTCACCGTCGCGTCGATGCCGTCCAGCGCCGCGATCGGTGCGAGCGTCTCCTCGAGCGCGTCGACGTCGTCGCCCGCCCATACCGCGGCCAGCCGCGCGCCGGCCGGTGCACTCGGATCCATCGCGGGGACATCCATGAACGTCACCGTCAGCTCACGCGCCGCCGTGCGCATCACATCGCGAGCGGCGCGCAGTGCCGCCGCCGGGTCGCCCCCGATCGCGTACTCCGCGTACACGATGCCCGGGATGCGATGCGCTTCGAAATCGAACCGGGTCACGACACCGAAGTTGCCGCCCCCTCCGCGCAGCGCCCAGAAGAGGTCGGGGTTCTCGGTCGCGGAGGTCTCGACGATCTCCCCTGACGCCGTCACGACCTGCGCACCGCGCAGCTGATCCACCGCGAGCCCCCAGCCGCGCACCATCCAACCGATCCCGCCGCCGAGGGTGAGGCCGCCGACGCCGACCGTCGCTGTGTCACCGGAGCTGATGGCGAGCCCCTCCCCTGCGAGGGCTGCGGCGACCGCTCCCCATGTCGCGCCGCCGCCGACGTGCACTGCAGTGCCGTCGATGCGGATGTCGGCGAGCTCTGCGAGTTCCATGCGCAGACCGGGCGATTCATCGTGCGACCACGGCCCGTGGCCGCCCGAGACCACGGTGATGGGTTCATGGTGCGCGCGGCGCACCAGTGCGGCGACGTCCTCCGGGGTCGCCGGACGTACTGTCTGTGAACTTTCTGTCATGCGCAGATCGTATGCCGGTGCCCGGACATTCGGGCCACCGTCGCGCGCCGCTCACTCACCAATCGTGGACGGTGCCGTCGGCCAGGCGGTTGTAGGGCAGGTAGGCCTGCTCGTACGGGTACCTGCCCGCTTCGTCGACGTCGAGCTCGACCCCCAGCCCCGGTGCGTCGCCGGGGTGCAGCAGGCCGTCGTTCCAGGTGAATGACTGCTGGAAGACCTGGTTCGTCCGTTCGCCGTGCTGCATGTACTCCTGGATGCCGAAGTTGTGGATGCTGAGCCCGAGGTGCATCTGCGCGGCCATCCCCACCGGCGAGATGTCCGTCGGCCCGTGGAAGCCCGACTTGATCTGATACTGCGCCGCATAGTCGATCGTCTTCTTCAGCGCGGTGATGCCGCCCATGTGCGTGACGGCACCGCGCACGTAGTCGATGAGCTGTTCGCGGATCAGGTCCTTGAAATCCCAGACCGTGTTGAAGATCTCGCCGATCGCGAGCGGCGTCGTCGTGTGCTGACGCACCAGGCGCAGCGCCTCCTGGTTCTCGGCCGGCGTGCAGTCCTCGAGCCAGAACAGGTCGTACGGCTCGAGGTCCTTCCCGAGCTTCGCCGCCTGGATCGGCGTCATCCGGTGGTGCCCGTCGTGCAGAAGCGGGATCTCGGGGCCGAACTCGGCTCGTACGGCCTCGAAGACGCCGGGAAGATGGCGCAGGTACGACCGGGTGTCCCAGTCCTCCTCCGTCGGCACCGTACCGCGGCGCGCCGGTTCATGGTCGTAGCGGGCCTCGCCCCCACCGGCATCGGCGGCCTGCGACGCGATCCCGTAGATCGCCTTCAGCCCCGGAACCCCGGTCTGGATGCGGATCGCCCTGTAGCCCTGATCCAGGTGCGCACGCACACTGTCGAACAGTTCCGGCAGCTCCTTGCCCGACGCGTGCCCGTACGCCATCAGTCCGGTACGGCTCGCACCGCCCAGCAGCTGGTACAACGGCATCCCGGCGGCCTTCGCCTTGATGTCCCACAGCGCCATGTCCACGGCGGCGATCGCCGCCATCGTCACCGGCCCCCGCCGCCAATAGGCCGATCGGTACAGGAACTGCCAGGTGTCCTCGATCCGATGCGCATCACGGCCAGCCAGCAGCGGAACCACATGCTCGGTCAGGTACGCGACGACCGCGAGCTCACGCCCGTTCAGCGTCGCGTCCCCCAGTCCGCTCAGCCCGTCATCCGTCGTCAGCTTCAACGTGACGAAGTTGCGGTCCGGACTGGTCACGATGACCTCGGCCTTATCGATCTTCACTGCGGGCTCCATTCTCGTGGACGTTCACCATTCCGCCACCGATCCGTCGGCATGACGCCAGATCGGGTTCTGCCACGTCTCCCAGCGGGATGAGGCTTCGCGCACCGCGCGCTCGTCGATCTCGACACCGAGACCCGCCCCGGTCAACCGCTCGAAGCCTCCGTCGACGAACTTCAGCGGGGAGGTGTCCAGCACGTAGTCGAGCACCTCGGCGCCCTTGTTGTAGTGGATGCCGATCGACTGCTCCTGGATCAGGTGGTTCGGCGTCGCGAAGCCGACCTGCAGGCATGCGGCGAGCGCCAGCGGACCGAGCGGGCAATGCGGAGCGATCACCGCGTCGAACGTCTCGGCGAGCGCGGCGATCCGACGCACCTCGGAGATGCCGCCGGCGTGCGAGAGATCCGGCTGCGCGACCGCGATGCCGGCCTGCAGCACCGGGAGGAACTCCTGCCGGCTGTACAGCCGCTCCCCCGTCGCGATCGGGATGGTCGTCGCATCGACCATCCTTCCGATCATGTGGGAGTTCTCGGGGACGACCGGCTCTTCGATGAAGAACGGATGCAGCGGCTCCAGCAGCGGCGCCAGCCGACGGGCGGTCGCGAGCGTGAACCGGCCGTGGAGATCGACGGCGACATCGCGATCGGGCCCCAGAGTGGCGCGCGCGCTGGCGACCCTCGCGACGACGCCGTCGAGCTCGGCCACCGAGCCGTTGCGGCTCATCTTCCCGGATCCGTTCATCTTCACGGCGGTGAGGCCGACATCGAGCTGCGCCGAGATCTGTTCGGCGATCTCCGCCGGGTCGTCACCGCCCACCCATCCGTATGCGCGGATCCGGTCCCTCACCGCGCCGCCGAGGAGATCGTGCACCGGCACGCCCAAACGCTTGCCCTTGAGGTCCCACAGCGCCTGGTCGATGCCGGAGACCGCACTCGCGAGCACTGCCCCTCCGCGGTAGAACTGGCTCTTGGTGAGCACCTGCCAATGGTCCTCGATCAGGCCGGGATCGGTGCCGATGAGGTACGCGGCGAACTGATCGACCGCCGCACGCACGACGTCGGCGTAGCCCTCCAGCGAGGCCTCCCCCCACCCGACGAGTCCGTCGCTGGTCTCGATGCGCACGAAGAGCCAGCGCGGCGCGATCGGGAACGACTCCACGCGATCGATCACGGCGGTCATTCGTCTCGTCCTGTCTTCGGGGGGAGATCGGCCACGACCGCGTCGACGATCATGTCCGGCTCGGCTGTCACGCTGACCCGGATGCCGCGCTCGTCGGCGTCGAGCGGCTCGAGGGTGTCGTACTGCGACTGCAGCAGTGAGGCCGGCATGTACTCGTGCGTGCGCGAGCCCACCCGCTCCCGCACCAGTTCGATCGGCGCCCATGGCTCGACGAAATACACCGCGGGGTCGTGCTCGCGGATGATCTCCCGATACTCGCGCCGCAGAGCGGAGCACGCCACGACAGCCCCGCCGTCGCTGACGTGCGCGGTGAGCTGCTCGCCCACCGCATGCAGCCACGGCACGCGATCCTCGTCCGTGAGCGGCGTCCCCGCCGCCACCCGTTCGATGTTCCGCTCGGAATGCAGTCGGTCGCCCTCCACGAAACGGACGCCGAGCCGTTCAGCGAGTCTCCTGCCGATCGTCGATTTGCCGATGCCCTGCACCCCCATGACCACGATGGAGATCGTCGATGTCGCCTGCATGGTTCAGCCCTTCGTCGCGCCGGCGGTGAGACCGGTCACGATGTACCGCTGGGTGAACAGTGCGATCAGCATGATCGGCGTCGTCACGACCACGGAGGCCGCCATCAGCGCACCCCAGTCGATCGAGGCATAGCCGATGAAGTCGAAGATCGCGACGGGCAGCGTCTTGGTGGAGTTGCCGGAGAGGACCAGGGCGAACATGAAGTTGTTCCACGAGAAGATGAACGACAGGATCGTCGCGGTCGCGATGCCGGGCACCGACAGCGGAAGAGTGATGCGGAAGAACGCCCCGATCGCGGTGAGTCCGTCGACCTGGGCCGACTCCTCCAGCTCCTCGGGCAGCTGATCGAAGAACGACATCATGATGTAGAGGATCAGCGGCAGCGAGACGAACATGTGCGAGAGGATCAGCGGCAGGTAGCCGCCCGTCATCTTCAGCTGGGCGAAGATGAAGTACCACGGCACGAGAAGACTCACGCCGGGGATGATCCGAGCCAGCAGCACGACCATCGCGGACTTGTTCATCAGGAAGCGGCTCATCGCGTACGCGGCAGGAACGGCGAGCACGAGCGAGAGCGCGGTGGCCATGAAGGCGACGAAGAACGAGTTCCAGATGTAGACGAGGTAGTTGCCACGACGCGGGTCGAACACCGTGCCGTAGTTCTCGAGCGTCGGATCGAAGAGGAACGCCTTGGTGGGATCGTAGATCTGCACGTTGAGCTTGAAGCTCGCCAGCACCATCCACACGATGGGTCCCAGGAAGGCGAGCACGATGAGTGCCAGCCCGACGAAGCGTCCCACCGGACCCCAGCGGAACTTGCGTCGGCGCAGCATCGGCGGCCTCGCGCCACCGGCGACGAGCGTGCGGGTGTCTGCCGTGGTCATCATGAGTCCTTGCCCTTTCGCTGCATCTGGAGAACCCAGATCACACCCAGGATCAGCAGGAAGAACAGGATGAGAACCGCCGACGCCAATCCGTACTCGTTGTAGTCGAAACTCAGGCCGTACGCGTAGACGTTGAGCGTCTCGACGTCGTGGAACGCGCCCCCGCCCTTGCCCTTGGTCGCGTAGAGGATGTCGAAGGTCTTCAGCGCGTCGATGCCTCGAAGCAGCACGGCCGCGACGATCACCGGGCGCATCAGCGGCACCGTCACGTACCAGAACCGCTGCCACCCGTTCGCCCCGTCGACCTTCGCCGCCTCCTGCGGCTCCTCCGACAGACCGGTGAGTCCGGCGAGCAGGATCAGGGCCACCATGGGCGTCCACTGCCAGATGTCGACGAACGTGAGGGTCGCGAGTGACGTGGCGGGGTCTGCCAGCCACGGCTGCGGCGGGATGCCGACCCAGGACAGCATCTCGTTGACGAAGCCGATGTTCGGCTCGAACAGCAGCCGCCACATCATGCCGACCGCCACCGGCGTCGCCACCAGCGGCAGCAAGATGATGGTCCTCACTACGCCCTGGCCGCGGAACGGCTTCCACAGCAGCAGCGCGATGATCATTCCGAGGATCAGCTCGAAGAACAGCGCTCCTCCGGTGAAGGCGAAGGTGCGCCACACCGCCGGCCAGAAGCGCTCGGTGTCGGTGAGGACCTCGGCGTAGTTCTCGAGTCCGTTGAAGTCGAACTTGCGTCTGACGGACCGTTTGGCGTCTGTGAAGCTCAGGAACAGCGTCCAGCCGAGCGGGATGGCGAGCAGAAGGGCGGTGAACGCGATCGAGGGACCTGCGAACAGCCACTTGCGGTGCCGGTTGGCCCAGCGGCTGAAGTTCTCCCTCGCCCCGACATCCTCGGGGGTGCGCAGTGCAGTCATGAGTGCTTCCGTCAGGGTCCGGGGGCGCCGCCC
>NZ_JBLVOB010000009.1:268224-274574 GCF_053543555.1 Microbacterium xerophyticum | reverse complement strand
GGCGACGGACTGAGGATGGTTATTCGGCGTCTTCGAGAAGGAACTCGTCGAATGCCTCGTTCGAGCTCTCGGCGGCGGCATCCACATCGTCGCCGGCGATCGCCGCGACGATCGGCCCGCCGACGATCTCACGCGCCTCTGCCACCTGGATCACCAGCGGACGATCCTCACCGACGCCGTTCTCGCCGTTGATCTTGATCGCCTCGACCAGTTCCGCCGGGTACTCGGCGGTCGCCTCCTCGTCCTCCCAGACGGCGGTGCGCGCACCCATGACACCGAGCGTGGACATCTCGAGGGTGATCTCCTTCGACGTCGCCCACTGGATGAACTGCCACGCCGCCGACTGGTTCGCTGAGCTCTCGTTGATCGCGAGCGCCCATGCCGCCACGTTGTACGGCTTCGACCCTGCTTCACCCTCGGGGAAGGCCGCGAACCCGACCTGATCGGAGACCGTCGACTGCGACGGATCGGTCATGTTCTTGTAGAGGCTGTCCGCATCTGCGATGAACGCGGCCTGCCCCTGCTGGAAGACGGCGAACGCCTCCGGCCAGCTCATCTCGGGGTTGATGGTGGCGTCGGTGTGCGTGCTGATCAGGTCGCCGTAGTACTGGTAGGCGGCACGCGCCTCCTCGCTGTCGATCGCCGACGTGCCGTCTTCGTTGATCCACTTGCCGCCCGAACTGAACAGGAACGCACTGAACTGGGTCACGGCGGCGGACTTGCCGGTACGGCCCACGTAACCGGCGACCTCGGGATGAAGCGCGTGGATCGCCGCGGCGGCGGCATCGAGTTCTTCCAGGGTGGTCGGCACTTCGAGCCCTGCCTCTTCGAGCAGGTCCTTGCGGTAGTAGAGCACCGTGCGCTCCGTGATGATCGGCACGCCGACGACCGCATCCTCGTAGGTGGTGAGCGAGGCCGGGCCCGACTGGAAATCGGACCAGTCCCATTCCTCGTCGCCCTCGACCTGCTCGGTGATGTCCGAGAGGTAGCCGTTGCTGGCGAAGAGCTTGTTCTCCTGAAGCGGACGGTACATGAGCACGTCGATCTCGTCGGTGCCGGCGTTGAGCTTGACGTTGTACTGGTCGGAGAGCTGGTCCTCCGCGAGCTGCGAGATCTCGACCTTCGCGCCGGTCTCCTCCTCGAACTCGGGGATGAGTTCCTTGATCGTCTCGGTCCACACGTGGTTGGCGAGCGTGACACGGATCGTCGTGCCCTCGATCCCTTCGCTCTCGTCGATCTCCGAGCCGGAACTGCAACTGACGAGCGTTCCCGCGACGACTGCGGTTGTTGCCGCCGCGAGGAAGCGGGCGGTCTTGGATCGGTACTTCACTGTGACTCCGTCCTGAACCGCGCGCCGTCGCGTGGTTCCCTGGTGCAGACGTTCCGTTACATCTGCTCAGTGGCCAAGATTGCCACCACAAGTCAGACTTTTCAACATCTGTGACCAGAAAGATATGATCAAGGCATGACCTCGCTCCCCGGCGCTGAGGCCGCTCCGGCCTCCCCCGCCGCATCCGCCCCTGCGATCGACAGACGCAACCTCGTGTTCGACACGCTGGGTCGAGAGATCTGCGCCGGTGTCATCGCACCGCAGGCGACGTTCACGACGGAGTCCATCGAGAGCCGATTCCAGGTGTCGCGCTCGGTCGTCCGCGAGGCGCTCCGCGCTCTTGAGGCGCAGGGGCTCATCACCCCGAAGCGACGCGTGGGCGTGCGGGTGCTCCCCCTCACCGACTGGAACGTGTACGACCTTCAGGTCATCCGCTGGCGACTGGCCGGTCCCAGCAGAGTCGCCCAGCTGCGCTCTCTCACCGAACTGCGCGGAGCCATCGAGCCGGCCGCCGCGCGGATGGCGGCGATGCGCGCCCCGCTGAATCAGGCGAGCGACCTCGTCGGCCTCGCGGGGAGGCTGTGGGCGGCCGGACGGGAAGGAGACGCCGAGAAGTTCCTCGATCTGGACAAGGAGTTCCACTCCCTCATCCTGACCATGAGCGGAAACGAGATGTTCGCACAGCTGCATCACCTCGTCGCCGAAGTGCTCACCGGCCGCAGTCAGTACGACCTCATGCCCCAGTACCCGGCGCCGGAGGCGCTGCAGATGCACGTCGACATCGCGACGGCCATCCAGACCGGCAACGCCGACAAGGCCGCAGCCTCGATGGTGTCGATCATGGACCGCACGCTCACCGAGATGAGTTCGATCTGGGAGCAGGAAGCGCCGATCATCCACTGATCGCCGCCCCGTGATTCACAGGCCACCCATAGCGCGCTCCATAGAAATCCCATAGCTGATTCCTCAGAATGGGTCCATGACCACTGATCAGCCCGAACTGCGCCGCCCCGATGGCTCGCCCCTGCGCATCCTCGCCGTGGACGATGAGCAGATGCTCACCGATCTGCTGGCGATGGCGCTGCGCATGGAGGGCTGGGAAGTGCGCACCGCGTCATCCGGCCTCGAGGCACTCCAGGTCGCTCGAGACTTCGAGCCGGACGCGCTGCTGCTCGACATCATGATGCCCGACCTCGACGGCATGAGCGTGCTGCGGCGCCTGCGTGAATCCGGCAATCTCGTGCCGGTGCTGTTCCTGACGGCGAAGGACGCCGTGGTCGACCGCATCGCCGGGCTCACCGCCGGCGGCGACGACTACGTCACCAAACCGTTCAGTCTCGAGGAGGTGATCGCCCGTCTGCGCGCGATCATCCGTCGCACCGGGCTCGCCAGTACCGAGGACGGGCAGTCGATCCTGCGCGTCGGCGACCTCACCCTCAACGAGGACAGCCACGAGGTCGAGCGCGACGGCACCGAGATCGAACTGACGGCGACCGAGTTCGAACTGCTGCGCTACCTCATGCGCAACGAACGCCGCGTGCTCTCCAAGGCGCAGATCCTCGACCGCGTGTGGAGCTACGACTTCGGAGGCAAGTCGTCCGTCGTCGAGCTCTACATCTCCTACCTGCGCAAGAAGATCGACGCCGGTCGCGCACCGCTGCTGCACACCGTGCGCGGTGTGGGATACATGATCAAGGCCCCGCATTGATCGAGCCGGGGATGACGCACCGACCGCTGACCCTTCAGACGCGGCTGATGGCCGCGGTGATCGGCTTCGTCTCGCTCATCCTCATCATCGTGGCCGTCATCACCAGCACACTGCTGGGAACGGCGCAGGAGGGACAGCTCGCCGGGCAGTTGAACTCGCTGTCGCTGCGCACGACCAGCCTCGTCGCGCAGGCGTCGAAGCCGGCGGCGATCTACAACCGGCCGCTCACAGCGCAGTCGGCGATGGAGAACGTCGCCCCGCCAGCCACGGGGATACTGCTGGCGGTGTCCCCTCCCGACAGCGCCGCGAGCGGCGTCATGGTCGACGGTTCAGGCCAGGTGCGAGACCTCAGCGACGAGCAGCTCGCCGCCATCAACGAGGCCCTGAGCGGTCGAGCATCCGGGACGATCACCTTCCCAGGGCCGGGCGGCCGTTCGTATCAGCTGCTCGTCACGCAGACCTCGGTGACCCAGTACTCGGACAAGATCAACGTCGTCACCGGCCTGCCCCGTGACGCGATCCAGAGCAGCATCGCCCAGCTGTTCACCGTGATCACGCTCGCGACCCTCGGCGGACTCATCCTGCTCGCCCTGACGACCGCGATCACGATCAGGGTGAGCCTCAGGCCCCTGCGGGCGGTCGCCGGCACGGCCACCCGGGTGGCCAATCAGCCGCTCGATCGCGGTGAGGTGAGCATCACGGAGCGAGTACCGGCGTCCGAAGCGGACCCCCGCACCGAGACCGGGATGGTGGGTGCCGCGTTGAACACGCTGCTGGACCACGTGAACGACTCGCTCGCATCCAGGCAGAAGAACGAGGAGCGGATGCGACGGTTCGTCGCCGACGCGAGCCACGAGCTGCGCACGCCGTTGGCATCCATCCGCGGGTACTCCGAACTGTCCCTGCGGGATCGGGAGCTGCCAGAGACGGCGCAGACGGCCCTCGAGCGCATCCAGGCGCAGTCGCTGCGGATGACGCGCCTCGTCGAGGATCTGCTGCTGCTCGCCCGGCTCGACGAGGGGCAGGAACTCGTGCACGGCACGGTCGACCTCACCCAGCTGGCGCTCGAGGGGCTCACGGATGCGCGGCCCACCGCGCCGGGGCACCACTGGATCATCGAGGTCCCCGAAGAGCCCGTCGTCATGCTGGGCGATGCGGGTCGGCTGCATCAGGTCGTGGCGAACCTGCTCGCCAATGCGCGCACGCACACCCCCGAGGGCACCACGATCACTCTGAGCGTCGCCAGGGAAGGCGAGGATGCCGTGATCCGCGTGCACGACGACGGACCCGGGATCGACCCGCAGGTGCGCGATGAGCTCTTCGCCCGCTTCGCCAGAGGAGACAGCTCCCGCGCACGTCAGACCGGCGGGACCGGTCTCGGCCTCGCGATCGCGAAGGCCATCGTGGAGGGCCATCACGGCACGATCGGCGTCGACTCCGAGCCTGGCAGCACGACCTTCACGGTGCGATTCCCCGTCTCGCCGGCCTCCGCACCCGCGTCGTAGTCGCGGTCGGCGTCGTCAGTATCCTGCGAAGGCGTCGGTGGTCAGCGACCGCGCCTTCTGCAGCGCGGGGGCGAGATCGGCGATGAGCCGCGGAGGGCCGGAGATGAAGGCGTGCCTGGCCGAGATGTCGGAGACGACCTGCTCGAGTCCTGCCGCGTCCAGGCGCACGCCCTGCGCCCAGGTCCACTGCGCCGGGAGACCGGAAGGGGCGTCCCTGGTGAACACGACCGTGCGCACGCCGGTCTCGGCGAGTTCGGACCGGAACGCGAGCTCTGACGCCTCGGCCGCGACGTAGACCAGCACGACGTCGCGGGCGCGTCCCTCGGCGTGCAGCTGGCGCAGCTGCGAGACGAACGGCGTCACACCGATGCCGGCGGCGACCATGAGCACCGGTGCCTCGCCCTTGGGCAGCACGAAGTCGCCCCAGGTGCCCGTGACGGCGAGAGTCGCGCCGGGCTCCGCCGCCGCGAGCGCGCGTTTGTAGCTCGACGGGTGCTTCTGATCGCCGTTCTTGTACGCGATGCGCAGGGTCGGCAGGTCGGCCGGGGCCGAGACGATGCTGAACTCGCGCCGTGTGCCTCGTGCGTCAGGATGACGATGGGGCACGTCGAGCTCGAGGTACTGCCCCGGGAGGAAGCGCAGCTTCCCCCTGGCACGGAACGTGAGCTCCTGCGCGGTCGGCGTGATGAACTCGCGCTTCTCGAGCGTCAGACGCACAGAACCGCGCAGCGCGAAGGCGAATGCGAGGAGGTTGCCGATCAGCAGGGCGCGCTCCTGACCGAGCGTGAACAGCCCGCCGACGAGGATCGGCCATCCGGCGAGCACGCCGACCAGTGCGGCGACCCAGAACTGCTGCCAGCGCCGCGGCGGGCTCGTCAGGGGCTCGGACACCATGAACGCGCCGAGGAAGAGGAACGGACTCTGCAATACCGCGAACTGCAACGCGCTCGCGATGTCGAAGTCGATGTCGAACTGCTGCGCCTGCACCGCCTGGCGCACGACCGCCGTGGCGATCGCGATGAGGAGGAAGACGAGCACGACCCGCACCTTCTCCGTGCGCCAGAGCACCGCGAGTCCGAGCACGGCGACGGGGATCGCGAGCGCACCGTTGCCGACCCACCACGAGGCCGATGTGCCCAGCCATTCGAAGGCGCCGAACGAGCCGATGATCGAGACCACCGCCGCGCCGAAGGCCGCGGGGTTGAGGATGTGACGCCCGCGCCAGGCGATCAGGTACTTCGAGACGCTGGCGAGCAGGCCGGCCAGCGCGAGCCCGATGAGAGCGGTCGGTTCCGCGCCAGGGCGCATCACGAACAGCGTGATCAGCGCGGTCACGAGTGACGATTCCACGCGCCACGGCAGGTGCAGGATCCTCTGGACCCCCGCATCGACGGCGGAGATCACGACCGTGAGCACGACGAAGGACGCCAGCAGCTCGAGGGGCGTCGGCGACACGATCACTCCGACGAACGAGAGCACCAGAGCGATCAGCGCGAGCGCGACGAGCGCGAACAGTACGAGACGGTACATCGACATCGCCCCGAGGACGGCCAGAACCCGCTGCCGGATGGTTGTGAATGAGAACGTCACGTGTACAACTCTTCCCTATCTGCGGATGCCGGGGGTCGTGAAGAGCTCCACCGGGCAGTTCGGCGATCGCTCGGCCATGCCCGCCGTGCTCATGCGCACCCATTCCACGCCCCAGCGCGCGGCGAGTTCGGGCCCGCCGTCGAAGAACAGCGCAGTGGCCACGGCATCCGCACGCATCGCATCCGGCGCGATCGCCCACGTCGCGGCCCACGCGCGC
>NZ_JBLVOB010000009.1:261168-268138 GCF_053543555.1 Microbacterium xerophyticum | reverse complement strand
CCCCGCGTCGAGCACGTGGTGCAGGCCGTCGCCCCAGGCCCGCCTGTTCACGGCCGAGGCGCACAGCGCCTGGTCGCGGATGCTCGCCACCCCGATAGCCTTGGTGAGATCGAAGGGGTGCTCGAGACCTATGCGCACCTCGGCGCCGCGCACGGCGATGTCACCACCCGCATCCACGATCACTCTGCCGGCGACGCCGGCGAGCTCTGCGAGCACGAGGTCGACGAGACGGCCCTTGCCGATGGCACCGACATCGATCAGGGCAGGAGCCGCCAGCGACACGCGCGCGTCGGACCAGGTGAGGATGCCCCTCCAATCGGCGGGAGCCGGCCGAGCGGCGCCGGCGATGAGCGAGACCGTGGCGTCGTAGCCGAGCGCGCTGAGGCTCTCCCCCACCAGCGGATTCACGGCGCCCTGCGTGGCGTCGGAGAGTTCGGCGTACGCATCCAGCATCGCCACGGCGTCCGCCGGGCTGGGCGCGTCACCGCCGCTCGCGAGCGAGGAGACGAGCGAATCGGCGCGGAATCGCGACCAGGTGCGGTCGAAGTCGTCGATCACCGCGCCCACGCCCGCGCGTTCGGCGTCGCTCAGCGGGTCCGCGGTCTCGATCTCCCACCGGGTGCCGATCGCGTCGAAGCCCCAGGAGGACACGGTGCTCAGGCTGCCGCCTGCTCCTTGATGTCCTCGACCGCATCGTTGAATCCGCCGCTCGTGAGCGAGGACCCGGCGACGCGGCTGACGTCGAGCTCATCGATCGCGACGCCGACGACCTCTTCGGCGATGCCGTCGATGAACTGCCCCTGGTACTGCTCGGTCTCGCGCGCCTGCGGGTCGCCGGTCACCTCGACCTCGGTGACGACCCCGTCCTCGAGCGTGAGCGTGACCGAGATCTGCTCGACGGTCTCCGGGGTCTGATACGAGCCGTCGGCGGAGTAGGTGCCGTCCGTGTACTCCCCTGACCCCGACGAGTCGGAGCCCGTCGCACTGTCGGACTCCGTCCCGGTGTCCGTGGAGTCCTCCGCATCGGCGGTGCCGGAGCATCCTGCCAGGACGAGGAGGCCGGCGACGCCGACGACGGCGGCGCCCTTTCGAACGGAGGACGCGACGCTCATGCTCTTCACGTTCCCGAGGTTAGGGTGCCCTACTATGAGCGGGCTGTGTGTTCTCGACTACGCGTCGCCGCCGAACATGCTCGTCACCGAGCCGTCCTCGAACACCTCGTGGATCGCGCGTGCCAGCAGCGGAGCGATCGGGAGGATCTTGAGCCCGTCCCAGCGACGCGACTCGGTGAGCGGGATCGTGTCGGTGACGACGACCTCGTCGATCGAGGCGTCCTGCAGACGCTCGTTGGCCGGGTCGCTGAAGATCGCGTGCGTGGCGGCGACGATGACTCGACGCGCGCCGTTCGCCTTGAGCGCCTGCGCGGCCTTCACGATCGTGCCGCCGGTGTCGATCATGTCGTCCACGAGCAGGCATGTGCGCCCGTCGACCGTGCCGACGATCTCGTGCACCGACACCTGATTGGCGACCTTCGGGTCGCGACGCTTGTGGATGATCGCCAGCGGCGCATCCAGGCTGTCCGACCAGGTGTCAGCCACCCGGACGCGCCCCATGTCGGGTGAGACGATCGTCAGGGTCTCGCGGTCTTCCGCTGTGAGGTTCTCGCGGAAGTACTCGAGCAGGACCGGCTTCGCGAAGAGGTGGTCGACGGGGCCGTCGAAGAACCCCTGGATCTGCGCGGCGTGCAGGTCGACGCTCATGACCCGGTCGGCGCCGGCGGTCTTGAGGAGGTCGGCGACCAGGCGCGCACTGATGGGCTCGCGCCCGCGCCCCTTCTTGTCCTGCCGCGAGTACGGGTAGTACGGGGCGACGACGGTGATCCGCTTTGCCGATGCGCGCTTGGCGGCATCGATCATGATCAGGGTCTCCATGAGCCACTCGTTGACCGGCTCACCGAAGGTCTGGATGAGGAACAGATCGCACCCGCGGATCGACACCTCGAAGCGGGAGTAGATCTCGCCGGAGGCGAAGGTGCGATGCTCCGTCGGAGCGATCTCCGTGCCGAGCGCCTCTGCGACGGCCGATGTCAGCGCGGGGTGAGAGCGTCCGCCTGCGATGACGAGTCGCTTCTTCGTCTTCGCGACGAGTCCCGGCGCGACACCGTTGTCCCGATCCAGTTCAACGGTCTTCTTCTTGCGCGCCATGCTCCGCCTATTCCGCCGATTGTTCCCGGGCTGCGGCGTCCGCCGCGCCCGTTCCTGCTCTGTTCTTCTCGACCCAGCCCTCGATGTTGCGCTGCGGGGCCACGCTCACGGCCAGCGCTCCAGCGGGGACATCCTTGCGGACGACGGCGCCTGCACCGGTCTTCGCACCTGCACCCAGCTTAACGGGCGCGACCAGCACCGTGTGCGAGCCGGTGTGCACCTCATCCCCGATCTCGGTGCGGTGCTTGTTGACGTCGTCGTAGTTCGCCGTGATCGTGCTCGCGCCGAGGTTCACGCCACGACCGACCGTCGCGTCGCCGACGTACGAGAGGTGCGGCACCTTGCTGCCGTCGCCGATCTGGGCGTTCTTGGTCTCGACGTACGCGCCGATCTTGCCCTTCGCCCCCAGCGACGTGCCGGCGCGGAGGAAGGAGAACGGACCGACGGTCGCGCCAGCGCCGATGACGGCGAGCGTCGCCTCGGAACGGCGCACGACCGCATCCTCACCGACCTCGCAGTCGACGAGCGACGTGTCGGGGCCGATGACGGCACCGGATTCGATGACAGTCGCACCGACGATGTGCGTGTTCGGCAGGATCGTCACATCCGCCGCGAGCTTCGCGTCGTCGTCGATCCAGGTGGTCGCGGGATCCACGATCGTGACGCCCTCGAGCTGCCAGCGCCTGACGATGCGGGCGTTCAGGAGGCGGCCCACCTCTGCGAGCTGTGCGCGGTCGTTGACGCCGTAGGTCACGGTGACATCGGAGACGACGGATGCCGCCACCCGGCCGCCGTCGCGGCGGAGGAGTCCAGGCACGTCGGTGAGGTACATCTCGCCCTGCGCGTTGTCGACGCCGATGGCGGGGAGGTATTCGCGCAGCGTGGAGGCGCGGAACACGTACATTCCCGCGTTGATCTCCGTGACGGATGCCTCGTCGGCGGTGGCGTCCTTCTGCTCGACGATGCGATCGACTCCACCGTCGGCGTCACGGATCACGCGGCCGTAGCCGTTCGGGTCGTCCACGACCGCCGTCATCAGCGTCGCGGCGGCGTCGGCCGCCCGGTGCGCCGCGATGAACGATGTCAGCGTCTCCGCGTCCGCCAGCGGGCAGTCGCCGGAGAGCACCAGCACATCGCCGTCGAAACCGCTGGGCAGCGCGTCGACGGCGACCTGGACAGCGCGCCCTGTCCCGGGAACCTCGTCCTGATCGACGAACGTGACGTGCGGGTAGTCCGCGGCGAGCGCGGTCACCACCTGGTCGCGCTCATGGCGTACGACGACCTCCACGTGCGCGGCGTCGAGCGCGGTCGCCGTCGTCAGCACGTGCCCCACGAGCGGGCGACCGCTGATCGGGTGCAGCACCTTCGGCAGTCTGGACTTCATCCTGGTGCCCTGGCCTGCGGCGAGCACGATGATCGCGAGCTTGTTCTCCGTCATGCTCCGCCGCCAGGATTCGAACCTAGACCTAACAGCTCCAAAGGCTGTCGTGCTGCCATTACACCACGGCGGACCGTGACCGTCAGGGTCACCAGACAAGTCTGCCATGCCGGATCGTCTGCCTCGCGCGTATGCGTGCGGCGGCCCTGACCGATAATAGGAGGATGAGCGAGGTAGATGAGGTCGACCGCATCGTCGGCGCGTGGAACACCCAGCGCCCCGATCTCGATTTCTCCCCTCTGGAGGTGCTGTCACGGATGGACCGCCTCTCCAAGCACCTCGACCGTGCGCGCCGCGACGTGTTCCGCCGCAGCGACATCGAGCCGTGGGAGTGGGATGTGCTCTCCGCGCTGCGGCGTGCCGGCACCCCTTTCCAGCTCTCCCCCAAGCAGCTGCTGCAGCAGACGCTGGTCTCGAGCGGCACCATGACGAACCGGATCGACCGGCTGGTGGGGCGCCGGTTCGTCAGACGCGAGGCGGATCCCGGTGACGGACGCAGCGTGCTCGTCACCCTGACCGAAGACGGCCAGATGCGCGTGGATGCCGCCATCACGCGCCTCGTCGACGTCGAGGCGGAACTGCTGCAGGCGCTCTCGCGCGCCGACCGCGACCGGATGGCGTCTCTTCTGCGCAAGCTCAGCCTGAGCTATGACTCCTGATGGCAGCGCTCCGATGGTGAGCCTGTTCTGATGGCGATGCGCTCCCCCCTCCCCGTTCGCGACGGCGTCGGTGCCACCCGACTGCACGTGCCGCTCACCGGCCCCTGGCCCACCGTGAGCGCGTACATGGTCGAGCGGTTCTTCCATATCGATCCGCAGCGTCTGCTGTCGCGGTTCGACGACGGCGAGATCGTCGCCTTCGACGGCTCCGCCGTCTCCCGCGACGCGCCGCTCGGTGCCGAGGAGTTCGTCTGGTACTACCGCGAGCCGCCGGCGGAGACGCACATCCCGTTCGACATCGAGATCCTCCATCAGGACAGGGATCTCGTCGTGATCGACAAACCGCACTTCCTGCCCTCCACGCCTGCGGGCAGGTATGTGCAGAACTCCGCGCTCGTGCGCCTGCGCCGCCTGCTCGACAACGCCGATCTCGCCCCGGTGCACCGGCTGGATCGCGCCACGGCAGGCCTGCTGATGTTCTCGGCGCGCGCAGTGACGCGAGGCGCGTACCAGACCCTGTTCCAGCGCCGCCGGATCGAGAAGGTGTACGAGGCGGTGTCTGCGCGGCCGGAGGGATGGGCGAACGATCTGCCCAGGACGGTGCGCCTGCACATCGAGAAGCTGCGCAGCCAGGTGTGCGTCGACGTCGACACCGAGCGGGAGCCCAACTCCGAGACGCTCGTCGAACTGCTCGGCGCCGACGAGCACGTGGTCCACACGCTGCTGCGCCCGCACACCGGCAAGATGCATCAGCTGCGAGTGCACCTCGCGAGCATCGGTCTCGGCATCCTGCACGACAACCTCTATCCGATCCTCACGGATGAGACGCCGGACGATCATGACCGACCCCTGCAGCTGCTGGCGCGCGAGTTGCGATTCACCGATCCGCTCAGCGGTGAGGAGCGCGACTTCCGCTCGCGGCGGACCCTGCGCTACGCGCCGGACCCGGCATCCGGATCCGCGACGGCGACCACTCGGTTCTGATACGCCCAGACCACGGCCTGCAGACGTGAGCGGACCCCGAGTTTCGGCAGCATCCTGGCCAGGTGCGACTTCACGGTCGACACCTCGACGACGAGTGACGAGGCGATCTCCTCGTTCGACATGCCCTGCGCCAGCAGCAGGAGGATCTCGCGCTCGCGTGCGGTGAGCACTCCGTCTGCCCGGTGCGCCGTCACCGGCTGCAGACGGCGCCGCTGCACGAACTCACGGAGGATGCGCTTCGTGAGCGCCTGGTCGATCGTGCCGTGACCTGCGGAGACCTGCCGTACGGCGTCGATGATGAGGTCAGGCTCGGCGTCTTTGAGGAGGAAGCCCGCGGCGCCGGCCTCCAGAGCACCGAACACGTAGTCGTCGAGATCGAAGGTGGTGAGGATGAGCACGGGAACCGGGTCCTGCACCCCCTCAGCTGACAGCGCCCGTGTCACCTCGATGCCGTCGAGGCCCGGCATCCGGATGTCGAGGCAGGCGACGTCCGGTCGGAGCTCCGCGGCGAGCGCGAGCGCCTCGACGCCGTCCTCCGCGACGCCCACCACCTCGATGTCGTCCTTCGCGTCGAGCAGCGCCGACAGTCCCGCGCGCACGAGCGCCTGGTCGTCGGCGATCAGCACCCTGATCATGCCTTGTGCTCCTTCGGTCCCTGTCGCTCTGCGACGAACTCGCGGGGGATGATCAGGCTGACCTCCCAGCCGCCGTCGGATGTCGGCCCGTGGCGCAGTTCGGCCCCGACGAGGTCGGCCCGTTCGCGCATCCCCACCAGGCCGAACCCTCCACCGGACGACACCGCACGAGCTGGCGCTGCCGCGTTGCGCACCACGACGCGCACCTCTGTCGCGCTCGTGTCGTCGATCTCGACCACACTGTCCGCGCCGGGGGCGTGCATCGCCGCATTCGCGAGCGCCTCCTGGATGGTGCGGTACGCGGCGAGCTGAGCGAGCGGACCGACGCCGGACCCGAACCGCCGATCAGGTGACGATCCCCTCGTGTGCAGCTGCACGTCGGCGGCGGCCTCGGCGCGCACTCCGGCGATCAGGTCCGGCACCGAGGCGAACGTCTCGACCGAACGCTCCGCGCCCCCGTCCTCGCGCAGCAGACCCACCACGCGGCGCAGGTTCTGGAGCACCGTGGTGCTCTCGGCACGGATCTGCGCCGCCGCCCGGCGCGCGGCATCCGGATCCGTGCCGATCTGCCGCTCCACCGCCGAGGCCATCAGGGCGATCCCGGAGAGATGGTGAGCGGCGATGTCATGCAGCTCCCTGGCCATCACTGTGCGCTCGCGTGCCACTGTCGCATCCACCATGGCGTCCCGCTCCCTGGTGAGCGCATCGAGCTCGCGCCGCTGCGCCTCGCGCGATTCGCGTCTGGCGCGCAGCATCGCGGCGAGCAGGATCGGAACGACGAACAGTCCGCCGACCTGCACCGCGGCCTCACCTGCGGCGAGAAGGGGGTCGGCCCCTTCTCCCCCGATGCTGTTGACCACGCTCGCCGTGGCGAACAGCGCCGCCGAGAGGATCAGCGCCACCCACAGCGTGCGCGACGATCCGCTGCCGTATGCGAAGAACACCGCGACGGCGACGGCGAACGTGGCGACGTCGAACACGACGCCCGGCAGGCTCAGCGCGAACAGGAAGACGATCGCGGTCACGGTGAGCACGACTGTCCTGGGGGGA
>NZ_JBLVOB010000009.1:233686-261148 GCF_053543555.1 Microbacterium xerophyticum | reverse complement strand
CCAGGACAGCGACACGCACTGCACGACGATGACGGCGACGACGAGCCACCACTGCGCCGTGCCGACAGCCGGGGTGATCGGCACGTCACCGCCGCTGTCGGCCAGCAGCTCGCGGATCAGCAGCAGTGCGCCGACTGCGGCCGCTGCGGTCACCGCGGCGGCGACGACGTCTGCCGCTCGCGGTGCGCGAAGAGTGTCTGCGACGGCCATGTCCGGAGTCTATTGCGTGGCGATCGACGGGCTCGGGGCCGTCGGCTCCGGCACACCCAAACGGCCACGGGTGGCGACGATGATCACCGCGGCCGCCAGCGTCGCGATGACCATCAGCATGAGCGACAGTGTGCTGCCGTCCACCGTCGGGAACATGTCCGGCAGGAGGATCGACGCCGTGTTGTTCACGCCGACATGCAGCAGCATCGACAGCGGCAGCGACTGGTTCGTGCGGTTGAACACCCACGACATCACGATGTTGAAGGCGATGCAGAAGCCGGCGAAGTACGCCATGCGTGTCCAGTCCGCGTCGGGGTAGCCGCCCCATTCGGTGAGGAACAGCGGGAAGTGCCACAGCGCCCACAGCGGGCCGAGGATGAAACTGGACTTCATAGGACTGAAGCGCCCCTGCAGGCGGGGCAGTGCGAAGTCGCGCCAGCCCGGCTCCTCCGCGAGACCGGTGGTGATCATCTGCAGCGCGAGTCCGGGCAGAAGGAACGCGAGCGCCTCGATCGACGGCGCCTGCATGGCTCCGCCGGAGAAGACGAAGCTGCCTGCGATGAGCGCGACGGGCACGCCCACCAGCGCCAGCGCGTACCAGCGCCAGTTCACGCGCCAGCGCCACAGCCGCCCCGCCCAACGGCGAAGTCCTGGTCTGCCGTCGACCAGTGCGGTGATCAGGAGGGCGGAGGTGATCGGTCCCAGATAGGCGCCGGGCAGCACGCCCAGCAACTGACTCGTGCCGAGGACGACGGGGAACTCGTAGTCCCAGACGCCCAGGCCGTTGTCGGACAGGATGTACGGGATCCAGGCGATCCAGCTCAACGCGTTCGCGAGCACGAAGAACGAGACGAGCGGATGCCGGGCGATCAGGCCGACCGGGCCCGACCGTTCGCGCGGACTGATCCGGCCCGAAGGCGAGGTGATGGTCTGGGAGGTCATCGGATGGTTCCTTTCGCGAGGAGCGGAGCCTCATGCCCCGCCTCTACGACGCTAGGAATCGGGGTGCCCGCGGCACGAGCGGCGGAAGGTTGAAGATCGGATGCTGCATCGAAAGATGCACGCCGGTCACGTGCACCATTCGTCCTGAGCGACGAAGACGTATCCATGAATGTGTCCTGAGATACGAAAATCACCGCTGCTCGCGTGAATAGGGTGAGGCCATGGAGAGCCACGAAGAGGTCGCTGAATTCCTGAGGACCGAACTCGCACGCCGAGCATCCGCTCGTGGGGTTCCCGGCGCTGCGGTCGCCGTCGTCATCGAAGGGGAGATCATCGATCACGCGGTCGGTGTGCTGAGCACCGCGACCGGCGTCGAAGCGACTCCCGAATCCGTCTTCCAGATCGGATCCATCACGAAGGTGTGGACCGCGACACTCGTCATGCAGCTCGTGGACGAGGGAATGGTCGAGCTGGACCAGCCGATCCGCACGTACCTGCCGGAGTTCCGGCTCGGAGATGACGCCGCCACCGGATCCATCACGGTGCGTCAGCTGCTCACCCACCAGGCCGGATTCGAGGGCGACATCTTCACGGACACGGGGCGGGGAGACGACGCGATCGAGAAGTTCGTCGCGCTCCTCGCTGACATGCCGCAGACGTTCGCGCCCGGCTTCATGTTCTCCTACAACAACGCCGGCTACATCGTGCTCGGCCTCCTCGTCGAGCGTCTGCGCGGCAAGAGCTGGGAGCAGGCGCTCATCGAGCACATCGCCGCGCCGCTCGGACTGCAACGGGTGTCGCCGAGCCCCTATGAGGCCATCCTCCACCGCGCCGCAGTCGGCCACATGGCACCGGGGGACGACGGCATCGCGACAGCGGCACCCCTGTGGGCGATGGCCCGCTCGAACGAGCCGGCCGGTTCGATGCTTGCGATGACGGCGCGTGATCTCGCGGGCTTCGCCCGGATGCACCTCGCCGGCGGGACCGCGCCGGACGGCACCTCCGTGCTCTCCCCGTCAGCGGTGGAGGCGATGCGGACCACCGGCATCCGTCTGCCGGTCATCACGGGGCTCGGTGCCGCGTGGGGTCTGGGCTGGGAGATCGACCGCGACGACGACGTGCGCCTCCACGGCCATGACGGGAACACGATCGGGCAGGCCTCGTACCTGCGCATCGCGCAGGATGCGCAGGTGGCGATCGTGCTGCTCACCAACGGGGGCGACGGCCCCGGGCTCCTCCACGACATCGTGGATCCGCTGCTGCGCGAGCTCACCGGACAGGGTCTGCCTGCGGCCCCCGTTCCGACGGCGCAGCCAGGCGCAGTGGACGCCGCGCCGTACATCGGCACGTACTCGAACTCGATCTTCGACATGGAGGTGTCGCAGGACGACACCGGCAGGGTCTGGCTGGAGCAGCGTCCGAAGGGCCTTCTGCTCGAGATGGGCGAGCAGCCGTCCACGGACGAGCTGATCGCCTTCGGCGAGGACTCGCTGATCATGCGCGACGAGAAGAACGGCATGCACATCGTGTACACGTTCCTCGCTCCGGATGCCGAGGGCCGGCACTCCTACGTCCAGTTCGGGCGTGCGCTCGCGCGCACAGCCTGAGGATCGACCAGCACGACGCACGACACCCATCGCAGGCATGACCCGAGCATTCATCGCCCAGGAGGAATCGAAATGACACCGAAACGCACTGTCGCCGCGGCCGTCACCGCTGTCGGCGCTCTCGCACTGTCCCTCGTCGGATGCGCGTCCGACGGTGGAGGCGCACCGACGGGTGAACCGGTCGAAGGCGGGACCTTCACTCAGATCCTCAATGCGGACCCCGGCAACCTCGATCCGCAGATGTCGGCCGCGAGCGCTCTGTTCGACGTCACCGTCTTCGCGTACGACACACTCGTCGCCGTCGACGCCGAGGGCAATCCGCAGAGCCAGCTCGCCTCGGAGTGGAGCGTCGACGGTCTGACCGCCACGCTGAAGCTGAAGGAAGGCATCCTCTGCAGCGACGGCACGGAGTTCACCGCGCAGACCGCGGCGGACAATCTCAACTGGATCTCGGATCCCGCGAACCAGAGTGCGTTCCTCGGAGCCTTCTTCCCCGTGGGCGTGTCCACCGTGGCGGAGGGCGACACCATCACGCTGACTCTCAGCGCGCCAGCGCCCTTCCTGCTGCTGGGCCTCGCGAACCTCCCGATGGTGTGCGATGCCGGTCTGGCCGACCGCTCCACGCTCGCGGCGGCATCCAACGGCACCGGACCTTACGTCCTCACCGAAGCCGTGCCCAACGATCACTACACGTTCGAGCTCCGCGAAGAGTACGCATGGGGACCGGACGGGGCCACCGTCGACGAGACCGGCATCCCGGAGGTCGTCAACATCCGCATCGTCGCGGACGGCACGACAGCGACGAACCTCATGCTCTCCGGTGAGGGCAACGCCGCGCAGCTCCTCGGGCCGGACGCGGAGCGCGCGCTCGGCGCCGACCTGTTCACCCTGGAATCCAGCGCGGTCGTCGGCGAGCAGTGGTACAACCATGCAGAAGGCCATCCGACGAGTGATCCTGCTGTGCGCATGGCGCTGACGCAGGCCGTCGATCTCGACGAGCTGGCGAATGTGATCACGACGGGCAAGGGCGGCCCGGCGACCGCTCTCGCGACCGTGGACCCCAGAGGCTGCACCTTCGACTCGGTGTCCGACGTCCTTCCCGACTACGACGTGGATGCGGCGAACGCGGCACTCGACGCAGCGGGCTGGGAGCTCGGCGCTGACGGAGTGCGCGTCAAGGACGGCACTCCCCTGAGCATCGTGTTCCTGTATCAGAACGGCCTCGGCGCCGCGGGTACGGCCGCTGCGGAACTCGCGATCGAGGCGTGGGAGCAGATCGGCGTGAAGGTGGACGGCAGGGAGCAGGACGAGCCCTCGATCCTCGATGCGATCTTCAGCACCGGCGCATGGGATGTCAGCTGGGTTCCGGTCAGTGTGAACAGCCCAGACCAGCTGATCGGGTTCCTCAGCGGCATCGTCCCCCCGGACGGCGTCAACTTCTCCGGCATCCAGAACTCCGACTACGAGGCCGCCATCGCCGAGGCGACGCAGCTGCCCGGCACGGAGGGCTGCCCGAAGTGGCAGGAGGCGGAGTCCGCTCTGGTCGAGGCGGCGGACATGGTGCCGTTCGCAGAGGGCACCGTGTACATGTTCGGCAGCGGAGCCGAGTTCGAATGGACCGGCCAGATCGCACCGACCAGCATCCGCATGCTCGGCTGAGTGGATCTCGAACCTATGAGTACGAGCACGGTGACAGCCCGTGTGGCGGAGGATGCCACCCGACTCGGCGACAGTCGATGGCCGCGATTCATCCTCCGCCGCACTGGCCGGCTGCTCGTCTCGCTGTGGGTGCTGGTGACGGCATCCTTCCTGATGATCCACCTCGTCCCCGGCGACCCGGTGCGCACCTCGCTGGGACCGACCGCATCTGCGGCGGTGGTGGACGCGCGGCGGGAGTCCCTCGGACTCAACGACCCGCTGTGGCAGCAGTATCTGAACTACCTCCAGGGGGTGCTGACCGGCGATCTGGGCATATCGATCGGATCGCAGCTGCCCGTGGCCGACACCATCGCACAACGGCTTCCTGCCACGGCGGCGCTCGCCGTGCTCGCGTTCGTCGTCGCCGTGCTGATCTCGATCCCGATCGGAGTCGCGGTCGCCATCGCCACCCAGCGCGGGCGCGCCCGCGGCCTCGAACTCGGCTTCAGCTCGACGAGCGTGCTGCTCGGCTCCATCCCCGAGTTCCTCCTCGGCGTCGCGCTCGTCGCGGTGTTCGGAGTCCAGCTGGGGTGGCTGCCGGTCGCCGGGCGGGAGGGAGCCGCCTCGTACATCCTGCCCGTGCTCGCGCTGGCTCTCGGCCCCGCGGCGGTGCTCGCGCGCATCGTCCGGCTGGAGGTCCTCTCGGTGCTCGAGACCGACTTCGTCCGCACCGCGCACTCCAAGCGGCTGCGCAGCTGGAAGATCAATCTCCGCCATGTGCTGCCCAACGCGCTCACCGCGACCCTCACCCTGGGCGGGCTCATCCTCAGCAGCCTCGTGGCCGGAACCGTGCTCGTCGAGACAGTCTTCGCCTGGCCGGGACTCGGCAGCACCATCGTCGGCTCGATCCAGACGAAGGACTATCCGCTGGTTCAGGGCACTGTGCTCGTCTACGGCATCGGCGTGCTGCTCGTGAACACCGTCGTCGATGCGACGCTCGCCGTGCTCAACCCCCAGTCGACGGTCGCGGAGGGATGATGCGCACTCTCCGTCTCATGCTGCGCAGCCCGCTGGGTGCCACCGCGATGGCGCTCTTCGCGCTCGTCGTGCTCACCGCCGTCCTCGCTCCTCTGCTCTGGGGCGAGCAGGCGGCGGTGACCGACACGGACGACCTGCTCGCCGGTCCTTCCTCCGAGCATCTGATCGGCACCGACAATCTCGGCCGCGATCTGCTGCTGCGCACTCTCGTCGCGACACGGCTCTCCGTCGTGCTGGCCGTGCTGGCCACCGCGGTGGCGGTCGGAGCAGGCCTCGTCCTCGGCGTCGCGCCCCTCCTGCTCGGACGCGTGCTCGGACGACCGGTGATCTGGTTCACCGGTGTCGCCGTCGCCTTCCCAGGGCTGCTGCTGGCGCTCTTCTTCGCGGCGATCTTCGGCAGCAGTTCGACCGCCGCGGTGTTCGCCATCGGCCTGGCCGGCGCCCCCGCGTTCGCTCGCCTGTGCCAGAACCTCATCGCCGGCATCGAGGCGCGCGACTTCGTCGCCGCCGCACGGGTCGGTGGCGTCGACAGGTTCCGCGTGCTGCTGCGGCACGTGCTCCCCAACATCGGCGAACCTCTCATCGTCAACGCCACGATCGGCGCCGGTGGCGCACTTCTCGCGTTCGCAGGGCTCTCGTTCCTCGGCCTCGGAGTGCAGCCGCCTGAGTACGACTGGGGCCGGCTCATGATGGACGGCGTGCGCGGCATCTACCTGAATCCGCTCGCCGCACTCGCGCCCGGCATCGCCGTGGTGATCGCGGGCCTCGCCTTCAACCTCCTCGGCGAATCCGCGGCGCGCACCCTCGGGATCTCGGACGACGCCGTCCTCCTCTCGGTCGCACGCCGACGAGCCTCGCGGCGGCCGCGCACCGTCACCGCACCGACCGCACCGGCTCCGGCGGAACCCGACGGAAGCGTGCTCGAGGTGCAGGACCTGCGCGTCACGTTCCCCGGCCCCACCGGCCCCGTGCACGCGGTGCGCGGCATCTCCTTCGCGGTCCGCGAGGGCGAGATCGTCGGCATCGTCGGAGCGTCCGGCTCCGGCAAGTCGATGACCGCTCTGGCCGTGGCCCAGCTCGTCGCCGATCCGGGACGCGTGGAAGCATCCGTGCTGCGATTCCTCGGCACCGACCTGCAGACCGCGACGAAGCAGCGACGGCGCCGCCTGCTCGGCACATCGCTCGCGATGGTCTTCCAGGACCCGATGTCGTCCTTCAACCCCACCATGCGGATGGGCGACCAGCTGGCCGAAGTGGCCACCGAGCACGCCGGGCTCAACAGACGAGAGGCGCGGCGGCGCGCCGCAGATCGACTGGCCGCGGTGCGGATCTCGCAGCCGGCGCGACGGGTTCGCCAGTACCCGTACGAGTTCTCCGGCGGCATGCGGCAGCGGGCGATGATCGGGATGGGACTCATGGTCTCTCCGCGGCTGATCATCGCGGACGAGCCCACCACCGCATTGGACGTCACGGTGCAGAGCCAGGTGCTCGAGCTGCTGCGGGCGATCCGCGAGCAGGACGGCGCGTCGATCCTGTTCATCAGCCACGACATCTCGGTGGTCGCCGAACTGTGCGACCGGGTGCTCGTCATGAACGCGGGAGAGATCGTCGAAGAGCTTCGGACCTCAGAGCTCTCCTCGGCACGGCATCCGTACACCCGTGCCCTGCTCGCGGCCGTCCCGCATATGGGGCCCGATCTGGAACGACCCCTCGCCGGGATCGAGGACGAGGTGACGACGCGATGAGTGAGCTCCGCTTCGAGAACGTGTCCGTGCGATACGGCCACGGTCGGACCGCCATGACCGCGGTCGATGATGTTTCGCTCATCGTGCCCGACGGTCAGGTGCTCGGCGTCGTCGGTGAATCGGGATCGGGCAAGTCGACCCTCGCCCGCGCCGCCGTCGGTCTGGTACCCCTGCACTCCGGGCGCATCCTCGTCGACGGCGAGCCGATCCCCCGACGCGGTCCCCGCCCGCTGCAGATGGTCTTCCAGGATCCCTACTCGTCGCTCGATCCGCGGATGAGCATCGGCGCGAGCATCTCCGAGATCATGCCTTCGGGGATGACGCGGCGAGCGCGAGCGGCCGAGGTCGCCCGTCTGCTCGAGCTGGTCCACCTCGATCCGGACAAGGCGGACGCCTTCCCCGCTCGGTTCTCCGGTGGGCAGCGACAGCGCGTCGCCATCGCCCGTGCTCTGGCCGGCAAGCCGCGGGTGCTGATCGCCGACGAGATCACCTCCGCGCTGGACGTGCTGATCCAGGGCACGATCCTCAACCTCATCCGCGAACTGCAGGCCGAACTCGGCCTCTCCATGCTGTTCATCTCGCACAATCTCGCCGTCGTGCGCTACGTCTCCACCCGCGTCGCAGTGATGCATGAGGGCCGCGTCGTGGAGGAGGGCACCGCCGCCGAGGTGCTCGGCGATCCGCAGGACGAATACACCCGCGAGCTTCTCGCCGCGATCCCCCGACCCATCCGATTCACCCCGTGACGAAGATCCACCACGTAATGAAGGAGCACAACGTGACCCGCACAATGCGCATCGACGACGTCCTCGCTCTCACCGTCCCGAGTCAGCCGGCCCTCTCCCCCGACGGTGCACGGCTCGCGTACGTCCTCGGAGGCGTCGACGTCGATGCTGATCGGGCGACCAGCGCGATCTGGCTCGTCGAGGACGGCGCCACCCGCGCGCTCACTCATGGCACGAGCGACACCGCTCCGGTGTTCTCCCCCGCCGGTGACGAGCTCGCCTTCCTGCGCGACGGCCAGTTGTGGACGCTGCCGCTCGCCGGCGGCGAGCCGCGTCAGCGCACCCGCATCCCGCTCGGCGCCGGCGCCGCCGTCTGGAGCCCCGATGGCTCGAAGATCGCGTTCACCGCCCCCGTGGCCGTGGAATCCGGCGAGACGGAGACCGACGAGCAGCGCGCAGCGCGTGAAGGCGCCCCCATCGTCACCGATGCCATCGATTACATGATCGACGGCGACTGGTTGATCCGCGGGGTGCGCCAGCAGCTGCACGTGCTCGATCTGGCGGGCGACAATGTCCGGCGGCTCACAGACGGCGACGTGCATGTGAGCAGCCCAGCGTGGTCGCCGGACGGGACGACGCTCGCGTACACCGCCCGCCCTTCCGACGCGACCGACCTCGAGGCGCGCTCCGCGGTGCACGCCGTCGATCCGGCCGACCCCGCCGCACCGCCGCGCGAGCTCGCGTTCACCGACGGCTACGCGGCGACGGTGTCGTACACGCCAGACGGCGGATCGCTGATCGTCGTCGGCTGGAGCGGCGAGCCGGTCGGTCACGCCGGCCTGTTCACTGTCGACCTCGCATCCGGGAGCGCGACGGATCTCGCAGCCTCCCTGGACCGCAACGTCATGCCCGGCGCTCCGGCCTACCCCGGCGCGCTGCCGCAGGTCACGGACTCCGGCGACGTGCTGTTCGCCGTCAGGGACCGCGGGGCGACCCATCTGTACGCGGTCCCGCGCGCCGGCGGCGACCCCCGCCATGTGTTCGGAGGCGCGGACGAGGTCGTCAGCGGCCTCTCGGTCGCGGGCGGCACCGCCGCCGTCGCGCTGTCGACGCCCACGTCGTTCGGCGAGATCGTGCGGATCGATCCTGCGACCGGTGCCGGCGACGTGGTCACGTCGCACGGCTCAGCGCCGGAGGGCGTCGAGCTGTTCGTGCGCGAGAGTCGTGAGTTCACCATCAGCGACGGCACCGTGGTTCAAGGCTGGATCGTGCGCGACCCATCGGTGACCGGACCGACCCCGCTTCTGGTGGATGTGCACGGCGGCCCGCACAACGCCTGGAACGGCGCGATGGACGAGATGCACGTCTTCCATCAGGAACTCGCGGCACAGGGGTGGACGATCGTCATGATCAACCCGCGCGGCAGCGACGGATACGGCGAGGAGTTCTGGAAGGGCGTGAACGAGGCCTGGGGCGTCGCGGACGCGAACGACTTCCTCGAGCCCATCGACGAGCTCGTCGCCGACGGCACCGCCGATCCGAAGCGACTGGCGATCACCGGTTACAGCTACGGCGGGTTCATGACCGCCTACCTCACGGCTCACGACGATCGCTTCGCCGCCGCAGCCGCCGGCGGCATCGTCTCCGACCTCGTGAGCATGGGCGGCTCGAGCGACGACGCGCACCTGCTCAACGTCTTCGAGATCGGCAGGATGCCGTGGAGCTCGGCGGACCGCGAGAGCCTCATGGCGATGTCGCCGTACACCGCGGTCGAGAACGTCACCACACCCACCCTCGTGCTGCACGGAGAGAAGGACCTTCGCTGCCCTCTCGGCCAGGCGCAGCAGTGGTACGCGGCGCTGCGCGAACGGGACGTGCCGACGCGCCTGGTGGTGTACCCGGGCGGCAGCCACATCTTCCCGCTGATGGGCGTGCCCAGCCACCGGGTCGACTACGCACGGCGCGTCGTCGAATGGGTGCAGCAGTACGCCGGCAGTGCCGACGGACCGCGCCCCGCACGTGTCGACGCCGCGCACTGGCAGCGGCGCCTCGACGCACTCTCGGCCCTGCACGGGGTGCCGGGTGCGCAGCTCGGCATCCTGCGGTACGACGCGCAGGGAGCGGATGACGTCGTCATCTGCTCGACCGGAATCCTCAACCGGAACCTGCCGCCCGCATCCGCGGCGCCGCTCGATGACTCCCTGTTCCAGATCGGCTCGATCTCGAAGGTCTGGACGGCGACCGTGATCATGCGCCTCGTCGAAGAGGGCCGCTTCACGCTCGACACGCCGGTGCACGAGATCATTCCCGGCGTACGTCTCGCGAACGATCACCTCACGGACGGCATCACGATCCGTCATCTGCTCACGCACACCAGCGGTCTCGACGGCGACGTGTTCACCGACACCGGTCGTGGCGACGACTGCCTCGAGAAGTACGTCGGCCTGCTCGCAGAGGTCGGCGAGAACCACCCGCTCGGCGCCACGTGGTCGTACTGCAACGCCGGCTTCTCGCTGCTCGGGCGCATCATCGAGCAGGTCACGGGCAAGACCTGGGACGACGCCATGCGCGAGCTGCTGTTCACCCCGCTCGGCCTCACGCACACCGTGACGCTGCCGGAGGAGGCGCTGCTGCATTCCGCAGCGGTCGGTCACGTCGATGCCGGTGAGGAGCAGGTCCTCGCCCCGGTATGGGGGCTGCCGCGCTCGCTCGGCCCTGCCGGTCTCATCGCCGCACGCGCAGAGGATGTGCTGGCCTTCGCCAGGCTGCATCTCGCGGGAGGCATCGGCGGCGGTGGCGAGCGGCTGCTGTCGGCGCAGACCGTGTCGGACATGCAGGCGTTCCACGCTGAGGTGCCGGACAAGCACGTGCTGGGCGATTCGTGGGGGCTCGGCTGGATCCGATTCGACTGGAACGGCGCACGGCTGTACGGCCACGACGGCAACACGATCGGGCAGGCCGCCTTCCTGCGCGTGCACCCGGAATCCGGGGTCGCGGTGACGTTGCTGACCAATGGCGGCCATACCCGCGACCTGTACGGCGATCTGTACCGGGAGATCTTCGCCGAGCTGTCCGGTGTGCGGATGCAGGAGCCCGTCCAGCCGCCGGCGGAGCCGATCGACGTCGATCTCACGCCCTTCGTCGGCACGTACGAGCGCGCCTCCGTGCGCACCGAGGTCTACGTCGCAGAAGACGGCAGCCCGATGATGCGCACGACCACGCTGGGACCGCTCGCCGAACTCGAAGCCGATCCGGTGGACGAGTACTCGTTGACCGCGCTCAGCGAGAACGTGTTCGCGCTGCGTCAGCCTGGAACCCAGACGTGGGTCACGGTGACGTTCTACGCGCTGCCCACCGGCGAGGAGTACGTGCACTTCGGCGCACGGGCGACCCCCAAGGTTGCGGCCGGCTGATGAGTACGCCTTTCCCTCTCCGCGCGCGTCCGATCACCGAGGCGACGATGGTGGACAGCATCCGCCGCCTGATCGAGTGCGAGTCGCCCTCGGACGATCACGCCGCCGTCGCGCGTTCGGCCGATCTGGTCGCCGAGCTCGGCACGCTGTTGCTGGGCTCGGCACCGGAGCGCATAGAGGTCGAGGGGGTCGCGCATCTGCGATGGCGGTTCGGCCCATCGACGCGCGTGCTGCTGCTGGCGCACCACGACACCGTCTGGCCGCTCGGCACTCTGCGGCGCCTGCCGTACGGCGTGCGCGG
Organism: Microbacterium xerophyticum; assembly: GCF_053543555.1. NCBI lineage: Bacteria > Bacillati > Actinomycetota > Actinomycetes > Micrococcales > Microbacteriaceae > Microbacterium > Microbacterium xerophyticum. The sequence goes on along the minus strand of NZ_JBLVOB010000009.1, from coordinate 249,529 downwards.
GGGCGTGCTCTCCGGCCCGGGGAGCTTCGATATGAAGACCGGCCTCGCCATGGCCCTGCACGCAGTCGCGGCGCTCGAGGATCGCGATGGCGTCACGATCCTCGTCACCGGGGATGAGGAGCTGGGCTCTCCTCGCTCACGCGCGCTGATCGAGGAGACGGCTCGCGGCGCGAGCGCCGCCCTCGTGCTGGAGGCGTCCGCGGACGGCGGCGCGCTCAAGACCGAGCGCAAGGGCGTCGCGCTGTACGAGATGGTCGTCTCCGGACGCGCAGCGCACGCCGGGCTCGAGCCGGAGAAGGGGGTGAACGCCGGTGTGGAGCTCGCGCACCTCATCATCGCGGCCGCCGCGCTGTCGGATGCGAGCGCCGGCACGAGCGTCACCCCGACCCTCGCCGCATCCGGCACGACGACGAACACCGTCCCCGCCGAGGCACGCCTGCGGATCGACGTGCGCGCGCGCACGATCGCCGAACTCGAGCGCGTCGATTCCGCTCTGCGCGGCTATACATGCGTCGTACCCGGTGCCGGGGTCGACGTGCGCGGCGGCGTCAACCGCCCGCCGCTGGAGCTCGGGATGTCGGCGCCGCTGTTCGCACTCGCCGCGAAGGTCGCGGATCGTCTGGGCCTCGCACCGCTGAGGCAGGCCGCGGTCGGCGGCGCGAGTGACGGGAACTTCACCGCGGGGCTGGGCGTGCCGACGTTGGACGGGCTCGGCGCGGTCGGTGGCGGTGCACATGCCGATGACGAGCACGCCCTCGTCGCCGAGATCGTTCCGCGCACACGCCTTCTGACCGAGCTGGTCGCCGAGATATCGAGAACGGAAGAGCCATGGCACAACTGACGCGAGACGATGCGGTCGCAGTGGCAGCCGTCAGAGACGCCGGACGGGCGGCGTCCGCCGCCGGCGTCGACCTGCGCGAGTTGACCGGCATGGGCGAGCAGGCGGAGGCCATCCGGTTGCTCTCGGACATCTGGAAGCGTTCACCGGAGAACCCGCCAGTGCCGCCGGAACTGCTCCGCGCGATGAGCAAGGCCGGCAACTACATCGCCGGCGCCTTCATCGATGGCGAGCTCATCGGCGTGGCCATCGCGTTCCACGCCGATCCCGATCGACATGCCCTGCACAGCCACATCGCCGGCATCGCTCCCGCCCACGCCGGCAGATCAGTCGGCTTCGCCCTCAAGCAGCATCAGCGGGCGTGGGCCCTGTCGCGCGGCATCGACACGGTCGAGTGGACCTTCGATCCGCTCGTCGCGCGCAACGCGTACTTCAACCTCAGCAAGCTCGGCGCGGTGCCGGTGGAGTATCTCGCGAACTTCTACGGCGAGATCGCCGACGGCATCAACACCGACGATGAGACGGACCGCCTCCTCGTGAGCTGGCGCTTGCGCAGCGCGGAGGCCATCGCGTGCGCGTCCGGCGCCTCGCTGACCGTGGCGAGGGAGCCGGGCGACACGGCCGTCGCGGTGCCGGCCGACATCGAGCGCGTCCGGCGGGAGGACATCGCCGCCGCGCAGCAGTGGCGACGCCGTGTGCGGGAGCAGCTCACCGGGCTGCTGGACGCCGGCGGACGCATCATCGGATTCGATCGGGCCGAGGGATACCTCGTGCGCCAGGGGAAGGACTCGTGATGAAGATCGAAGGACTGGAGCTGCGCCGCGTCTCGATGCCGCTGGTGTCCCCGTTCCGCACCTCGTTCGGAACGCAGACGGCGAAGGACATCCTGCTGATCAGGGCCGTCACCGAGAACGCGGAGGGATGGGGGGAATGCGTCACGCTCCCCGACCCCGTCTACTCCCCCGAGTACACCGAGGGCGCCGTCGACGTCATCAGGCGCTTCCTCGCCCCCGCACTCGCCGGTGCGGAGCTGACCGGGGCGCACATGGTCGGCGAGAAGCTCGCGAAGTTCAAAGGTCACCGCATGGCGAAGGCCGCCATCGAGATGGCGCTGCTCGATGCCGAATTGCGCGCGGCCGGCCGTTCATTCGCCCGTGAGCTGGGCGGCGTGCGCGACACGGTGCCGTGCGGGGTCTCGGTCGGAATCATGGATGAGGTCCCCCGGCTCCTCGACGCGGTCGACGAGTACCTCGACGAGGGCTATGTGCGCATCAAGCTGAAGATCGAGCCGGGGTGGGACATCGACGTGGTCCGCGCAGTGCGCGAGCGCATCGGAGACGATGTGCAGCTCCAGGTGGACGCGAACACCGCCTACACGCTGCGCGACGCCCAGCATCTCGCCCGCCTCGACGAGTTCGGTCTGCTGCTCATCGAGCAGCCGCTCGAGGAGGAGGACGTGCTCGGTCACGCGGAGCTCGCCCGCATCCTCCGTACGCCCATCTGCCTGGACGAGTCGATCACGTCGGCGCAGACGACCGCTGCCGCGATCTCCCTCGGAGCCACCAGCATCGTGAACGTCAAACCGGGACGGGTGGGCGGCTATCTCGAGGCGCGACGCATCCACGACGTCGCGATGGCGCACGGCACCCCGGTGTGGTGCGGCGGGATGGTGGAGTCCGGTCTGGGCCGCGCGGCCAACATCGCCCTGGCCTCGCTGCCCGGTTTCACCCTTCCGGGGGACGTGTCGGCCAGCGACCGCTTCTACCGGACCGACATCACCGAGCCGTTCGTGATGAAGGACGGCCACCTCGCAGTGCCGCAGGGGCCCGGCCTCGGCGTCACCCCCGTACCCGAGGTGCTCGACGAGCTCACGACCTGGACCGAGTGGGTGCCGATGTGAGGTTATGCTCGCGGACATGAGCTCGCTGACCCGGTCGAGCTGGGGTCGTGTCTACGACGACCTCGGCGTGACCCTCCTCGACGTCGCCCACGGCGCCATCGATGTGGATCAGCAGATCGGCGGTGTGCTGATCCACGATCCGGTCGACGAACCGGTGTATCCGCCGGATGCGATCGTCCTCGCCGTCGGGATGCAGGATCCTGCGGCACTGGCGGCGCTGGTGACGGACGCCGGAGAACGCGGCGCCGTGGCTGTGGTGGTGCGGGCGTCGACAGATCTTCCGGATGCTGTCCTCATGGCGGCGGATGATGCCCGTGTCGCCATCCTCGGCCTCGCGCGCGGAGCGACCTGGACGCAGCTGGCGGCGCTCCTGCGCTCCGTGCTCTCGGAGGACGACGTCGGGCGCACACCGTCGGAATCACTCGGGGGCGTCTCCGCTGGGGACCTCTTCGCCGTCGCGAATGCGATCGCGGCCCTCTTGGATGCTCCCGTCACGATCGAGGATCGATCCTCGCGGGTGCTCGCGTTCTCCGGCGGCCAGGAGGCGGCGGACGAGTCGAGGGTCGAGACGATCATCGGGCGCCAGGTGCCGGATCGCTACGCGCGCGCTCTCACCGAGATGGGTGTGTTCCGCGATCTGTATCGCGACGACGTCCCCGTCGTGATCGACCCGATGGATCTCGGTCAGGGGGTGACGACGCAGCGCATCGCGATCGCCGTGCGGGCAGGCGATGAGGTTCTGGGTTCGATCTGGGCGGCCATGGACGGACCTCTCACGCCGGAGCGCACCTCCACCTTGCGCGATGCCGCGAAGCTCGTCGCCCTGCATCTGCTGCGCGTCCGCGCAGGAGCGGATGCCGAACGCCGTCTGCGCGCCGAGCTCGTGAGCAGGGCGGTGGACGGCGGCGCCGGGGCGCGCGACGCTCTCAGCCGATTGGGCCTGGCCGGTCAGCGCGTCTGCGTCGCCGCGGCCATGCTCGCCCCGGCTCAGGACGGCGTGCCGCGAAGCGATCAAGACCTCATCGCCGACCGCGAGAGGCTCACCGATGCGCTCGCGCTGCACCTGTCGGCCGTGCAGCGCGGAGCGGCGGTGGCGCTCGTCGGAGACACCGTCTACGGCATCCTGCCCGTCGCCGATGTGGCGGCGGAGGAGCGCTCCGCGCGCCTGGCCGAGGACTTCCTGCAGCGGGTGGGACCGCGCCTTCCCGCACTGATCGGGATCGGGCAGCCTGCGCAGTCCGTCGCCGACATCGCCCGCTCGCGGACGCAGGCGCGACGCGTGCTGCGCGTTCTGACCGAGAGCCGCGGACAGCGCACGATCGCCAGGATCTCGGAGGTGGAGACCGAGTCGCTCGTGCTCGAGCTGCGCGACCTCCGCTCGTCGCGCGGCGATGTCGTCTCGACGGCGCTCGAGCGTCTCCTCGAGTACGACGCACGCAGTGACGCGCGTCTGGTGCAGACGCTCGCCGCCTGGCTGGACAGCTTCGGCGACGTGAGGAGCGCCGCGGCGGCGTGCTTCGTCCACCCGAACACGTTCCGCTATCGACTGCGCAGGGCAGTGGAGGTCAGCGGCATCGACCTCGATGATCCGGAGGCGCGTTTCGCGACCATGCTCGAGCTGCGAACGCTTCCGCTCTGACCCTCCGGGGCTCAGCCGAGCTGATCGCTGAGCTCGAGCCAGCGCGTCTCGTTCTCCTCGACCTCGGCCTCGAGGGCACTGATCCGCTTCATCTTCTCGGCGAGTCCTTCGTAGTCGGACTGGTCGTGCTCCACGAGCGCGTGCTTCGCCTTGTCGATCTGCTGGGTGAGCTTCTGGATCTTCCGCTCCGCTGCAGCGATCTCCTTCTGGGCAGCGCGCAGCGCCGCACCGTCGAGACCCGGCTTCGACGTCGACACCTTGGTCGCGGACGGTGCCCCGCTCTGCTCGGCCGTCCGAAGACGCAGGTACTCGTCCACTCCGCCCGGCAGGTGACGCAGTCGTCCGCCCATGACGGCGAACTGCTGATCCGTGACGCGCTCCAGGAAGTACCGGTCGTGACTCACCACGAGCAGCGTGCCGGGCCAGGAGTCCAGGAGGTCCTCGATGGCGGCGAGCATGTCGGTGTCCATGTCGTTGGTCGGCTCGTCGAGGATCAGCACGTTGGGCTGCTCCAGCAGCACGAGCAGGAGCTGCAGGCGGCGCTGCTGTCCACCGGACAGGTCCTTCACGGGCGTCGAGAGCTGCGCGGATGAGAATCCGAGGCGCTCGAGCAGTTGGCCGGGGGTGAGCGACTGCGACTTGGACCCTGTGCCGAAGGTGTACTCCGTGCGCAGGCCCTCGATCACCTTGCGCACCGGATCGTTCCACACCGCTGTCAGCTCATCGATCCGCTGCGTCAGGGTCTTCACCTTGACCGTCGTTCCGCGTTTGACCCGACCGCTGGTCGGCTCGATCGTGCCGGCGACGAGACCGAGCAGGGTCGACTTGCCTGCACCGTTGACGCCCAGGATGCCGGTGCGCTCGCCGGGCGCGATGCGCCACTCCACGTCGCGCAGTACCTCGCGGTCCCCGTACTGCACGCCGGCGTCCAGCAGGTCGACGACGTCCTTGCCGAGGCGAGAGACGGCGAGGGACTGCAGCGACACCTTGTCGCGGATCTCCGGCACATCCTCGATCAGTTCGTTCGCCGCGTCGATGCGGAACTTCGGCTTGCTCGTGCGAGCCGGCGCTCCACGGCGCAGCCATGCGAGCTCCTTGCGAGCGAGATTCTGGCGCTTCGCCTCGGTCGCGGCCGACATGCGGTCGCGTTCCACGCGCTGCAGGATGTACGCCGCGTAGCCGCCCTCGAAGGGCTCGACGATACGGTCGTGCACCTCCCACGTCTCGGTGCAGACCTCGTCGAGGAACCATCGGTCGTGCGTGACGACGAGGAACGCGCCCGAATTCACGGCCCAGCGCTTCTTCAGGTGCCCCGCGAGCCAGGTGATCGCCTCGACGTCCAGGTGGTTGGTCGGCTCGTCGAGCGCGACGATGTCCCAGTCCTTGACGAGCAGTGCGGCGAGGGCGACACGGCGTCGCTGTCCGCCGCTGAGGCCCAGCACCTGCGCGTTCCAGTCCAGGTCGGCGAGCAGCCCCTGGATGACATCGCGCACGCGGGCATCGCCGGCCCACTCGTACTCCTCCAAGTCGCCGACGACCGACTGCGCGATCGTGAGGGAGTCGTCGAGGGTGTCGGCCTGATCCAGCACGCCGACCGTGGTGCCCGCGCGCATCGTCACACGTCCGGCATCCGGTTCCTTGCGTCCCGCGAGCATCGCGAGCAGAGAGGACTTGCCGTCGCCGTTGCGCCCGACGATCCCGATGCGATCGCCCTCCTCGATGCCGAGGGTGATGGAGTCGAAGACGACCTTGGTCGGATATTCCAGGTGGAGGCCCTCGGCCCCGAGAAGATGTGCCATGTCACTCCAAGGCTACGGCAGTCGGCTGATTGCTAGCCTCGGTGCCATGACGACGTTCTACCTGCCCACCGAAGTCGAACACGCGCACCTTCGCCGGTGCGTCGATCTCGCCCGCGAGGCGCTCGAGGACGGCGACGAGCCGTTCGGGTCCGTCCTGGTGGATGCGCAGGGCGCGGTGCGGTTCGAAGACCGCAACCGCGTCAAGCACGGAGATCAGACGCGGCATCCGGAGTTCGAGATCGCGCGCTGGTCGGCGACGAACCTCACGCCCGAAGAACGCGCGTCGAGCACCGTCTTCACCTCGGGTGAGCACTGTCCGATGTGCGCGGCGGCTCACGCATGGATGGGACTCGGGCGCATCGTCTACGCCGCGAGCACCGCGCAGCTCGTGGAGTGGAGCGCTGAGCGCGGCGCAACTCCCTCCCCCGTCGCTGCCCTGCCCATCACGGCCGTGGCGCCCGCCGTGCCGGTCTCGGGACCTGTCGCCGCGTTCGCCGACGAACTCCGCGAACTGCATCTGCGCCGCGCTGGCGGCTGACCGCAGTTCGCGCGCCGTCACACCGAGCGCGTCAGGTCCACCGAGGTGATTCCGAGATCCGCGAGCCGCCCGGCATCCGCCGCTGTGCGAGACGTGATGACCGTGACCGCCTCACCCTGCTCGCGCAGCTCGTGCCACCTTTCGAAGACCGCTCCGCCCGGTGCCAGATCCGTACGAGTGACAGGGAGATCGTCATCATCCACGTCGACGACGACGCCGACGCTGCGCGGTTCCGCGATCGGGAGCTCGCCCGCGCGTGCTCGCGCGATGAGGTCCGCGAACTCCCGCCCGAGCGGCTTCACCGCGTTGTCGACGTCGAGGAGACCGAGTGAGTACTCGAGCTCCTTGTAGTCCCCGAGTGCGCGGGACACGTCATGCGAACACCACCATGTGATGCCGTACAGCCCCGGCGCGCTGAGGGCGGCCGTCACGGTGCGCGCCGCGAACTCCGGCATCTCCTCATCCGCGAGGTTCAGCGAAGGCGCACCGACCTCCTGCAGCCAGACCTGACGCCCGGGATCGGTCGCGAACGCCTTGGAGAGCTCGATCATCCACTCCGCATGGCGCACGGACTGCGCAGACAACCCGCCGTAGGTCGCCGCCGTTCCGTTGAAGATCCAGGAGTGGACCGTGGTGATGTCGCCGAGGCGTGACGCGTGAACGGGAAGGAACGGGTGCCCGTCGCGGTACCAGAGATGGTCGTTCTCGCTGTGCGTGATGAGGTGGCGCGGGTCAGGATCCGACGGCGCAGTCAGGAGAGAGGACAGCCAGTGACCGATCTGGTCGCTGTCCGCCGGCATTGCCGACGGATTCGGGAGCTGGAATTGGTTGAGCTCGTTCCCGAGGGTCAACCCGATCAGGTTGGGACGATCCCTGACCGCGTCGTACACGGCCGCGACCAGTTCGGCCTGCGCGGCGATCGCGGCCTCGCCGACGAACATGTTGCCGTCATGCCAGTTCACCAGCCACGCCGGCACGAAGTCGAACCCGGACATGTGGCCCTGGATGACGTCCACAGCGATGTCCAGTCCGAACTCTGCGGCGATGTCCGCCACCAGTGCGATGTCATCCAGCGCCTGCGTGCGGATCAAGGTTCGGTTGGGCTGGAGGACCGGCCACAGCGGGAACACTCTGACATGGTCGATGCCGAGACCGGCGAGCGCCTCGAAGTCGGCGCGCACGACATCCTGGTCGATCCCCATCCACTGGAACATCCAGTCCTTGGAGGGCGTGTAGTTCGCTCCGAAACGCGGAGTGCGGTCAGTCACTGGAAGTCTCATCCTTCTTGCTGGTGGGTGATGCGGTCGATTCACGAATGATCAGGCGACGGCCGGACACGGTCTGCGACGAGATCTCCTCGCCGTCGACGAGTCTGCGCAGCATCTGCACTGCGGTGCGGGCGCTCTCCTCCACTGGCGCATCGAGGGCCGTCAGACGCGGACGGACCAGCGTCGAGACCCAGGAGTCCTCCCACGCCACGACGGAGAGCTGCTCCGGTACCCGCACCCCGATCTCCGGCGCATGCGCGACGATCTCGGCGGCCATCGCTTCGCTGTCCACGACGAGCGCCGTGGCCGCGCCGGCGCGGTGCAGCAGATCCGCGACGGGGTCGGAGGTCGCCGGGTCCCATCGCAGCACTTCTGCGGCGATGCCGCTTCGCCGCGCGGCCTCGGTGAAGCGACGGTCGCGGTCGCGGGCGTGCACGAGTCCGGGAGAATCGCTCACGCGTGCGATCTGCCGATGTCCGAGGTCGCCGAGGTGAGTGAGCACCTGGTCGTACGCCGTGTCATCACTCACGGTCACAGCGGGGACGGCGTCATCGATCGGCGCGCCGAGCAGCACGGCGGGGGCTCCGAGCTCGCGCACGTGTGCGATGCGCGGATCGTCGTCTCTGACATCGACGAGCAGGAAGGCGTCCACTCGCCGCTCACTCCACCACTCCCGATAGACGCGTTGCTCGTCCTCGGCGCGCACGAGGGTGAGCGAAAGCGACCAGTCGATCTCGGCCAGCGGCTGCGTGAGCCCGGCGATCAGCCTCATGAAGAACGGGTCGCGCTCGAATCTGCCTCCGACTCGCGATACGACGAGCCCGAGGCTGCGCCCTCCCTGCCCTCCGACTTTGCGGCTGGCGTAGTTCGGGCGCCAGTTCAGTTGGTCCGCGGCCTCCCGGATGCGGGCAGCTGTCGCCTCGGAGACATTGGGGCGCCCGTTGAAGACATGCGAGACGGCGGAAGGGGAGACGCCCGCTCGCGCGGCGACGGCGGCGATGGTGACTCGGGCTGGTTTCTTCTCGTTCATCTCATGAGAGAGATTAGGGGCTTGACCCGTGAATGTAAAGCGGTATACATTAGCCGCCAGTTGATGTGTACCGCTTTACTAAATCCCGAACGAGCGACCATCATCCCTTATCAGATGCACCGCAGCTCTCAGGAGGTCTCCTTGTCCGAAGGCATCAGCAGGCGAACGTTCCTCGGCGCGTTGATCGGGACCGGCGTCGTGACGCCGCTGCTGGCGGGATGCGGCCCGCTCATGCCCGCGTCGAGCGCGTCGGGCGCCTTCTCCGTGCACACGCAGCTCAGCGGTGCCGTCTCGGGTGCGCAGGTGTTCTCCGACGTGGTGGCTGCATACCAGCGCGCGAACGACCAGACCGTCGCGCTGCTCAAGAACGGCTCCGACCTGCCGATCGTCTTCGAGACGAGCGCCCTCGCCGGCAAGGAAGCCGACATCGCGATGGTCAACCTGCAGGGACGCACGCTCTCATGGACACGCCTCGAGGCGACGATCCCCGTCGAAGAACTTCTCGACGAATGGGGGCTGCGGGACAAGATCATTCCTGAGGCGATCGAGGAGTGGACCGACGAGGACGGCCATCTGCGCGCGTTCCCCTTCACCCGTACGAACTGGCCCGTCTCGTTCAACATCGGCCTGCTCGACGAAGCCGGCGTGCAGTTGCCGACCACGACGGATGAACTCATCGCGGTCGCCGACGCGCTCCGCTCGAAGGGAATCGGTCCTGTCACGGTCGGCGGCTCCGACTGGAGCGGGCAGAAGATGTTCCTGCAGATCCTGCAGGGCTTCCTCACCAAGGAAGAGGCCAGTCGAGCATTCTCGAGCGGCAAGCTCTCCGAGAGTCCAGGTGCGATCGCCGGAGTCGAGCATTTCGTCGAACTCCGCGACGCCGGAGTCTTCGTCGACAACGTGCAGGGCTACACCTCGGACTCCGAACTCACTCAGTTCAACACCCGCAAGGCCGCGATCGTCCCTGCGATGTCATCTGCACTCGCCCTCGTGCCTGCGGAGCGCGCGGCGGAAGTGGTCGTCGGCGGGTGGCCGAAGCCGTCTCGCGGCGGTGTCCTCGAGCATCCGAGTGTGATCCAGAGCTACAACGGACACGGCATCTGGATCAGCGCGAACGGCGCGGAGAAGCTCGACCTGCTCAAGCCGTTCATCCAGAACCTGTACAGCCCCGAGGTCACCAAGCAGTTCATCCTCGGCTCCGGACGCGACATGAGCAGGATCACGGATGTCGTCAGCACTGATTTCCCCCTCGTGGCGCAGGCGTCGCAGCTGACGACCGATCAGGCCACGCCCGTGATGCTCCCCGACCTGCTCATCCCCGACGCCGTGTTCGAGCCGATGATCCGCGCCACCGCGATGGCGTACGGCAGTGCCTCCGTCGATCAGATCATCGACATGTTCGAGAAGGCCTACGACGCGGCCTGACGGCCCGGAAGGACAATGATGACCGCGCTCGCCCCATCTCCCACCGCCCCTGCATCCTCCGAACCACGCAAGCCTGAGCCACGACGCCGCTCCACGTTGCGCGAGCGCTTCCCCGGTCTGGCCCTGCCTGCCTTGATCTGGTACGCCGTGTTCATGATCGGGCCCGTCGTCGCGATCTTCGTCATCGCCTTCCTCGACTGGCCGGGGATGCTCGAGACACCCACCGCAGCCGGATGGGCGAATTTCTCCGCAGTGTTCGCCGATGCCACGTTCTGGGCCGCTCTGGGCAATTCGGCGATCCAGATCGTCGTCGGGCTGCCGATCATGATCGTGCTGGCCTTCCTGCTCGCTTTCTACGTGGTGCAGAAGCCGCCGGGGCACCGCCTCCTGCGTTATCTGCTCTTCATCCCCGCACTCATCTCGGCTCCTGCCACGGCCATGGTGTTCTACGCGATGCTCAATCCCGACGGTCTCGTCAACGGCGTCCTGCGTCCGCTGGGGCTTGAGGGCAACGCCTGGCTGGCTGATCCGAGCACCGCTCTGGGAGCGATCATCGCCGTCGAGCTGTGGAGCGGCATCGGGTACTCGGCCGTGCTCATCGCAGCGCGACTGGACGGCGTCGACTCCGAGATGATCCAAGCCGCACGAGTGGACGGAGCGGGAGACTGGCGCATCGCCTGGCGGATGTACTGGCCGATCGCCCAGGACTTCATCGGCGTCGTGACGATGCTGCAGTTCCTGTCCCTGCTGTTCAACTCCGCGCAGACCGTGCTGCTGCTGACCCAGGGCGGGCCGGGCAACTCCACGATGACCCTGTCCTACCTCATCTACCGCAAGGCCTTCGTCGAGACCGACCTCGGCTACAGCCAAGCGGTGGGCGTGATCCTTTTCATCATCGGGCTGGTGGGGATGGGCATCATCCGCCGCTTCCTGCGCGCTACCCACTGACCTCGGACGAAGGCGAACCTCATGGCACGACGCAATGTCCTCCCTCTGCGCGATCGCGTGGGATCGATCACCAGCGGCACTCTGGCCTGGCTGTACGCGGCCGCGCTGCTGATCCCGTTCTATTACTTCATCACCTCCTCGTTCAAGACGAACGAGCAGATCTTCGAATCCCCGCTCGCACTGCCGACGCAGTGGGATCTGTCGAACTTCGCCACCGCGGTGCAGCAGGCTGACCTCTGGCTCGCGATAGCGAACTCCGCGATCACCACGGTCTGCGCACTCGTGCTCACCCTGCTGCTCGCGCTCCCGGCGTCCTTCGCCCTGGCACGGGCGAAGGGTCGAGTGGGCAGGGTCATCGAGACCGTGTTCAGCCTCGGCTTCCTGATCCCGTCGTTCGCGGCCCTGTTCCCCACCTTCCTGCTGGCCGCGGCTCTCGGCCTGTTCCACACCCGCACATTCGTCGTGCTCCTGCTGCCGGCCACCGCGCTTCCGCTGTCGATCGTGATCCTGACGTCGTTCATGCGCACGATTCCGCGCGAGTTGGAGGAAGCCGCGTCGATGGACGGGGCGACGACGCTCCAGGTGCTGCGCCAGGTGTACCTTCCCATCTGCATTCCCGGAATCGCCACCGTGCTCCTGCTCAACTTCCTGTCGTTCTGGAACGCGTACCTGTACCCGTTGATCCTGATCGGGCCGGACACCGCGCAACGCACCATCCAGGTGGCGCTGCCGACGCTGAAGGTGGATGCCGGTACCGACTACGGAGTGCTGATGGCAGGCACCCTGCTCACCCTGCTCCCGGTGTATCTCGTCTACACGGTGCTGCAGCGTCAGATGCAGCGCGCGCTCGTATCGGGAGCGATCAAGGGATGACCTCTGCGAACGACCTCTCGCTGCGCGAACGCGTCGGACAGATCAACCAGCGCCTCAAGGGTTGGGAGGCCGTCCGCTGGATCGACGGAGAACCCAGGATCACCGATGTGCTCCGCCGAGAGGTGGACAGGTGGGGCGGCGTCGGAGCCGTCTACGGCGTGCTGCGCGCCGACCCGTGGTCGCAGGTCCGGTGGGAGAACGGCATCCCGCCCGAACGGAGTGCCGAGGCGTATCACGCGGTGCAGGACCATGTCATCAGCAACGGTGCCGGCATCCCGACGCTCTTCGTCGAAGAGGCACCCCACGGGCTGATGGCTCTGGGCGCGACCACGCTACCGGTGAATCTCGCTCTCGGGGCCACCATGGACCTCGAACTCGCCGAGCATCTGGCCGGGGAGGTCGCTGCCGAGGCACGCGCCCGCGGGACGCATGTCGCCCTGGTATCCGGTCTCGATGTCCTGCGCGACCCGCGCTGGGGACGTGCGGAGGAGTGCTTCAGCGAGGATCCGGCGATCGCTGCGGCGTTCGTCGAGGCGACAGTGCGCGGCATGCAGGGCACCGACTCGCACGCAGCCATCGACCGCGCGCACGTCGCGGTCGTCGCGAAGCATCTCGCCGCACAGGGGGCAGGAATCGGCGGGCGCAACGGATCGGGTGCCCCGATAGGCGTCCGCGAGCTGGGTGAGGTGCATCTGCGACCGGCCTACGCCGCCGCGCGAGCGGGCGTGGCCGGCTTCATGGCCGCGTACAACGACATCGACGGTGTCCCCTGCAGCGCGAACCGTCAGCTGCTCACCGGCACGCTCCGCGAGGAATGGGGTTGGGAGGGCATTGTGATGGCGGACGGGACGGCCATCGACCGCCTTCGGGACTGCACGCCCGACGCGGCATCCGCAGCGGCACTGTCCATCCACGCCGGCGTGGACCTCAGCCTGTGGGACGACGCCTTCACGCATGTCGTGGAGGCCGTGGAACGCGGGTTGCTCGATGAGGACGACGTCACCCGCGCGGCGGATCGCGTCCTGGGTTTGAAGGCGCGACTCGGCCTCCTCGACGGCACCGGTGATCCGCACCGCGGATCTCCGCACGAGGGCCGCGAACTGATCGCGCTCGCCGCAACGGCCGCGAAGGAATCAGTCGTCATCGTCCACGACCGCGACACCCTCCCGATCGCCTCGTCCGCCGTGATCGCTCTCGTGGGGCCGAACGCCGACGATCTCGAGGCGCAACTGGGCGACTACTCCCCTCCCCGGCCGCCGGAGGATCCGGAGGCGTCGACCGTGCGCTCCGCGCTGATCCGGCGGTACGGGAGCGAGAACGTGCTATTCGCCCCCGGTTCGACGCATCGCCAAGGGCTGGGCGCGGATGAACTGGATGCGGTCACCGCGGCGTGCACGGGCGCGGATGTCACGGTCGTCGTGCTCGGAGGGACGAGTCGCCGCAGTTACGACGACGAGTTCGCCGCCAACGGAGCCGTCGACGCTCCAGCCGCCGACACGACGAACGGCGAGGGGGTCGATCTGTCGCAGCTGGCGCTGCCGACGGCTCAGCTCGACGTCCTTCGGGCGGCGCGTGCAGCCTCGGTGCGCGTGGTCACGGTCGTCATCGACGGCCGACCGCGGCCGCTGGCCGAGGTGGCTGCGCTGTCGGACGCGCTGATCGTGGCTCCGTTCCCTGGTCCGAGCGGCGGGCAGGCGATCGTGGATGCCTTATCCGCTGATGTTGCCGGGGGACTGCTTCCTGCGACGTTCCCCTCGGTCGACGGCGTCCTGCCCGTCGCGCACGACGAGCGCAGGGAGACGGCGCGCGGCTACGTCGACGCACGGTACCCCGTCGGTCATCTCCTCGGCACCGGAATGCCGAAGGGCGTCACGGTGCGCCTGCGGTCCGGCCGTTCGTCGATGACAGCGAGTGCCCTGTCCGATGGAGCCGTCAGCACGCTCGTCGCGGACATCGCGAACGGCTCTGCCTCCGAAGCCACGATCGCCGTGCCCCTCTACGGCCGGCGCCACGAGCTCGGCCTGCGCCCCAGGCGGCGCACAGTGCTCGACGTCCGTCGCGTCCGCGTGCCGGCCGGTGGGTCGGCCGCCGTGCGGTTCACGCTCGGGCTCGACGCCCTGGGCTCCTGGGCGACGGGCCGGCCGGTACCTTCGCCGGTCGAGATCCTCGCCTGGACGAGCCCGCAACATGATCCGCCGGCGGATGCCGCGACAGTGCTGATCACCGAGGAGCAGAGCGCAGGATGAGCAGGTTGACGGAGTTGACACTTGATCGAACCACCATCGATCTCCTCAGGACTGCGGCAGAAGAGGTCGGCGCCTTCTGCGGGGCCCGCACCGGCGAACTCGTCGAGGCCGCCCTGCTGCGCACGCTCACCCGCACGATCAGCGTCGATGAGACGGGATCGGTGTTCGTCATAACCGGTGACATCCCCGCCATGTGGTTGCGCGATTCCACGACCCAGCTGACGCCGTACCTGCGGTTCCTCGACCGCAGTGCGTGGCTGGCCGACCTCGTCGGATCCGTCGTCGCGCGCCAGTTCGCGTTCCTCGCGCACGACCCGTACGCGAACGCATTCAACGATGGGCCGACCGGGGCGCATTACGACGCAGATGACATCTGCGCTGACCCCGCGGTGTGGGAGCAGAAGTACGAGATCGACAGCCTCTGCTATCCGATCGCACTCGCCCATACGCTCTGGAAGACGACCGGACGCACGGACTTCATCGATGACGTCGTCCACACCGGTCTCCGCGCGATCGTCGCCCAGTTGCGTCTCGAACAGCACCACGAAGACTCGCCCTATCGTTTCGAACGCGCCACCGCGGTTCCGACCGAGACGTTGGCGCGAGGCGGTAGGGGATCCGCGATCGGATACACGGGGATGACATGGAGCGGGTTCCGGCCGTCGGACGACGCCTGCACCTACGGCTACAACATTCCCGCGAACCTGTTCGCCGCGCAGGCTCTCCTGTCCGCTGCAGAGATCGCGGAGGCCGTCTGCGCGGATCCCGACCTGGCCTCGAGTGCCCGGAGTCTGTCCGCCGACCTGCGAGCGGGCGTCGAGAGCTTCGCAATCGTGGACGGGCCGGCCGGCGCCTCCATCTACGCCTACGAAGTGGACGGCCTCGGCGGCGTGCTGCGCATGGACGATGCCAACACGCCATCGCTGCTCTCGCTCCCGCTCATCGCGCCGGACGTCATCGACCGCCGGGTCTGGGAAGCGACTCGCGAATTCGTGCTGAGCCCTGAGAACCCGTATTGGTTCTCAGGCTCGGCGCTGCGCGGTGTCGGCAGTCCGCACACCAGGACGGGACGCGTCTGGCCGATCGCACTGGCAGTGCAGGGCCTCGTAGGGACGCCCGTCGAGCGGATCCGCCTTCTGCGGATGATCAGCGACACGGATGCCGGGACGGGGCACATCCACGAGAGCGTTGATGTGAACGACCCGACAGTGTTCTCGCGGCCTTGGTTCTCGTGGGCGGAGTCGATGTTCTGCGAGCTCGCGCTGGCTGCGGTCGATGACGCCAGGGGCGTCCCCGCAGCGCGGTGACCGCAGCCGGACGGAACGAGCCGCCCCGCCCA
>NZ_JBLVOB010000009.1:227353-233666 GCF_053543555.1 Microbacterium xerophyticum | reverse complement strand
GGAGATGTGTATAAGAGACAGGGTCCGGCACGGCTCGCGCGTCCCCAATGGGAGTCGTTACTTGTACGACTCCACGATCTCCAGGAGGGTCGGAACGTTGGCGTAGGCCTCTGCCGCGTTCTCCTTCGTGACGATGACCGGGTCGAGCAGGTACGACGGGACGACCTTCGAGCCGTTGTCGTAGGACTCGGTGTCGTTGACCTCGGCCTCCTCGCCCTTCTGCAGCTGGCCGACCATCTTGATGGCCTGCTCCACGAGCAGCGCGGTGTCCTTGTTGATCGTGGAGTACTGGATGCCCTCCATGATCGACTTCACCGACTCGACCTCGGAGTCCTGACCGGTGACGACCGGAACGCCCTTGCCCGCCTGCTGCGCAGCCGTGAGGATGGCGCGGGCCAGGGTGTCGTTCGGCGACAGCACGCCGTCGAGCACGACGTCACCGCCGTACGATCCGGTCAGCAGCGTGTCCATGCGGTTCTGCGCGTTCTCGGCCAGCCAGCCCTCCGTCGCCGTCTGGGCGATCTCGGTCTGACCCGAGACGACGTTCAGCGTGCCGTCGTCGATCGCCGGCTGGAGAACCTCCATCGCACCGTCGAAGAAGACGGCCGAGTTGGCGTCGTCCGGCGAGCCGGAGAACAGCTCGATGTTGTACGGCGCCTCGTGACCGGCGCGCTCGGCGAGCCCGTCGAGCAGGGCCTGGCCCTGGAGGTTGCCGACCTTGAAGTTGTCGAACGCGACGTAGTAGTCGAGTGCGTCGGTGTTCTCGATCAGTCGGTCGTACGCGATCACGTAGGCGCCGGCATCCTTGGCCGCCTGCACCTGCGTGGCCAGCTGCTTGCCGTCCTTCGCGCCGATGATGATGACCTTGGCACCGTTGGTGACCATGGTCTGGATCTGGTTCTGCTGCTCGGCGACGGTGTTGCTCGCAGGTGCGTACTGGACGTCGGCCTTGTAGCCGGCTTCCTCCAGACCGTCGGTGAACAGCTGACCGGCCAGAACCCAGTTCTCGCTGGTCTTGTCCGGCAGCGCGACACCGATCGTCGAGCCTGCTTCGAATCCGGTGACTTCCTCGTCGGTGCCGCCTCCGGTGTCGCCGCCACGTTCGCCGGAGCAACCGGTGAGGGCGAGAGCTGTCGCGGCGACAATCGCTGTGGCCGCAAATGCCATTCTCTTCATGCGATCTCTTTCTGTTTCTTGGTGTGGATTACTTGGACTTGGGATAGTCGGTGAGGTTGGGGGCATCGGGTCGATTGCGCTTGCGCATCATGAACCCGATCAGCGACGGCCGCCCCTGCTGCTTGTTCCAGACGTCCACGCCGACCGCGACCAGGAGCACGAGGCCCTTGATCATCGAGACGACGTCGGCACCCTGACCGAGCAGCTGAAGGCCGTTGTTGAGGAACGCCATCACGAGACCACCGATGATCGAGCCGATCACGGTGCCGATACCACCGGCGACGGCGGCGCCGCCGATGAACACGCTCGCGATCGCGTCGAGCTCCCACCCGTTGCCGTCACCGGGGCCGGAGGCCTGCGAACGTGCGACGAAGATCATGCCGGCGAGGGCAGCGAGCACGGACATGTTCATCATGACGAAGAAGTCGACCCAGCGGTCCTTCACGCCGGAGAGACCCGCCGCCTGGCGGTTGCCGCCGACGGCGTAGATGTGCCGGCCGAAGACCGTGTTGCGGGTGATGAACGAGTAGATGATGACGAGTGCGAGCAGGATCAGCCCGGACACCGGGAAGCTCGTGCCTGGACGACCGGTGGCGAACATCCAACCGGCGGCGAGCACGACCACGGACAGCAGCACGACCTTGGTCACGCTCACCCACAGTGGCGCCATGTCGGAGCCCATCTTGCGCTGGACCCGGCGAGTGCGGATCTCCCAGAAGACCAGCCACGCCACCGCGAGAAGGGCGAGGGCCATGGTCGGAACGTTGAACGGGAGCGGAAGGGCGACCTCCGGCAGGTAACCGGCGCCGATGTACACGAACTCCTTGGGCACCGGGATCGACTGCGAGTTGCCGATCCACTGGTTGGCGCCGCGGAAGAACAGCATGCCGGCCAGCGTCACGATGAACGCCGGCACCCCTACGTATGCGACCCAGAACCCCTGCCAGGCGCCCACCAGCGCTCCGACGACGAGGCCGAGCACGATCGCGAGCGGCCACGGGAGGTTCCATTCCGCCATGGATTTCGCGACGATGATGCCGACGAACGCCGCGACCGAGCCGACCGAGAGGTCGATGTGACCCATGATGATCACCATCACCATCCCGATCGCGAGGATCAGGATGAAGGAGTACTGGTTGATGACGTTGATCAGGTTGCCCGGCGTGAGCGTCGCACCGTTGGGGCCGTTGCGCACGAGTGTCAGGATCTCGAACAGCAGGACGATGACGATCAGGCTGCCGAAGATGCCGAACTGACGCATCGAGGACTGCGCGCCGCCGAACATCTTGCGGATGTCGCGGAAGTGGAATCCCTGATTCTTGACCTCGGGGGTCGTGCTGGTGCTCATGCGTTCGCTTTCTGATTCGTGGAGGTCATGCTGCGCATGAGCGCCTCCGGAGTTGCCTGGTCAGCGGGGATGCAGTCGGTGACGCGCCCCTCGAAGATCGTGTAGATGCGGTCGGAGATGCCCATCAGCTCGGGCAGCTCGCTGGAGATGACGATGACGCCCTTACCCGAAGCCGCGAGCTCGTTGATGATCGAGTAGATCTCGTACTTGGCGCCGACGTCGATGCCGCGGGTCGGCTCGTCGAGGATCAGCAGATCGGGGTCCGTGAACATCCACTTGGCGAGCACGACCTTCTGCTGGTTCCCGCCGGAGAGCTTGTTGACGCCCTCTTCCACGGTCGGCGTCTTGATGCGCAGCGCCTTGCGGTACCGCTCGGCGACAGAGAACTCCTCGCGGTCGTCGACCACTCCCCTGGTCGAGATCTTCGAGAGCTTCGCCGACACGATCGCGCGCTTGATCGTGTCGAGCAGGTTCAGCCCCAGCGTCTTGCGATCCTCGCTGACGTACGCGAGGCCGTGACGGATCGCGCTGGAGACGTCGCGGAGCTCGATCTCCTCACCGTCCTTGAACATCTGGCCGCCGAGGAAGTTGCCGTACGAGCGGCCGAAGATGCTGCGGGCGAACTCGGTGCGTCCGGCTCCCATGAGGCCGGCGATGCCGACGACCTCGCCACGGCGGACGGTGAGCCCTGAGCCCTTGACGACCATGCGCTCCGAGACCGTCGGATGCTGCACCCACCAGTCCTTGACCTCGAAGAAGACCTCGCCGATCTCGGGGGTGCGGTCGGGATAACGGCTCTCCAGGGAGCGCCCCACCATGCCGCGGATGATGCGGTCCTCGTTGATCTCGCCCTTGGTGATGTCGAGGGTCTCGACGGTGCGACCGTCGCGGATGATGGTGATCTCATCGGCGATCTGCTCGATCTCGTTGAGCTTGTGGCTGATCATGATCGACGCGATCCCCTTGGCCTTGAGGCCCAGGATCAGATCGAGCAGGTGCTGCGAGTCGTTCTCGTTCAGCGCCGCCGTCGGCTCGTCGAGGATGAGCAGGCGCACGTCCTTGTTGAGTGCCTTGGCGATCTCGATGAGCTGCTGCTTGCCGACGCCGAGATGCTTGATCGCGATGTCCGGGTCCTCGTTGAGGCCGACGCGGGCGAGCAGTTCGGTGGCACGCGTCTTGGCCGCGCTCCAGTCGATGACGCCGCCGCTCGCGATCTCGTTGCCGAGGAAGATGTTCTCGGTGATCGACAGCTCGGGGATCAGCGCGAGCTCCTGGTGGATGATCGCGATGCCGGCCTGCTCGCTGGCCACGATGTCCTTGAAGCGCTGCTCCTCGCCGTACAGCAGGATGTCGCCGTCGTAGGTGCCGTACGGGTAGACGCCGGAGAGCACCTTCATCAACGTCGACTTGCCGGCGCCGTTCTCACCGCAGATGGCATGGATCTCACCCGCGCGTACGGTGATCGAGACGTCGGAGAGTGCTTTGACTCCGGGGAACTCCTTGGTGATGCCGCGCATCTCCAAGATCGGCCCCGACACTGCTGGCATCGCTGCTGTGCTGCTCACGGATCTTCCTCGATACTTGACGGCCGTTCTTAATGTGACCGTTCACATGAGACACAATATTGCGCCTCTTGATCTCCGGTGTCAAGTACGGGACCTCTGTCGTTGCGCTATCGAGACGCGGACGCGACGGTGTCAGCGCGAAGCGCTGGAGGAGCGCAGCCGCAGCTGCGGCACGGCGGGGCCGAATTCCGGCACTTCCTCACCGCGGATCTGCGCCAGCAGGATGTGCACGGCGCGCTGCCCCAGCGACGGGAAGTCCTGGTGCACCGTGGTCAGCGGGGGCCAGACGTGCGCGGCGACGGGGATGTCGTCGAACCCGACGACGCTGACCTGGCGCGGCACCTCGATCCCGGCATCCCTGAAGCCGTGCATGAGGCCGATCGCCATCAGATCGTTCGCCGCGAAGACCGCCGTGAAGTCAGGGCGGCGCGCGAGTTCCGTGCCGGCGAAGTAGCCGAAATCGGCCGTCCAATCACCACGGATCGGCGGGAACGTCGGCAGATCGGCTTCGCGCAGCGCCTCGAGGTACCCGCGCATTCGCGACTCCGCCTCGATCCAGTCCTGCGGTCCGGCCAGATGCACGATGTCACTGTGCCCCAGCGATATCAGATGCTCGGTGACCGCGCGCGCCCCGTCCACCTGGGCGGCGGAGAGCGAGAACCCGTCGGAGCCTGAGGCGGTCTGCAAGCTGACGAACGGCACGCCGACGGCCATGCCGCGCAGCACGTTGAACACACGCACCTGCGGCGCCAGCACGACGATCCCGCTCACCTGCTCCCGCCCGAGCTGCCTGATCGCGTCGCCGATCGCCTCCGGCGTCGTGGCCGGCAGATTCACGGTGGTCACCGAGTACCCCTCGACGCGCGCGGCATCCTCGATGCTCGCGATCGACGAGGTAGGTCCGAACTCCCCGATCGTGGCCGAGAGGATCCCGATCGTACGAGAACGACTCGTGACGAGCGCTCGTGCGGCGAGGTTCGGCTTGTAGTCGAGCACCGCGATCGCATCCTGCACGCGTTTCTTGGTCTCAGGACGGATGCTGGGGTGATCGTTGAGCACACGGGAGACCGTCTGGTGGGAGACACCCGCCAGCCGCGCGACATCGCGGATACTGGGCAGTCGTGCGCGCTCGGAGGCACTGGACATCATTGCGGCCTCCTCCCATGTGCACGATCACATCGTCACTTCATTATGTCTGCTCGCGCAGATCGGCGCACGTCATGGCCCCTGGGCCGAGGGGCACGACCGGCGAAGGCTAGACCCGTGGTGCCCTGGCCACCGGATCGACCAGCAGCGACTCGAATGCGAGTTCGGCGGGTGCGATCTGCATCAGGTGCGACCTCATGTGCGCGCGTTCGAGACGCACGGTGCGACCCTCGGCGCCCACGGGGTGCAGTCGGACGGCCGCTGACAGACGCTCTCTGCTCGTCGCCAGCAGCACACCGAGATAACCGGACAGCACGACCATCTGCGGTGCGAACGCGTTGACGAAGTTCGTCAGCGCGACCGAGAGCACATCGACCTGCCGCGCCACCTCTGCGAGGGTGACCGGGTCTCGTACGAGGCCGAGTTCGATGTCGAGCTCGTCCTCGTCGAGTCCGCGCCTGCCCAGCAGCGCGAGCACCTTCGCCGGGTGCACCTCGACCTGGAGGCATCCGCGGCGTCCGCACGAGCAGAGCGCTCCCGACGTGTTGACCACGGTGTGGCCGAACTCCCCCGCGAACCCCGATGTGCCGCGCACCAGTGCGCCGTCCAGGACCAGCCCGCCGCCGATCCCGTTCATGGATCCGCTCAGGTACAGGACGTTGTCGACGTCTCGTCCGACGCCGAAGCGCGTCTCGGCCATCGCACCGACGCTCGTGTCGTTGCCGACCGTCACCTCCATGCCGATCGCATCCGCGAGCCGGTGCGCGAGGTTCTCCCGCCGCCAGCCGAGCGAAGGAGACAGCAGCACCGTCCCGCCGCTGTCCACGAGCCCTGGAACGGCGACGCCGGCGCCGACGAGGCGGTAATGGCGATCGATGTCCGCACGCATGCCGTCGACAAGAGATGAGGTCAGCTGGGCGAATCGCCTCGGGTTCGGAGGTTTGGCGAGGTCGTGGCGCACTCGGGAGTGCACGGCCCCGCCGAGGCCGACAAGAGCCACGGACACGGCGTGCGGGTCGGCGCTCACGCTCAGCGCGACGACGCGGTCCTCCGCCGCGACTCCCAGCGACGGGGGGGG
>NZ_JBLVOB010000009.1:221312-227318 GCF_053543555.1 Microbacterium xerophyticum | reverse complement strand
GGCCGACCGGCCCGGCCGGGCGGCTTCACCGATGTCTCGCAGACGACCTTCAGATCGAGGAGCTCCTGCACCAGCGCCGTGACCGTCGAGCGGGTCAGCCCCGTCCGCGCACCGATCTCCGATCGCGACAGGGCGCCGTATCCGTGCACCAGCTGCAGCACGGTCGACAGGTTCTGCTGGCGCACATCCTCGTTCGTGGTGCGCGCCGCCGGCCGGGCCGTCGTCGGCGACGGCCCCACGAGATCACGGTCCGCCACGTGCTGGCGCGCAGCCATCAGTGGGTGACCATCATGTGTCGCATGAGCAGCTCCTGGGTCGCATCCGCCCTGGTCACTTCGGCGGTGATACGCCCTGCCGCGAGCGTGTAGACGCGGTCGGAGAGCCCGATCACCTCCGGCAGTTCGGAGGAGATGACGATGATCGCCTTGCCCTGGGCGGCGAGTTCGTTGATCAAGCCGTAGATCTCGTACTTGGCGCCCACGTCGATGCCCCTGGTGGGTTCATCGAGGATGAGCACATCCGGATTGCTGAAGATCCACTTCGACAGCACGACCTTCTGCTGATTGCCGCCGGAGAGGGTCGCGGTGGCCGCACTCACGGTCGGGGTCTTGATGTTCATCTTGTAGCGATACGCCTCTGCCACCTTGCGCTCGCGGACGCCGTCGACCAGTCCGCGATGGGCGAGCCGTCCGAGCGCCACCGAGGAGATGCTCGTCTGCACCGAGGCGAGCAGGTTGAGCCCGTCCTGCCTGCGATCCTCCGGTGCGTACGCGATGCCGTGAGCGATGGTCTCGCGGATCGTGCGGAGCTCGATCTCCTCGCCGCGTTTGAACGCCGATCCGGTGATCGTCGAGCCGTACGAGCGGCCGAAGATGCTCATCGCGAGCTCGGTGCGCCCCGCTCCCATGAGCCCTGCGAGCCCCACGATCTCCCCAGAGTTGACATGGAAGCTCACATCGTCGATCACGAGCCGCTGGGGATCGCTCGGGTGATGCACGCTCCAGTGCTCGACGCGGAACAGCTCATCGCCGATGTCGGGCTCACGCGGAGGGAAGAGATCATCGAGAGGCCGCCCCACCATCGCCCTGATGATCCGGCTCTCATCCGTCTCCGGATCGTCGCGGCGCATCGTCTCGATCGACGAGCCGTCGCGCAGCACGGTGATCCGGTCGGCGATGTCCAGGACCTCCTGCAGCTTGTGCGAGATCAGCACGCAGGTGATCCCCTGGGAACGGAACCGATCGACCAGTGCCATCAGACGATCCGAATCCTCGCCGCCCAGCGCGGCGGTCGGCTCGTCGAGGATCAGCAGCCGGACGTCCTTGGCCAGCGCCTTCGCGATCTCGACCAGTTGCTGCTTGCCGATCCCCAGTTCGGACATCCGCGTCGCCGGGCTCTCGTGCAGTCCCACCCTGGCCATGAGCTCGGCCGCACGCGCATGGGTGCGGTCTTCGTCGACGAGGCCGAACCTGGTCATCTCGTGCCCGAGGAAGAGGTTCTCAGCGATCGAGAGCTGCGGCACGACGGCCAGTTCCTGGTGCACGATGACGATGCCCTCGGCCTCGCTGTCGGCGAGGGAGCGGAACTGCATGTCTCGCCCGTCGAACGTGATCGTCCCCTCGAAGCTGCCATGCGGATGCACCCCGCTGAGGATCTCCATGAGCGTCGATTTGCCCGCGCCGTTCTCGCCGCAGATGGCGTGGACCTCGCCGCGGCGCACCTCGAGAGACACGTCATTCAACGCCGTGACGCCCCGGAAGCGCTTGGTGACGCCCGACATGCGCAGCACCGTGTCGGGCATCGCACCACCTCTTCGAGCGTCGATCGGATCCAGCCATGCTACCGAAAAAAATAATTTGTCCGCAGGTACGTCAATATGCAATGCTTCGGGGGCGGACGACGAGAGCCGACCCGCAGAAGACAGAGTGGTCCGACAGCACGGGCTGCTGACCTTTCAAGGAAGAGAGAACGCAATGCGTAGAAAACTCCTGCGTGCAGTGGCGACGACGGGCGCCTTCGCCCTCGCCTTCGGACTCGCAGCCTGCTCCGGCAGCCCTGCTCCCGAGTCGGAGGGCAACCCCGAGGCGAGCGACATCACCGTCGGCGTCGCGATGCCGACCGAGACCAGCGAGCGCTGGATCGCCGACGGCGACGCCGTCAAGTCGCAGCTCGAGGAAGCCGGCTACGAGGTCGACCTGCAGTTCGCGAACGACGACATCCCGCGCCAGCAGCAGCAGCTCGACCAGATGATCACCAACGGTGCCGACATCCTCATCGTCGCCTCCATCGACGGCACCGCTCTGGCGACCCAGCTCGAGAACGCCGCGAGCAAGGGCATCCCGGTCATCGCCTACGACCGTCTCATCAACGGCACCGAGGACGTCGACTTCTACGTCACGTTCGACAACTACACCGTCGGCGTGCAGCAGGCGCAGTCGCTGCTGCGCGGGCTCGGCTTCCTCGACGAGAACAACGAGGACACCGGCGAGACCGATCCCAAGGCGATCGAGGTGTTCGCCGGCTCACCAGACGACAACAACACGAAGTTCTTCTACGACGGCGCGATCGACACCCTGCAGCCGTACCTCGACGACGGCCGCATCACCGTCCCGTCGGGGCAGATCGACATGGACACCGTCTCGACGCTGCGCTGGGATCAGGCGACGGCGCAGAAGCGCATGGAAGACCTGCTCACCAGCACGTACGCCGGCGGCTCCAAGCCACTGGACGGTGTGCTGGCGCCGTACGACGGCATCTCGCGCGGCATCATCACGGCACTCGAGAACGCGGGCTACGGCTCGAGCATCGAAGGCGGACTGCCGATCGTCTCCGGCCAGGATGCCGAGATCGCGTCGGTGAAGATGATCGCCGACGGCGTGCAGTACGCGACCATCTTCAAGGACACCCGCAAGCTCGCCACGCAGGCGGTCGCCGCCGCCGATTCGTTCGCGAAGGGTGAGGAGCCCGAGGCCAACGACACCGAGACGTACGACAACGGCGTGAAGGTCGTCCCGTCCTTCCTGCTCGAGTCCGACATCGTCGTGGCCGCCAACATCACCTCGCTGCTGGTCGACTCCGGCTACTGGACCGAGGAAGAGGTCGCGGCAGGCGTCGCGGACTGATCCTCCGGCTGTGATGCCCGTCCGCCGTGCCTGGCGCGGCGGACGGGCGCCACGGCTGCTGTCCCCCACTCACAGACAGGAGCTGCGATGTCCGACGCTATCCTCGAGATGCGCAACATCACCAAGAACTTCCCCGGCGTCACGGTGCTCGACGATGTCACCCTGACCGTCGCCCGCGGCGAGATCCACGCGATCTGCGGCGAGAACGGCGCCGGCAAATCCACCCTGATGAAGGTGCTGTCGGGCGTGTACCCGCACAGCTCGTTCGACGGTTCGATCGTCTTCGATTCCGAGCCGCGGCGGTTCAACGCGATCAAGGATTCCGAGCACGCCGGTATCGTCATCATCCACCAGGAGCTGGCGCTGGTGCCTCACCTCTCGATCGCCGAGAACATCTTCCTCGGCAACGAGGTCATCCACCGCGGATTGATCGACTGGCACGAGGCCAACGCCCGAGCGGCGGTTCTCATGGAGCGCGTCGGCCTCCACGAGAATCCGACGACGCCGGTGGGACAGCTCGGCGTCGGCAAGCAGCAGCTCGTCGAGATCGCCAAGGCGCTGACGAAGGACGTCCGTCTGCTCATCCTCGATGAGCCCACCGCCGCACTCAACGACTCCGACTCCGAGCACCTGCTCGGTCTGCTCCGCGGTCTCCGCGAGCATGGCATCACCTGCATCATCATCAGTCACAAGCTCGGCGAGATCATCGACATCGCCGATTCGACCACGATCATCCGCGACGGCAAGACGATCGAGACGATCGACATGCACGGTGCCGATGCCACCCAGGACCGCATCATCCGCGGCATGGTCGGCAGATCGCTGGACCGCCGTTTCCCCGAACGCACGCCGAGCATCGGCGAAGAGATCTTCCGCATCGAGAACTGGCGCGTCCTCCACCCCACGCAGCAGGACCGCGTCGTCGTCGACGACGCCTCGTTGTCGGTGCGCGCGGGCGAGATCGTCGGCATAGCCGGGCTCATGGGCGCCGGTCGCACCGAGTTCATGATGAGCGTCTTCGGGCGCAGCTACGGACGGGATGCCTCCGGCAGAGTGTTCCTGCGGGGCGAGGAGATATCCACTCGCACGGTGAAGGACGCGATCGGCAATCGGATCGCGTACGTCTCGGAGGACCGGAAGGAGTACGGCCTCAATCTGATCACCGACATCAAGACCAACATCTCGGCCGCCGCTCTGGGGAACCTGACCTCCACCGGACCGTTCATCGACGGCAACCGAGAGGTGGAGGTCGCGGAGAAGTACCGCAAAGACCTCAACATCAAATCGAGAACGGTCGCCCAGCTCGTCGGGAACCTGTCCGGCGGCAATCAGCAGAAGGTCGTGCTGGCGAAATGGCTGTACACGGATCCGGAGGTCCTCATCCTCGATGAGCCGACGCGCGGCATCGACGTGGGCGCCAAGTACGAGATCTACGAGATCATCGGTGCGCTCGCCGCGGCGGGCAAAGCCGTCATCCTGGTCTCCAGCGAACTTCCGGAGCTGATCGGCCTCTCCGATCGCATCTACACCCTCGCCTACGGGCGAATCACCGGGCAGCTCCCCGTCGCGGATGCGACGCAGGAGGCGCTCATGTCCCTCATGACGATCGAAAACTCTTCCCCGAAGGAGGCCGCGGCATGAACAACGTGTTCACCGAGGTCAAAGACCTGCTGACCCACAACCTGCGCACATCCGGCATCTACATCGCGTTCATCGCGATCATCCTGCTGTTCACGATCCTCACCGGAGGAACGCTGCTCAGCCCGGAGAACGTCACGAACATCGTGCTGCAGAACGCGCACATCCTGATCATGGCGCTGGGGATGATCCTGGTGATCGTCGGCGGACACATCGACCTGTCGGTCGGCTCGGTCCTCGCGTTCGCATCAGCGGTGTCGGCCGTGCTCGTCATCCGCATGGGCATGCCGTGGTGGGTCGGCGTGATCGCCGCCATCATCACGGGCATCGTGGTCGGTGTATGGCAGGGGTATTGGGTCGCGTACGTCGGCATCCCGGCGTTCATCGTCACCCTGGCCGGCATGCTGCTCTTCCGCGGCCTCACCTGGCTGGTGCTGGACAACGTGTCGCTGTCACCTTTCCCGACCGCCTACCGCGAGGTCGCGAGCGGGTTCCTGGACGGCACGTTCGGATCGATCACCGTGGGTCAGGGCGAGGGTCTGATGGCGGTACCGCAGACCGTCGACATCTTCACTCTCGTGATCGGCGTGCTCGCCGTGATCGGCGTCGTCGTCTCGTCCTTGCGCAGTCGGCGTACGCGCCAGGGCTACAACCAGACCGTCGAGTCGATGCCGTTGTTCGTGCTGAAGCTCGTGGTGGTCTCAGCCGTGCTGCTGGCCTTCGCCTGGGCCCTGGCCTACAACCGCGGCTTCCCGATCGTCCTGATCACCGTCGCCGTGCTGATCCTGATCTATCAGGTGATCGCGAACCGCACGGTCTTCGGTCGTCATGTCTACGCGGTGGGCGGCAATCTGTCGGCCGCCCGCCTCTCGGGAGTCAACGTGCGCAGCGTCAACTTCTGGATCTTCGTGAACATGGGCTTCCTGACCGGTGTCGCCGCTGCGGTGTTCTCCTCGCGCTCGAACGGCGCGCAGCCCGGCATGGGCAACATGTTCGAGCTCGATGTGATCGCGGCCTGCTTCATCGGCGGCGCTTCGACGATGGGCGGAGTCGGTCGTGTCGGAGGCGCGCTGGTCGGCGGCCTCGTCATGGCCGTCATGACGAACGGGATGCAGCTGATGGGGGTGCCGCAGTCCAGTCAGCAGATCGTGAAGGGTCTCGTGCTGCTGCTGGCTGTCGCGTTCGACATCTACAACAAGCGTCGCGCCGGCACGGTGCGCTGAGCCCGGACGGCGCAGGAGGAGGT
>NZ_JBLVOB010000009.1:143187-221272 GCF_053543555.1 Microbacterium xerophyticum | reverse complement strand
CCCCGACCTCCTCCTCGTCTCCGCGCTGTCAGGCGCGCGGCGCGAGACCCGCGTACAGCAGGTTCCCGCTCTGCGGATCACGCATCACGAGAACCTGGTCACCGGTCCGCGGGATCTCCAGCCGCGACACCAGCGTCGCGATCGCGGTGGGCTGGCCGGCGACGTCGAGGTGGAGGATGACATGCGGATTGTCGTTGATGGTCTGCCCCGTGTCCTGCACCGAGACCACGGAGACCGTCTCGGTCGGAACACCCGAGGCCCTCAACTGCGCGGTGTATTCGAGCTGGCGGTACGATCCCGTCACGCCCTGCAGCTGGTCGGTGAACTCCGAGCCCATCACCGCCTTGGTCATCTTGCCGACGAAGCCTCGCCCCTGGCCGATGTCCTCCGCCATCTTCATGGCGTCTTCCTGACGCTGCTGCATCGACTTGCGGTTGAACAGTCCCATGATCACTCCTGACTTCGGCGGTGGCTTTGACACCACGTTAGGCACGCGGAGTCGCTCCCGATCACGGTTTCGGTGAAGATCGGATGAACTCAGGCCGAGATGATCCTGGCGCCGGCTACCGGGCCGTGCACGTGCAGGGCCGTGCGTCCGGCCTCCATGAGTTCGCTCTGCACGTATCGCGCGCTCTCGGGTGTCTCGCAGAGGAATGCAACGGTGGGACCGGAGCCCGAGATGATCCCGCTCAGGGCTCCGGCGTGCAGCCCCTCGTTGATGATGTCGTCGAGTGCGGGTCGCTCCAGCAGTGCGGGCACTTCGAGGTCGTTGAACATGCATGCGGCGAGCGAGTGCGGATCGCCCGCACGCAGCGCCTGGAGCACGGGGATCGGCACATCCAGCGACAGCGGCGGATCATCGGCGAGAGCGCCGTTCTCCGCACGGTGCGTATCCAGTCGCGCGTAGATCTGCGGCGTCGACAGTCCTTCGTCGCTCGGCACCAGCACCCAGTCGAAGCGACCACGCGCGAGGGCGGGGTTCAACTGATCGCCGCGTCCAGTGCCGACCGCCGTCCCCCCGTGCAGTGCGAACGGCACGTCGGCTCCGAGCCTGGCGGCGAGCTCGTGCAGTCGGTGCGGCGAGAGGCCGGTGCCCCACAGGGCGTCGCACGCGACCAGGGCGGCCGCGGCATCCGCAGACCCTCCACCCATGCCTCCGGCGACCGGCACGCTCTTGCGGAGCTCGAGCTGGACGCCGCCGGTGTAGCCGGTCGCCGATGCGAGCAGCTTCGCCGCGCGCATCGCGAGGTTGCGATCGTCGACGGGCACGGTGCTCGGATCGGCGACGCCGACGACACTCACGCTGAAATCGTCGGCGTCACGGGCGATGACGTCCTCGTACAGCGAGACCGCCTGGAACACGGTGGCCAGCGCGTGGTACCCGTCGTCGTGACGGCCGCCGACGCCCAGGTAGACGTTGATCTTCCCCGGGGCGCGCACGTGCACCGCTTCCGGGAATGCGGCGAGGCTCATCCGGTTCTCACAGAGCGGACGATGAGGCCCAGAGGTTGACGTCGATGCCGTCGGAGAGGGCGTCGATGCGAGCGAGCTCATCGTCGGTGAGCGCGGGACCCTCGAGCGCCGCGATGTTCTCATCGAGCTGCTCCGGCCGCGACGCACCGATCAGCGCCGAGGTGACCACCGGGTCGCGCAGCGTCCACAACAGCGCGAGCTGCGCCAGCGACTGCCCGCGCTCCTTCGCGATCTCGTTGAGGCTGCGCAGGATGCCGAGGCCCTCCGTCGAGAGCGGCTCGTCGGAGAGCGATCGGCGCTTCTGCGCACGCTCCGCAGTGCCGTCGCCGAGATACTTGTCGGTGAGCAGCCCCTGGGCGAGCGGGGTGAACGCGATCGCGCCCATGCCCTCGGTGCGCAGCGCATCCGTCAGCCCGTCCTCGATCCAGCGGTTGAGGATCGAGTAGGACGGCTGGTGGATCACCAGCGGCGTGCCGAGTTCGCGAGCGACCTGTGCGGCCTTCGCGGTGCGCTCCGCGCTGTACGAGGAGATGCCGACGTAGAGCGCCTTGCCCTGGCGCACGAGCGTGTCGAGCGCACCGACGGTCTCCTCGACCGGCGTCACGGGATCGGCGCGGTGCGAGTAGAAGATGTCGACGTAGTCGAGTCCCATCGAGGTGAGCGAGTTCTCCGCGCTCGCGAGGAGGTACTTGCGGCTGCCGAAGTTGCCGTACGGCCCCGGCCACATGTCGTAACCGGCCTTGGACGAGATGATCAGCTCGTCGCGGTACGGGCGGAAGTCCTCGGCGAAGATGCGGCCGAAGTTCTTCTCGGCGGAACCGTAGGGAGGGCCGTAGTTGTTGGCGAGGTCGAAATGAGTGATGCCCTTGTCGAAGGCGTGGCGCAGCAGGGTGCGCTGGTTGTCGAGGGGGATGTTGTCGCCGAAGTTCCACCACAGCCCTAGCGAGATCGGCGGGAGGTACAGACCAGACGCGCCGACCTGGCGGTATTCGAAGTTCTTGTACCTGTCCTCCTCTGCCGCGTACGGGCGGTGGAGTTCGGCGATGTCGGTGGGGAAGCGCGGCGTCTCGGTCACGAGTCCAGGTTAGCGTCCAGCGCGTCGGCGATTCTCACGAAGTCGTCGATGGTCAGCTGCTCGCCGCGCGCGGTGGGGGCGACGCCCGCCTTCTCGAGCACTGCGGATGCTTCGGCAGCGGTGCCGCCGAGCACGACGGACAGCGCCTGGCGCAGCATCTTGCGACGCTGCTGGAAGGCCGCGTCGACGATCCGGAAGGTCGCCCTGCGCAGCTCTTCACTGCCGCGCGGCTCGGCGTCGCGCTCGAAGGCGACGAGCACGCTGTCGATGTTCGGCACCGGCCAGAACACCTGTCTGGAGACGTTGCCCGCGAGGCGCCACGGACCGTACCACGCCGCTTTGACGCTGGGGGCGCCGTAGACCTTGCTCCCCGGAGGAGCGGCGAGGCGCTCGCCGACCTCGGCCTGCACCATCACGACGCCGCGCCGGATGTTCGCGAACGTCTCCATGAAATGCAGCAGCACCGGGACGGAGACGTTGTAAGGCAGGTTCGCGACCAGCACGGTCGGATCGCCGGGAAGCTCGGTGACGCGCAGTGCATCCGCATCGACCACGGTGAGTGCTTCCTCCGCGACACCGTGATCGGCGGCCGTCTGCGCCAGCCGCGCGGCGAGTCGGTGGTCGATCTCCACGGCGGTGACGGATGCTCCGGTCTCGAGTATCGCGAGCGTGAGCGAACCGAGACCCGGGCCCACCTCGACGACACGCTCCCCCGCCTGCACCTTCCCGACGTTCACGATCTTGCGCACGGTGTTGGCATCGACGACGAAGTTCTGTCCGAGCTTCTTCGTGGGTGTGACGTCGAGCTCGGCGGCAAGACGGCGGATCTCGGTGGCGCCGAGCAGGGTGACGGTCATCCTGCCATTGTCCCCCATGCCGGTAATGTGTTCGGGTGCCCTCGCTCGGAGAACTCGTCGCGCCCCGCCGCATGGGCCGCGATTTCCGCTGGCTGCTGGCGTCGTCATGGACGAGCAACGTCGGTGACGGCATCGCGCTGGCAGCCGCTCCCCTGCTGATCGCGTCGATGACGTCGTCGCCGATCCTCGTGGCGGCAGGTGCGGTGCTGCAGTTCCTCCCATGGCTGATCTTCGGTCTGCATGCCGGCGCCATCGCCGACCGTTTCGACAGGCGACGGCTGGTGATGTTCGCCAACACGGCGCGCGCGCTGGTGCTGGCAGGGCTCTGCATGTTCCTGTTCACCGACACGGCGAACATCTGGGTCGTGCTCGCTGCGGCGTTCCTCTACGGCACCGCAGAGGTGTTCGTCGACACGACGAGCAGCACCTTGCTTCCGATGTTGGTGAAGCCCGTGGATCTCGGCACCGGCAACGCCCGGCTGCAGGCGGGATATCTCGTGGCGAACCAGTTCGCCGGTCCGCCCATCGGCGCGTTCCTGTTCGCCGCCGGTCACGCCCTGCCGTTCCTCGTCGAGGTCGTGTGCGTGCTGCTCGCGGTCGTGCTGATCTCCCGGATGGCGCGGACACCGGTGCCGCCGCGCACGGCGCTCGAGAAGCACGCCCCTGTCCACACCGACATCGCCGAGGGCGTGCGATGGATGTGGCGCAATCCTCCCGTGCGGATGCTCGTGCTGATCATCCTCACGTTCAACATCACCTGGGCCGCTCCCTGGGGCGTGCTGGTGCTCTATGCGACCGAACATCTGCACATGGGCGCAGTCGGCTACGGCGCCCTCACCACGGCATCCGCCGCCGGAGGCATCCTCGCCACTCTGACGTTCGGGTGGATGGAGCGGCACGTGTCGTTCGCCACCCTCATGCGGGTCGCGCTGTCGCTCGAGGTGCTCATGCACCTCGCGTTCGCGCTCACCAGCGTGGGCTGGGTGGCGCTCGTGATCATGTTCGTGTTCGGCTCGTACGCGTTCGTGTGGGGCACGATCTCGACGACCGTGCGTCAGCGGCTGGTGCCGCACGAGCTGCAGGGCAGGGTCGCGTCGGTGAACATGGTCGGCGTGTTCGGCGGCATGGTGATCGGCCAGGCCCTCGGCGGCATCATCGCGCAGGTCTGGGGGCTGACGGCGCCGTGGTGGTTCGCCTTCGTCGGCGCGGCCGTCACCCTGGTGCTGGTGTGGAAGCCGATCTCGCACATCGTGAACGCCAAGCCGGTGGCCGACGAGGCCGATGGTGTCGCAGCGGTCTGAGGATGCCGCCGCACAGATGTCAGTCTGGATCACGGATGTCAGCCGAAATCGCAGTTCCGGGCTGACGAGTGTGCTGAACGACTGACGAGTGTCGTCGGCTCAGTCCGCGAAGGAGCCGTAGACCTCGAGAGTGTTCGCGGCGATGTGCCCGGCGAGCTCGTCGACAGCGAGGTCGAGCTCTGCGGCCATGAACCGCAGCGTGAGCGGGATCAGGTACGGCGCGTTCGGGCGGCCGCGCAGGGGCACGGGTGTGAGGAACGGCGCATCCGTCTCGACCAGGATGCGATCGAGTGGGGTGACGTGCAGCGCATCGCGCAGGTTCTGCGCGTTCTTGAACGTGACATTGCCAGCGAAGGAGAGGTAGTACCCGGCATCCGCGCAGATTCGGGCCATCGCGTCGTCGCCGGAGAAGCAGTGGAACACCGTGGTCTCCGGCGCTCCCACTCTGGTGAGGGTCTCCAGCACGGCGTCGTGCGCGTCGCGGTCGTGGATCTGCATCGCGATGCCGTGCTTCTTCGCGAGAGCGATGTGCGCCTCGAACGATTCGAACTGCGGTCCTCGTCGCTCTTCCTCGGTACGGAAGAAGTCCAGGCCGGTCTCGCCGATCGCCCGCGTGCGCGGGTGAGCCGCGAGCTCGTCGATCACACCGATCGCGTGGTCGAGTCGTCCGGCCTCCGCGTACACCGGCGCGTCGTTCGGGTGGATCGCCACGGCCGCGAGCACACGCGGATCGGATGCCGCGGCATCCACCGCCCAGCGGGACGACTCGACATCGCCCGACGCCTGCACGACACCGGCGATGCCGACCGCCTCTGCCCTGTCGAGCTGCTCCTTCAACGAGAGAGGCTCGACGCCGTCGGTGATCTCGAGGTGCGCATGGTTGTCGTACACCGGCACTGTCAGCGGCTCGGGAGCGGCGGGGTAACGGAGGTCCTTGCGGCCCTCCGTCGCCCGCTCCCGAACGTACTGACTGGGGTTCTCGGTCAAGCCTGCGACTCCACGCGGGGGAACAGCGGGACGAGCGCGTGCACCGTCGTGCCCGGCGCGAGCACGCCCCAGGCGCCGGATTCGCGGATCGGCTGCGACTGCAGGGATCCGAGACCTTCGGCCGCGCCGAGGGCCGACCACAGCTTCTCGGTCGCCTGAGGCATCACCGGGGACAGAAGCACGGCGAGTGCCCGCAGTCCCTCCGCGCACGTGTACAGCACGGTGCCGAGTCGGTCGCGCTGGTCCTCGTCGCGTGCCAGTGCCCACGGCTCGTTCTCCGTGATGTAGCCGTTCAACGCGTCGACGATGGTCCAGATCGACGAGATCGCCTCGTCGATGCGGAACTGCTCCATCCATCCATCGGCTGCAGCCGCGGCATCCGCCACGATCTTCTGGATCGCCAGATCCTGCGCGGTGTACTCCGCGGCCTCCGGCACGACGCCCTCGAAGTACTTCTCGATCATCGCGATCGTGCGCGAGGCGAGGTTGCCGAATCCGTTCGCGAGTTCGGACTGGTAGCGCGCGGCGAGGTCCTCCCACGAGAAGGACCCGTCCTGTCCGAACGCGATCGCGGAGAGGAAGTAGTAGCGGTACGCGTCGGAGCCGAAGACGTCGGTGATCTCCGTCGGCGCGATGCCGGTGAGCTTCGACTTCGACATCTTCTCGCCGCCGACGAGCAGCCAGCCGTGGGCGAAGACGCCCTTGGGCACGTCGACGCCGGCGGCCATCAGCAGCGCCGGCCAGATCACGGCGTGGAAGCGGAGGATGTCCTTGCCGACCACGTGATACGCGGGCCAGCGGCGGGCGAAGGTCTCCTCATCCGAGCCGTAGCCGACACCGGTCGCGTAGTTGAGCAGTGCGTCGACCCACACGTAGATGACATGCGACTCGTCCCAGGGCAGCGGGATGCCCCAGTCGAAGGTCGAGCGCGAGATCGAGAGATCCTTCAGGCCCTGCGACACGAACGAGACGACCTCGTTGCGCGCGGAGTGCGGGCGCACGAAGTCGGGCTCGGTCTTGTAGAGCTCGAGCAGACGGTCCTGGAACTCGCTGAGCTTGAAGAAGTAGTTCTTCTCCTGCAGCAGCTCGAGGGGCTTGGAGTGGATCGCGCAGACCTTCAGGCCCTCGAAGGGTCCGGTGCCGTCGACGATCTCCGACTCCGGCTTGAACTCCTCGCAGCCGACGCAGTAGAGCGCCTCGTACTCGCCGGCGTAGATGTAGCCCGCGTCGTACAGCCGCTGGAAGAACACCTGCACGTTCTTCTCGTGACGCTCCTGCGTGGTGCGGATGAAGTCGTCGTTGGCGACGTCGAGGGTCTCCAGCAGCGGGAACCAGCTCTCGGTGACGAGCTTGTCGACCCATTCCTGCGGCGTGACGTTGTTGGCCGCGGCGGCACGGAGCATCTTCTGTCCGTGCTCGTCCGTGCCGGTCAGCATCCAGGTGTCATCACCCGACTGACGGTGCCAGCGCGCGAGCGTGTCCGTCGCCACCGAGGTGTACCCGTGACCGATGTGCGGCACATCGGAGGGGTAGTAGATGGGCGTGGTGATGTAGAAGGATTCGCCTGCGGGCATGCGGTCAATTCTAGGCGGGTATGCCGGTGTGGTTACGCGGGGCGGCGGATGCTGTCAGCGCACCATGGCGACGCGTGCTGACCTCGCCGGGTTCCCTTGTGCGTCGCTCGGTGGCGGTGACGGTGAAGCCGGCGTCGCCGAGGAGTTCGGAGACGGCGTCGGCCGACCAGAAGTAGGCCGGCGCGACGGCGTGGGAGAACTTTTCGCGCGCACGGCCGTCGAAGTAGCCGATCAACAGCGACCCTCCCGGCTCGAGCACGCGGGCGAGCTCGGCCAGGATCAGCGGAAGCTCGACGGGCGGGATGTGGATCAGCGAGTACCAGGCGAGGATGCCGCCGAACGACGCGTCTTCGAACGGGAGATCGCGCAGCGTCGCCTGCTCGAAGATCGACTGCGGCGAACGCCGGCGTGCCTCGGCGAGGAACTGCGACGAGATGTCCACGCCGACGACGTCGCGATGACCGTCGTGGAGGAACTCGGTCCACAGTCCAGGGCCGCATCCGGCATCCAGCATCCGTCCCTGCGACCGGTCGCGCCACGCGCCGATCAGGTTGCGGTCGGCGGGGTCCATCTGCGCGATCGAGCCCGCGATCTCGATGTACTCGGCGGCGCGGGCGTCATAGGCGGCGGCGATCGCATCATCGGTCATGACGACGAGCCTAGGGTCAGCGCGGGGCCCGCTCAGCGCACGGTCACGCTGATGCGATGCCAGCCCTGCGCGCCGTCCGGCGCCGGTGGCGCGGGCGTCGACGTCTGCGTCTCACCGTCGCGGCTGAGGGCGCGGCATTCGATATCGTGCGTGCCGGCCTCCGCCTTCCACGGCAGACTCCACTGCACCCAGGTGTCGTCGGAGATCGCCGTGGCCAGCTCGGCGCGCCGCCACGGCCCGCCGTCGATGCGCACCTCCACACCCTCCACGCCGACCTGCTGATGCCAGGCCATCCCGGCGATCACAGACGATCCCGATTCGACGTCGCGCCCGTCGCGGGGCACATCGATCCTGGACTGCAGCTTGATGGGTCCGCGCTCCGACCATCCTCGCGTCGTCCAATAGGCGCTCGTCCTGTCGAAGCGGGTGACCTCGAGTTCGGTCACCCACTTCGTCGCCGACACGTATCCGTAGAGGCCCGGCACGACCAGTCGCACCGGGAAGCCGTGCGCGAGCGGGAGCGGCTCGCCGTTCATCCCGACCGCGAGAAGCGCATCGCGATCGTCGGTGAACGCCTCGAGCGGCGTCGATGCGGTGAATCCGTCGATCGAGGTCGAGAGCACCATGTCGGCGTCGGTTGACACTCCGGCCCGCGCGAGCAGCTCGCGCACAGGGTGGCCGAGCCACCTGGCATTGCCGATGAGGTCGCCGCCGACGGTGTTGGACACGCACGCGAGGGTGATGTCGCTCTCCTGCATAGGCAGCGCGAGCAGCTCGTCCCAGGTGAGGACGACCTCCTGATCGACCATGCCGTGCACACGCAGGCTCCAATCAGCCGGATCGACCTGCGGCACCACCAGTGCCGTGTCTATGCGGTAGAACTCGCTGTTGGGAGTGACGAGCGGAGCCAGACCCTCGATCGCCAGTTCGGCGCCCGCCGGCACCGCCGGTGCAGCCGTCGCCGCGGAGGGCAGACGCACGGCGGCGCGGGCCGCCTCGACCGTGCGCACCGTTGCCCGAGCGAGGTTGCCGACGACGAGCGCCGCCATGCCGAGCGCCGCGGTGGCGCCGGTCCACACCAGGAACTGTCGGCGATCCGCCCCCTCGGGCGCATCATCCGCATCCACGGAGGGCGCACGTCTCAGGAGCACGCGCAGGGCGATCGCTCCGGCCGCACCCGCCACGATCGAGGGCAGCCAGGCGACGGGACTCCCGTCGGACCGCATCGTCGCCACCACCGCGCCCACGAAGCCGAGCGCGACGAAGAGCGCCGCCCCTGCACCGCGTCGCCACAGTTCGAGCAGACCCGCTGCGGCGGCGAGCAGAGCGGCGACCACAGCGATGGCCGTGAGGAGTGCGACCTTGTCCGCCGTGCCGAACAGTGCGATCGCCAGGTCTTTCGCCCAGCTCGGCGCGATGTCGATCAGGCCGCCGCCGATCGCTGCGAACGGACTCGCGGACGGTGCGAGCAGGGATGCCGTCAGTTCACCGAGACCTGCGGCGAAGAGCACGGCGGCGACGCCCGCGGCAGCGGCGCACCATCGGACTCCGGCCGCGGATTCTCGCCTCATTCGATGAGCTTACGCGCGGAAGGGCTGCGCAGGCTCCGGCATGCCTGTCGCCGTGAGAGGTGAGTACGCTTCGTTCGGAGAATTGCACTGCCTTCGGAGCGATTCGGGCGATTCTCTCCGAGCCGAGCGCACTTCCCCGAAGAACGTGCACGGCTCGCGTCGCTCATGGCTTCCGCGCGGCGAGGGCCTGCTGGTAGAGGTCGCGCGAGCTCAGTCCGGTCGCCGCAGCGACCTCCGCGCAGGCCTCCTTCAGCCGCATGCCCCCT
Organism: Microbacterium xerophyticum; assembly: GCF_053543555.1. Taxonomy (NCBI): domain Bacteria; kingdom Bacillati; phylum Actinomycetota; class Actinomycetes; order Micrococcales; family Microbacteriaceae; genus Microbacterium; species Microbacterium xerophyticum. The sequence goes on along the minus strand of NZ_JBLVOB010000009.1, from coordinate 211,519 downwards.
GCGACGAGTGCCTGCACCTGGGCACCGGCATCCTCGGCCGACACATCCTGATGAGGGGCGCCCTCCACGACGACGACGATCTCGCCCTTGACGCCGTTCTCGGCCCACTGCGCGAGTTCGGCGGCTGTGCCGCGGCGCACCTCTTCGTAGAACTTGGTCAGCTCGCGGCACACGGCGATGCGACGATCCGCACCGAACGCCTCTCCCATGTCAGAGAGAGTCGAGGTGAGGCGGGCCGGAGACTCGAAGAACACCATCGTGCGCTTCTCGCTCGCCACCGCGCGGAGGGCCGTGCGCCGCTCCCCCGGTTTGCGCGGCAGGAAGCCCTCGAACGTGAAGCGGTCGGTGGGCAATCCTGAGATCGCGAGCGCCATGAGCACCGCACTCGGCCCTGGAATCGCGGTGACCGTGACTCCCTGCGCGACGGCCTCGGCGACCAGGCCGTAACCGGGGTCGCTCACCGCCGGCATTCCGGCGTCGCTGACGACGACGATGTCCTGCTCTGCGGCGAGGGCCGCGAGCTCGGCAGCCAGATGCTTCTCGTTGTGATCGTGCAGAGCGACCAGACGGGGTCGATTCTCGATCTGCAGCGCGCGGAGCAGGTGCGCCGTCGTGCGCGTGTCCTCCGCCGCCACGATCTCGGCGTTCTCGAGCACCTCGATGAGACGGCGGGACGCATCGCCGAGGTTTCCGATCGGAGTCGCGGCGAGGATGATCACACGATCAGCTTAGGCGGGCACTGCCGCTTAGGCTTGTGCCGTGACCGCGCCCGTGCCTCTGCTGCCCCCGCCTGAGGAGCGCCTGACCAGGTGGGGCCGACTGCGCGATCGAGTGCTGCTGGATCCGGACGGGAATCGGCTCGTCCGCTTGCTCGCACCGCTCGTGGTCACGGCGCTCGCGGCGGTGCTGCGGCTGGCGAATCTGTCGCATCCGAATGTGCTCGCGTTCGATGAGACCTACTACGTCAAGGACGCGTGGTCGCTGTGGCTTCTCGGCTACGAGGGCACGTGGGGCGACGGGGCGAACGAGTCGTTCCTCAACGGCGACACGACGGCGTTGAGCGCGACGGGCAGCTTCGTGGTGCATCCTCCCCTGGGGAAGTGGATCATCGCGCTCGGCATGGGTGTCTTCGGTGCGGGCAACAGCGCGGCGTGGCGCCTGATGGTCGCTCTGATCGGTGCCGCGACGGTGCTGCTGGTGTACTTCGTCGCCAAGGAGCTGACTCGATCGGTCGTCGCGGCGACCGTCGCGGCGCTGCTGCTCGCGATCGACGGACTCAGCATCGTGATGAGCCGTATCGCCTTGCTCGACGGCATCCTCACGTTCTTCATCCTGCTCGGGTTCCTGTTCATCCTGTACGACCGCCGGCGCAGCATCCCGCTGGTCGAGACCGCCGATCCGGATGCGCCGGACGCGCTCTGGGGCACCGTGATCTGGCGCCGCCCGTGGGTGATCGCTGCGGGTGTCGCGCTGGGCGCGGCGTGCGCGGTGAAGTGGTCGGGACTCTATGCGTTGGCGGGCCTGGGCCTGTACCTCGTGGTCACGGATGCGCTGGCGCGCCGACGTGCCGGCGTGCTGTTCTGGCCGACGGATGCCGCGTTCCGACAGGGCGCGGTCTCGTTCGTGCTGCTGGTACCGGTGGCGCTGCTCACCTACCTGATCACCTGGACGGGCTGGCTGGTGACGGCCGGCGGCTACGATCGGCACGCATCCGAGAACCCTTTGGCCGCGCTGTGGAAGTATCACGAGTCGATGTACGGGTTCCACGTCGGTCTCAGCAGCGGGCATCCGTACGCCAGTCCGGCGTGGCAGTGGCCGTTCCTCATCCGTCCGACGGCGGTCTGGGTGGGCGACGATCAGACGTGCGGCACCGATCACTGCATCTCGGTGGTGTCATCGGTTCCGAATCCGCTGATCTGGTACGCCGGTGTCGCCGCTGCGGTCTTCCTGCTCTACCGATTCGTGCGCGGGCTGGTGCAGCGCACACCGATGCCGTGGACGTATGCGATCCCGCTGGTCGGTCTCGCCGTCACATATGTGCCGTGGCTGCTGTACCCGGAGCGCACGATCTTCCAGTTCTACACAGTGGTGATGATGCCGTTCCTGGTGCTCGCGCTCGTGCTCGCGCTGCGCGAGTTGGCGGGGCGGCGAGACCAACCGCTTCATCGACGGCAGGCGGGAGAGCGCACCGTGGTCGTGTTCCTCGCGGTCACGGTGCTGGTCTCGGCGTTCTACTATCCGGTGTGGACGGGCATGAACGTGCCGTACGAGTTCTGGCTCATCCACAACTGGATGCCGACCTGGGTGTAGTCCGCCGCTCTCACGTCAGTCGGTCGCGCAGCCGGACGGCGTCGCGCTCGTACATCTCCGCGTGCGCCGCGAGCTCGGGCCTGGCGATGGATCCGGCCCGCGAGTGCTCAGCGAGCGCGTCGAGTCGAGCGGCCATGATCGTCCACAGCGCGTCAGCCGATGCGTCGGTGCCGTACGCCGACAACAGCATCGCCAGTCGTTCGGGTTCTGCCTCCCGAACGTCTGCCGGCGCTTGCGCATCTTCCACGTAGGGCACCAGCCGGTATGCGAGATAGGCGAGATCCCACAGACGCGGTCCGGGAGCCGCCATGTCGAAGTCGATGACTCCGACGAGCTCCTTGTGATGGAACACGAGGTTGTACGGCGCGAAGTCGTTATGGCACACCACTTCCATCGGCTCGCGCGACGGCATCCGCCACCCGCTCGCACGGCGGACGCTCTCGGCGCCGGCATCGTGGATGCGTCGGAGGAGCTGTGCGGCGCTCACCAGGATGCGGTCATCCCACAGCCACTCCGGCAGCGGATAGTGCGCCACCTCACCTTCGATGAAGGAAAGCCGTTCGCGGCTGTCAGCCGTGATGCCGAGAACCCGTGGAACACCCTCGACGCCCGCGGAGTGAAGCTCTTGCAGAAACGCGTGGACGTTCATCGTCCATGCCCCCGCCGGCCGTCGAACCTCTCCGTCGCCCAGTGTCACTTCGTTCGTGTTTCCGCCCGCGAGCTCGGTCTCCGGCGTCTCCTCGCTCATGACTCGATGCTAGACGCGGATGCTGGCGCTCCTCATCCGGGGACGGGTTGTCGGTGGTGGGGGCTGCGGGTGGGGTGCCATCTCTGGTGGGGGTCCCACCAGGCGGGGCCGCGGACTTCGGGGACACCGTGGTTCATGCGGATCACCCACTCGGTCCGGTGCAGGGTGCGGTGATGGAACCAGCACAACAGCACCCCGTTGTCGGTATGCGTCGGACCGCCGGCGGCATGCTCGTGGACGTGGTGGACTTCGCACCACGTCGCGGGGATCGTGCATCCGGGGATCACGCACCCACCATCCCTCGCGGTGATCGCCCGGCGTTGCAGGGCATTGAAGATCCGACTGCTGGTGCCGATCGACACGATCCGGCCCCGGTCATCGAACAGGATCCGCTGGATCCCACCCGCGCACCCGGTCTGCAGTGCCGCGGCCAGCGGGACGAGGTCGCCGGTGTGCCCGATCTGCGCCCACCCGTACCCGGCGGCAAGATCCGCCGCCGTCGCCGAGACCGTGAGCGTGGGGGCCGCGCCACCCAGATGCGGGAACAAGTCGGTCCGGGCGGCGGTGTTCAAGATCGTGGCGAGAGCGTCGTGGAGTTTCTGCCCACGGGTGCGGGTGTCGGTGACGCCCGTTCCGTCCGCGGGATCGGTGTCCTCGGACGGCTCGAACCGCACCCCACCCGCCGCACGTGCACCCTCGGTTGCTTCGCCGTCCCTGCCCGGCTCGTCCGCCCCGTTGACCTTCGGGTTCAGGAGGCTGTCGATCAGCAGGGCGAGTTGTGCCGCGACCTCGGGCAGCAGGCTCCCCCGTACCGGCGCCGCACCGTCCTTGACTTTCCCGATCGAGAAGTACCGCCCCCGCATCGCGGCCTCTTCCGCCGGTTCGGCCCCATCCGGGTCCAGATACGCGACCATCACCCGTGCCAGTACGCCGAGATCCTCCGGAAGAGGAACCGGGCGCGGCGCGTCACCGTCGGCAGCATCGGCGTCCACGCCGCGGGCGAAGTCCGCCAGCTGCCGGTCCGCCTCCACACGGTCCTCATCACTGATCCGCCGTGCGGACTGCTCGATCGGATCCGTCGCCGCCAACAACCCCGCCAGACCCAGGCCACCGTCGACCATCACTTCCCGCAACGCCTGATACCGGGCGGGCAGGAACGCCCCATCCGTGATCCCGACATCCCTACGCACCAACCGGGCCGCCCGCACCAGCCGGGTCGCACCCCGTGTGTCGGTTCCGACGAGCATCCGCACGAGATCCGCTGGCTTCGAGCACCCGAACCGGGTCGTCATCCGCTCTTCCTTCAGCCCCACCGACCGATCGACCACCTGCACGGCCGCCTCGACGTGCACGCCCTCCAGGCGGCGTTGGATCCGCCCCGACACCGCCAGCAACTCCGCCACATCCGCATCCGACAGAGAAGGAATCCGCTCCGCACCGAACGCATCACGCACCACCGAATCGAGGGACTCCTCCAGATCCCGAAACCGAGCAACGATGCTGTTCATACCCACTATTCAACAGGGGGCCACCGACATTCCAACCCTGGTTTAACCCAGATCAGAGAACTTTTCCGAAGAATTTTTCTCGTCACTTGACGAACCGCAACTGACGAGAACTCACCTCGGCCAGACGCTCACCTCGCCGCGACGAGTTCCCCCGCATCGGCCGTCGGCAGACGGCAGACGAATGCCCGGCAGTCGTAAGCGAGGCCGGACGTCGCATCCTTGCCCTCGAACAGCTCGAATCCCGCCTCCGCGAACGCGCGCGCCTGCGCGGGCGTCACTGCTGCGATCACGTCGGCGTCCATTCCGCGCGAAGCGACCACCAGTGGCGCTGAACGATCGTCGGTGACGACGACCACCTGACGGGGCGGCTCGACGAGTCCCGCGGCCACGGCCAGCAGCGAACCATGGCCGAACGGATGCTGCAGAGCGGACGACGCATGCGTTCGCACCTGCTCCTCCGCGGCGGCCCGATACCGATCCCCTGCGCCCAGACGCCACGCCGTCAGCGCCGCCGCTGCGAGAGCGGACACCCCCGAGGGCAGGTCGCCGTCGGTCTGATCGGGTGCGGATGCCACGCCCTGCGCCGCGAGCACGGGATCGTCTGCGGCGCCGTCTTCGAGCGCCTCATCGAGAAGGTCGCGTCCCGTCACCGCCCATGACGCATCGCCCGTGGCGACGGCCAGTGCGAAGAGACCCTCCGCGAGAAGACCGAGATCCGCGAGCGTCGCGACGGCGGTCGATGCGGTGCCATCCAGTGACGCCCTCACGAGCCGCCCTTCCGTCGAGCGGTTGGTCGCCAGTACGAAAGTGGCCGCCGCAGCCGCCGCATCCACCCATCCCGGAACTCCGAGCGCAGCACCCGCCCGCGCGAGGGCACCGATCGCGAGACCGTTCCACCCCGTGATGACCTTGCCGTCGACGTCGGGCGGCGCGAGTGCGGATCGGTCCGAGGCGAGGTAGTACCCGCCCTCGCTGCGCTGCCCGTCGATCCACGACTCCGAGTCCTGCGCTGCGCCGAAGCCGCCTCCCTCACGCCGCAAGACCTCGAGCAGGAAACCGACGACGCCCTCGGCCGTCACGGAGTCCCCCTCCGCGACAGCCACGTCGAGCAGTTGCGCGTTGTCCGTCAGCATCCGCTCGTAGTGGGGAACGGTCCAATCGCGCTGCGTCGCGTACCGGAAGAAGCCTCCGTCGGTGTCGCGCAGAGCGGATGCCGCCATCGCGGCGAGCGCGCGCGTCGCAGAGGCGGCCGCATCTGACGCCTCACGACGCACGAGTGGACTCTGCAGGAACCGCAGCGTCGTCGCGACCGGGAACTTCGGCGCTCCGCCGAAACCTCCGAACGACGAGTCCTCACGCGCCGCGATCGTCGCCGCTGCCGCCGCGAGGCCCGCCGTCGCCGGCAGCGGAGACGGTGTCGCGGAGGCAGCGCTGACCAGAGCCTCGGCCACGGCATCCGCCGATTCGATCGCCTGCTCGCGGCGCAGTGTCCAGGCTTCTCGCACCGCGGCGAGCACGTCGCTGAATCCGGGCATGCCGCCCCTCGCGGAAGGAGGCCAGTAGGTGCCCGCATAGAACGTGCGGCCCTGCGGTGTCGTGAAGACGGTCAGCGGCCAACCGAGGTTCTGCGTGAACGCGGATGCCGCTGCCATGTACGCACCGTCGACATCGGGATGCTCTTCCCGATCGACCTTGACTGCGACGAAGCCGTCGTTGATGAGCGCCGCCGTCTCCGGGTCGGAGAACGATTCCCGTGCCATGACATGGCACCAGTGGCACGTCGAATAGCCGATCGAGATCAGCAGCGGCACGTCCCGGCGCTGCGCCTCCGCGAACGCTTCCGCGCCCCACGGGAACCAGTCGACCGGGTTGTCGGCATGCGAGCGCAGATACGGACTGAGCGTGTCGGCGAGACGATTCGTCATGGCGCCACGCTACGCCCGTGCAGCGCTCAGCGGACAGGCGCTTCGATCGCTGACCCGAGCCGTCTTCAGCCGACGAGCGCCTCAGTCGTCCTCGACGCCGCGTATCCGACGAGCGGGAGCGCGCGCTCGGCCGCGAGCGCGATGCGCGCCTGCAGGATCTCGGAGTTGATCACGTACCCGTCGAAGTCGGTGTCGCTGGCGTAGACGCCGAGTGGCAGCGTGAGCGCCTGGAAGAACGCGAACAGCGGCCGCAGCTGGTGTTCGATGATGAGCGCGTGGCGCTCTCCCCCGCCCGTCGCCGCCAGCAGCACCGGCTTCCCGACGAGCGCGTACTGGCCGACGAAGTCGAACAGGTGCTTGAACAGTCCGGTGAACGAGGCACGGTAGACCGGGCTGCCGACGATCAGCAGGTCGGCCTGCTCGATCGCGACCAGCTGCTCCTCGACGCTCGCGGGCAGGCGATCGCGGCGCAGCGCTCCGGCGAGTTCCGGACCGACGGCGGTGAGCTCGATCAGCTGAACCTCGACCTCGGCGCGCTCGGCGCCCGCGGCGGCGATGGCACGCAGAAGCGCGGTCGTCTTGCTGGGCTCGTGGAGCGAGCCGGAGACGGCGACGATGCGATAGGGAGCGGTCATGCCATAGAACGTACCCACGATGACGCCCCGTGGCGCACGGAGCGACACGGGGCGTCATGTAAGCGTCAGGCGCTCAGTTGAATTCGTTCGGGTGCGTGCCCACTCGGCCCGATCCGTCGAGCGGGTCGAGAGCGTCGATCGCCGTGATCTCGGCTTCGGTGAGAGTGAAGTCGAAGACGTCGAGGTTCTCGCGCAGGCGCTCGGCGCGCACCGACTTCGGGAACACGATCGTGCCCTTCTGCAGGTGCCAGCCCAGCACGACCTGCGCCGGCGTCTTACCGTGCGCTGCCGCGGCGTCGGCGACCGCCGGCGTGCCGAAGAGGTCGTACTTGCCCTGTCCGAGCGGACCCCACGATTCGATGCGGATGCCGTGGTCCCGAGCCCACGCGACGGTCTCGCGCTGCTGATATGCGGGGTGCAGCTCGATCTGGTCGACGGCCGGCGTCACGCCGGTCTCGTTCACCACGCGCTCGAGGTGCTCGGCGAGGAAGTTCGAGACGCCGATGCTGCGTGTGAGGCCGGCGTCGCGCAGCTCGATGAGCTTCGCGAACGCGTGGACGTAGTTGTCCTTGGCGGGCGTCGGCCAATGCACGAGATACAGATCGACGTGCTCGAGGCCCAGCTTCTCGAGGCTCTCGGCGATCGCGGCGTTCGGCTCATCGCCGTCATGACGGTCGTTCCAGAGCTTCGTGGTGATGAAGAGCTCGTCGCGAGCGATGCCGCTCTTCGCGATCGCCGCGCCTACTCCTTCCTCGTTGCCGTAGATGGCCGCTGTGTCGATGTGGCGATAGCCGATCTCGAGCGCCTCGCTGACCGTGCGCTCGGTGTCTGCCGGCGGCACCTTGAAGACGCCGTAGCCGAGCTGCGGGATGGAATGTCCGTCGTTGAGAGTCACAGTGGGGATCGTCATGCACCCAGCCTAGAACTCCGCCGGCCGCGCCGGAGCCGTGATCGGGAGCAGACCGATCCACTAGCGTCTATGCCGGAGAGGCAGGTGCACGATGACGAGATCGATCGAAACGAGACCGGCCTGGTGGCGGCGTGAGCCGTGGCGGATATCCACGATCCTGGTGTCGCTGCTCGTGCTGGGTACCCTCGGCGTGCTGTTCGTCGTCCCGACTCCGCTGTTCATCCACACCGACGCGAGGGCGGACGCCGGAATCGTGATCGCCGAGCGCGACGGTCATGAGATTGCCGTCACGGTGTACAACGACCACGGCGCGAACCTGCTGGCCGGCATCTTCGGCGATCAGAGCGGCGGAGTGCGCATCACCGCCATCGACATCGAGACCGGGGACACCGTCTGGGACGAGCGCATCCACGAAGTCAACGGCAGCGACGGCTTCCTCACCGATCGCCGACTGGTCGCCGCGAACGATCGATATGTGTTCCTGAGTACGACGTTCACCATGTACATCTTCTCCATCGACGACGGCACGCTCGTCGCAACGGACGAGGACATTCCGGAGTTGGACGATGCCACCGGCCCCCTTTCGCGCATGCTCTATCGCGATGGCACCGATGAGATCCTCTTCATGGGCTCGGACGATGGGGCGCTCCGGGTGCTGGATCTGCAATCCCTCGAAGTGCACGATGCGGATTCCGAGACGTCTTCGACCTGGCGCTGCGTCCTGAACTGGACGGGCCACAGTTATGACGACGACGTGACGACGGATGCATGGAGCGCCGTCTGGCACGTCGACGGGGAGATCGGCGGAGAGGGCCTGCCGGCCGACGCGACGCTTCTCGGGCGGATGGTGCGTGAAGAGCCGCTTCCGAATGCCTGCGCCGACGCGGTCTGGGAAGAGGAGGTGTTCCCCGAACCGGAGACCGTGGACGAGATGTTCGTGGCTCTCGGCGCAGACGGCCCCCACCGTCTGGCCCTGATGGACGGCGAAGCGGATCTCGGGGTCGTCGACGCGTCATCCGGTGAGGTGCTCGGCCGACTCTCTCCGGTGGGAGCAGGATCGCCGAATGGACGGATCATGTCCGCCGCCGGGAGCGTCTCAGGCGCATTCGCCTTGGTATCCGATCGCGATCTCACCGGCATCGCGCCGGCAGTCGGGACGGATGCTGCGAGCTCGGTCGTGCACGTGATGAACGCCGACGGGGAGATCCACGAGACGATCCTTGGCAGGCACGGCTGGTTCGGGCTGCCGTGGTGACGCCGAGTCGGAGGGTGGTGCCCGCGTCGTACGATGGAGGGCTATGTCTTCTGCCGATCTCGTGATCACCTATCCCCCGGAGCTGCCCGTCAGCGCCGCAAGGGACGAGATCGCCGACGCCATCCGCGACAACCAGGTCGTCGTCGTCGCCGGCGCGACCGGATCGGGAAAGACCACCCAGCTGCCGAAGATCTGCCTCGAGCTCGGCCGCACGAACATCGCGCACACGCAGCCGCGCCGACTGGCCGCCCGCACGATCGCCGAGCGCATCGCTGAAGAGCTGCACGTCGAACTCGGCGGAGCCGTCGGCTACAAGGTGCGCTTCACCGACAAGGTGTCGGATGCGACGAAGGTCGCGCTGATGACCGACGGCATCCTGCTCAACGAGATACACCGCGATCGTCTGCTGCGCCGTTACGACACGATCATCATCGACGAGGCGCACGAACGCTCCCTCAACGTCGACTTCCTGCTCGGATACCTCACCCGCATCCTCCCCGAGCGCCCTGACCTGAAGGTCATCATCACCTCGGCGACGATCGATCCGGAGAGCTTCGCGAAGCACTTCGCCGCGCCGAACGGCACTCCGGCGCCGATCATCGAAGTGTCAGGGCGCACATATCCAGTCGAAGTTCGGTTCCGGCCGCTCGCCGACTCCGGCACAACTCCGGAGAACTCGGGCTCCAGCGCCTCGAACGCACCGAAAACACCGCAATCCGGCAAGAATCTCCGGAGTTATGCGGCGGGCGAGCCGGAGGACGAGGTCTCCGCGATCGTCACGGCGCTGCGCGAACTCGACCGCGAAGCGCAGGGCGACGTGCTCGTGTTCCTTCCCGGCGAAGCCGAGATCAGGGATGCCGCTGATGCCGTGCGCGCCGCGTATGCGTCGAGCAGGTCTCCCGTCGAGGTGCTCCCGCTGTACGGCAGGCTGTCGGCAGCCGAGCAGCATCGGGTGTTCGAGCCGAGCCGCGTCGCAGGCGTTCGCCGCCGGGTCATCCTCGCGACGAACGTCGCGGAGACGAGCCTCACCGTCCCCGGCATCAAGTACGTCATCGACACCGGCACCGCACGCATCTCGCGGTACAGCAACCGCTCGAAGGTGCAGCGGCTGCCGATCGAGCCGATCTCGCAGGCGTCGGCGAACCAGCGCTCCGGGCGTGCGGGCCGCACGAGCGACGGCATCGCCATCCGCCTCTACGGCGAGGACGACTTCGAGAAGAGGGCGGAGTTCACCGAACCCGAGGTGCTGCGCACCTCTCTCGCCTCGGTCGTGCTGCAGATGCTCTCGCTCGGGTTCGGCGACATCGCCGCGTTCCCGTTCCTCACGCCACCGGATTCGCGCGGCATCAAGGCTGCGTTCGACCTGCTCACCGAGCTCGGCGCCGTCGACCTCGGTCGCGACACCCCGCGGCTGACCCGCATCGGCCGCGACATCGCCCGGATGCCGATCGACCCGCGCTTCGCCCGCATGCTGCTCGAGGCGCAGAAGAACGGCGTCGCAGAGCCCGTGCTGGCGATCGTCGCCGGTCTCACCATCCAGGACGTCCGCGAACGCCCGTCGCAGGAGGCGCCGCAGGGCGTCCGCGACGCTGCGGAACGGATGCACGCGCGCTTCACCGACCCGACGAGCGACTTCCTGGCGACCCTGAACCTGTGGAACCACCTGCGCGAGCAGCAGCGAGAACTCGGATCCAGCGCGTTCCGGCGCCTGTGCCGCTCGGAGTACCTCAACTACGTGCGTGTCCGCGAGTGGTTCGACGTGCATCGCCAGCTGCGCTCGCTCGTGAAAGCTCCTCCGACGTCGAAGAACGAGGGCGCCGCCGACCCCGACGCCATCCATCGCGCCCTGCTCGCAGGTCTTCTCTCGCAGATCGGCATCCTCGACGAGCGGAACACCAAGACACCGCCGAAGGGGCAGTCGAAGACCCAGAAGGACCCGAAGCGCCGGATCGCGGAGTACCGGGGCGCACGCGGCATCCGCTTCTCGATCTTCCCCGGGTCGGGCCTTCGCAAACAGAGCCCGCCGGCCGTGATGTCCGCCGAGATCGTCGAGACCTCCCGCACCTTCGCACGCACGGTCGCCGCGATCGATCCTGCATGGGCCGAGTCGCTCGCCGGCGACCTCGCCAAGCGCTCGGTGTCCGAACCGCACTGGTCGAAGGATGCCGGCGCCGCCGTCGCGTTCGAGAAGGTCACACTGTTCGGAGTCGAGATCATCCCGCGCCGGCGCGTGCAGTTCGCCCGCATCGATCGCGCCGCGTCCCGTGAGATGTTCGTGCGGCACGCGCTGGTCGAAGGCGAGTGGGATCCGACCAGGCTCGACAAGCGCGTCAGTGCCTTCTGGCGCAGCAACGCCGAGCTGCGCAAGCGCCTCGAGAAGCTCGAGGAACGCGAGCGCAGACGCGACATCCTCGCCGGCGATGAAGAGGTGTTCCGCTTCTACGACGAGCGGATCCCCTCCGACGTGTTCGACGTGCGCTCGTTCGAGAAGTGGTGGCGCGAGACGCTGTCGCAGACGCCGAAGCTGCTCGTCATGCGCGAGAGCGACCTCATCGAAGACGACGAACGGGCCGATCAGAACGACTTCCCCACGCGCTGGACGCAGGGCGACCAGGTGCTCGGGCTGGCCTACCGCTTCGAGCCGGGGGCTCCGGACGACGGCGTCAGCGTCGTCGTCCCCCTCGCACTGCTCGCCCAGATCGAGGATCGCGGCTTCGACTGGCAGGTGCCGGGACTGCGCGCCGACCTCGTCACCGCGCTGCTGCGCGCGCTGCCGAAGGCGATCCGCCGACACGTCGTGCCCGCAGCGGACTGGGCCGACAGATTCGGAGCGGAACTCGCCGAGGAGGGACCGGAGAACCATGGCGGGCTCCCTCCCCGTTCGCTGAAGGAGGCACTGGCGCGGATGATCCAGCCGCTGGCGAATCAGCCGGTCTCGGCCGCCGACTTCGACGACGAGCGCGTGCCGGGGCATCTGCGGATGAACTTCCGCGCCGTCGATGAGCGCGGCCGCGTCGCAGGCTCTGCCCGAGACCTCGGCGAGCTTCAGCGGTCATTGTCCGATCGTGCCCGGTCCAGCGTCGCACGTTCGATCGCGCGTCCCGAGAGGGGCCGAGGTCGCCCCGACGCACAGGCGGTGGCCGCGGCATCCGTCCGAGGATCGATCGAGCAGGACGGTCTGACGAACTGGACCTTCGGCGACCTCCCCGAGGTGCTCGACACGAAGGTCGCAGGCGGCGTTGTACGCGGCTATCCCGCGATCATCGACAAGGGCAAGAGCGTCTCTGTGCGCGTCGAAGCGACGGCCGACGCCGCAGATGCGGCCACTCGAGACGGGGTGCTGCGCCTCGTACTGCTGAATGTGCCCTCTCCGGCGTCCTATGTGCAGGAGCACCTCACCTCGCAGGAGAAGCTCGCCCTCGCGGCATCGCCGTACTCGTCCGCCTCCGCGCTGATCGAAGATGCCAGGGCCGCCGTGGTGAGGGCGACCCTGCCCGCCCACCCGATCCGCACCGAAGCGCAGTTCACCACGACGCGCGACGCCGTCAACGCGATCCTCGTGGACCAGCTGTTCGCCACAGTCTCTCTCGTCGCACGCATCCTCACGAAGTCCCGCGATGTCGAGCGCGGCATCAAATCGGAGAACTCGCTCGCGCTGCTCGGCCCGCTGAACGACATCCGATCCCAACTGAACGGACTGCTGCATCCCGGGTTCATCTCGGCGACCGGCGCCGAGCGCCTCGCGCACCTTCCCCGGTACCTCGACGGCATGCTCGATCGGCTCAAGACGCTGTCGAACGAGCCGGGCAAGGATCGCGCCCGGATGACCGAGTTCGAGCGCGTGTCCAAGGCGTTCGAGGATGCCGGGGGCACCATCCCGCTCGCCGCAGACGCCGCTCCCGCACTGGTGGAGGCGCGCTGGCTGCTGGAGGAGTACCGGATCAGCGTGTTCGCACAGCGCCTCGGCACCGCGCAACCGGTCTCGCCGCAGCGCATCCAGAAGCTGCTGTCTGCCCGCTGACCGGGATGGCTGACCGCCTGAGTCATTGCGGGTAGCCTGGCGGCATGGCTCGCGCGATCGTTCACACCGAAATCGGCTCACCTGACGTCCTCCACCTCGTGGAGATCCCCGATCCTGTCGCCGGTCCCGGCGAGGTCGTGGTGCGGATCGAGGCAGCGGGTGTGAATCCGCTGGATGCGAAACGGCGCAGTGGGAAGCGCCCGATGCCGCCGATCACCGAACCGCGCCGCGTCGGTCTGGACGGTGCCGGTGTGATCGACTCCGTCGGCGAGGGAGTGACCGAGTTCGCGGTCGACGACAGGGTCGCGATCGGTGACACGGTCGGCACGTACGCGACCCATCTGGTCGTGCCGGTCGCCCATCTCTTCCGTCTTCCGGATGCCGTCACCGCCGCCGAGGGCGCGGCTCTCAGCATCCCGGTGGGAACGGCCTACCAGTGCCTGCGCTCGCTGGCCGTCGGCGACGGCGACACGCTGCTCATCCACGCCGGATCCGGCGCGGTCGGACAGGCCGCCATCCAGTTCGCCGTCGCATGGGGCGCCACCGTGATCGCCACCGGCAGCCCCGCACGTCACGACCAGCTGCGCGAGCTCGGTGCGATCCCCGTCGCATACGGCGACGGCCTGGCCGATCGAGTCCGCGCAGCCGCTCCCGCGGGCGTGACCGTCGCGCTGGACTGCATCGGCACCGACGAGGCGATCGAGGTGTCGAAGGAGTTGATCTCCGACCGCGATCGCATCGCGACGATCGTCCGCGGACCGGATGCCGAGAAGCTCGGCATCCGCGCCTTCAGCGGCGGCGCGCCCACCCCTCTGACCGAGCAGGAGCTCGCCTGGCGCCACGAAGGCGTCGACGTCGCGATCGCCCTGATCGCGGCGGGCGACTTCCAGGTCGAGCTCGGCGCCGAACTGCCCCTCTCGGAGGCGCCCCAGGCGCACGAGCTCGTCGAGGCGCACGCCGCCCGGGGCAAGATCACGCTGGTGCCGTAGGCGACGTGCTCCGACGACTCAGGCCGCCGCCCTCTGCTCGTCGCGAAGACGTGCCCCCTCGCGCAGCAGAGGGACAAGCTCCTTTCCCCAGTCGCGCACGTCACCGAGCGGATCGAAGCCGCGGATCAGGAATCGCGTGACGCCAAGGTCGTAGTACTTCAGCAGCGCCTCGGCGACCTGCTCCGGTGTGCCCACCGGCGCCGTCGAGTTGCCCGAGGGGCCGGTGAGCCGCGTGATCCCGGTCCACAGCCGCTCATCGTGCACGTCACCGCGCTTCGCGATCTGCTGCAGACGGTCGGCCGACACTGCGTTGCGCTCCGCACCGCGTGAGCGGGCGAACGACAGCGTGTTCCCGTCCTTCTGCGACGCGATCAGCTCCTCCGTCTCGGCGTAGATGCGGTCGGCCTTCGCCCATGCGTCGTCCTCGGTGTCGGCGACGATCGGGCGAGTGGAGAGGCTGAACTCGATCGTCCGGCCCTCCTTCGCCGCGGCTGCGCGGATCGTGCGGATGTGCTCCGCCACCTCGGCGAGCGGCTCGCCGAACAGCATGTAGACGTCCGCGTTCTTCGCCCCGACCTCGACCGCGCCGTCCGACAGCCCGCCGAAGAAGATCGGGATCCCGGCATCCGTCGCGGGTTTCGCAGCCGAGTACGCGCCCTCGACACGGTAGAATTCGCCGTCGTGGTCGAATGGCTCGTCCTCGGTCAGGGTCTTGCGGAGCACATCGATGAACTCGCCGGTGCGACGGTAGCGATCCTGCTTCTCGCTGTAGTCGCCGTCCCGACGCTGGTCGGCCTCGCTGCCGCCGGTGATGTGGTGGATCGCCACGCGACCACCGCCGGTGAGATGGTCGAGCGTGGCGAGCTTGCGAGCGACGATGGTCGGTGGCACGAAGCCGGGCCGGTGAGCGATCAGGACCTTCAGTCGCTCGGTGGAGTGCAGCGCCGCCGACGCCACGGCGAAGCCGTCTGGCGAACTCGCGCTGTAGCCGATGAGCACTCGGTCGAACCCGGCCTCCTCGTGCGCACGCGAGAACTCGCGCACGTAGGCGGGGTCGACGACGGGTCCTGCGATCGCCTTCGACTCCGACCCTGCGGTCGTGGCGATCATTCCGAGGATTTCGATGGGCATGTCTGCAGCTCCAGTGTTCAGGGGCGGTTGGCGGATGGCGTGTGGATGAGGGGGACGGAATCGATGAGACGTCTCGTGTACGGGTGCTCCGGACGCGCTACGACCTGCCGGGTCGGACCGTCCTCGACGATGCGGCCGCGGTTCAGCACCACCAGCCGGTCGCTCATGGCCGCCAGCGAACCGATGTCATGCGAGATCACGAGCATCGCCAGGTCGCTCCCCCGCTGATCGCGCAACGCGATGAGAGCCTGCACGACCCGGTCGCGGCTCGCCGCATCCAGGGCGCTGACCGGCTCGTCGAGCACGAGCAGCCGGGGCTCGACGACGAGCGCCCTGGCGATCGCTGCGCGCTGACGCTGCCCGCCGGAGAGTCCCGACGGCAGCCGGGATATGAGGTCCTCGTCGAGCCCGACGGCATCGAGAGCCGCGGCGCGGCGGCGCGCGGCATCCGCTGCGGGCACCCTGGCGATCCGCAGTCCCTCCACGATCGAGTCGGCGACAGCGACGGACGGGTCAAGCGAACGCAGCGGGTCCTGGAACACGTACTGCACGGCGCCGGAGCGGCGCCAGGCGCGCAGTGCCGCGCCGCGTACCCGGGTGACGTCGCGCCCTGCCACGCTCACGCGCCCCTCGGCCGGCGCGACGGCGCGCAGCACGGTGCGGGCGAGCGTCGTCTTGCCGGAACCCGACTCGCCGACCACGCCGACGACCTCGCCGGGTCTGATCGTCAGCGAGACGCCGTCGAGCACGCGCACCCGCCCGTAGTCGACCGAGACCTCGTCGAGCTCGAGCACCGATCCGTCTCCGCTCATGCGAGATACCTCTCCAGTCCGTAGGCGGCATGCGCGGACAGCAGCTCGCGCGTGTACGGGTGTCCCGGCGCACGCAGCACACGCGACGTGGCCCCTGCCTCCACGACCTTTCCGTCACGGAACACCTGCACCCGCTCGCAGATCTGCGAGACGACGGCGAGATCGTGCGAGACCAGGATGAGCGCGAGGTCGCGCTCGACCCGCAACCGCTTCAGCAGCTCGAGCAGTTCGGCCTGCACGGTGACATCCAGCGCGGTCGTCGCCTCATCGGCGATGAGCACGGCCGGATCCGCGGCGAGCGCCATCGCGATGAGTACGCGCTGCAGCATCCCCCCGCTGAGCTCGGCGACCCGCTGACGCAGCACGAGATCGACGCGGCGGATGCCGAGATCGTCGAGGAGTTCGCGCGCCCGCCCGCGCGTCTGGCGCCTCGGAATCCCTGCGGTGATGCGCACGGTCTCCTCGAGCTGCCGGCCGACCGGGATCGCGGGATGGAGGTAGGACGCCGGGTCCTGGAAGACGGCGGCCACGTGAGTGCCGCGCAGCCGCCGCCAGGTCTTCTCGGACGCACGGGTGAGATCCTGGTCGCCGATGCGCACAGCCCCGCCCGTGACCGACAGTCCTGCGGGAAGGATGCCGAGCAGCGCCCGGCAGGTGAGCGTCTTGCCACTGCCGGACTCGCCGACGATTCCCACCGCCTCCCCGGGGCGCACGGCGACCGAGACGCCGTGCACGAGTTCGGTGCCGTCGGACGCCGCGATCACCAGGTTCTCCGCCGATGCGACCGCCGGTCTGACCAGCGAGCTCTCGTCGAACGAGGGTGGGAGCGCTTCGTTGAGCACGGTCGACGACGCCGGCTGAGCGGTGCTGATGCGCACGTCAGACATGGGTGGCCTCCTTGCGTGCGGAGCGAGTGACCACGGCATCAGCCCCGAGTACGTCGCGGGATGCATCAGCGATCAGGTTCAGCGCACCGACCGTGATGATGATGGCGAGTGCAGGCGCCACCGGACCGAACGGCCGCTGGCCGAGGTAGCCGAGATCGCTCGACAGCATCCCGCCCCAGGTGGGCGCAGGAGGTTGCACGCCGATGCCGAGGAAGGTGAGCGAGGCGACGGCGAGCAGCGCGCCGCCCAGTGCCGACACCGATGCGACGACGAGGTTCGGAGCGACCTGACGCCATACGTGCCGGCGCAGCACCCACCACGCCGATCCGCCGAGGAACGCGGCGGCCTCGACGTACTGCGAATCGCGCACCCGCAGTGTCGCAGCGCGCGCGATGCGGAAGAAGCTCGGCGCGATCAGGATGCCGATCGCCAGTGTCGCCTGGATGAGACCGTTGCCGAGCAGGGCGGCGAACACGATCGCGAACAGGATGAACGGCAACGACAGCAGGGCATCGACGACGCGCAGCGAGAGCCATTCGCCGATCCTCGGTGCGAACGCGCTGAGCGCACCGGGCACGGCACCGATCAGGAGCCCGATGACCGCCGCCCCGAACGCGCTCAGCAGCGAGGCGGGTGCTCCGGCGAGAAGCCGCGAGAGCACATCGCGGCCGAGGTAGTCGGTGCCGAGCAGGTGAGCGGGCGACGGATCCTGCAACGCGCTCGCGGTGTCCTGTCCGAGTGGGTCGTATGGCGCGAGCACCGGGCCGGCGATGGCGATCACGAAGACGCCCACGATCACGAGGATCGCTATGCGCACTGTCCATCCGGCCGCCCACAGGCGGGCCAGGGCGTTCATGCGGCACTCCGATCCGTACCGCCGGTGCGGGCGATGACGAGGTTGATGATCACGCCGATGACGACGACCATGGCGATCGTGATGAGCAGCACGCCCTGGACGACGGGGATGTCGCCCTGCAGCGCCGCGCGGTTGGCGAGCTGACCGAGTCCCGGCATCCCGAAGATCACCTCGGTGATGACCGCTCCGCCGACGAGTCGGGGCGCATGCACACCGAGCACCGACAACGCGGGGGTCGACGCGATGGGCAGCGCGTGCCTGAGCACGATCCGGCCCGGGCTGAGACCGTGCACCCGTGCGCCGATGATGAAGTTCTCGTTGAGCGTGCCCACGAGCGATGTGCGCAGTTGCCTGGCGATGTCGGCCCCGGCGTCCAGGCTCAATGCGAGGGCCGGCAGCACGAGGCAGAGCAGCCAGCCGCCCAGATCCCTCTCCGGCGGCACGTAGCCCGCGACGGGGAAGATCGGAATGGCGTAGGCGAACAGCAGGATGAGCGCGATCGCCGCGACGAACGCCGGGACGGTCGCGGACACAGTGGTCAGCAGGGTCACGGCGCGATCGACCGGGCCGCCGCGGTTCACAGCGGCGAGCAGACCCCCTGCGAAACCGAACAGCAGCGCCAGCAGGATCGCCCCGACGGCGATCGACAGGCTCACCGGGAACGCCTGCGCGATGCTGTCCGCCACGGGTATGGTCGTGAACCAGCTCGCCCCGAGATCGCCGGTGACGGCGCCGGAGATCCAGTCGAAGTAGCGCACCAGGAACGGACGGTCGAGCCCGAAGACGTGGTTCAGGCGGTCGATGTCCTCCTGCGTGGCGACCTCGCCCAGAGCGACGGCCGCGGGGTTGGATCCGCTCGCCGCTCCCAGCGCGAAGGTCGCGAAGGTGGCGAGCACGAAGACCGTGGCCGCCGTGCCGAGGGTGGCGAGCACAGTGCGCAGCGCGGGCCACGCGCGACGCACACTCAGCACGTCCTCGATCTCGGGCGCTGGCGGCGCCTCGGCGGTCACGGTCGTCGTCACGTCTCAGCCCTCGACCTTCACGTCTTCCCAGCGCTGCACGTCGAGCCAGTGCTGGATGCCGGTGATGTCGTCGGGGTGGATGAGGATGCGCGGCCAGCTGAACAGGAAGGTGTTCGGCTGCAGCTTCACTCCCACCTCGACGGCGTCCTGGATGGTCTCCGCGTATGCGGGGTCATCCGTCGGCGTGGCGCGTGCCTTGTCGATCGCGGCCGTGAGTTCGGCCGGCGTCTGGCGACCGAGGTTCATCAGCCCCTCCGGGCCGTACAGCACCTCGAGCGCCTGCAGCGGTGACTGCCGCCCCGAGTAGCTGTCGAGCACGAACGGGAACGTGCGCTGCACGTAGTTCTGCGAGATCGCGGCCGCCGCCTGCACGTTCAGGGTGACGCGGATGCCCGCTTCGGCCCACTGCGCCTGCAGCAGCTCGGCGAGCGCCGTGTCATCCTCACCGAGGGTGAGCGTGATGTCGACGCCGTCCGGGTAGCCCGCCTCGGCGAGGAGCTCCTGCGCGGCGTCGACATCGTGCGGGTAGAGGTCGTCCAGCTCCTCGCTGTGCGCGACATAGCCGTCCGGGAAAGGCTGCCAGTTCGCGGTACCGTGCCCGAAGTATGTGGAATCGATCAGCGCCTGACGATCGGTGGCATGACTGATCGCCTGCAGTACCCTCTGGTCATCGAACGGCGCCACCGTGCCGTTCACATCCAGGGCCCTGACGGTGAGCGCCTTGATCTCCTCGACATCGAGACCGGCGGATTCCGCGGCCTCGGCCTGCGATGCGGGGATGATCGCGACATCCCACTGCCCGGTGTTCACACCGGCGACCGCCGTCGCGTCGTCTGCGACCGGGACGACGGACAGGTCGTCGATGAAGATGTGGTCGGCGTTCCAGTACTCGTCGTTCTTCTCGAGCGTCGCGTGCGCGTTGGGCACGTACTCGGTCAACGCGAACGGACCGGCGCCCTCCGGCTGGGTGGCGAGAGTGGTGACGTCGTCGAAGGCCGCCGGGTTCACGATGAATCCGGTCTTGCCAGCGAACAGGTACGGCACCTGATAGTCGGCCTGGTCGAGATGCACCGTCACGGTGCGCTCGTCGACGACGTCGATTCCCGTGACGATGCGCAGCTGTCCGGCCAGAGTGGAGTTCTCCTGGTCTCGCCCGCGCTCGAGGTTGCTCTTCACGGCCTCGGCCGTCACCGGTGTGCCGTCGCTGAAGGCGGCGTCTTCGCGCAGGTGGAAGGTGATCGCTGTGCCCTCCGCGTTGTACTCCCACGACTCGGCCAGTCCCGGTACGGGCTCGCCCTCGGTGTCGAGCTGCGTGAGCCCGTCGTACACGAGCGCCAGCGCATGCGTGTCCCAGCCGGCGGTCGATGTCACCGGGTCCCAGCTGGTGGGCAGGCGCCACCCCCAGGTGAGCGAGCTGGTACCGCTGCTGTCGTCGGCCGGCGCCTGAGACGCGGCGCATCCGGTGAACGCGAGGGCTGCGACGCTGAGAGCGGCAAGTGACGCGAAGGGGTGTCGTGAAGTCATGGATGTGAAAGTAGAAGGCCACGCAACCGCGAACCAGCAGCACCGATGCGGGACGACACAGACTGCAACAGTTCGACACATGCGTGTCGTGCGCACCTGATCAGCGCTCACTATGGACGCATGACCACGAGTTCCCCCGCAGCCATCTGGACGCCCCCTGCCCGCGTGCGCGGCGTCCTCGCCGTCGTCCCGGGCCGCGGCGAGCGCGCACCCGTGTACGAGCGTTTCGGGAGGCGCATCAGCGCCGACGGCTACACCGTGGCCGTGTTCGAAGCGGACGCTGACGCCGCAGCGGCCTGGCTCGCCGGCATCGACGACGTGCCGACGGTCCTGGTCGGCTCCGACACGGGCGCGGCGGCCGTCCTGCGGGTGCTCTCCCAGGGAGAGACGCCCGACGGTGCGATCATCGCCGGCACACCGGTCGAGGTCGACGGCACCGGTGAGCCGACCGACGAGCAGCGCACCGCGTGCCCCGTCCATCTCGGCGTGCTCGGCACGGCCGAATCGCGCACTGCCAGCGCGAGCGTCGAACGGACGCCGGCCGCACCCGACCTCGCGGCGATCGCCGTGCCCGTCCTCGCGTTCCACGGATCCGCAGACGCGGTCTCCCCCATCGCCGAGGCCGGCGCGCTGCTGAGCGCGGTGCCCGATCTCGAACTGATCGAGACCGTCGACGGCCTGCACGACGCGCTGAACGACCAGTCGCATCGCAGCGTCGCGGCATCCGTCGTGCTCTGGCTCGAGCGGCTGCGCAGCGGCGACGTGCACGCCCCTGTCGTGCGGCACACGGTGGGGGCAGCCGCCGCATGACCGCTTTCTCGACGCAGCAGGTGCAGGGCGGTTACACCGCCGGAGTCCCCCAGAACAGCGCGGTTCCGCCGATCTATCAGACCGCCGCCTACGAGTTCGCCTCGCTCGCCGACGCCGCCGACCTGTTCGCGCTGCGCCGGGCCGGGAACCTGTACAGCCGCAACGCCAGCCCCACCCAGCAGGTGCTCGAAGAGCGCGTCGCCGCACTGGAGGGCGGATCATCAGCCGTCGCCGTCGCCTCCGGCCAGGCGGCTGTCGCGGTCACGCTGATGGCACTCGCCGGCCGCGGCGGACACATCGTCTCGGCGAACCAGTTGTACGGCGGCACCGTCGACCTCTTCCAGGACACGTTCGACGACTTCGGCATCGCGGTGACGTTCGTCGACCAGGACGACGCGGAGGCGTGGCGGGCCGCGATCCGCCCGACCACCCGTGCACTTTTCGCGGAATCGGTCGCGAATCCGATCGCCCAGGTGCTCGACTTCCGCCTCGTCGCCGACATCGCCCACGCGGCGGGCGTACCGCTCGTGATCGACAACACGGTGGGGACGCCGTACCTGATCCGGCCCGGCGAGCACGGCGCCGACTTCGTCGTGCACTCCGCGACCAAGTTCCTCTCCGGCCACGGCACATCGCTCGGTGGTGTCGTCGTGGATCAGGGCTCGTTCGACTTCGGCGCGCAGCCCGAGCGATGGCCGCAGTTCACGGCTCCGTATCCGCGGTTCGGCGAGCTTGTGCTCTGGGAGCGCTTCGGGATCGGCCAGGCCTTCGCCGCGCTGGTGAAGTCCAAGTACGTGCACGATCTCGGGCCGTCCCTCTCACCGTTCAACGCGTGGCAGATCCTGCAGGGCATCGAGACGCTCGATCTGAGGGTGGCGCGTCAGAGCGCGACGGCGTTGACGATCGCCGAGCACCTGTCGCAGAATCCGAAGGTGGCCACCGTCCACCACCCCGGCCTCGCCGGCAACCGCTGGCACGCGCTCGCCGAACGCTACCTGCCGCGGGGCGTACCCTCCGTGCTCTCGTTCGATCTCGCGGGTGTCGAGGATTCCGGCGCCCAGACCCGCGTCGCGCAAGTGGTCGATTCCCTCGAGGTCTTCCGCCTGGTGGCGAACATCGGCGATGCGCGCAGCCTCGTCTCGCACCCGGCATCCATGACCCATTCCCACCTGAACGCGCACCAGCGCGCCGCGGCAGGCATCTCGCTGAACACGATCCGGCTGAGTGCCGGGCTGGAGGATCCCGGCGACCTCATCGCAGACCTCGACAGCGCGCTCGCGCGCATCTGAGCATCGCCCTCACCCGCAGCGCCACGCGGCGCACCCGACCAGGAGACATCATGAGCATCAATCTCGGATACTGGACACCCGTATACGGCGGATTCCTGCGCAACGTCACGGACGAGGGGCGGATGGCCGCGACGTGGGAGCACATCCGCGAGGTCTCGGTGAAGGCCGACCGGCTCGGCTTCCACACCACGCTCGTGCCGGAGTTGTACCTCAACGATCGCAAGGGCGTCGAGGCGCCGAGCCTCGAGGCGTGGTCGCTGTCGGCCGCGATCCTCGCGGTCACGGATCGCCTGCGGGTCATGACGGCCGTACGCCCCGGCTTCCACCTGCCAGCGGTGCTCGCGAAGACGGTCAGCACGCTCGACAGCATCGCGCCGGGGCGGGTGTCGTTGAACGTCGTGGCCGCGTGGTGGGCAGAGGAGGCCCGGCAGTTCGGCGGCAACTTCCCCGCGCACGACGAGCGGTACACGCAGGCGAAGGAGTTCGTCGAGGTTCTGAACGGGCTGTGGGAGCAGACGCCGTTCTCGTACGCGGGCGATCACTACGAGTTCGAGGGCACGATCGTCGAGCCGAAGCCGCAGGTGCACCCCGTGGTCTTCGCCGGCGGTGAGAGCGATTCCGGACGCGAAGCCATCGCCGACTTCGCCGACGCGTACGTCATGCACGGCGGAACGCTCGACGAGGTGCGCAGCAACGTCGCGGACATGAACGCCCGCTCGGAGCGGATCCATGGTCGTCCTATCGCCGAGTTCGGGATGCCGGCGTACGTCATCGTGCGCGACACCGAGGCGGAGGCGCAGCGCGAGCTCGACCGGATCACGACGGTGGATCCCGACTCGCCCGGCTACGCATCCTTCGAGGAGTTCACCCGTCATTCGAACCTGTCGCTCGAGCTCAGTCGCCGGGAGTACTCGGTCGGCACGCGCGGGCTGCGCCCGAACCTCGTCGGCACGGCCGAACAGGTCGCCGAACGCATCAACGACTACGCCGAGGCCGGCATCACGCTGCTGCTGATCCAGGCGTCGCCGCTGGATGAAGAACTCGACCGCATCGCCGAGCAGGTCTTCCCGCTCGTCCCGCAGGAGGCGCTCGCGACTGCTCTACGCTGAGAACATGACTGGTCTTCGCTGGGGAATCCTCGCAACCGGCGGCATCGCGTCCGCCTTCGCCTCCGATCTGCGCACCGCCGGGCGTGATCTCGTCGCCGTCGGCTCGCGTTCGCAGTCCTCCGCCGACGCTTTCGCCGCGAAATTCGACATCCCGCACGTGCACGCCACGTACGAGGATCTCGTCGCGGATCCCGACGTCGACATCATCTACGTCTCCACGCCGCATCCGATGCATCACGCAGGGGCGAAGCTCGCCCTCGAGAACGGCAAGCACGTGCTCGTGGAGAAGGCGTTCACCGTCAATCGCGCCGAGGCCGAGGATCTGCAGCGCATCGCGGCCGAACGCGGCCTGCTGGCGATGGAGGCGATGTGGACGCGCTACCTGCCGCACATGGTGCGCATCCGTGAGATCCTCGCGGAGGGCGCGCTGGGCGAGGTCCGCGCCGTCACCGCGGATCACACGCAGCTGATCAGCTCCGACCCCGCGCATCGCCTCAACGACCTGAAGCTCGGCGGCGGTGCCCTGCTCGATCTCGGCATCTACCCGATCTCGTTCATCTGGGACGTCCTCGGTGCACCGACGAGCATCCAGGCCACCGCACGGCTCGTCGAGACCGGCGCCGACTCCGAGGTCGCGACGATCATGACGCACGAGGGGGGCGCGGTCTCCACGAGCCTGTCGTCGTCCAGAGCGGCCGGCCCCAATGCCGCATCCATCATCGGCACCGAGGCGCGGATCGACATCGACCGGGTCTGGTACACGCCGACGACCTTCCGCGTGGTCGCACCGGACGGCACGGTGCGCGAGACCTACACCTCCGAGGTCGAGGGACGCGGCATGCAGTACCAGGCGTTCGCCGCCGAACGGCTCGTGAGCGAGGGCAACTTCGCCGGCGACGTTCTCCCCATCGCGGAGAGCGTGGCCATCATGGGCACGCTCGACGAGATCCGCTCCCAGATCGGCGTGAGCTACCCCGGTGAGGAGCGCGACCATGGCTGACACCCAGGATCCTCGCGTCGCCGTCTATCTCGACTTCGACAACATCGTCATCTCCTGGTACGACCGCGTCCACGGCCGCAACGCCTACGGCAAGGATCGTCAGCGCATCGCGGAGAATCCGCACGACCCAGAGGTCGTCGAACGGCTGAAGGCTGCGATGATCGAGGTCGGGGCGATCATCGACTACGCCGCGTCGTTCGGCACGCTGGTGCTCACCCGCGCCTACGCCGACTGGTCCTCCCCCGTCAACGCCGAGTACCGTTCGCAGCTCGTGGCGCGCGCGGTCGACCTCGTGCAGCTTTTCCCCGCCGCTGCGTACGCCAAGAACGGCGCCGACATCCGCCTCGCCGTGGATGCCGTGGAAGACATGTTCCGCCTCTCCGACCTGACCCACGTGGTGCTCGTCGCGGGTGACAGCGACTACGTGCCGCTCGCACAGCGCTGCAAGCGGCTGGGGCGCTACGTGATCGGCGTGGGCGTGGCCGGCTCGACCGCGAAGTCGCTGGCCGCCGCGTGCGATGAGTTCGAGTCGTACGATTCGCTGCCCGGCGTCGTGCGCCCCGCGGCCAAGAAGGTCGCGGCCAAGGCGGAACCGGTCGCCGTGACGCCGAAGGCGGACGTCGACGCGGATGCCGAGGCGGAGGCACCGGCGAAGGCCAAGGCCCCGCGGACGCGCGCCAAGAAGGCGGCCAAGCCATCCGAACCCGAAGTGATCGCCGAGCAGGAGCCCACGGCGCTCACCGAGCAGGACGAGGCGACGCTGCTGCTCGAGCGCGCCCTGCGCCTCGGCCATGACAAGGCGGACGCCGACGAGTGGCTGCACAGCTCTGCGGTGAAGACGCACATGCGACGCATGGATCCGTCGTTCAGCGAGAAGGCCCTCGGCTACCGCTCGTTCTCCGACTTCCTGAAATCCCGCGACGAGATCACGGAGCTCGAGGAGACCGGGCACGAACGGCTGGTGCGGCTGCGCGAGCCCTGAGCAGGACGAATCCGATGAACACCGGCAGAGTCGTGATCGGCGGATCGTCCGGCTTCATGGGACGCCATCTCGAATCCAGGTATCGCGCCGAGGGCCGAGAGGTCGTGACGATCTCCCGTTCCGGCGCTGACCTCGGTTGGGACGATCACGCCGGCATAGCTCGGGCGGTGGACGGCGCCGATCTCGTGATCGGGCTGGCGGGCAAGAGCGTGAACTGCCGCTACACGCCGGAGAACCGGGCCGAGATCTTCCGCTCCCGCCTGGCGACGACCGCGTCGCTCAGCGCGGCGATCGCGAAAGCGGCATCCCCGCCGCGACTCTGGGTGAACTCGTCGACCGCCACGATCTACCGTCACGCCGAAGATCGTCCTATGACGGAGTCGAGCGGAGAGATCGGAACCGGGTTCTCGGTCGAGGTCGCGAAGGCGTGGGAGAAGGCGCTGTTCGCCGATGTCCTGCCGCGGACGCGCCGCGTCGCGCTCCGAAGCACGATAGTGCTGGGCCATGGCGGGGTGCTCGGCCCGCTGAAGAGACTCGCCCGGATGGGGTTGGGCGGCGCGCAGCACGACGGCTGGTGGCCGGCGCCCAGAGGCCGCCGGGCTGCCGGGACGGCGCATCTGCCGGGTGCGCAGCGCGGGCGGCAGAAGTTCAGCTGGGTGCATCTGGACGACATCTCTCGGATCATCGACTTCGTCGAGGAACATCCCGAGTTGGAGGGTCCCATCAACGCGGCTTCGCCGCATCCCGTGGACAACGCCACGTTCATGGCGACCGTGCGAGACGTTCTCGGCGTGCGATTCGGTCCGCCGATGCCCAGATGGATGCTGGAACTCGGTGCCATCGGCATCCGTACCGAGACCGAGCTGATCCTCAAGAGCAGGTGGGTGCTGCCGGAGACGCTCTCGGCTGCCGGATTCGAGTTCGCCCACCCGACGCTCGAAGCAGCGGTCCACGACTCTCTCAGTTGACGCGCCGGGCGCGGATGTCGCGGAGGGCTTCGTCGAGTTCGGGATGCGCGAACTCGTAGCCGGCCTCAGTCAGCACACCCGGCGCGACCCAGCGGCTCTTGAGGATCAGCTCGGACTCGGTGCGCAGCACCCACATCGCCGGTTCGAGCATGAAGCGCCATGCCGGCAGCCCGAACGGCATGCCGACGGCGCGGCGCAGGGCGGCCATGAGCTCGCGGTTCTCCACCGCACCGGGCGCCGCCATGTTGACCGGCCCGTCGATCTCGGGGTGATCGAGGAGGAACCGGATCGCGCCGACGAAGTCGTCGACGTGGATCCAGCTGAAACGCTGCCGCCCGTGGGAGCGGACGCCCGACTGCCGAGGCTGCGTCGGATGCGGACCGATTCCGCGATAGCGACGGTGAGGGAACCACCATCCGTCGTGCTGCGGGCCGCCGATCCCGAACCGGGCGAGGCGGAAGAGCACGTCGCCGACCGGACCCTCACCGAGCACGATCGTGGTGCGCAGCGCGATGCGTCGTGTGTCTGGCAGGTCGCCGCGGAAGAGCTCGGCCTCCCAGTTGCGTCCGACATCGGGCGAGAATCCGGTGTCGAAGTCGGTGTCCTGCTCGGTCTGCGCGCGATCGAGGGCGTAGCGGTACAGTGTCGCCGTGCTCGCGTTCATCCACACGAGCGGCGGATGCTCGGCACGCGCGATCGCCTCGTTCAGAGCGCGGGTGGTGTCCACACGTGAGCGCAGGATCTCGTCCCGGTTGGCGTCGGTGTAGCGGGCGTTCACCGACTTTCCGGCGAGGCCGATCACGAGCTCCGCGCCGTCGACGAGACGCAGGATGCCGTCGGGGTCGTCCCACCGCGCGTCGGGGGCGGTCCGGCCGATCACCCGCACGTCGTATCCGTCGGCGGTGAGAGCGCGAGCGAGCGCACTGCCGAGCGCACCGCTTCCCCCGCCGAGGACGGCGCGCCGGACGCCGGTCACGCCGTGTCCGGTTCGCCGTGCTCGCGCTTACGCGCCTCGATCTGCTGGCGAAGTTCCCACTCCTGGATCTCCCGGTCGAGGTCGGCGATCTGCTGCTCGGTCGTGCGGGTCTCGGCAGGCGATGACCACGACGGGGCCGGAGGCGTCGCCTGACCGCTCTGACGCGAAGCACGCTGCGGCATGCGCGGCATCGATATGCCACCACCGGAATACTCGCGACCGAGAGCGAACCAGAGGGCGCTGCCGATGAGCGGCAGCAGGATGACGATGATGACCCAGACCATCTTCGGCAGATACTTCACCTGCGAGTCGTCGCGCGTGATCACGTCGATCAGAGCGCCGATCATCAGCGCGATGATGAGGATCGAGAGGAACGGCATGCTTTCACCCTAGCTGTCGCTCATAGACTGTCGCCATGGAGTTTCGCAACACGCCCGGCCCCGTGACCCTGACCGGACGACTGGTCGAACTGCAGCCATTGGATCGTTCGCACCACGACGCCCTCGTGGAGGCGGTGCAGGAGAAGGACCTCTGGCAGACCGCCTGGTACACCTCGGTGCCCGCCCCTGATGAAGTGGCCGCCGAGATCGACCGCCGGCTGGCACTGGCGGAGAACGGCGAGATGGTACCGTTCACCGCCGTCGACGCATCCGGCCGCGTGATCGGAATGACGACGTACTACGACCTGGTCGGCGAGGTGCCGCGACTGCACATCGGCTACACCTGGAATCGGCCGTCGGCCCACGGCACCGGCACCAACGCCGAATCGAAACTGCTGCTGCTCACCCATGCCTTCGAGACGCTGGGCGTGTTCCGCGTGGGACTGACGACGCAGTGGGTGAACTTCCAGTCCCGCGCGGCGATCGAACGCCTCGGCGCCAAGCAGGACGGCGTGATGCGCGCGATCTCGCGCTACCGCAACGGCGCGTTGCGCGACTCCGTGGAGTTCTCCATCATCGAACCGGAGTGGCCGGCCGTGAAGGCGAACCTCGAGGCACGGCTCGCGAAGAGGGCCTGAGCCCGCTCAGGAGGCCGAGGGGCCGCCATCCCAGTTGTTCGAGCGGCGGGTGGCGCCGCTGCGTCCTGCGCGCATGATCCATGCCATGGAGAGGCAGAACGCGGCGAGCCCGGCGCAGAAGACGAGCGCCTGGAAGTCAGGAAGGCCGTGCGAGAGGCCCATCAGCACGATGCCGCCCACGAAGAGCACCAAGTAGACGATGAAGCTGATGATCACGGCTGCCTCCTGTTGTGATTGCCGTACCCAGCCTACCGCGCCGCGGCGGTGGCGCTTGATGCGGCCGGGATGAGTCTCACGGGACGATGTGCCCGGCGGCGCGGAACAGCTCGTACCACTCGGGGCGCGTGAGCACGACATCGGAGCCTGCCGCTGCCGCCACGAGGCGCTCCGGCGTGGTGGTGCCCATCACGACCTGCATGTTCGCGGGATGTCGTGTGATCCAGGCGACCGCGATGCCTGTGGGTGTGACACCGTGAAGATCGGCGAGCCGATCGAGGACATCGTTCAGCTCGGCGTAGTCCGGGTTCCCGACGAACGTGCCCGCTCCGGCCGCCGCCTGCATCGGTGACCACGCCTGGACGGTGATGCCGTTGATGCGGCAGTACTCCAGGACGCCTCCCCCGTCCCGAGTGACGGCCTGATCCGTGCCGCCCATGTTCGCGGCGATGCCCTGTGCGATGATCGGCGCCTGGGTGAGCGAAAGCTGAAGCTGGTTCGCCACCAGCGGCTGTTTCACCGCTGTGCGCAGCAGGTCGATCTGGCGAGGGGTGTGATTGGAGACGCCGAACGCGCGTACCTTTCCGGACGCCTCGAGTTCGTCGAACGCACGAGCCACTTCCTGCGGCTCGACGAGGGCGTCGGGGCGGTGCAGCAGGAGTACGTCGATCCGGTCGGTGTTCAGCGCCCGGAGCGATCCGTCGACCTGGCGCAGGATGCGCTCGTAGGAGAAGTCGAACGTGCCGTCCTGCGGGACGATCCCGCACTTCGTCTGGATGGTGATCTCATCGCGTTCTGCCGGCGACAGGGCGAGAGCCTCAGCGAAGCGCTCCTCGCAGGCGTGCATCCGTCCGCCGTAGATGTCGGCGTGGTCGAAGAAGTCGATGCC
Organism: Microbacterium xerophyticum; assembly: GCF_053543555.1. Lineage (NCBI taxonomy): Bacteria > Bacillati > Actinomycetota > Actinomycetes > Micrococcales > Microbacteriaceae > Microbacterium > Microbacterium xerophyticum. The sequence continues at coordinate 181,729 of NZ_JBLVOB010000009.1, read as the reverse complement.
TGCGTCGCGGGCGGATCCGTAGAGCTCACGGATCTGGGCGTCTTCCTTGTCCTTGATGCGCATCATCCCTGCGATGACGGCAGGAGCGGTGGCGGTGGCGAACGGCACGGTCTTCATGACCACACCGTATCGCGCGGGTGGTTCCGATGTCAGCGGCGTCCGGACGGCGCGCTGGTGCTCCACAGCGCCCAGAGGACGAGAAGTGGCTGGAGGAACAGCCGGAAGAGCCGCCGGCCATCGGTGTCGAGCAGCGGCGCCGAGCGTCCGGTGCGCCACTGGTGCACGTTGCCGGGGAAGACGGCGACGAAGAACGCCGCGACCGCCCAGCCGACGCGCGTACGCTCCTTCGGAAGCGCCACCAGCGCTCCCGCGAGCGCGAGCTCCACGACCCCTGACGCGACGACGATCGCGTCCTTGTCGAGGCGCAGGACTCGGGTCGCCCAATCGGGGACAGTGATGCGGAACCCGCGTCTGCCCCAGGTGAGGTGCCCGACGCCTGTCATCGAGAGTGCGGCGGCGAGGGTCCAACGTGCGACGCTGCGCACGTTGATCAGCCGATCGCCACTCAAGCGATGTCCTCGTCTCCCCATTTCAAGGAGCCTACGCGCTGCGCGCCCGTGCCAGCGCGATACGGTCGAGAGGTGCCTGAATTCCGCCGCGCCGCCGTGTCCGAGATCGATCCCCTCACCCTGTACCGAATCCTCTGGCTGCGCGTGAGCGTCTTCGTCGTCGAACAGAAAGCTGCCTACGCAGAAGTGGACGGGCGCGACATCGAACCCGGCGCTGAGCTCCTCTGGTGCGAGGAAGCCGGCGCAGTCGTGGCAACCCTCCGAATCCTCCGGGACGACGCCGCGATGCGGATCGGGCGAGTGGCCACCGCTGAGTCGGCCCGCGGACGCGGATACGCCGCCGAGCTCATGCGGGCTGCGATCGCGCGATGCCGGGAGCGATCGCCCGGTCTTCCCATCGCCCTCGACGCGCAGACACAACTCGAGCACTGGTACGGGCGGTTCGGATTCCTCCGCTCCGGCAGTCCGTATGAGGAAGACGGCATCCCGCACATCCCGATGACGCTCGCTCGCGCCAACCGTACGTCTTAGCGCGCTATCGTCGGCGGGCCGATGCGAATACGCACTTCATCCCCCGCCTCTGGGTGGTCGAGGTTCAACTTCAGCGATGGCACGAAGCATCGCCGCTCCTCCAGTCTTACGAGCCCATCCCGAGGTGCGCGCCGCCAGCGACGTCAAGACTGACCCCCGTGATGTATCGATTCGAAGGGTCTGTGAGAAATAGTGCTGCGTTCGCGACCTCATCAGGACGGGCGAAGCGTCCCATCGGCAACTGCGATGCGCGTTCCGCGCGAGCCTGGAGCGCTGCTTCGACGTCGGCGCCTGCGGACTTGGCAAACTTCGCCCACATGTCAGTTTCAACGGGTCCGGGTGTGACAGCATTCACCGAGATCCCTGATGGTCCAAGGATCTGGGCCATCGACCACATGATGTGCAGTACTGCGATCTTGCTCGCGTTGTATGGCAGGTACGTCGTCCGGCCTTCTTTCGCTGCCACGGACGAGAAGAGCAGAATCGAGCCCTTGATCCCACCGTTCAGCATCGATTGAGCGACTTCGCGAACGATCGTAAAGGTGGCTGTCGCATTGATAGTCATGATGTTGGCGAACTCTGCGGTACTCGTCGACATCGGGTCCCTGGTTTCCCCGAGAACGCCGGCCGCATGCACCAGCACGTCGATCCGACCGTACTGCGAGATGATTTCGGCGATTGTCGCGATCGTCTTCGCTTCATCAGTCACATCGAGCTGATAATAAGCGTCAACCGGCATCGAGCCTTCTTCATCGCGATCGGCACCTACAACGACCGCACCTGCCAAGGAGAAAGTCTCGGCCATTGCCGTGCCGATGCCTCCGTTCGCGCCAGTGATGACGACGATCTGTTCTTCCATCGAGGTACCGCGCTCTGAATCATCACTTCGTGGCATGACTGTTCCAAACCCTTCCCGGTTGTTCCTCTGTCGGAAGCCCCGCGGTGACAAGGATTTGATCCAGCAGACGCTGTGTCTTCGCGGCCTCCGCACCCGATGTCAGCGGCTGCTGACGGTCACGGACTCGATCGAGGAAGTGGTGAACCGCTCCGGAGAATCCGAAGGTGTTCGTGGCGGTCGCCCACCCGAAGGCCTCGGGCGACATCTCCCTCACCGCGGTCCCGGTCCCCCGCGCGATGGTCACCCGGTCCGGTGCGATGATCGATGCGCTGACGTTGTCGCCGTAAGCGTCGAGCTTCTCGCTCCAGCCTCCCGCATTGCGTGCGGCCATCAGCACGCCAGTGTGACCGTTGTCGAAACGAATCAGCGCACCAACGCCGTCCTCTTGCCAAGGGTCATCGCCGGCAGCATGAGCGCTGACCTCGACAGCTTCGCCACCGCAGTACCACCGAAGAAGGTCGACCATGTGAATGGCGTTCTCGAAGGTGGCGCGGTACTCCGAACCGGCACGGTTCTTCTGTGCGACGCAGAAACTCGCGCCGCTCGTCGCGAACGCAGCGCGTCCTTCGGCGTATACCGGCGCGAAACGTCGGTTGAATCCCACCATGAGTATGCGACCATTCTCCTCGGCCACGCGCGCGAGATCCTCTGCGTCGGCGGTGCGAGTAGCCAATGGCTTCTCGCAGAATACGTCCAGGCCCGCCTCCAGCGCAGCGTGCGTTGCATGAACGTGTTCTGACCGTGGGGTCAATACGAACAGCGCATCGAGTTCTTCTTGTCCGAGCATTTCTTCGACGTCTGGATAGGAAGTCCGAAAACCCCAACGTCTCATGAGTGGTTGCGGGTTCTCTTGACGGGTCACAAGTGCTCGCAACTCGACGTCGTCGCGTTGGACCAGCGTGGGAAGTTGCGCGATGCTTGCGATGTTCCCGGCGCCGACAACTCCGATGCGCAACGCGTTGCCAGTCATTTTGTCGACACCAGGCTGGAGAGGATCGCGCGGATCGCCGCCGCGGAATCCTTGAAGCCGGTCGCGGGCTCCGGCAGGTCTTGAGGGTGCCACCGGTATTCGTACTCGAGGGTCAGCACGTCGTCGTAGTCGCGCCGAACCAGTTCCGCGATGATCTCCGGCCATGGCACGATACCGGTACCGACCACACGCGAGCGGACCGCGCGTTCCTCGGCCTTCACACGCGCCGTGTCGGATGCTCGGAACGGCGCGTCGGGGTCCTTGAACACGAGGTCCTTGACGTGGACGTGGCTGATGAGCTCTCCCTGGACGGCGAACGCTTCCTGCCATTTCTCGTCGTGCGTGAAGGTCAGGTTGGCCTGGTCATACAGCACTCGTACGGCCGGAGAGCCGACCTGCTCGACCAGACGAGCAGTGTCCACCGCCGTCTGCGTCATGGTGCCGAAGTGGTTCTCGACACACAACACGACGTTCGCGGCCACGGCGTCGACGGCAAGAACCTGCAGTGCCTTGGTCAGCTGCTCCCAGTGAGCTGCGTGGGCTGTGTCACCCGCGTGCCATGCGCCCGCGTACACCCGAACCTTGCCTGCGCCCACCGCATGGGCAGCATCGATGCAGCCGCGGAACTCATCGATGCCCGCCTGCCACTTCTTCGCATCGGGACTGTTGATCGCCGTGGTGTACGGAGTGAGCGCGACGATGGGGACGCCCTCAGCATCCGCCACAGCGGCAGCATCTCGCGCGGACTTCGAATCGCCTGGTCGGATGGCAGCGGGATAGTCATCTTGGTAGATGACTTCCGCTGCGTCGAGGCTCGCGGATCGAAAGAGTACAAGTGCCTCGGTGAGGGTGAGGCCTGGAGTGCCGAGCGTGTGTCCAGCGATGATCATGGTGAAGACGGGTTCCATTCTGGTTGGCGGTTCCAGTCCGCCGGTCCGATCAGTTTTGGGGGGTTCTGGACGCGCGAGCGGTCCACGAGTTCCATCAACAAGCCCCACGGTGTTACGAAGTAGGTCCAGCGGTTGCCGGCGACGGTGGGACTGTCGCCGGCGACTTCCTTGCGCTCCCCTAGGATCTCCACGCCAGGGATGCGGCTGAGATGGTCAACGGCCTTGTCGACGTCATCGACAACGAAGCACAGATGGTGGCCGCCGCGATCACTGTGCCGGGGATGGACTGCGCTCTGGTCTTCGGTTCGCCACTGGAACAGTTCGATGTTCAGATTCGGCGGCATCCGCAGCATCGACAACTCCAGTGCCGCGTCCTCGGGCACGTTGAAGTTGACCGGCATGTACGCGGGGTCGGGTCCCCTCGTTGAGCGGTACAGCTCTTCTGCACCAAGCACTTCGACGAAGAAGCTCACAGCCTCATCCAGGTTCGGGACAGTGAACGCCGCGTGGTCGACGTGACGTAACCCTGGAAGCAACCGGGACGTCATCGGACCGGCCCCGTCGACGAACGCACCAGGAGTTGCGGTTGCAAGACCACCTGTTCGACGCGCCCGCTCCGGCCCGCGCTTTCGGCAAGAGAAATGGCGAGGCGACCCATTTCGGCAATGGGCTGCTGCACGGAGGTCAAGGGTGGGTTGCTGCGTGCTCCGAGGGGCAGCCCATCGAATCCCACCACAGAGACGTCACCGGGAACGGAGACGCCCCGTTCGCCGAGCGAGCTGATCAGTCCCAGCGCGACCATGTCGTTGGCACAGATCACGGCTGTCGGCCGATTCGCCATCTTGATGAGTTCCGCCGCGGCACGTTCACCGGCTTCGCCTCCGCGCCCGCTGTCGAACTCGGTGGGAGCCATCCCGTGTTCTGCCGCGAGTGTGCGGTACGCCCGACGGCGGTCGGCCGCCGTATGGGTACCGGCGATACCGGAGACGTATGCAATGGATGCGTGACCGAGGCCGACAAGATGGTCGAACGCCATTCGGATACCCGCCACGCTGTCCACGGTTACGGTCGGCACGTGATCATTCGATTCGAGCCGGTCGATCACCACCAAGCGACTACCGAATCCGAAAGGTGCATACTCGGCCGGATCCACTCGGGCGAATGGCGCCACGATGGCGAACGGGGCGTACATCGCCTGCATCGCCTGGAGATAGCCTGCAGTCGCGTCGGCGTTGTTCTCGGTCACGCAGAGCACAAGCTGGTATCCCCGTTCGCCGGCCGCGGCGGTCATCGCTTTCGCAAGCTCAGCAAAGAACGGGTTGGTGATGTCCGGGACGATGAGAGGAACCAAGGTGCTGGTCTTCGTACGCAGCGCTTGCGCGAGCGGATTCATGGTGTAGCCCATGGATGCCGCCACCTTCAGAACGTGGTCACGAGTTGTCGCATTCACTGCCTCCGGGCGAGAGAACGCTCTCGAAACGGTGGACCTGTGAACGCCCGCTGCGACAGCGACCTCATCAATGCTGGGTGTCGACACCATTGCCCCCTTGTCGTGCTTTCGAGTAAGCGTCCCAAACAACCGTCATCGTCGCTTTCAAATCGCCGATGCCGGGTAAGTCCGAGAATCCGTTGTTTAGCTGGTCGGCCACCGCGTCGACGAACGGCGCGTAGAGCGGGTCGCTGTCGACGTCGATCAACGCCGTTTCGGTCGCGCCGTCGACAGCGGTGAACGAGGCGTTCCCGTCGGACCAGATGGTTGACGCCCCAGCTGCACCGATGCGCATGAACGAGCAGTGTCGTTTGAGAGGCGACCCCGGGAAGGCGTACCCCACCTCGATAGTGGCGATACGACCGTCGGTCGTCGTGAGCGTGAGCGACGCAAAATCTTCGACGCTGCCCGCGTGAAGCGCAGACGACAAGGCAGCTGTGACGGCGACGCTCTCCGCACCACTCGAGCGGAGGAACAGATCGATGAAGTGGGGAGCGAGGTTGATCATGCATCCGCCCCCGGCGCGCTCGAGCTCCACCATCCAAGGGCTGCCGTTGTGGAGGTAGCGGTCGGGTGGGCCTGCAATGAACTGCGCACTTTCGTATACGGAACTTCCGGCCTTGGCGAGCCACCCTTCGATGGGTCCGCTCTGCTGCACGAGAGGTACTGCGATTGGCACGTCCGCGGCTCTCGCGGCGGTCTCGATCTCGGTCAGTTCCTCCAGCGACACACCGGCAGGCTTCTCCAGCACGAGAGGTATGCGAGCGTCGATGAGCGCAAGACAGACTTCCCGCATGTTGTCGTGGGGGGCGAACACATACGCGAGCTCAGCATCCCGGTGCTTGGACACAAGTTCCTGCCAGGACGAGTAGAGCGGCGCATCCCACAGCCGCGCGAGCTCGGTCGCGTGCGCGGTGTCCGGATCACTGACGCCGATCACCTCGTGGCGTGCGGCGATTCGGTCCGTGTAAAGAGGCACATGCCAGTGCGTCGGCCCCACGACTATGGTCTTAGCGCGACTCATGCTCGCTCTTTCCTCTGCTGAGTATCTCGTCGGCAAGCCGCGTGGCTCGCAGAGCTTGACGGTATCCGACCATTGGCCGTTCACCTTGCGCGAAACCGAGAGCAACACGCGCCTGCTCTAGGAACAGATCGACCTCGGGAAGCTGGTGGACCGTCTCTGAGCCCAGGCGGTCCCACTCGTGCAGCGCCCAGTTGGACCACACGCGTCGCCCTTCATGGGCGACCACATCGATTTCGAGTGACCAGTCGTTCCTGTTGAGGCCCGTTGTGTGGTTCCAGGGGTTCCAGTAGGTCTCGAGTCGGAACAGCGGTCCGTCGATGAACGACAGCGTTGCGGCCGCATAGTCCGTAGCAGACGTGCGGTGGAGCTGATTGCTTTCGTACGTGTTGTGGATAGTGGCTGCGCCTGGAAAGAGGGACGCCACGTACTCGATCGCGTGGATGCCGTTCACGACGGCCACTCCGCCTTCTTGAGGTGCCACGCGCCACGAGTCGAGCGTGAGCTTTCGCGCCGCGGAACGGACACTGACGCTGATCACCGTGGATGCCGACATCCATTCCGCCAGTCTCTTGCCGACCGGATGGTGGTGCAGCGTGTATCCGACCATCAGAGAGTCGTCGACACTCTCGATCTCACCGAGCACCGCAGCATTTTCTGTGGACGATCCGAGGGGCTTCTCGACGAGCACGCGGAACCCCCGGCGAAGAAGATCTGCGGTGACGTCCGGCTGCGCGCTGCTGGGAAGCGACACCACGACCAGATCGATCTCTTCCGGGGCGAGCTTCGCGGGCGAGTCGATCACCTTCGCGTCCACTCCCTGCGCCAGCTCGTGCACGTTCGGGCTCGGGTCGACGAGTGCGACTACCTGGGCACCCAGTGCATGGAAGGCTTTGACGTGGCGGCTTCCCGCCCACCCGGCCGCCCCGATCACGGCGACCCTGACTGGAAGATTCATCCCTTCACCCCTCCCGACGTCATACCGGCGATGAACCAGCGTTGGAAGGCGGCGAAGATGGCCAGCACCGGCACGAAGGCGACGACCACGAACGCTGCGAACAGGGCCCAGAAGTTGCCGAACCCGGTGGTGACGTAGCGCACGATGCCGTTCTGGACTGTCTTCATGTCTTCCGTGGTGGCGAGGACCTGGCCGACAAGGAAGTCGTTCCAGACGAAGACGAAGATGAAGATGGCGATCGCCGCGATACCAGGACGGATCAACGGCAGAACGATGCGCCAGAGGATCTGTATGCGAGAGCACCCGTCGATCGCGGCGGCCTCCTCGATCTCCACCGGGATGTTCTCGATGAAGTTACGGAGGAACAGGATGGTCTGCCCGCAGATGATCGCCGTGTAGACAACGATCAGCATCGGATAGGTGTTGATCAACGCCGTCTTCGCGAACATCGAGTAAAGCGCGATGAAGACGACGATCGCTGGCACCATCGACAGCACGAGGATGCCCGTCATCAGCGCCTCCATCCGCCGACTCTTGTACCGCGTTGCCACGTACGCCGCGGGAATGCAGATTACCAGTGCCAACAGAATGGAACCGCCCGCGTAGATCAGAGAGTTCACGAAGAATCGGACGTTGGTGTTGGTCAGAAGCCCCGCGTAGGCGTCCAAGGTGAACGGGCTGGGAATCCACTCCGGCGGGAACTGGATCGTGTCCGCTTCGGGTTTCAGCGACGTCGAGATGATCCAGACGACGGGCGGCAGAACGACCAGCGCTGACAGGAGGATGTAGATCCAGCGCGGCACGGCAGCGATCCGCTGGCGCAGCCGGCGCCGGGAACGAATGGCAGTGGAAGTGTTCACAGGTTTTCCTTCCGTCGGAAGCGGATCGCGGCCAGAGTGAGGACAGCATTCACGGCGAACAGCAGAATGGCTGTCGCGGAGGCTCCGGAGAGGTCGAAGTCGTTGAAGGTCTGGTTGTAGACACGCATGGAGAGGGTTTCGGTGGCGCCTAGCGGGCCCCCGCGAGTGGTGACCAAGATGATGGTGACCATCTGGACGTAGAGCATGAGAAGGACGACGACGACGGAGACGATCGTGTTTCGCAGATACGGCAAGGTGATGCTGATGAAACCGCGCCACACTCCGCCTCCGTCCATCTTCAGGCTCTCGCGGAGCTCTTCGGGAATGGTCTGCAGTGCGCCAAGGAACAGCAGCATTGCTTGCGGGTACGACCACCAGGCCGTGATCAACGTCACGGCGATGAGCGCGGCCGTGGGCGACGAGAACACATCGGTCGGTCCGAATCCGAGGGTCGTGGTGATGGCGGTAGCCGGTCCGAAATTCGGGTTCAAGAACCACAGCCAGATGGTTCCAGCCGTTGCCTGCGACATCAGCCATGGGAGAAGGAACAGGCTGCGAACGGTGCGCTTGAGTCGGTGCAGGTTGTTCAGCACGATCGCGGATATCAACCCCGCGGGTAGCGCGATCACCAGTGCGCCGAGCGAGAAGACGAGGGTGATCCCGATCTGACTGGGCAGGCTCGGATCGGAGAACAGGTCAACGAAAGAGTTCAGCCCCGAGAACTGACCGATCACGTAGTAGTTCGTTTCGTGCATCGCCGTCCACGCCGTGTAGATCAGTGGCCCTACGAACACGAAAACGAAGACAGCGGTGACGGGGATGACGTAAAGCCATACTCTGCGGTCCGCGCGCAGGGGGCGGCGAACAGGAGGGTCGGGCCGGATGGGCGTCGCTTCTGCGACAAGCGCAGTGGTGGTTGACATGAGATTCCGCTTCCCCGGGGGCCCGACTAGCGGGCCCCCGGATATTGCTGGTGGCTACTAGTTGGACGCGTCCTGCGCGGTGTTGATGAACTCGCCGCCGGACAGACCGTTCAGGTAGAGCGCTTGACCGGACTGGGACAGCGCAGTGGCGAGCGAAACCCAGTTATCGGCGTAGGTGTGTGGTTCGCTGTTACTCTCCACGTATTCGGCGACCGAGTTCACCGCGTCCGCCTCCGGAGTCGAGAAGAACGCTTCCTCGTACGTTGCAGCCCGTGTCGGGATCTCCCCACCGGTCGCCATCACTGCGCCGGCGTCGGGACCGGTCATGTACTCGATGAACTTCCAGGCGGCTTCGGTGTGCTTGCTACCAGCGCCGATGCCCATCGTCCATCCGAAAGTTGAGCCGATGTCGTCCCCCGTGGAGGCCTTGGGCAGTGACGTCCACTTCACGTCCGGATTCTGACCGCCGAGCGTGATGGCGCGCTCACTGCCGAGTACGGCCATCGCTACTGTGCCGTTGGCCAGACCGTCGGTCACCGTCGAATAGGTGTCCGATACGACGCTGGTGCCGAGAGCATCTGCGTCTCGCAGATCCGCAAGGAGATTGCCGAACTCTTCGCCTTTGTCCGTCGCGAAGTCCGCGTCGCCATCTTCGTTCCAGATCTCCTGGCCGACCTGGCTCATGAAGCAGTCGAAGAACGTGCTGATGATCGCGGAGTTGTCCGTATCAGAGAAGCCAGTGCCGAATCCGGTGAATCCGGCTGCGGAGGCTTTCGCGGCGACATCGATCACTTCGTCGTACGTGGTCGGAGCGGTCGCTCCTACCTGGTCGAGGATCTTCTGGTTGTAGTAGAGCGCGCATGTCCGATACTCATAGGGCACCGCGACCTGCTGACCGTCCGGTCCGGCAAGTTTGTCGGTCGGGCGGAGCCAGTCCGTGATCTCGGTTGCTGCCGAGGGCAGCGGTGAGTATGCGCCTGCGGCCGCCATCTGCGGCACCTGGGGTGTGAACATCTTGAACACGTCAGGTGCTTGACCAGCTGCGGCGGCCTGCGGAAGGCGGTTGAGCATGTCCCCCAGTGAGACGACCGACAAGTCGATCGTGATATCTGGGTTGGCCGCTTCGAAGTTCGCGATGTTCTCTTTCAGAGCGCTCGAGCGGGGGTTGTCCTGGCTGGGATCGAGGAAGTCCCAGTAAGTCAGCGTGACGGGTCCCTGGGATTCAGGTTCGGTGTCAGCAGTGCAACCAGCGAGCATGACGCTCGCGGCCATCGCACCGACAATTGCGGTGCTCCATCGCTTGCGGATCATTTGTCTCTCCAATGAGATCGATTGCTGAGATCGGTTGCAGAAAAGCTACCGCACTCGTCCGCGACTGTCAAAGGGGGCCTTCAATCCTCTGCGACGAGAAGATTCACGCCAGCGTCACGCAGAGCTTGCTGCTCTGCCAGTGGCACTCCGCTGTCCGAAATGAGTGCGTCGAAGTCCTGCAGCCTCTTCACCACATGAGCCTCGCTGACCCCGTGTTTGCTGGAGTCGACGAGCAGAATGCTCTTCTTCGCTCGGCTAAGTACGCATCGCTTCGCGGCGGCATACGACATGGCGCCGGTGGTAGCCCCAGAAGCTACGTCCCAGGCGCTGGCGCTGATGAATGCCGCATCGAAAGCGAAGTGCTGCATTATCGCTGGGAGCAAGTCGCCGACCGCCGAGGACGTCTTCGGGTCCACGAGACCGGCCGCGATCACGACGGCAAGCTGCGGCGCGGACATCGCCAGACTGCTCGCCGTGCTCAGGTCGGTGGTAACCACCGTGATGCCCGCCATCCCGGTCAGGATCGGCACCATAGCGGCACACGTCGTCCCAGAATCCAGGAAGATCACGTCACCGGCGTTGACCTCGCCAGAGGCTGCGCGAGCAATGGCGGCCTTCGCCCCGATTTCAACCCGGGACCGTTCGCGTCGATCCGCAGGAGGAACACGACCACCTGCCACTCGCGCGCCGCCATGGACTGGAACTGCAACCCCGAGGGCGTGTAAAGCGGCAAGGTCGCGACGAATCGTGACGCTCGACACCCCCAATTCCGCAACGAGGTCTGTTGTCCGAATCGTGCCCTGGGTCGCCAATTGTGCCCTGATGCGGTCACGGCGCTGAGCGGCCAGTAACTGGTGAGATTCGTTCATCTTTGTCGCTTTCTGTCGCTTTTGTTATAGTCTGAGGCCTCATGCAGCAAAAACTGATCACGCTCAGCCGTATTTCCCAAAGTGGGGTAGTCGTCATCGTCCGCCTTGACGACGCCGAGGAAGCGTTTCGCGCCTCCGAAGCGGCCATCGCGGGTGGCGTGACGGCTATCGAGGTCACTCTGTCCACACCTGGCGCACTTCGTGTGATCGAGCGGCTCGTTGAGGGTTACGGCTCAACGGTCTCGATCGGCGCGGGCACGGTCCTCGACGGCCATAGCGCCTATGCTTCGATCTCCGCAGGTGCCTCGTTCCTCGTCAGCCCTCACCTCAGCCGCGACATGATCCGCACCGCCAATCGGTACCAGATCCCCACCATCAGCGGCGCCTACACACCTACGGAGATCGTCGAGTCAGCCGAGGAGGGGGCCGACATCGTCAAATTGTTCCCCGCTGAAGTCGGACCCGACTACGCCAAAGCAGTTCTGGCCCCCCTCGCACACATAGCGTTCATGCCGGCTGGTGGGGTCTCTTCCACGAACACCAAGGCCTGGTTCGATGCAGGCGTCGCCGCTGTCGGAGCCGGGAGCGCCATCACCAAGGCGGCGCGCCCAGATGGTGACTACACGCGCGTGACAGCCGCGGCGGAAAGCTTCATGCACGCCGTGCGCGAAGCTCGAGGATGACCATGCCGTTCGCTCTCGCTGTAGTCGGATCGGCCGGCTCAGGTAAGTCGACGGTGGCGCTCGAGATCGCTCGCCGTTCCGGTGGGATCTATCTCGACAAGGACCGGCTTGCCGGCCCGCTCGTCGAGGCCATTATGAGCGCACAGGGACAATCAGTAGAAGAACGCGAGAGCAACTCGTTCTACCGCGAGCAGATCATGCCCGCTGAGTACGAGGCACTCTTCGCGGTGGCGAACGACAACCTCCGGCTCGGACTTTCGGTCGTCATCGATGCACCATTCGCTGCGTACTTGGACAAACCCGAGTTCTTCGAGCATGCAACCGCGACATGGCCCGATGTCAATTGTGCCGTCTTGAACGTGGTCACGTCCGAAGATGAAACGCGCCGTAGGCTTCGACAACGCGGACTGCCTCGTGATCGGGCGAAGCTCAGCAATTGGGACGAGTTCTGGTCACGATGGGGGGAACTCGCCATCAACTGGACCGGCGTCCGTGTGTTCGAGGCCAACAACGATGACGCGCCGAACATCGCCCACGTACTTGAGCACCTGCAAGCGAACGACTGATCCCGGGGCGAAGGTCGCTCGCTGAATGAGCTTCAATCCCGGCCGAGACGTCCGACGCGACGGTAACCAATGTGTGATCCCGAACGATCGAGTGCTGTGGGGCTCGCCAATATCACGCAGAGAGCCGCGGGATTGAAGGATCCCGCGGCTCTGCAGTTTCTGGCCTCTCGCCACCCCCTGTGGGCCTGGGCTGATTCAGTGACCCTAGAAGTCCCAGTCCTCATCCTCGGTGGCCTCGGCCTTGCCGATGACGTACGACGAACCGGAACCGGAGAAGAAGTCGTGGTTCTCGTCCGCGTTCGGCGAGAGCGCGGACAGGATCGCGGGGTTCACGTTCGTCACGGTCGACGGGAACATCGGCTCGTAGCCGAGGTTCATCAGCGCCTTGTTGGCGTTGTAGTGCAGGAACTTCTTGACGTCTTCGGTCAGACCGACGCCGTCGTAGAGGTCCTGCGTGTACTGAGACACAGCTGCTCAAAGGTGTGCAAAGAGGACGTCAACGTCATCAAGATCCTCGCGATCACTGGTTGACCATTCGCGCCGGTCGTAATCCTCTGGATCTGGCTCCCACACTTCGTTCAACCGCTCCCGGATTCTTTCGTGCATGTCTCCAACGTCCATCGACACAGATTCAAGTACGTTCTGTAAAGCATTGAGCATCTCGAAATCCGAGTCATACCCATCCCTGTACGGGTCGTCGAGAGCCAGCTCGATTCGCTCGATGAGCACGGACTCCAGGTAAGACTCCATACCCGAGGTCGACAGGGTTTCAAACTCGTGAGCCGCCGGGATCTCGTGGATCCCGATCTCGTCATCAACCCAGACTCGGCGGACCTCTGTAGCGAGCGTCTCGGCCTCTTCAGCGGTTAGCAAGGGCTCGAGTGCACGGTACGCCCCAATTCGAGCATCGACGTCTGCGTCCTCACGCATAAACCCATGCGTAAGCTCCACTACTTCGCTAATCGACTTCATCCGCAGATCCCGTGGATTCGCACTCAGGAGATCCATACCTGCTACTACGAGCTGTAGACCGTTCAGCCCTTTGGACCGTCTAAGAACGGGCAGGAAAAGTTCACTGACTGCCCTCAAAAGAGCCAATCTTCTGGCTGGATCGAGATCCTGCCAGGGCCTAGAAGCCCGAATCCCTTTGCCAGTGAGCATAGACAAGAGAGTCACGACTGACGAAGGTTCCGCGGACTGCAAGTGCGTCCTGAACGCTTGCAAATCCGAGAAAAGCCGCGACAGCAGGAAGTCCCTAATACTGGGATTCTTCACAGAAAATACGAGGTTGCCCAGAGCGTCACGGTCGACATCAATGAAAATGCCCTCAAGAACATCTATATCAGAGTCAGTAATTGAGGACAACTCACCCCACGATAATAAGATTGCTCGCGCGGTCTCGACCCCGTCTAACTTGGAAGTATCTGTCAGGCCGATACAGATTGACAGCGCTAGTGCTCTTTGAGCGCTAGTAAGCTCGACATCAAATACATCATTCCACAATGTGGAGGGCGAGTTCAGTGCATTTAGCATAAATTCGGCAAACTTTATACCTCGCGCGCTACCCCCGAGCGCTTGAGCAGCAGATACAATCGATTCAATGAGACGTGGATTGTAATTCGGATGTTTAATCACTCGCAAATAGGCGCGGTTTCCAACGACGCTACGCCTTGCGTTCTTCCCCAACTCGGAATAATAAATGTGATTGAACAATATGTGCGCGCGCTGAAAAGAACTGTACGTACTTACGTCGACGACTACATTCGAATCGAGAACGCGTGCGCCTCGTAATTTGCTATATGTACTTTGCGCGGCAGTCAAAATATATTGACGCGTAGTAAGGATCATTTTGTGAGATTTCGAATCTCGCAATCGCTGAGCAAGTAGGTCGAGAGAGTGATCCTCACCCTTCGCGAGTTTCTCCATCAGACTTGTTTGACCAAGAAAATCGTCGTACAAGAAGAGTTGCTTCGCACCTGGTTGCCACACGTTCTCGATCTCTGACGCATTCCTAACGTCGAAGACTTCGTATCCATCCGCTGCGTAAGTCAGTGCCACCGACTCAGCCAGGGTCGTCTTTCCCACGCCAGGAGGGCCCGTGATGATCGACATCCCGTACTTTGCCAGCGAGTTCTGAACGAGCTGAGTCGCGTCGCTAGTTACGAAGAGCCTGGCCCGCTTTGCTGCGCGTTCCAGAAAATATTTCTGCCTCTCGAACACAGCGTGATTCAAGACACTCTTCAATACCGCCAGGCTTGAGACGTATAGTTTTACGTGCAGGCGCTCAATCTCGCCATGTAGGTCCAGCAGATTTTCGAGGTCCTCACGCGCAATGATGTTTTCTTGCCGGAGATTTTGTTTCGCAAAGACGGCGGCAATTTTTTCTTTCGCGCTAGGTGTCGCTCGAGCAGTCGTCGCCAGCCAGTACTCTCCGAGGTCGTATGGTGCCACTCTCGTAGCTTCGCTCTCTAGCCTTGACTTGAGTTGAAGAAGCGTTCGACTCGGCGAGTGCTTGCACTGGACGGTTCGCAGCACTCCCGCGCGTAGAAGACGGACGTCGGTGCCGCCGTCGGGACCTGGTGAGAATGACTCGAGCCTCTCTTGCCACTCGGCCTGTAGAAGGTCCCTGACTAGACGCTCGAAGTCATACGACGAGAGCGATTCATATGCGCGCAATGCCGCCTACCTGTGCTCTCAGAAGTCCCAGTCCTCGTCTTCCGTCGCCTCGGCCTTGCCGATCACGTACGACGAACCGGAGCCGGAGAAGAAGTCGTGGTTCTCGTCGGCGTTCGGCGAGAGCGCGGACAGGATCGCCGGGTTCACGTTCGTCACGGTCGACGGGAACATCGGCTCGTAGCCGAGGTTCATCAGCGCCTTGTTGGCGTTGTAGTGCAGGAACTTCTTGACGTCCTCGGTCAGGCCGACGCCGTCGTAGAGGTCCTGCGTGTACTGCACCTCGTTGTCGTAGAGCTCGAAGAGCAGGTTGAAGGTGTAGTCCTTCAGCTCGTCGCGGCGCTCCTGGGTCTCCTTCTCGAGGCCCTTCTGGTACTTGTAACCGATGTAGTACCCGTGCACGGCCTCGTCACGGATGATGAGGCGGATCAGGTCGGCCGTGTTCGTGAGCTTCGCCTTGGACGACCAGTAGATCGGCAGGTAGAAGCCCGAGTAGAACAGGAACGACTCGAGCAGGGTCGAGGCGACCTTGCGCTTGAGCGGGTCATCGCCCTGGTAGTAGTCCATGATGATCTGCGCCTTCTTCTGAAGGTTCGCGTTCTCAGTGGACCACCGGAACGCCTCGTCGATCTCCTTCGTCGACGCGAGCGTCGAGAAGATCGAGGAGTAGCTCTTGGCGTGCACCGACTCCATGAAGGCGATGTTGGTGTACACCGCCTCCTCGTGCGGGGTGATCGCGTCAGGAATCAGCGACACTGCGCCGACCGTGCCCTGGATCGTGTCGAGCAGCGTAAGGCCGGTGAAGACACGCATCGTGAGCAGCTGCTCGTCGGGCGTCAGCGTGTTCCACGACTGCACGTCGTTCGACAGCGGCACCTTCTCGGGCAGCCAGAAGTTGTTCACCAGACGGTTCCAGACCTCGAGGTCCTTGTCGTCCTGGATGCGGTTCCAGTTGATCGCCTGTACGTGCTCGACCAGCTTGAGCGATTCGGGTGTCATATCCTTTGTTTCCTTTTCGTCCCTGAGCCTGTGAAGGGTCAGAGCATGCAGCTGACGCACTCGGACATGTCGGTGCCCTCGAGCGCGAGCTGGCGGAGGCGGATGTAGTAGATCGTCTTGATGCCCTTGCGCCATGCGTAGATCTGCGCCTTGTTGATGTCGCGCGTGGACGCGGTGTCCTTGAAGAACAGCGTCAGCGATAGACCCTGGTCGACGTGCTGCGTGGCGGCGGCGTACGTGTCGATGACCTTCTCGTAGCCGATCTCGTATGCGTCCTGGTAGTACTCGAGGTTGTCGTTCGTCATGAACGGCGCCGGGTAGTAGACGCGACCGAGCTTGCCTTCCTTGCGGATCTCGATCTTCGACGCGATCGGGTGGATCGAGCTCGTCGAGTTGTTGATGTAGGAGATCGAGCCGGTCGGCGGCACAGCTTGCAGGTTCTGGTTGTAGATGCCGTGCTTCTGGATGGATGCCTTGAGCTCAGCCCAGTCGTCCTGCGTGGGGATGTGCTTGCCTGCGAAGAGCTCCTTGACCTTCTCGGTCTCGGGCACCCATGCGCGGTCGATGTACTTGTCGAAGAACTCCCCCGACGCGTACGTCGAGTCCTCGAAGCCGTCGAACGCCTGCTTCCGCTCGATCGCGAGCAGGTTCGACGCGCGCAGCGCGTGGAACAGCACGGTGTAGAAGTAGATGTTCGTGAAGTCGAGGCCCTCTTCCGAGCCGTAGTGCACGTGCTCGCGGGCGAGGTAGCCGTGCAGGTTCATCTGGCCGAGGCCGATGGCGTGCGAGCGATCGTTGCCGTCTTCGATCGAGCGCACCGAGGCGATGTGGCTCTGGTTGCTGACGGCGGTCAGTCCGCGGATCGCCGTCTCGACGGTGATGCCCAGGTCATCGGCATCCATCGCCAGGGCGATGTTCATCGAGCCGAGGTTGCACGAGATGTCCTTGCCGATCTGGTCGTACGACAGATCGTCGTTGTACGTGGTCGGCGTGTTCACCTGCAGGATCTCGCTGCAGAGGTTCGACATGTTGATGCGGCCCTTGATCGGGTTCGCCTTGTTCACCGTGTCCTCGAACATGATGTACGGGTAGCCCGACTCGAACTGGATCTCGGCGATCGTCTGGAAGAACTCGCGCGCGTTGATCTTGGTCTTCTTGATGCGCGGGTTGTCGACCATCTCGCGGTACTTCTCGGTGACCGAGATGTCACCGAACGGCACACCGTAGACCTTCTCGACGTCGTACGGCGAGAAGAGGTACATGTCCTCGCCGTTCTTGGCGAGCTCGAACGTGATGTCGGGCACGACGACACCCAGCGACAGGGTCTTGATGCGGATCTTCTCGTCGGCGTTCTCGCGCTTCGTGTCGAGGAAGCGCATGATGTCGGGGTGGTGCGCGTTGAGGTAGACCGCTCCGGCGCCCTGACGCGCACCCAGCTGGTTCGCGTAGCTGAAGCTGTCTTCGAGGAGCTTCATCACGGGGATGATGCCGCTGGACTGATTCTCGATCTGCTTGATCGGCGCGCCGGCCTCGCGGATGTTCGAGAGCAGCAGGGCGACGCCGCCGCCGCGCTTGCTCAGCTGCAACGACGAGTTGATGCCGCGCGAGATCGACTCCATGTTGTCTTCGATGCGCAGCAGGAAGCAGCTGACGAGCTCACCGCGCTGGGCCTTGCCCGCGTTGAGGAAGGTCGGTGTCGCCGGCTGGAAGCGACCGGAGATGATCTCCTCGACGAGCTTGACCGCCAGCTCCTCATCGCCGTCGGCGAGTCCGAGCGCCGTCATGACGACGCGGTCCTCGAAGCGCTCGAGGTAGCGCTTGCCGTCGAACGTCTTCAGCGTGTAGCTGGTGTAGTACTTGAACGCGCCGAGGAACGTCTCGAAGCGGAACTTCTTGTCGTAGGCGAGGTCGTTGAGCTTCTGGACGAACTCGTGCGAGTACTTCTCCAGCAGGGAGCCGTCGTAGTACTCCTTCTCGACCAAGTAGTCGAGACGCTCCTTGAGGGAGTGGAAGAACACCGTGTTCTGGTTCACGTGCTGCAGGAAGTACTCCCGCGCTGCACGCTTGTCGGCGTCGAACTGGATCTTGCCGTCCGCGTCGTAGAGGTTCAGCATCGCGTTGAGAGCGTGATAATCGAGGCCCTCGTATGCTGCGTTCGCCTTGAATGCGGCCTGCTCGGTCACAGTGCCTTCTTCAACTGCAGTACCCACCATCGTTCCAATCCGTCGCTCACGCGATCTACGTCGTCCTGCGTGCCGAATACTTCGAACCGGTACAAGTGCGGCACATGACACTTGCGGCTGATGATGTCACCGGCGGCCCCGAAGGAGTCGCCGAAGTTGGTGTTTCCTGCGGATATCACTCCGCGGATGTTCTGCCGGTTTCGCTCGTCGTTGAGGAACCGGATGACCTGCTTGGGTACAGCGCCCTTCTCCTCACCACGCCCCTGGCCTCCGCCGTATGTGGGAGTGACGAGCACGAAGGGCTCATCGACCGTGAGGTCGCCGTCACCCCGATGCAGCGGAATACGCCGCGCCGGCAGTCCGAGCTTCTCGATGAACCTGGCCGTGTTGCCCGAGGTACTGGAGAAGTAGACCAGGAGCGGCGCGGTCGTCGCGACTGCTGTCATGACTCACCCCTTTCGCTCCGGCGATCGGTTAAAGGCCCTATGCCAGACGGGAGGCGAGGGCGTCGATCTTGTCGGGACGGAAGCCCGACCAGTGGTCCTCGTCGGTGACGACGACAGGCGCCTGCATGTAGCCCAGTGCCTTGACCTGCTCGAGCGCCGAAGCGTCTTCGGAGAGGTCGTGGATCTCGTATTCGATGCCCTTGGCATCCAGCGCGCGATACGTCGCGTTGCACTGCACGCACGAAGGCTTGGTGTAGACCGTGATCGACATTTGTTTTCCCCTCAGATCAGAATTCTCCGGCAGACCCCCCGCCGGGAGTTCAATACTACATATAGGTACGGACATTGCGGGTGACCACAAGGGCTAGTAGTTACATCCGTGTAGTTTTCCACCGCTCTCCACTGATACAACACAGGTTGTCCACCGTTTCATCCACAGATCGCGAACTCTTTTCGAGGGTCGCGAAGCGCATGATCTCGCGGTTCTCAGGTCGCCGCCCGAGATCCATCCACAGGTCGCACGCTAGCCGGGGGTTCCGACATCCGATTTCCTGTGGAGAGCGCTCTTCGGCGTGTCGCGGCGTGTCGTGAACAAGACCCCGCACCACACCTCTCACGACCCGGGTAGCGTTGTGCCGTGGCGGGCTATCGGGATCTTCTTCGCACCCCTGGCGTGGGGCGCATGATCGCCGCACAGCTGACGGCGCGCTTCCCCAGCGGCATGGCATCGCTGGCGATCCTGCTGCATGTCGAGCAGCAGACCGGGTCGTACGGCGCCGCCGGCCTCGTGCTCGCAGCGACGTCGGTCGGCCAGGCCGTCTCCGGGCCCGTCACGAGCCGCTGGATGGGCGCATGGGGCATGCGCAGGGTGCTCACCCTGACCGCGGCGGTCTGCACCCTCGCGGTACTCGCCCTCGGCCTCCTGCCGCTGAACCTCGCCGGGTACATGGCGTTCGGACTCATCGCGGGCCTGTCGACACCCCCGATCCAATCGGCGGTGCGCACCATCTACCCGAAGCTGGTCAACTCCTCGCAGCTGACGCCGCTGTTCTCTCTCGACGCCTCTCTGCAGGAGATCATCTGGATCCTCGCGCCGGTGGTCATCACCCTCGTCTCCACCCAGGTCGGCACGACGGAGGGGCTCATCCTCGTCGCGATCGTCCTGGTGCTCGGCTGCGGATGGTTCATCCTCAGCCCTGAGGTGGGACGCGTGCGCATCCCCCGCAGCCGCCGGGCTCTGGGTCGCGTGCTCCTCAAGCCTCCGGTGGCGCTCGCCACGCTGATCGGCTTCCTCGTGATCGGTGCATGCTCGGCCGTCGAGGTCGGCGTCGTCGCCACCTTCGAGCACGGCAGCCTCGAGGCCGGCGTCGTGCTCGGCGTCTTCGCGTGCGGCAGCCTCGTGGGCGGACTGTCCTTCGGGCACATCCCGATCGGACCGTGGGCCATGGCCCGGCGCCTGATCATCGTCACGGTGGGCCTGACCCTCACCATGGTCATGCTCAACGCCTATTGGCTGGGCGGCGCGCTCTTCCTCGCGGGGCTCGGCATCGCTCCCGCGCTCGCCGTGCTCTTCGCCATCACCACCGCGAGCGTGAAGTTCAGTGAGACCGCCGAGGCGTTCGGGTGGGCCGGAACGGGTCAATTGATCGGTGCCGCAGCGGGTTCGGCCATCGCCGGATTCCTGGTCGACGGCACCGGCGGACCGCAGGGCGCGTATCTCGCAGCGGTGCTGTTCGCTATCGTCGGTGTGATGGTCTCCGTGATCTTCGTCCGGGCTCTGCCCGATCTGCGCGATCGCGATCCCAGTCCTTTCCCTGACACCGAACCAGTGGCGGTCACCCCTTCATGAGCACCCCTTCCCTTCCCGGCGCACGCACTTCCGATCAGGCCCCCGAGGTCGTGTGCATCGGCGAGACGATGGCATTGATCACCCCGACGGATGCTGCGCTCTCCGACGCGCACGAAGCCTCCCTCGGTCTCGCCGGCGCCGAGTCGAACGTGACCGCCGGTCTCGCCGCCGCCGGCCACCGCGCGGTCTGGGCGTCCCGCCTCGGCGACGATCCGCTCGGCGTTCGCATCTCATCGGAGCTGACCCGGCGCGGCATCGAGCTGTGGGTCGAGCTCGACCAGGATGCCCCCACCGGCGTGATGTTCAAGGATCCGGCCGCAGAGGGCTCATCCGTCTACTACTACCGACGCGGTTCCGCCGCCTCGCGCATGGCGCCGGGGATGCTGTCCGCAGAGCGACTCGCCGGTGTGAGGATCGTGCACACCACCGGCATCACCCCCGCACTCTCGCCGTCCACCCGCGACATGGTCGATCGGCTGTTCGACGACGCACGCGCCGCAGGTGCGCTGGTCTCGTTCGACGTGAACGACCGTCGCGCACTGTGGTCGATGGAGGATGCCGCGGCCACCCTGGCACGGCTGGCGAACGCCGCCGACATCACGCTGGTCGGCCGCGACGAGGCCGAGCGCATCTGGGGCACGTCGACGGCGGAGGAGATCCGCGCCTTCCTGCCGGACTGCGACCTGCTCGTCGTGAAGGACGGAGACGTGGGCGCCACGGCCTTCCACGGTGATGCCGCCCCGGTCTTCGTCCCCGCGCCGGTGGTCGACGTCGTCGAGCCGGTCGGTGCCGGCGACGCGTTCGCGAGCGGGTTCCTCGCGGCGACGCTCGAGGGCAAGCCGCTCGCCGAGCGCCTGTCGGCAGGGCACATCGCGGCCGAGCGCGTGCTCACGATCGCCGCCGACATGCCGCCCATCGACTGATCACTCGTAGGCTGAGAGCATGCCTGCTCCCGTCCAGCTCCCCCGGCTCTCATGGGGGGATCCCGACGCCGACAGCACCGCCCTGCTGGTGCACGGTCTCGGCTCCTCCGGCGCACTCATGTGGCGGTTGGGCGACGCGCTCGCTGATGCCGGTTGGCACGCCGTCGCGATAGATCTGCGCGGCCACGGCGACGCCCCGCGCACGCTCGACTACACCGTGGGCGCCTATGCCGCTGACCTCGCTGCCCTCGCCCCCGCCCGCGGCGGCGCATGGGATGCGGTCATCGGGCATTCGCTCGGTGGCGCAGCGAGCACCGTGGCCGCGGCATCCGATCCTCACTGGGTGAGCAGGCTCGTTCTCATCGACCCGGCCATCCTCGTCGACGGGAAGGACGCCTCGATCGTGCGCCGCAGCCAGGAGCGCGCGTTCGCCGACAACCGGATCGAGGTCGTACGGGAAGAGCATCCGCACTGGCATCCGCAGGACCTGGAGCTGAAGATCGACGCCGTCACGCGAGGGAGCAGATGGGCGGTCGAGCAGACGAGCGCGCAGAACCAGCCGTGGGACGTGCGGGCGGATGCCGGTCGCCTTGCCGTCCGGACGCACATCATCGGCGCCGACCCCGAGGTGTACAGCCTGTTCACCGGCAAGACCGCCGACGCCGTGCTCGCATCGAACGAGAAGATCTCGATTTCGATCGTCGCGGGAGCCGGCCATTCCCCGCACCGGGACAAGCCAGATGAGACCATCCGCCAATTGCTGGAGGCACTGTCATGACCTTCGACCCCGCCGAGTTCCTGCCCGACGACCTGCTCGCGCGCATCCGCGAGCGCGCACCGGTCCACGATCGGGAGAACACGTTCCCCGAGCAGGATCTGGACGAGCTGCGGGATGCCGGATACCTGAGGATCCTCGTTCCGCTCGAGCGCGGCGGCGCGGGTCTCAGCCTCGAGCAGGCCGCTGTGCTGCAGCGGCGTCTTGCGGCCGCGGCGCCTGCCACGGCTCTCGCGATCAACATGCACCTGGTGTGGACCGGCGTGGCGAAGGTGTTCAGCGACCGTGGAGTGCCCGGCATGGAGTTCGTGCAGGACGGCGCTGTCCGCGGCGAGGTCTTCGCGTTCGGGATCAGCGAGGGCGGCAACGACCTGGTGCTGTTCGGCAGTGACACGGCCGCCGTACCGCAGGAGGACGGCGGTTACGCGTTCACCGGGACGAAGATCTTCACCTCGCTCGCCCCGGTGTGGACCAAGCTGGGCCTGCACGGTCTCGACACGACGAGTAGCGACGCCCCGAAGCTGGTGTTCGCGTTCATCGACCGCACCGACGCCGTCACGACGAGCGACGACTGGGACACCCTCGGCATGCGCGCGACGCAGAGCCGCACCACCCGGCTGGACGGCGCACGCGCTTCGGCAGAGCACGTGGTGCGGCGTATCGACCCTGGTCCGAGCCCCGACCCGATCATCTTCGGCATCTTCAGCGTCTTCGAACTGCTGCTCGCATCGGTGTACACGGGCATCGCCCGCCGTGCATTGGATCTCGCGGTGGAGACCGTGCAGAAGCGCACCTCGAAGAAGACCGGGCTGACGTACGCCCAGGATCCCGACATCCGGTGGCGCATCGCGGAGATGAGCCTCGTGTACGACGCGCTCCCCCCGCAGATCGCGGCCCTCGCTCGCGACGTCGACGCGCAGACCGACAACGGCGCCCGCTGGTTCACGCTGCTGTCCGGCACCAAGCACCGGGCGGTCGTGATGGCGAAGCACGTCGTCGATCAGGCGATCCTCACCGCCGGTGGCGGCTCGTACTTCTCCTCCAACGAGCTCTCGCGGCTGTATCGCGATGTGCTGGCGGGAATGTTCCACCCGTCTGATCCCGAGTCGGCGCACTCGACCGCGGCGAGCGCACTGCTCGGTCCGCTCGAGGGCTAGGCGAGAAAGCCCCGCAGCAGTGCCTCGGAGCCGGCCAGGTGATCGCGCATCGCATCCTCCGCAGCATCCGGCTGTCCCATCAGGATCGCGGTGATGATCTGCTCGTGCTGCATACCGGAATGTTCGATGTTGCGCGGGAGCAGGGGAAACGTGTCCAGCCAGGCGTTGACGCGCGCACGATTCTCCGCCACGAGTGCGACGAGCGACGAGATGCCGGCGGCTTCGGCGATCTCGAGGTGCAGGAGGGTGTCCAGTCGGCGATACTCCTCCGGCCCGGCGGGCAGGGCGGCCTCATGTCGTGCCCATAGTCGCGATCTCACCTCCGCATCCAGTGCACGGCCGGCCGCGGCTCGCGCCGAGCCGCTCTCCAGCACCGATCTCAGCCCCAGCACATCGTCAAGATCGGCGGGATCCACATGCCCCGCGTCCGCCGGCACCGGCAGCGGGTCGGCCACGAATGTGCCGCCGTATCGTCCGCGGCGGGGTTCGAGGTATCCGGCGTCCGCAAGTTCGCGGATCGCCTCACGCACCGTGTCGCGGCTGACACCGTAGGCTGCCGCGAGCTCGCGCTCCGGCGGGAGCGAGGCACCGGGTGCCACCACACCGAGTCTCACGGTCTGCACAAGCCGTGCGACGGTGTCCTCCAGCGTGTTGCCCCGGCGAAGCGGCCGGAACACGGCCTTGCGCACCTCGACGAGGTCGCGCTCCGACGGGTTCTCACTCACCATCTCAGTCTCTCAGAGCACGTCCGGTCATAGCGGCGTGACGTAGGCGTTGCTGATGCCGCCGTCGACCACGAACGCACTTGCTGTGATGAACGAGGCATCGTCCGACGCGAGGAACGCGACCGCTGCCGCCAGCTCCTCCGGCTCGGCGAACCGGCCCATCGGCACGTGCACGAGCCGCCGCTGGGCACGTTCGGGATCTTTGGCGAACAGCTCCTGCAGCAGCGGAGTGTTCACGGGACCGGGACACAGGGCGTTGACGCGGATGCCCTGTCGTGCGAACTGCACTCCGAGCTCGCGCGACATCGCCAATACGCCCCCCTTCGAGGCCGTGTAACTGATCTGCGAGGTAGCGGATCCCAACAGCGCGACGAAGGACGCCGTGTTGATGATCGAGCCTCTGCCCGCGGGCACCATGTGCCGCAGCGCCGCCCGACTGCACAGGTAGACGCTCTTCAGATTGACGTCCTGCACAAGGTCCCAAGCGGGCAACTCGGTGGTCTCGATCGAATCATCGGACGCCGGGGAGATGCCCGCGTTGTTGAACGCGATGTCGATGCGTCCGAACTCGGCCGCGACACCGTCGAACAGCGTGTTCACCTTCGCCTCATCGGCCACGTCGACGGGGCGGAATGCGCCCCCGACCTCGGCCGCAGCGGCCTCCCCGGTGTCCGGATCCATGTCGGCGATGACGACGAAGGCCCCTTCAGCGGCGAACCGCCGTGCCGTGGCGAGGCCGATGCCGCCGGCACCCCCGGTGATGATCGCGACGCGATCCTTGAGACGCTGAGTCAGATCGATGCTCATATGCAGGTTCCTTCGATGCGAGTGGAGGGTCGGTGTCAGTCGGTCGCGAAGAAGACGTTCTTCGTCTGCGTGAAGTGCTCCGCGGCATCCGGGCCGAGCTCTCGCCCGAGGCCGGAGGCCTTCATGCCCCCGAACGGAGTGGAGTAGCGCACGGAGGAATGCGAGTTCACGGACAGCACACCCGCATCCACTCCCCTCGTGACGCGCACGGCTCGGCCGAGGTTCTCCGTCCACACAGAACCTGCCAGACCGTAGACGGTGTCATTGGCGAGGCGGATGCCATCGGCTTCGTCGTCGAACGGCAGCACGGAGACCACCGGCCCGAAGATCTCCTCCCTGGCGACCCTGTCTCCGGGCTGGGCGATCACCACGGCGGGGGCGAACCAGAAGCCGTCGCCGCTCGGTGCGGTTCCTCTGAACGCCACGTTCGCGCCGTCGAGGAACGATGCGACAGTGTCGCGATGCCCCGCCGAGATGAGCGGTCCCATGTCGGTTGCTTCGTCTCCCGGGTGTCCGACTCTCCACTTCTGAACGGCAGGCTCGAGCAGTTCGAGGAAGCGGTCGTAGACACTGCGCTGCACGAGCAGCCTGCTGCGTGCGCAGCAGTCCTGTCCGGCGTTGTCGAACACCGACCCCGGCACGGCTGCTGCCGCCTTCTCGAGATCAGCGTCTTCGAAAACGATGTTCGCTGATTTACCGCCGAGCTCGAGCGTGACGGGCTTGAGCGCCCGCGCGCAGCCGGCCGCGACGTCGACGCCGACCTCGGTGGATCCGGTGAAGACGATCTTGCGAACGTCCGGATGCTCGACGAGGCGCTGGCCGACGACGGAACCGGAGCCCGTGACGACCTGGAAGAGTCCGTCGGGAAGACCCGACTCCCGCGCGAGCTCACCCAGCCGGATCGCCGTGAGCGGTGTGAGTTCAGCGGGCTTGAGCACCACGGCATTGCCTGCTGCAAGGGCGGGCGCGAACGCCCAGGCTGCGATCGTCATCGGGAAGTTCCACGGCACGATCACGCCGATCACGCCGTACGCCTCGTGGAAGGTGACATCGAGGCCGCCCGCCACCGGAATCTGTCGCCCTGAGAGGCGCTCCGGATCTGCGGAGTAGTAGTTGAGCACCTGCGCGACGTGACCAGCTTCCCAGCGTGCGGCGCCGATCGGATGCCCGGAATTGCGTACCTCGAGTTGCGCGAGTTCCTCCACCGCAGCCTCGACGCCCCTTGCGAACGACCGCAGCGCGTCGGCGCGGGCGACCGGAGCGAGAGCCGCCCAGGTGCGCTGCGCCGCGGCAGCGCGTGCGACAGCGGCATCCACATCCTCCACGCCTGCTCGCGGCACGTCGCGAATGGGTGTCCCCGTGGAGGGGTCGATCACTGTGAACGCGCTCATCGCGCCTCCTTCTCCGAGTGGGCGAACTCGCGCGCCTGCGCCACGAGGTCTTCGAACAGCCGCCGGTTCTCCGCGTTCTCCTCGGGATGCCACTGCACACCCACGAGGTAGCCGTTCGCGGAGTCCTCGACCGCCTGCACCAGGCCGTCGTCGGTGCGCGCGGAGACGACGAGGCCGTCGCCCAGTCGATCGACGCCCTGGTGGTGATAGCTGTGCACGCGCAACCCGCCGTCTCCCAGAATTCCTGCGAGTCTCGTGCCGGTGGACACGGTCACCTCGTTCTCGGCGAACACTCCCCCGCCGAGTTTGTATCGATCGGTGCCGAGGGATTCCGGCAGGTGCTGCTGCAGCGACCCGCCCCGCGCCACGTTGACGAGCTGCAGTCCGCGGCAGATGGCGAGCACCGGCATCTGCCCGCCGCTCAGCCGCGTGGAACAGCGCCAGCTCCCAGGCGTCGCGATCAGTCCGCGCCGCGTCGGTCGACGGATGCCGTTCGTCACCGTACAACTCCGGCTGCACATCGGCGCCGCCGGTGAGGATGAGCCCGTGCAGCCCGGCTATCGCAGCATCCGCCGTGGCATCGTCCTGCGGAGGCAGCAGCATCGCGATGCCGCCGGACGACGTGACACTCGTCAGGTATTGTGCGGGAAGGAACGATGCTCTCACGTCCCACACCCCTTGCTGCGCGCGTTCCAGGTAGGTCGTGACGCCGATCAGCGGCCGGACCGCGTCTTCAGAGCCGTTCGAAGCCACGGATGCGCTCCCAGTCTGTGACGGCGGCATCGAAGGCCTCCACCTCGATGCGCGCCTGGTTCAGATAGTGCTCGACCACGTCATCGCCGAACGCGGCGCGAGCGATCGTCGACTCGCTGAACAGCCGCGCGGCCTCACGCAGCGTCGTCGGCAGATGCTCCACCTCGGCCTTATAGGCGGACCCTTCCAGCCGTGGTGGAAGTTCCAGCTCGTTCTCGATCCCGTGCAGGCCTCCGGCGATGATCGCTGAGATGCCGAGGTACGGATTCACGTCGCCTCCCGGAACCCTGTTCTCCACTCGGAGCGAGGGGCCGTGACCGATCACGCGCAGAGCGCAGGTCCGATTGTCGATCCCCCAGGCCACGCCGGTCGGCGCGAAGCTCCCGTCGGCGAAGCGCTTGTAGGAGTTGATGGTGGGTGCGTAGAGAAGTGCGAACTCGCGCATCGTCGCGAGGATGCCTGCGATCCAGTGCTCCATCAGCGGGCTGAAGCCGTGCGCACCGTCGCCTGCCATGACAGCCCCGCCGTCGGCATCGCGGACCGACAGGTGGATGTGGCAGCTGTTGCCCTCCCGCTCGTTGAACTTCGCCATGAAGGTGAGCGACTGTCCGTGCTGCTCCGCGATCTCCTTCGCCCCGTTCTTGTAGATCGTGTGCTGGTCGGCCGTCTCGCGCACCTCGGCGAAGCGGAACGCGATCTCCTGCTGGCCGAGGTTGCACTCCCCCTTCACGCCTTCGTTGTACATGCCAGCAGCGTCCATGCTGTTGCGAATGTCACGCAGCAGCGGCTCCAGGCGTGTGGTGGCGAGCAGGTTGTAGTCGACGTTGTAGTCGGTCGAAGGCGTGAGCCCCTCGTACTTGCGCGCCCAGGCCTCACGATAGGTGTCGTCGAACACGATGAACTCGAGCTCGGTGCCGCTGAACGCCGTCCAGCCCCGCTCGGCGAGGCGGTCGCGCTGTCGGTCGAGGATGGCACGCGGTGACGGCGCGACCGGACGCCCGTCGCCCCAGACGAGATCTGCCATCACCAGCGCCGAACCTTCGATCCACGGGATCCGCCGGAGCGTCGCCGGGTCCGGACGAAGCACCATGTCGCCGTACCCCTTGTCCCAACTCGACATGGCATAGCCGTCCATGGTGTTCACATCGACGTCGACCGAGAGCAGGTAGTCGCAGGATTCGGCGCCGTGGTCGAGGACTTCCTCGCGGAACAGCCGTGCGGAGATGCGCTTTCCGGTGAGCCGGCCCTGCGCGTCTCCGAATGCGACGATCACGGTGTCGATCTCGCCGTTCGCGATCGCTTCGTCCAACTGCTCGACGCTGAGGTTTCCCGGCATTGATCCGCTCCCGTCCTGTGAGATCCGGCATGCGCCGAACCCTTCGCACCTTAGAACACTTTCGCATTTAAAGGTAGACGAAACCCACCATTGAGTGCCACACTCTCGTGCAGGGCGCAGCCCGCGTCTGTCCAGGTGCGAACGGAGTTCGGATGTCTGAGCAACACAGTGGGTCCCGCAAGGTCGCTGGGGCGACCTATACACCGGCCGGCAGCGACTACTTCAAGAAACGGACATTGAAGCGCAGCGCCGGTGTGTGGGGTCTTTGGGGACTGGCAGTGGCAGCAGTCATCTCCGGTGACTTCTCCGGTTGGAACTTCGGCATCGACTTCGCGGGCTTCGGCGGGATGCTGATCGCCTTCGCGATCCTCGTCATCATGTACTACGGCATGATCTTCTCGATCGGAGAGATGGCTGCAGCGATGCCGCACACCGGCGGCGCGTACTCATTCGCGCGTTCCGCCCTCGGCCCGTGGGGCGGCCTGGTCACCGGAGCCGCCGAGACGATCGAGTACGTCGCGACCACGGCGGTGATCGTCTACTTCTCGGCATCGTATGCGAACGGCATCACCGCCGAGCTGCTGGGGTTCACGCTGCCCGGTTGGGCCTGGTATCTGATCCTCTACGTCGCCTTCATCGCGTTGAATTCCGCGGGCGCCGCGATCTCCTTCCGCTTCGCGATCATCGTCTCGATCATCTCGATCGCCATCATCGTGGTGTTCTCTCTGATGGCGGCCTTCTCCGGGGCGTTCAGTTGGGACAGCCTGTGGAACATCGCGCCTGACCCCGGCCAGACGGCGTTCCTGCCGCATGGTGTGCTGCCGATCCTGTTCGCTCTGCCTTTCGCGATGTGGTTCTTCCTCGGTATCGAGGAGCTCCCACTCGCCGCAGAGGAATCGCACAACCCGACGCGCGATATTCCGAAGGCCGGCTTCTGGGCACGCGGCACCCTGATCGTGACCGGTCTGCTCGTGCTGTTCCTCAACACCGGCGTGCTCGGAGCCGAGGCGACGGGCGTCGCCGGAGAGCCGTTGCTCGACGGATTCCGCGCGATCGTCGGCGACCAGATGGCGGCGGTACTCGCCCTGTTCGCATTGATCGGGCTGCTCGCATCGTTGCAGGGCATCATGTTCGCGTACGGCCGCAACATGTATTCGCTCTCCCGCGCCGGCTATTACCCGCGCTTCCTGTCTTTGACCGGCAAGCGTCAGACACCGTGGGTCGCCCTGACCGTCGGGGCCGGCATCGGTTTCGTCGCGCTGGTCGTGCTCGACATCCTCGGCACCTCCGGTATCGGAGCCGTGGCCGGAGCGATCGTGCTGAACATCGCCGTCTGGGGTGCGGTGCTCGCCTACGGCCTGCAACTGGTGTCGTTCATGATCCTGCGTCGCAAGTACCCGAACGCCGATCGTCCGTACCGCAGCCCCTGGGGCGTGCCCGGTGCGGCGGTCGCGCTCCTGATCGCCGTGCTGATCTTCGTGGGCTTCCTGTTGAACCCCACATTCGGCCCGGCGATCATCGCGATCGCGATCGTCTACGTGATCATCCTGCTCGGGTTCGGACTGTTCTTCCGGCACCGACTGGTGCTCTCTCCGGAGGAAGAGTACGCACTGTCCGGTGGAGAGCACCGCGATCCGCAGGTCGAAGGGTACGAGGCCATGGAGGACGAGGTCTTCGACGCCAAGCCGTGATGAACGGACGGCGAGGAGCGCGCGTCACTTCCGGTCGAACTCGAATGCCTTCAGCAGCTCTCCGACCGCCTGCTCGCGCTCTTCGCCGCCTTCTTCGAACATGTGAGTCACATGTGTTCGCAGGTGGTTCTCGAGCAGCAGGCGGTTGAGGGACTCCAGGGACTTCTGGATCGCACGGGACTGCGTGATGATGTCCATGCAGTACTCCTCGTTCTCGATCATCCTGGCGACCCCGCGCAGCTGACCTTCGAGGATGCTGGTGCGGTGCAGAGCACGCTTCTTGATGTCTTCGATCACGATTCGAGGCTACCCCGGTCGGGCGATGCGCGGCTCGCGCGTGCGAGGATGACACACATGCCGCGCACTCCCATGGCCCTGCTGTCCCCCGCCGACCAGGAGCGTCTGCGGGCCCTTCGCCGTATGAAGGCGATCGCGATCGGCGCGCTCGTGTTCATGGCGGTCGTGTTCGTCTTCGCGTTCGCGTTCCAGGAGCGCCTGGGCTGGCTCGGCTATGTGCGTGCGGCCGCCGAGGGCGGCATGGTCGGCGCGCTCGCCGACTGGTTCGCCGTCACCGCGCTGTTCCGGCGCCCGCTCGGCCTGCCCATCCCGCACACGGCGATCATCCCCAATCGCAAGGACGAGATCGGTCGCACACTCGGCGAGTTCGTCGAGACGAACTTCCTCGCGGCCGATGTCGTGCGCACCAAGCTCGCCACGACGGCGATCGCCAGGCGCGCGGGCGAGTGGCTGCAGCAGAAGCCTCATGCCGAACGGGTCGCCGCCGAGGGCGCGACGATCGCCACCGCCGTGCTGAACGCGCTCAGCGACGACGACGTGCGCGATCTCATCACCGATCTCGCCCGCGAGCACCTGGTGCAACCGGAATGGGGACCTCCTGCGGGCGTGTGGCTCGAGAAGATCGTCGACGCCGACGCCCATCACGGCGCGGTGGATCTCGCCGCCGACAGCATCGCGACCTGGTTGGACTCGAACGCCGAGTCCTTCACCGGTCTGGTCTCACGCCGCCTCCCCTCCTGGGTGCCCCGGCTCGCGCACCGCTTCGTCGACGACACCGTCTATCACGAGGCGGTCAAGTTCGTTCACGCCGTGCAGGACGATCCGCAGCATCCGGCACGCCTCGCGATCGACGGCTACCTCGCGCGTCTCGCCGACAACCTGCAGAACGATCCGGCCACGCGCGCGAAGCTCGAGAACGCCAAGGCGTCGCTGTTCGACAGCCCGCGCGTGGGCGCTCTGGCCGCCGAAGCATGGAACACCGCCAAGGCCGGGCTGCTGACCGCACTCGCCGACCCCTCGAGCGGCCTCCGCCTGCGCGCGGCACAGGCACTGCAGGAGGTCGGGGAGCGTATGACGACGGATACCGCGCTGCAGACCCGCGTCGACACATGGGTGTCCGATGCCGCGGTGTTCCTCGTCGACCGCTACCGGCACGACATCGCCTCGATCATCACCGACACGGTGGAGCGGTGGGATCCCGCCGAGACGACCGAGAAGATCGAGCTGATGGTCGGACGCGATCTGCAGTACATCCGTCTGAACGGCACCGTGGTCGGCGCACTCGCCGGCCTGGCGATCTTCGCGATCGCGCACGCCCTGATCCCTGGAGTCTGACATGGCACTGTCGAACGATCCGCTGTGGCCCCGCGCGGGCGCCTGGCCCGAGTTCGAGCGGTCGGCGGATGCCGTGATCCTCGGCGTTCCCACCTGGCGGACATCGCTCTCCCCCACCGGCGCGCACGCGACCCCCGGTGCAGTGCGCGAGGCCCTTCGGCGGTACAGCCCGACCTTGATGGGTCCGCCTGTCGTCGATCTCGATGCCGTCCTCCGGATCCGGGATGCCGGTGACGTCGACGAGCCGGACGGCGATCGGGGCGAAGCGGCCGTCATCGCACGGGTGCGCGAGCTCGCGCCCGCGTTCGTGATCGCTCTCGGTGGCGACAACTCCCTCACGTATCCGGTCGCGCTCGGTGCCGCGGCATCCGGTCTCATCACGTTCGACGCCCACTTCGATCTGCGCGACGGCGTCTCGAACGGCACGCCCGTGCGACGACTCGTGGAGGACACCCCCGCCGGTTCGAACGTTCCGACCGAACGGATCGATCCGACGCGGATCGTGCAGATCGGGATCGCCGACTTCGCCAACTCCGCGGCCTACGCGCGACGGGCGGCGGACTGGGGCATCAGAGTGATCACGATCGACGAGCTGCGCCGCCGAGGGGTCGACGACGTCGTCGCCGAGGCCCTGGAGATCGCCGGCGCCGGAGCCGGCCGCATCCACCTCGACATCGACGTGGACGTGTGCGATCGCTCCGTCGCACCGGGATGCCCGGCGAGCGTGCCCGGCGGACTCCAGGCATGGGAGCTGCGCGCGCTCGCACGGGCGGTGTCGTCGGATGCGAGGGTCGTGAGCGCCGACATCGCGGAGGTCGATGCCACGGCCGACGCGGAGGACGGACGCACCGTGCGCCTCGCCGCGCTGTGCGTGCTGGAACTGCTCGCTGGCAGGGCTCTGCACCCGGACCGCGCACGCTGACGATACGCCTGCGGACGCGAAGATTCCACCCCCTTCAGAGTCCGGGAGACGTGGTCGATCCTGAGGTCATCAACCGAAGGAGAGATTCATGAATGCGACACCCGAGTCCTCTTTGAAGGACAAGAACTACAACCTCGTGTGCGTGCTGGAAGCGTCCCTGCGCAACGCATGGTCGATGCAGACGTACATCGAGGATGCCGAGCGCGAGGGCGATTCGGAACTCGCCGAGTGGTTCCGCAAGATCCAGCACAACAGCCTCAAGGCGGGCGAGCAGGGCAAGCAGATGCTGCGCGCACGACTCGACGAGGATTAGATCGCGGATCGGGGTGATCATCGTGGACGCGCCATGGCGGCGACGAGACGAGCGCCACGACCCGACGCGCATGGCGAACCAGCCGGCGCTGCGCTCTTCGGACGGCACGATCTGGATCGTCGTCGCCGGCCTGTTCGGGCTGATCTGCCTCGTGCCGCTGAGCCTTCTCACGGTCGTGGATCCCCGTCGGTCAGCTCCAGTGGCGTGGATCACCGCGATCCTCGTGATCGTGCTGTACGCCGCATTGCTGGTGAGCCGCTGGACGGTGGATGACCGCGAGCGCCGGCTGCGGATCATGGCCGTGCTCATGCTCGCCATGGCCGCGGTGGCACTGTTCGGCATGCTGACGTGCGCGGCGATCGAGTGGTCGGCGGGGCCGGTCACCGCCTAGACGATCGTGCCGTCCTTCCACACCGCGCGGATCAGCGGCACACCGGGGCGGTACGAGAGATGCACGTGGCTCGGGGCCTCGAGCATCACGAGGTCTGCGCGGACGCCGGGGGCGATGAGCCCGACGTCGCTCCGGCGCAGTGCGCGCGCTCCCCCGGCCGTCGCCGCCCACAGCGCCTCAGACGGCGTCATCCGCATGTCGCGCACGGCGACCGCGATGCAGAACGGCATCGAGGAGGTGAAGCTCGAGCCGGGATTCGTGTCGCACGCGAGCGCGATCGTGACGCCGGCGTCGATGAGCCTGCGCGCATCGGGATACGGCTGCCGCGTGGAGAACTCCACGCCGGGCAGCAGGGTGAGCACCGTGTCCGACGCCGCCAGCGCGGCGACGTCCTCGTCGGTCAGGTACGTCCCGTGATCGACGGATGCCGCACCCAGTTCGATCGCGAGCTGCACGCCGCCTCCAGGACCGAGCTGGCTCGCGTGCACCCGCGGGGCCAATCCGCGCGCGATCCCCGCCTCGAGCACCCGCCGGGACTGCTCGACCGTGAACGCGCCCGTCTCGCAGAAGACGTCGATCCAGCGGGCGTGCGGTGCGCAGGCATCCAGCATCGGGCCAGTGACGAGGTCGACGTAGGCGTCCGGATCGTCGGCGTACTCCGCCGGCACCACGTGCGCGCCGAGGAACGTCACCTCATCGGTGACCTCGGCGGCGAGCCGCACGAGCCGCTGCTCGGTGTCGATGTCGAGCCCGTACCCGCTCTTGATCTCGATCGTCGTCGTGCCCTGCGCATGCATCTCGTCGACGAATCCCCGCAGACGCGCACGCAGCTCCTCGTCGTTCGCGGCTCTGGTGGCGGCGACGGTGGAACGGATGCCGCCTGCGGCATACTTCTGTCCCGCCATCCGCGCCTCGAAC
The DNA here is from genome assembly GCF_053543555.1 of Microbacterium xerophyticum. Taxonomy (NCBI): domain Bacteria; kingdom Bacillati; phylum Actinomycetota; class Actinomycetes; order Micrococcales; family Microbacteriaceae; genus Microbacterium; species Microbacterium xerophyticum. Next base: position 147,307 of record NZ_JBLVOB010000009.1, on the reverse strand, counting down.
TCGGCGGCGCGGTCCCCGCCGAAGACGATGTGACTGTGGCTGTCCACGAATCCGGGGATCACCGCGCGGCCGGCGGCGTCGACGATCTCTGCCGCGGCGGGCGCGTCGACGGCCCGCCCCACCCAGGCGACCCTGCCGTCCTCGAGCAGCACAGCGGCCGCATGCAACGTGCCGTCGTCGGCGTTCGTCGTCAGCTCCCCGATGTTCGTGATGAGCGTGCTCATGGCATCGGCACCTTCAGTCCGCGCTCGCGGGCGACGTCGCGTGCATGCTCGTACCCGGCATCGACGTGCCGCATGACGCCCGTGCCCGGGTCGTTGGTCAGCACTCTTTCGAGTTTCTCGGCGGCGAGGGCCGTGCCGTCCGCGACGCACACCTGACCGGCATGGATGCTGCGCCCTATGCCGACGCCGCCGCCGTGATGCAGCGAGACCCAGGAGGCACCGGAAGCGGTGTTGAGCAGTGCGTTCAGCAGCGGCCAGTCCGCGATCGCATCCGAACCGTCCTTCATCGCCTCGGTCTCGCGGTAGGGAGACGCGACGGAACCCGCGTCGAGGTGGTCACGGCCGATCACGATCGGCGCCGTCAGCTCGCCCGACGCGACCATCTCATTGAACTTCAGGCCCGCGAGGTGACGTTCCTTGTACCCCAGCCAGCAGATGCGGGCGGGCAGTCCCTCGAAGTGCACCTTCTCGCCTGCCTTCGCCAGCCAGCGGTGCAGTGCGGTGTCTTCGGGGAACAGCTCAGCGATGGCCCTGTCGGTCCGGCGGATGTCCTCGGGATCACCGGACAGCGCCACCCAGCGGAAGGGTCCTCTGCCCTCCTCGAACTGCGGGCGGATGTAGGCCGGCACGAAACCGGGGAACTCGAAGGCACGCTCGAACCCGCCCAGCTCGGCCTCCCGTCGGATGGAGTTGCCGTAGTCGAACACCGCCGCCCCGGCATCCTGGAATCCCACCATCGCCGCCACATGCTGAGCCATCGACTCGCGCGATCGGCGGGTGAATTCCTCCGGATCCCGCTCGGCGGCGGCCTTCCACTCCGCGACAGGGATGCCGGTCGGCAGGTAGGCCAGCGGGTCGTGCGCGCTGGTCTGATCGGTCACGACGTCGATCGGCACGCCGCGTCGCAGAAGTTCGGGGAAGACCCCGGCGGCGTTGCCGACCACACCCACCGAGAGCGCCTCCCCTGCCTCCTTCGCCGCGAGGACGCGGGCGACCGCCGCATCGAGGTCGGCGGCGAGCTCATCGAGGTATCCGTGGTCGACGCGACGGGCGAGGCGCGTCTCGTCGACGTCGACGATGAGCACGACGCCCTCGTTCATCGTGACGGCCAGCGGCTGCGCACCGCCCATGCCACCGGCGCCGGCGGTGAGCGTGAGTGTGCCGGCGAGGGATTCGCGCCCCAGCGAGCGAGCGACCGCCGCGAAGGTCTCGTACGTGCCCTGCAGGATCCCCTGCGTGCCGATGTAGATCCAGGATCCGGCGGTCATCTGCCCGTACATCGTGAGCCCGAGCGCCTCGAGCCGGCGGAACTCCGGCCAGGTGGCCCAATCGCCGACGAGGTTCGAGTTCGCGATCAGCACGCGCGGTGCCCATTCGTTGGTGCGGAACACACCGACCGGCTTGCCGGACTGCACGAGCAGCGTCTCGTCGGGCTCGAGCTCGTCGAGGGTGCGAACGATCGCGTCGTATGCTTCCCACGACCGCGCGGCGCGGCCGGTGCCGCCGTACACGACGAGGTCCTCCGGGTGCTCGGCGACCTCCGGATCGAGGTTGTTCATCAGCATCCGCTTGGCCGCCTCGGCACCCCAGCTCTTCGCGGTGCGCTCAGCGCCTCTGGCTGCGTGGATCTCAGGCATGTGCGTTCTCCTTCGCTGTCCGGGCGACGGCGCCCGATCGGACGAGTTCGGTGACGGCTTCGATCTCGGGCGAGAGGAAGCGATCGGGCCCCGGCCCTTCGGCGACGGTGCGCACCAGGTCGCTCACCGCTGCGGTGGCAGGGCCCGCCTGCAGTGGCGCCCGCAGGTCGAGGGCGCGTGCACCAGTGAGCACCTCGATCGCGAGCACACGGGTGAGTCCGTCGATCGCCCGGCGGAGCTTTCGCGCGGCCGCCCACCCCATCGACACGTGATCCTCCTGCATGGCGGACGACGGGATCGAATCGACGGATGCCGGAACGGCGAGGCGCTTCAGCTCGGAGACGATCCCCGCCGCCGCGTACTGGGCGATCATCAGCCCGGAATCGACCCCCACCTCGTGTGCGAGGAACGGCGGGAGGCCGCGGCTGCGCGCCGGGTCGAGCGCCCGGTCGGTGCGGCGCTCGGACACGCTCGCGACGTCGGCGACGCTGATCGCGAGGAAGTCGAGCACTGCGGCGACGGGCGCCCCGTGGAAGTTGCCGTTCGACTCGATGCGCCCGTCCACCGTGATGACGGGGTTGTCGATGACGCTCGCGAGTTCGCGGGAGGCGATCGTCGACGCGTGCGCCATGGTGTCGCGGGCGGCGCCGTGCACCTGCGGCGAGCAGCGCAGCGAATAGGCGTCCTGCACACGTCCGTCCTCCGGCCCCGCGTGGCTGGCGACCATGGGAGATGCGGCCAGGAACGAACGCAGGTTCGCCGCCGACTCCGCCTGCCCGGTCTGCGGACGCAGCGCCATCAGATCGGCGGCGAACACGGCATCCGTCCCGAGCTGGCTCTCGATCGACATCGCAGCGGCGAGGTCGGCGGTCGTGAGGAGCATCTCGAGGTCGTGCAGCGCGAGCAGCAGCATCCCCAGCATCCCGTCAGTGCCGTTGATCAGTGCGAGGCCTTCCTTCTCGACCAGCACGAGGGGCGCGATGCCGGCGGCGGCGAGGGCGTCGGATGCCGGGACGAGGGCACCGGACTCATCATGGACATCGCCTTCGCCGATCGCGGCGAGCGCGATGTGCGCGAGAGGTGCGAGGTCACCCGAGCATCCGAGGGAGCCGTACTCGCGCACCACAGGAGTGATACCCGCGTTCAGCATGGCCGCGTAGGTCTCCGCGACGAGCGGTCGGACACCCGTGCGTCCGGAGGCGAGTGTCTGCAGGCGCAGCAGCTGAAGGGCGCGGACGACCTCGCGCTCGACTTCGACGCCCGTGCCTGCCGCATGCGAGCGGATGAGGCTCGCCTGCAGCTGGTGACGGCGCTCCGGCGCGATGAATGTGGTCGCGAGCGCACCGAACCCGGTCGACACGCCGTAGTGCGGGTGCGGATCCGCGGCGAGCGCGTCGATCACGCCCCGCGTCTCGGCGACACGGTCGAGAGCCGACTCGTCCAGAGCGATGCGCGCGCCCTGCCGGGCGACCGCGACGACTTCTGCGGGTGGGAGCGGCGCAGCGCCGACGAGAACGGATTCAGTCATGCCTTGATTCCACACCCCGGCGATGGCGGCGCGCAGGCATCCGTGACATCCTGTGTCTGTGATACCAGACAGCGGCGGCCCGCAGGTTCCTGCCGCCGAGCACACGCTGCGCATTCTGCGTCATCTGGCCGCGCGGACCGCGCCCGTCGCGGCATCCGCCATCGCCCGCGACCTCGGCCTGCCCCGGTCGACGGTCTACCACCTGCTCACGACCCTCGCCGCGCACGGATTCGTGCTGCACCTGCGCGAAGAACGACGCTGGGGCCTCGGCGCCTCCGCCTTCGAGCTCGCCGGCGGCTACGCCCGCCAGCAGCCTCTCGCGCGTCTCGGCAGGCCGCTCATCGCCGCTCTGGCCGACCGTGTCGGCGAGAGCGCGCACCTCGCGGTGATGAGCGGAAGCGATGTGCTGTACATCGTCGAGGAGCGCGCTCCGCGGCGGCCGGCGCTCGTGACCGATGTCGGAGTGCGGCTCCCGGCGCACCTCACCGCGACCGGCCGTGCGATGCTGGCCGCGCTCCCCCGCGAACAGGTGCGCGCACTGTACCCCGACGCGTCGGCGTTCCCCTCGCGCACAGGCCTGGGTCCCACGCGCCCGAAGGAGCTGCGCGAGCTGCTGCGCAGCATCCGTGCGGCCGGCTTCGCCACGGAGGACGGCCAGGTCAGCACCGGCCTGTCCTCGGTCGGCGTCGCCGTCATCGACCGCTCCGGATGGCCCGTCGCCGCCGTCGCGG
>NZ_JBLVOB010000009.1:127269-143167 GCF_053543555.1 Microbacterium xerophyticum | reverse complement strand
GAGGATCCGGACACGCACCGCGACGTCTCAGTGCTTGCGACTGCGGTCGACGAGACGGCGCAGGAGCTCGCCAGGAGGCTGCAGGGCCGAGCGGGCGCCTGACGGCTCCGCCTCAGAGCAGCGCGCCGCCGGTGGCGTCCATGTACTGCCCGGTCACCCACCGTGCGTCGTTCGAGACGAGGAACGCCACGACATCGGCGACGTCCGGGGGCGTGCCGATGCGGTTGAACGGTGACATCGCCGAGACCATCTCCTGCACGTCGCTGCTCGCGTGCAACCACCCGGCGTTCATGTCGGTGTCGATCACACCGGGCGCCACGGCGTTGACCGTGATGCCTCGCGCACCGAGTTCCTTCGCCGCGCCGAGGATCATGGTGTCCAGCGCCGCCTTCGACATCGAGTAGGCCAGCAGGTCGGGGTCGGCGCGCTTGGTGAGCCCCGTGGACATGGTCACGACCCGACCGCCGTCGACCAGCCTGCTCTGCGCCTGTTGCAGCAGGAAGAAGACGGATCGCGTGTTCACCGCGAAGAGCTCGTCGAACCATTCGGCACTGGTCGATGCCAGCGACCCTGGGCCGGCGATGCCGGCGTTCGCGACGAGGATGTCCAGGCCACGCGCTCCGGTGCGCTCCTGAAGCTCGGCGTCGAGCCTGGAGAACAGGGTCTCAGGGCCGTCCTGCTCTCCGAGGTCGGCGCCGATCGTGAAGGCCAGGCCACCCGCTGACACGATCGCGTCGACGACCCCGCGCCCGGAGTCGGCGTCGCGTCCGTGCACGACGAGCGCACCGTCTGCGGCCAGTCGTTCGCTGATCGCCCGCCCGATCCCCCGCGATCCACCGGTCACCAGAGCCGTTCTGCCGTCGAGTCCACCCATTGCGCATCTCCTTTTTGTATTGGTCACTACACAATCACCGTAGCGCATTAATGTATCGACCACTACAATTCAGGTATGGGACGCCCACGCACATTCGACCGTGACACCGCGCTCGTCGCCGCGATGCAGCTGTTCTGGCGCAATGGATACCAGGGCACGTCGATCAGCGACCTCACCTCTGCCATGGGGATCGCCCCGCCGAGCCTGTACGCGGCCTTCGGTGACAAACGGCAGCTCTTCGATGAGGCAGCTGACATGTATCAGAGCCATCCCGCGTCATTCGCGGCGCGGGCGCTGCAGGAGCCGACCGCGAGAGGCGCCGTCGCCAGGCTGCTGCACGATGCGGCCGTGGAGTACACGAAGTCGGGACAGCCCCACGGCTGCCTGGTGCTCTCAGAGCCGTTGCTCGGGCGCCACAGGGAGCAATCGCGTCGCACCCTGATCGAGCGTCTGCAGCGAGGTCGCGCCGACGGCGATCTCGACGCTCAGATCGATATCGGCGCCCTCGCCGACTACATCACCGTCGTGCTCAGCGGACTCTCCGCGCAGGCGCGGTACGGCGCAGGCCGCAGCCAGCTCATGGCGGCTGCGGATGCCGCCATGCGCGCGTGGCCCGCGTAGAATCCGCCCCATTCTCCGACATGGGTGGAGGGGGCCGCCGGGCCACCCGCCCGACGACCCCCTCCACAGGAACCGGCCCAGTCTCCGATCAGCCGTTCGCGCCCTTGCGGGGCTTGAGGAACGTGGCCGGTTCCTGCTTCGCGCGCTTCGCCGCTCGCTTCTCCTTCAGCGACGACTGCGCAGCCTTCTTTCCTGCTTTTGCGTTGGGTGTCTTTCCTGACATCGGGACTCGCTTCCCCTCTCGTTCGGCTGGCGGGTGTAACCCCTGACCATAGCCGGTTCCACAGGGAAGTCAAATTACCCGGTGAGACGGAAAAAACGGCGGCTTTGCCCCGCTGGATGGACACACCGAGCACTACGCTCTAAGGGTGCTCGATACTCTCACCGGATTCGTCGTCGTGGGACTCGCCATCGCCGTCGGGTACATCGTCGGACGCATCGACCTGCTCGGTGAGCACGCCCGCCATGTGCTCGGTCGTCTGACCTTCTTCGTCCTCTCACCGTTCCTGCTGTTCACGGTGCTCGCGCAGGCGGATGCGAGGGTGCTGTTCTCGTCATTGCTGCCGGTGTCCGCGATCGCGGCAGTGGTCGTGATCGGGATGTACTGGCTCGTCGCGACGCTGATCTGGAAACGCGACGTCGGCGAGACCGTGATCGGTGCTCTCTCCTCCGGTCAGGTGAACTCCAACAACATCGGCATCCCGCTGTCGCTCTATCTTCTCGGCAGCGCCGCGTACCCGGCGCCCGTCATCCTGCTGCAGCTGCTGGTGTTCACCCCCATCTCGCTGACGATCCTCGACGCCGTGACGAGCGGCAGGAGTTCGGTGTGGCGCACGTTCGTCCGCACGGCGACGAATCCGATCATCCTCGGTTCGGCGGCGGGAACCCTGGTCTCCGTGCTCGGCGTCGAGCTGCCGGCGATCGTGATGGAACCGGCCGTCCTGCTCGCGAACGCCTGTGTGCCGGTGCTGCTGATCAGCTACGGCATCTCCCTGCACGGGCAACGCGTCCTCGGTTCCGCCGGGCACCGCCGCGACGTGCTGCTCGCCAGCGTGCTGAAGCTTCTGGTGATGCCAGTGGTCGCGTGGGTCGTCGCTCAGTTCGTGTTCGGGCTGTCCGCCCACGAGGTGCTGATCGTCGTCGTGCTCGCGGCGCTTCCGACGGCGCAGAATGTGTTCAACTACTCGCAGCGCTACGACATCGGCGAATCGATATCACGCGACACCGTGTTCATCACGACCCTGGGGTGCGTACCAGTGCTGCTGATCGCGACATTGCTGCTGGGCTAGATCCTTGGGCTGAGCGCATGATCCTGCAAGAGTGTCTTGCATGAGCGCACTCCGCATCCTGCACCTCAGCGACACGCACTTCTCCGGCGACGGCGGCCGGCACTACGGCGTGGTCGACACGGCCGAGCACCTTCGGCGTGCCCTCTCCCACGTCGGGCACCTCACGTTCGATCTCGTCGTCCTCTCCGGCGACGTCAGCCAGGACGGCTCCGAGGAGTCGTACATCAAGATTCGGGATGCTGTCACTCCTTGGGCGTTCGCCCGGGGAGCTCGTGCGGTCTTCGCGATGGGCAATCACGATCGGCGCGATGCATTCCGCGCGGTGCTGGGCGACGGGCAACCGGATGCCGATGAGCGGCCGTCGCCCGGGATCGACCTCGACCGTCCCGTGGCATCCGTCGTCGACCAGGACGGCTGGCGGGTCGTGGTGCTGGACAGCTCGGTGCCGGGTGCGGGCTACGGCACGCTGGAGCCCGAGCAGCTCCTGTTCTTGGAGGAGGCCATCGCCGTGCCGGCGGCGCACGGCACGGTCGTGGTCGTGCATCACCCTCCGCTGCGCGCGCAGACCGAGCTGCTGCAGGCGCTTGCGCTGGATGAGCACGACGGTCGGAGGCTTCTCGATGTCGTGCGCGGTAGGGACGTGCGTGTCATCCTGAGCGGCCACTATCACCTGCCGATCACCGAGATCGTCGCGGGCGTGCCCGTGACCGTGGCGCCCGGCGTCACGAACCTGTCGCGCGCTTTCGCGGACCCTCGGGAGGAGTCAGCGATCGACGGCTTCGGAGGCGCGGTCGTGACCGTCGACGGTGATCGCGTGCGGGTCGTGCCGTTCCTCGAGCGTCTGACGCCCGACGATGTGGTCTTCCACTACGACGCCGACGTGGTGGCGCAGATCATCCAGGAGGCCGGCCGTCCGACCTGAGCAGCGGGCCGGGAAGCAGAACAGGCCCCGCCGAAGCGGAGCCTGTACTTCACTGTCTCAACACAGTGTGGACCTAAGGGGATTCGAACCCCTGACCTCCTCGATGCGAACGAGGCGCGCTACCAACTGCGCCATAGGCCCGTGAACCTCAGCTAGATTATCACGCTCGAACGGTGCCCTGCGCCGACGGCCCGTTCAACCGGCGGCACGCCGTTCGAGAAGCTGCCGCACGTGCTGTTCGATCTCTTGATCGTCGACGATGCCCATGCGCGCATACGGAGAGGTCGTCTGCGCGGCAGCGGGCAGCGAGACGGGGGCGGGTGCCGCCATCTGCTCCGCGCGCACGCGAAGCGCAGCCACCCTCGCGGCGCGACGCAGTTGCTCCTGCGCCTCGATCTCCGCTCGCGCGATCTGCGTGGCCGACCCGGCCACCGCCGCCATCGACTCCGGAAGCCGTCTCGGGGTCCACGACGCGCGCCCCTGATCGTGCAGCGGGGGCGAGACCCGTGCGGGCGCCTCATCGGCCACGACGGGTGCGGGCCGCCGTGCGGCGCGGCGGGCGACGGACGCCATCTTCTGCAGTGTCACGGCAGCGACGAGCGCGAGAGCGCCGCCCACCCAGATCAGCAGTTGGGCGCCGCCGGTGACGACCTGCCACACACCGGTTCCTGCCACGGACAGACCGATAACCAGGACCACGGAGGCAGTCACGCGCACACGACGCCTGGCACGCGCCTGGCGCACCACGGGATCGGCCCTGGTCGCGGCGAGCTCCTCGCGGAGCCGGACGAGTTCGACCGCTTCCTTCTCCGACTGCAGCCGCTTCGCAAGCTTCTGCTGCGCATGTGCGGTGCGTGCGTTCAGCTCGAGATGGACCTCCGCCGGCGTCTCGCTCGTCTCCGCGAGCACGCGCAGCGCCTGATTCAACCGCACCGCGTTGCGTTCTGCGGCGTTGTACTGGTAGCGCCCGCGCCAGGACGGCAGCAGATACAGCATCCAGAGCAGCACGGCGACGAGGACGATCACGCCCCCACTCAGCACCGGCCCATCCATAGGGACAACGGTATGCGACAGGGCGCCGCCTGCCCCTCACTCAGGGCGCGTGTCGCCGCGGGAGCGCGATGATTCTCAGATCGGGAGGCGGTCGGACGGCGGAATCGTCGCCGCGTCCTGTGGAACGCGTCCGTTCACCCAGCGCGCGAGCACTCCCTCGGGGGCGTCCTCGCGAGTGAGCGCGAAGGCGTAGTGATCACGCCAGTCGCCGTCGATGTGGATGTAGCGGCGCCGCAGTCCCTCGTACCGGAAGCCCAGCTTCTGCACGACGCGCAGGCTGGCCTCGTTCTCCGGACGGATGCAGATCTCCATCCGATGCAGTCCGTACTCCCTGAACGCCGCATCGGTCGCGAGCGCCACGGCCGTCGGCGTGATGCCCTTGCCCGCGAACCGCTCGCTGACCCAGTAGCCGATCGTCGCCGAGCAGAGGGATCCGCGGGAGACGCCCCAGATGTTCAGCTGGCCGGCGATCTCGCCGTCGTACTCCATCACGAAGGGGTATCCCCCTCCGTCGCGGTACTGCTGCAGCAGACGGCGGATGCTGAGACGCATGTCGAACGACGCCGTGCCGTGAGGGATCGTCGCCTCCCACCGCTGCAGCCACGCGCGATTGTCCAGCAGCTCATGCTGCAGCACGCGCGCGTCGCGGTTGCGGATGAGCCGAAGCTCGACCGGACCATGACGGTGCCCCTGCAGCAGGTCCATGCGCATACCCGCCCCGAAACGCCTAGAGGCGCTCGCTGAATTCCTTCAGCCACGGTCGCAGTTCGGCACCGAGGTCATCACGGTCGGTGGCGAGCTGCACGATCGCCTTGATGTAGTCGACGCGGTCGCCGGTGTCGTAGCGGCGTCCGCGGAAGACCACACCGATCACCCCTGGTCCCTCCGAATCGGCGGCGAGCTCCTGCAGGGCATCGGTGAGCTGGATCTCCCCGCCCTTGCCAGGCTCGGTGCGCTCCAGGATCGGGAACACCGCGGCCGGCAGGATGTAGCGGCCGATTATGGCGAGATTCGACGGAGCGTCCTCCGCGGCGGGCTTCTCCACCAGTCCGGTGACGCGGACGATGTCGGTCTCGTCGGTCTGCTCGACGGCTGCGGCGCCGTAGAGGTGGATGCTCGACGGGTCGACCTCCATCAGCGCGACGACGGTCGCGCCGGTGCGCTCGTTGATCTCGATCATGGTGGTCAGCAGCTCGTCGCGCTCGTCGATGAGGTCGTCGCCCAGGAGCACCGCGAACGAGCTGTCGCCCACGTGCGCCTTGGCGCGCAGCACCGCGTGCCCGAGGCCCTTGGGCTCGCCCTGGCGCAGATAGTGGATGTCGGCGAGGTCACTGGACTTCATGACGCGCTCGAGGCGGGCCATGTCGCCCTTCTCGGTGAGCTTCACCTCGAGCTCCGGCACCGAGTCGAAGTGGTTGGAGATCATGTTCTTGTTGCGACCGATGATCACGAGGATGTCGTCGATCCCCGCAGCAGCCGCCTCTTCGACCACGTACTGGATCGCCGGCTTGTCCACCACCGGAAGCATTTCCTTCGGCATCGCCTTGGTCGCGGGCAGGAACCGCGTGCCGAGGCCGGCTGCCGGAATCACTGCCTTCATCTTCTGGTGTCCCATCAGGCCAGCTTAGCGGGGGCCGTCATCGCCACGACACGTAGACTCGAGGCATGTCCACCGACATCGAGCAGGAGAAGCGCGCGCTGCGTGCAGAGCTGCGCGAGCGCCGCCAGCTGCTCTCGGACAGTCAGCGCGAGGCCGCAGCCGTCGGCATCCGCCAACAGCTCGACGCTCTCGTCGATGCGCACTCCGCCTCGTCGATCTCGTGCTTCCTCTCCGCGACGACGGAACCGGGCACCCGGGAGTTCGTCACTGCGGCCGTGCAACGCGGCATCCGTGTCCTCCTGCCGGTGACCCGCGCCGACGGGCTGCTGGACTGGGCGGTCGCGGACGACTCCGGCGACGTCGCCGAGGGGTTGTTCGGACTTCCCGAGCCGACCGGCGAGGTGCTCGGCCCGATCGCGGTGAACGACGTCGACCTCATGATCATCCCTGCGGCAGCCGTCGACGGCACCGGCATGAGACTGGGCTGGGGTCGCGGCTATTTCGACAAGACCATCGGATCCATGCAGAAATGTCCTCCGGTGTACGCCGTGACTTATGATTCCGAGATACTCGATTCCCTTCCGCGAGAGATGCACGACCAGCCGGTCACCGGTGTCGTGACCCCCACTCGCACCCTCACCCTGTCGCCAGCGCGACACTGATCCATCCGAGACGATATGCCCACCTATGCCTATGCCTGCACCACGTGCGGCCACCAGTTCGACGCCGTCCAGAGCTTCTCCGATGACGCCCTCACCGTCTGCCCTGAGTGCGGCGGACCGCTCCGGAAGCAGTACGGCTCCATCGGCGTGACCTTCAACGGATCCGGCTTCTATCGCACCGATTCACGGAGTGGCTCTGGTGGAAAGCCCGGATCTTCGGCATCCTCGAAATCGGAATCGTCGACGAGCGCCAACCCGGCACCTGCTGCGGCTCCAGCCTCGACCTGAGGTAAGCATCGAAAGATGGGGGTTCCCATGTTCCAGGGATTCAAGGAATTCATCACCAAGGGCAATGTCATCGATCTCGCCGTGGCCGTCGTCATCGGCGGTGCGTTCACCGCGATCGTCAACGCGGTCGTCTCCGCGATCATCACCCCGCTCGTCTCGCTGTTCTTCGACGCGGGTGCGACGGGAGAGGTCGGCATCCAGATGACCGGCATCTACGGCCAGGAGGTCACCTTCCCGATCGGAGAGCTGATCTCGGCGATCATCAGCTTCCTCGCGGTCGCGCTCGTCGTGTACTTCGTGTTCGTCGTCCCGATGAACAAGTACAAGGAGCGTCAGGCCGCGCGCAACCCCGCCGTCGAGGAGGAGACGCTGCCGACCGAGCAGGAACTGCTCATCGAGATCCGCGACGCACTCCGCAGGGACGCATTGAGCTGACCGGAGCAGCTGTCGAGGCCCTCATCCCTTCGGGGGTGGGGGCTTCGTGCTGTCGTGCGTCAGTAGTGCGGGGGCACGTCGTCGCGCAGGCGCGCGTCGTTGGGACCGCCGTCGCGATCGGGTTTCCTGGTGCGCGCCGCATTCGTGACGACATCCGGCGACGGGTCGGTATCAGGGGCGGGGGTGAGCTGGGCACGCCTGCTGCCGGGGACCCGCACGATGCGCTGACGCTCCGGCTGCGGCGCTCTCTCGTCAGGCATCGCCAGGAAGATCGATCGGCTGCGTGTCGGTGTCGGATCGCACGGCATCCGCGGCGATGCCCAGCACTGCAGCGATACGCGACGCCGCCGTCACGGGGTCGCTGTAGAGGTCGAACGCATGCACGCGCACATAGTGCCAGCCGAGTCGGCGCAGAACATGCGGACGAAGCCGCAGCGTCTCACGCAGCGACTCCCCACGCGATTCGGGATCGGATTCGATGACGACAGCCTTGCCACCGTGCTGGGCGACCAGCGGCAGCAGACCGCGATAGTCCACGTCGACCGACGCGCCGAGTCTGCGCAGCTCGCGCGCGAGGGCGAGCGTGAGCGGGTCGGCGAGGTCCTCCAGGCGCGAATCGCGACTCCGCGCCGCGAGCCCGCCGAGGATGGACATCAGAGTGGATGCTCCGTGCTCGAGGCGCCCGTCGTCGAATGACGAAGGACGGATGGACGAGACCAGTACCATCGAACGACGCGCCCTGGTCATCCCGACCGTCAGGAGCCGCTCGCCGTCCGGCGTGGAGAGATCGCCGAAGTCGCTGAGCACGCGACCGTGCTTGGTGAGGCCGTACCCGAGGGAGAAGATCACACGGTCGCGGCTCTCCGCGACAGACTCCTCGAGTGTGAGCACCGCGAACGGCTCCGCGGTGTCACGTCCGACGAAGTCGGCGACATCCGACCGACCAGCGAATGCACTGGTCACGGCCGCGCGCACGCGCTCGGAATGACGCGCACTCGCAGTGATCACCATGAGCGACTCGGACGGACGGTGCACGGCGTGCTCCACCACGAGCGTCACAACGCGGGCGACCTCGGCGTCCGGACTCTCGACGGCGCCCGAGACGGGGTCGGGTGCGCCCACTCCGCCCTCGACGTAGTCGACGGTGAGACTGCCTCGCCCGAGGTAGGAACCAGCCCAGGGCAGAGAGATGATCTCGCCGCCGTAGAACGCATCGTTGATGAGCTCGGCCAGGTCCTCACCGCCGGCACGATAACTGCGGGTGAGGGTCATGACCGGCAGCAGCTCCGCCAGGCGTTCGAACACCGAGACGTCGTCGAACGGCACCTCCGCCTCCCACTCGCGGTCGGCATCGACGGCCACCTGGAAGGGAGTCGGTCGCTGAGTGACCGGATCGCCGAAGGCGACCACCTGACGCGCTCGGCGGATCGCCGGCGCCGCCTCGGCGAGGTTGATCGCGGCGGCATCCACCAGGAGCACGGTGTCGAACTCGACCGAGTCGGGGATCTCCGGCACCTGGTACGGCGAGGAGATCCACGCCGGGGCGAGCACGTTCATGAGGGTCGGAGCGGCACCGACGATCTCAGCTGTCGAGGGCACGCCCTGAGTGAGAGCACGCCGCAGATTCTGGGACTCGGCGGGTTCGTCGACGATCGCGATTCGCCACTGGTTGGCCAGTTGCCAGGCCAGGAGCGGGCCGGCCATCGACGCATGAGCCTCATCCACGAGACGGAAATCGCGCTCGAGCCGGTCGACGACGGCGGTGTTCGCCCCCAGGAGCGCACGGTCGTCCTGCAGCGCGCGCTCGAGCAGAGACTGCCACCAGGCGAACTCCAGTTCGTTCGCCACCTGGTCTTCTGCGACGTGACGCACCGAGAGCTCGGCGAGGAGCGGTTCGAGTCCGAGCGTGGCGAGCGTGTCCCTGATCGTCGCGCGCTCGACGAGATTGTCGAACACGTCGGAGCGCGCCGCGAGGCCCGCGAGAGTGCGCACCAGCCGTTCGACCGGAAGCGACGCCAACGGCTCGCGACGACCGAGAGCGGCATCCAGCTCTGCGAGCTCCGCGCTCACCCGCTGCCAGGATCCGTACACGTCCGACAGGCCGAGCGGGATCTCTGGAGCGACGCCGGCGTCGACGAAGCGCTGCCATTGCGTGCGCTGCTGCTGGATGCGCAGCAGCGCCTCGTGCATCTCGGTGATGTGCACGCCGGGGCGCACGTACTCCTTGGCCAGGCGCCGCAGCCTGCGCCGGTTCGCGCCGGACATGCCCGGCGAGTCGCGACGGGAGCCATGGGCCTGGATGAGCTCACCCAGCGGGCGTTCGAACACGGTCGGGCTGAATCTGTCGAGCGAGTCGCGGATCCCCTCGATCAGACGCAGGTACTCGCCGAGCTCGTCGATCGTGGCGAACGGACGCATGTGCGTCTGCGAGATGAGTTCGTAGCCGCGCTCGAGCAGCGCGGGAACGCTCGAGGCGTGCAGCCTGCCGGCGAGTTCATGCGCGGACCGCGCGGCCTCCGTGCTGCTGAAACTCACTCCGTACCACGGCGAATCGTTCGGCCCGAAGCGGAACTCTCCGAGTCGAGCCGCTTGCACGAGCGCAGCGGCGGCCGCGGTGCGATCGCCCGCAAGTCCGCGCAGCGTCTCGGTGCTCAGTCGTGCCGTCGTCGTGGGCGGCGTGGGGAGCGAGGCGAGCCTGGCGAGGTGCCGCGTGGCATCGAGCACCGATGCATCCAGCCCGGCGACAGGCGTCGTGAGGGCCTTGCGGTAGTCGCGCAGCACCGTGCGCAGGCGCACCAGCGCGTCGTCGACGTCGCTGACCTTGGGCGCGGTGGCCTTCTCGTTGCGTCCGATCGCGTGGACGAGGTCGCGACGGATCCCTGCGGGCGAGACCGCCAGGCTGTCGAGAGCGATGCCGGACAGCCGGTGGCGCACGCCGTCGAGCGTCGAGCGCCGGGCCGAGACGACCAGCACGCGTTTTCCTGCGCGCACCAGCTCGCCGAGCGCGTTGATGACCGTCTGCGTCCCACCCGTTCCCGGAAGCGTTGCGACCACCATCGAATGGCCGGCCGAGATGCGTGCGAGCACCGATTCCTGCTCGGCGTCGGCATCGAGAAGGAGCGTGTCGGAGGCCGGCGCGCGGTCGTCCGGGCTCGTGATGTGCGGCGCGGGACGCGCTGCAGTGACCTGCTCGCGGTCGGCGACGTGACCGGCGAGGGCGTTGAGGAGGGGATGCTCGAGCGTGCGGCTGTCGCGGGTCATCGCTGCGCCGACATCCGCGAACGTCGACACCACGAGCCGCGGAAGCACGGTGAACGTGTCGATGGACTGGGTCGCCGCGCGCAGACGGTCGATGACCGGTTGCGGTTTGAAGATGCCGCCGTCGTACGCGAGCGCGGCGAGCGCGTCGGCGTCGATCGTGATGCCGAAGTGCTCGCGGGTCACTCGTACGAGTTCGGGATTGACGATGAAGGCGCCCTGCAGCTTCAGCTCGAAGTCGGTGTGGTGGCGCCGGATGGCGAGCGGGCGCAGCAGCACGGGCGCTGCGAAGTCTGCGCCGCCGATGCGCCAGCCGGCGATGCCGACAGCGAGATGCACGGCCTCGATGCCGCGGACGGTGCGCAGCTCGGTGTGCTTCGCCGTGATGCGCTCGGCGGCCAGTCTGGCGGTGCGCAGCCCCACTTCATCTCGGAACAGATTGGAGAGCAGCGTCGATCTGCCGGTGATGAACTGCGGCAGGCTCCCTGGATGCGCACGGGAGATGTCGATGCCGCCCTCGATCGTGTCGCGGTAGGTGACCAGCGGCGAGGGGCCTCCGAGATCCGCGGCTTCGGCACGCAGTCTCGTGCGTTCGGCGTCGGCGATGTGCGACACCGCGATCGCCATCTGGTCGTCCTGCCGGTCGCCGAGGTTCATCGCGGCTTCCGCTGCCGCGGCATCCGCAGCTTTCTCTTCACGTCGCCACACATGGACAGACTAGGCTCCGAGGCCGCGCAGACCCTGCATCCCGGGCGGGTTTCACCGGATTGGCCCACTTTTCCTGCACATGCGAGCCGGTTCTGCAGCTTCTCCCCCACTGACGGCTTCGCGTGCACGCACGTCGGCGGCGCACGTCAGGATGGGGTCATGACGTTCCGCTACGACTTCGCCCCCACTCCGTTCGGCGACGCGCTCGTGGTCTTCTCCGACGAGGGGATCGTGCGCTTCGACCTTTCCGAATCCGTCGACCCCTCCGTTCCGTGGCTTCTCGAAGACGTCTCCGCTCGCCTGCGTGAGGTGCCGGTGCCGGATCCCGGCGCCGCCGACGAGCTCGCGCATCTGCTCGATGACTACTTCGCTGGCGACGCTGTGCGCTTCGATGAGCACGTACGGCTCGACTGGCGTCTGATCGACGGGTTCCACCGCACGGCACTGCAGGCGATCACGTCCATCGAATGGGGTCAGACGATGAGCTACGGCGAGGTCGCCGTGGTCGCGGGCAGCCCTGGCGCGGCACGCGCAGTGGGAACTGCCTGCCGGCTGACGCCGTTCTCCGTCATCGTGCCGGTCCACCGCGTCGTGCGCTCGGACGGCAGTCCTGGCCAGTACGGCGCTCATCCCGAGCACAAACGCTACCTGCTCGACCTGGAGCGATAGACGGAGGAACCCCCGCGGTGTGGGCCCGCGGGGGTTCCTCGACTCGGATGAACGGGCGGGACTAGTGCTCGGTCGCCTTCTCGGCCCCGAAGCCGGTGAGCGAGCGCACGTCCATCTCCGCCGCGAGCTGCGGCGACTCAAGCGTGTGGCTCGTGATCGTGCCGAGCCACCCCAGGAGGAATCCGAGCGGGATCGAGACGATGCCCGGATTATTGAGCGGCCAGAGCACGATGTCGATTCCGGGGATCATCGCGGTCTCCGACCCCGAGAACACCGGGGAGAACACGATGAGCACAATCGCCGACCCGAGTCCGCCGTACATGCTCCACACCGCGCCCCGGGTGTTGAACCGGCGCCAGAACAGCGAGTAGAGGATCGTCGGCAGGTTCGCCGACGCCGCGACCGCGAAGGCGAGCGCGACGAGGAAGGCGATGTTCTGCCCCTGCGCTCCGATCCCGCCGAGGATCGCGAGGATGCCGATCACGACCACTGTGCGCCTGGCGACCCTGACCTCGCCGTTCGGGTCGGGATCGGCAGCGGTCCCGTCGGAGTTCTTGCGGTTCTTCTGGATGATGTTCGCGTAGATGTCATGCGCGAACGAGGCCGCCGCGGTGATCGTGAGCCCTGCGACCACCGCGAGGATCGTCGCGAAGGCGACCGCCGAGATGAAGCCCAGCAGGATCGGGCCGCCCAGATGCTGCGCCAGCAGCGGTGCCGCCGAGTTCACGCCTCCCGGCGCGGCCTGGATGACCTCTGCGCCGACCAGCGCACCCGCGCCGTAGCCGAGCACGAGCGTCAGCAGGTAGAACCCGCCGATGAGCCAGATCGCCCACACCACCGAACGCCGCGCCTCCTTCGCCGTCGGCACGGTGTAGAACCGCATGAGCACATGCGGCAGGCCGGCGGTTCCGAGCACCAGCGCCATTCCCAGCGACAGGAAGTCCCAGGGGTTGGCGCCGTACTGCAGGCCGGGAGCGAGGATCGCATCGCCGGCCGGCGACTTCTCGACGGCGGCTTCCAGCAGCGTGTTCAGGCTGAAACCGTTCAGCGCGAGGACCCAGATCGTCATGGCGACCGCGCCGGCGATGAGCAGCACGGCCTTCACGATCTGCACCCAGGTGGTGCCCTTCATACCGCCGATGAGCACGTAGACGATCATCAGCACGCCGACGACGCCGATCACGATCGACTGCCCGAGCCGGCCGTCGATGCCGAGCAGCAGCGAGACGAGTCCGCCTGCTCCGGCCATCTGCGCGAGGAGGTAGAAGAAGCAGACCGCGAGCGTGGTGATCGCGGCGGCCATCCGCACGGGGCGCTGCTTGAGACGGCAGGAGAGCACATCCGCCATCGTGAACTTCCCGGTGTTGCGCATGAGCTCCGCGACGAGGAGGAGCGCGACCAGCCACGCGACCAGGAATCCGATGGAGTACAGGAAGCCGTCGTAGCCGTTCACCGCGATCGCACCGCAGATGCCGAGGAAGGATGCGGCCGAAAGATAGTCTCCGGCGATCGCGAATCCGTTCTGCGGCCCTGTGAACGAACGACCGGCCGCATAGTAATCGGCCGCGGTCTTGTTGTTGCGGCTTGCCCGAATGACGATGAAGAGGGTCACTGCGACGAAAGCCGCGAAGATCGCGATGTTGAGAATGGGATTGTTGTCAGCGGTCGCTGTGGCGGCCATGGGTGTGACATTCATGCGCCGGCCTCCGCCTTCTCGAGTTCTTCCCGGATCTCCTGCGCTTTGGGATCGAGTTTTCGATTGGCGAAGGAGACGTATGCCATCGTGATGGCGAAAGTCGTCACGAACTGTCCGAGCCCGAGCAGCAGGCCGATGGTGATATCGCCCCACACGCGTTGTCCCATGAAATCCGTCGCGAAAGCCGCGAGAAGGACATAGGCGAAATACCAGATGAGGAAGAAAGCGGCCATAGGAAAGATGAATGAGCGCTGCGTCTTCTTCAATTGCCGGAATCTCGGTGATTCCTCGACGGCGATGTAGTCGATTCCACCTGCCGGTTCAGAGTCGATTCGGTCGGTCATGAGGCCTCCTTGCCACATGTCGGGGAGCTCGCGCAGCGGTGCCGCGCGGGTGGTAGGGTCGACGCTACGAAACGGGGAACGGCATCGTCACCCCCGAAAGTAGGTACTTCGGTGAGCACCACGGTCACATTGGACAACGAAGCAGATCTCGTCGCTCATGCGGTGCGCGAGCTGTCTCGTCGCACCCGCTTCCCCGTCGCGTTCGGCGGACTCATCGAAGACGGCGTCGTCTCGGTGACGAGCATCGTGGGCAATCGCACGCACAGCCTGGAAGGACTGCGGGTACGCCCGGAACGCGGTCTGGGCGGGCGTGCGATGACGGAATTGCGCCCGCGCATGACCAGCGACTACGGCGCATCCCAGCAGATCACCCACGACTACGACGGTTTCGTCCTCGGAGAGGGACTGCGCACGCTCCTGGCGATTCCGATCGTGGTCGGCGGTCGCTCTCGCGGGGTGCTCTACGCCGGCGCGTGGGAGGAGACGCCGGTCGGAGGAGTGAGCACGGCCCCGGCGATGACGGTCGCGGAATCCGTGGCATCCGAACTGCGCATCCGCGACGAGGTCGAACGGCGCATGCGCACGCTCTTGCCTCGCCCACAGGAGTTCTCCTCCTCCCGACTGGAGGAGCTGCGGGAGAGTTATGCCGAACTGCGCAGCATCTCCGCGGAGATCACGGATGCCGGAATGCGCGAAAGGCTGTCCCGACTGGAGAAGCGGCTGCTCACCGTGGCCGGTGAAGAGCCGCAGGTGACCACCGCTCCCGTTCCGACCGTGCACCTGTCCCGCCGCGAGACCGATGTGCTGGCGTGCGCGGCGCTCGGAGCGACCAACGCCGAGATCGCCGCCCAGCTCGGATTGCGTGAGGGAACGGTCAAGGCTTATCTCGGTACGGCGATGTCGAAGCTGGACGCATCGACAAGACACGCGGCTGTCGCCCGCGCTCGGCGAGCCGGATTGCTCCCCTGAATTCTGCTGAATACGCGGCGTCCATGACGTCGGCGCTTTCACGCCATGGGTCGCACGCGAATTCCATTGCTGTCGAAATGATTGTCGATGCATTCTTTCGCGCGTAAGCTGACGGAATGGCCCGACGTATTGTGCATCAACTCGTAGACGATCTCGATGGAACCGTTCTGGGAATCGGAGAAGGCGAGACCGTCCATTTCTCTCTCAACAGCACTGCATATGAGATCGACCTGACCTCCGCGAATGCCGACGCTTTCCGTGAAGCGCTCGAGCCGTATATCTCTGCAGCCCGTCGTTCGTCCGCGACGTCTTCCACGCGCGGCGGCGCGTCGCGGAAGCGCTCCGCCGGATCACCCGAGACGGCGGCGATCCGCGAGTGGGCGAATGCGAACGGCCACGCGGTCTCCGAGCGCGGTCGCATCCCCGGGAGCATCGTCGACGCGTACCGCGCCGCGCACTGACCGGTCGAACGACCCCGATCACTCTTCTTCGGGGATCGCCCACGGCACA
>NZ_JBLVOB010000009.1:111072-127249 GCF_053543555.1 Microbacterium xerophyticum | reverse complement strand
CGGCACATCGCCGAGGGCGATCTCCGTCGTCATGTCCACGAGGAATCGTCGGACGGTCTCCCGCTCCTCGGAGGTCAACCGCGCGGCAGCGATGAAACGTCGCGCGTGCTGCCTGCCGACCGTCTCGATGGCAGAACGCCGCGTGGCGGGCGTGATCGCGATCGCCAGCGCGCGCCGGTCCGTCGGATGCGCGGAGCGGGTTATATGCCCCCCGCGCTCCAGCCGATCGAGCAACTTCGTCGTCGAGGCGGTCGAGATGCCGAGGTGCGCTGATATGCCGCCCGGTGTGGCCGTGGTGCCACGGTTCTCGCACGCGATCAGGAAGTGCAGCGCCCGCATGTCGGTCTGATTGAGCTTCATGTAGCGCAGTGAGGCCTCGGAGAGCTTCTGCTCGGCATCACGGAGCCCGCCGAGCGCCTGCATCAGTCCACTGATCTCGCGGATGTCCTGCGGGGCCATCCCCGCACGATCGACGAGTTCGCCTGCGGGATCACTGACGTCGACGTCGTAGATCTCCGTGCCGGAGGCGAACGGCCTCGGTTCGGCGTCGTCGGATGCGGGCATGAGGTCGATGCTATCTCCTCATCTCTTTACATGCTAAGGTTTATTCTTGCCTGGCTAGAGATATTGGGGATGACATGGTTCACGACAGCCGTCCGACCGAGCGCGTCCGCGTGCGGCGCCGCTCCTGGGCCCGCGTGCTCATCCCCGTCGTGCTGATCCTCGCCTGGCTCATCGCCGCGGGTCTGGGCGGCCCCCTGTTCGGCAAGGTCGACGAGGTGTCCTCGAACGACCAGACCAGCTACCTTCCCTCGTCGGCCGACGCCACGAAGGTTCAGGAGCTGCTCGGCGAGTTCAACGAGGGCGACTCGATCCCGGCGATCGCGGTGTTCGTCGGGACGGAGGAGCTCACCGACGCAGAGCTCGAGAGCATCACGGATGCCGTGGCCGATGCACCCGAGCTCGAGGGCATCAGCGACGAAGTCTCCCCCGCGATCGCCTCGGATGACGGCCTCGCCGCTCAGGCGTTCATCCCGATCCGGAGCGATGCAGAACTCGCCGACACCGCGCAGGCGCTCGGTGCGCAGTTGCAGGAGGCGGCGCCGGACGGTGTCACCGTCTACATCACCGGGCCCGCCGGATTCAGCGCCGACCTCGTAGCCGGGTTCTCCGGGATCGACGGACTGCTGCTCGGCGTGGCCCTTCTGGCCGTGTTCGTGATCCTGATCCTCGTATACCGATCGCTGCTGCTGCCCATCGTCGTGCTCTCGACGAGCCTGTTCGCCCTGTGCGTCGCGCTGCTCACGGTCTGGTGGCTCGCGAAGGCCGAGGTGCTGCTGCTCAGCGGTCAGACGCAGGGCATCCTGTTCATCCTCGTGATCGGCGCGGCGACCGACTACGCGTTGCTGTTCGTCGCCCGTTTCCGCGAAGAGCTGCGCGTCACGCACGACAAGGGCGCCGCGGTCCTCGCGGCGTGGAAGGGGTCGTTCGAGCCGATCCTCGCGTCCGGCGGGACGGTGATCGCCGGGCTGCTCTGCCTGCTGCTGAGCGATCTGAAGTCCAACAGCACACTGGGCCCGGTCGCCGCGATCGGCATCGTCTTCGCCATGCTCTCCGCGCTCACGCTGCTGCCGTCCATGCTGCTCCTGTTCGGACGCGCGGTGTTCTGGCCGCGCAGACCGGCGTTCGAGCCGGACGTCGTGGCCGCCGAAGGCGCCATGCCGACGAAGGGCCTGTGGGCGAAGCTCGCCGGGCTGATCAGAAGGCGACCTCGCCTGATCTGGATCGCGACGACGCTCGTGCTGCTGGCGGGAGCCGTGGGCGTCACGCAACTCGACGCGGTCGGAGTGCCGCAGTCCGATCTCGTGATCGGTGAATCAGAGGCCCGCGACGGACAGGTGGCGCTCGGCGAGCACTTCCCCGGCGGTTCGGGAAGCCCCGCATACGTGGTCGTGGACGAGGGCTCTCTGCAGGACGTCGCCGACGTGCTGCTGGCGCACGACGGCGTGGATGCTGTCACCGTCACCGCATCCGACTCCCCCAGCGGCACCGCGAATGTGACGGCCGACGGCATCTCCGCCGTGGGTCCTCCCGGCACACCCGCGCCGGAGCCGACCGTCGTCGACGGCGACGTCATGCTGCAGGCGACGCTGACTGATGCCGCGGACTCCGACGCCGCAGCATCCACGGTTCGCGACATCCGCGTCCAGCTCGCCGACGACGATGCCCTGGTGGGCGGTGTCACGGCGACTTCGGTGGACACGAACGATGCCTCGATCCACGACCGCAATCTGATCATCCCCGTGATCCTCGTCGTGATCATGCTGATCCTGATGCTTCTGCTGCGCTCGATCCTCGCGCCGGTGCTGCTGATCCTGACCACGGTGCTCTCCTTCGGCACGGCGATGGGCGTCTCCGCACTCGTGTTCAACGGGATCTTCGACTTCCCCGGCGCGGATCCCGCAGTGCCGCTCTACGGCTTCGTGTTCCTGGTCGCGCTCGGCATCGACTACAACATCTTCCTGATGACCCGTGTGCGCGAGGAGTCGATCGCGCACGGCACCAGGCAGGGCGTGCTGCGCGGGCTCTCGATCACTGGCGGCGTGATCACGTCAGCCGGACTCGTGCTCGCCGCGACCTTCGCCGCGCTGTCGGTGATCCCGATCCTGTTCCTCGTCCAGCTGGCGTTCATCGTCGCGTTCGGAGTGCTGCTCGACACGTTCATCGTGCGGTCCCTGCTCGTTCCGGCGTTGAGCTATGACATCGGGCGACGGATCTGGTGGCCGTCGAAACTGGGGCGCGGCGAGGACTGACGCCGAGCCCGGCGGCCCGCCTGCTCAGACGAAGGCCGGCAGGAATGACACGACGAAGCCGATCACGCCGGCGGCCGTGAAGATGATGCCGAGCGTGAGCAGCAGACGCCTGCCCATCGGCGGATGGATCCGTGCGTTCTCCGGGTTCCTGGTGCTGACGTAGCCGCTGTGCCAGTCATCCGCCGTCAGTTCGGAATCCCGCAGGGGTCTTTCATGGAAGTCCCCGCGGGCGAACCAGCGTGCGACTGCGACCCCGTCCCGCTCCACGACGGCGATGTCGACGCGTTCCCAGTGCCCCTCGGCGAGCGCGACCATGCCGGCGATGACGAGCAGCGGGATGCCGACACCGAGTCCGATCCACGACATCGCCTCGCCGACCGCACCGAGGGTGTCGATGATCTGCACCTGTTCATCGTATGCGTATAACGCGGAGCATCCTTCCGGTCAAGCGGGTCGTGTCTCGAGGACCCGGGGTCTAGCGTGGCAGTCCCACATCGATCGAGAGGATGGACAGCTCATGAGCGGCATCGAGGATCAGGGCCTGCGCCCGGAGAAAGTCGAACCGGCGCCGGTCGACGACTCAGAGGACCGAGGACCGAGCGCCGAGGGCGAGTGGCGATCCGTCGACCCCGACGACGAGGCCGACTCCCGAGGCGGGACGCATCCCGATCCGTCCCGCGCCGGCCACACCTCCCAGGCGGAGGGCGAGGATCCCGCGAGTGCCGACGGGCATCCGGATCCCGAGCGCCCCGGTCACCCCTCGCAGGCCGAGGGCGAAGATCGAGAGGACGGAGGAGCGTGATGGACGCCCAGACGGATCCGGGGGAGTCTCCCGAGCGCGAGCGCACGGAGGATCAGGAGACCACGACGGCGAACAAGCCCGGGGAACCGGCCCCGCCGGACGATGCGGAAGAGCCGACGACGGATGACCTGCAGGAGCCGAGTACGGAGAAGGCGCCCGACGAAGCGCCCAAGGCTCCGGAGAGATCAGAACCGGAGCCGAGTCATGAGGCGGTCGGCATCGGGATCATCGGTCGTCCGCAGACGGAGATGGACGAGGAGACCGACTGACCCCTCCCCCTTTCCTCAGCGGGCTGAGCAGAGGATCAGCGTGGAGCTGACATTGGCGGCGGTCTTCGCGCCGGAGCCGCTGTAGCCGGGCGGAAGCGTCACGACCGCGTTGAGTTGGAACGCGACCGTGATCGACAGGGTCGTGCGCAAGGCGATCGTCGCGCCCGCGGGCAGCGGGGTGGTGAGCGTCACCTGGCGGCTCGTGTTCGAAAGGACCGCGACGGTGGCCGTGCCGCCGCTGACGCTGAAGACGCCGATGTTCGCGATGCCGGAGCCGATGATCGTCACGGTCGTACCGACGGGCAGGGGCGTGGTCGGACCGGCCTCCAAGGTGAAGCCAGGGCCGAGGAGGTCGAGAATCCCACAGCTGCCGCGGACCGCGAAAGCACCCGCGTCGATGACGGAGGCGGCGGCGAGCGGGGTCGCCACCGCCGCAGCGATGACGGGCACCGACCATGCGGCACCCTTCATGACCGTGCGGCGCGAAGGTTCGGAGAGGTGGGACTGCTCTGGCACGCTCATTGTGTCCGTTCGGGATCGTCAGCGAGGTCGTTCTGTCTGATCACCATGAGAACTCGGTGCCCCTGGAGGGACTCGAACCCCCAACCGTTTGCTTAGGACGCAACTGCTCTTCCATTGAGCTACAGAGGCTGGCCAGACAAGTCTATCCATGTGCGCAGGTGGCCGCTGTCACGCAGCCAGCGCGAGGTACGGCTCCCAACACGGGTCGCTGCGCTCCGTCCCTCGTACGGTCCAGGCCGTACCGTGCGGCGGACGCGGCGCGAAGCGCAGTTCCCAGCGCATCTCCTGCGGGGTGCGGTCGCTCTTGACGTTGTTGCAGCGCAGGCAGCACGCGACGAGGTTCTCCCATGAATCCGCTCCCCCGCGCGAGCGCGGCAGCACATGATCGATCGTCGAAGCGGCCTTGCCGCAGTACCCGCAGCGGTGGTTGTCGCGCCGCAGGACTCCACGCCTGGTCACCGGCACGCGCCTGCTCATCGGCAGCCGCACGTATCTGCGGAGGATGATGACGGCCGGACGGTCGTACGGACCGTGCGCGCCCCAGACGGGATCGTCTTCCACGCGTTCGACCACGGTGGCCTTCTGATTCATCACGAGCACCAGGGCTCGTTTGAAGGACACCACCGCGAGCGGCTCGTACCCGGCGTTCAGAACTAGTGTGCGCATCGTCATCCTCTCGATCCGCCGGGACGGCTTCCCGGCACTCTCGAATCACACGACGTCACTCGAACAGCAGAATCTGCGCAGGGACGAAAAAAGGCGCCGTCTCAGAGACAGCGCCTTTCGCACACGACAACATCGGTGCATCCCTGCGGGCGATGCCGAAGGACGTAACGACCGAGCGCATCCATGGTGCGGATGCTCGGTATTCGTTCCATCGGCTTCTCCCGTCCGTGCGACGACGGGATCAGATTAGCCCATCGCACCGAAGGATGACCAAACGCCGGGTTAACACTCAGACCCGTGTCGGGTCGTGAATCGACTCGGAGGGCTCAGCCCGCGTTCGCTGCGAGCCAGGAGTACGGCTCGAGGATGCTGCCGTTGACGTGCACTTCGAAGTGGAGGTGATTCGCGGTGGAGCTTCCGGTGCTGCCGACCCCGCCGATGAGCTGGCCGGCCGCGACCGTCTGCCCTGCCGAGACCTGGCGCGTTCCGTTCGTCATGTGCGCGTACGTCGTCGAAACGGCCTGACCGCCGATGACGTGGTCGATCACGACGGCGACGCCGTAGCCGTAGTAGCTTTCGGACGACACACGCACGACACCGGCGGCTGCCGCGTAGATCGGCGTGCCTGCCGGGGCGAGCATGTCTGCGCCGTCGTGGCCGCCGCTGTCGGGGCCGACCGTCGTGCGGCCTTCGGTGTACGAGCCCCGCGGCAGCGGGTATCGGACTTCACCGGATCCCGGCGAGACGAGCGCGTAGCTTCCGATGTCGATGCTTCCGCCGGACGCACCGGACGAAGCGGCTGCGGCGGCTCGGGAAGCGGCAGCCGCGGCGGCGGCAGCAGCAGCCTCCTCGGCCTTCTTCTCGTCGATCTCCTCCTGCGTGGTCGCGCTGTACTTCGACCGGTCGAGCGGAGCGGATGTCGCGGCGGAGGCCACGACGAGGGACTGAGAGTCGTCGGCGGCGACCTGCTGAAGGGTCGCGGGCGCGTCGACCGGCGTCGAGGATGCCGCGTATGCGGGCAACGCCACCGCGGCGACGAGTGCGCCGACCGCGCCGAAGATGGCGATCGACCGCATCGGCTTGATCATCTTTCGCGCGACGTCGCGAGGGGCGCCGGCGCGACTGCGCTTCAGAGACTTTTCAGATGTGTTCGCGGTCGGTTCGATATCTGCGGCCAAAAGGGAATCCTCCAGTGCCTCGACGCTCGGGTGCGCTGGCTCGTCTTCACTCTGCTACTCGTGCCACCCACTCGATGGCATTCTGTGCGGATTGTCCGCGGAGAGGACGAGCCGGTGAGGCGATCTTCGCGGGAATGCCATCAGCGGGCTTCTTCACTGACGACCTGTCCGAGGTTACCGGAAGATAACGATTCTGTCACCCTGAGACGCTGGCAATCCCCCGAAAGGCGCGTTCCGGCGTCGCAGCCGAGTACTGTCAGGCCGGCTCGCCCACCAGGAAGATGTGCGAGGCGAGCTCGACGGGCAGCTCCAGGCCCTCGTCGATGCCGTCCATCTGGATCAGCACGTATCCCTCGCTGAAGCGGTAGTTGCCGCGCGCACCGGGCACGACGCCCGCATCGCGGAGCTGCTCGAGAAGCTCCGGATCGACCTGGGCCGGCTCGGCGAGACGCCGGACTGTGCCCTCGATCGGCTCGCCCGCCGCGGTGAGCCGCTTGACGAGACCGACGACCCCGTCGTCGAACGTACGGGCCGGGATGTCGCCCAGCTGGTCGAGACCGGGGATCGGGTTCCCGTAGGGCGACTCGGTGGGGTGCCCGAGAAGCTCGACGAGCCGGCGCTCCACCTGCTCGCTCATGACGTGCTCCCAGCGGCAGGCCTCTTCGTGCACGAATGCCCAGTCCAGCCCGATCACATCGGAGAGCAACCGCTCCGCGAGACGGTGCTTGCGCATCACGTCGACGGCCTTGCGGCGGCCTGCATCCGTGAGCTCGAGCGTGCGGTCCTCGGAGACGACGACGAGACCGTCGCGCTCCATGCGGCCGACGGTCTGCGAGACCGTGGGCCCCGAGTGACCGAGCCGCTCGGAGATCCGCGCGCGCAGCGGAACGATGTTCTCCTCTTCGAGTTCGAGGATGGTGCGGAGATACATCTCCGTCGTGTCGATCAAGTCCGTCATTAGGCCCTCCGGGTCTTCTTAGGCAAGCCTACATTCTCGCGTGGGCCTCGGAGCGGGTCACACGGAGAAACGGCGTCCGCTCGCGCCCCTAGAATCGACGCATGGCGATCGAGATTCCCCGTGACCTCCTGCCCGTAGACGGCCGCTTCGGCTGCGGCCCCTCGAAGGTGCGCGCAGCGCAGCTCGAGGCGCTGGTCACTTCGGGGGCCGGCATCCTGGGCACTTCGCATCGTCAGGCGCCGGTGAAGAACCTGGTGGGCAGCGTGCGCGAGCAGTTCGCGTCCCTTTTCCGCATTCCCGAGGGGTACGAGATCGTCCTCGGCAACGGCGGATCGACCGCGTTCTGGGATGCTGCGGCCTTCGGCCTCATCGAGCGGCGCAGCCAGAACCTCACATTCGGCGAGTTCGGCGGAAAATTCGCCAAGGCCGCCGCCGCACCGTGGCTCGAAGCGCCCGACGTCCGCACGGCCGAACCCGGCTCTCTCGCCACCGCAGAGATCGTCGACGGTGTCGACGTGTACGCCTGGCCGCACAACGAGACCTCGACAGGTGTCGCCGCCTCGGTCGCCCGCGTTCACGCCGACGGCGCCCTCACCGTGATCGACGCGACCAGCGCCGCCGGTGGTATCGACATCGATGTGAGCGAGGCGGATGTCTACTACTTCGCGCCGCAGAAGAACCTCGGCTCCGACGGTGGGCTGTGGTTCGCCGTCATGTCGCCGGCCGCCATCGAGCGGATCGAGCGGATCGCCGCATCCGACCGGTACATCCCCGAGTTCCTGAGCCTGAAGAACGCCGTCGACAACTCACGTCTGAACCAGACGCTGAACACGCCCGCGCTGACGACCCTTCACCTGCTGGACAGCCAGCTCAAGTGGATCAACGAGAGCGGCGGTCTCTCCTGGGCCGGAGCGCGCACGGCGGAATCCTCGCAGGCGCTGTACGACTGGGCGGAGGCGTCCCCCGTGGCGACGCCGTTCGTCACAGACCCGGCGCACCGATCCCCCGTCGTCGTGACGGTCGACTTCGACGAGAGCGTCGACGCGGCGGCGATCGCGAAGACCCTGCGCTCGAACGGCATCGTCGACACCGAGCCGTACCGCAAGCTGGGACGCAATCAGCTGCGCGTGGCGACCTTCGTGTCGATAGAGCCCGACGACGTCCGTCAGCTCATCCGCTCGATCGACTACGTCCTGGCGAACACCGGAGCCTGATTCCGGCGCGGGGCCGGGCCGCCCTGCGGCCTATTCCTCTTCGTCGGAATCGTCGTCGTCGGAATCGTCATCCGCGGCGGAATCGTCGAGCTCATCGATGTCGACGCCGTCGAGGTCGCCCGCATGCAGAGCGCGCGGCTCCGAGGCGTCATCGTCGTCGTCTTCGTCATCATCGTCGTCGTCGTCGTCGTCGTCGAGATCGTCGTCGTCGACGACGTGATCGTCGAAGTCGTCCTCATCATCGGCGTCGTCGTCCGCATCTTCGACATCCGCCGTCTCGCCGCCCTCGGCAGCGGCCGCCGCCTGCTCGGCGAGTTCGACCTGGTGCGCGCGGTACTCCGCGAGGCGCTCGGCCCACGGCACCCACTCGGGCGCGAGGAGGGCGGCGTCGGTCGGCATCAATTCCGCTTCGAGGACAGTCGGCTCCGCGTCGTCCACGCGAGCGACGGTGACGGTCCAGTACCAGCCGGGATATCCGGGCAGTCGGTTCTCGAAGCGCAGCGACACCGAACCGTCGTCTTCCACTAGGTAGCCGGCCGCGGGGCCGACGGTCGAGGCGGGAGTGATCTCGTGCAGCGCCGCGAGCGCGAGATCATGCGCGCCGATCAGGCGTGCGTCGGCATCAGGCATCGAGGTCCTCAGCGACCTTGCGCAGCATCGCGGCGATCTTGCGACCGTGGCTGGAGGACGGGTAACGACCACGACGGAGGTCACCGCCGATGCTGTCGAGGAGCTTCACGAGATCCTCGACGATGATCGCCATGTCATCGGCGGGCTTTCGCTTCGCCTTCGCGAGACTCACGGGTGCTTCGAGCACTCGCACTGACAGCGCCTGCAGACCGCGCTTGCCGTCGGCGACGCCGAATTCGACACGGGCGCCCTGCTTGACCGTCGCGCCTGCAGGCAGAGCGGAGGCGTGGAGGAAGACATCCTGGCCGTCATCGCTGGCAATGAAGCCGAAGCCCTTCTCGTCGTCGTAGAACCTGACCTTGCCGGTGGGCATGGAGAACCTCGCTGTGTGATGGTGCGGAAAAGAAGGCGCGCTCGTACGCGTCCACCCCCAGCCTACCGGTGTTGGAGGGACTAGGCTGAGACGGATGAGCACGCAGAATTCCGGACCGGACGTTCCCGTCCGCCGCCTGGATCGCATCCTCGCCTTCACGGCGCTGACGCTCGCCGCACTCTCCGTGATCTGCTTTTTCGCGATCATCATCGGCAGTGCCACCGGAATGACGCAGGCGTCGTTCTCCGAGGGCGTCTGGCCGGCCATCGTGGCGATCCCGCCGTACGGTCTGCCGATCGCGTTCGCGATGATCATCGCGCTGCTCGTGATGAGCTTCGTGAGGAAGGGACGCGCCGCAAAGCGCTCCTGACGATGAGCACGCATGCCCGCCCGCTCGCTGTGTGGTTGGCTGCTGCGAGCGATTCGCAGCTGTCCGCCCTCTTCGAGGCGCGCGGAGTGCGGCCCGATTCATCGTGGTCGGATTTCTTCGACGCCGCGGAGGAGCTGCTCGAGACGGCATCCATCGAGCGGATGCTGCCGCGACTGACTCTGCAGGAGGCGACGCAGCTGCACCGCGCGGTCGCACGCACGACGGACGGCGGCGAGGGATCCGTCGCCGGAGCCCCTGCAACGGAAGAGAGCGCCGCGCTGGTCGCGCTGGCGCTGCTGCGCCCGGACGGCACACCGTATCCGCCGGTCGTCGACGCCGTGAGCGCTCGCGAGCTTCCCGCGCTGCCCGCACCGGAGGATGCGGTGCCGGCCTCGGATATCGCGGAGGCGCACGCCGCTGAACGCGCATTCACCAGTGTCTCGGCGCTCGCAGATCTGCTCATGATGGCGAGGGAGACCCCACTGGCGCTCCTGACCAGCGGGAGCCTCGCCGCCGGTGAGAAGCGGCGACTGCTCGATGCCGGTCTTGCGCTCGACAACATCGACGCGCTCGTGGCACTCGCGGCGGATGCCGCGCTCGTGACCACGGCGCATCGACTGCTGCGCCTCACCGCGCTCGGTGAGAGCTGGCTCCGACTCACGGCGCTCGAACGGTGGACCCGCCTGAGCGAGGCCTTCCGCGTCGCGCTCCCCCGCGGGCTGCGCAACGACTCCGGCGGGTGGCTGCCGGTGCGGTCGTGGGAGCACCAGCATCCGTGGGATCCGTCCTGGAGCGAGCGATCCGCCGCGCTCCGCGACCGCGCTCACCTGCTCGGCCTCATCGCCGAGCAGGACAGCGAGCCGACCTGGGCGGCGCCCATCCGCGAAGGTCGCCCCGCCGAGATCTCCGAACTGCAGCGGTTGCTCCCCGCCGAGGTCGACCGGATCTTCCTGCAGAACGATCTGTCCGCGATCGCGCCGGGTCCGCTCGCGCCGGCACTCGACGTGCGGTTGCGGGGCATCGCGGCACGCGAGTCGACTGCACAGGCCTCGTCCTACCGGTTCACGAGCGAGTCCGTCTCGCACGCGCTCGCCGCCGGGGAGACGGCATCGTCCATCCTCGAGTTCCTCGAGCAGCTCTCCCTGACGGGGATACCCCAGCCGCTCGAGTATCTCGTCACGCAGACCGCCCAACGCCACGGCCTCGTGCGCGTGTTCACCGATCCGCAGACGGAGCGCACGAGAGTCGCCAGCACCGATGTCACGCTGCTCGACGCGATGGGCGTCGATCAGTCGCTGCGCCCGCTCGGCCTTTCGCGCGATGCCTCCGGCCTGTCGTCGAGGGTGGGGCGGGACACCGTGTACTGGGCGCTGACCGATGCGCGCTACCCGGCCACGATCGTGGGCTCGGACGGGCGACCGCAGGTCGTCGACCGGAACCCTGCACCGCCGGCGGAGATGAGCGAGCCGCCGTCGTACGATGCGCTCATCGCACGACTCCGCGATCACCAGGGACCGGATGCGGATGCGGCGTGGCTCGACCGCGAACTCGAAGCGGCAGTGCGCACCAAGGCCGTGCTGGTCGTCGAGGTGGGCATGCCTGACGGTTCGACGCGCGAATTCCTGCTCGAGGCCAGCGGACTCGGTGGAGGCCGGCTGCGCGGTCGGGATCGTGCCGCGGACGTCGAGCGCACGCTGCCCGTCAAGAGCATCCGTTCGGCGCGGGTGTTCGATCCGTCACCGCCCGCTCCGACGACGTCGAGCCCGTGACACCCGAGCGCGGTAGACTGGTCAGCTATGTCTGATGGCCCACTGATCGTCCAGAGCGACCGCACCGTTCTGCTCGAAGTCGCGCATGCGGATGCGGAGAGCGCCCGGCACGAACTGGCGATCTTCGCCGAGTTGGAACGCGCCCCCGAGCACATCCACACCTACCGGATCACCCGCCTCGGCCTGTGGAACGCCCGCGCCGCCGGCCACACCGCGGAAGACATGCTCGAGACGCTCGATCGCTGGTCGCGCTTCCCCGTGCCGCCGTCGGTATCGGTCGATCTGCGCGAGACCGTGAACCGATACGGCCGCCTGGTGATCGAACGCGACGACGAGGGCGTGCTGATCCTCAGTTCGAACGATCCTGCGGTGCTCGCCCAGGTCGCGAACAACAAGCGCATCCAGCCGCTGCTGATCGGCCACCCCGCTCCCGATCGCTACGCGGTCGACGCATGGGCACGCGGCCAGATCAAGCAGGAACTGCTGAAGATCGGCTGGCCGGCGGAGGATCTCGCCGGCTACACGCCCGGGACCCCGTACGACATCGACCTCGCCGAGGACGGATGGCGGGTGCGCCCGTACCAGCAGGATGCGGTCGATGCGTTCTCGAAGGACGGCTCCGGCGTCGTGGTCCTGCCGTGCGGTGCCGGCAAGACGATCGTCGGCGCCGGCGCCATGGCCGCGACCAAGACGACGACCCTCATCCTCGTCACCAACACCGTCTCGGCCAGGCAGTGGCGCGATGAGCTGATCAAGCGGACCAGCCTGACGGCAGACGAGATCGGCGAGTACTCCGGTCAGGTCAAAGAGGTCAAGCCGGTCACGATCGCGACCTATCAGATCCTCACCGCGAAGCGGAAGGGCGAGTACGCGCACCTCGCGCTGCTGGATGCCCTGGACTGGGGCCTGATCGTCTACGACGAGGTGCACCTCCTGCCGGCGCCCGTGTTCAAGCTCACCGCCGACCTCCAGGCGCGGCGCCGCATCGGCCTCACCGCCACGCTCGTGCGCGAGGACGGCCGCGAGGGCGACGTGTTCAGCCTGATCGGCCCCAAGCGCTTCGACGCACCCTGGAAGCAGATCGAGGCGCAGGGCTTCATCTCCCCCGCCGCCTGCTACGAGGTGCGCGTCGACCTTCCCGCCTACGACCGTCTCGAGTACGCGGCGGCCACCGATGAGGATCGCTACCGTCTCGCGGCATCCGCTCCGGCGAAGATCGACGCCGTTCGGGAGCTGATCGCGAAGCATCCGGGCGAGCGCATCCTCGTGATCGGCCAGTACCTCGACCAGCTCGAGACGCTGTCCGAATCGCTGAATGCGCCGCAGATCACCGGTGCGACGCCCGTGGATGAGAGAGAAGAGCTGTATCGCCAGTTCCGCGAGGGCGAGATCGAGCTGCTCGTGGTGTCGAAGGTCGCGAACTTCTCGATCGATCTGCCTGAGGCATCGGTCGCCATCCAGGTGTCCGGCTCGTTCGGCTCACGCCAGGAAGAGGCCCAGCGCCTGGGCCGGCTGCTGCGCCCGAAGGAATCCGGTCACACGGCCAGCTTCTACACGCTCATCGCGCGCGACACGGTCGACCAGGACTACGCCCAGAACCGCCAGCGCTTCCTCGCCGAGCAGGGCTACAGCTACACGATCCTCGACGCGGACGCTCTCGCTGCGGCCTGATCGTCGGGCCGGCTGATCCGCCGATCCGACGGATATCCAGCCACTGCATCAGCGAAGTCACCATAATGGGGACATGACTGATGCGCGCATCCTGGTCGTCGACGACGAGCCGAACATCCGCGACCTGCTCTCCACGGGTCTCAGCTTCGCCGGATTTCAGGTGAAGACGGTCGCCAACGGCGCCGCCACGATCTCCGCAGTGCTCGAGGAGGAACCCGACCTCATCATCCTCGATGTGATGCTTCCCGACATGAACGGGTTCAGCGTGACCAAGCGCCTTCGCGGCGCCGGATTCACCGCGCCGATCCTCTTCCTCACGGCGAAGGACGACACCCAGGACAAGATCGAGGGCCTCAACGCCGGAGGCGACGACTACGTCACCAAGCCGTTCGCGCTCGACGAGATCGTCGCCCGCGCGCAGGCGATCCTCCGCCGCACCATGCAGGCGGATGAGGAGTCGATCATCCGTGCCGGCGAGCTGTCGATGGATCAGGACACCCACGACGTGTTCGTCGGCAAGGAGCCGATCGAGCTCAGCCCGACCGAGTTCAAGCTGCTGCGCTACCTCATGCTCAACCCGAACCGCGTCCTGTCGAAGGCGCAGATCCTCGACCACGTGTGGGAGTACGACTTCAACGGCGATGCGGGCATCGTGGAGAGCTACATCTCGTACCTGCGCCGGAAGATCGACCCGCACACCGAAGAGTCGGTCATCCAGACCAAGCGCGGCTTCGGCTACATGCTGAAGGTGGGGAAATAACCCTCGAAAGGGAGCCGCATGGGGCACAAGCCTGACGCGGTCACCGGCTGGTGGCGGCAGATCAGCCTCCGCGCCAAGGTCACCGGTGTCACGGTCGCCGTGCTCGCACTGGGTCTCGTGGTCGCCGGGATCGGTACGGTTCCGCTGCTGCGCAACTCCCTGATCAGCAACATCGACGCGCAGCTGCCGTCTCTGGTCACGAGCGACCTGGCCAGCCGCTGGTTCAACGTGGAGCTGGTCGACGGCGCCCTCGCTCTCTCGGCGTCTGAGAACGCCCCTCGCTCATCCGACTACTACTTCGCGATCTACGCCGCTGACGGCACGCGGCTCGCCGAGGCCGGCGGCACTGCGGATTCCGAGCGGCCGGTGTTCCCGGAGACGATGACCATCGCTCAGGCGCATGCGCAGGAGGAGGAGACCGGGATCCCGTTGCAGGGCGAGGACGGCGGAGCCTTCCACGGTGCTGTCGTGGTCAGCGACGGGCCGGCCGGCACGCTCTACGTGCAGTACGTCGCGCTCCCGCTGGAGGAGGCCGACAGCATCATCGCCACCTACTTCGGTGTGTACACCACCGTCGCGCTGGTGACGATCCTGATCGCGGCACTCCTGATCCGCGGTCT
Organism: Microbacterium xerophyticum; assembly: GCF_053543555.1. Lineage (NCBI taxonomy): Bacteria > Bacillati > Actinomycetota > Actinomycetes > Micrococcales > Microbacteriaceae > Microbacterium > Microbacterium xerophyticum. Next base: position 112,634 of record NZ_JBLVOB010000009.1, on the reverse strand, counting down.
GGTCACCCTCACGTTCCGTCGTCTCGGCCAGGTCGAGTCGACGGCCATGCTCATCGCCTCGGGCGATTTCAGCCAGCGCCTGACTGATCTCGAACCCAGCACCGAGGTCGGACGCCTCAACTTCGCGATCAACACCATGCTCGAACGCATCGACCAGTCGATCGCCCAGCGCGACCGCACGGTGCAGCACATGCGCCGCTTCATCGGCGACGCCAGCCACGAGCTGCGCACCCCGCTCGTGAGCGTCCGCGGCTACGCGGAGCTCTACCGGATGGGCGCGATCCGTGGCGAGGAGGACACCGCCAGGGCGATGGAGCGCATCGAGAAGGAGGCGATCCGGATGGGTGTGCTCGTGGAGGATCTGCTCGCCCTCGCCCGTCTCGACGAGGAGCGCGAGCCCGAGATCGCGCCGCTCGATCTGCGCCCGGTCGCCAGGGACGCCGCTCTCGATCTGCGTGCGGCCGCACCCGGCCGCACGATCACGGTCATCGACAGGACCGCGGATGCCGTGGCCGTGGCGCCGCAACCCGCGCAGTCCCCGCATCCGACGACGACCACGACCGCGACCGGCCGCACCCGCACCGGGGCACTCGCGCGACTGCGGCGCCGTCCGCGCAACGCCGAGCCCGAGCGGCCGGAGATCGACTTCACTGAGGCCAGGGACACACCGGTGCGGACACCGCCGATCATCCTCGGCGAGGAGAACAAGGTGCGCCAGGTCGTCGCGAATCTGCTCGGCAACGCCCGCCGGTTCTCGAAGGAGGACAGCCCGATCGAACTCGTCGTCGACTCCGACCGCGCCGCCGGTACCGGCAGCATCGCGATCGTCGACCACGGTGAGGGCATCCCGCCGCAGATCCGCGAGCAGATCTTCGAACGCTTCTGGCGCGCCGACACCTCGCGCGCACGCGAAACCGGCGGATCGGGACTCGGCCTCGCGATCGTCGCGTCCATCGTGTCGGCCCTGCACGGGACGGTTCGCGTCGATGAGACCCGGGGCGGCGGAGCGACGTTCACCGTGACATTCCCGCTCGCTCCGGCGCATGCGACGCCCGAGCACCTGCTGGAGGACACGCAGCCGCTCGAGCGCCTCGACCTCGACTCGATCTGACTGCTTCTGCACTGCGGAGCCATCGGCGCGATCCTCCACCGATGCGGCTTCCGGCCCCCTCGACGGCGCTCTCGTCCTCGTAGTGTCGGGGCTCCGATGAGAGGAGTTCCCATGTCCGTCTACACCGTCGACACCGACGCGGTCTTCGCCGCCACAGGTGCCACCCGCGCAACCATGGAGAGGCTGCGCAGTGAATCGCTCGCGCTGAAGGGGCAGCTCACGCAGCTGCAGTCGTCGTGGACCGGTGCGGCATCCGTCGCGTTCCAGGGGTGCAGCGATCAGTGGAGCGCGGCTCAACTGCACGTCGAACAGGTGCTGGAGTCGATCAGCGCGGCCCTCGGGTCGGCGGCGACGCAGTACTCTGACGCCGATCAGTACTCTGCGAGCCTGTTCCGCTGACCCTGAGCCGTTCCATCGCCCCCCATGGAACGCAGGAACGCCCCCGCCCCCG
>NZ_JBLVOB010000009.1:99827-111020 GCF_053543555.1 Microbacterium xerophyticum | reverse complement strand
GGGGCGGGGGCGTTCCTGTCATGTCGGGGCCTGGATCAGAAGTCCATGCCACCCGTCGGGTCGCCTGCCGGAGCAGCGGCCTTCTCGGGCTTGTCGGCGACGACGACCTCGGTGGTGAGGAAGAGGCCGGCGATCGAGGCTGCGTTCTGCAGAGCCGAGCGCGTGACCTTGGCCGGGTCGATGATGCCGGCCGCGAACATCTCCACGTACTCACCGGTCGCGGCGTTGAGGCCGTGACCGCTGGTCAGCTCGGAGACCTTGTGAGCGACGACACCGGGCTCGAGACCGGCGTTGAGCGCGATCTGCTTGAGCGGAGCCGAGATGGCGACGCGAACGATGTTCGCACCGGTCGCCTCGTCACCCGTGAGCTCAAGAGCGTCGAGAGCCTTCGTGCCGGCCTGGATGAGTGCGACTCCACCACCGGGGACGATGCCCTCTTCGACGGCTGCCTTCGCGTTGCGGACGGCGTCCTCGATGCGGTGCTTGCGCTCCTTGAGCTCGACCTCGGTCGCTGCACCCGCCTTGATGACGGCGACGCCGCCGGCGAGCTTGGCGAGACGCTCCTGGAGCTTCTCACGGTCGTAGTCGCTGTCGGTGTTCTCGATCTCGCGGCGGATCTGGGTCACGCGACCCTCGATCTGGTCGGTCTCGCCAGCACCCTCGACGATGGTCGTCTCGTCCTTGGTGATGATGACCTTGCGTGCGCGGCCGAGAAGGTCGAGCGTGGTGTTCTCGAGCTTGAGACCGACCTCTTCGGTGATGACCTGACCACCGGTGAGGATCGCGATGTCCTGCAGCTGAGCCTTGCGGCGGTCGCCGAAGCCGGGAGCCTTGACGGCAGCCGACTTGAAGATGCCGCGGATCTTGTTCAGCACGAGAGTCGCAAGGGCTTCGCCCTCGACGTCCTCGGCGATGATGACGAGTTCCTTGCCGTCCTGGATCACCTTGTCGACGACGGGGAGAAGATCCTTGATGTTCGAGATCTTCGAGTTCGCGATGAGGATGTAGGGCTCCTCGAACACGGCCTCCTGGCGGTCTGCGTCCGTCACGAAGTACGGGTTCAGGTAGCCCTTGTCGAAGCGCATGCCCTCGGTGAGCTCGAGCTCGGTGCCGAAGGTCTGCGACTCCTCGACGGTGACGACGCCTTCCTTGCCGACCTTGTCGATCGCCTCGGCGATGAGCTCGCCGATCTCGGTGTCGGCGGCGGAGATGGATGCCGTGGCGGCGATCTGCTCCTTGGAGTCGATCTCCTTCGCGCTGGCGAGCAGCTCGGCCGTGATGGCTGCGACGGCCTTCTCGATGCCGCGCTTGAGCGAGATCGGATCGGCGCCGGCTGCGACGTTGCGCAGGCCCTCGCGGACGAGCGCCTGAGCGAGGACGGTCGCGGTGGTGGTTCCGTCACCCGCGACGTCGTCGGTCTTCTTGGCGACCTCCTTGACGAGCTCCGCGCCGATCTTCTCGTACGGGTCGTCCAGCTCGATCTCCTTGGCGATCGAGACACCGTCGTTCGTGATCGTGGGGGCGCCCCACTTCTTCTCGAGCACGACGTTGCGACCGCGCGGGCCGAGGGTCACCTTGACAGCGTCGGCGAGGATGTTCAAGCCACGCTCGAGGCCGCGGCGGGCCTCCTCATCGAAAGCGATGATCTTTGCCATGAGTTTTGTCGTCCCTCCTGGACGTAGACGTTCTGATTAGCACTCAGGGTATGCGAGTGCTAACGCCCATTCTGGCACTCGACCCCATCGAGTGCAAGCCGCGACCGACGTCTATTCGGCGGGAGGCTCTTCGGACTCGGGCGCGACGGTCGCACGATCGGTTCCGATGACGATCACGAGCTGCTTCTGGTCGGGATTGTTCGGGTCGGCATAGAAATCGTCCTGCACGACCTCCGCCCCTCCGATGACATCCGCGAGACCGATCGCGGCGAGTTCATCCGCCTCGGACACGTAGTAGACCGTGGTGTCGGCGAAGTCCTGCGAGCCGGCCGGCCCGTAGCTCACCGAATCCGCAGACCATCCGCTGTTGACGATCGTCTCCTGGAGCTGCACGTCCAGATTCTCCTCACCCGAGGCGTTGAGCACGAGCACGCTGTAGGTCGTGTCGACGACACCGGTGACCTCAGGGGTCGGCACGGCGGTGGGGGCCGCCGTGGGGAAGAGGTTGATGCGGCCCATCAGCACGAGGGCGACGAAGATGCCGATGACGATGAGGACGAGCGCGGCGACGAACGACCACAGCAGCACGATCCAGCCGTTCATCCCCGGGGCTTCGGCGCGATGCGCTCCCACACGCCCTGAGGAGGGCGCAACGTCATCGAATCGATCTCTCACGGATTTGGACACCCGACGATGCTATCTGCCCGTCGCCGAGAATCCACCCACAGGAGATGCCTGTCAGCCGGCGAATCCGCGCATCCTGGCCACGCGCTGATCGGTCCTGTTCTCGCGCAGGCGGCGCAGACGCCTCACCAGGAGCGGGTCGTGCTCGAGAGCCTGCTCGGTGTCGATGAGGCGACCGAGCAACTGGTAGTAGCGGGCAGGGCTCATGCCGAGAGTGCTGCGGATCGCCTCCTCCTTGGACCCGCCGTGGCGCGGCCAGCGCGCTTCGAGCGCGAGGATCGCGCGGTCGCGATCAGTGAGGTCTCCGAGCATGCCCCCAGGCTAAGCGCGAACATCTCCCGCGCCGGCGCGCCACTCCCACCATCGCCCCAATGGATCCGCAGCCGCTCGCACGTCGCCGTCGAGCGCGACGACGAACCCCGGCCACGTATCGGGGTCGAGCGCAGGCTGCCAGACGTCGTGCAGCGATGGCGCGTCGATCGTGATCCAGCGGGCAGGAAGCGCCCGGACCTGTGCGATGAGCGCCTGCCGCGCCGCCCAGGGGATGTGGGCGAGCACTCCCGGCGTCGTGATCACGAGCGTGGCATCCACTGGCGCGGATGCGGCGACCGACGCGATGCGGTCGCCGGCGTCACCTCGCACGATCATCGGCGGCTCTGCGGCTGCGACGTCGAGGGCGGCGACGATGCGCTCCTCCCGCCCCGACTCCCCCGGCCAGACCAGACCCTGCAGCCACGCGCGATCGCGCGGATCTCGCGCGTCGAGCGGGTCCAGGTCGATACCGGCACGCCAGACGACGTGCGGCATCCTCACCGGCGGCATCTCGCCGCGGACCTCGCTCGACAGGACGACCTCCGACGCCCCGTCGTCCGGATCGAGAGTCGCCCGCAGTTCTCCCTCCGCATCCACGAAACGGTACGAATAGCGATCGGGGTACAGGCACAGCCCGGCGGATGCCCCGATCTCCAGCAGCGCCACGGGACCGTCGATCTCCGAGAGCACGGGCAGCAGCGGTGCGAGCCGCAACGGCTCGTTGGTCTGCACCCGGCGGGCCCCGCACTCGGCGACGATCTCGTCGGCGTGGGCGAGGAGGAAACGGCGCCATTGATCGAACCCGGCGAGGGGCGCCCCCAGCATCCGCGTCACGGCGAACACGAGCGGAGGCTGCCGATGCGTCGCCGGGATCCGTGCGAGCACCTCCTGCACGTCGGCGTCGCCCTCGACTCCGCGCGCCCACTCCTCGTAGAGGGCGGAGCGCCCAGGAGCCTCGTCAAGGGCGAAGCGCCCGTAGCGTTCGCGCACAGCATCCGTCATGTCCTCATTCTCGCGCCGGCGACCATCGGATGCGACGCCGGTGGTGCGCAGGAGGGGCAGAATGGAAGTGACCCAGGAGGCACCATGGATTACAGCGTGAAGAAGACCGAGGACGAGTGGCGCGCGGAGCTCGGCGACGAGCAGTACGCGGTGCTGCGCCAATCCGCCACCGAGCGTGCGTGGACCGGTGAGCTGCTCGACGAGACGCGTGCGGGTCTCTACACGTGCGGCGCCTGCGGCGTCGAGCTGTTCAAGAGCGGCACGAAGTTCGATTCCGGATGCGGATGGCCGAGCTTCTACGAGTCGATCCGGCCCGACGCCGTGCAGCTCATCGAGGACAACACCCTCGGCATGCAGCGCACGGAGGTGCGCTGCGCGAACTGCGGTTCGCACCTCGGGCATGTCTTCCCTGACGGGTTCGGCACCCCCACCGGAGATCGCTACTGCATGAACTCCCTCGCGCTGAACTTCACCCCCGGCGACACCGACGCGTGAGCGCACTCGATGCCGTGAGGGCGCGGCATTCCTGGTCCAAGGTCACGGATGCCGCTCCGACCCGCGAGGAACTGCTGACACTGATCACGGCCGCCGGTCGCGTCGCCGACCATTCCTCGCTGCGTCCGTGGCGCCTGATCGAGCTGCGCGGCGACGACCGGGTGACGCTCGGGAAGGCGCTGGCCAAGGCCGAGGGCGACAAGAGCCCCTCCTCCAAGCCGCTGCGCGCTCCCCTGCTGATCGCCGTCGTGGCGAGCTACCGTTCACGAAGCAAGGTGCCGCGCTGGGAGCAGGAGGCCGTCGCCTCCGGCGTCGCGCACACCCTGAGTCTGCTGCTCGACGAGGCCGGTTGGGGAGTCTTCTGGCGCACGGGCGAGTACACCCGATCCAAGGCGGTCGCGAAGGCGCACGGACTGCGCAAGAACGAGGAGCTCCTGGGGTGGCTCTACGTCGGGGGCAAGCCTGCGGGCAAGAAGCCGGGGCGCCGCAGGAGCGTCGATGCCGAAGCGATGCTGACCGCGATGCCGAAGAAGAAGCCGAAGAAGTCGAAGAAGTAGTCAGCGACGACGCCGACGCCGCCACGGCAGCGCCACCACGACGGAGGCCACGGCCACCGCGATCATCAGCGCGAGCTGCCAGTGCGCCGGCCCGGATGCCGGCGGCCACAGCACGTCGATGATCACCGACGCGGTCAACTGGCCGAGCACCGAGCCGAGCCCGAGCAGCAGCACCCCGGTGTGCGCGACGATCGCCGCTCCGAGCAGGATGTAGGCGAAGCCGAGCAGCCCGCCGAGATACAGCCACGGCTCGAGCGGCAGCGCGTCCGGCATCCCTCGCACCGCGACGCTGACGGCGGCCGCGACGATGAGCACAGCGGTGCCGGCGAGGAAGCTCATCAGTGTCGCCGTCATGGGAGAGCCCACACGCTGGGCGAGGCGCCCGTTCGCAGCCGACTGCCATGCGATGCCGACACCGGCGGCGAACGGGAGCAGCAGCAGCCACAGCGGCGTGCTCGCGATCACGTCTCCGCTGAGCGACACGCCCACCGCCGCGAGTGCGAACACACCGCCGAGCACACGCCCGGGGGTCACGGCCACGACTCCGGCCGGCCCGAATCCGATCCGATCCAGCACGAGGCCGTGCACGGTCTGACCGGCGACGACACCCACCGTGAACAGCGAGACGCCCAGCACACCCGCGGTCACGCCCTGCGTCGACACCGTGAGCGCTCCGCAGGCGCCGCCGAGAAGCATCCAGTTGGGAATGGTGCGGGAGCGGACACCTCGCCAGAGGCGTCCGGCGCCTGCGCGCGCCGAGGGCAGCGCGACGGTGACGACGATGAGGGCGACGAGCCCCGCGCCGAACGAGACGAGTCCGGCGACGATGCCGTCGTCGATGCGCACGCCGAGCACTCCGTTGATGCGCGCCTGGATCGCCGTCATCGCGCCGATCGCGACGGCACCGCCGAGCGCCAACGGCGCGGGAAGGCTTCGGGTCACGGTCACCTGAGCACACTACCCGAGCGGCTGCACGTGCCCGAAGTCGCCGGTCGGCGCTACTCTTGCGGCATGTGCGCGAGCTACGGACTGGATCCCCGATTCACCGACGCCGAGCTGCTTGCCGAGGCGGACGCCGAGGTCATCGAGGGGCTCCGGACCTGGGCGAAGCAGAACGATGGCGAGACCCTGCGACCGACCGGCAGGAATCTGCGCAATCTGAATCCGCTGGTCGTCTCCGATGGCGGCGCGGTCGCTGTGGAGCCCGCGTGGTGGGGCTATCTCGTCAATGGCGAGCCGGCGAAGTTCCCCTCGATCAACACGCGGTCCGAACGCCTGCAGGATCGCCCGAACGGACTCAAGACCCGCGCGATCGTGCCGTCGACCGGATGGTTCGAGATGCAGAAGCCGGCGAGGGTATGGCACGAGTTCGCCCTCGACAACCAGGCGCTGTTCGGCATGGCCGCCGTGACGCAGCGCGGGCGCACACCGGACGGCGAATGGATCACGTGCTATTCCATCGTGATGGCACCGGCCGCGGAGCACCTCAAGGAGTTCCATGATCGGATGCCGGTGCTGATCGCCCCTGGCATGAGTCAGGAATGGCTGAACGGTCCGCCGAGTCGCGCGCTCATCGACGAAGCACTCCTCGCGTCCGGCGAGCTGGCCGAGCGGATCACCGTCTCGGCCCGGCCATAGGCGCGAGCATGCCGCATCTCGTCCTGATCGGTCTCGCCGCGATCCTGCTCTGGTCGCTGATCTCGCACCGGTTCGAACGCTGGGGAGTCGCAGGACCCTTGGGACTCCTGCTGCTCGGTGCTGCCACTGTCATCTGGGACGTCGATGCCTTCGGCAGCGCGATCGACTCGCCGATCTCCGAGAAGATCGTCGAGGTCATCCTCGCGGTCCTGCTGTTCGTCGACGCCACCGAGGTCAAGGGCGGCATCTTCGGCCGCGAAGGCAAGGTGATCGCGCGTCTCGTGCTCATCGCGCTGCCGTTGTCGATCGCACTGACCGTGACGGCGGGCGCGTTCCTGATACCCGACGCCGGTCTGCTCGTGCTCTTCGTTATCGCGTGCGTGATCCTGCCGACCGATTTCGCTCCGGCCGCCTCGCTGCTGCGCAATCGGCGCGTTCCCGCACGGTTGCGTCAGATCCTGAACGTGGAGAGCGGGTACAACGACGGGTTGATCTCTCCGGTGTTCGGCATGTCGCTCGCGTTGGCCGTCATCTGGTCGACGTTCTCGCACACGCCCGAATCCGATATCACCGAGGATTCGCTCGAGGCACCGATCATCAGGTTCTTCGACGTCTTCATCAACGCGGTGCCGTCGACGGTCATCGCCATCGTGATCGGCGTCGTGCTGGGTGCCGGAATCGGATACATCGTGCGCATCGTGCGGGCGCGGGCGATCGCGGATGCCCTCGGCGCCCGCTACGTCATGCTGATCCTCCCTCTGATCGCCTACGGCGTGGCGAACATACCGGCGTTCGACGCGAACGGCTTCGTCGCCGCCTTCGTCGCGGGGATCGGCTACCGGATGACACGCACGAAGGGGCGATTGTCCGAAGGGATCGACCACAGCGAGCTGCTTCTCGTGGAGGAGGTGGGCTCCCTGGCGGCGAGCTTCGTGTGGTTCGTGCTCGGCGGCGCGATGCTCGTGGTGGTCGTGTCGGGGATCGACTGGTGGATGCTGCTGTTCGCCGTGCTCGCGCTGACCGTGCTGCGCATCATCCCGGTGTACCTCTCCCTCATGCGCAGCACCGGCGGCAGAGGCGACCGTCTCCTGGGCGGCGCTCTCGGCCCGCGCGGCACGGCGTCGATCGTGTTCGGGCTGCTCGCGTACAACGCACTCCCTGAGGACGAGGGCGTGATCGTGCTGACCGTCATGGTCGCGACGGTCGTCGGCAGCATCGTGCTGCACGGTCTGGCCGCGCCGTTGCTCCTCAGGCGGCGAAGGGCCGAGGAGCCGGCCTGACGCAACCGCGACTCAGCTGCTGCGTGGAAGCAGTGCCCTGCGCAGCTGGTCGCGTACGGGGCCGTCCACGCCCGCCCTCTCCAGGTACGGCAGAGCGCCGCCGTGCTCACGGTCGAGCCAGTCGAACGCGTCGCTCAACGCCTCTACCGGCGACCCCGCGAGCACCTCAACCAGGTTGTCCGTGATGGGTACGCGGAATCGGCGCATCCTGCGCAGCATCCGCTCCGTCCACTCCCCCGAAAGGTTCGCCGCCGTCGCGGAGTAGTCGGCCAGGATGATGTCACGGTCGACATCGAGCGCTGTGAGGATGAGGGCGACGACCAGGCCGGTGCGATCCTTGCCCGCAGTGCAGTGCACGAGCACGGGAGCATCCGCCGACGCGACGGTGCGGATCACCCGTCCCAGATCGCCCTGATGACGCGACAGCACCGTCTCGTACACCTGTCGCAGAGTGAGGGTGCGCGGGTCGATCGTTCGGGGTGCACCGTCGATCGGCACCGACAGTCGTGTCGCACCAGTGCCTCGAAGCCGGTCGCGCCCTCCGATGCGTCGGTCGATGGCCGATCGGAGGTCGATGACCTGCCGGATGCCGAGCTGCCTCAGCCTCCTGCGTCCCTCGCGGGTGAGCCGGTGCAGCGCGTCCGAGCGGTACAGCACCCCGGGCTTCAGCACGCCTGGGGCGACCTCGCGGAAGTTGTGCGTGCCTGCCAGATCGAGGCGGGTGAGGGGCTCATCCATTCGGTCATGCTATCTGCGGTGCCGCGGGACGCCACCGCGCGTCTCGGCTATCGTGAGGCATCACCGACGGAGGAGATTCGATGGGAACTGAGGAAGGCGGCTCGCGCCCTCGCGCGCTGCGCGACGGTACCGCCGACCCGCGCTTCGCCGCGCGCTACGCGACGATCGACGAGGTCGCCGAACTGCTCGGCGTGACACCCGTGTCGCTTCGCCAGACGATGCGCCGGCGCGACTCCGGTGATGCGTCTTCCGCCAGCGACGCGTTCATCGATCCGATCGGGAACGTCTCCGGGTACCTCTGGGACCGCGATGATCTCACCCCGGAGGCGATTGCGGCATGGCACGATCGTCCCCGGCGTGGGCGGAGGCCGAACAGCGCGCGATAGAGCGACGTTCGGGCGGGATGGAGCCGACTACGGGATTCGAACCCGTGACATCCTGTTTACAAGACAGGTGCTCTACCAGCTGAGCTAAGTCGGCGAACCGCTCCAGTTTAGCGAGACCGAAGCTTGTCTCCGAACCGGCTACTCGGCCGGTGTCTCGGATGCTGTCGGTGCAGGGGTCGGCTCAGGCGTCGACGAGGAACCTTCTGTGTCGCTGGCCACCGTCAGCACGAACTGCGAGAACTCCGCGGGGTCCTTCAGGGAGCCCACATACGCCTGCCCGTTCACGACGATCATCGGAGCGCTGGTGAGCACGAGGTCGTCGGAGCCCACGAGCGGTCCCTCGAGCGCACGAGAGGTGGCATCCTTGGCCCAAGAGGCGAAGTCGCCCTCCTCGATGCAGCTGCGAATCACCTTCGGGTCATCGACACCGACCGCGATCGCGAGGTCGGCGAGTTCGACGTCCGAACGTCCGTCGGTGTCCATTTCGGGCTGGTCGACGAGGAGCTCGTGGTTGAACGGGTAGAACTGCTCCGGCGAGTGCGTCGCCACGCAGGCCGCCGCTGCCGCCGAACGCAGCGAGTACTTCGTGCCGTTCGAGCTCGCGGTGAGCATCGAGACAGGGTGATACGTGACGGTGACAGCGCCCTCGTTGATCCATCCCGCCAGCTGGCGTGCGTTGGCGCGCTCGAACTCGCCCGCCCCCGGCGACAGGTAGTCGACGTAGATGTGCACGTCGACAGCCGCCTGCGATGCGGTCGGCTCTGGCGTCGGCTCGGCCGTCTCGCCTGCCCCGGCCTCGGTCTCCTCCGGTGCGGGAGTCTCGGGCACATCCTCGGCGCCCACGCTCGGAGCCGTGTTCACGATGATGCCGTCCGCGTCCATGCCGGTCGGACTCAGCGCCGGCTTCGACACCGACGAGGTCACGGCCATGGTCACTGCGGTGCCGATCGCACCGACGGCGACCACGGCGACAGCGCCGACGATGATCCGTCGCATGATGCGCGCCCTCGACTGCTTGGCGTGCACCTTCTGTGCCTTCTCCCGGACCGCCTCACGAGAATTGCGAGGGGTGGGGACGTTCGGCGTTTCGTCGCTCGACATCGTTCCTCTTGAAAGTCTTGATGGGGACGGGCTCCCCGGCGTCCTCTTCACGAGCAGGACCGCAATCGATGTTAACCAGTCAGGCTGGGAAATACCCAGGTGCGGCCGCCGCGTGCCATACTTGACTCGGCCCAAAGGTGGGCCACGGCGGCTCATACCCGCCGCATCCATCACAACGGATCGTCCGGCACGTACCTGCCGGTGAAGGAGAAAACAATGGCATCTGTCACGTTCGACGCGGCCACGCGTCTTTACCCGGGCGGCACCCGCCGGGCGGTCGACAAGCTCGACCTCGAGGTCGCAGACGGCGAATTCCTCGTCCTCGTCGGCCCTTCCGGTTGCGGAAAGTCCACGTCCCTGCGCATGCTCGCCGGCCTCGAAGAGGTCAACGACGGCCGCATCCTCATCGGCGATCGCGACGTCACCGACGTTCCGCCGAAGGACCGTGACATCGCCATGGTCTTCCAGAACTACGCGCTGTACCCGCACATGACGGTCGCCGAGAACATGGGCTTCGCCCTGAAGATCGCCGGAGTCAACAAGGAAGAGCGCGCAGCCCGCGTGCTCGAGGCCGCCAAGCTCCTCGACCTCGAGGAGTACCTGACCCGCAAGCCGAAGGCGCTCTCCGGTGGTCAGCGTCAGCGCGTCGCCATGGGTCGCGCGATCGTCCGTCAGCCGCAGGTGTTCCTCATGGACGAGCCGCTGTCGAACCTCGACGCGAAGCTGCGCGTGCAGACGCGTACGCAGATCGCCTCGCTGCAGCGTCGTCTCGGCGTCACCACGGTCTACGTCACGCACGACCAGACCGAGGCGCTCACGATGGGCGACCGCATCGCCGTCCTCAAGGACGGTCTGCTGCAGCAGGTCGGCACGCCGCGCGACCTCTACGAGAAGCCGGAGAACGTGTTCGTCGCCGGATTCATCGGCTCGCCTGCCATGAACCTCTTCTCGGCGGATCTCGCCGAGGGCGGCGTGCGGTTCGGCACCGAGGTCGTCGCGCTCGACCGCGACACCGTCGGCCGTGCGAACGGCAGCCAGGTCACGGTCGGCGTCCGCCCCGAGGACATCGTCGTCGGCCCCGCCGACGGCAAGGGCCTCTCGGTCACGGTCGACCTCGTCGAAGAGCTCGGCGCAGACGGCTACCTCTACGGTCACACCGACATCAACGGCAAGCGCACCGACCTGGTCGCTCGCGTCGACGGCCGCAGCCACCCGAACGCCGGCGAGACCGTCACCCTCGCAGCGAACGTGGGCCACGTCCACGCGTTCGACATCGAGTCGGGCCTGCGTCTGAACGACAAGCCGATCGTCTCGGCCGCGTAAGTTCCATCGCACACGGCGCCGG
>NZ_JBLVOB010000009.1:92946-99745 GCF_053543555.1 Microbacterium xerophyticum | reverse complement strand
GGGGCCCCCGCCCCGTGTCGTTTCCCAGGAGCCACATGCAGGACGCACTGCGCATCACCGCCAGCAAGGTCACCCCCGACCTGCTGTCACTGCCATGGTCGACGCCGCTCGCGAAATGGCCGTCCGAACGCATCGTCTCGTTGCCCAAGGGACTCTCCAGACATCTCGTGCGCTTCGCCGATCTGTCCGGCCGCGTCGTCGCCGTCAAAGAGACCACGGCAGAGATGGCCCAGCGCGAGTACGACATGCTCGGAGGGCTCGCGCGTCTCGACGTGCCATGCGTCGATCGGGTCGCGGTGATCGCCGGAAGATCGGACGACGCAGGCACCCCGCTGCCCGCAGTGCTCGTGACATCGCATCTGCGGTTCTCGATGCCATATCGCGCGCTCTTCACCCGCGTGCTGCGTCCAGACACGGCCACCCGCCTGGTCGACGCTCTCGCGGTGCTGCTCGTCCGTCTTCACAACATCGGGTTCTACTGGGGCGACGTCTCGCTGTCGAACACGCTGTTCCGCCGGGATGCGGGCGCCTTCGCCGCATATCTGGTCGATGCCGAGACCGGCGAACTGCATGAAGAGGGTCTCACGCAGGGGCAGCGTCTCTACGACCTGGATCTCGCACGCACGAACATCGCCGGCGAGATCATGGACCTCGCCGCCGGTGGGCGTCTCGAGCACGGCGTGGACGCCATCGCCATCGCCGACGGCATCGTCTCGTCGTATCACTCGCTGTGGGCGGCGCTCACCGCCGAGGAGTCGTTCTCGGCGAACGAGACGTGGCGCATCACGGAACGCGTCGAGCGGTTGAACGCTCTCGGCTTCGACATCGACGAGATGTCGATGACGACGACCGGCGACGGGACGGTCGTCGAGATACAGCCGAAGGTCGTGGACGCGGGCCACCACCAGCGCCGGCTCATCCGGCTCACCGGTCTCGACGTCGAGGAGAACCAGGCCAGGCGGCTGCTGAACGACCTCGACGAGTTCCGCGCGCGCTCCAAGAAGGAATGGGCGGACGAGGAGATGTACGCGCACGAATGGCTCACCAGGGTCTTCGAACCGGTGGTGCGCGCGATCCCCTACGACCTGCGCGCCAAGCTCGAGCCCGCGGAGGTGTTCCACCAGGTGCTGGAGCACCGCTGGTACCTCTCGCAGGCGAACGGCAGATCCATCCCGCTGGCCGAGGTGCTGACCTCGTACATCAACGACGTGCTGCGGCACCGGCGCGACGAGGCCACGATCATGGGCCCGCCGACCGAGACGATGTCGCTTCCGGTGATGACCGGCGCCGTGGCGGTCACCGACGACACCGGCGAGGTCGACTGGCGCGATCTCGTCTAGCGGTCAGGGTCAGACAGCTCAGGGACCGGCGGCTCAGTAGCCGACGGCGAAGTTCTCGCGGTGATGCTTCGGGTTCTCGATCTCGTCGACGAACGCGACACCGAGATCACGTCCTGAGATGTACGACTCGCCCGCGGCATCCGTCACCAGGACCGGCCCGCCGTCGCGGTACGTCCCGGTGCGCTCACCCGGTGCCCAGTTGCCGAAGCCGCCAGCCGGGTGCACGAAGAACCAGTCCTTGTCCTCCGGGGTGTTCTGGAGGTCCTCCAGCACACCGATCGCCTCCATGGCTTCGGCCTTGAACTCTTCGGGGAAGCCCGCATCCACGAGCCGAGGACCGTCAGGTGCGACCAGGCTGCCGCCCGCTCCCCCGACGACGCCGAGGCGCACGCCATCGGGCAGCGCCGCGAACAGCTCAGCGGTCGCCGGACGCACCTTGCCGACCATGTCACCACGCGGCGACAGCGCCTGGATCACGACGTCGACCTCTTCTATCTGGGTCAGCAGGCCTGGCACATCGAGGATGTTCCCCTCGATGTACACCGCGCCCTCGACGCGTTCGGTCGGCACGGAACGCGCGACCGAGACCACGGAGTGTCCGCGTGACACGGCCTCCGCGACGATGTTCGAGCCGGCGTAGCCGGTTCCTCCGATGACGGCGATGCGAGCCATGACCTCTCCTGACTACTTCCCGGCGAGCTGTGCGCGCACGGTCGCGACCTGGTACAGCGCGACGGATGCCGCGATGCCGGCGTTCAGCGACTCGGTGGCCGCGGAGATCGGGATCGAGACGATCTGGTCGCAGTTCTCGGTCACCAGGCGCGAGAGACCCTTGCCCTCGGATCCGACGACGATGACCACAGGGCGATCGGCGAGCTCCAGCGCCGGCAGCGACACATCTCCGCCTCCGTCGAGGCCGATCACGAACACGCCCTGCTTCTTGAACTCCTTGAGCTGCGTGGTGAGGTTCGTCGCCATGGCCACCGGAATGCGCGCGGCAGCACCGGCGCTCGTCTTCCAGGCCGCGGAGTTCACACCCGCCGAGCGGCGCTGGGGCAGGATGATGCCGTGCCCGCCGAACGCGGCGGTCGAGCGGATGATCGCGCCGAGGTTGCGCGGATCGGTGATGCCGTCGAGGGCGACGAACAGAGGCAGCTCACCGCGATCGATCACCTGCTCCAGCAGATCCTGCGGGTGCGCGTACTCGTACGGGGGAACCTTGAGCGCGACGCCCTGGTGCACGCCGTCGAAGCCGGCCATGCGGTCGAGCTCCTGGCGCGTGACCTCCATCACGGGGATGCCGCGGTGCGTGGCGATCGAGAGCATCTCCTTGACGCGATCGTCCATCTCGACGCGCTGCGCGATGTAGAACGCGGTGGCGGGGATCTTGGCCCGCAGCGCCTCCAGCACCGAGTTGCGGCCGGTGACGTTCTCGGTCTCGTCGCCCGCCTTCGACTTCGGAGCCCTGTTGGGGTTGCCGCCGCTCGGACGCCCGCCGGGCTTGCCCTTGCCGCCGGAGGCGGCGTAGCGCTCCGCGGCAGCCTTGCGCTTACCGGCCGGGTGCCAGGCGCGGTCCTCTGCCTTGGGCGTCGGTCCGCGACCTTCGAGAGACTTTCGCCCGAGTCCGCCGGTGCCCTTGGTCGGGCCCTTCTTCTTGCTGTTGCTTGCGCCGGGGCGCTGTGGCTTAGCCATCAATACTCCAATGAGTTCCGTCTGGTGTGTCTTCGAGAGCGATGCCGGCCGCCGCGATCGCGTCGCGGATGCGGTCGGCTGCCGCCCAGTCCTTGTCGGCCCGTGCCTGGGCCCGTTGCGTGATCATCGTCTGCACGAGCGCATCGAGGGCGGATGCTTCGGCTCCGCCGTTCGTCGTCCATTCGGGATCGTGCGGATCGATGCCCAGGACGCTCGTCATCGCCGCGACCTCGCGACGTGCGCGCTCGGCGTCGGCCGCGTCGCCGCCGTCCAAGGCCGCGTTCCCCCGACGCACCGACTCGTGCACTGCCGCGAGAGCCTGCGGAACGCCGAGATCGTCGTCCATCGCGCGCTCGAACTCCGCAGGCAGTTCGATGTCGTCACGGTGCTCATCCCCGACGACGGCGGCCCGCTCCGCCCTGGCCAGGAACGTCGTGATGCGACCGAGCGCAGCCTCCGCCTCGGTCCACGACGACTCGGTGAGATCGAGGCTCGACCGGTAGTGCGCGGCGGCCAGCGCGTAGCGGACCACGAGCGGGTCGTGCCCGGCCAGCACGTCAGCGGCGAGCGTGAAGTTGCCGAGCGACTTGGACATCTTCTGCCCGTCGACGGTCACCAGCCCGTTGTGCACCCAGTACTTCGCGAATCCCTCGCCTGCGGCGGTCGACTGCGCGAGCTCGTTCTCGTGGTGGGGGAAGCGCAGGTCGAGTCCGCCGCCGTGGATGTCGAACTCGGAACCGAGGTAGCGCTTGGCCATGGCGGAGCATTCGATGTGCCAGCCGGGACGGCCCGCACCCCATGGCGACGCCCAGATCGCGTCGATCGGCTCATCGGGCTTCGCGCCCTTCCAGAGGGCGAAGTCCTGCGGGTTGCGCTTGCCTCGGGGATCGGCGTCCTCAGCGGCCTCCATCGCATCGACGGACTGGTGAGTGAGCGCGCCGTACTCCGCCCAGGATCGCACGTCGAAGTACACGTCGCCGGAGCCGTCGGGCGCCGGATACGCGTGGCCGCGCTCGATCAGGGTCTGGATGAGCTCCTGCATCTGCGGAATGGATGCCGTCGCGCGAGGCTCGTACGTCGGGGCGAGGATTCCGACGCCGGCATACGCGGCGGTGAACTGCTGCTCCATGCGATAGGCCAGTGCCCACCACGGTTCGGCATCCGTCGCGTTCAGGAGCACCTTGTCATCGATGTCCGTGACGTTGCGCACGAACGTCACACGGCCGAAGCGGTGCGTCAGCCAGCGGCGCAGGATGTCGAAGCTCAGCGCCGCACGGACGTGGCCGATATGGGGTCCGGACTGCACCGTCGGCCCGCACACGTACATCGTGACATTCCGCGGGTCGAGCGGCACGAAGTCGCGCAGCTGCTGTGCACGGGTGTCGTATAGGCGGAGAGTCACTGCACCAGACTACCCGGGGTATATGAGCGCCACCGCTGTGACGGCGATGCCCTCTCCTCGACCGGGGAATCCGAGGCCGTCGGTGGTCGTCGCGGTGACCGTGACGGATGCACCGCCGAGAGCTGCGGACAGTGCGCGTTCCGCCTCCGCTCGACGAGCGCTGAACCGCGGCCGCGCCGCCTGGAACTGCACCGAGACGTTGCCGATCGCGAAGCCCGCCGCCGCCAGGAGCTCGGCCGTGCGGGAGAGGAACACATCGGCATGCGCGCCCGCGTATTCGGGGTGCGCGGTCCCGAAGTGCTCGCCGATGTCGCCGAGCCCAGCCGCCGCGAGCAGCGCATCGACCATGGCGTGCGCGACCGCATCGCCGTCGGAATGGCCGGACAGGGGCGGCTCACCCGGCCATGCGATTCCTGCGAGCCACAGCTCGCCCTCGCCGCCGAATGCGTGCACGTCCGTTCCGACGCCGATGCGAGGGATCACAGGACCGGCGGGTGCGGCCGCGTCGAGTATCTGCCGTGCTCGTGCGAGATCCGCCGGTGTCGTGATCTTGAACGCGCGTTCCGAACCGGTGATGTGACGTACCGGATGCCCTGCGGCAGCGAAGAGCGCGGCGTCATCGGTGTACTCGACGCCGGATTCCTCCGCGGCGGTGTAGGCCCGTTCGAGGAGCGCACGGGGAAAGCCCTGCGGAGTCTGGGCCGCGGCGAGCTCCGAGCGATCGACGGCGGCGAGCACGTCGACGGCATCCACTCTTTTGAGGGTGTCGATGACAGGCAGCGCAGGGATCACTCCGGACTCGACCGTCACAGCCCTCGCGACCGCGTCGATCTGCGACGGCGGTGTCAGGGCGCGCGCGGCGTCGTGCACGAGCACCGTGGCGATGTCGCCCCACAGCGCCGCCAGCCCTGCGGCGACGGACCGCTGCCTGGTCTCACCGCCGGTCACGACACGACCGAGGTCATGCCGGTCCCCTGCGGCAGCGCGCAGCTCGGTCTCCGCATCCCCCTCGTGTCCCGCAGGCGCGACGACGACGACCTGCGCGACCACCTCTGCGGCGAACACGCCGTCGAGCGCATGGCGGAGCACCGAGTGCTCGTCGATGCCGACCAGCGCCTTGGGTGCCGCGGCGCCCAGTCGTGTGCCGGAACCGCCCGCCACGACGATGACCGCCGTGGTGGGTACAGGAATGAGAGTCACACGCTCACACTAGCGAGGCCCGAGGGCCCGAGCCATCAGGAAGCGAGGACCTCGTCGAGCAGTGCTCCGGCCTTGTCCTCGTCGCACTTCTCAGCGAGCGCGAGCTCGGAGATGAGGATCTGGCGCGCCTTCGCGAGCATGCGCTTCTCCCCCGCCGACAGACCGCGGTCCTGATCGCGACGCCACAGGTCGCGCACGACCTCGCTGACCTTGATCACGTCGCCGGAGGCGAGCTTCTCGAGGTTCGCCTTGTATCGACGGGACCAGTTCGTGGGCTCTTCCGTGAACGGAGCGCGCAGCACCTCGAACACGTGGTCGAGGCCCTCCTGACCGATGACGTCGCGAACGCCGACGAGGTCGACGTTCTCAGCGGGAACCTCGATGATGAGATCGCCCTGCGTGACGTTCAGCTTCAGGTACTTCTTCGTCTCGCCCTTGATGACGCGATCCTTGACCTCGATGATCGTCGCGGCCCCATGGTGCGGATAGACGACCGTCTCGCCAACTTCAAAAAGCATAAAATCGTGTCCTTTCGGCAACCTCCAGAATACCACAGGCGACATGCACTAAGGTTTGCCCCGCACTGTCCGATGGAGGGTCCTCCCATACCCGTAGAATGGTCTCGGATATCCCAAAATCTCCCAGGAGGACCCGTGAAATCGCGCCTTGTAGCGTCTGCCGCCCTCAGCGCCCTCGTTCTGCTCGGCGCAACGGGTTGCACGTTCATCACCCCGCAGTCGACTGAGATCCAGTACTCGGCCTCCGACGGGGTGAACATCGCCGACTCCGACGGACCTCTCGAGATCCGCAACGCCATGATCATCGCGACGGAGGACGGCTCGACCGGCAACCTCGTCGCCGCGATCGTGAATTCGACCGACAAGGCTGCGACCCTCACCGTCGAGATCGAGGGGCTCGATCCCCTCACCCTCCGCGTGGGCGCGGGAGACACCGTGAGCCTCGGCGCCAATGCCGAGCCGCTGCGCATCGACGACCTCGACACGATGCCGGGCGCCACGGTCAGGATGTACTTCCAGTCGGGCGATGCCACCGGTTCCACCGCTGACGTTCCCGTGCTCGACGGCGCTCTCCCGTACTACGCCGATCTCGTCCCGCAGGAGGACGACGCCTGATCAGACGATCGCGCGACACGCGAAGAGGGCGG
>NZ_JBLVOB010000009.1:91439-92891 GCF_053543555.1 Microbacterium xerophyticum | reverse complement strand
CCGGCCTCTTCGCCTCGGGTGCGTCAGCCCTCGAAGCGGTAGCCGAGGCCGCGCACGGTGACGAGCATGACCGGTTCGCCGGGGTTCTCCTCGATGCGCGAACGGATGCGCTTGATGTGCACGTCGAGCGTCTTGGTGTCTCCGAAGTAGTCGCTGCCCCACACGCGATCGATGAGCTGCCCTCTGGTGAGGACGCGGCCGGAGTTGCGCATCAGCACCTCCAGCAGCTCGAACTCCTTCAGCGGCATGTTGATCTCCTCGCCGGAGACCGTCACGGTGTGCCGGTCGATGTCGAGCGTGACGCGCCCGCCGTCGAGCACCCGTTCGTCGAGATCGCTGTCCGCCTGCACCACGCGCCGGAGCACGGCGCGCATGCGCGCCAGCAGTTCGCGCGACGAGTACGGCTTCGTGATGTAGTCGTCCGCACCGAGCTCGAGCCCCACGACGATGTCCACCTCGGAGTCCTTCGCCGTGAGCATGATGATCGGCACCGCCGAGGTCGAGCGGATCTGCCGGCACACCTCGGTACCCGGCATTCCGGGCAGCATCAGATCGAGCAGGACGATGTCGGCGCCGCGCTCCCTGAAGGCGGTCAGTGCGCCAGGACCGTCCTCAGCGATCTCCACCTCATAGCCTTCGCGGCGGAGCAGGTAGGCAAGCGGATCGGCAAGGTCTGGCTCGTCCTCGACGAGAAGGATGCGGGTCATACGGTCTCTCCGTTTCGGGCGCGCAGGGCCGCGGCCTTGGCCGTCTTCCTCGCGCGCTTCTTCTTGGTCTTACGATCTGTGGCATCGGGCAACGGGGCATCGATGCGAGGCAGAACCATCGTGAAGGTGGATCCGCGACTCGGCCGCGACCATACCCGCACCTCGCCGCCGTGGCGCTGCGTGGCGTGCTTCACGATCGAGAGGCCGAGGCCGGTGCCGCCGGTGCGGCGGGAGCGCGCCTCATCCGCGCGGTAGAAGCGCTCGAAGATGCGTTCACGGTCCGATTCCGAGATCCCGATGCCCTGATCGGACACCGCGACCTCGAGGGTCTCCCCCTCGATCTTCACGCCGACACCGACGCGTGAGCCGCGCGGCGAGTAGACGATCGCGTTCGCGATGAGGTTGCCGACCGCCTCGATCAGGATCTGCGCGTCGCCTCTGACGAACGCGCCCCTGTCACCTCCGCGGATCAGTTCGACCCCCGCCGAATCGGCCTGCACCGCATGCGCTTCGATCGATGCGGTGACGACCTCGTCCATCGCCACCGGGTCGAAGTCGGTGATGCCGTCAGCGGCCTGCAGCCGAGACAGGCTCATGATGCGGCCGGTGAGCTGTCCGAGCCTGGCAGCCTCAGCGGAGATGCGCGAGGCGAAGATCCGCACCTGCGCAGGATCGTCAGCTGCGGACTCGATGGCCTCAGCGAGCAGGCTCACGGCGCCCACCGGCGTCGTCAGCTCATGGCTGG
>NZ_JBLVOB010000009.1:40040-91413 GCF_053543555.1 Microbacterium xerophyticum | reverse complement strand
GGTGTTCGCGACGAAGTCCGCGCACCTGATCCAGTCGCTCCTGCTCGGTGACGTCGCGCACGATGAGCAGCGTCAGCCGCGCGCCGAGCGCGCTGGCACGCGCCGACACCAAACGCGGATCGATGCTGACCCCCGGTCGCGTGATGCGCATCGTCTCGGTCGTGGATGCCCCGCTCGAACGCACGCTGCGCACGAGTTCGCGCAGTTCGGGGATATCCAATGTCGCGCCGACCTCGATGCCGAAGCGCGCCGCGGCGTGGGAGATCGCGAGCACGAGGCCGGAAGGATCCACGACGCATGCGGCGTCATCCATGCTGTCCAGGACATCCACCGCGCCCTGCGGGACCACCGCCGAGGATTCCTCCGCGACCCTGGCGCGAGCGCGGTACGCCCAGAACACGAGCAGCGCCAATCCCACACCGATCACCAGGCCGATGGCGAGGGCGAGCAGCGCGATCTGCGGCGAGTTCATGTCACCAGCGTAGAGTGCGTTCACCTCGCGTCCGGCGAGTTTCCGCGCCATCTCGGACGTCGGCGAACTAGTATTCACGTGCTGGGCACCGTTCGTTAACCTTCGACGAACACAATCGCCTAGGGCGTGCGCACACTGCAGCGCCCGCCATCAGCCGGCCGGACCGCCCGAGCTCAGAACGAAAGGTTGCGCCGCTCATGCGTGAACTCTTCCATCAGTCCCTCGAGGATGTGCAGTCCCGTCTCGTGGAGATCGCCGACCTCGTCAACGTCTCCATCGACAAGGCCACCCGCGCCTTCGCGACCGGCGATGTCGCACTCGCGGAGGAGGTCATCGCCGACGACGCGAAGATCGACGCACTCGCCGTGAAGCTCGACGAGCAGGCCATCGAGATCCTCGCCCGCCAGCAGCCGGTCGCCCGCGACCTGCGCATCGTCGTCTTCGCCCTCCGGGTGAGCGCTTCGCTCGAGCGCATGGGCGACATGTCCGAGCACATCGCCCAGCTGGCCCGTCTGCGCTTCCCGGAGCGCGCCATCCCCAAGGGCCTGAAGAGCACGTTCACCCGCATGGGTGAGCTCGACGTCGAGATCGCCCGCACGCTCAGCGAGCTGCTGCGCACGCAGGATCTGCGCTTCGCGGACGACATCCGCAATTCGGATGACGACGTCGACGAGCTGCACGCCAAGGTCTTCGAGAAGGTGCTCAGCGACAACTGGAAGGGTGAGGCGGGCGCCACGGTGGATGCCACCCTCGCCAGCCGGTACCACGAGCGCTTCGCCGACCACGCCGTCGCGATCGCCAAGAAGGTCGTCTACCTCGCGACCGGCGACTGGGCCGTCGACGAGGAGGACATCGCGCTCGCAGCAGCCGAGGCTCAGGAGGCCGAGAGTCAGAACCCCGACGGCAAGAGCCTCGCCTGATCCGGCCCATCGCACTAGATGAAGGAACCCCCTGCAGAGCTTCTGCAGGGGGTTCCTTCGTAGTGGGCAGCGGTTACTTCTTGCCCTGCGAGGCGACAGCGGCAGCGCCCGCGGCAGCGGCCTCCGGATCGAGGTAGCGTCCGGGCCCGGTGGGCACGTTGTTCTCATCCAGTTCGTACACCAGCGGGATGCCTGTGGGGATGTTGAGCTCGGCGATCGCGTCGTCGCTGATGCCGTCGAGGTGCTTGACGAGACCGCGCAGCGAGTTTCCGTGCGCGGTGACCAGGACGGTCTTGCCCGCCTCGAGGTCGGGAACGATCGCGCTCTCCCAGTAGGGCAGCAGACGATCGATGACGATCTTGAGCGACTCGGTGCGAGGAACCTCGCCGTCGATGCCCGCGTAGCGAGGATCGTTCACCTGACTGAACTCGCTGTCATCGTCGAGCAGGGGCGGCGGCACGTCGAACGATCGGCGCCACAGCTGGAACTGCTCAGGCCCGAACTCCTCGAGCGTCTGCGCCTTGTCCTTGCCCTGCAGCGCGCCGTAGTGACGCTCGTTGAGGCGCCACGAACGGGTCACAGGGATCCAAAGCCGATCGGCGGCATCCAGCGCGATGTCCGCCGTCTGGATGGCGCGGCTGAGCAGAGAGGTGTGGAGCACGTCGGGAAGCAGACCGGACTCCGCGAGCAGCTCGCCGCCACGACGGGCCTCGGCCTTGCCCTGATCGGTGAGGCGGACATCCACCCAGCCGGTGAAGAGATTCAGTTCGTTCCACTCGCTCTGGCCGTGGCGGAGCAGGATGAGGGTGCGCGTCGCAGTCATGCGTCCAGTCTATGAGGTCTGGGAGAATGGACGCATGGCGTCATCCCCGCTCGGCCGCCCCACCAGGGGCACCACGGGGACCAACCGACTCCGCCGCAACGACCGGTGGATCGCGGCGAGCACCGTGTTGCGCACTGCGGATGATCCGCTGGTCATCGACCTCGGCTACGGCGCGAGCGGCGTCACCGCGTTCGAGCTGGCGGCACGACTCGTCAGAGTGCGCCCCGACGCCGAGGTGATCGGCTTCGAACTCGACGCCGAACGCGTGGCCACCGCGCGCGCTCAACTCGAAGAGGTGCGGGCCGGACGCACGGCGTTCTCCCCCACCCTGCCGGTCGCCTTCGCCCGCGGCGGCTTCGAGGTGCCGCTGGGCGGATCGAGGCGTCCAGCGGTGATCAGGGCGATGAACGTGCTGCGCCAGTACGACGAGACCGATGTGCCCGACGCCTGGGCGTCCATGACCGCACGTCTCGCACCGGGCGGATTCCTCGTCGAAGGCACGTGCGACGAGATCGGGCGTATCGCGAGCTGGGTCGACGTGTCGGCTGCCGGCCCGGTCCGGTTCACGATCTCGCTCCGGGTCGCGGGGCTCGAACGGCCGGGCATCGTCGCCGAAAGGCTGCCCAAGGCACTGATACATCGCAATGTGCCCGGCGAGCGCATCCATGCTCTGCTCACCGACCTCGACAGCGAGTGGGACAGATCGGCGGCGCTGTCGACGTTCGGCGCCACCCAGCGCTTCCTCGCAGCGGTCGAGGGCCTCAAGGAGCGCGGCTGGCCTGTCCTCGGCGACCGCAGACGCTGGCGACTCGGAGAGCTGACCGTGCCTTGGGAGGCCGTGGCACCGGGTCAGGCGTTACGCGGGTCCTGACCGGCGGGGCGTCGGGAGAGCCTTGTCAGCCGAGGGATGTCGGCTGTCGCTCCGGCGTCCGCCGGCACGATCACCTGCTGCGCGGCGGCGACGTCGATACCGCCGGCCCTGACGATCAGGTCCCCGATCGGCGCACGGCGCGAGAGGATCGCCAGGGCGATCGGACCATCCTCGTGATGCCGGGCCACCGATGTGACATGGCCCACCTCGTCGTCGGCGGCGAACACCGCGGCGCCGGGCTCAGGGAGCACATCATCGCTCCCGTCCAGCTGCAGCGCCGCCAGCCGGCGCGGTGGATGCCCGAGATTGTGCACCTTCGCGACCGTCTCCTGACCGCGGTAGCACCCCTTGCTGAGGTGCACGGCGCTGCGGATCCAATCCGACTCGTGCGGCAGCGATCGTTCGTCGACCTCGCTCGCCCACCGTGGCCGCCAGGCCGCGACGCGCAGCGCCTCGGTCGCCAGGACCCCGGCGGCATCCAACCCGGCACCCTCCATGCGGTCGATGACGGATGCCGCGGCATCCGCATCCACGATCGCCACGCGCCAGGCGTAGTCGGCCGACGGGTGCTGCTGGATCGTCGAGTACTGGTGCCCTCCGAGCTGGACCGCCGACCACGGGTCGGCCCAGATCAGCGGAGTGCCGTTCGGGGACGATGCCAGTTCGCGCATGACCGACTCCGCCTCGCCACCGGCGAAGAAACCGAGCAGCGCGAGCTCGGCACGGACTGTGACCGTGACGCGCGAGCGGAACACCATGCGCTGCAGCCAGGCGGCGAGCGCGTCGGCATCAGCGGCATCAGCGATCAACCAGACCGATGAGCCGTCCTCGAGCACACCCGCGGCGTGTTCGACGCGCCCCTGAGGGTCGAGGATCAGCAGTTCGGTGCTGTCGCCCGCAGCGAGCCCGGCGACCGACTGCGACGTGATCGAGTCGAGCCAGCTCAGACGGTCTTCGCCAGCGACCTCGATGACCGTGCGATCGCCGAGGGGCGCCAGCGCCGTACCGGCGATGAGGCGCCGCTGCTCCCGGATGGGGTCGCCGAGATGCAGGACGACCTCCCCCTCGGTGACCGCACCGGGCAGCGCGGAGAACCCGCTCATCATCAGACCTTCGCCAGTCGCGCGGACGCGTGCGAGGCGAGCTCGGTGCCGAGAGCGGCGATGTCCCATGCCCACAGCAGGTGCCCGTCGACGAGGCCGTACATGCGACTCGCCGCGCGATAGTCCTTGCTGCCCTCGCCGCGCACGATCGCATCCGTCGCGATGTCGATGCGAGGACCGTTGATCTCGCCCAGGTAGAGCTCGAGCATGCCGTCGGAATGCGCGATGGACACCTCGAGCGGGAAGCCGCCGGATGCCGCTCGCAACTGCTCCACGTCGTCCACCGTGCGCGCGGCCGCACTCTCGACGGGCGGCAGCAGTGCCGGGCCCGCATCAGCGGGAGTGGCGGGGCGGGCGAGCCTCCAGAATCCGGTCTCCGCGACCAGCGCGACGGAGGGTTCGCCCTCGGCACTGGCCATCCACCCGGTGGCCGAGTAGTTCAAGTAACCCGTGCCGTCGTGGCTGAAGCTCACGCGGTGCGTGAACTCGCCCTCGAAGCGGTGTCCGTCGGCGGTGTACTCGATGACCCCGGTGCCCTCCCAGACGCCGATGAGCCAGCTCAGGGGCGCGAGATCTGCCGGTAGGTCGGTGGGAAGTTCGAGCATCGACACTCAGCTCAGCGCTGACCGCGGAACAGGTTCCACAGCACGGTGCCGGCCACGAAGGCGATCGCGAGACTCGCAAGGCCCAGCAGACCGATGAAGAAGAGTTCGAGTGCGACGAGATCCATGCCCTCTACTCTACCCCTGGGCCATGCGCGCGCGGCGAGAGCGTCAGACCGGAACCAGAGCCGCCAACGCGAACCCGGCGGAGACCACTCCCAGCAGCAGGAGCGCGCCTGTCACGCTCGCGGCGGTGCGGAAGATGAAACCCTTCGTCTGCCCGTACCAGAGCTGCAATGCGAACGAGAGCAGCACGGCACCGCCGAACCCGACGATCAGCCACTGCACGCGCCACTGCATCGGCACGAAGATCCCGATGGCGACTGCGGCGATGAGCGCCGCGCCCCACACGATGACGACGCCGCCGAGGGGGCTGCGCGGCGCGAGAGCAGGATCGGACATGCCTCCATTGTCACCCATTCGGCGGCGGATGACGCGATGCGCGTCATCACGATCCGCGGCGCTGGGTATCATGGGGCGCACGGCGTCGTACCCGATCGCCGTTCAGGGCGACGGTTCCCGCAGCCCGGAAGGAAAGCGCGTGGCCCTGCTCCTGGTTCTGACCTCAGCTCCCGCAACGGAGCAGGTACTGCCCGCCCTGGAACTGCTGAGCCACCGCGTGCGGCAGATCCCCGCAGAGCCGGCCCAGCTCGTCAGCGCACCCGAGAGCGACATCGTGATCGTCGACGGGCGCCACGATCTCTCAGCGGCGAAGTCGCTGTGCAAGCTGCTGCGCACCACCGGACAGGACGCCCCGCTGCTGCTGGTCGTGACCGAGGGCGGGATGAGCGCAGTCTCCGGCGACTGGGGCATCGATGACGTGCTGCTGACCGACGCCGGTCCCGCCGAGACCGATGCCAGGATCCGTCTCGCGATCGCGCGCGGCGAGGCCGCCGCGGAGCCCGCCAGGGTGCAGGCCTCCGGCGTCACGATCGACGAGCAGTCGTATTCGGCGAAGCTGCACGGGAGGGCGCTGGATCTCACGTACAAGGAGTTCCAGCTGCTGCACTTCCTCGCGACGCATCCCTCACGCGTGTTCACGAGGGAGCAGCTGCTCAGCGAGGTCTGGGGCTACGACTACTTCGGCGGCACGCGAACGGTCGACGTGCACGTGCGGCGCCTGCGCGCGAAGCTCGGCGATCAGGAGCAGATCATCGGCACCGTGCGCAACGTCGGTTACCGGTTCAACGTGTACGACGAGGATCAGCTCGCAGCTTCGCGGTGACACGGATCCGTCCCGTTCACGCGCGTGTCATCTCGCGATGCCAAGATGTACTCCATGATCGATTCCGCGCTCGCCGACGCCGGGCTCGGTGATGCCGAAGACGATGACTTCGACGCCATCGAATCCCCGGACTCCCTGCTGCCAGACCATCGCTACCACGACCGCGAGGTCAGCTGGCTCGCATTCAACCAGCGAGTGCTCGAACTCGCCGAGGACCCGACGCTCCCCGAGCTGGAGCGCGCGAACTTCCTGGCGATCTTCGCGAGCAATCTCGACGAGTTCTTCATGGTGCGCGTCGCCGGACTCAAACGACGCATCGTCACCGGCCTCGCCGTTCCGACGAACGTCGGGCGCTCCCCCTCCGACGTGCTCGCCGACATCTCCCGCGAAGCCCACGCCCTGCAGCTGCGTCACGCCGCCGCATGGACCACGCAGGTGCGTCCGGCCCTCGCCGACGCCGGGATCGAGATCACCGAGTGGGACAGCCTCACCGAGGCGGAGCGCGCCGCGCTCACGGAGTACTTCCAGCTGCACGTCTTCCCCGTGCTCATGCCCCTCGCGGTGGATCCAGCGCATCCCTTCCCGTACATCTCCGGCCTTTCGCTGAACCTCGCGATCCGCATCCGCAATGCGCGCACCGGACGGCAGGAGTTCGCCCGTCTCAAGGTGCCGCCCATGCTGCCGCGTCTGGTCGAAGTGCCGGGCGGCAGCGAGATCACCCGCTACCTCCCCCTCGAAGACCTCATCTCCAACCACCTGGGCGACCTCTTCCCCGGCATGGAGGTGCTCGACCACCACGCGTTCCGCCTCACCCGCAACGAGGACGTCGAGATCGAGGAGGACGAGAGCGAGAACCTCATCCAGGCACTCGAGGCGGAGCTGCTGCGTCGCCGTTTCGGCCCGCCGATCCGTCTCGAGATCGCCGACGACATGGACGAAGTGACCCTCGATCTGCTGATCAAGGAACTCGACATCACCGACCAGGAGGTCTACCGCCTGCCGAGTCCGCTCGATCTGCGCGGCCTCTTCTCGCTCTCGCGGGTGAACCGGCCCGACCTGCGCTACCCGCCGCATCTGCCGACGACGGCCGTGCCGTTCCAGCCCACCGGTTCGAACAGCCGCGCCGACATCTTCGCCGCCATCCGCAAGGGCGACGTGCTGGTGCACCATCCGTACGAATCGTTCGCGACGAGCGTGCAGGCGTTCCTCGAGCAGGCGGCGCGCGACCCCGACGTCCTCGCCATCAAGCAGACCCTGTACCGCACCTCGGGCGACAGCGCCGTCGTGCAGGCTCTGATCGATGCGGCAGAGGCGGGCAAGCAGGTGCTCGCCCTCGTCGAGGTGAAGGCGCGCTTCGACGAGGCGAACAACATCGTCTGGGCGCGCAAGCTCGAGAAGGCCGGCGTGCACGTCGTGTACGGCCTTGTCGGGCTCAAGACCCACTGCAAGCTCGCCCTCGTCATCCGTGAGGAAGACGGGATGCTGCGGCACTACTCGCACGTCGGCACGGGCAACTACAACCCGAAGACGAGCCGCGTGTACGAGGACTTCGGCCTCTTCACCGCGGACGCGCAGGTCGGAAAGGACCTCACCCGTCTGTTCAACGAGCTCAGCGGGTACGCGATCGAGAAGAAGTTCAAACGCCTTCTCGTCGCGCCGCTGCACCTGCGCAAGGGGCTCCTGCGCCAGATCGACAACGAGCGCAAGAACGCGGAGGCGGGCAAGGCCTCGCACATCCGCATCAAGGTGAACTCGATGGTCGACGAGGAGATCATCGACGCGCTCTACCGTGCGAGCCAGGCGGGCGTGAAGGTCGACGTGTGGGTGCGCGGCATCTGCAGCATCAAGGTCGACCTCCCCGGGATCAGCGACAACATCACCGTGCGCAGCATCCTCGGGCGCTACCTCGAGCATTCCCGGATCTTCGCGTTCGAGAACGACGGCGACCCGCAGGTGCACATCGGCAGCGCCGACATGATGCACCGCAACCTCGACCGTCGCGTCGAAGCGCTCGTGCGCGTCACCGATCCCGCGCACGTCAAGGAACTGCTGAGCTTCTTCGACCTCGCCATGGACGACACCACGAACTCCTGGCATCTGGGAGAGGAGGGCGTCTGGACGCGCCACTCCGAGGATGCCGAGGGCAATCCGCTCGTCGACCTGCAGGATAAGACCATGAGCCAGATCCGACGGCGCCGGCGCACCCGCACGGTGCGATGAACGCGATGGCGTACGCGAGCGAGGTGGTCACATCCGACAAGGCCGTGTACGCGGCCGGCGCGGTGGTGTGGCGCCTAGTCGAGGGAAAGCTCTGCATCCTGCTGATCCATCGCACGAAGTACCGCGACGTGACGCTGCCGAAGGGCAAGGTGGACCCCGGCGAGATGCTCGCTCAGACGGCGGTGCGCGAGGTGCACGAGGAGACCGGCATCCGGGTGCATCTCGGTGTGCCGGTGGGCGTGAGCCGGTACTTCATGCGTCCCAAACGGCAGAAGGTCGTGCACTACTGGGCCGCGGAGGCGACGGAGGAGGCCATCCGCGACTCCACGTTCGTGCCCAACAACGAGATCGCGGCGCTGGAATGGGTGAGCACGAAGAAGGCGCGGGGGCGCCTCAGCTATCCGGTCGACCTCGAGATCCTGGACGAGTTCGAGCGTCTCGTCGATGACGGTGTCCTGCACACCTTCCCGATCATCGCGCTCCGGCACGCGAAGGCCGTTCCGCGAGGGGAATGGGACGGGTCGGATGCGTCGCGCATCCTCACGGATCGCGGCCGCAGGCAGGCCAAGGCGATCGTCGCTCCGCTGCGCGCGTTCGGCGTGCGCAAGATCATCACGAGCGATGCCGTGCGCTGCGTGCAGACCGTGGCACCTCTCGCGAAGAACCTGGACCGCAGACCGGTCGAGACCGAGCTGATCAGTCAGGACGCGTGGGAGGACGGCCGCTCCGACGTGCGCGCTGTGATCGGCAAGCGCGTGCGGGCACGCAAACCCGCAGTCATCTGCAGCCACGGTCCCGTGCTGCCCGACATCCTCAGTGAGATCGCCCTCGCGACAGGCACCATGCACGGCTCCTATCTCGGCAGCGCCTCCGCGCTCGAGGTCGCGGCGTTCTCCGTCGCGCATCTGTCGGCGACGAATCCCGGTTCGGGCATCATCTCGATCGAGACGCACGTTCCCAAGCCCTGATGCCGCCAGGGCGCCACCCCAAGGGGTTGCCAGCCGTTCACCTGCTGTTTACCGAGCCGGGAGAGTCTCGTTAACCGCCGCACATAGCGTCACTGTGTGCCCTGCACCGGGCCTCACCCATTCAACGATCGAAGGATCCACAGTGAAGATCTCCCGAATCGCTCGCATCGGCGCCGTCGGCGCCGCAGCAGTTCTCGTCCTCGCCGGCTGTGCCGCGAACGAAGGCGGAACTCCTGAGGGCTCCGAAGAGCCGTCCACGTCGACTCTCACCGGCTCCGTCGAGGCAACCGGCGCCTCCTCGCAGGAAGCAGCCCAGCAGGCATGGGTCGCCGCCTTCCAGACCTCCAACCCCGACACCACGGTGAACTACACCGCCACGGGCTCCGGCACCGGCCGCGAGAACTTCCTCGCCGGCTCGTCGAACTTCATCGGTTCCGACCGCGCGTTCAACGCCGAGGAGATCGCCGCCGGCGGCTTCGGCTCCTGCACCTCCGACGAGATCGTCGAGATCCCGGTCTACATCTCCCCGGTCGCCGTCGCGTTCAACCTCGAGGGCGTCGACACGCTGAACCTCGACGGCGCGACCATCGCGGGCATCTTCGCCGGCACCATCACCAACTGGAACGACCCGGCGATCGCCGACCAGAACCCCGACGCCACGCTTCCCGACCAGGCGATCGTGCCGGTGCACCGCGCCGACGCGTCCGGCACGCAGGAGACCTTCACCAGCTACCTCGAGGCCGTCGCGCCCGAGGTGTGGGCCAACGAGGCCAGCGACGAGTGGCCGCTGTCGACGGGTGAGGCTGCTGACGGCACCTCCGGCGTCGTGAGCGCGATCACCAACGGTGTCGGCTACATCGGCTTCGCCGACGCGTCGCAGACCGCCGAGCTCGGCCAGGTCGCCGTCGAGGTCGAGGGCGAGTACGTCCCGTACTCCGCCGAGGCCGCTTCCGCGCTCGTCGCCGCTTCGCCGCTCGAAGAGGGCCGTTCGGCTCACGACCTCGCCTTCGCGGTCGACCCGGCAGCTGCTCCCGCCGGCTCGTACCCGATCGCTCTGGTGTCGTACCTCATCGGCTGCGTCGAGTACGAGGACGCAGAGGTCGCCTCGCTCGTCAAGGCGTACTTCGAGTACGTCGCATCGCCTGAGGGCCAGGACGTCGCCGCAGAAGCTGCCGGCAGCGCCCCGATCTCCGACGACCTCCGCGAGAAGGTCACCGCCGCGATCGATGCGATCGTCACCGAATAACACGATCCCTCAGTCCTAGGCTGAGCCGTGATGAAGCCCCCGCGGCACTGGTCAACAGATCGAACCAGTGCCGTGGGGGCACACGCATGAACACACCCAGCAACATCCCTCCGAACACCCGTGGAGCCGCGCAGATGACCACCACCACGACGGATACCGAGAGCACCCGTTCGCCCGTGTCACCGAAGGCCGTGCTTCGCCCTGGAGATCGCATCTTCTCCGGCACCGCCCTCAGTGCCGGCATCATCATCCTCATCACTCTGGCCGCTGTCGCCGTCTTCCTGGTCGTGCAGGCCATCCCGGCCTTCGCCCCGGACACGTCCGACAACCACATCCTCGAGGGCCAGTCCTTCATCACCTGGGTGTGGCCGTTCGTCTTCGGAACGCTGTGGTCGAGCCTGATCGCTCTGGTCGTCGCCGCCCCGATCGCGATCGGCATCGCGCTGTTCATCTCGCACTATGCACCACGCAGGCTCGCGGGTCTGCTGGGCTACATCATCGACCTGCTCGCGGCCGTCCCCTCCGTCGTTTTCGGCCTCTGGGGCGCCCTCACGTTCGCCCCGATGCTCGTGCCGTTCTACAAGTGGCTCAACACGAATCTCGGCTGGATACCCATCTTCTCCGGCACCCCTTCCGGCACCGGCAAGACGATCCTCACGGCATCCCTCGTGCTCGCGGTCATGATCCTGCCGATCATGACCGCCATCTGCCGTGAGATCTTCCTCCAGACGCCCAAGCTGCACGAGGAAGCCGCGCTCGCCCTCGGTGCGACCCGCTGGGAGATGGTGCGGATGGCCGTGCTGCCCTTCGCCCGCAGCGGCATCGTCTCGGGTGCCATGCTCGGTCTCGGTCGCGCGCTCGGCGAGACCATGGCCGTCACGCTCGTGCTCTCGCCTCTCGGCATCGTCACCTTCAACCTGCTCAACCCGGAGAACCCCACGACGATCCCGGCGATCATCGCGCTGCGGTTCCCCGAGGCCCACGATTCGGGCGTCAACACGCTCATCGCAGCCGGTCTGATCCTCTTCATCGTCACCTTCGCGGTCAACTTCGTCGCACGCTGGATCGTGTCGCGTCGTGCCGAGTTCTCGGGAGCAAACTGACATGACCGCCATCGCCATCACACCCACCACCCACACGACGAGTGCGGGTCACCTGCCCAAGTGGGCTCCGTGGGCTCTCCTCGCCGTCTGCTTCGTGATCGCGGGCACGGTCTTCGCCTTCGCCAATGCCGGTGGTGACCCGGCCGACTTCAACATCGCCATGACGCTGGTGGTCGGGATGGTCCTCTACATGGGGCTCATCTTCGTCGTCTCCACGGTCGCCGAGAGCCGACGTCACGCGACCGACCGCCTGATGACTGCTCTCGTGTCAGCAGCGTTCGTGGTGGCGCTGCTCCCGCTCGTCTCGCTGCTCTACACCGTGGTCGTCAACGGTCTCGCCCGTTTCGACGGCGAGTTCTTCAGCTTCTCGATGCGCAACATCGTCGGTGAGGGCGGCGGCGCGATCCACGCCGTCTGGGGCACGCTGCTCATCACGCTGGGAGCGACGATCATCTCCGTGCCGATCGGCCTGATGACCTCGATCTACCTCGTCGAGTACGGCGAGGGCAAGAAGCTGGCACGCGGCATCACGTTCCTTGTCGACGTGATGACCGGCATCCCCTCGATCGTCGCCGGTCTGTTCATCTACTCGGTGTTCGCGCTCATCATGGGCCCCGGCACACGCATCGGCATCATGGGATCTCTGGCGCTGTCCGTGCTCATGATCCCCGTCGTCGTGCGCGGCTCGGAAGAGCTCCTGCGCATCGTGCCGAACGAGCTGCGCGAAGCCGCATACGCGCTCGGCGTTCCGAAGTGGCTGACGATCATCAAGGTCGTCATGCCGACGGCCATCGCCGGCATCGTGACGAGCATCATGCTCGCCATCGCCCGCGTCATCGGTGAGACGGCGCCGCTCCTGCTCACCGTCGGCATCGTGCAGGGCATGAACCTCAACATGTTCAGCGGACAGATGTCGACGCTTCCGGTGTTCTCGTACATGCAGGCCAAGTATCCGGGTCTTCCCGCGGACGCGTACATCGACCGTGCATGGGCATCCGCGCTCACGCTCATCCTGATCGTGATGGTCCTCAACCTCGCCGGTCGCCTGATCGCCAAGGTGTTCGCCCCCAAGATATCCGGCCGCTGAGCCGACTCCACTCTCCCGACTGAACTTTCCCGACCGAAGGATCTCTCAGATGTCCAAGAGCATCGAAGTAAACGACCTCAACGTCTACTACGGCGACTTCCTCGCCGTCGAGGGCGTCAGCATCGACATCAAGCCGAACACGGTGACGGCGTTCATCGGCCCGTCCGGCTGCGGCAAGTCGACCTTCCTGCGCACCCTCAACCGCATGCACGAGGTCATCCCGCGTGCCCGCGTCGAGGGCGAGGTGCTGATCGACGGCAAGAACCTCTACGGCGCGAACGTCGACCCGGTTCTCGTGCGCCGCCAGGTCGGCATGGTGTTCCAGCGGCCGAACCCGTTCCCCACGATGTCGATCAAGGAGAACGTGCTCGCCGGCGTCAAGCTCAACAACTCGCGCATGGCGAAGAGCGACCAGGAGGCCCTCGTCGAGCAGTCGCTGCGCGGCGCGAACCTCTGGAACGAGGTCAAGGATCGCCTGGACAAGCCGGGCTCCGGACTCTCCGGCGGACAGCAGCAGCGTCTGTGCATCGCCCGTGCGATCGCGGTCTCGCCCGACGTGATCCTGATGGACGAGCCGTGCTCCGCCCTCGACCCGATCTCGACCTTCGCGATCGAGGAGCTCATCGCCGAGATCAAGACCCAGTACACGGTCGTGATCGTCACGCACAACATGCAGCAGGCGTCTCGCGTCTCGGACAAGACCGCGTTCTTCAACATCGCAGGCACCGGCAAGCCGGGCAAGCTCATCGAGTACGACGAGACCGCGACCATCTTCACGACGCCGTCCGTTCAGGCGACCGAGGACTACGTGTCAGGCCGCTTCGGGTAAGTCCCGTCCCGCCCTCCGGAAAACCCAGACCAGCTGGCGTGTCCTCGGCGTGTCGCACTGCGACACACCGCACGACACCAAGTCGGTCTGGGTTTTCCCATTGATGAGTGGTTCTGCACAGGATGCGGAACCGGCCGCTTGTGCACGGAGCGCGCCTTCGCGGGCTGCATCCGCAGCGCTGCGGTCTCTGGTCCCCGTGCATCGACCGCGATCGCGCGCCTTGTCGTCAGGCCCCGTGCGCGGATCAGTCGCGGGGCGAGAGGAGGTACCGGTTCAGTTCCGACGTCAGCGCATGGTCGACCGGAAGCTCCACACCGTCGACGGCCACGATGGGCGCGGCGAGACGGACGCTGGAGACCAGCCACGCGGCATCCGCACGCGCAAGGTCGGCCGCCGGGATGCGGTCGTAGCCGGTGTCGAGACCGCGGCCGCTCAGGTGCTCGTACACGCTCAGCTGCGTCGTGCCGTGCAGGATGCCCCCGCTTGGCGCGGGAGTCGTGCACCGGTCGCCGAAGCGGAGGATGAGCGATGCCGTGGGCGCCTCGAGCACGAAGCCGTCGCTCGAGAGGAAGATCGCATCATCCGCTCCCCTTCGATGCGCCTCGCGCAGCGCAGCCATGTTCACGGCGTACGAGAGCGTCTTCGCACCCAGCAGCAGCCAGGGCGCCCGCTCCGCCGTGTCGAGGCCGTACCCCCGGTCGAGGGTGACGACCTTGACACCCCGCTCGCGGACGGCGGAGAAATCGGATGCCGGTGCTGCAGTCACCCACGCGGTCGGGGTGGGTCCGTGCTCGACACCGCGGCTGAGGATGAGTTTGATCACGGCCTCCCCCGCCGGGCACTCCGCTGCCGCGACCGCGACGGCCTGACGCCACTGCTCCTGGTGAGGCACCGGCAGGTCGCACAGCCGTGCGGAATTCGCCAGGCGCTCCAGATGCGGGATGACCTCCTGCGCGTGCCCGTCGATCACACCGATCGACTCGAACACGCCGTCGCCGCGCTGCGTGCTGAGCTCGCCCACGCTCAGCGCCGGGGCCGCGGCATCCACGACGGTGAACGTGTCGGCGTAGTCTGCGCGCTCCTCGGAGGCGTCGACGGGATCGATGATCAGAGCGAAGCGCCGGGTCATACAGCGACTCTACGACCACGACCCCACCGGGAATACCAGCGACGTGCGGACGTTACAATGGAGTGGCCGGGCCGCATAACCCCGGGCTCCAAATATTGCCGCTGCGAGCGGCCTTCCGCCGAGAGGCGTTCTTGCGGCCCGGTCTTTCCATGTCGGGACGCCGCACGCGCTCCCGACGTACGCACAGCCGTCAGTTCAGTCCGCCGCTGCGCCACAGTCCGGCCGCGGCGCTCAGATCGCCGGCGTAGGTGTGCAACCGCCTGGCTCGAGCCGTGAGTTCGCTGGCGCGCTCCGGCTCGGTCGCCTCGTAGTCGTCGGCGGTGTGCGTCGCTCCCGAGACCTGCACGCGGCAGAATGCGGCCGCGCGCTCGAGCGCGACCGAGAAGTCGCCGCGGAACACTCCTCGGAGGATCGTGTCGATCAGCACCACGATCTCCTCGGGGTTCGCCGGCACCGGCGCACCGGCGACGAGCGCATCCACCGATCCGAGTTCGACGCGACCGCGTTCGTAGAGCAGCGCAGATGTCTGCGGATCGCTGTGGATCGCGAGCTGCAGCAGGTACAGCCGCCACAGGGCACCGGGCAGGGAGACCGCCGGGGCGGTGGCCCACAGCTCCGCGATGTCATCGATGCCGTGCTCGGCCGTGAACGCGATCATCCGCTCCGCACTCTCGCCGCTCTCGTCCTCGCGGGCGCGGGTCAGCAGAGCGGATGCCGTGGCATGAGCGACTCTCGTCGCCTCGGCGGAGTCCGAGGATCCCACGAGGTTGTCGAAGGATGCCGAGGGTCGGCGGACGGGACGGTGGAACTGCTCGGGCATCCGTCCAGGGTACTCGCGCTCAGGCGGTCGGGATCGCGATGATCGGATCGCTCGTCGGCTGCCCCGTGGGCGATCCGCCCGCCGGCTCCACCGTGACGGCGATCACGTCGCCTTCGTGCATGGCTCCGTCGAGCAGGGCGGTGGCCTCACCGGCATCCGCCTCGAAGAGTCCGGCCGGCACTGGTCCGTCGTCGTCGCGCACGAACCAGAGTTCGTACGTCTGATCATCGCTGAGAGGCTCGAGGCCGTCCGCGACGAGAACCGCACTGCCCACAGACGCCGACCAGTGCGCGGTGGCGACGGCACCGGTGTCCAGCTCCACAGACGCCTGCTGCGCGTCATCGGCCGACTGGATCTCCTGCAGGGCGACGACGGATGCCGGCGTCGCCAGCTGCGATGTGAGCGCTGCGACCCCGAACCCCAGTCCGACGAGGAGTACGAGGCCCGCCGCGAGTCCGAACAGAGTGCGCCCCCAGCGGCGCGGCGGACGCAGGAACGGCTCGTCGGCGTCGAGGATCGATGCTTCGGATGGATGCGGC
Organism: Microbacterium xerophyticum; assembly: GCF_053543555.1. Lineage (NCBI taxonomy): Bacteria > Bacillati > Actinomycetota > Actinomycetes > Micrococcales > Microbacteriaceae > Microbacterium > Microbacterium xerophyticum. The sequence continues at coordinate 75,396 of NZ_JBLVOB010000009.1, read as the reverse complement.
TCCTCCGCATCATCGCCCTGCGGCATCGTGGCGATCTGCGCCAGCAACCCGGCGCGGATCTCCAGCGGCGGCGGCACGGCCGGCGAGGCATCCGCGAGCATGTGGGCGGTCTCGGCGTCGTAGTCCGCTATGGCCCGCCATTCGGGGTGGCTGGCGAGGGCATCAGTGAAACGCCGCTCGTCGGTGTCCGAGAGCGCGTCAAGGGCGTGTCCCGCCGCCAACTCCGCGAACTCCTTCTCGTTCATGCGTTCACCCCCATTTCACTTCTCAGACGCGAGAGCCCATCTCGCATCCTCGTCTTGATCGTTCCCAGTGGTGCCCCGATCAGCACCGCGATCTCACTCTGGCTGTACCCCCCGTAGTACGACAGGACCAAGGCCTCCCGTTGCGGCTCGGGGAGCGTTGCGAGGGCTGCGACGACCTTGCCTCCCTCGATGCTCAGTTCCACCTGCTCGGCGACACTGTCATGCGAGACACCGAGATCGCGCATCCCGACCCGCACATCACGGTCAGCGCTGGACTGGGACGCACGTACCCGATCGACCGCCCTTCGGTGAGCGATCGTGAGTACCCACGTCCTGCCTTGACCCTTGTTCGGAGCGAACCGCCCGGCGGATTGCCACACTTCCAGAAAGACTTCCTGGAGCACTTCCTCGCTCTGCGACCGGTTGACGAGCACACGGAGGATCAGTCCGAAGACACGAGAGGAGAGCAGATCGTACAGGTCGGCGAAGGCCCGTTGATCTCCCGCGGCGACGCGGACGAGGAGGTCGGCGGCGAGATCTCCCGCCGAACCGTCCTCCGGCATGTCCACGCCGTCAATGACCATCCACACAAGCATGCCGTATCGCGCGCGTCGCGTGCTGTTCCCTCGCCCGACGGCGCATCATCCGCCGGATGAAAAGTTTCTTCGATCCGCTCCCATCCGATCCTGGAAGGGCTCCGAAGAATCCTCGACACCGCGGGAATGCCGCGGTTCCGATTCCCGGAGGTAGACATGTTCAGCACCAAGAAGAAGATCACCGCAGCTCTTTCCCTCGGCTTCGTCAGCGTTCTCGTGCTGTCGGGTTGTTCGATGAGCTCGGACACGGCCGAAGAGCCGACGGAGCCCACCGCACCTGAGACGTCGGAAGAGGCGCCTGAGACGATGGACCCCGCAGCGAACCTCGTCGGTCCCGGCTGCGAGGCGTACGCCGAGGCAGTGCCGGACGGTGGCGGCTCGATCGAGGGTATGTCGCAGGATCCTGTGGCAGTCGCCGCATCGAACAACCCGCTGCTGAAGACGCTGGTCGCCGCAGTCAGCGGACAGCTCAACCCCGATGTCGACCTGGTCGACACTCTCAACGGTGACGAGTTCACGGTGTTCGCACCGGTCGACGAGGCGTTCGCGAAGATCGACCCCGCCACGATCGAGGCGCTGAAGACCGATTCGGCCACCCTGTCGTCGATCCTCACGTACCACGTGGTCCCCGGCCAGATCTCTCCCGAGGACATCGCAGGAATGCACACCACGGTCCAGGGAGCCGACCTCGAGGTCACCGGCAGCGGTGACGAGTGGATGGTCAACGACGCGAACGTGATCTGCGGTGGAGTCCAGACCGCGAACGCGACCGTGTACCTGATCGACACGGTGCTGATGCCGCCGGCTGCGTAAGGAAGGATTCCGCGCCTGGGGAGGCCGGAACGGGGGCGACGCGGTCGCCGGCGAAGCTGTGTCGCGGGGGGCCGCGTTCTGTCGTCCAGGACTCAGGCAGGTCGAGTGCCGCCGTCCGATTCGAACCGGCCCCGACGCCCGCTAGAATGGAAGCACGGGCCTCTAGCTCAGTTGGCAGAGCATCGGACTTCAACATAATAGGAGCGCCTCGAGGGAAACCTCGAGGATGACACCACTCAAAGTCGGGGAACCCTTCCTGGGAAACCAGTTGGCGATCCCGAGCCAAGCCGGATGCGAGTCCGGAAGGTGTAGAGACTGGACGGGTGGCACCTACAGCGAAAGCCAAGGTGAAGGGACAGTCCAGACCACGAACGTCCGACGGACGGCGGCGAAAGTCGAAGTGGTATGTTAATCCGCGGGTCATGGGTTCGAGCCCCATGGGGCCCACCGTATTCGAGGTCAGACCTCGGCAGTAACGTGCCAGCATGAAGATGTGCGGCACGTGCCAGAAGGTCAAACCCCTGACCGATTTCAACCGGAAGTCGTCACGAGCGGACGGCCTTCAGGAGGTCTGTCGCGAGTGCAATCGAGCGTCGTCGCGGGAGTATTACCGCCAGCATCGTGAGCACCATATAGCCGTGATCCGAGAGCGGACCGTGGCTCAGAGGTCGATGAGCATCGCATTCATCACCCGGTACCTGAACGATCACCCGTGTGTCGACTGCGGTGCTTCAGACATCCGTGTGCTCGACTTCGATCACAGGCCGGGCCGCGACAAGCGCGACGGCGTGATGCAACTCGTGCGCAACGGCTTCGGGCTGTCGACCGTCCAAGACGAGATCAACAAGTGCGATGTGCGCTGCCGCAACTGCCACGCGATCGTGACCTACGCGCGCATGGGGAGCAACTGGCGTTCGGCCGCTGCCGGCACGGCCATTGATCCGGAGCTCTAGCACGGGCCGCGCGCATCGGCCACCCCCTTCACGGCATCCGCCCTCGACGGGAGAGTCGAAGCGTCCTGACCGGGACGATCCACTCACCGCGAAAGGAGTCAATGATGGCCCAGCTCACCGACAAGCGCGTCGCGTTCCTGGCGACGAACGGATTCGAGGACAGCGAACTCACCAGCCCCTGGGATGCCGTGACCGGCGGCGGCGCATCCGCCCTGATGATCGCGCCAGAGGGGTCGGAGATCACGGGCAAGAACGGACACGTCCAGACCGTGGATCTCTCCTCCGCCGATGCTTCTGCAGACGACTTCGACGCGCTCGTGCTTCCGGGCGGCGTCGTGAACGCCGATCATCTGCGGCTGGACAAGCCCTCGATCGCGTTCTCACGCGCCTTCTTCGAGCAGCACAAACCGGTCGGGGTGATCTGTCACGGATCCTGGATCCTCATCGAGGCTGATGTGGTCAGCGGTCGCACGCTGACCAGTTACCCCAGTCTCGCCACTGATCTTCGCAACGCCGGAGCAGCCTGGGTCGATGAGGAGGTCGTCGTCGACCAGGGGTTGGTCTCGAGCCGCACCCCTGATGATCTCCCCGCATTCAACTCCAAGGTGATCGAGGAGATCGCCGAGGGAAGGCACTCCGGCCAGACGGCGTGACCGCGCTCAGGATGCCGTACGCGAACGATGGCGCCTGACCGCGGCGCGGTTCGCGCACCGCACCGAGCAGTAGCGCTGACGTCCGTTGCGGGTCACATCGACCACGACATTCGTGCACGGTGCGGCCGCGCAACGGCGCAGCCTGCTCATGCCACGGGTGACGAGGTGCAGGGAGGTGCCGACGCTGATCACGGCCCGCAGGACGAACGGCAGCGCGTCGTTGCTGTCGCGGTAGTGCAGGTGCCATCCCTCGCCGTTGTGGTCCACCAGCCGCGGATAGGCCGCCGCTGACGCCATCTGGTCGTTGAGCATCGCCGCACGGTCCTCGTCGCGATCGCTGTCGACGATCCGCAGCCAGTCGTCGATCACGTCGCGGCACGCGGTGTGGTCATCCAGCCCGTGGGCGAAATCCATCGTCATCCCGGCCTCGCGCGTGCGCTCGACGATGCCTTCGCGATGCGTGGGCCACTCATTCGCCAGGGATGCCGCGAGGAGCACCGCGTACTCGCCGTAAGGGTTGAGATGCATAAGAGCATTACAGCACGCTGGAACCATGACCCGCCAGCACACCGCTTCCCTCCCTGTCCTGCCGGCCGCTCCCGCGGCGCACGAGCACGGCTGGATCGTCGAATCGCGGCACCCGACGAGCGAGGGCCTGGTGCTCTATGTACGCTGCGACGTGTGCGGCGCTCGACGAGTCGATGCTCAGCGGACCCCTCATCTGCCGCCTGAGGCAGTCAGTCGCGCAGCGCAGGCCTCCGGATGCCGACCAGCTTCTCCGCGCCCGTGAGCACCGGCCGCACCGCGCCACCGGACGCCGCCGCCAGTTCGGCCGACAGCGCCGGCAGCTCCGACGAAGGCGCCCACACCTCGAACTCCGCCTTCGTGCGGTACACCGGGTCGCCCAGGAGCGCACCCCGCGTGCGCACCCACTCGCGCAGCAGGTTGTCGTAGCGTCCGGCATCCGCATGCTCGACCGTCACCGCGACGCCGGAGAGCATCCGTCGATCGACGATGGTCGCGAGTTCGAGCGCTTCCGAGACGGCAGAGGAGTACGCGCGAACCAGGCCGCCGGCGCCGAGCTTGACACCGCCGAAGTACCGCGTGACCACCACGACGACATCGGTGAGCTCGCGGCGCAGCAGCACCTCCAGCATCGGGACCCCGGCCGTGCCTGACGGTTCGCCGTCATCCGAAGAGCGCGCCCGATCGCCGAGGGCTCCCGTGACCTGCGCCGAGCAGTGGTGACGGGCATCCCACGCCGCGTGCTTCACCGCTCGGATGACCCGATCCGCGTCGTCCGCGGACGCGACAGGCTCCGCATGCGCAATGAATCGGGACTTCTTGATCACCAGTTCGTTGTCGACCGCCGTGGCGATCGTGGAGGGATATCGACGGCTCACCGCAGATCACGCAGTGCGCTCGACGAGCGTGCGCACGGTGCGCAGGTTGCGTGCCGTGCCGGCGACGCCGAGCGCCTTGTCGAGCGCCGCCTTCGTGAGCTTCGTGGCCTGCACCCCCAGCTCGCTGTACGAGATCCAGAGATCTCTCGCCACGAGCGCGATCCGCTCGCCCGGTACGAGGCGCTCCTCGAGGGCGACGACGCCTTCGCCCGCCGGCTCACCCTCCAGGAACATCGCGTGCACGAGCTTCTCGGCCCCGCCGTCGAATGGCTGGGCGGCGAGCGATGCCTCGAGCTCTTGATGGGTGCGGGCGATCACGGGCGTGTCGACGCCGAACTCCGCCGCGATCACCTCGCGCACGCGCGCGCAGGAGGCCACGGCGTCCGCGGGCTCGTCGCAGATGATGTTGCCGCTGGCGATGTAGGTCGCGACGTCGACCAGGTCGGTCTCGGATGCCAGCACCTCACGCAGCCGCGGCATGGGCACAGGATTTCGACCGCCGACGTTCACTGCCCGCAGCAGCAGGACGCTGCGACTCACGCGTGTGGACCCTCGGCGGCCAGGGTGCTGTCGATCAGCTCGGCGCCGGCGTGCGCCATCTCGGCCAGCGCGGCCTCGCTGGATTCGGCGCCGACGCCTGCGACGAGATCGGTCAGCACACGGACGTGCACGCCGTGCGCGATCGCGTCGAGAACCGTCGCCCGCACGCAGTGATCCGTCGCGAGGCCGACGACGTCTGCCGAGAGCACGCCACGCCCGCTCAGCACCGCGGCCACCGAGGAGCCGTCCTGCGTGGTTCCCTCGAACATCGAGTACGCGGGCTTTCCCTGCCCCTTGTACACGTGGTGGGTCACGGCGTCCGTCACGAACAGCTCGTCGTAGTCGGCACCCGGGGTCTCGGCGACGCAGTGCTCCGGCCAGGTGTCGACGTAGTCGGGATCGCCTGCGAAGTGCCCGCCGTTGTCGCTGTCGCCTTCGTGCCAGTCGCGCGATGCCACGATCACGTCGTAACGGGCGGCCTGCGCCGTGAGGTACGAGGAGACTGCGGATGCCACCGCGTCTCCGCCCGCGACGGCGAGCGCGCCGCCTTCGGTGAAGTCGTTCTGCACGTCGACGATGAGTAGTGCCCTGGTCATGATTCGAGGGTACGCCGTGCTCGTCCGCGTGGGAGGGAGAATCGTCGCGGTGGCGGATCAGGCCGACGCGGGAGTCGCCCGCGGCGGCATGTGCGGGATCAGGATGGGCCGCCGCGACCGGTTCTTCCGGTACAGGCGTCGAAGATCCTCGAGGACGTCGAATGGACTCTGATACGACGACGACATGGGCAGGTCCCGCAACCAGGTGACTTCGACTTCCGTGTCGGACAGCGCGAAGACGCTCGCGACCGGGCGACGCGGATCATTCGTCCTGTAGCGGTGATCCAGAATCACCCACTCGTCGTCTGTGACTCTGCGCAACTCGAATCGCTGCTCGTTCGCCGCACTCATCTCAACCTCCAACCAGTCGGATCCTCATGACTGACGGGGCGTGCGGGACGGTGAAACAAGGGTGGACGAAACCCGAGCGGACCTCGTCCACCCTGTTCGACAGGCGCCTTTGCCCGTCAGTCGTCACCGACGATTATACGCTCCGGACGGGCGCATGAGCCGGGACGGCGTGAACGCGGAAACCCCCGGAGATCTCTCGATCTCCGGGGGTTGTGGAGCCGCCTGTCAGAATCGAACTGACGACCTTTTCATTACGAGTGAAATGCTCTGCCGACTGAGCTAAGGCGGCGTGCGCTGCGAGAGCGGCACGATCAACGATATTACCCTGTCGAAGCCGCCATCGCGAACCGAGACCGTGACGAGGTCGGATCAACCGCACTCGAGGTCGGCGTCGGGCACGGCGTCGTCGAGGAAGTAGGCCTCGACCGCCTCGTCGACGCAGGTATTGCCCTTGTTGTAGCCGGTGTGGCCCTCGCCGACGCGGGTGATGAGCACGCCCTCTTCGAGCTGCTCTGCGAGTGCCACCGACCACTCGTAGGGAGTGGCCGGATCGTTCGTCGTGCCGACCACGAGGATCGGGCCCGCGCCTTCGGCATGGATCTCGCCGCGCGTGCCGGTGGGCGGATACGGCCACACCTCGCACGTGTCGGGGCCGCTCCAGTACGGTGCGATCGTCGGCGCCCCCGCCTCGATCTCGGCCATCATGGCGTCTTCCGCCGCCTGATCGTTCTCGACCGGATAGTCCATGCAGTTGTACGCCGTGAACGCCTCGGTGGAGTTGTCGAGGTAGGCGCCGTCCTCCCGGCCGTTGTAGAAGTCGGCGAGGTAGAACGCGCTGTACGGATCGCCCTGCAGTGCCTCATCGAGCGCCTGGGTCAGGAACTCCCAGCTGTCCTGGGAGTAGAGGGCGGCGATGATGCCCGTCATCAGCGAGTCCGCGCCGAGCATACGGCCGTCATCGTTCTTCAGGGGCGTGCGATCGACGCTCGCGAGCAGTGCGCCGAGGTCTGCCATGGCCTCGTCCACCGTGCCGTTGAAGGGGCACGATCCGGAGTCGAGGCAGTCCTGCATGTATGCGCGCAGCGCCGCTTCGAATCCGATGGCCTGGGTCGCGCCGACCTCGAGGCCGGGAACGGCTGGGTCGATCGCCCCGTCGAGGACCAGCCTGCCCGCCTTCTCGGGGTACAGCTCGGCGTACGTCGCGCCGAGGAACGTTCCGTAGGAGTAACCCAGGAAGTTCAACTGCTTGTCGCCGAGCACCGCGCGGATCAGATCCATGTCACGTGCAGAGTTCACGGTCGTGATGTGGGGCAGGATGCCGCCGCTGTTCGCCTCGCATGCATCGGCGAACGCCTGGTCGGCCCTGGTGAGCTCCGCCTCCCACTCATCCGTGCCGCGCGCGGCGGTGGGGATGTCGTAGAGGTACTTGTCCATGTCGGCGGCATCGAAGCACTGCACGGCGGTGGAGTCGCCGACGCCGCGCGGGTCGAAGCCGATCACGTCGTAGTTCTCGATCAGATCGGCGCCGACGGCGTAATCGAGGCTGTCGAGGATGAAGTCGACGCCGCTGCCGCCCGGCCCGCCGGGGTTGGTGAGCAGCGAGCCCATCGGCGTGCCCGTGGCCTGGTGGCGCACGACCGAGAGCTCCATCGTGCCCTCGCCCGAAGGGTTCTCCCAATCCAGCGGCGCCGTGACGTACGCGCAGTCGAAGCCTGCCGCTCCCCCGTCGCACTGCGTCCACTCGAGCGTCTGCTCGTAGAACGGCAGCAGCTCGGCCGCGACGCCCTCGGTGTCGGGTGCGTTCGTCCTGGACGGCCTGGGCTCTTCCCCCTCAGGGATGATCGAGTACAGGCATCCGCTGAGCATCATGGATGCCGCGGCGAGACCTGCGGTGATCGCTACCAGTCGTCGCGCGCGAGAAGTCTGTCGAGTCTTCACGGTTTCCTCCCGCTCGCGACCGTCACGAGCAAACTCTCCAGGGCGAGCGTCGGAGCGACATTGCGCTCCAGAGCCTCCCTGGTCTCGGCAAGATGATCGAGAACAACCAGCGTACGTGTCACCGGCCATGCCTGAGCCATCGCGCTGAGATCGTCACGCAGTTCCCGGTTGATGAGATCGTCTCCCCTGCCGTACTGCAGCATCACGACGTCTCGGAACATCGACTGCAGATCGGTGAGCACACGGTCGATACCGTCGCGCAGGCTGCGCGTCGCACGCTTCTTCTGGTCGTCCTCCAGTGCCGAGATCTGCGAGCGCAGCGCAGGCGGAACCGCCTGCCCCTCGGCGACGCCGACGGTGCGCAACAGGCTGGCACGCTCCGCGGCGTCGCGCTCAGCGGTCAGCGCCTTCGCATCATCGGTCGCCGCTTGGATGATCTGGCCCGCCACCTCAACGGCACTGCCGACACCGCGCACGCCGAGCACCGAGCGCAGCGTGCTGTCGCGCCTGCGGCGGGCATCGTCGTCGGTGGCGAGACGCTGCGCCATGCCGATGTGGCGCTGGGAGTGCCGCGCCGCCTGCTCTGCGGTGACCTCATCAGCACCTGTGCGCTGCACGATCAGCCGCGTGACGTCGTCGACATCGGGTTCGCGCAGCCGCAGCGGCCGCACGCGCGAGCGGATGGTGGGCAGCAGATCGGCCTCGCTCGGTGCGCAGAGGATCCAGACCGTGTTCTCCGGCGGCTCCTCGAGAGCCTTCAGCAGCACGTTCGACGTGCGCTCGACCATGCGGTCGGCGTCTTCCACGACGATCACGCGGTAGCGGCCGGCCGAAGGCGCGAAGTACGAGCGCTCGACCAACGACCTCGCCTCTTTGATCGTGATGATGACCTTGTCGGTGCGCAGCGCCGTGACGTCGGGATGCGTGCCGGCGAGCACCTGCCGCATCGTGTTCTCGTCGTCGGGGCCGTCAGCGATGAGCGCGGCCGCGAACGCGTAGGCGAGAGTCGAACGACCGGACCCCGGAGGCCCGGTGATCAGCCACGCATGCGAGAGGGCCGAGGGATCGGACGCGGCGGTGCGCAGCGCCTCGACCGCGTCGTCCTGACCCCACACATCCGTCCACGGAAACGGGGCGAGCGTGGGCGCGGATGGCATGGACTCAGCCTAACCGGAGCATCGGACGCGTCGCGCGGCCTGTGCTCAGACGAGAGCGGCGACGCGCGCGCGGATGTCTGCGGCGATGCCCTCAGGATCCCGCGCGGCATCGACGATGAAGAAGCGCTCCGGCTCCTCGGCGGCGAGTGCGAGGAACGCCTCGCGCACGCGGATGTGGAATGCGGACTTCTCGGATTCCAGCCGGTCGAATGGCTTGTCGGCCGAGTCGAGGCGGGTCCTGGCCGTCGCAGGGTCGAGATCGAGCAGCAGCGTCAGGTCGGGCAATGCGCCCTCGGTCCCCCACAGCGACAGGTCGCGCACCTCGGTCGGATCGAGCACTCGTCCTGCACCCTGATAGGCGACCGAGGAGTCCAGGTAGCGATCCTGCAGCACGATCTCGCCGCGCTCGAGCGCCGGCCGCACGACCGTCGCGACATGATGCGCACGGTCGGCCGCGTACAGCAGTGCCTCGGCGCGCGGCGCGATGTCGCCGCGGTGGTGCAGCACGATGTCGCGGATCAGCTGACCTACCTCGCTGCCCCCTGGCTCGCGCGTGCGCAGCACCGTGTGCCCGGCATCGGTCAGCCACTTCTCCAGCAGCTCGGCCTGGGTGGTCTTCCCCGAGCCGTCACCGCCCTCGAGAGTGATCCACACCCCTGAGCGTGCACCCACCAGCGCCTACTTCTTCTTCGCCGCGTTCGCGGCTCGGGTGGCAGCGGCCTTCTTCGCCGCAGCCGAACGTGCAGCGGCCTTCTCATCGTCGGTCTTCGCCGCTGGCTTCTTCGCTGCCGGCTTCTTCGCTGCCGGCTTCTTGGCGGGAGCCTTCTTGGCACCGCGCTTGGGAGCGGGCCCCTTGGCGCGCTTGTCGGCGAGCATCTGCACGGCGATCTCGAATGTGATGTCCTCGGGCTTCTGCCCGCGAGGGATCGTGACGTTCGTCTCGCCGTCGGTGACATAGGCGCCGAAGCGTCCATCGCGGATGCGGATCGGCTTGCCGCTGACGGGATCGGCCTCGAACTCGGCGAGCGCACTGGACGCACGGCGCGATCCTGCACCGTACTTCGGCTGCGCATAGATAGCGAGTGCCTGCTCCAGAGTCACATCGAAGATCTGCTGTTCGCTCTCGAGCGAACGCGAGTCCGTGCCCTTCTTCAGGTACGGGCCGTAGCGGCCGTTCTGCGCGGTGATCTCGTCGCCGGTCTCCGGATCGTTGCCGACGACGCGCGGCAGGCTCAACAGCGTCAGCGCGGTGTCGAGGGCGATGTCCTCCACGGACATCGACCGGAAGAGCGAGGACGTGCGCGGCTTCGGCGCATCCTTCTTCGCGGTCTTCTTCTTGGGCTTGTCGACGACTTCACCGGTGGCCTCGTCGACCGCGACGTCCTCCTCCGGCAGGTTCTCCTGCACGTAGGGGCCGTATCGGCCGTCCTTGACCACGATGACCCGACCGTTCTCAGGGTTCTCCCCCAGCACACGGTCGCCGGCCACCGGAGCATCGATGAGCTCCTGCGCCTTTGCCGCGGTCAGTTCGTCGGGCGCGAGGTCCTCCGGAACGTTGACGATGCGTCCGCGTTCTTCGGGCTTCGCAGGGTCGATGACCTCGAGGTACGGGCCGTACTTGCCGAAACGCAGCGTGGCGGTGTCGGTGATCGGCGTGGAGTTGAGCGCGCGGGCGTCGATCTCGCCGAGGTTGTCGACGACCTGCCGCAGGCCGACCTGCGCCTCGGTGCCGAAGTAGAACGACTTCAACCATTCGACGCGCTTCTGCTCGCCTCGGGCGATCGCGTCGAGGTCATCCTCGAGCGCTGCCGTGAAGTCGTAGTCGATCAGATCTGCGAAGTGCTCCTCGAGCAGCCGCACGACGCTGAACGCCATCCAGGTCGGTACGAGTGCCTGGCCGCGCTTGGTGGCATAGCCGCGATCGATCACCGTGCCGATGATGCTGGCGAACGTCGAGGGGCGTCCGATGCCGTGCTCCTCGAGCGCCTTGACCAGCGATGCCTCGGTGTAGCGCGGCTTCGGGGTGGTCTTGTGCCCCTTCGCCTCAGCATCCGACATGCCCAGCTCGTCGCCGACGGCGACGGCGGGAAGCGACTGGTTCGAGTCCGCGTCGGCGTCTCCGCGCTTCTCGTCCTTGCCCTCTTCATAGGCCTCGAGGAAGCCCTTGAATGTGTAGACGGTGCCGGACGCCGTGAACTCGGCGACCTCGCCGGCGGCCTGCACGGCCAGCGTCACGGTGGTGGTCTCGTACTTCGCGTCGGCCATCTGGCTCGCGACGGTGCGCTTCCAGATGAGGTCGTAGAGGCGCAGCTCCTCGCGGTCGAGCTCGCCGGAGACGGATGCGGGCTTGCGGAAGTTCTCGCCAGACGGGCGGATCGCCTCGTGGGCCTCCTGCGCGTTCCTGCTCTTGGACTTGTACACGCGGGGCTTGAGGGGAACGGCCTTGTCGCCGTACAGCGCGACGGCCTGGCTCCGTGCCGCCTGCACCGCCTGGGTGCTCAGGGCGACGGAGTCCGTTCGCATATAGGTGATGAAGCCCTTCTCGTAGAGGCGCTGGGCGACGCTCATCGCCTGCTTCGCGCTCATCGAGAGCTTGCGTCCTGCCTCCTGCTGCAGCGTGGAGGTGGTGAAAGGGGCGTACGGGCTGCGCGTGCCCGGCTTGGCCTCGACCTTGGTGACGGTGCCTGCGCCGGCGGCGTCGACAGCGTGCGCGAGGGTCAGCGCCCTCTTCTCGTCGAGAACGACGACGGCCTTCTTGAGCTTTCCGTTGTCGTCGAAGTCCGTGCCTCGGGCGAGCTGGCCGCCGTCGACGCGCACCAGACGCACCTTGAATGCGGTTCCGGTGGCGGAGGCGGATGCCTCGACGTCCCAGTAGTCGGCGGAGACGAACGCCATGCGCTCGCGCTCGCGCTCGACGATCATGCGCGTGGCAGCGGACTGCACGCGTCCAGCGGAGAGGCCTGTCTTGACCTTGTACCAGAGCACGGGCGAGACATCCCACCCGTACAGGCGATCGAGGATGCGGCGGGTCTCCTGCGCGTCGACGAGCGCGAGGTCGAGCTCGCGGGTGTTGCCGACGGCGGCCTGGATCGCGTCCTTGGTGATCTCGTGGAACACCATGCGCTTGACGGGCACCTTCGGCTTCAGCGTCTCCAGCAGGTGCCAGGCGATCGCCTCGCCTTCGCGGTCCTCATCAGTGGCGAGCAGGAGCTCGCCGGCGTTCTTGAGCGCGCGCTTGAGTTCGGCGACGGTCTTCGTCTTGCGATCCGACACGACGTAGTACGGATCGAAGCCGTTGTCGATGTCGATCGAGTACTTCCCGTACGCGGCCTTGTCGGCGGCGGGGATGTCCTTCTTGTCAGCGAGGTCGCGGATATGGCCGACGGAGCTGAGCACCTCGTAGTCGTCGCCGAGGTACCCCTGAATCGACCTCATCTTCGTCGGAGACTCGACGATGACGAGCTTCTTGCCTTCAGCCAAGGGTGCGTCCTTTCTTCGAAGCACACCATACACACCACTGTCGTGGTGCATTCACAGCGGAGCCGTGGGTGGAACCGTCAGAATCCCTCGGGTGGCCCGGCACGGGCGCGGGAGACGGCAGCAAGACCAGCGTACGCCGCCTCGACCTGCACGGTCGCCACCGGGCCTTCCAACAGGCACGACACCAGGGTCGCTCCCGATGCCGCCGCCACCCTCGCCGCGAGGGCGCAGGGCTCCTCACCGGTGACGATCGCGCCGGATGACGCGTCGGCGGCCGCGAGCGCGGCAGCATCCGCCGCGCCGGCGACGCGCTGCGCCGTGACCGATGCGCCGCCGACCGCCGCCAGGCCGAGGGACAGTGAAGCCGCAACGGCCAGCACACCGGCGGCCAGGGCGCTGCCCGCCATCAGAGCCCCCCGCTGAGGGCGCAGCTCGACGCCGTGAGCGGGATGTGGATCACGCGTCCAATCACCGCGTCCACGCGGGCGCTCACGCAGCTGAGGTCGCCGCGCAGCTCGCTCGACACGCGTGCGTCGTCGACGGATGCCGTCACGGCAGCGTGCGCGATCGCCGCGCTCTCGCCGCGTCCGAGCAGACGTGCAGCGTCTGCGACGGCATCCTGCAGCGACACCTGCCGTGCGGCTGCGCCGAGCGCGCCCGCCCCCAGCAGCAGTGCGAGCACCACCGCCGGGAGCGTGATCGCCAGCTCGGCGGCGACCGATCCCCGCTCGGAGTCGGCGTTCTTCCTCATGCGTCGCTCATCGCTCGCTCGAGCCCTGTCGCTGTCTACGAGACAGTGAGCGCACGGCGCACGAGGTCCGTGAGGATGCCGCGCACCTCATCCGAGCGCATGATGACGACCAGCAGCCCGGCGAAGGCGACCGCCGCCATCGTCGTGATGGCGTACTCCGCCGTGGCGGCCCCGGATTCATCGGTGAAGAGCGACGCAGCACGGCGCCTGGTGAGGGTCGGGATGGAGTTCATGATGTTCCTTCTTTCTGTTGTGCTGCCGTCAGATGGGCAGCGGGGTCGATGACATGACGGAGAGCATCAGCGGCGCGACGCCGAGCAGCAGGAAGGCGGGCAGCGTGCAGACGCCGAGCGGTATGAGCAGCTGCGACGAGAGCTTGGCGGCGCGCAGCCGGCCGTGTATGCGTGCATCATGGCGCTCTTGGGCGGCCGCTGCTCTCAGCAGCTCTCCCGCCGGTACGCCCGCCGCACGCGACAGTTCGAGCACGCCCCTGGTGTGCTCGCCGCTGATACGGTCGCGCGCCGGGCTGTCGTCGACGAGCCGCAGGGAGCGCTCGATCGAGGCGCCGCCCGAGAGAGCGACCGACATGAGCTCTGCGTGCATGCCCGGTGTCCCCTGATCCGGCTGCGCACGTCGCAGCAGGCGTCTCGTCCAGAGGCGCGCACCGAGCACGAGCAGTGATCCGCCGATCAGGCACGCGATGCCGATGGGGTTGGTGAACAGCACGCCGACCGTGTCGAAGCCGAGGGCGAATCCAAGCAGGAGGCCGGCGAGCGGCATCCACAGGAGCAGTCGCGCCGTGCCCGCCGGCTCTGCGAGCGCGATGCGAACGTCGTCGGCCGCAGCGGCCGCATCGCGCATCGTCTCCGCGAGCGATCTGAGCACTTCGGCGAGGGGAGCCCCCACGGTCGTCGCGACATCCCACGCCGCGGCGACGTCCGCCCACGCGCCGCCCTCGGCCTCGATCGCGTCCACGAGCGCGGCACCGTCATCGCAGCGCGCGACCACGCTCTCCGCGTGCGCATCACCGGAATCGGCGAGGTGACGCCAGGCATTGAGAGGAACGGCACCCGCCTGCAGCAGGACCGCGAGGGTGCGCACCGCCACCGCCGCCTCCTCGGCACCGGCATCCGACCGTCGCGCCGTTCGCAGAGCGCTCATCGACGCGAGCCTCACCACGGCCGCACCTCCTCGATGTCCAGCCGATCCGCGCGCAGCAGAAATCGTCCGACCTTCGCGATACGGCGCACACCGTCACCCCCACGGGCGAGATGCACCACGATCGTGAATGCACTGACGGCCTGCCGCGCCAGCGCTGTGGCATCCATCCCGGCCAGTGCACCGAGCGCCTCCAGGCGCGCCGGCACATCGACGAGCCCGCTGGCGTGGAGGGTTCCCGCGCCGCCGTCATGTCCCGTGTTCAGCGCCGAGAGGAGCTCCCGCACCTCCTCGCCGCGACACTCGCCCACCACGAGCCGGTCGGGCCGCATCCGCAGCGACTCGCGCACGAGACGCGCGAGGGTGATGGAGCCGGCTCCCTCCAGATTGGCCTGTCGCGCCTCGAGCGCCACATGGTGCGGATGCGCAGGGCGCAGTTCTGCGACATCCTCGATCGTGACGATGCGCTCAGCCGCTGGAACGCTGTGCAGCAGCGCGGTCAGCAGGGTCGTCTTGCCGGTCCCGGTGCCTCCGGTGATGAGGATGTTCGCGCGATCCGCGACCAGCTGCTCCAGCCAGGCCTGCTGCGCCCCGTCGAACGCTCCCAGTGCCGCCAGCGCGTCGAGATCAGCCGCCCGCACCCGGGGGATGCGCACCGACACCGCGGTACCGGATGCCGACACCGGCGCGAGCACCGCGTGCACGCGGATTCCGGACGCCAACCGCACATCGACACAGGGCGACTGGTCATCCAGGTGACGGCCGCCCGCTCCGATCAGCGCGACGGCGAGGTCGCGCACCTCCCGCTCTGATGCCGCCCATCCGGCCACCCGCTCTGCGCCGTCGCCGCGGTCGACGAACAATCCGTCCGTGCCGTTCACGAAGACATCCGTCACCCGCGGATCGTCGCAGTGCTCGGCGAGCGGCCCGAACGCGGCGTCCAGATCGACGGGGACGGCACGTCCGCCGACCGACACGGGCGCCGCATCGCGCGGCTGGATGATGAACGGCTGTGGCATGCCCCGACGCTATGCGCCGCCGCGATCGCGCACACGCGGCTATCGCACGTGCTGTGCGGAATCCGTCGCGTGGTCCCTGCGGTGCAGAACGACTGCGGACACAGAGAAGGGCGGCACCTCACGGGGGGAATGGGATGCCGCCCAGAGGCGTGCCGGTCCGGGGAGAACGGGCACGCCGAGGCCGAATCAAATTGCGGCTGTCGTCGAGTGTACGCATGGCAGCCGTCCTCACAAAACCCACGCGGTTACCGACTTTCGGCAGTATTGACCGGAACAGGCGCAGACTAGATTCACCGTGTCATGGTCGTGCGCTCTGCATGACCTCGTCCCGCCGCAAAGGAGCGCATGCCATGAGCAGCCAGATCGACCATCTCCTCGACGAGACCCGCAGGTTCCCGCCGTCCGAGGATTTCGCCGCCGCCGCCGTCGCTCAGCCGGAGATATACGACCGTGCAGCGACCGACCGGGAGGCGTTCTGGGGCGATCAGGCCCGCGAGCTCATCCACTGGCACAAGCCCTTCACACGTGTCCTCGACTGGTCGACTCCGCCTTTCGCCAAATGGTTCGACGACGGCGAGCTCAACGTCGCCTACAACTGCCTCGATCGCCACGTCGAGGAGGGCAACGGCGACCGCGTCGCGATCCTCTGGGAGGGCGAGCCAGGCGATTCACGACGCATCACGTACGCCGAGCTGACCGATGAGGTCAAGCGCGTCGCGAACGTGCTGTCCGGATTCGGAGTCGGGCCGGGAGATCGTGTCGCGATCTACCTCCCGATGATCCCCGAGGCCGTCGCGTCGATGCTCGCCGTCGCGCGACTCGGCGCCGTCCACTCCGTCGTCTTCGGCGGTTTCAGCGCCGACAGTCTCCGCTCACGCATCGACGATGCCGGCGCCAAGGTCGTCATCACCGCCGACGGCGGCTATCGCAAGGGCCGCGTGTCGGCGCTCAAGCCCGCTGTCGATCAGGCCCTCAGCGATCGAGGAGACGGCGTGCAGCAGACCGTCGAGCACGTCCTCGTCGTCAAGCGCGGCGAGAACGACGTGGACTGGGTCGAAGGCCGCGACGTGTGGTGGCACGATGCCGTGCCCGCGGCGTCCGCCGAGCACGACGCTCAGGCGTTCCCCGCCGAGAACCCGCTGTTCATCCTGTACACCTCCGGCACCACCGGGAAGCCGAAGGGCATCCTGCACACCTCGGGCGGATACCTCACCCAGGCGGCCTACACCCATAAGAACGTGTTCGATCTGAAGCCGGAGTCCGACGTGTTCTGGTGCACGGCCGACATCGGCTGGGTCACCGGTCACACCTACGTCGCCTACGGCCCGTTGGCCAACGGCGCCACGCAGGTGCTCTACGAGGGCACACCGGATGCTCCGCATCCCGGACGCTGGTGGGAGATCATCGAGAAGTACGGCGTGACGATCTTCTACACGGCGCCGACCGCGATCCGCTCGTTCATGAAGATCGGGCGCAGCGTTCCCAAGAAGTTCGATCTGTCCTCCATCCGTCTGCTCGGATCGGTGGGCGAGCCCATCAACCCCGAAGCGTGGATGTGGTACCGGGAGGTGATCGGCGGAGGCGACACCCCGATCGTCGACACGTGGTGGCAGACCGAGACCGGGGCGATCATGGTGTCGCCGCTGCCCGGTGTGACGGCGACCAAGCCGGGCTCTGCGCAGGTGCCCCTGCCCGGCATCACGATCGATGTGGTCGACGAATCCGGCGAAGAGGCCGGCAACGGCAAGGGCGGTCTGCTCGTGATCACGGAGCCGTGGCCGAGCATGCTGCGCGGCATCTGGGGCGATCCGGAACGGTACAAGGAGACGTACTGGGAGAAGTTCGAGAAGCAGGGCTACTACTTCGCCGGCGATGGTGCGCGCCTCGACGAGGACGGCGATCTGTGGCTGCTCGGACGCGTCGACGATGTGATGAACGTCTCAGGCCATCGCCTGTCGACCGCCGAGATCGAATCGTCGCTCGTGGCGCACGAGGCCACGGCGGAGGCCGCAGTGGTCGGTGCGTCGGATGAGACCACCGGCCAGGCCGTGGTCGCCTTCGTGATCATCAAGGAGAGCTACCTCTCCGCTCACGACGCGGCGGGGCTCGCGACGCAGCTGCGCCAATGGGTCGGCGAGCAGATCGGCGCGATCGCGCGGCCGCGCGACGTCTACATCGTCGGCGAGCTGCCCAAGACCCGCTCCGGAAAGATCATGCGCCGCCTGCTGCGCGATGTCGCAGAGGGCCGTGAGGTCGGAGACACCACGACACTGGCCGACACCGCGGTGATGAGCATCATCTCGGCGCAGGTCAAGTAACCGGATCAAAGGGAAAGGTCCCCACGCCCATCGAGCGCGGGGACCTTTCTCATCGCGTTCAGGCGAGGATGAAGGTGACCTCTACCTCGACGGGGCTGTCGAGCGGCAGAACCGAGACCCCGACAGCCGCGCGGGCGTGCTGCCCTGAGTCGCCGAAGATCTCGCCGAGCACGTCGCTCGCACCGTTGATGACGCCGGGCTGGCCGGTGAAGGCCGGATCGGATGCGACGAAGCCGCCGACGCGCAGCACTCCACCGATCTTCTCCAGTCCGCCTGCGGCGGCGGCCGCGGCGGCGAGCGCGTTCAGCGCGCAGGTGCGCGCGTACGCCTTGGCGTCGTCCGCCGTCACCTCAGTGCCGACCTTGCCGGTCGCGGGGAGTGCACCGGCTGCGAACGGCAGCTGCCCGGAGGTGTAGACGAGGCCGCCGTGCACGACGGCGGGGACGTACGCCGCTACGGGAGCCGCGACCTCCGGAAGATCGATACCGAGCTCGCTCAGACGCGCCTCGAGGCTCACTGCGCACCCCCTTCGAACTGACGTGCGGCCTGCTCAGCGGCCGCGAGTCCTGCACTGTTGGAGCCGTCCTGCGACACCGGCCGCTTGAAGTAGGCAACGAGGCCCCCCTCCGGCCCCTGGACGACCTGGACGAGTTCCCAGCCCTGCTTGCCCCAGTTGTTGAGGATCGCGGCTGTGTTGTGGATCAGCAACGGGGTGGTGAGGTACTCCCACGTGGTCATGGCACTCCTGCGGTCAGAGACGGTCGACAAGCCCGATCGTCAAAGGCGGTATTCAGGGAACTCCCCTACGATCTAGCGTATGCCTCAGAAGAATCGCACGGCGAAAGGCGTGCTCGGTGGACTTCTCGGTCTGATCGGGCTCAGCGCTGTCGCCGGGATCCTGGTGACCGCGACGGTCACGCCCGCACTCGCCGTCGCCGGTGCCGCCGGATCCCAAGCCCTCGATCTGTTCGACAAGCTGCCTTCGTATCTGAAGCCGGACGCGCCGATGGAGCCGAGCACGTTCTATGCGATCGGTCACGACGGCAAGCCGGTGCAGATGGCGACGTTCTTCGATCAGAACCGCACGCAGGTCAACTTCGATCAGATCTCGCCCGTCATGTACGACGCCATCCTCTCCAGTGAGGACAAGGGCTACTACGAGCACGGCGGGGTCAACCTCGGCGCGACGGCGAAGGCACTGATCGACAACCTCCGCGGCACCTCGTCGCGCGGCGCCTCGACGATCAGCCAGCAGTACGTGAAGAATGTGCTCGTGCAGCAGTGCGAGCAGAAGGTGCTGCCCGGCGACGAGAACTATTCGGACAAGACCGCGCAGTGCTGGCTCGACGCCACCAACGCCGTGGGCACGGACGGCATCGAGCGCAAGCTGCAGGAGATGCGCTACGCCATCCAGATCGAGAAGGACTACTCGAAGAACGAGATCCTGCTCGGTTACCTGAACATCGCCAGCTTCGGCGGAACCGTCTACGGCATCGAGGCAGCGTCGAAGTACTACTTCAACACGAGTGCATCGAACCTGACGGTTGCACAGGCGGCGACGCTCGCCGGCATCGTGCAGAACCCGAACCGGTACCGTATCGACAAGCCTGCCGGTTCCGCGACGGACAGCGACGGAGTGGCCGTCAACAGCGCTGAGGACGGTTACGAGCTGACGAAGGTCCGCCGCGACTACGTCATCAACCGCATGTACGAAGACGGCAAGATCACCGAGGCGCAGCACACCGAGGCGATCGAGACACCGATCACCCCGGCCCTCAACCCCCCTGCGCAGGGATGCGCGGCTGCGGGCAACAACGCGTACTTCTGCCAGTACGTGAAGACGGTGGTGCTCAGCGACACCACCTTCGGCGAGACGTATGCCGAGCGCGTGAAGGCGCTGCAGCGCGACGGCCTGGAGATCTACACCTCGCTGGACCTGCGCATCCAGGATCCGGCTGTCACCGCTCTCAAGGACCGCGTGCCGGCCAACTACGACAACCAGCACTTCGGAGGCGCCGGCGTAACGATCGAACCTGCGACGGGCCGCGTTCTCGCGATGACCCAGAACACGACGTTCCAGGAAACCCCGACCGAGGATCAGGCGTACTCGAGCCTCGTGTACGCCGCAGATTACGCGCACGGCGGCTCCGCGGGATTCCCGGTCGGCTCGTCCTACAAGCTGTTCACTCTGATCGACTGGCTCGAGACCGGGCATTCCGTCAGAGAATCGCTCAACGGCCGCCACCAGACGCTGAACATGAACGTGTGCGACGGCGAGACGAGCCCCCTCGAAACCAGTGAGGTCGGTAACTTCGACAACGCCGGCGGCTACACCGGCACACCGATGCAGTTCACGAGAGACTCGTTGAACTCCGGATACTTCGCCATGGCCTCCAAACTCGAGATCTGCGACATCAACGCCGTGGCCGACCGCATGGGCGTCACGACGTACGACATCAACACCCAGGACACCGCGAAGACGACGGATGCCAACTATCCGTACAACGTTCTCGGCGACAAGCCCATCGCCCCGCTCGACATGGCCGGCGCCTACGCGACGGTCGCGAACAAGGGCGTGTTCTGCGAACCGAAGTCGATCGACAGGGTCGTCAACCAGAAGGGCGAGGAGCTGCCGATCCCGGCGACCAGCTGCTCTCAGGTGATCAGCCCCGAAGTCGCGGCGACCGCGGCGTATGCACTGCAGGGCGTCATGGATTCCGGCGGCACCGGTCAGAACGCCAACCCCTACGACGGCACTCCCCTCATCGGAAAGACCGGGTCGCACCAGACCTACGCGACGATGATGATCGAGTCCAGCACGAAGGCCACGACAGCCGTGTACATCGGCCGTACAGAGGGCACCGCGAACATCTGGAACGAGTGGTACAACGACAACCGCCTGCAGGACATCCGGTACGACGTCGCCCGTGACATGCAGTACACGGCCAATCAGGTCCTCGGCGGCGGAGACCGCTTCCCCGAGCCCGACCCCAATCTGTCCCGCCGCATACTGGTCGATCTGCCGAGCGTCGTCGGACAGAGTGTGGCGGATGCGACTGCGACCCTCGAGAACGCAGGATTCTCGGTGTCCGTCGGGCCCGAGGTCGACAGCGACGCCGCCAAGGGCATCATCGCCAAGCAGGACCCCGGTGCCGGCCAGGTCTCCAGCGGCACGACCGTCACGATCTCGCCGAGCAACGGACAGGGAGCGACAGTGCCAGACGTGTCCGGCAGCAAGCTCGCGGATGCCGTGGAGGCGCTGAAGGCCGCCGGGTTCACCACCGTCAGTCCGCATGCCTCGTGCTCCGCCGGCGACGACGACAAGAAGACGGTGACGAGCACCACCCCTGCGGCCGGAACCGCCACGAAGAAGTCGACTGCCGTGACAGTCAAGTGCTCGTAGCAGGCTCCCGCTCCGCACACCCGGCCCTCATCGCGCTCAGCGCGGTGGGGGCCGTCGGTGCTGCCTGCGCGGTGTGGGGCATCGGCATCGAACGCCACCTCTTCACCGTTCGCGAAGCCTCGGCCGAGGCGCTCCCAGCCGGCTCGCGACCGATCCGGGTCCTGCACGTCTCGGATGCGCACATGGCGCCCTGGCAACGACGCAAGCAGGACTGGCTGTCATCGCTCGCCGAGCTGGAGCCCGACCTCGTCGTCAACACCGGTGACAATCTCGGGCACCGCGACGGCCTGCAGGGCATCCGCCGCGCTTTCGACGCCTTCGCCGGCATCCCCGGCGTTTTCGTGCACGGCTCCAACGACGTGTTCGGTCCGTCGCCGCGCAACCCTCTGCGCTACTTCTCCGGACCTTCGCAGCGGCATCGGGAGCCAGAGCACCTCGACACGGATGCGCTCGACGCGTACTTCACCGACGAGCTCGGCTGGACCGATCTGAACAACGCGGCCGCACGCTTGCAGGTCGGCGGTGCCGACATCGATCTGTTCGGCGTCGACGATGCGCACCGCGACTGGGACGACCTCGATGCGGTGCCGGCGGCCATCGCCGCACTCGGCGCCCGCGATGCCGGCACTCCCCTGCTGGGGGTCACCCACGCCCCGTACCAGCGCGTGCTCAACTCGTTCACCGACCTCGGCGCGCAGGCGATCTTCGGCGGGCACACCCACGGCGGCCAGGTCTGCCTCCCCGGTTTCGGCACTCTCGTCGCGAACTGCGACATCCCGCTGAAGCAGGCGAAGGGGCTCAGCACCTGGACGCACGGTGGCCGCAGCATCCCTCTGAACGTCAGCGCCGGCTGCGGGCATTCGATCTACGCGCCGGTGCGCTTCGCGTGCCGCCCGGAGGCGACGCTGCTGACGCTCACGGCACCGGGCACGTCCGCCTAGCGCGGGCGAGCGTCGATTCGGCGCAGCGCACGATTGCCTGTAGACTCAAACGGTTGCAACGGGGTGTGGCGCAGCTTGGTAGCGCGCTTCGTTCGGGACGAAGAGGCCGCAGGTTCAAATCCTGTCACCCCGACCACTGTTGCAAGAAGGCCGCCCTCCGGGGCGGCCTTCTTCTCTTCCCGGATGGAAAGAATGCCGCGCCACGCTCGCTACGCTGGAGACATCATGACCACGCCCCGCCTCGTCGCATTCGACCTCGATGACACGCTCGCTCCGTCGAAGAGCGCCATCGATCCCAGGATCGCCGCTCAGCTGCTCGCGCTCCTGCGCCGCGTCGATGTGGCGATCATCTCCGGCGGCAACGAACAGCAGTTCCGCACCCAGGTGATATCCCGGCTCGGCGATGCGGATGCCGTGGACCTCGGCCGTCTGCACCTGCTGCCCACCTGCGGCACGCGCTACCTGCGCCACGACGGCGTCGGGTTCGACACGGTCTACGCGCACGATCTCTCGGATGAGCAGAAGTCGGCCGCGCTGCAGGCGCTTCGCGAAGAGGCGGAGCGGCTCGGATTGTGGGAGCCGAATCCCTGGGGCGAGATCCTCGAGGACCGCGGGTCGCAGATCACTTTCTCCGCACTCGGGCAGCAGGCCCCGCACGAGGCGAAGCAGGCGTGGGACCCCTCGGGCGCGAAGCGCGCTCTACTGCGCGACGCCGTGGCCGCCCGCCTGCCCGAACTCGAGGTGCGCTCCGGCGGTTCGACCTCGATCGACATCACTCTCGCCGGCATCGACAAGGCGCACGGCATGAAGGCCCTCGCAGAGCACACCGGCATCCCTCTCAGCGACATGCTGTTCTACGGCGACCGCCTCGACGAGGGGGGCAACGACTACCCGGTCAAGGCACTCGGCGTCCGTTCGATCGCGGTCACCGGGTGGGAGCACACCACGTCCGAGCTGGAATCGCTGATCCCCACGCTGTAGTCGCCCAGAGAGGGCCTGGTCGTAGCATTACGGCATGGATCCGCTGACACTCACCATCATCGTCGCCGCGTGCGCCAGTGCAGCGTGCTGGCTGCTGTCCCTGTTCACCCGCAACACCTCGTGGGTGGACCGCGCATGGTCGATCGTGCCGGTCGTCTACGTGTGGATCTTCGCCGTCGCCGCCCTCGCCTCGGGAATCGCGGCGACTCGCCTCGTGATCATGGCCGTCCTCGTCACCGCGTGGGGCGTCAGACTCACCTTCAACTTCGCGCGCAAGGGCGGGTACACGGGCACCGAGGACTACCGATGGGCGATACTGCGCGAGCGGATGCGCCCGTGGCAGTTCCAGCTCTTCAACCTGCTGTTCATCATCGGGTTCCAGATGACGCTGCTCGTGCTCATCACCCTCCCCGCTCACCTCGCGCTGCAGCATCCTGCGCCGTTCACCGCCTGGGATGCCGTGTTCGCGGCGCTCTTCCTCGCGCTGCTGATCGGCGAGACGATCGCCGACCAGCAGCAGTGGAACTTCCACCGGAGCAAGGCCGCCGGCCGCGCATCCGGATTCCTGACCGCCGGGCTGTTCCGCTACAGCCGCCACCCGAACTTCTTCTTCGAGCAGGCTCAGTGGTGGGTGTTCTACGCGATCGGTGCGACGGCGGCCGCGGCATCCGGTCTGGGCTTCTTCGGGGGCGTGCTGAACGAGACGATCATCGGCGCGCTGCTGCTGACCGCGCTCTTCATCGGCTCGACGATCTTCACGGAATCGATCTCGGCATCCAGGTACCCCGAGTACGCGGAGTACCGGCGCCGCACCTCGATGATCGTGCCGCTTCCCCCTCGCACGGCGAAGTGGCGTGAACCGCGATCAGCCGGCTGAGACCTCCGTCCGCGCCGACGACCCTCCCACCGGCACGAGCCGGGTGAGCTGGGTGACATGCGCAGGCTCGAGCTCGGCGAGGGAGGCGACGCCGAGCAGACGCATGGTGCGCTCGATCTCGGTGCGCAGGATGGCGATCGTGCGATCGACGCCCTGCCGGCCGCCGGCCATCAGCCCGTACAGGTATGCGCGTCCGATGAGGGTGAAGTCCGCGCCCAGCGCGACGGATGCGACGATGTCGGCCCCGTTCATGATCCCGGTGTCGATCATCACGGTGAAGTCGTCGCCGACCGCCGCCCGCACCTTCGGCAGCAGGTGGAACGGGATGGGTGCACGGTCGAGCTGGCGGCCGCCGTGGTTGGACAGGACGATGCCGTCGACACCGGCGTCCTGCAGGCGCACCGAGTCCTCGACGTTCTGCACGCCCTTGATGACGATCCGGCCCGGCCAGAGGTCGCGGATCACTGCGAGGTCGTCATAGCTGATCGTCGGGTCCATGGCGGCGTCCAGCAGCTCGCCGACCGTGCCGCCCGTGGTGCTGAGCGAGGCGAACTCGAGCTTCGGCGTGGTGAGGAAGTCCCACCACCACCAGGGACGGGGAATGGCGTTGATGATCGTCCCGAGCGTCAGCTGCGGCGGGATCGAGAACCCGTTGCGCTTGTCGCGCAGGCGGGCGCCGGCGACCGGGGTGTCGACGGTGAAGTGCAGCGTGTCGAAGCCCGCAGCGGCGGCACGGCGGGTGAGCTCGTACGAGATCTCGCGGTCGCGCATGACGTAGAGCTGGAACCAGTTGCGCCCGTTCGGGTTCGCCGCCTTCACGCCCTCGATCGAGGTCGTTCCGAGCGTGGAGAGCGTGAACGGGATGCCGGCGGCAGCTGCCGCACCCGCCCCCGCCTCCTCGCCCTCGGTCTGCATGAGCCGGGTGAATCCCGTCGGCGCGATGCCGAACGGCAGCGCGCTGGGGCCGCCGAGGACGTCGACGGAGGTGTCGACGTCGGGCGCGGGCTTGAAGATGCCGGGGTGGAACTCGACGTCCTGGAACGCCTGTCGCGCGCGCGTCAGCGACAGCTCGCCCTCCGCAGCGCCGTCGGTGTAGTCGAACGCCGCCTTCGGCGTACGGCGCTTCGCGATAGTGCGCAGGTCGTCGATCGTGAGTGCCGCGTCGAGGCGGCGCTTGCGTCCATCGAACTCCGGCTTCTTGAACTTCATGAGCTCGAGGAGTTCTGAGGGCTGGGGAACCTGGCGGGTGACCATGGCCGTCCTTTCAGTGAGGCGGATGTGTGCGGGTCAGACCGGCGGCCGTGTAGTAGCCGGTGATGTGGTCGTGGACGAGGGCGCGCGCGGCATCCGCATCTCCCCCGTCGATCGCAGCGATCAGTGCGCGGTGCTCGTGCCGCAACCGGATCGCCATCGCATCCCAGTCGTCGATGGATGCCGAGCCGGCGAGCACGTACGACTCGATGGAGGTGCGCAGTCCCGCCATCATCGCGGCGATCACGGTGTTGCCGCTGGACTCGGCCAGCGCGAGATGCATCTGCGCGTCGAGCGCGAGGAACTCGCCGGTCGTGAGCCCCTCGGCATCCATCGCGTCGAGCAGCCCGTGGGCCGCGCCGGTGTCGCGGCCGGGGTTCGATGCGAGATCCGACACGACGGCATCCTCGAGCACCAGCCTCGTGCGCACCACGTCGCCCAGCGCGAAGCCCTGTGCGGCCACCTGAAGCCGCAGAAGCGCCGACATGCCACCGGAGGGCGTGGCGATCACGATCGCGCCCGACTGCGGCCCTGAGCCGGTCGCCGTGCGGATCAGCCCCAGGACCTCGAGCACGCGCAGCGCCTCACGGACGCTCGAACGGCCGACGCCCAGATCGGCGGCGAGATCTCGCTCCGACGCGAGCCGGTCGCCGGGGCCGAGGCGACCGTCGAGCAGGTCGCGCTCGATGTGCTCGAGCACGACGCGCCACGCGCGCGGTGTCTGCGCAGCATCCGGCATCGGCATCCTCCATGAGCGATCTCGTGGTCTGACCACAGACTAGCCGCTGTGGTCTGACCACGCAATCCAAATGCAGAGGGCGCTTCAGCCCAGACGCCCGCCGGATTCCTGCAGGTAGCAGTCGCCGCACAGCGACTCGTACGTGACGACGTCGGCCGGGGCGCCGGCCACTGCACCCTCGTCGATCGCCACCTGGTCGCCGTCGAACACGAAGCGCCCGTTGATCACGCGACCATTGAAGACGGCTTTGCGTCCGCAACGGCAGATCGTCTTGAGCTCCTCGAGCGAGTGCGCGATGGCGAGCAGACGTGCCGAGCCAGGGAAGGCGTGGGTGAGGAAGTCGTTGCGGATGCCGTAGGCCATCACGGGAATGCCGTCGACCACGGCGATCCGGAAGAGGTCATCGATCTGCGCGGGCGTGAGGAACTGCGCTTCGTCGATGAGCAGGCAGGCCACATCGATCGGTTCGCCGGGGATCAGCCCCTCGTCGTTGCGCTGCTGCATCCGCGCCCGCTCACGCTGGAACAGCGCACGCGCGTCACCGTCCGGCGGGATGAGGAAATCGACCTCGCGGGTCATGCCGAGGCGGCTCTCCACCTGGTTCGCACCCTTGGTGTCGATCGCCGGCTTGGCGAGCAGCACGTGCTGCCCGCGCTCCTCGTAGTTGTACGCCGCCTGCAGCAGTGCCGTGGATTTGCCGGAGTTCATCGCCCCGTAGCGGAAGTACAGCTTCGCCACGGTGCGCTGCTACCTCGAGATGCCGAGGGCGGCCGCCGTCGCCGTCATGGACTCGTCCGCAGCGGCCGGGTTCTCGTTGAGCTTCTCGCCGTAGGTCGGGATCAGTTCGCGCAGTGCAGGCTCCCACCCGGCGTACTGCTCGGGGAAGCACTTCTTCAGCAGGTTCAGCATGATCGGCACGGCCGTGGACGCACCCGGCGATGCACCGAGCAGCCCGGCGATCGAACCGTCGGCAGCGGAGACGACCTCCGTGCCGAACTGCAGCACGCCGCCCTTCTCCTGGTCCTTCTTCATGACCTGCGCGCGCTGACCGGCATCGATGAGCGACCAGTCCTCGTCCTTGGCGGTGGGCATGAACACGCGGAGGCCGTCGACCTTCTTGCGGTGGTTCTTGAGCAGCTCGCCGACCAGGTAGGTGATCAGATCGGGGTTGGCGAACGCGACCCGCAGCATCGGCCACAGGTTGTGCGTGCGCACCTGGCTGACGATGTCGAACATCGAGCCGTTCTTGAGGAACTTCGGGCTGAACGTCGCGAACGGACCGAACAGCAGCGACGCCTCACCGTCCACCACGCGCGTGTCCAGGTGCGGCACCGACATGGGCGGCGCGCCGACGGATGCCTGCGAGTAGACCTTCGCCTTGTGCTGGGAGACGACAGCGGGGTTCGTCGTCTTGAGGAACTGTCCGCCGATCGGGAAGACGCCGTACCCCTTGATCTCCGGGATGCCGGAGCGCTGGAGAAGTTTCAATGCCCAGCCGCCGGCGCCGACGAAGACGAACTTCGCGTTGAGCTCGCCCGGCGTGTGCCCCAGTGCCCGCCGGTACGACACACGCCAGCTGCCGTCGTTCTGCTTCTTGAGCTTTCGCACTTCCTGGTTCGTGCGCAGTTCGACGCCACTGGCCGCGAGGTGATCGAAGAGCTGATGCGTCAGTGCGCCGAAGTCGACGTCGGTGCCGGCCGGAACCCTGGTCGCCGCGAACGGCTCGCCCTTGCGCCGCTTCTGCATGAGCAGCGGGGCCCACTGGTTGATGACGCGGGAGTCCTCGCTGTACTCGATGCCCTCGAACAGCGGCTGCTCCTTGAGCACCTCGTAGCGCGCCTTGAGGTAGGCGACGTCCTTCTCGCCGCGCACGAAAGTCATGTGCGGGGTGGCGTTGATGAACGTCGACGGCTCATCGAGCACGCCCTTGGAGACCAGCGACGACCAGAACTGGCGGCTCTGCTGGAACTGCTCGTTGATCGAGACGGCCTTGGCGGGATCGAGCGGTCCGCCGTCGCTCTGCGGCATGTAGTTCAGCTCGCAGAGCGCCGCGTGGCCCGTGCCCGCGTTGTTCCAGGGGTTCGAGCTCTCCTGGGCGACATCGGACAGTCGCTCGAAGGCGACGATCTTCCAGTCGGGCTGGAGTTCGTGCAGCAGAGTGCCCAGTGTGGCGCTCATGATGCCACCACCGATGAGGACGACGTCGACGGATTCAGTCACCAGACCAGTCTAGTTCGCCCTCCCGCAGCCGCGAACCACCGCCGGATCGTCGACCCTACGCCGCGACGCTCAGTCGCGCCCCGACGATCTCTGCGATCTGCACGGCGTTCAGCGCGGCACCCTTGCGGAGGTTGTCGTTGCTGACGAACAGCACGAGCCCCCTGTTCTCGGGTGCGGACTGATCGGCGCGGATGCGGCCGACGTAGCTCGGGTCGTTGCCGGCGGCCTTGAGAGGCGTCGGCACCTCTTCGAGCACGACGCCGGGAGCTGCGGCGAGCACCTCGGCCGCGCGCTGGGGGGTGATGTCTCGAGCGAACTCCGCGTGGATCGACAGGGAGTGCCCGGTGAAGACGGGAACGCGCACACATGTTCCGGCGACCCGGAGCTCGGGCAGCTCGAGGATCTTGCGGCTCTCGTTGCGGAGCTTCTTCTCCTCGTCGGTCTCGTTGAAGCCGTCGTCGACGATCGATCCGGCGAGCGGGATGACGTCGAAAGCGATGGGTGCGACGTACTTCTGCGGTGCGGGGAAGTCGATGGCCGAGCCGTTGTGGACCAGTTCCAGGACGCCGCCCTGCTCGATGGCGGACTCGACCTGGCCGAGAAGCTCCTGCGCACCGGCGAGCCCCGAACCGGAGACCGCCTGGTACGTGCTGACGATGAGCCGCTCGAGACCGGCCTCAGCCGCGAGCGGCTTGAGGACGGGCATGACGGCCATCGTGGTGCAGTTCGGGTTGGCGATGATGCCCTTGGGGCGCTCATCGATCGCATGGGGGTTGACCTCGCTGACCACGAGCGGGACCTCTGGGTCGTTCCGCCAGGCGCTGGAATTGTCGATCACGACAGCACCGGCGGCCGCGAAGCGCTCCGCGTAGGCGCGGCTGGCCGTGGCGCCCGCGGAGAAGAGCGCGATCTCGATGCCGGCGGGGTCGGCCGTCTCGACGTCCTCGACGATCACGTCGACTCCGGCGAACGCGATCGACGTTCCGGCGGAGCGCGCGGAGGAGAACAGCCGCAGCTCACGGATCGGGAACGAGCGCTCCGCGAGAATCTCACGCATCACGGTGCCCACCTGGCCGGTGGCGCCGACGATGGCGACGGAGTGTCCTGAGTCGGAGATACGGGTCATGAAAGGCTCTTCCTACGGGGTTTGGGCGAGTCTATCGCGGGTTTCAGCGGCCGGTGCCGGCGTGCACGACGGCCTCGTCCTCGCCGTCGAGACCGTATGCGGTGTGCACGATGCGAGCGGCGTCGGCGAGGTCGGAGCCACGCAGCACGACCGAGATGCGGATCTCGGAGGTGGAGATCATCTCGATGTTGATGCCGGCGGTCGACAGCGCTTCGAACAGGGTGGCCGAGACACCGGAGTGCACCCGCATGCCGGCGCCGACGACCGAGAGCTTGCCGATCTGGTCGTCATGGATCAGGCTGTCGAAGCCCACATCGGACTGCTCGGCGGCGAGCGCCTTGAGCGCCGTTGACGCGTCGCCCTTGGGGAGCGTGAACGAGATGTCGGCACGGCCGGTGGCGGCTGCCGAGACGTTCTGCACGATCATGTCGACGTTCGCACCGGACTTCGCGACGATCTTGAAGATCTCGGCGGCCTTGCCCGGCACGTCCGGCACGCCGACGACGGTGATCTTGGCCTGCCCCAGCTCTGTCGCGACACCTGCGACGATCGGCTCTTCCATGGCTTCTCCCTCGGTTTCGCGGGGGTTCTTCATGCCCTCGCCCAGAACGTACGTGCCTTCGCTCGATGTGAACGTCGAGCGGGCGTGGATGAGCACGCCGTGCCGGCGTGCGAACTCGACCGCGCGGATGTAGAGCACCTTGGCACCGTTGGCCGCGAGCTCCAGCATCTCCTCGCTGGAGACGTGATCGAGCTTCTGCGCACGCGGTATGACCCTGGGGTCGGCGGTGTAGATGCCGTCGACGTCGCTGTAGATCTCGCAGACGTCCGCGTCGAGCGCGGCGGCGAGCGCGACGGCCGTGGTGTCGGAGCCGCCACGGCCCAGCGTCGTGATGTCGCGGGTGTCGCGGTTGAACCCCTGGAACCCGGCGACGATCACGATCGCACCTTCGTCGAGCGCTTCGCGCAGCCGCACCGGCGTCACGTCGACGATGCGTGCGGAGCCGTGGTGGTCGTCAGTGATCATGCCGGCCTGGCTGCCGGTGAACGAGCGCGCGTCGAATCCCATCGAGTGGATCGCCATCGCCAGCAGCGCCATCGAGATGCGCTCCCCGCTGCTGAGCAGCATGTCCATCTCGCGCGGCGCGGGGATCGGGGCGACCTCGTTCGCCAGCTCGAGCAGCTCGTCCGTGGTGTCGCCCATCGCGCTCACCGCGACGACCACGTCGTTGCCCGCGCGTCGCGCGTCGACGATGCGCTTGGCGACGCGTTTGATGCTCTCGGCGTCGGCGACGGAGGAGCCGCCGTACTTCTGCACAATGAGGGCCAACGTACTCTCCCTGGGATCTCGGGCGGATCCGCCCACGGCCATTGTACTTTCGACGCGTATTCCGCTCCGCGTATGTGACGCTCGCGCAGTCTTCAGAGCAGGCCGAGCCGCCGAGCCTCGCTGGCCGCAGCGGTGCGGCTGGCGGCTCCCAGCTTCTCAAGCAGGTGCACGATGTGGGTCTTGACGGTGGATTCGGAGATGTACAGTCGCGAGGCGATCTCCTTGTTCGCTGCGCCCTCGTCGACCAGCATCAGCACGTCCCGCTCGCGTTCGGTGAGCGTCACGCGGGGCGCGCGCAGCGCGGCGATCAGGCGTTCGTCGCCGCCCGGCGTGAGCACCATCGCCCCGGCTGCCGCGTCGATGATCGCGCGCGCGATCGTGTCGTTGTCGACGTCCTTGAGCAGATAGCCGGCCGCACCGGCCTCGAGTGCACGGATGATCTGCGCATCGTGGTCGAAGGTCGTGAGGATCAGCACGGCAGGAGGATCCGGCATCCGTCGCAGCGCCGCGGTGGTCTCGACGCCGTCGATGCCGGCCCCCAGGCGCAGATCGCACAGCACGACGTCCGGATGCAGCCCCGGTGTCAGCGCGAGCGCCTCCTCGCCGGTCGAGGTCTCCCCGACGACGCGGAATCCCCTCGCCTCGATGATCGAGCGCAGTCCGGCACGGACGACCGGATGGTCATCGATCAGCAGCACACGCACGCTCATGGCCGGCTCTCCCCTGATGCCGGCGATGCGGAACCCGGCGCCCCGGTGCCAGGCACCGCCGGCACCGGCACCGCCGGCGCCGTCGTCACCGGCACCGTCGCGACGAGCGATGTGCCCTCGCCCGGAGCAGAGCGCACTTCGAGTTCGCCGGCGAACTCGCGCAACCGCGATCGCATCGCGGCGAGGCCGTACGACGATCCGCCCGGTGTTGCTGCGGGCTCTGAGAATCCGACGCCGTCGTCCGTGACGGACAATCGTGCAGACGGTCCGGCCATCGACAGTTCGACGCCGACCGTGCCGGCTCGCGCGTGCCGGCGCACGTTCGCGAGCGCCGACTGCGCGACGCGCAGGAACACCACCTCGACCGGCGTCGGAAGATCGGGGAGCGCAGGATCCACCGCGAGCGAGACCTCGATCCCTGTGTCTGCGCGCAGCGCCTGCAGCATCCGCTCGATCGCCGCGGTGAGCGCCGATCCCTCCAGTTCGGCCGGCGCGAGGGCCGCGACGATCCGGCGCAGGTCGGTCAGCGAATGCTGGGCGAGGGATTCGATCTGCGGCATCCGTCCCGCATCCGCACTGCGCGCGAGCAGGACCATCGAGCTGAGCTCCTGTGCGATGGTGTCGTGCAGATCGCGGGCGAGCCTGGTGCGCTCCTGCGTCGCACCGGCCTCGCGCTGGGTGTGCGCGAGCTCCTCCTGGAGTGCCGCCATCTCGTCACGGGCGCGCACCAGCGATGCGATGAGGCGGTCGCGCTCGACGGCGTCTCGCAGCAGCGCGTCGTAGCCGAGCGAGATCGCGAGTGCGAACCCGCCGCCGAGCAGCGGACCGGCGATGTGCGCGAACGAGACCGGCGCCTGATGCAGGATCGGCGCGAGGATGGCCGCGGCGAGCACGGGCGCAGCGAAGGCGACCGATGCCCACGCACGCAGCAGATGCCCGGCGAGCAGCAGCAGCGGGAAGGACAGCCAGACGAACTCGGCGGAAACCGCGAGCATCACGACCCAGATGATGCCGAGTCCGAACAGCCACCAGCGGGAGAAACGTCCACGCGCGAATGCGGCGCCGGCTCCGTACCAGGCCAGGAACACACCGGGGAGCAGCAGCGCGAGAAGCAGCGGCGCGTCGACGGCCGCGGCACGGAAGGCGGTGACGACGGCGAGCAGCACGGTGATCAGATGCAGGGCGAAGCGCGCGGAGCGCAGCATCCGCCCCCGCGTGGGGTCGGTGACCGCTGGCTCTGACATGCTCCGATTCTCCCCCTTCCGCGCTCCGAACGCCCGGCGGCGAGATCGATCATTCGATGGATCCCGTCGGCAGAGGCGACGATCAGGCTGGAGTCATGACTCACGACACCGTCTCCCGCACCGCTTCACGTTCCGCCCAGCTCCTGCTTCTGCGTGCGATCGCCGTCTACACCGTGGCGGGCCTCGCCGCCGGACTCTTCTACCGCGAGTTCACGAAGGCCAACGGCCACCCAGAAGGGCTGATGGGCCAGTTGGGACTCGCTCACACGCACATCCTCACGCTCGGCTTCATCGCCTTGCTGATCGTGCTCGCGCTCGAGAAGGTGTTCGCCCTGTCGGCGAGCAGACTGTTCCGCTGGTTCTTCTGGATCTACAACGCCGGCGTCGTGCTGACCTCGGCGATGCTGGTGTGGCACGGGATGCTGCAGGTGCAGGAGCTGGAATCGTCGAAGATGATCGCCGGGATCGCCGGAGTGGGGCACATGCTCGTCGGCGCAGGGCTGGTTCTGCTGCTGCTCAGTCTGCGGACGGCGATCCGTCGGGCATGACGGGACGGCGGGTGCGAAGGCGCCCGCCCGTCGCGGCGAACCAGCATCCGGCGAGGATCACGGGGAAGCCGATCAGCAGTCCCGGCGTGATCGGCTCCGCGAGCACGATCGCACCGAGCACGATCGCGACGACGGGGTTGATGTACGTGAACAGGGGCGCGCGCACCGGTCCGACCTCGCGGATGAGTGCGAAGAAGGCGATGAACGCGACGGCTGTGCAGACGACTCCGAGGAGGACCAGCGACACGGTGGAGCGGATCGTCGGCACCTCGTGCTGGGTCAGGAGCGCGGCGGGCAGATACCCGAGGCCGATCGCGAACAGAGCGAGTGTGATGGTGCCGATCGAGGGGACGTCCGCGAGCTTGTGCGCGATGATGAACGGCGCGATGGCGTACAGCAGCGCCGTGAGCAGGATCTCACCGATCGCGAAGACGCTGGCCTGACCCTGCGGGAACAGGCCGGGGCCCGCTACGACGACGCCGACGCCGATGAAGCCGAGCAGGAGTCCGCCGAGGCGCACAGGCGCGAGCACGCTGCGGTCACCCCGCATGAGGGCGATGATGACGGCGAACAGCGGCACGGTCGCCACCAGGAGTCCGGTGAGCCCCGAGGGCAGCTGCGTCTCGGCATGACTGAGCAGCAGGAACGGTCCTGCCATCTCGACCAGACCGAAGGCGAGCACCCACGGCCAGTGCTTCCAAGCCGCCTTCAGCGCGCCGCTGCGGATCGCGAAGGGCAGCAGGACGAGTCCACCCAGAAGCGTACGACCGGCGACGACGGCGGGCGGCGCGAAGGAGTGCACCGCCTCCTTGATGAAGAGGTAGGTGATGCCCCAGACGAAGGCCATGATCGCGAAGAGGATCCATCCTCTGCGTGTGAAGCCTCCGCGAGCGTTCATCCGGCCGCTGCCGCGGTGATGCCGGCGACGGGCAGGATGATCACAATGTCCGCCGGCCTTCGAAGGCGCGACCGAGGGTGACCTCGTCGGCGTACTCGAGGTCGCCGCCCACTGGCAGCCCCGACGCCAGTCGCGACACGGTGATCTGCATCGTGGTCAGCAGTCTGCTGAGATAACTGGCTGTCGCCTCACCCTCGAGATTCGGGTTCGTCGCGAGGATGACCTCCTGCACCGTGCCGTCCGCGAGACGCGACATCAACTGCGTGATGCGCAGGTCATCGGGTCCGACCCCTGCGATCGGGCTGATCGCCCCGCCGAGCACATGGTAGAGCCCGCGGAACTCCCTGGTGCGCTCGATGGCCGAGACGTCCTTGGCGTCTTCCACCACGCAGATCAGCGCAGGGTTGCGGCGCGGATCGCGGCAGATCGCACACCGGTCCTGCTCGGAGACGTTGCCGCAGATCTCGCAGAACCGCACTCGCTCGCGCACGTCGGTGAGGAGCTCGGCGAGGCGGGCGACGTCGAACGTCGGTGTCTGGAGGATGTGGAACGTGATGCGCTGCGCCGACTTCGGGCCGATGCCGGGAAGGCGCCCGAACTCGTCGATGAGCTCCTGAACGATGCCGTCGTACATCAGGCGAACCTCGTCGGCGGCTCATAGGGCTCTTCCCGCACGAACGTCGCACCGAGCACCTGGCGGATCACGGCCTCGCCGTAACGCTGCACACCGCCGGCGGCAGCGGAACGCTCGGTCGCGACGGGTGCGGAGCGCGGCGGTGCGGACTGCTGCGCCGGCCGCTGCGGCGCGGACTGCTGCGGGATGGTCGGCGGCTCGTAGGGCGGCTCGTCGTCGTCGGGGGCATCGGCGTCATCCGGCAGAGGCGGCACCTCGTCATCCACCGCTCCGTCCTGCGGCGGCTGGGGAGCGGACGCCGCGGACTCGACCTCAGCGGGTTCGTCGTCGACGGGGAACTGCGGCTGCGGAGCCGCCGGCGTCGGAGCGGAGCTGGGGATCGCGGCGACGGCCCATTCCGTCACGGATGCGGTCGCGGACGCGGATGCGGATGCGGCAGGCTTCTGCGGCGGCGCCGTGCGCCCCGGCGCCGGAGCAGCCGAC
>NZ_JBLVOB010000009.1:0-40010 GCF_053543555.1 Microbacterium xerophyticum | reverse complement strand
GGAGCCCCCCCGACTCGGCGAGCGCCGCCGGCGGCAGAGGCTTGGGGAGGTACTTCACCCGAACGCCGAGCTCCTGCTCGATCGCGGTGCGCAGATGGTCGGACGGGCCTGGGCCAGGTGTCGAACCCTTGAAGGACTTGACGTCCTGCTGACTCGCGAATCCGAGTGTGAGCACTTCGGACTCGGCCACGTAGTCGAGCGGCTGCACGGTCGTGACCACCAACCATGCCGTGCGGCTGGCGCCCTCGAGTCGCTTGAGGATCGCGGGCCACGAGGAACGGATTCGATCGAAGTCGACCGGGCCCGACGTCGCGACAGGGCCGGACGTCGCGGCAGGCGCATCCGCCTGTGCGGGAGCGGGTTCCGGCGCAGGCGACGCAGCCGGCTCGACCGCAGGAGCCTCGACAGGCGCAGAGGCCTCCGCCGGAGTCTCCGGAGCAGTCGCCGCCGCCGGAGCCGGCGCAGACGTCTCCTCGACCCGAGTCGGTGCCGGTTCAGGCACGGCGACCGCGGCCGGAGCAGCCGGCGCAGCAACTGCCGGCGCAGGAGCGGCCGGCGCGGGAGCCGACGAGACGGCCGCAGGGACGGCGACCGCAGCAGCCCCCTCCCCCGCAGCGCTCAGCACGCGAGCGATCATGAGCTCGAGGTGCAACCGCGGCGACGTGGCCCCGGTCATGTCGTCGAGAGCGGCGCTCACGACGTCGGCGGTGCGCGAGAGGCGTGCGGATCCGAAGGCGGTGGCCTGCGCGCGCATGCGTGCGAGCTCGTCCTCAGCGAGGCCGCGCAACACGGCTCCCGCGCCTGCTCCGACCGCCGCGATCACGATGAGATCGCGCAGGCGCTCGAGCAGATCGTCGACGAAGCGACGCGGATCCTGACCGGTCTGGACGACCCGATCGATGGCGGGGAAGGCCGCAGCCGCATCTCCGGCGGCGAGCGCATCGACGATCTCGTCCAACAGCGCGCCGTGCGTGTAGCCCAGCAGCGAGACCGCACGCTCGTACGCGACGGAGTCGCCGTCGGATCCGGCGATCAACTGGTCGAGCAGCGACAGCGTGTCTCTGGGCGAACCGCCGCCGGCGCGCACCACGAGGGGAAGCACGCCTTGAGCGACCTGCACGCCCTCTTCGGCGCACAGCTTCTCGACGTACTCGAGCATGGCCGCCGGCGGCACGAGCCGGAACGGATAGTGGTGCGTGCGCGACCGGATGGTGCCGAGCACCTTGTCGGGCTCGGTCGTCGCGAAGATGAACTTCACGTGCGCCGGGGGCTCTTCCACGAGCTTGAGCAGCGCGTTGAAGCCCTGCGGGGTGACCATGTGCGCCTCATCGAGGATGAAGATCTTGAACCGGTCGCGGCTGGGTGCGAAGGTCGCCCTCTCGCGCAGGTCGCGCGCATCGTCGACGCCGTTGTGGCTGGCGGCGTCGATCTCGACGACATCGAGCGATCCGCCACCGGCGCGCGACAGCTCCACGCAGCTCGGGCAGGTGCCGCACGGGGTGTCTGTGGGGCCCTCGGCGCAGTTGAGGCAGCGAGCGAGGATGCGTGCTGACGTCGTCTTGCCGCAGCCACGCGGGCCGGAGAAGAGGTACGCGTGGCCGACGCGGTCGCTGCGCAGCGCAGTCATCAGCGGCTCGGTCACCTGGGACTGCCCGATCATCTCGCCGAAGTTCTCGGGCCGGTAGCGGCGGTACAGGGCTGTGGTCACCGGTCCAGCCTACGGCGTGCCGCCGACAGTGCGCTCGCTACGACCCATCGATGACGACCCGGCTCACGACAACGTGTCGAAGACCTCTCCGACGAACGCCGCGGCGGAGCCGCCGACATCGGCCAGCTCCCCCACCGCACGCACCAGCTCCAGCGTGCCGCCGACCAGCTCGATCACAGCCAGCACCTCGAATGCCCCGTCGATCGCGTCACCGACGTCACCGCTCGAGCGCAGCTCCCCGGCATGCTCGCCCAGCGCCCGCAGCCACGATTTCTCCATCCCGAACAGCACCGCGTACGGCAGCAGGCGCTCGTTCAGCTGGAATCGCTCCAGTCCCTCGGCTCTCGCGTGCGCTGAGACGTCCGCACGTGCCAGCGAGCCCTGCACCGACTGCAGGAATCGCAGCGGCTCCTTCTCGGCGAGATCGATGTACTCGCGCATGCCTGCCAAGTGCGCGCGCAGCGGTGCGGATGCGGCGGTGAATCTGCGCCATGGAGCCGGTGCGACGAAGAACACGGCGATCACCACCGCGAGGCCCGTCGCCGCCGCACTCAACGCGATCCAATCCACCCCGCCGTCCTGGCCGCAGGCGACGAGCACGAAGAACAGCGGACAAGCGACGCCGCCGACCGCGAAGATCCGCAGCAGCACGACAGGCCAGGTGCACAGCCGCGTGCCGAAGAGCCCGGCGGCGATCCCCTCCTGCCCTTCTCGTTCGAGCACTGCGCGCACTCGTCGCGAGAGTGCACGCGAATCGGAGCTGAAGCGACGTACGCGGGTGGACGCGCTCTCCCTTCCGAACAACGCCTCGAGGATCGCGACCTCGGACGCCTGGAAGACGGCGCCCTCGATCGTCTCGACGCCGACCGGAGCACGGTCGCCGCTGTCACTCACCGGACGCAGCAGGCGGATCTTGCGACGCACCGCGAGGTCCACGAGCGCTGCGGCGATGGCTCTGCGGTCCTGATTCAGCAGCAGCGCGTCGCGCAGCACCGCACCATCAGCCGTCGGCGCGAAGCGGGGCCCAGGCGAGCGCGGAAGACGACGCGATCGCACACGTGCCATCACGGCGAGCACGAGCAGGGCCGCAGCGGGGACGAGCACGAGCACGATGATGCTGAGAGTCAGGTTCGACATCCGTTCTTCCTGCCCGACGAGCGCGTCGATCATTCGACGAGCGTGCTCAATCCTCGAACACGTTGATCACCGGGATCGCGCTGGTCACCACCGGAACGGATGCGGAGATGCGGGTGCCGTCGTCCCTGCGCGCGTCCTCGAACTGCCCCAGTGTCGGACGCCCCTTCAGCACGGGCCCCTGATCGGCCAGTGCGACGACGACGTCCTCCGCCTCGGTCACCGTGTACTCGGCGCCGCGCACGGTGAATGACACCGCCTCACCCGCCTCCGCGGCGACGCGCAGCTGATCACGGGTGACCGTGACCTTCAGCGCGGTGCCCTGCCACTGCAGCGAGTACGACAGTGAGGGCCAGTCGACGGGCAGCCGCGGATCGAAGCTGAGCTCGCCGGCGTGATCGCGCATGCCGCCGAAGCCGCACACCAGAGCTGTCCACACCCCGCCGGCCGAAGCCACGTGCACACCGTCCGATGCGTTGTGGTGCAGGTCTCCGAGATCGACGAACAGCGACTGCTCGAAGTACTCCCGTGCGAGGTCCTGGTAGCCGACCTCGGCGGCGAGGATCGACTGCACGACCGCCGACAGCGTCGAATCCCCCGTCGTCAGCGGGTCGTAGTACTGGAAGTCGGCGAGCTTCTCCTCGGGTGTGAAGTGGTTGCCCTGCAGGAACAGCGCCAGCACCACGTCGGCCTGCTTGAGCACCTGGAACCGGTAGATCACGAGCGGGTGGAAGTGCAGCAGCAGCGGACGCTGGTCATCCGGGGTGTGATCGAGATCCCACACCTCGCGTTCCAGGAACATCGCGTCCTGCGGATGGATGCCGAGGCTCTCGCTGAACGGGATGAACATCGCCTCCGCGGCGGTGTCCCACGCGTCGGGCTCTCCGGCATCCAGTCCGGTGCGTTCGACCAGTGCGTCGTACCCCCGCGGATCCTGGGCGGCGATCTCCCGCACCACGCGAGCCGCATAGCGCAGGTTGTACCGCGCCATGACGTTGGTGAACAGATTGTCGTTGACGACCGTCGTGTACTCGTCCGGACCCGTCACGCCGTGGATGTGGAAGGTCGCGTCGCCGTTCTGGCCGCGCCAGAAACCGAGGGTCGCCCAGAGCCTCGCGGTGTCCACCGCGATGTCGACGCCCTCGCGGCACAGGAAGTCCACGTCGCCGGTGGCGCGCACGTACTTGCCCAGCGCGAAGCTGATGTCGGCGTTGATGTGGTACTGCGCGGTGCCGGCGGCGTAGTACGCCGACGCCTCTTCGCCGTTGATCGTGCGCCAGGGGAACAGCGCACCCGCCTCGTTCAGCTGCGCCGCCCTGCGCCGAGCGGCCGGCAGCATGAGCACGCGGGCACGCAGGGCGTTCCTGGCCCACTGCGGCGTCGTGTACGTCAGGAACGGGAGCACGTAGATCTCGGTGTCCCAGAAGTAGTGACCGCTGTAGCCGGACCCCGTCAGGCCCTTCGCCGGCACGCCGGAGCCGTCGGCGCGCGCCGCCGCCTGGGCGAGCTGGAACAGGCACCACCTGCTGGCCTGCTGCAGGTCGTCGTGGCCTTCGATCACGACATCCGAGCGCTTCCAGAATGCGTCGAGCCACTCCTTCTGCCTGCGGAACTGCTCGTCTATGCCTTCGATGCCCGCCCTGTCGAGCGAACGCCGGCAGCGATCGACGAGTTCGCGCGCCGGCACACCGCGTGACGTGTGATAGCTCACGAGCTTCGTGATGCGGATCGGCACGCCGCCCTTCGCCTGCACGCGGAAGACGTTCTTGGCGACGTCCTGCTCGACGAGCATGCGCGCGCTGTAGTCGTTGTCCGTCTCGATCACGTGGTCGGCGACGACCGCCACGGTCATCCCGGATTCGGTGGTCTGATACGACAGCGCCGAGCGGAGCCCGTCCTGCCAGTACTCCACCGGCTGCAGCACCCGCTCGGTGATCTTCTCGGTCTTGCGCGGATCGAACCCCGCCTTCTTGGCCGCCTTAGGCGTGCCGCCGTAGACGCTGCCGCCGTCCTGGCGATTGAGCAGCTGGCAGCTGATCGTGACCGGCGCGTCCGAGTTCTCGACCGTCACCTCAAGACGCAGGATCGCCAGATGACGCTCCTCGAAGCTGACCAGGCGCTCGTCGCGCATGCGGATGCGCTTGCCGGACGGCGTCTCCCAGACGAAGCTGCGCTCCACGATGCCGGTGCG
This sequence comes from Microbacterium xerophyticum, assembly GCF_053543555.1. Lineage (NCBI taxonomy): Bacteria > Bacillati > Actinomycetota > Actinomycetes > Micrococcales > Microbacteriaceae > Microbacterium > Microbacterium xerophyticum. Next base: position 34,977 of record NZ_JBLVOB010000009.1, on the reverse strand, counting down.
CATGTCGAGAGTACGGGTGTAATCCCTGACCTCTGACTCCTCGAACGAGATCGGCTCGTCGTCGACGTAGACCCGCATGATCTTGGCATCGGGCGCGTTGACGATGGTCTGTCCCACTTCGGCGAAGCCGAACGCCTGCTCGGCGTGACGGATGCGCCACGTCTCGTGCAGACCGTTCAGGAATGTGCCGTGCTCGTGCGCACCTCGACCCTCGATGTGGTTGCCGCGCAGGCCGAGGTAGCCGTTGCCCACGGCGAACAGCGTCTCGGAGACGCCGTCCTCCGCGTAGCGCGTCTCGGTCAGACGCCATGGGTCGACGGGGAATCGGTCGCGATCGATCATGCGGTCTCCGGGTTGTGGGCGGCTGATGCGCCGGGAAGCAGTCGGGCAAGGTCATCGACGATACAGGTCGCACCGGCGGCGCGCAGCGCTTCAGGACCCGCGCCCCTGTCGACGCCGACGACAGTGGCGAAACCCGCTGCGGCGGCCGAAGCGACGCCGGACACGGCGTCCTCCACCGCCGCACTCGCGGCAGGATCGACGCCGAGCCGCTCGGCTCCGGCGCGGAACATGTCGGCGGCCGGCTTGGAGGTCAGCCCCTCGCGCGCGGCGACGGTGCCGTCCACGACGACCGTGAAGAAGTCGCGGATGCCCGCGGTCGAGAGCACCTCTTCGGCGTTGGACGAGCTGGAGACGACGCCCATGGGGATGCCGGTGCCACGCAGCGCCTCCAACAGCGCGAGCGAACCGGGGAACGGTGAGACTCCGCCGCTGCGCCGCGCCGCGGCGAACGCGGCGTTCTTGCGATTGCCGATGCCGCACACGGTCTGCGCATCGGCCGGATCGCTCGGATCGCCCCATGCGAGTTCGACGTTGCGGCTGCGCAACAGGCTCGCGACGCCGTCGTAGCGACGCTTGCCGTCGACGTAGGCGAAGTAGTCGGCGTCGTCGTAGGCGGGCGTGATGCCCCATTGGGCGAAGACCTCGTCGAACACCGCCTGCCAGGCGCGCATGTGCACCTCTGCCGTCGGCGTCAGCACACCGTCGAGATCGAACAGGATACCTTCGGCGAGGCTGAGGTCTGGCAGAGATTCGGGCATGCGGGCCTCCAGGGTTTCACGCGAAGGGACCGGCACCTCACTGTGCCACCCAGCCAGCGTAGTGGCGCGGGGTTCACGGGCATAACCCCCTTCGGAGCTGCGTCGCAGGGCTCAGACCAGGCTCAGAGTCTGGCGCGCGATCTCGAGCTCCTCGTCCGTCGGGACGACGAGCACGGACACCGAGGATGCGTCGGTGGAGATGCGGCGGATGCCGTGGCCGCGGGCCTCATTGCGCTCCGGGTCGATCTCGATTCCGAGGAAACCGAGGGTCGCGAGCGCCTCGGCGCGCACCCGCGCCGCGTTCTCGCCGACACCGGCGGTGAACGAGATGACATCCACGCCGCCGAGCTGAGCGATGTACGCGCCGGCATACGCGCGCAGTCGATGGATGTACACGTCGAATGCCAGTGCGTCGGCCTCCTCGCCCGCATCGACGCCCGCGAGGATGTCGCGCATGTCGCTGTGCCCGGCGAGCCCCTTCAACCCGCTGCGCGTGTTCAGCAGCGTGTCGATCTCCTCGATCGAATAGTCGGCGACGCGGGCGACGTGCACCAGCACCGCGGGATCGAGGTCACCGGAGCGCGTGCCCATGACCAGGCCCTCGAGCGGGGTGAATCCCATCGAGGTCTCGACAGAGCGGCCACCGTCGATGGCGGTGACCGACGCCCCGTTGCCCAGGTGGAAGACGAGTTGGCGGAGCGAGGAGAGGTCGCGCTCGACGAAGGCCGCGGCCTGCTCGCTGACGTACTTGTGACTCGTGCCGTGGAACCCGTAGCGGCGGATGCGGTGCTTCTCGGCGAACGCCGCATCGATCGCGTACGTGTACGCCGCCGGCTCGAGCGTCTGATGGAACGCGGTGTCGAAGACCGCGACATGCGGCACGTCCCGGAACACGGCGCGTGCGGCGCGGATGCCGGCGAGGTTCGCCGGGTTGTGCAGCGGCGCGAGCACTTCGAGTTCACCGATCGACTGCTCCACGGCATCCGTCACGAGCGTCGGCTCGAAGAATCGCGCGCCGCCGTGCACGACGCGATGTCCCACGGCCACCGGCGGATGATCGGCGAGGACGGGGCCGTGCGTCTCGAACTGCTCGAGCATCACGGCGAACGCCTCGTCATGGTCGGCGATCGCCCGTTCGCTCTTCCTGGTGGCGTCGAGCACGGTCGGCGCCGGTTCCCCGTCGTCGAGGCGTCGGACGGTGTGCGAGATCGCACCGCCGTCCTGGCCGATGCGTTCGATGAGCCCTTCGCCGAGCGGCGCCTCGCGGTCCATGTCGATCAGGCTGTACTTCAGCGACGAGGAGCCGCTGTTGATGATGAGGACGACGCTCACCGTGCCACCCCCGCGGGGTGGGCGACGCCCTGCGCCTGGATCGCCGTGATGGCGACCGTGTTGACGATGTCGTCGACCAGCGCCCCGCGCGAGAGGTCGTTGATCGGCTTGTTCAGCCCCTGCAGCACCGGGCCGATCGCGACGGCTCCCGCCGAGCGCTGCACGGCCTTGTACGTGTTGTTGCCGGTGTTCAGGTCGGGGAACACGAACACGGTCGCGCGCCCGGCGACCGCCGAGTCCGGCATCTTGGCCTTCGCCACGGCGGCGTCCGCCGCGGCGTCGTACTGGATGGGCCCGTCGACGGGGAGCTCTGGCGCGCGTTCGCGGACCAGAGCCGTGGCCTCTCGCACCTTCTCGACGTCGGCCCCGGTCCCGGATTCCCCGGTCGAGTACGACAGCATGGCGACGCGCGGCTCGATGCCGAACTGCTGCGCGGTCTCAGCAGAGGAGATCGCGATGTCGGCGAGTTGAGTGCTGGTGGGATCGGGGATCACAGCGCAGTCGCCGTAGACGAGCACGCGGTCGGCGAGAGCCATCAGGAAGACGCTGGAGACCACCTCCACGCCAGGACGCGTCTTGATGATCTCGAACGACGGCCGGATGGTGTGCGCCGTGGTGTGGGTCGCACCGGAGACCATGCCGTCGGCGAGGCCGAGATGCACCATCAGAGTGCCGAAGTACGACACATCGGTGACGGTGTCGGCGGCCTGCGACAGTGTGACGCCCTTGTGGGCACGCAGACGCGCGTATTCCTCCGCGAACTGCTCGACGTACTGCGGATCGGTGGGGCTGATGATCTGGGCTGCGCCGATGTCGATGCCGAGCTCGGTGGCGCGAGCGCGGATCTCGCTCTCGTCGCCGAGGATCGTCAGGTCGGCGACGTCACGGGCGATCAGACTCGATGCGGCGCGGAGGATGCGGTCGTCCTCGCCCTCCGGCAGCACGATGCGCTTACGATCCGCACTCGCCCGCTCGATGAGCCCGTACTCGAACATCAGCGGCGTCACCACGTGCGCCTCGGCGAGTCCGAGCTGCGTCGCGAGCTCGGCGATGTCGACGTGGGTCTGGAAGAGCCCGAGCGCACGGTCGTAGCGGTGCCGCGAGTCGGCGGCCAGCCGTCCCCGCGCGCCCATCACCCGCACGGCGGTGTCGTACGTGCCGTGGTCGGTGGCGATGATGGGGACCGTCGAGGCCAGACCGCCGAGCAGTCGCTCGATCGACTCGGGCAGCGGGAAGGGTCCGTTCAGGATGATCCCCGCGATCGACGGGAACGTGCCTGCCGCATCCGCCATCAACGTCGCGAGCAGAACCTCGGTGCGATCAGCGGGGATGACGACGACGGCGTCCTGAGTGAGGCGGGGCAGTACATTGACCATCGACATGCCCGCCACCACCACGTCCAGTGCTTCGCGAGTGAGCAGGTCGGGATCGCCCTTGATGAGCCGTCCGTCGACGGCCGCGAGGATGCCGCGTATCGACGGCGCGACGAGTGTGCGGTCCTCGGGGATGGCCCAGACCGGCGTGTGCTCGGCCTGCGCGGTGCGCACGGCGTCGACGCTCGGCTGCAGGGCGTCCGGATCGGCGCGATTGACGACGACGGCGAACAGCTCTGCCCGCTCGTCATGCAGTTCGGCGAGCGCGAGCGCGGCGATCTGGCCGACCGCGTCGGCCGTACGCGCGGTCGACGTGCCGAGCTGTTCACCACCGCCTTGCTGGTCGCGGCCGCTCAGCACGAGCAGCACGGGGGCACCGAGGTTCGCGGCGATGCGGGCGTTGTAGCCGAGCTCGGCAGGACTGGCCACGTCGGTGTAGTCGCTGCCGATCACGACCACGGCGTCGCACTGCGCCTCCACGGCCTTGAACCTGGACACGATGGTCGCCAGCGCCCGATCGGGGTCGTCGCGCACGTCGTCGTAGGTCACCCCGAGGCTGTCGTCGTAGTCGAGATGCACGCCGTCGTGCGCGAGCAGCAGCTCGAGCACGTAGTCCGGCTCGGCGGAGGAGCGCGCGATCGGCCGGAAGACACCCACCCTCGGCGTCACGCGCATGAGCGCGTCGAGCACGCCCAGTGCGATGGTGGACTTGCCTGTGTGCCCCTCGGCCGAGGTGATGTAGATGCTCCGCGCCACGGTGCCACCCTACGCCGGACAGGGACCGGAAAGCGCGTCGACCACCGCGCCCGCGTCATCTTCGAACCGGGCGTAGTGGTTCGGGTCGGAGTTGACCTGCACGCGATGGATCGCATGCGTGGGCTCCATGCCCTGCCACCCCTCGAGCCCGGCGAGACGTCCGTAGAAGAGGGCGGCCGATGCTGCCGGATCCATCCTCGTCTCGACGCTCCCCCACCACTCCTGCTGCTGGAAAAGGCCGATGCTGCTGGTCCGCGTGCCGTCCGGATTGGTGAAGCCGGACGTCTCCCAGTCGCCGTAGTCGATGTTCTGCAGTGAGCTCTCGCCCATCGCCGCCATGACGCCGAGGACCTGGCCGTCGCGCTCGAACCCCTGCTCCGAGGCCGTGCGCACGATGATCGCGGCATTGTGGAGCTGCTCACCCTGCCAGCCTTCGACCCCTGCGTCCGGCAGATCACCGGGCGCGTCCACGCACACCGCGACCGGATCGCTCGATGTCGCCATCGGCACGAGAACGATGAGGAGCGCGGCGAGGGTGAGCCCGCCGAGCGCCGCGATCATGAGACGTGCGTCCTTCGGCCGACGCGTCGCGCGGGAGGCCGCCCGCCCGCCTGGTCTCCGTCGTCTCGTCGTGCGCCTTCTCGTCCGCTGCCCCGCCCGCCCGCGCGAACCGGCACGACCCCGCGTGCCGGAGGCGGCGCGCTTCGAGCCTGCGCTCACGTGCCGCGCGCTCCGCGGCTGCGAGGACCACGCGCTCCGGCGAGCGCCGCCACACCGCCACCGACCGCGCCGAACAGATGCGCCTGCCAGGAGACGCCGGGGCCCACGCCGACGATGCCGGCGAGCATCGACCCGCCGTACAGGACGAGCACGATCACAGCGATGAGGGCATGCGCGATGCGGTGCGCGATCGGCCGAGGCGAGAACACGCGCACGACGATGTATGCGAAGTACCCGAAGACGAGCACGGACGCACCGACCGTGAGCGTGCCCGGTGCGTTGAGCAGCCAGGTGCCGACGCCCCCGACGAGTGCGGTGACCGCGGTGACCATCCAGAAGCGGCCGGCGCCTTCGATGGCGATGAGACAGCCGAGCACCAGCAGCGGCAGGGTGTTGCCGATCAGGTGCGCCCATCCCGCGTGCAGCAGCGGTCCGAGCACGAGTCCCTGCAGGCTGCCGAAGTCCCATGACCGCAGGCCGAAACCGGTGAAGGAGCCGGGGAGCACGGCGTCAGCGATCTGGATCACCCACATCAGCGCGACGAGAGCGATCGGAGAGGCGAAGCGCCCGATCGCCGCGGAACGCGCAGAAGTGGTGGATGTGCTCACATCACGATCCTCGCAGGCGAAGCTGAACGATGGGTCGTCGGCAAAGTGCCCCGAGAGAAGAAAGGACCCTCCGCGCACCCAGCAGAGCCCGGTTACCCTTGCTACGTTTCCGTCCTGGGGGAATTGGCCTGGATGCTGCCACGCGGAGAGCCTCGGACAGTCTACCCGGCGTTCGGCGGAGAGACGAACCGGGACGGGCATCGTGAACCACGAATCCACAGGAGCGCAGGCCGCTCGCGCGGGTTACGATCGATTCACGCGCACAGAAGTGCCGGGGCGAGAGGGAACGCATGGACGACACCGCACCCGAGATCACGGCCGAGCAGTTCCGGACGCAGACCTCCGCCATCCTGACATCGGTGGGCGAGGTCATCGACGGCAAGCCGGATGCCGTGCGCAGCGCCCTGACGTGCATGCTGGCCGAGGGCCATCTGCTCATCGAGGACGTCCCAGGGGTCGGCAAGACGATGCTCGCCCGTGCGATCGCGGCGAGCATCGACGCCACCGTCCGCCGCATCCAGTTCACCCCCGACCTCCTGCCCGGCGACGTCACCGGCGTCTCGGTGTACAACCCCGTCGATCGTGAGTTCGAGTTCAAGGCCGGTGCGGTGTTCGCGCAGATCGTGATCGCCGACGAGATCAACCGCTCATCCCCGAAGACCCAGTCCGCTCTCCTCGAGGCCATGGAGGAGGGACAGGTCACCGTCGACGGCCGCACGCACCCGCTTCCCGATCCCTTCCTCGTCGTCGCGACCCAGAACCCGCTCGAGATGGAGGGCACGTACGCGCTGCCCGAGGCGCAGCGCGACCGGTTCATGATGCGCATCTCGATGGGGTATCCGGATGCCGCGGCCGAGGCCCTCATGCTCCGCCAGCGCGACAGCGTCAATCCGCTCGCCGCGATCACCCCTGTCGCTGACGCTCGCGCGATCAGGCGGCTGATCGGCTTCGCGCGCGCCGTGCACGTCTCCCCCGCTGTCGAGGAGTACGCCGTCGCGCTGTCTCAGGCCACGCGATCGGATCCCAGCCTGCATCTGGGCGCGAGCCCGCGCGCCACTCTTCAACTCGTGCGCGCGGCGAAGGTGTGGGCGGCACTGGACGGACGAGAGTTCGTGATCCCCGACGACCTCACCGACCTCCTCGTGCCTGTCTTCGCGCACCGGCTGCTCCCTGCCCGTGGCGTGCACCGCGCGGGCGCGCAGCCGGTGGAGTCCGCGCTCGCCCAGATCGTGGACCGCGTGCGCGTTCCGCTGGCCGCCCGATTCTGAAGTGACCCCGACCGTGCGTCGACGTCACGTTCTCACGGCCAGGGGAGCCGGCGCGCTCCTGGCCGGCGTGCTGTTCGTGATCGCGGCCAATCTCGTGGCGGCGCCCATCCTGCTCTACATCGCGATGCTGCTCTTCCTCCTCGTCGTGTTCGCCGTCCTCGTCGTGCGTCTGCCCCGGCGCAGCGGCCCCGTCACCAGGCGCATATCGACCGATCTGCTCACGGTCGGCGAGCGATCGCAGGTGGATGTGCGCTTCGACCTGCGCGCGCTGCGCATCCCGAACGGCATCTGGCGCGATCACCTGCCTCCTGCCGTGTCCGGCGACGCCACGGGCGAGTTCCCCACAGACAACGGCACGAGCATCCGCTACGCGATCACGGGTGTGCGCCGCGGCGTATGGGCGATCGGCCCTTTGTCGCTGCACACGATCGATCCGTTCGGCTTCGCGCAGCGCGTGCAGGAGTTCGGCGAGACCCGCACGGTCACGGTCGTCCCCGAGGTGATGCCGCTCGCTCCGCTCAGTTCGAACGTGGGTGCGGCCGGCGGCACCGCGCACACGTCATCCACCAGGCTCGGTCAGGGCAGCGACAACCTCTCCCCGCGGCGATACGTCTCCGGCGACTCGATGCGCCGCATCCATTGGCGCGCGACCGCGCATCGGGGTGATCTCATGGTGCGCCAGGAAGAGGAGGAATCCAGCCCGGATGCACTGGTGGTGCTCGATCGCACGGCACGACGATGGGACTACCAGCTCGACCATGCCGATCCGGCGTTCGAGGCCGCTGTCTCCGCCTGCGCCTCCGTCGCACTTCACCTGGTCCAGGAGGGGTACGGCGTCGACGTCCTCGACTCCGCAGGCACCGTGCTCGGAAAGCTCCGCGGACATGAGGACGACCGAGACGCCCTGCTGGTGGCACTGGCCCTCGCGCGGCCGCAGGGCGAAGGGCGCGACATCATCACGCTGTTCGAGGGAACCCCACCCGGCCCCCTGGTGCTGATCACGGGGCATCTCGATGAGGAGGACGCGGCGATCCTGCACCACGGCGGTGCCGCCGCACCCATTCTCCTCGCGACCGATCTCGCCGCCGGCGCTGCCGACGCCCTCACCAGGCTCGGATGGTCGTCCGCGTCGCTCGCTGACGACGTCGCGGCCGCCTGGGAAGACGCCCTCCCTGCACGAATGGCGACAGGAGGCGGTCATGTCTCCCGCTGATCCGCCGCGCGTGCAGCGCGCACCGTGGGTGGAGGCTGCCGCTGCGGCAGAGCGGCAGATGCGCACACTCGCGATCGCCCTGCTCACGGCATGCGCGGCGTTCGTCGCACTGTGGCCGTATGCGGCGGTCATCGCGCCGGGACCCTGGTCACTCGTATGCATCACGGTCGTGGTTCTGATCGCATCCGTCGGTGCGCTGGCACGCCATCTCGCATCCCGCCGTCGCGCCGGGGACGCCTGGGCGCTGCTCGCACAGCTGGCCGTCGCGGTGTGCGCGCTGACGCTGATGCTGGTTCCTCAGGGCGCCCTGCTCGGCATCGTCCCGACGGGCTCCACCCTGCGGGCCCTGGCGCCGCTGGCCGCCCAGGCCCTCGAGGAGGTGCAGTTCGGCACCGCCCCGCTGAACGACACGCTGGCCCTTCGCACCATGATCGCCGCCGGCTTCGCCGTCATCACGATCATCGTCGACCACCTCATCGCGCATCGTCTCGGTCTGCTCGCAGCGATCGTGGTCGCCGTGGTCGGCGTGACGCCGATGATCATCTCGTTCGGCGATGCCAACGTGCCGTGGTTCGTCGTGCTCGCCGTCCTCACTCTCTTCCTGCTGCGGCACAGCACGCGCCACGATGCCCGCCGTGCGCGGCGCGCATCCGTCGGCGTCGCACTCGGCGTCGGGGTGGCCGCGATCGTCGCCGCCCTCGTCATCACGCCGGTCCTTCCCGTCTCCGCCAGCTGGGTCGGTGCGGGAACCGCGGTCACGCTCAACCCGTCGCTGCGGCTCGGCGACGATCTGCGCCGACCGGCGCCCACCGACGTCCTCACGGTGGCGACCAGCGCCGCGACGGCGCCTTACCTGCGCATCGCGACGCTGTCCGGTTTCGACGGCCGCGTCTGGCAGGCGGACGAGGAGGGCACCCGCCCCCTCGCCGACGGGTTCGGCGAAGCGGAGTGGACGGAGGACATCTCCGTCACGGATCGGCGCACGTCGATCCGTGTCGTCGGCATCTCCAGCTCGTGGCTGCCGGTGCCCTATCCTGCGACACAGGTCGCGGGCACCTCGTCGGGGTGGGAGATCATGCCGGGCAACCGCACCGTGGTCTCCGAGACGCGAGACGCGGCGGGCGAGGACTACACCGTGTCCGCAGCCTCCGTGCAGCCCACACTCGAGCAGATCCGTGCTGCCGCCGCCGGCCGTGGCCCCGCGGATCGGCCGGCCCCCGACGACCTTCCTTCCGTGATCGAGGAGAGGGCGCGTGAGGTGACGGCGGATGCGGAGAACGACTACGACCGGATGATCGCCCTCCAATCGTGGTTCCGCTCGGACTTCACGTACTCGCTCGATGCTCCGGTCGACGGCGGCTTCGACGGCACGGGCGCGGACGCGGTCGCGGAGTTCCTCGAGGTGCGTTCGGGATACTGCATCCATTTCGCTGGCGCCTTCGCACTGATGGCGCAGACGCTCGATCTTCCGGTGCGGATCGTGGTCGGCTACCTGCCGGGCCGGCTGACCGAGGAGAAACGCGGCGACGAGTTCGTGTACGTCGTCAGCAGCGATCAGCTGCACGCCTGGCCGGAGGTGCGCTTCGAGGGCATCGGATGGGTGCCGTTCGAGCCGACCGCGTCGCTCGGCGTGCCAACGGGATTCCAGGCGGCGTCCGTCGATGGCGGATCGACCGGCGGACCTGCGACACCGGCGCCGAGCGCGGCGCCCTCGACAGCGCCGACGAGCGGACCGGAACTCGAAGACGAGCTGGACGACCCATCCGCCGCGGGCGGCGGCTCACTGCAGCGGCTCGACCCGACGCCCGTGGTGCTCGTGATCGCCGGGACGCTCGTGCTGCTGCTGCTCCCCGCCTCGATCCGGCTGCTGGTGCGGATGCGGCGACGTTCGCGTGCCGGCTCGGGCGACGCCGCCGCCGCGTGGCGCGAACTCACCGCGACGCTGATCGACCTGGGCCTGCCGGTCTCCGATTCCGACTCCCCCCGCGCCAGGGGCAGCGGGGTCGTCGAGCGCGGTGCGGACGCCGCTGCCGTGCGGAGGCTGGTGGATGCCGTGGAACGGGCCAGCTTCGCCCGCGAGGCTCAGGATCCGATCGATCTCGCACCGGATCTCGTCCGCGTGAGCGCGGACCTTCACCGCCATGTCGACGCGCGCACGCGGGTCATGGCACTTCTGCTGCCGCGCTCGCTGGTCGTCGCCGACACGTCCCGTCGTCCGATGCGCGCCTGAGCCGGCGGTGCCGGGGATCAGGCCGGTTGCGCGGCGTGGTCGGCGCACGAGACAGCGTCGCAGCCCTCGCACACGACGAACTGTCGGCGGCACGCGGCATCGGGGCAGTTCGCCGTGCGCTTGGTCGGCGCTCCGCACCCGGCGCAGGTGCCGATCACGGCGGTGTGGTCGCTGAAGTCCACCGATCCGCGCTTGTCGAACACGTAGAGCGACCCGTCCCACAGCCCGTCGTCTCCGAATCGCTCCCCGTATCGGACGATGCCGCCCTCGAGCTGGTACACTTCGCCGAACCCGCGCGCCGTCATGAGGCTCGACAGCACCTCGCAGCGGATGCCGCCCGTGCAGTACGTGACGACCGGCTTGCCCTTGAGATCGTCGTACGCTCCGGAGTCGAGCAGGTCGACGAAATCCCTGGTGGTCTCGGTGTCGGGAACGATCGCACCACGGAAGCGGCCGATCTCGGCCTCGAGCGCGTTGCGGCCGTCGAAGAAGACGACGTCGTCGCGCGACTGCACGAGGTCGTGCAGCTGATCAGGACTCAATCTGGTCCCACCGCCGACGACGCCGTTCTCGTCGACGCGCAGCTCCCCCGGTGCTCCGAACGAGACGATCTCCTCGCGCACCTTCACACTGAGCTTGGGGAAATCCACACTGAGACCGGCATCGTCGAGCCCTGTTCCCTCACTCCATTTGATGTCGGCGTCCTTGAACGCCGGGTAGGAGCGGAATGAGCGAACCCACTTCTTGAGGGCGGGCAGGTCGCCGCCGAGCGTGCCGTTCACGCCGTCCTTCGAGATGATCAGCCGCCCGCGCAGCCCGAGCGCCTCTCCGAGGTCGCGCTGCCACACGCGGATCGCCTCGGGGTCGGCGAGGGGCGCGAACGCGTAGAACAGGATGATCTTGGGTGTGGCCACCCTGCGATTTTACGCGGGCTGCGCTCCACGGCGCCTGCGCGCCCACGCCCCGGCGCTCTCACTCGAGAGGCACAGGAGCGTGACGGCCTGGACGGAGGCGGTGAGCAGAGTCCAGTCCAGCCCGAGCACGGCGCTGCCGTCCAGGTAGTCGATCGCCATGAAGACGATCTGCAGTGTGACGAGCACCATGAGCACCGCGCGGGAGCGGCGACCGCCGCGCAGGACCAGCCAGGCCATGACGAGCTGCCAGATCATGAACGCCCCGAACACGGAGACGACGATCACGATCAGCGCCACTTCCTCGGGCTGCGCCGACGCGAGCAGCTGCCAGAACGTGGCGTCGCTGAGCACGTCGACGAGCTGCAGAGCGGTGACGAGCGCGATGAGCGCCACCGCGGCGATCACCGTCAACGGGGCGCGGGCGATCTGGCGTGCCGTGCTCGGATCGGGTTGCCGAACGACCACAGGCTCGGGCGGCACGGTGCGGGTGACGTCGATGATCGGGAGGTCGCCGTCGGTCACGAACCGGTCGCCGCCGCCGTTTCGCGAATGGTATCCGGTGGTGAAATCGCGGAGCAGTCGCACGTGGACGTCGGCGTCGGCCGACTGCGCCGTCGTGACCACGTGGTCGCGTTCCACGTCGGTGTTCTGGTCGATGCGATGCGTGACCTGCAGCGTGAACAGCGACAGCCCCACATCCGTGTCGTAGGTCGCCGCACCCAGCCAGTCGGCGTGCGCGCCGCCCGGCAGCAGCCATCCGGGAGGACTGTGCCAGAAGCGCACGTGATGGCGCTGCTTGGGATTGCCCTCCACCTCCTGCTGATAGGCGACATCGTGGCGTCGGCCGAACAGCATGAGCGGCGACACCGGCGCGGTCGCGTAGCTGCGCCGAGTGAGTGTGGATGCGATGATCCGCCACGTCGATGCGGCAGTGATCTCGTCCGCGCGATGCCACCCCGCCGTCGTCATGACGTGATCGAGCTGGGCTCCTGAGCCGTCGACTCCGAGGTTCACCGGGTCACCGAGCAGCCCGTCGGCCGTGCGGGTGCGCCCGAAGAAGTAGTCGGGCACGTAGAGATCGGAGAGCATCCGATGCAGACGAGGGAGCACGAGATATGCGGTGATCGCCCAGATCGGGATGAACCAGGCCAGCGCCCAGGGTGTGCGAACGCCCTGGATCGCGATGATGACGGCCATCCAGACGGCGGCCGCGGTCCCCACGAGGAACGCGGTCCTGTCGAACACGGTCGCCGGTGGCAGGGGCTGCTGCATCTGCAGCATCCACCGTCTGCGGTGCGGAAGCTCGTTCACGCCCTCTCCCTGTGCGATCCGATCACGTCGTGCCCCTCACCCTATGGGGCTGAGCGCGACTGGCGCAGGCGGCTTCGGCGATCGGATAGACTGTTCAGGTTGTTCCTTGGTGACGTGTCCGAGCGGCCGAAGGAGCACGCTTGGAAAGCGTGTGTTGTGCAAGCAACCGCGGGTTCGAATCCCGCCGTCACCGCCAAATGACTGAAGGGCTCCGCGCCAGCGGGGCCCTTCAGCCATTTAATGGATGCTGGGGATTCGGGGAGGCGCGCGCAGCCCGCGACCTCAGTCCGTGAACCGCTCCCCGTAGCTGCGCCCGCCGTCCTCGGACGCCAGGCGCTCCATCCCGAGCCGCTCGTAGAACGCGGCGGCACCCGTGTTCTCAGGGTTCATGCCGAGGTGCAGGCCCTTCACGCCGCGACGGCGGAGTTCTGCGAACAGCGTCTCGATCAGCCGGCGTCCGAGGCCCTGGCCCTGCGTCTCGGGCAGCAGGTCGATGTGCAGGTGCGCCGGATACTGCGCCGTGTGCGGACTCCGCCCTGGCCCTCGGCTGTAGCCGTACTCGATCATCTTCTCCTCGGCGCTCTCCGCGACCGCCGGGCGGGGGAAGCGCTGGGCGAACTGCGGCCACCACTCATCGCGGAACCACTGCTCGAAAGCATCTGTGTCGTCGGTGGCGACGATGTAGCCGATCCCGCGGCCGTCGTCGGCCTCGACGATCCAGCACAGATCGGGATGACGCTCCGCGTACGGCACGGCGAAGAGGAGTCCCCACAGCTCGTCGTCGCCGAACATCCCCGTGGCATCGGCACCGGCGTCCGCCGTCTTCACGCAGATCTCGAACAGCGCCGGGCGATCCGCGGGGCGATAGGGACGGATGCCGGTCATGGCAGGCTCCTCGGTGTCGGGGGGCCGTCGGTGGCCGACGGCGGCGGCAGGAACTCTTTCGTCCGCACCCAGGTCAACATGATCGCACCGACGATGAGCACCGTGCCGACGCCGACGAGCATCCCGCCGATCGTGTCGCTGAGCCAGTGCACCGAGAGCAGGGTGCGTGAGAAGGCCATGGCGATCGTCCAGATCACGCCGAGCAGCAGCACCCAGATCCGCGGGAACAGCAGAACCGCGATCACCGCCATGGTCGCGGCGTTGGCCGTATGCCCTGAGGGGAATGAACCGAAGTCGGAGATCACGAGCATCTCCTCCGGTCGGGCACGGCCGAACAGGCTCTTGAGCAACTGCACGACGACGACGCTCGCGAGCAGCGAGATCACCACGAACAGCGCCGCTCTCCACCGCCGCACGATCAGCAGCGCCGCCACGATCACGAGCGGGATCAGATATATCGCGATCCAGTTGCCGCCGACGTCGTTCATCACCTCGGAGAACCCCACCAGCAGCGGCGTCTGGATCCCGATCATCATCCGGTTCCATCCGCTGTCCATCGCCGAAGGGAGGTCGGGGCCCGGCGCGGTCATCGAAGCGCCCAGCGCCATCGCCGCCAGCAGGGCGCCGATGCCCCACCACAGCAGTACGGGTCGTCTGGTCATCCGCCCATTCTCACACGCGACACCCGCCCGACTACGGAGTGAGCATCCCGACGGTGCGCGGACGCACGATCAGCCACAGCGCGAGGATGCCGACCACCGCGCAGCCGACCATCACGGACGCCATGGTGGTCGCGGTGATCCCCGCCCCGACCGAGATCAGGCCCACCACGGGAGAGATGATCGCGGCGATGCCGTTGTTGCTCGCGCCGAGGATCGATGCCGCCGTGCCTGCGGCCTTGCCGTGACGGTCGAGTGCGAGCACCTGCACGCAGGGGAAGGAGAACCCGCACGCCGTCATGAACACGAACAGCGGGACGACGGTTCCCCAGAATCCCAGGTCGAGCTGATCGAAGACGATGATCGCGGTGCCGCTGAACAGCAGCACCGCGGTCGAGAACGCGAGCACCCACTGCGGGCCGAAGCGTGCAGCGAGGCGCGACGCGGCCTGCACGCCCAGCACGACGCCGACCGAGTTGACGGCGAACAGCCAGCCGTACTCCTGCGCGTTGAGCCCGTGCGTCTCCTGGAACAGGAACGGGGATGCTGAGAGGTACGAGAACAGCCCGGAGAACGTCATACCGCCGATGACCAGCACGCCGAGGAACACCCGATCGCTGAGCACGCTGCGGTAGCGCTGCCAGATAGTTGTGCTGCCGCGTTCGTGGCGGCGCTCCTTCGGGAGGGTCTCGGGAATGAACAGCACGGCCGACAGCAGCATCACGACCCCGTAGCCGGCGAGCACGACGAAGATGCCGCGCCACGGCATGATGCCCAGCAGCCATGATCCGATCAGCGGTGCGGCCACCGGCGCCACGCCGGAGACCAGCGCGAGTCGCGACAGCATCACGACCAGCCGGCGCCCACCGAACAGGTCGCGCACGATCGCCATGGCGACCACGCCACCGGCTGCCGCACCGATTCCCATGACGACGCGCGCACCGCCGAGCAGCAGCAGATCCGGTGCGACGGCGGCGGCGACGCTCGCGAGAACGTGCAGCGCCGTGACCGTGATGAGCGGCATGCGCCGGCCGACCTTGTCGGAGAGCGGACCCACGACGAGCTGACCGACGGCGAAGCCGATCATGGTGCCGGTCAGGGTGAGCTGGATCGCCGCCGAGGTCGTCTGGAAGTCGGACTCGAGCAGCGGGAACGCCGGCAGATACAGGTCGATCGTGAACGGCCCGAGCGCTGTGAGCGCGCCGAGCAGCACGATATACAGCACGCGACGGCGATGCGGGATCGCATCGCCGGGATGCAGCATGATCGGCGCGGTCGCCGGGTTCGGCCCCAGCACGCGGATCGCGCCCGTGGGCGTGCTGGTGCGGATCGTGCCCGTGACGGCGCGGATGCTGCCGGTCGGTGTGCGTTCGGAATCGGGAGTGGGGGCGTCAGCCGGCGATGAATCGTTCAAGATCCCTCAATGCTACTCGCGTCCCTCTGCCGGACCGGAGTCGATCAGCTGCTGAGGCGCGCGAGTCCCTGTTTAAGGTCGGCGATGAGGTCGGACACGTCTTCGATGCCGACCGACAACCGCACGACGTTCTCCGGCACGGCGAGGGCGGTTCCGCGCACCGATGCGTGCGTCATGTCCGGCGGGTAACCGATCAGTGATTCGACCCCGCCGAGGGATTCGGCGAGCTGGAACAGTTCGGTCGACTCGGCGAAGGAGCGTGCCGCGTCCGCACCCGCGGCGAGCGCGAGGGACAGCATCCCGCCGTATCCGCTCATCTGACGCGCCGCGATCTCGTGACCGGGGTGCGAAGCGAGGCCAGGGTAGAACACCGTCTCGAACTCGGGGCGGGCCGCTGCCCACTCCGCGATCGCCTGCGCATTCTCGCTGTGCTGGCGCACGCGCACCGCGAGCGTCTTGATACCGCGAGTGGTGAGCCACGCGTCCAGAGGGGCGGAGACCGCGCCGACCGCGAACTGCTGGAACTTCACCTGATCGTAGAAGCGGTCATCGGCGAAGACCACCGCACCCCCGAGCACATCGGAATGGCCGCCGAGGTACTTCGTCGTCGAGTGCACGACGAGGTCGGCGCCGAGCGAGAGCGGACGCTGCAGTGCGGGCGAGGCGAACGTGTTGTCCACCACGACGACGGCTCCGGCCGCATGCGCGATCTCGGCCGTCGCGGCGATGTCGACGATCTTGAGCAGCGGGTTGCTGGGCGTCTCGAGCCAGACGATCCTGGTCTCGGGGCGCAGCGCCTCACGGATCGCGTCGGCGTCACCGAGCTCGACGGTGGTGGTCTCGATGCCCCACGGCGCGAGCACCTTGGTGAGCAGTCGGTACGTGCCGCCGTACACGTCGTTGCCGAGCAGCACATGATCGCCCGGCTTCAGGATTCCGCGCAGCAGCGCGTCCTCCGCGGCGAGGCCGGATGCGAACGACAGCGCGCTCGCGCCGCCCTCGAGTGCGGCGAGCTGCGTCTCCAGCGCACTGCGCGTGGGGTTGCCCGCGCGGTTGTACTCGTAGCCGTCCCGGAACCCGCCGATGCCGTCCTGCACATGCGTAGAGGCCTGGTAGATCGGCGGGATGATGGCGCCGGTCAACGGATCGGGCGCTTGGCCTGCATGGATGGCACGGGTGGCGAAGGAGTGGTCGGAGGACATGCTCACAGCCTACGTCCGTCCCCGGCGGCATCCGCTCCTGTTACGCCGGGTGACCGGGGCGCCGGCCGGTCACCGCGCGAGGTAGGCCAGCAGGTCCTGACGGGTGAGCAGCGTGTGCGGCCTGCCGTCGACCGTCACCAGCAGCGCGTCGGCGTCGGCCAGCGCACTGCGCGCCTGATCGACCGATGCGTGGATGCCGACGAGCGGCATCCGTGCACCGACGTGGGCTCCGATGGCATCGGACGGCTTCGCCTCACCGCGGAAGAGCAGATCCAGCAGTCCGCGCTCGTCCACGGTGCCCACGACCTCGCCCATCATCACGGGCGGTTCGGCGCTCAGCACGACGAGCTGGGAGACCTCGAACTCGGTCATCATGCTGATCGCTTCGAGCACGGTGTCGCTGGGATGGGCATGCACGAGGTCGGGGACGACGTGCTGACCCTTCCGCATCGAGGCGCGCGCCCCGAGCACGTCCGCGACCGTCTCCCCCTCTTCGACCTCGCTGAAACCGTACGAGCGCATCCATGAATCGTTGAAGATCTTCGACAGGTAGCCGCGGCCGCCGTCGGGCAGCAGCACCACCATCACCGCGTCCGCGGGCAGGGTCCTGGCCACCCGCAGCGCGCCGACGACGGCCATGCCGCTCGATCCGCCGACGAGGATGCCCTCCTCGCGAGCCAGGCGGCGGGTCATTGCGAACGACTCCGCATCGTCGACCGCCACGATCTCGTGAGGGACGGCGGGGTCGTAGGAGCCGGGCCAGATGTCCTCCCCCACGCCCTCGACGAGATACGGACGACCTGTGCCGCCGGAGTACACGCTGCCTTCGGGGTCGACCCCGACGATGCGCACGCGCTCCTCCGACACCTCGCGCAGGAACCGGCCGGTGCCGCTGATCGTGCCACCGGTGCCGATACCGGCGACGAAGTGCGTGATCCGGCCGTCGGTGTCGCGCCAGATCTCGGGACCCGTGGTCTCGTAGTGGCTGCGCGGCCCGTTCGGGTTCTCGTACTGGTTGGGCTTGAACGCGCCGGGGATTTCCTTCACGAGCCGGTCGCTGACGCTGTAGTACGACTCGGGGCTGTCCGCCGGGACGGACGTCGGCGTCATCACGATCTCCGCGCCGTATGCGCGCAGCACGTCGATCTTGTCCTCGCCGACCTTGTCCGGCAGCACGAACACGCACTTGTAGCCGCGCTGCTGCGCGACCAGGGCGAGTCCGACGCCGGTGTTGCCGCTGGTGGGCTCGACGATCGTGCCACCCGGCCCCAGCTCGCCTGAGGCCTCCGCCGCATCGATGATCCGCTTGGCGATGCGGTCCTTCGACGATCCCCCCGGGTTGAGGTACTCGAGCTTGACGAGCACCGTGCACTCGACGCCCTCGGTGACGTGCTGCAGCTTCACGAGGGGTGTGTCGCCGACGAGATCGGCGATGTGCTCGGCGTAGTCCATGCCTCCCAGGGTACGGCCAGGGCCGCGCTCGAGGTGCAGTGTTACCCCTTCGTCGAACCCGCCAGCAGCCCTCGCACGAAGTACCGCTGCAGGGCGAAGAACACGATCAGCGGAACGATGATCGATACGAACGCACCGGCGGTCAGCAGATGCCAGTCGTTGCCTCGAGTACCGGTGATCTCGGCCAGGAGCTTCGTTATCGGAGCGGCGCCGCCGTCTGCGAACACCAGTGCCACGAGCAGGTCGTTCCACACCCAGAGGAACTGGAAGATCGCCACTGACGCAATGGCCGGCATGGTCAGCGGCAGCACGATACGGAAGAAGATCTGCCCGCGTGACGCACCGTCGACGCGTGCGGCCTCGATGATCTCGCCGGGGATCTCGGACATGAAGTTGTGCAGCAGATAGATCGCCAGCGGCAGAGCGAACATCGAGTGCGCGAGCCAGACCTGCGCGTACCCACCGGATGCTCCCAGCGGCAGCGTGATCTGGAGCCCGAACAGATTCAGCCCACGCGAGAACGTGCTCAGCAGCGGGACGAGAGCCATCTGAATCGGAACGATCTGCAGCGCGAAGATGAAGATGAAGAGGAAGTTGCGGCCCTTGAAGTCGATCCACGCGAACGCATAGGCCGCCATGGACGCGACCATGAGCGGAACGATCGTCGCCGGGATCGTGATGGCGATCGAGTTCACGAACGATTCGATCATCGTCAGCTGCGTCGTGCCCGACTGCAGGACGTCGACGTAGTTCTCGCCGGTTACCTGCGGATTGAGGAAGAACTCCCACCAACCGCTGGACTGGATGTCATCGCGAGGCCGGAACGACGAGATGAAGAGTCCGAGGGTGGGGATCGTCCACAGGAACGCGATGATGATGGATGCGACGGATGCCCAGGGCCGCGACAGCTTCTTGCGCGCACGCCCTGCAGATGCGTTCAGCTTCCCACCGGTGGTGATCGCACGCGTACTGGTCGGTGTGGAGGTAGGCAGTGCATTGGACTTCACCGTGTCGCTCATCGGATCTCCCGCTGCTTCTGGATCTGGCGTGCGTTGTAGATGACGATCGGCAGCACGAGGATGAACAGGATGACCGCCAGGGCGGCGCTGCGCCCGGCCTCGAACTTCGAGAACTGCGTGTACATCTCATTGGCGAGCACCGACGTCTCGTAGTTACCGGCCGTCATGGTGCGGACGATGTCGAAGACCTTCAACGAGGCGATTGAGATCGTCGTGAGCACCACGATGAGCGCAGGACGGATCGCAGGGACGGTGACCGAACGGAACCGCTGCCAGGCGTTCGCACCGTCGAGTTCGGCGGCCTCCAGCAGTTCCATCGGCACACCCTTAATCGATGCGGAGAGGATCACCATCGCGAATCCCGTCTGTACCCAGATCAGCACGATGATCAGGAACAGGGTGTTCCACGGCGGGTTGAGCAGGAACTGCTGCGGCTCAGCGCCGAACCAGACCAGGAGCTGGTTGAGAAGCCCGATCTGTTCGAATTGCGGGCCGCGGTACTCGTACATGAAGCGCCAGATGATGCCGGCACCGACGAACGAGATCGCCATCGGCATGAAGACGAGAACCTTGTAGATCTTCTCGCCGCGTGTGCGATCGATGAAAACGGCGTAAGCGAGTCCGACGATCGTCGACACGGTCGGAACGATCAGCACCCAGACGATCGTGTTGACCACGACGCGGATGCCGTCCGGCTGCCCGAATATCCAGGTGTAGTTCGCGAGGCCGACGAACGACTTCCCCGACGAGTTCATGAACGACGCCGCCATCGTCTGCAGCGACGGCAGGACGAGGCCCACCAGCAGCAACAAGAACGCCGGCGCCATGAACGCGACGAGCTGGATGAGATATCCCTTTCCGGACTTGGAGCGGTAGTCGAGCAGGAAGAACACCGCCCCGACCACGACGGCGGCGCCGATCGCCCAGTAGTAGGAGCGGAAGAACCACATCACCGCGAGCGGCACGAGCAGGCACATGGCCAGCCGGATGACGGTGTACATCTTCCCGGTCCGCGGGGCGATGTCGACGAGCAGAAGGATGATGGCCACCACCAGCCCGAAGGCGATGACGACGGCCACCGCCTGCAGGACCGGCGGCAGCGAGCCGATCCATCCGAAGAATTCGATCGCGGTCACGGAGTCCCCTTTACAACAGCGTGCAGGTCATCAGCGGTCCACGCGCCGTCGCATGGGCCGTACCGGACGGGCCGCCCGAAGGCGACCCGCCCGCATCGGGTCAGCCGGCGGGCCAGCCCGTCTCGATCTGCTCGAGGACCTCGTCGGTCGACGTGCCGTTGACCCATGCGACCATGCCCTTCCAGAACGTACCGGCACCGACAGCACCCGGCATCAGGTCACTGGCGTCGAAGCGGAACGTGGTGTCGGGGTCCTGCAGGATCTTGATCGTCTCCTGGAGGATCGGGTCCTGCGCTGCGTCGGGCTCGAGTCCGTTGTTCGCCGACGTCACGCCGCCGAGGCTGACGCGGCTGTTCGCCCACTCAGGGCTGGAGAGATACGCCAGCACCTTCTGGGTGGCCTCGCTGTCACTGAATGCACCGACGATCTCACCGGCACCCGTCACAGCCTTCTCGTCCGCGCTCTCACCTGGCAGCATGAACGCCCACACATCGCCGTCCTCGGCGATTGTCGTCCCCTCGGGGAAGAAGCCCGACAGGAACGATGCCTGGTGCGTCAGAGCGCACGAACCGTCGGCGACCTTCGGTGCCACATCACCGAAAGCCGTCGAGTTGATCGACCGGACGTCGCCGAATCCGGCGTTGACGTTCGCCGGGTTCAGGAGGACCTCGCCGACCGAGTCGAATGCGGTCTTGATCTGCGGATCGGTGAAGGGTACCTCGTTTGTCACCCACTGGTCGTATACATCCGGACCCGCCTGGCGGAGCACGTAGTCCTCGATCCAGTCCGTCCCCGGCCAGCCCGTGGCTGTGCCGGATTCGAAGCCGGCACACCACGCCGGGGTGCCGGTCGCCGCCTGGATGGTCTCGGTGAGAGCAGTCAGGTCGCCCAGAGTCTCGGGCACCTCGACTCCCCACTCCGCGAACTTGGTCGGCGAGTACCAGATCCAGCCCTTGACGTTGGCCATGAGCGGTGCGCCGTAGAACGTGCCGTCGTAGGTGCCGTAGTTCACCCAGTCCTCGGTCCAGTACTCGTTCGCGTTGCTGGCGACCTCTTCCGGTGCAGGCTTGAGGAAATCACGCGAAGCGAAGTCAGCGAACAGACCGGGCTGCGGGAAGATCGCGATATCCGGCGGGTTGCCGCCCTGTGCACGGGTGCCGAGCTGCGTCTCGAAGTCCTGACTGCCCTCGTACTTGATCTCGATGTCGTTCTCTTCAGCCCAGTCGGCCCACGACTCCTGCAGCAGTTCGGCTTCAGCGTCGACGATGGTGCCGTAGATCGTGACCGTGCCGCTTCCCCCGTCGCCCCCGTCGCCGCCACCCTCGGGCGCGCCTGGAGCCCCGCACCCCGCAAGCGCGATGCCCGCGGCCCCGATCAGGGCGAGCGGCGCAAGGCGCCGATTACGCTGTGACAGTCCCATGTGACTTCTCCTCTTCGAGTTCACGTCCCCATGCGAGCCGCCTGCTCGAGAGCGAGCGGATCGGGAACCGATTCCAGGCCCAACCTACTGGCCATGCTCGCGCGGCACAATGGCCGCACATCACAAGCTGACAACCTTTGGTGGTGCGCGCCGATCGAATATGGGAGCGCTCCCCGGCGTCTCGACTGGAACCGGTTCCTTTTCAGGGGACACGCGACTACGCTGTGCCAGGGGCGCGCCCCTGGGCTGCCGTCATCGAGGAGGATGCATGAGCACGATCGCGGATGTCGCGGCGCGCGCCGGCGTCTCCAAGGCCACGGCCAGCCGCGCACTGAGCGGACGCGGATACGTCTCAGCGGAGACGAGGGCGCTGGTGTCGGCCGCAGCGAGTGAGCTGTCGTACGTCGCGCACTCCTCGGCGACCAGCCTCGCCACGGGTCGCACGTCGACGATCGGCGTGATCCTGCCGACGGTCGGTCGATGGTACTTCTCGGAGCTGCTGTCGGGCGTCCAGAGCGCCCTGCTCGCGCACGACTACGACCTCGCGCTCTACGGCGTGCCGGAAGGCTCGCCCACCAGGGATCGGGTCTTCGAAGCCGTACTCCCCCGCAGACGGTTCGACGGCATCATCGCCGTGGGGATCCAGCCGCGCAGCCACGAGCTGGAACGCCTGTCGGCGCTGGATCGCCCGTTGGTCACCGTCGGCCCGTACCACGCCGGCACGAGCTCGGTGTCGATCGATGACGCCGCCGCCGGTCGGATAGCGACCGAGCACCTGATCGACCTCGGCCACGAGGCGATCGCATTCATCGGCGCGTCGGACGATGACGCGAACGCGGGGTTCGGCGACGCGCGACGCCTGCAGGGCTATCGAGAGGCGATGGATGCCGCGGGGCTCGGCGCCCGCATCAGTGTGAGCCCGGCGGCGAGCGACATGCCCAGCGGATATCAGAGCGCTGTCGATCTGCTCGGCGACCGGCGCACTCGCCCGAGCGCTGTCGTCGGAGTGTGCGACGAGACGGCGATCAGCGCCATCATCGCCGCCCGGCGACTGGGGATCGCCGTACCCACCGAACTGAGTGTGGTCGGCATCGACGACCATCAGCATGCGGAGATGTTCGCCCTGACGACCATCCGGCAGCAGCCGCGGGATCAGGGCGTGGCAGCAGTGGGACTGCTGCTTCATCAGCTCGCACATCCGGACGCCGGGGTCGAGCACGTCGTCGCGGCATCCGCTCTGGTCGTGCGCAATTCCTCCGCCGCGCCGCGTTGACGTTACCACCTGAACGCACGAATGCCCCGGGCACAGGCCGGGGGCATTCGAATGAGTGAGGCGGTCGACCCGCCTCGGCTCACTTGAGGGTGACGGTCGCGCCGGCAGCCTCGAGGGTCTCCTTGGCCTTCTCGGCCGTCTCCTTGTTGGCGCCCTCAAGGACAGCCTTCGGAGCGCCGTCGACGACAGCCTTCGCCTCGCCGAGGCCGAGCGAGGTGAGCTCGCGGACAGCCTTGATGACCTGGATCTTCTTGTCGCCGGCAGCCTCGAGGATGACGTCGAAGGAGTCCTTCTCCTCAACCTCTTCAGCAGCGCCTGCGCCACCGGCGCCGGCAACGGCGACGGGAGCGGCAGCGGTGACGTCGAACTTCTCCTCGAACGCCTTGACGAACTCGCTGAGCTCGACGAGGGTCAGGTCGGCGAACTGCTCGAGCAGCTGCTCGGTGGTGAGCTTAGCCATGATGTATCTCCTAGATTGATGGGGTTTGTGGAAAGAGAACGCCGGTCGCTCACGCGGCCTGTGCGGTCTCCAGCTTTTCGCGAAGCGCGTCGATGGTGGCGGCAGCCTTGCCCATCGTCGCCTTCATCATGCCCGCAGCCTTCGCCAGCAGAACCTCACGGCTCTCGAGCGAGGCGTACTTGTTGACCTCGTCGGCGCTGAGGGCATTGCCCTCGAAAACGCCGCCCTTGATCACGAGAAGCGGGTTGGCCTTGGCGAAATCACGAAGAGCCTTCGCAGTGGCGACGAAGTCACCGTGCACGAATGCGACAGCCGACGGACCCTTGAGGTCATCGTCCAGCGCAGAGATGCCGGCCTTGTTGGCGGCGATCTTGGTCAGCGTGTTCTTCACCACGGCGTACTCAGCGTCCTGACGGATGCTGTTACGCAGCTCCTTGAGCTGGGCAACCGTCAGACCGCGGTACTCGGTCAGCAGGACGGCGTTCGAGTTCTCGAATGACTTCGTGAGCTCGGCAACCGATGCATCCTTCTGCGCCATGGTCACTCCTTGGTGGGTACGAGATGCCGCACGGTGGTGGGGCATCGACCTCGACCACCCCACAAGCCAAACAAAAAAGCTCCGGCGCAAGCGCACGGAGCTTCAGAAACTGTTCGTGACACCTGCGCGGGCCCCTGCTGAGCAGTGCTTCGATCATGCTGCGCTTGCGCGCATCACGATGACCGGCGGTCTTCGGTTGATCCAAGGATACGACATCTCTTCGCGTCCCCCAAATCGGCGCCGCCCGGCGTCTCAGCGACGGTCGGCCGCACGCCCGGTGTGGCCGGCGAGCGCGTCGGCCGCGCGGACCATCGCGAGGTGGGAAAGCGCCTGCGGCGTGTTCCCCGCATGCCTGGCGCCCTCGATGTCGTACTCCTCCGAGAGCAGCCCGACGTCGTTCGCCAGCGCGACCAGTCGCACCATCAGCGCTTCGGCATCCCGCAGTCGGCCACTCGCGGCGTACTGCTCCACGAGCCAGAAGCTGCAGGCGAGGAACGGATGCTCCCCTCCCTCGAGCCCGTCGACCCCGCTCGTCGTGCGGTAGCGCATCAGCAGGCCGCCACGCAGGAGAGTGCGCTCCATCTGCGCGACCGTGCGCGTCATCCGCGGATCGTCTGCTTCGCAGTACCCGACCTGCGGCAGGACCAGCAGCGAGGCATCGACCTCGTCGGAGTCGTAGTGCTGCACGAAGTAGCCGTCGGCATGGACGCCGCGATCGTCGATCTCGGCCCGCAGGCGATCGCGCATCTCGGTCCACCGATCTGCGTCACCGGTCAGACCGTGCTCGCGAACCGCGCGGACGCCGCGATCGAGCGCCGCCCACATCATCACGCGCGAGTGCGTGAACCACTGCGGCTCGCCCCTGATCTCCCAGATGCCGTTGTCCGGTCGGTCCATTCCCGCGATGACGCGTTGGAGCAGCGCACGCTGCAGCGGCCACGAGAAGGTGGACTCCTCGAGTCCGGCGATGCGCGCCGCCTCGAGAGCCACGAGCACCTCGCCGATGACGTCGCCCTGATACTGGTCCACCGCACCGTTGCCGATGCGCACGGGGGACGCGCCGTCGTAGCCAGGCAGGCAGCTGAGCTCACGTTCGGTGAGGTCGCGCTCGCCCGCGATGCCGTACATGATCTGCACTTCGGCCGGATCGCCCGCCACCGCCCTCAGCAGCCACAGCCGCCAGTGCTGCGCCTCGTGCAGGAACCCGTGCGAGATCAGCACCTCGAGAGTCAGCGCGGCGTCGCGCAGCCACACGTAGCGGTAGTCCCAGTTCCGCGATCCTCCGAAGTCCTCCGGGAGCGAGGTGGTCGCGGCCGCGACGATGCCGCCGGTGTCGCGATTGGTGAGCGCGCGCAGCACGAGCAGTGAGCGGACCACCGTCTCTCGATGCGGCCCGTCGTGCTCGATGCCGCTGGCCCATCCCTGCCACCACGCGCGCGTCCTCGCCACCGCCGCTTCGATGTCGAGCGGCTCAGGTGCGCTCTCGTGCGAGAGGAACCAGGTGAGGGTGAGCGCGCGCTCCTCGCCCTCGGAGACGGTGACGTCGCCGGTGTGGACGTGATCGGATGCGGAGAGCGCGACGCCGCGGACGATCACGGCATCCGGCCCTGCTGTCGCCCTCAGCGCTGGTGCGGATGAGGTTCCCACCTGGCGCACCCACGGCAGCGCCCTCGCGTAGTCGAAGTGCATCCGCAACTCGGTACGGAACTCGACGGTGCCCGAGATGCCGATCACCCGTCGCACCACGTCGGTGCGGTGAGAGCTCATGGGCATGAACTCGTGCACCTCCGCGACGCCTGCCGCGCTCTCCCATCGAGTGACGAGGATGAAGGTGTCCGGCAGATACTGCCGGCTCACCGTCGCGTCTTCATCGCTCGGCCGCAGCGTCCAGCATCCGTGGGTCGGGTCACCCAACAGCGCTCCGAAGATCGACGGCGAATCGAAGCGCGGCAGGCAGAGCCAGTCGACGCTTCCGTCCCTCGAGACGAGGGCCGCCGTGCGGCAGTCGCTGAGCAGTGCGTAGTCTTCGATCGGAGATGGCATCCGTCCGAGTCTGGCAGTGACCGTGCATGCGATCCAGACCTGTTGCGATCTCTCTGCGCCGACTACGGTGGGCCGCATGGCCGACCACACCGCACTCATGATCTTCGGGGCATCCGGCGACCTCACCTCCCGGCTGCTGCTGCCCGCACTGGGCCAGCTGCTGATGACCGAGCCCACGCGCACGGTGCAGCTGATCGGCGCCGGTATGGACGACTGGACCGATGACAAGTGGCGCGACGTCGTGCAGATCGCGTTCACGTCATCGGATGCCGCGGATGCGATGGCGCGCGTGGAGACCGAGTACCACCGCGCCGACATCACCACGGCCGACGATCTGAAGACGCTTCTCGACGGGCGCGAAGCCCCGCTCGCGCTCTACTTCGCCGTGCCGCCGTCCGTCGCCGCAGCGGCCTGCGCCGCGATGGCGGCGATCGATCTCCCCACGGGAGTCGTGCTCGCACTCGAGAAGCCGTTCGGCGTCGACGAGGACAGCGCCAGAGCGCTCAATGAGCGCCTCGCGCTGCTCGTGCCGGAGAGCCAGGTGTTCCGCATAGATCACTTCCTCGGACGTTCCACGACCCTGAACCTGCTCGGGGTGCGTTTCGCCAATCGTGTGCTCGAGCCGCTGTGGTCAGCGACGGACATCGAATCGGTGTCGATCACGTACGACGAGTCCCTCGGCCTTGAGGGTCGCGCGGGATATTACGATCATGCCGGCGCCTTCGTCGACATGATCCAGAGCCATCTGCTGCAGGTGATGGCGGTGTTCGCGATGGAAGAGCCCGCGACCCTCGACGAGGTCGACTTCCGTGCCGCGACGACGGCCGTGCTGCGGGCGACATCGGTGTGGCAGGACGACCCGGTGCACAACTCCTACCGGGCGAGGTACACGGCCGGCAGCGTCGGCGACCGCACCTTCCCCTCGTACGTCGACGAACCGGATGTCGATCCAGCACGAAACACCGAGACGCTGGGAGCGGCGACCTTCGAAGTGCGCAACGCCCGCTGGGCGGGTGTGCCGATCACGTTGCGCTCGGGCAAGGCCATCGGCGAACCCTCGCGTGAGATCGTCGTGCGCTTCCGTCCCGTGCGCCACGTGCCGGTCGGCCTCCACGGCGAAGCCGAGGGTGCCGTATTGCGGTTCTCGCTCGGCACGGCCGAGATCTCGCTCGAGCTCAACGTCAACGGCGAGGCCGACCCGTTCGAGCTGGAACGGACGACGATGTCGGCTGAGCTCGGTCCCGGGGCGCTCAAGGCGTACGCCGAGGTGCTCTCGTGCATCCTCGACGCCGATCCCGTCCTCGCAGTGCGGGGCGACGCAGCCGAGGAGTGCTGGCGCATCGTGCAACCGGTCCTGGATGCGTGGAAGGCGGACAAGGTGCCGCTCGAGGAGTACTCCGTGGGCTCGCGCGGCCCGGCCGGCTGGCCGGCCGCCGGCTGAGATCCGGAGGCGGCGCACCCCGGCGCGGCTGGTCCTGCGCGTCCGAGGCCGCGGGTAATCTCGAATGGTGACTCCCGAACTGCAGGCTCGTATCGTCGCGGACTCCCGTGACCGCGTCGCCTGGCTCAGGGCACGCACCCGCGGGATCACCGCGACCGACGTCGCAGGGCTCTCCGGCGAGAAGTCGATCATCCGCGCCGCAGACGCGAAGCTCGGAGGCGGTGCCCACTTCGGAGGGAACGCCTACACCGACCATGGGCGTCGCCGTGAACCTGAGATCGCCTCCTGGGTGGCGGGGACGCACGGCATCCACCCGTCATCGGCGCTGTTCCGGGCAGAGGCGGAGCACCGTCATCTGGCGACGCCGGACGGCATCGTGCAGGACCGCGACGGGCGCATCCTGCTCGCCGAGATCAAGACCACGAACAAGAACTGGCGCACGATCCCGCGCACATATCTGCGCCAGGTGTGGTGGCAGCAGCACGTGCTCGGCGCGGAGCGCACCCTGTTCGTCTGGGAGGAGCACGACAGCTTCCGCCCGATCCACGACGAGCCGCGCTGCGTGTGGATCGATCGCGACGAGAAGGAGATCGGCCAGCTCGTCTCCCTCGCGACGCGGCTGATCGACGAGCTCTACCACCGCACGACGGGGCAGCGTCCACCCGGTGCCGCCGTCGCAGCCGCAGCCAGCCGACGCGAATCGCTGCGCGAACGCGATGCGTTCCGCGCACTCGCCCTCGCCGACTGAGCGCCGCGACCGCGTCAGCCCAGGACCCGCCCGGCTTCCGCGATGATCTCCGCCGCGATCGCATCGAGCAGCACGGACCGCAGGTTCCACTGCTGCCAGTACAGCGGCACGCTGATCGGTTCTCCGCCCAGCGGGATCGCCGTACCGGCCGCCGCGGCCTCGGTCGCCTGCGAACCGGGCAGCATGCCCCACCCCAGACCGAGCAGCACGGCCTGCGCGTAGTCGTACGACGCGGGCACGTAGTGGCGAGGGATGCCGTGCTCGTCCAGTCCGCGAGAGCGCAGCCAGGTGTGCTGCAGGGTGTCGCGCCGATCGAAGTCGACGAACGGCGCGCGGCGCAGCGCGGCCTCAGTGGCGCCGTCAGGGAACCATCGCGCCACGAAGGCGGGGGTCGCCATCGCCTCGTAGCGCAGCACTCCGAGCGGCGCGACGGTGCATCCCGCGACCGGAGCATGCTCGGAGGTCACCGCAGCCATGACCTCCCCCGACTCGAGCAGTCGCGCGGTGAAGGTCTGGTCGTCCCGGTGCAGATCGAAGTCGATGTCGTGCTCCTCCGCGAGGCGCGCGAGCGGCGGAAGGAACCAGGTGGCCATGGAATCGGCATTGACCGCGAGAGGGATGCTGACGCGGTCGCCGATCGCGTCGAGTCCGAGGGCCGACAGGGCATCGTGCTCGAGCAGGGCGATCTGACGCGCCATCCGCACGACCGATTCGCCGGCGGCCGTCATCCTGGCCGGGCGGCCACGGACGATGAGCACTTGGCCGAGCTGCTGTTCGAGACTCTTGAGCCGCTGACTCACCGCGGACGGGGTGATGTGCAATGCGCGCGCGGCCGCATCGAGGCTGCCCTCATCGACGATCGCCGCAATCGTCGATGCCAGTTCCGGTGAGATGCTCGCCATGTAAGCCATGCTAATGGTGAGTAAGAACCGTTAGCTGGTGCTAATGCTGTTGCGCTCGTAACGTCGAAGGGTGATCTCGTTCTTCGCCGGCCTCGGGCTGGGCCTCTCCCTCATCATCGCCATCGGCGCTCAGAACGTCTTCGTGCTGCGCCAGGGAATCAGACGCGAGCACGTACTGGCCGTCGTCCTCATCTGCGCCCTGTCGGACGCCGTGCTCATCGCGACGGGTGTCGCCGGTCTCGGCTTCGTCGTCGAGAGCGTGCCGTGGCTGGTCGATGCGGCGCGCGTTCTCGGCGCGGTGGTCCTGCTCGGATACGGCCTGCGCGCTGCACGGCGGGCATGGCGAGGAACGGACCAGACCCTGCGCGCGGACGGCGGCGAGAAGCGGGAAGGACGACTGGCGACCGTCATCGCCGTAGCTCTCGCACTGACATGGCTGAATCCTCACGTCTATCTCGACACGGTCCTGATGCTCGGATCCATCGCGGCCACCCACGGTGAAGGACGCTGGGTGTTCGCCGCGGGCGCGATCGTCGCGAGCGTACTCTGGTTCACCGCCCTCGGATACGGCGCGCGCTGGCTCGCCCGCTGGTTGGACACGCCTCGGGCGTGGCGCATCCTCGACGGCGTCATCGCCGTCATCATGATCGCGATCGCTGTGAGCCTCGTGGTGCCCCTGTTCACGAGCCGGTGAAGGTTCTAGACTCCTGCGCGAAGCGAAGGAGACGACATGCAGACTCTGACGATCGACTTCATCTGCTCCCTCGACGGCTTCGGCTCCGCAGTGGGCTGGCCCGGATGGTGGGGGATGGAGAGCCCCGAGTACCTCGACTGGCTGGAACAGGCGCCCGACAGCGGCGCCCCTCTGCTGATGGGGGCGACGACGTACCGCGTCATGTCAGAGCTCACAGCCGGAGGCGAACCGGGCACTGACGTGCTCAACGACATACACAAGTACGTCTTCTCGTCCTCGCTCGATGCCCCGTTGATATGGGCGAACTCGACACTCGTGGATACGGATGCCGTCGCATACGTGCGACGACTCAAGGACGAGTCGGCGCAGCCGCTGCACACGATCGGCAGCATCGCGCTGTGCCGGTCGCTGTTGAAAGCGGGTCTGGTCGACCGCTATCGGGTCGTGATCTTCCCCGTCATCACCGGGGCGAGCGGTCGAGACCGCATCTTCGACGGCTATCCGGACGTGACGCTCGAACTCGTAGAGGAGCGCACCTTCGATCACCGCACCCAGCTGCTCGAGTACATCCCGACCGTGGTGGACGGTCCGCCAGGCAGATGATGGCGAACCGACATAAGGACGGTTAACGCAAAATGGCCACCCTGCGTTGGGTGGCCATTTTGTTTAGAAGAAGTTCGGCGGTGTCCTACTCTCCCACAGGGTCCCCCCTGCAGTACCATCGGCGCTGTGAGGCTTAGCTTCCGGGTTCGGAATGTGACCGGGCGTTTCCCTCACGCTATGGCCGCCGAAACACTATTGATGTTTCAAAAACCTAAAAGACACGCGTGAACGTGCTTGTTAGGGTTCTCGACCGTACATCGAGAACCACTCAGTGGACGCGTAGCACCAACAAAATCGGTGTGTTATCAAGTCATCGGCTTATTAGTACCAGTCAGCTGCACGCATTGCTGCGCTTCCACATCTGGCCTATCAACCCAGTAGTCTGGCTGGGAGCCTCTCACCCGAAGGTATGGAAGTCTCATCTTGAGGCCGGCTTCCCGCTTAGATGCTTTCAGCGGTTATCCATCCCGAACGTAGCTAATCAGCGGTGCTCCTGGCGGAACAACTGACACACCAGAGGTTCGTCCAACCCGGTCCTCTCGTACTAGGGTCAGATCCTCTCAAACTTCCTACGCGCGCAGCGGATAGGGACCGAACTGTCTCACGACGTTCTAAACCCAGCTCGCGTACCGCTTTAATGGGCGAACAGCCCAACCCTTGGGACCTACTCCAGCCCCAGGATGCGACGAGCCGACATCGAGGTGCCAAACCATGCCGTCGATATGGACTCTTGGGCAAGATCAGCCTGTTATCCCCGAGGTACCTTTTATCCGTTGAGCGACAGCGCTTCCACAAGCCACTGCCGGATCACTAGTCCCGACTTTCGTCCCTGCTCGACCTGTCAGTCTCACAGTCAAGCTCCCTTGTGCACTTACACTCGCCACCTGATTACCAACCAGGTTGAGGGAACCTTTGGGCGCCTCCGTTACTTTTTGGGAGGCAACCGCCCCAGTTAAACTACCCACCATGCACTGTCCCTGAACCGGATCACGGTTCGAAGTTAGATATCCAGAGTGACCAGAGTGGTATTTCAACAATGACTCCACCATAACTGGCGTCATGGCTTCACAGTCTCCCACCTATCCTACACAAGCCACACCGAACACCAATACAAAGCTGTAGTAAAGGTCACGGGGTCTTTCCGTCCTGCTGCGCGTAACGAGCATCTTTACTCGTAATGCAATTTCGCCGAGTTCGCGGTTGAGACAGTTGGGAAGTCGTTACGCCATTCGTGCAGGTCGGAACTTACCCGACAAGGAATTTCGCTACCTTAGGATGGTTATAGTTACCACCGCCGTTTACTGGGGCTTAAATTCTCAGCTTCGCCTTGCGGCTAACCGGTCCTCTTAACCTTCCAGCACCGGGCAGGCGTCAGTCCGTATACATCGTCTTGCGACTTGGCACGGACCTGTGTTTTTAGTAAACAGTCGCTACCCACTAGTCTCTGCGGCCACCACACCCTTTTCGGAGCAAGTCCGTATAAGTGGATGGCCCCCCTTCTCCCGAAGTTACGGGGGCATTTTGCCGAGTTCCTTAACCACGATTCTCTCGATCTCCTTGGTATTCTCTACCTGACCACCTGAGTCGGTTTGGGGTACGGGCGGCTAGAACCTCGCGTCGATGCTTTTCTTGGCAGCATAGGATCATCCACTTTTTATCCGCATCATGTCTCAGCCTATGTGAGTCGCGGATTTGCCTACGACTCGGCCTACACACTTGCACCAGGACTACCATCGCCTGGCTTGGACTACCTTCCTGCGTCACACCTGTTAATACGCTAACCGCACCAGCATGGGGTCGTACGCTAGGCCTCACCCCATCACCCCGAAGGGATCCGGTCATGAGGATTCAGATACTTAGCACCACTGGATTAGCTTGGGCGGTTCTTCGCCGGTACGGGAATATCAACCCGTTGTCCATCGACTACGCCTGTCGGCCTCGCCTTAGGTCCCGACTTACCCAGGGAAGATTAGCTTGACCCTGGAACCCTTGGTCTTTCGGAGGACGTGTTTCTCACACGTCTTTCGCTACTCATGCCTGCATTCTCACTCGTGTAGCCTCCACGGCTGGATCACTCCGCCGCTTCGCTGGCCACACGACGCTCTCCTACCCATCAACACGGCTGGACCACGAAGGCCTACCAATAATGTCAATGCCACAACTTCGGTGGCGTGCTTGAGCCCCGTTACATTGTCGGCGCGGAATCACTTGACCAGTGAGCTATTACGCACTCTTTCAAGGGTGGCTGCTTCTAAGCCAACCTCCTGGTTGTCACAGCAACTCCACATCCTTTCCCACTTAGCACGCGCTTAGGGACCTTAGTTGGTGGTCTGGGTTGTTTCCCTCTCGACTATGAAGCTTATCCCCCACAGTCTCACTGCTGCGCTCTCACTTACCGGCATTCGGAGTTTGGCTGACGTCAGTAACCTTGTAGGGCCCATCGGCCATCCAGTAGCTCTACCTCCGGCAAGAAACACGCAACGCTGCACCTAAATGCATTTCGGAGAGAACCAGCTATCACGAAGTTTGATTGGCCTTTCACCCCTATCCACAGCTCATCCCCTCAGTTTTCAACCTAAGTGGGTTCGGTCCTCCACGTGCTCTTACACACGCTTCAACCTGGCCATGGATAGATCACTTCGCTTCGGGTCTAGGACATGCGACTGAATCGCCCTATTCAGACTCGCTTTCGCTACGGCTACCCCACACGGGTTAACCTCGCCACATATCGCTAACTCGCAGGCTCATTCTTCAAAAGGCACGCTGTCACCCCTACTAAGGAGGCTCCAACGGTTTGTAAGCAAACGGTTTCAGGTACTATTTCACTCCCCTCCCGGGGTACTTTTCACCTTTCCCTCACGGTACTTGTCCGCTATCGGTCATCTGGAAGTATTTAGGCTTATCAGGTGGTCCTGACAGATTCACACGGGATTTCTCGGGCCCCGTGCTACTTGGGATACTCTCCACGCCAGAACACGCATTTCGACTACGGGGTTGGCACCCTCTATGACCGGCCTTTCAAGACCGTTCGTCTATACGCTTCTGTAACGTCGCCACCTCGGCAGAGATGACAGGTGAGTCCCACAACCCCGAATATGCAACTCCTGCCGGATATCACACACACTCGGTTTAGCCTGATCCGGTTTCGCTCGCCACTACTAACGGAATCGCGGTTGCTTTCTCTTCCTGTGGGTACTGAGATGTTTCACTTCCCCACGTTCCCTCTACCCGCCCTATATATTCAGGCGGGAGTCACTAGGTCGGCACGCCGCCCAGCGGGGTTTCCCCATTCGGACACCCTCGGATCAAAACTTGCTTATCAGTTCCCCGAGGCTTATCGCAGATTGCTACGTCCTTCTTCGGCTCCAGATGCCAAGGCATCCACCGTTTGCTCTTAAAGACTTGAAATCACATGAGATTGAATCAAAACTCGACCCACACCCGAAGGTGTGTGTCTGAAATTGACTAATGATCTTTAAGATCATCTTGTGCAACCGATCCGAAGATCAGCTGCAAGATGCTCGCGTCCACTGTGTAGTTCTCAAAGTACGGGCGGTACCCCTCCC
Organism: Microbacterium xerophyticum; assembly: GCF_053543555.1. Lineage (NCBI taxonomy): Bacteria > Bacillati > Actinomycetota > Actinomycetes > Micrococcales > Microbacteriaceae > Microbacterium > Microbacterium xerophyticum. Next base: position 697 of record NZ_JBLVOB010000009.1, on the reverse strand, counting down.
CACAACCAGCCAAAACCGGAAACAGGAAAAGGTCCAGAGGTACAGTCCCGACCAAACGATCGGTTCCGGTCCCTCAGGACCCAACAGCGTGCAGACACCCTTCCCTCAAGGACCCCGTTCCAGTAGCCGAAGCCACGTACTAAGAATCACTCTCGATCCGAATGCCATGTCAAATGTTCCACCCATGAGCTCCCAGCAGAAACGTATGTTCTGATCTGGGCTCTGTCACACCCGAAGATGTGCAGTTGCTCCTTAGAAAGGAGGTGATCCAGCCGCACCTTCCGGTACGGCTACCTTGTTACGACTTAGTCCTAATTACCGATCCCACCTTCGACAGCTCCCTCCCCGAGGGGTTAGGCCACCGGCTTCAGGTGTTACCGACTTTCATGACTTGACGGGCGGTGTGTACAAGACCCGGGAACGTATTCACCGCAGCGTTGCTGATCTGCGATTACTAGCGACTCCGACTTCATGAGGTCGAGTTGCAGACCTCAATCCGAACTGGGACCGGCTTTTTGGGATTCGCTCCACCTCACGGTATTGCAGCCCATTGTACCGGCCATTGTAGCATGCGTGAAGCCCAAGACATAAGGGGCATGATGATTTGACGTCATCCCCACCTTCCTCCGAGTTGACCCCGGCAGTATCCCATGAGTTCCCACCATTACGTGCTGGCAACATAGAACGAGGGTTGCGC
>NZ_JBLVOB010000008.1:128919-133168 GCF_053543555.1 Microbacterium xerophyticum | reverse complement strand
CATCACACCAGTCCTTCCGTCTCGCGCTGCAGGCGGATGCCGCGTCGGAACGCGGTGCCGATGAGGATCACCGACACGCCGACGGCGATGTACGGGAGCAACGCCCACGCTGCGGTCGGATGCACCGGTTCGGCGCCGGCGATGTCAAGCGCCTGGAGCACCCCACTGCGTCCCGCGGTATCGAGCGACAGAAGACCGCACGGAGCGAAGACGATCGTGCTGCCCGCGACCTCGAAGCTGCGCGCCGTGCCTTCGCTGAAGAACCGCCCTCGCAGGAAACTCCACGCGATGCGCATGACGCACGCGATCACGAGCAGTACCGCGAGGGTGACGAGTGCGAGAGAGGCGATGATGGCTGCGACCGACCACCCGTTCACGTTCGGCACGATCACCGTTACAGAAGAGACGATGCCAGCGATCGACCCCGCCCCTGAGTCGACGGTCGCCTCGACCGTCTGTTCGTCTGTATCGATCGTCCAGGCGATCCCCTCAGGGCGGAATGTGCTGACCACTCGCAGGCTGATCAGGATGCAGGCGATGACGGCGACGGAGATTCCGAGGAGCAGGACGTTGAAGGCATCGATCCGCTCGGAACGGATCGTGGTGGGGTCGGGCTCGATCATCACACCAGTCCTTCCGTCTCGCGCTGCAGCCGTCGACCGACCTCGAACGCCGTGCCCACGAGTGCCAGCGCGATGCCCCACCCGATCGACGCGGGGTTCAATTCGTACAGGAACATCCAGAACCCGTCCGTGTCGGCGCCGGATGCCGTGAGCTGCTCGACCGCCTGAGCACGAGCGATCGCACCCAGCAACGGTCCGATCATCCCCGTCACGATGAGAGCGAACGCGGCTGTCGCCAGCATCGGGACCATCGACCGCCGGAAAGCCCGCTGCCGGATCAGCGACAGCCCCAGCCACCACAGCGCAGCGCACATGATCACGGTCGCCACAGCAGGAAGCGCGGCCTCTGCGAGCAGCAGCCAGCGGGTTCCGGCATCCAGCGTCTCGAACGACACGAGCGACTGCGTGTACTCCGCCGCAGCGACCCCGTCCGCATCCGCAAGCGACGTCATCTCCGCGCCGTTCACAGGCAGGACCACCGCAACCGGTGAACCGAAGATCTCGAACCCTGCCCCCACGGCGCCGAAGATCGACGCGATCCCGATGCTCACAGCGCCTGTGGCGACCAGGCCCAACGCCACCGCTTCGCTGAAGGACGGGCGTCCGTCGCGCGTGTCCATGTGAACCTCCATATCGAATATCGTTGTTATCGACTTCCGTTAACATAACGACTGTCGATAATGCCGTCAACCCTCATCGACGCATCCGCTCGCCAGACGCCGTCGCGGGGTATGCCGACGGCGAACACGGGCTTATCGACCCCGATCGCTCGTTACTCTCGATGTACAGGCGCTGAAGAGCCGTCTGGCGTCAGTGCATTCGCCCCGTGCGAACCAAGGAGTTGACAATGTTCGAGAGATTCACAGACCGAGCCCGTCGTGTCGTCGTCCTCGCCCAAGAAGAGGCGAAGATGCTCAACCACAACTACATCGGCACCGAGCACATCCTGCTCGGCCTCATCCACGAGGGCGAAGGCGTCGCCGCCAAGGCTCTCGAGAGTCTGGGCATCTCCCTCGACGCCGTGCGCGAGCAGGTGCAGGACATCATCGGTCAGGGCCAGCAGCAGCCGACCGGCCACATCCCGTTCACGCCGCGCGCCAAGAAGGTGCTTGAGCTGAGCCTTCGCGAAGCGCTGCAGCTCGGCCACAACTACATCGGCACCGAGCACATCCTGCTCGGCCTCATCCACGAGGGCGAAGGCGTCGCCGCCAAGGCTCTCGAGAGTCTGGGCATCTCCCTCGACGCCGTGCGCGAGCAGGTGCAGGACATCATCGGTCAGGGCCAGCAGCAGCCGACCGGCCACATCCCGTTCACGCCGCGCGCCAAGAAGGTGCTTGAGCTGAGCCTTCGCGAAGCGCTGCAGCTCGGCCACAACTACATCGGCACCGAGCACATCCTGCTCGGCCTCATCCGCGAGGGCGAAGGCGTCGCAGCCCAGGTGCTCGTCAAGCTCGGCGCAGATCTCAACAAGGTGCGCCAGCAGGTCATCCAGCTGCTCTCCGGCGCCCCCGGCCGCGAGCCCGCCGCCGTCGGCGCGACCACGAACGACAGCCAGCAGGCCGCCCAGGGCGGATCCGCCGTGCTCGACCAGTTCGGACGCAACCTCACCCAGGCCGCCCGCGACAACAAGCTCGACCCGGTGATCGGGCGCGAGAAGGAGATCGAGCGGGTCATGCAGATCCTCTCCCGCCGCTCCAAGAACAACCCCGTCCTGATCGGCGAGCCCGGCGTCGGCAAGACGGCCGTCGTCGAGGGCCTCGCCCAGGCGATCGTCAAGGGCGACGTGCCCGAGACGTTGAAGGACAAGCAGCTCTACTCGCTCGACCTCGGCTCGCTCATCGCAGGATCCCGCTACCGCGGCGATTTCGAAGAGCGCCTGAAGAAGGTCACGAAGGAGATCCGCACGCGCGGCGACATCATCGTCTTCATCGACGAGATCCACACCCTCGTGGGTGCGGGTGCCGCCGAGGGCGCGATCGACGCGGCCAGCATCCTGAAGCCGCTCCTCGCCCGTGGCGAGCTGCAGACGATCGGTGCGACCACGCTCGACGAGTACCGCAAGCACTTCGAGAAGGATGCTGCGCTCGAGCGCCGCTTCCAGTCGATCCAGGTCGCCGAGCCGAGCCTGCCGCACACGATCAACATCCTCAAGGGACTGCGCGATCGGTACGAGGCGCACCACAAGGTGCAGATCACCGACGGCGCGATCGTTGCGGCGTCCAACCTCGCCGACCGCTACGTCGCCGACCGGTTCCTGCCGGACAAGGCCATCGACCTGATCGACGAGGCCGGCGCACGCCTGCGCCTGTCGATCCTGTCCAGCCCGCCAGAGCTGCGCGAATTCGACGACAAGATCGCCGCTGTGCGCGAGCAGAAGGAAGCGGCATCCGAGGAGCAGGACTTCGAGAAGGCCGCAGCCCTGCGCGATGAGGAGAAGAGCCTCCTCGCCGAGCGTCTGCGCCTCGAGAAGCAGTGGCGCTCCGGCGACGTCGCGACCGCAGCAGTGGTCGACGAGGGCCTGATCGCCGAGGTTCTCGCACAGGCCACCGGCATCCCGGTGTTCAAGCTGACGGAAGAGGAGTCGAGCAGGCTCGTCTTCATGGAGAAGGCGCTGCACCAGCGCGTCGTCGGGCAGGAAGAGGCCATCGCGGCGCTCTCCCGCACGATCCGTCGCCAGCGCGCCGGTCTGAAGGACCCGAAGCGCCCCTCTGGCTCGTTCATCTTCGCCGGCCCGACCGGTGTCGGAAAGACCGAGCTCGCCAAGGCGCTCGCCGAGTTCCTCTTCGACGACGAGGGCGCACTGATCTCGCTCGACATGAGCGAGTTCGGTGAGAAGCACACCGTCTCCAGGCTGTTCGGCGCCCCTCCAGGGTTCGTCGGCTTCGAAGAGGGCGGCCAGCTCACCGAGAAGGTGCGCCGCAAGCCGTTCTCGGTCGTGCTGTTCGACGAGATCGAGAAGGCGCACCCCGACATCTTCAACTCGCTGCTGCAGATCCTCGAAGAGGGTCGGCTCACCGACGGTCAGGGTCGCGTGGTGGACTTCAAGAACACGGTCATCATCATGACGACCAACCTCGGATCGTCCGCGATCGCCGGAGGACCTGTCGGCTTCCAGATCGAGGGCAACGCGCAGACGAGCTACGAGCGGATGAAGGGCAAGGTCGACGAAGAACTCAAGCGGCACTTCAAGCCCGAGTTCCTCAACCGCGTCGACGACGTCATCGTGTTCCCGCAGCTGTCGAAGGAAGAGCTCGTGCAGATCGTCGATCTGTTCGTCAAGCGCCTCAGCGACCGTCTGCTCGACCGTGACATGACCGTGGAGCTGTCGCAGTCGGCCAAGGAGCGTCTGATCGAGATCGGTTTCGACCCTGCACTCGGTGCCCGCCCGCTGCGTCGTGCGATGCAGCGCGAGATCGAGGACCAGCTGTCCGAGAAGATCCTCCACGGTGAGCTCAACCCCGGCGACCACGTGAAGGTGGATGCTGCGGACGGCAAGTTCCAGTTCGAGACCAGCGCCCGCGGCGAGAAGGTCTCGGTCGGCATCAACACCGGCGGAGCGATCACCTCGAGCCCCGACCTGGCGGCGGCTTCGGGCGAGTAACCCCTGCATGTGAGAAGGGCGGGTG
>NZ_JBLVOB010000008.1:97499-128880 GCF_053543555.1 Microbacterium xerophyticum | reverse complement strand
GGCCCCCCCCCTTCTTCGTGCCCAGCGCGCGAATACAGGGCACGCGGCGCCGCGAGTTTAGGCTGGACACGTGAGCGAGTACACCGTCCGCCCGGCGCGCAGCGCCGACATCCTCGGCATCCACACCCTGCTGGAGCCGCTGGTCGAGCGACGCATCCTGCTCGGCAAGGACCTCGCGGTGCTGTACGGCGCCGTGCAGGAGTTCGTCGTGGCGGAGCGCGACGGCGAACTCATCGGATGCGGTGCACTGCACGTCATGTGGGAGGACCTCGGAGAGGTGCGCACACTGATCGTGCGTGACGACTGGCTGCACCACGGCGTGGGCCGCGCCCTGGTGGAGGGGCTGGAGGAGCGCGCCGTCGCGCTGGGACTTCGCCGACTGTTCTGCCTCACTTTCGAGGTCGACTTCTTCACGCGTCGCGGTTTCTCGCCGATCGGTGAGCAGGTCGTCGACCCCGACGTGTATTCGCAGCTGCTGCGCAGCCCCGACGAGGGTGTCGCGGAGTTCCTCGATCTCGCGCATGTGAAGCCGAACACGCTCGGCAACACGCGCATGCTGAAGAACCTGTGATGGCTCGTCGTCGCAGGACAGAGGCCGTGTACCGGCGGCGCAGGATCGTCTTCTTCGGCGGCCTGATCGTGGTGATCCTCGCCGTCGCCGCCGGCGTCTGGCTCGCGATCGCGCAACCGTGGACGGATGCCGGCGCCGAACCGGCACCCGCGCCCACCTCGTCGGCGCCTCCGGCGACCGACAGCCCGACTCCGACCCCGTCCGAGACGCCGGCACCCGAGCCGACCGAGGAGGAGACACCCACGGCGGTGCCGTGCCAGGCCGGTGATGTAGCGGTCGAAGCGGTCACGGATGCCGACACCTACCCCGCGGGCGCGCTGCCGCAGCTGTCGATCTCTCTGAAGAACACGGGCGCGACGGATTGCACGATCGACGTCGGATCGACCACCCAGGTGTTCGCGGTGTCCAGCGGCAGCGACACCTGGTGGAGGTCCACCGACTGCCAGGAAGACCCCAGCAGCATGGTGGTGACGCTCTCGGCCGGTCAGACCGTGACGAGCGCGACCCCTGTCCAGTGGGACCGCACGCGCTCGGACGTCGCGACCTGCGACCAGGAGAATCGGCCGCGCGCGCCCGGCGGCGGAGCGTCGTACCACGTCGCCGTCTCGATCGGCGGCTTCGACGGCGCGCAGACCAGGCAGATCCTGCTGTACTGAGCGCGTTCTGCGGCCTCGACGGTCTTCCGACCGATGCCGGGTCCGATCGATCCGGTGCTGACAGACGGATTCCTTTGGGATACCATTGGAAGTGCTCTCGGGATAAATCGGTGCAAGCCATCCCCAGTGGCGTCGTATTCAGCGTCCCCAGCGCTTCGACATTCACCGATCGAGAGTTCGAGGGCCCTTTCGAGTACTCCAGTCCCCAATGGACGACTCGAGAGGGCCCCAATCGTTTCACCACGCCGTATCTGTCCGCCGCGAACAGTCTCTAGGCTGGATGCATGGCAGCGAAGAAGTCGAAGAGTGCGGCCAAGAAGCCGGCGCCCGAGGAGTTCCGCTCCGAAGCACTCGCACAGGCGCTCGAGAAGCAGGACATGGCTGCAGTTGCCCTCGCCCTGCGTCATGGGACGACGGTCGTGCCGTTGCTGCGGTCAGGCGACCGGGACAACCCGCTCGACGGCGGCGAGGTGTGGACGTATCGCGACGCGACCACCGGCGAAGTGGCTCTCCTGCTGTTCAGTGATGCCAAGAACAAGCCGGCGAATCTGCCTCCCGGTGTCGGCATCTACTCGCCCCAATGGCTGCGGTCGTTCCTGACGAGTCATCGGGAGACGATCACCACGGTGTTCCTCGACATCGCCGGACCGCATCCGATGCAGGCGTCGCCGGACGAGCTGCTGGCCGCCCTCGACGCCTGAGCGTCTCGCCGCGCTGCGAACCGCTCTCAGAACGGCGGGGCGTCCGATTCCCGACGCGGCTTCGCGGGGTGCGATGCCCTGCTGCGCGATCTCACGTCATTGAGCGCAGCATCCAGCGACTTCGAACGCTCGTCGATGACCTGCTCGTAGCCGAGCCGCTTCGCCTCAGACCGTCGCTGGGCCGCCTGCGTCACCGCGCGCACCTCGCCGGCGAGACTGAGCTCTCCCACCGCTGCGATCGTGCGCGGCACGGAGAACTGCTGGATGGATCCCGCGACGGCTATCGCGATCGCGAGATCGGCCGCGGGCTCGGTGAACCGCACGCCGCCGACGGTGGACACGTAGACGTCGAGCTTTCCGGTGGGGATGCGTCCGCGCTTCTCGAGGATCGCCAGCACCATGGCGACCCGCGCCGAGTCGAGCCCTGACACCACTCGTCGCGGATTCGGGGCCGTGGACTCCACCGTCAGCGCCTGCACCTCGACGGGCAGAGCTCGACGGCCCTCCATCGAGATCGCGACGCACGTGCCGGGTTCGGTCGATCCGTGGCCGAGGAACAGCCCGCTCGGGTCTGGCACCTCGGCGATGCCGTCGCCGGTCATCTCGAAGCAGCCGACCTCGTCGGTGGGGCCGAACCGGTTCTTCAGCGCGCGGATGAACCGCAGCGAGGTCTGCCGGTCGCCCTCGAAGTGGCACACGACGTCGACCAGGTGCTCGAGGATGCGGGGGCCGGCGACCTGCCCGTCCTTTGTGACGTGCCCGACGATGATGATCGGAAGGCTCCGTTCCTTCGCCACCCTGATCAAGGTGGCGGCGACTTCACGCACCTGGCTGGGCTGTCCGGCCGCGCCGTCGGAGAGAGAGGACGCCACGGTCTGCACCGAGTCGACGATCACGAGTTCCGGCTTCACCTCGTCGATGTGGCCGAGGATCGTGGCGAGATCGGTCTCGCTCGCCAGGTACAGCTCGTCGTGCAGGGCACCGGTGCGCTCGGCCCGCAGTCGCACCTGCGCCTGCGACTCCTCCGCACTGGCGTACAGCACTCGACGACCGCCGCGCGCCGCCTGGGCGGCGACCTCGAGCAGCAGCGTCGACTTTCCGACTCCTGGTTCGCCGCTGAGCAGCACCGCCGCTCCTGGGACGATGCCGCCGCCGAGCACACGATCGAACTCCCCGACACCGCTCGATCGACGAGGAGTGTCGACCGTGCTGATCTGGGTGATCGGACGCGCAGCGCGATCCGACCCAGGAGCGAGCGGCGTCATCTGACGCAGGATGCCGGTCTTCGCGGCCTGCTCCTGCACCGTGCCCCACTGCTGGCATTCACCGCAGCGCCCGACCCACTTCGATGTCGTCCACCCGCATTCGGTGCACACGAAAGCCGGGGGAGCAGGACGACGGGTTGCCATGCCTACAGGCTAGCCGCGGCATCCGACACCGGCGCTCGCTTCGTCTCGATACCTCGCCGCTATCGACGGCATCCGACATCCCTATCGCGCGAAGTGCCATTTCGGCCATGCGGGGAACGGGGCCGCGGGATACTGGAATCAACGCCAAAGACGTCTCATCTGCGGGCCGCTTCCGGCCCACTCCCGGGTGCACGCGGTGCACCTTCGAGAGAAGGAGTCCTCCGATGGAGTGGCTTGATCCACTGGTTCTATCCCGATGGCAGTTCGGTCTCACGACCATCTACCACTACCTGTTCGTTCCCCTCACGATCGGCATGGCCACGTCGGCCGCGATCTTCCAGACGGCATGGGTGCGCACCGGTAGGATCCACTATCTGCACCTCACGCGGTTCTTCGGGAAGATCTTCCTGATCAACTTCGCGATGGGCGTCGTCACGGGGATCGTGCAGGAGTTCCAGTTCGGCATGAACTGGTCGGACTACTCGCGCTTCGTCGGTGACGTCTTCGGCGCCCCGCTCGCATTCGAGGGACTGCTGGCCTTCTTCTTCGAAGCCACGTTCATCGGGCTGTGGATCTTCGGCTGGGACAAGCTGCCGCAGAAGCTGCACCTGGCGACCATCTGGTGCGTCTCGATCGGCAGCGTGCTCTCGGCCTACTTCATCATCGCCGCCAACGCGTTCATGCAGAATCCGGTCGGCTACGAGTACAACCCGGTGACCAACCGGGCCGAGCTCGTCGACATCTGGGCGCTGCTGACGAATCCGGTCGCACTCGCGGCGTTCCCGCACACGATCTTCGGCGCGTTCATGTTCGCCGCCGGTGTCATCATCTCGGTCTCCGCGTGGCACCTCATGCGCGGCCAGCACGTCGACACCATGCGCATCTCGTTGAAGTTCGGACTGTGGGGGATGCTGGTCTCCACCGCCGGCGTCGCGCTCACCGGCGCCCAGCTCGGCCTCGCCATGTACGCCGCGCAGCCGATGAAGATGGCGGCGGCCGAGGCGACCTTCGACACGGTCTGCGGGGCCGACGCCTCGTTCAGCCTGTTCACGCTCGGCACCCCTGACGGCAGCTCGGAGCTGTTCTCGATCCGGGTGCCGTATCTGCTGTCGCTGCTGTCGACGCACACGCTCGACGCGTGCGTGCACGGCATCAACGACCTCAACGCCGAGTACGCCGTGCAGTACGCGGACCTGGGCATCGACAACTTCGCGCCGGTGCTGTGGATCACGTACTGGGCGTTCCGCTGGATGATCGGCCTCGGGATGCTGCACGCGTTCATCGCGCTCGTCGGCCTGTGGGTCACGCGCAAGGGGGCCAAGAAGCCGCCGGCGAAGTGGATGTGGAAGCTCGCGATCTGGTCGTACCCGCTCGCCCTGCTGGCGAACATCGTCGGCTGGGTGTTCACCGAGATGGGGCGTCAGCCCTGGATCGTGTTCGGACTGATGAGCACGCGCGACGGCGTCTCGCCAGGCACATCGGGACTCGAGGTGCTGATCTCGCTAGTCGCCTTCACCGCGATCTATGCGGCGCTCGCCGTGGTCGAGGTGCGCCTGATCATCCGTGCCGCCCAGAAGGGGCCGGACACCACCGAGACCCATGACGAGGCGGCACCAGCGCCGTCGGCCGTGTACTGATCGAAAGGACGCGAAATGGATCTCGCCACACTCTGGTTCGGCATCATCGCCTTCCTGTTCGTCGGCTACTTCGTGCTCGACGGCTTCGACTTCGGCGTCGGCATGTCGCTGCCGTTCCTCGGCGGTTTCGGGAGACGCGCCGACGACGTGACGCGCCGGCAGATCATCAACACCATCGGCCCGGTCTGGGACCTCAACGAGACCTGGCTGATCGTCGCCGGCGCCTGCCTGTTCGCCTCGTTCCCCGAGTGGTACGCCTCGCTGTTCAGCGGCTTCTACCTGCCGCTGCTGCTGATCCTGCTCACGCTCATCATGCGCGGCGTCTCGTTCGAGTACCGGCACCAGCGCGACGGGCTGAAGTGGAAGCAGGGCTTCGACCGCATGATCGTGATCGGCTCGGCCGTCCCGGCATTCCTCTGGGGCGTCGCGTTCGCGAACATCGTGCAGGGCGTCGCCCTCGATGAGAGGCACGTGCACGTCGGCACGGTGTTCGATCTGCTGAACCCGTACGCCCTGCTCGGCGGCGCCGTGACCCTGCTGCTGTTCTTCACGCACGGCGTGACCTTCGTCGCGCTCAAGACCGACGGTCAGCTGCGAGCGGACGCCAGGCGACTCGCCTTCCGCGCGGGTGTCGTGACGCTCGTGGTCGCGGCGGTGTTCCTGGCGTGGACGGTGACCGCGCACTTCTCGCTCGTGGTCCTGGTGCTCGCGGCGCTCGCCGCGGTGTCGCTGGTGCTGTCGATCGTGTCGAACCTGCGCGGACGGGAGGGCTGGGCGTTCGGATTCGGTGCGGCCACCACGCTGTTCGCCGTCGTCATGCTGTTCGCCGCGCTGTTCCCGAACGTGCTGCCGTCGACGATCGACCCGGCGTACAGCCTCACGATCGCCAACGCATCGAGCACCGAGTACACGCTCACGATCATGAGCTGGACGGCCCTGGTCGCCTTGCCCCTGGTGCTGCTGTACCAGGGGTGGACATACTGGGTGTTCCGCAAGCGCGTCACTCGCGCATCGATCGAGGGGGCGCCGGCGCACGCGTGAAACCCGTCGATCCGAGGCTGCTGCGGTACGCCGGCGCCGCACGAGGGTTCTTCGTCCTCGCCGCGGTGATCGGCGTGCTGCAGACCGCGGTCGTCATCGCATTCGCGTGGTTCCTGACGGATGCCGTCACCGGGGTCCTGGCCGGCCGTGATGTCCGCTCGTCGCTGGTCTGGCTGCTCGGGCTCGCGCTGCTGCGCGGCGCGCTGATCGCAGCATCCGACGCGGCCGGCACGGCCGCCGCTGCCCGCACCGGCATGCAGTTGAGGTCAGCGCTGATCGGGGCCGTCGGGCGACTCGGACCGGGCTGGCTGGCGCAGCGCAACCAGGCCTCCCTCGCCGTCACGGCAGGGCACGGGCTGGAGGCGCTGGACACCTACTTCTCGCGATATCTGCCGCAGCTCGTGCTGACCGTGATCGCGACGCCGGTGATCGTGCTGGTGATGTGCTGGCGGGATTGGCCCAGCGGTCTGATCGCGACGATCACTCTGCCGCTGATCCCGCTGTTCCTCATCCTCATCGGCATCGCGACGCGCACGGTGCAGCGCAGGCAATGGGAGACGCTGCAGCATCTCGCCGCGCGCTTCGCCGACACGGTGCAGGGGCTCGCGACGCTGCGGCTGTTCGGGCGCGACCGGCGGGCCGCGACGCGGATCGAGGCGACGGCGGATCAGTACCGGCGCGAGACGATGAAGGTGCTGCGGTTCTCGTTCCTCTCCGGCTTCGCGATGGAGCTGCTCGCATCGCTCGCCGTCGCCCTCATCGCGGTCACCGTGGGCTTTCGGCTGCTCGCGGGGGACATGCCGCTCGAGATCGGGCTGTTCGTGCTGCTGCTCGCGCCCGAGGCATTCCTGCCGATCCGGCAGGTCGGGGTGCAATTCCACGCCGCCGCCGAGGGTGTGGCGGCGACCGAGGACGTGTTCGAGGTGCTGGATGCAGCGGGTGCCGGGGTTACAGCCCCGCACAACTCCGGAGCTTCTTCGCCGATCCCTGATCTTCCGGCGCCGGAAGGCCGAATCCGGGCAGAAGCTCCGGAGTTATGCGTCGTCGACCTCCGTGTCCGGGACCTCCCACCCGTCTCTTTCGAGGCGAAGCCCGGCACGATCACCCTCGTCGAAGGCCCGAGCGGCTCCGGAAAGTCCAGCCTGTTCGCCGCCCTGCGCGGCGCAGCCGAGTTCGAGGGCACTGCCACGTTCGCGGGCGACGACGTCCGCACCTTCGCCCCCTCCGACTGGCTCGCATGGGCCGGGCAGGCACCGGGACTGATGCAGGGAACGATCGCCTCGAACGTGGCGCTGGGCGACGCGGATCCGGATGACGACGGCATCCGCCTTGCTCTCGACGCCGCGTGCGCGGCCGATCTCGACCCGGCCCAGGAACTCGGCGTGCAGGGGAGCGGGCTGTCAGGCGGGCAGGCGCAGCGCGTCGCCGTCGCGCGGGCACTGTACCGGCACGCAGCCGTCCCCGCGCGAGTGCTGGCGCTGGATGAGCCATCGAGTGCGCTCGATGCAGACACCGAGGCGCGGCTGTGGACAGTGCTGCGCGACCGGGCGGATGCCGGCGCCACGATCCTGCTCGTCTCGCACCGCCGCACGGCTCGTGCCATCGCTGATCGGATCGTGACGCTGGGGGTGCGGGTATGACGAACGTCCGCGACATACTCGGCCTCGCGCAGCCGCCCGTACGCCGTTTCCTGCCCGGGGTCATCTGGGGCGCACTCTCGGCCGCGGCCGCGGTGAGCCTGCTCGCGGTCAGCGGCTGGCTGATCGTCAGCGCCTCGATCGTCGACTCGTTGGTGCCGCTGTCCGTCGCGGTGGTCGGTGTGCGGTTCTTCGCGGTCTCGCGGGCGGTGTTCCGCTACCTGGAGCGGCTCTCCGGCCACGATGCGGCGCTGCGACAGCTGGCCACGACGCGTTCCGACATGGTGCGCAGGCTCATCCCGCTGTCACCCGCTGGCCTGGGCAGGACGGATCGCGGACAGGTGCTCTCCGCGCTCGTCGACGATGTCGAGAACCTGCAGAACCTGCCGCTGCGCGTGGTGCAGCCGCTCGTGGTGACGGGGGTCGTCGCCGTCGGAGCAGTGGCCTTCGTCGCCTTCGTGTCGCCGCCGGCCGCCCTCACTCTGGCGGCGTGCCTCGCTGCGGCGGCGCTGGTCGCGATCGGACTCGGCTGGGTGTTCGGTTCACGGGCGGAGAAGCAGCTGTCGTCGCTGCGCGCCGAGCTCTCGGCATCCGTCGTCGATTATTTCGGCAGCCTGGACGTGCTGCTCGCCTACGGGGCTGAGCCCGAGGCGCGTTCACGCGTCGCACGGGCCGACGCGGCCCTTCGTCGCGCCGTCACCCGCGCAACACTGGCGCAGGCCGTGGCGGCCGGCGTCGTCTCGGTGCTCGCCGGGGCGGCATCGGTGTGGGCGCTGGTCGTCGCCTCTCCGGGCCTGGTGTCCGGCGCGATCGACGGACCGTGGCTCGCGGTCGTCGTGCTCGTGCCGATGGTGGTCTTCGAGGTGTTCGGCGCCGTGCCGATCGCGGCGTCGTCGTGGCGCAGCGTGCGCACGAGCGCGCAGCGCATCGTCGACGTACTGCCTTCCGCGGTGCCGATGGAATTGCGATCGGATGCCGGGACCGACGAGTCCCCGACAGGTGCTGCGCTGCATCTGTGCGATGTGACCGCGTCATGGCCAGGTGGCGCGCCGGCGCTGCGCGGCGTGACGTTCGATCTCGCCCCCGGTGAGCGGGTGCTCGTGTCGGGGCCGAGCGGGGCGGGCAAGAGCTCGCTGGCATCGGTGCTGGTCGGGTTCCTCCGCGCGGACGGCGAATACACGATCGGCGGGACGGACGCCGCGGCGCTGTCCGGGCCGGCCCTTCGGCGCATCGTCGGGCTGTGCGAGCAGAGCCCGCAGCTGTTCGACGAGGACATCCGTCAGAACCTGCTGTTCGCGCGCGACACCGCGACCGATGATGAGCTGCTCGCCGTGCTCGATCGGGTCGGGCTCGGCACATGGGTGCGCGACCGCGGCGGACTGGATGCACGCGTCGGCGATCGCGGCGCGCTGGTGTCGGGCGGTCAGGCCCAGCGGATCGCGCTCGCGCGGGCGCTGCTGCGCGGATTCCCCGTGCTCGTGCTGGATGAGCCGACCGCAGGGGTCGATCCCGAAGCATCCGATGCCCTGCTGCGTGATCTGCTGGGCGCGGCAGGGGAGCAGTCCGTGCTGCTCATCTCGCACGTCGAGCCGCCGGCGGGAACCGTCGACCGGGTCGTGCGGATCGAGGGCGGCCGCACGGTCTGAGGGGAGGCCTCAGCTGTACAGGTCGGCGGGCGGCTCCATCACGATGCCCTGCGCCTCGAACGCCTTGCGGCGCTCCTCGATGCGGCGGTGCATCTCGACCTGAGCCGCATCGATCATCTCCGGATCGAGCGCGACGCTCTGCGGATGCTGATCGCCATGGTTCTGCTCGATGTACGCGTCGAGCTGCGGACCGGAGGTCCACGAAGTGATGAGCGAGTATCTCGGCGCGGGGCCCCGGTGCCAGACGGCGTGCCAGAAGCGCTGCGTGTCGACGATGATGCGGCTGCCGGCCGGCAGCGGCAGTCGCACTTCGGTGCCGGGGTCGAAGCGGTCTTCGCGCAGGATGAGGAGCGAGTCCGGGTCGTCGGTGAGGTTGAACCAGGCGCGCACGACCCAGCCGCCGCCTTCCTCGTTCATGCGGTTGTTGTCGTCCTGGTGCAGGTTGTAGATCGCGTCGGCGTACGTGTTCGGCTGGAGCTCGATCACGCGGCAGCGTCCGACGTTGGCGCCGGGCTCCTGCGCGCGTCGGGCGAGGTTCGGCGCCTTCTCGACCTGCGACGGGATCCAGACGCCGTCCTTGTCGGTGCGCGGGGGCGTGTGGTTCCAGAAGCCGTTGCATTCGATGTCACCCGCGTAGCTTGCGAGGGGCGCGAAGCGGGTGATGCCGGAAGAGCGCCAGCCGACGTACTCGAGGTCCAGCCACTCGGAGGGGTCGGCCGCCTGGTCGTACCGGTCGAGGGCGACGTAACCCGTCTCCTGCAGCGCCGATGACGTGATGAAGCTCATGTGGTGAACCTTTCCGGGCCGGCGTCTCCGTCCGCTCGTAAGGCCATCCTAACCAGCGCGCGTCGAAGGCGCAGGATGCCGCGACCGAGGTCGCGTCGGCGGATAGCCTTGAAGCATGATTCAGCCGCAGGGCGCCCTTCTCGTGGGCAGTGTGAACTACGACGATGCCGAGACGACGATGCGCACAGCCGCCGAGCTGCTGGGCGATCGGCTGAAGCGCATTCCTGATGGCGAGGTCGGCAAGAGGTTCCACTGGATCATGTTCCAGCCCGACGTGCTCGGCCGGGCAGACGGCATCGAGCGCGTGGGTGATGAGCCGATCCTGTTCAAGGCCGGACTGGATGCGCGGCCGCTGCGCATCGCGGACGGCGTGGATGCGGCCGGCATCGTGCTGCCTCCGCTCGGGTACGCGGATGCCGCGATCGAGTCGTACGCGGTGTTCACGCGGTTGCGCGACGAAGGGGCGGTGCCCGCCGGCATCCGCTTCCAGGTGTCGCTGCCGACACCGGTCGCCGTCATCTCGTCGTACTTCTCCGGCGATGACCGTGCGGCGTTCGAGCCGGTGTACACGGCGGCGATGCTGCGCGAGTTGGACGAGATCCTCGCCGCGGTTCCGCACGAGGACCTCGCCGTGCAGTGGGACGTCGCGAGCGAGATGGGCATCATCGAGCGCGCCGCCGGATACGGCAGGGTGATGGAGGCCTGGTGGGAGGGCGACCCGTTCGACGGACTGGTCTCGCGGCTGGCTTCCCTCGTGGACGCCGTGCCCGCCGGCGTCGAGGTGAGCGTGCACCTCTGCTACGGCGATGCCGGCGAGAAGCACTTCTTCGAGCCGAAGGATGCCGGGACCCTCGTCCGCTACGCGAATGCCGTGGTCGCTGCAGCGGATCGTGACTTGAGCTGGCTCCACCTGCCGGTGCCGATCGCTCGCGACGACGCGGAGTACTTCGCGCCGCTCGCCTCGCTCGCACCGGTCGCGGAGCTGTACCTGGGGCTCGTGCATCGGGAGGACGGCGCTGAAGGGGCGCAGCGGCGGATCGCCGCGGCATCCGCTGTCGCCCCGGCGTTCGGCGTGGCGACGGAGTGCGGCATCGGGAGGGCGCCGGAGGGCAGCACTGAGGGGATACTGCGCACGCACACGGAGGTCGCCGCGGCCTGGTGAGCGCCCGCTGCAGCGCGAGAATTGATCTGCAGCAGGAGAAGTGGGCTCCAAATCCCTTCTCGTGCAGTAACACCCTTCTCCTGCGCTGAACGCGCCGATTCGCGCGGGGGCCCGTCGTCGCGTAAACTCTTCCGCGGTGACGTGTCCGAGCGGCCGAAGGTGCAACACTCGAAATGTTGTGTAGGTTCACCCCTACCGTGGGTTCAAATCCCACCGTCACCGCCATGGAAACCCCCGAGAAATCGGGGGTTTTTCCGTTCCCTGGGTGCGGCACGACCAGTCAGTCGCACCTTCTGCCGGCATCGCTATCGATTCGCAGAAGACGCCAGTGCGGGAAGCTCGCGCAGCGACGGCAGTGCGGATGCCAGGACGACGAGCAGCTGCAGGGCGAAGACGAAGACTGCTGCCGCGATGCACCAGGACATTCCGACCGTTGCGGCTATGACGACGCCGAGTCCTGCGCCGATTGGCCGGGCGCCGTAGGTGGAGACCACTACCAGTGATGACACTCGGCCGATCATCGCGGCAGGGGTGACCGCCTGGCGGAGCGACGTGGTGGATATCGTCCAGAGGACGGGCCCGAGACCGAACAGGAAGAACGACGCGAACGCGAAAGCGGGTGTGGGGATCCACAGGGTGGTGGCCATCAGAGCGGCAGCGATGAACCCGCCGGCCGGCCCGAGCACGGTCAGCAGGCCGAACCGGAGAAGTCGTGACAGGAATGCGGAGAGAGCGGCGCCGATGACCATTCCGGCTCCGTAGGCGCCCAGGGCGATTCCGACCGTGGTGGGCGTCATCGTCAGGTGTTCGAGTGCGTAGACGACGAAGACGGACTGGATCAAGAACCAGCCGATGTTGAAGATGGTCGAGGTGACGATCATCGGTCGGAGCAGCTGGTGTCCCAGCACATAGCGGATGCCGTGGGCGGCGTCGCTCCAGGGCGAGGTGCGGGTGGAAGGTGCGCTTCGGGGGATGTCGAGTCGAATCAGCAGTACAGCCGCAGCGGCGCAGGCGATGGTGGCGACAACGAGCGCTGTGCTGGCATTGGTCGCTGAAACGATGGCGCCGGCGAGGACGGGGCCGGAGATGAAGGCGGCGCTTCGTCCGAGTTCCAGCCATCGGTTGGCGTCCATCAGGCGTTCGGGTGTCACGATCCGGGGGACCGACGAGGGCACGGCGACGCTCACACCCACGGTGCCGATCGCGCCGATGAAGCCGAGGGTGAGGAGCGCGCCGAGGGAGAGGGCGTCGAGTGCGATCAAGACGACAATGCTCCCCAGCGTGGCCGTGCGCAGAAGCTCTGAGGCGACGAGCACTCGCCTGGGGGACGTGCGATCGATGATGAGCCCGAACGGCAGCGCGAGCACGAGGAAAGGGAGTGTCTGCGCGACCTGCAGCAGTGCCGTTTCCGTTGCTCCGACACCGAGCATCAGCACGGCTGCGAGCGGCACGGCGACCAGGGCGATCTGTTCTGCCATCTGGGTGGTCGCACTCGACCATGCGATGCGCACGAACGCGCGCGGGAGAGGGGTGCGGCGGAGCGTTCTCATGATTCGAGTCCATCAGGAACGGGCCGGCACTTCCGGCGGAAATCAGACGTCGCATCCGCCCAGATTCCATCCGGGCGTCCGCGCAACGGACGAGTACTCTGGCACGCAGAGCGCGGCCGTTTCTCAGAAAGTCGATAGCCAGGTCCCTTAAGCTTTGAAGTCCAAGGGGAGTACTCCGGCACGGTCGGCTCGTCACTACGGATGCAGGTCGCATCCCGGGCCACCGGTCTCCGATCAGGAGATGGAGAAGACCTTGGCTGTGATCAGTCACGCCAGGTTTGGAGCTCTCCTTGGAAATCACCCCTCTCGTGTGGGGCGTAACGATCGCGATCACGATCGCGTTCTTCGTCTACGAATTCTTCGCGCATGTCCGTACACCCCACGAGCCGACGATCGGTGAGTCCGCGCGCTGGTCGGCGTTCTACATCGGCCTCGCGCTGGTGTTCGGCGTGGGCATCGGGATGGTGTCCGGTTGGGACTACGGGGGCGAGTACTTCGCCGGCTATCTGACGGAGAAGGCGCTGTCGATCGACAACCTGTTCGTGTTCCTCATCGTCATGACCGGTTTCGCGGTGCCGAGGATCTACCAGCAGAAGGTGCTGATGATCGGCATCATCATCGCCCTCGTGCTGCGCGGTGTCTTCATCGCCGTCGGGGCAGCTCTGATCGAGAACTTCTCGTGGGTGTTCTATCTCTTCGGAGCGCTGCTGCTCTTCCTCGCATATCGACAGGCGTTCGCACACAGCGACTCCAACCCCGCCGACGGCAGGTTCATGCGATTCATCCGCCGCCATCTTCCGGTCAGCGACACCTACGATCGTGACCGCTTGACCGTCAAGAGGGACGGCAAGCGCTTCGTGACACCGATGCTCCTGGTGATCGTCACGATCGGCTTCGTCGATCTGATCTTCGCGGTCGACTCGATCCCCGCCATCTACGGACTCACCGAGCAGGCGTACATCGTCTTCACCGCGAACGCGTTCGCTCTCATGGGGCTGCGCCAGCTGTACTTCCTCATCGGCGGGCTGCTCGAGCGGCTGGTGTACCTCGCACAGGGATTGGCTGTCATCCTCGCGTTCATCGGCGTCAAGCTGGTCCTGCACGCCATGCACGTCAACGAGTTGCCGTTCATCAACGGCGGCCGGCCTTTCGAATGGGCGCCGGAGATCCCCATCTGGTTCTCTCTGCTGTTCATCGCGCTGACGATCACCGTGGCTACCGTGGCCAGCCTGATCAAGACACGGGGCGACCGATCGCACGCCGCGCCCGATTCGCGATCCGTTCTCTCCACGCCGTCGGGCGACTCCACCGACTAACGTGAGCCCATGCCACCTTTCGAGGAGTTCGAAGGTCGCCTCGCTGTCGTGACCGGGGCGGCATCGGGTATCGGGAGAGCGCTGGTGCATCAACTGGTGCGCAGAGGCGTGCACGTCGCCGCGATCGATCTGAACAGTGCTGCACTGGATGCTGCGGTGCGTGATGCACAGCACCTCGACCCCGCGATCCGTGTCACCGGTCATGTCTGCGACGTCGCGGATCGTGATGCAGTGCTCCGGGCGCAGCGCGAGGTCGCCGGGGCGCACGACACCGACGCTGTGCACCTCTTGTTCAACAACGCCGGCGCCGTCGGAGGGATGTCCTTCGTCACCTCGCCCGAGGAAGAATGGGAGCGCACATTCGAGGTGTCCTGGGACGGCACCTACAACTGCACTCGCGCGTTCCTCCCGATGCTGATTGTCGCCGATCGAGGAGCCGTCGTGAACACGGCATCCGTGAACGCGCTCTGGGCCAGCCTCGGGTCGCGGACGCCGCACTCGGCGTATTCGTCGGCGAAGTTCGCGATACGAGGCTTCACGGAATCCCTCGTGGTCGACTTCCAGCGTCACGCCCCGCACCTCTCGGCTGTGCTGGTCCTTCCGGGTCACGTGCGCACAGGGATGCCCGGACCGCCGCGCAGCTGGCGCCGCGCACTCGGCTCGCTGTTCGCCGACTACGAACCGGTCTCGAGCGCATCAGCTGCGGAGACCATCCTGAACGCCGTCGAACAGGGCGAGTGGCGCGTCATCGTCGGAGACGACGCGGCCGCCGTCGACCAGCGCGTCCGCGACGATCCATGGACGTCCTACCGCTGAGGGGCTGAAGTCGTGCCGGTACCGCTTACGCGAGCAACCGCTCCCGCACTTCGCGACGGAGCACCTTGCCGATGAGCGAGCGAGGCAGATCCTCCACGACGACGATGCGCCGGGGCACCTTGTACGGGGTGAGACGGGTGCGACAGAAATCACGCAGGGCATCCGTGTCGAGCGCGGCGCCCTCGCGCAGCACGACGGCAGCGGCGACCTCCTCGCCCCCGCTCGATCTCGGAAGCCCCACGACTGCGGCAGCGGTGATGTCCGGATGCGCCTCCAGCGCGTTCTCCACCTCGCTGGGCGACACGTTGAATCCGCCGGTGATGATGAGTTCCTTCAGTCGGTCGACGATGGTCACGAACCCGTCGGCCGATACCTCGACGATGTCTCCCGTGCGGAGCCAGCCGTCCGGGAGTAGAGCGTCGGCGGTGTCACTCGGTCGCGCCCAGTAGCCCTGGAAGACCTGCGGCCCGCGGACGAGGAGCTCGCCGCGCTCGCCGGCCGGCATGTCGACGGCCGGGTCGGCGGGATCCACGACGCGGATCTCCGTGCTCGGGAACGGCACACCGACGGTGCCGGGACGGCGGGTCGGACCCATCGGATTGCCCAGTGCGACCGGTGAGCTCTCGGTCATCCCGTAGCCCTCGACGAGGAGGCCTCCCGTCGCCTCCTCCCAGCGCTGCACCGTGGCGACAGGAAGGCTCATCGCCCCGGATATCGCGAACCGGACCGTCGACAGATCGATGGTTCCGCGGGATGCCGCGCGCGCGAGTGCGTCGTAGATCGGAGGCACGGCGGGGAGGAAGGTGGGCGGGCTCGACCGGGACGCCTCAGTCACCAGCCCCAGATCGAACGCCGGGAAGAGCACCAGCTTCGCCCCGATGCTCATCGCGAAGGTGAGGCAGAGCGTCATGCCGTAGGCATGGAACAGCGGCAGCACCGCGTAGAACGTCTCCTGGCCGTCGACGAGCCCCGGCACCCATGCCCGACCCTGCATCGCGTTCGCGCGCAGGTTTGAATGCGTGAGGATCGCTCCCTTGGGCGTGCCTGTCGTTCCGCTCGTGTACTGCAGCAGCGCCGTGTCGTGGAGCGCCGGCCCTGGCGTGCGCCGTGCCAGCCGCCGGTGGGATACGAGGCTCTTCCATGCGATGACGCGCCGCGCCTTCGGAGTGCTGGTCAACTTCGCTCTGGCTGCGCGGGCCTTCGGCACCGGCAGACGCAGCGCCAGACGCTTCGAGAAGGGCATCGCCTCAGTGATGTCGACGCTGATGATGTGGTCGATCCTGAGATCCGCCGGGAAATCGGCAACTTTGTCGACGGCCTTGTCCCAGACGATCGCGACACGGGCACCGTGATCTTCGAACTGGTGCCTGAGCTCACGCGGCGTGTAGAGCGGGTTGTGCTCGACCACGATTGCGCCGAGGCGGAGCGCCGCATAGAAGGCGACGACGTGCTGCGGAGAGTTGGGCAGCACCAGGGCGACGCGGTCGCCCTGGCCGACGCCGAGCCGCCGAAGGCCCTCCGCCGCGCGCTCGATCTGCTCGCCGAGCCGGCGGTACGACGTGACGGCGCCGAAGAACTCGAGCGCCGGACGCTTCCCGAATGACTTCACGCTCTCCGCCATCATCTGGGGCAGCGTCTGCGTCGGCTCCCCGATCTCGGCGGGGACGTCCTCCGGATAGGAATCGAGCCATGGGCGGGCTTCGAGGGGCTGGACGGTCATGACACCATCCTCCCTCGAACCCCGCCGCCTGTCAGCCGCTGCGGACGACCGCTCAGGACTCTTCGCCGGTCGCGCCCTGGCCCCAGAACGCGTCTTCGGTCGCGGCATCCTCGGAGAACAGGTGCACCTCGACGATCTTCCCGTCGCGGACAGTGAGCAGATCGATGCCGGCCATGTCCATCGCGGCATCCGCCCGGTTCCCTGAGAAGCGGACGGGCACGGCGACCAGCTCGCCGTTGACCATCGCCGGACCGGTGATGGCGAGCGCGAAGGTGCCCTCGCTGGCCTCGGTCATTCCGCCGAGGAGGGCGCCGACGCCGTGCGGGCCCGTGTGCGTGCCGGAGAAGCGGTGCGCGCCCGGCTGATGCCAGACCACGTCCTCGCCGAACTGCGCCATGACGGTGGGGAAATCGCCCCGGCCGAGTGCGTCGAAGTAGGTGGTCGCAACGGTCTTCGGTGTGGGACTGGTCATGGTTTCTCCTTCATCGTGGGTGAGACTTCATGATTACATTTGGTAACCTGTTACCTCAACGTAACTATGGAAAGAGATCCTGATGTCCGATCCGGTGTGGAACGTCATGTTGGCCAGCTGCCCTTCGCGCACCTCTCTGGCGAGGGTCGCGAACAAATGGACCGCCATGATCGTGATCGCGCTGAGCGATGGTCCGGCGCGGTTCGGCGCCATCCGCGAACGGGTGGGCGGCATCAGTGCCAAGGTGCTCGCCGACACTCTTCGGGACCTCGAGCGCGACGGACTGCTGACGCGCACCGCGTACGACGAGATGCCTCCTCGGGTCGAGTACGAACTCACACCGCTCGGCCTCACTCTTCGCGAGCCGCTCACCGCCCGCGGGCGGTGGGCCGAGCACCACATCGAGGAGGTGCTCGTCGCGCGCGACGCCTACGACCTGCGTTCGGTGAGCGCCGACAACGGCTGAGCGGCCCGCAAGAGGGCGCGTCAGGCGTGCGCGGCCGCACCCAGCGCGGCCGATTCGGGCAGATTCCCCCGACGAAGCACGGCGCCCGTCTCGAGGGCTTCGACCCAGGCGTCGGTGGGCGCGACGGCCGCCCAGCTCGAGTTCAGCAGCGTCATCAGCGTCGTGTGCACTGTCTCCGCGCTGGCTGATCCCGCTTCGTTGGCGATGTCGATGGCGCCGGTCGCATCCGAGATGACCTCGACCGTGAGTTCGCGGGTCTCGGCATCGGCAGCCGTGGCGAGCACGCAGTTGTTCGTCATGTATCCGACGAGGGTGATCGTGTCGACCTGATTCTCGACGAGCCACTCATGCAGGCCGGTGCCGGGAAAGACCGAGCTGTACTGCTTGACGATCGTCTTCCACCCGGTCGAATCGCGGTTCTCGAGCGACGCGTGGAGCCGGAAGTCCGGTGTCGTCGGATTGAACACGGGGGCATCGTCTCCCGCGGTGTGCTGCACCATGACCACCGGGATCCCGACGCGCTCCGCGGCGTCGATCGCGTCGGCGATGCGCTGGATCGATTCCTCGCGCGGCGGATGCTGGATGCGAAGGCGTCCGGTGAAGTACTCCTGCTGGGGGTCGATGACGATGAGGGCGCGGCGGGGAGCGGACATGGTTCTCCTGGGGTTGTGAGCGGATCTTGTCATCCAGGTTCGCTCAGCCGACCCTATGGCACAATTGGCACGTATGCATGGTTTCGATGAATTCACGCCAAAGCCGAAGTTGCGGATCGCTGTCTACGCCTTCGACGGTGCGACGATGTTCCACCTGTCGGTCCCGCCGATGGTGTTCGGCGAGGTCACCCGCCAGCACCTGGCGGTGTGGGACACCATCCTGTTCAACGAGCAGGGTACGGACATCACCACCGACGAGGGATATCGGATCGGCGGGATCCATGGCCTCGAGGATGCTCTCGGCGCTGACGTGATCGTCATCGCGTCATGGCACAGCGACCTGAGGGCGCCGAGTGCACAGCTCGCCGAGATGCTGCGGCGTGCGCACGGCGACGGCGCATCCGTCGCGGGGCTCTGTCTCGGTGCGTTCCCTGTCGCGGACAGCGGTCTGCTCGATTCCCGGCCTGCCGTGACCCACTGGCGCTCGCTGGACGAGTTCAGCTCCCGTCACCCGGGAACAGATGTCGATCGCACCGTCCTGTACATCGATCACGGCGATGTGATGACGTCTGCCGGTACCGCGGCGGCCATCGACGCATGCCTGCACCTCGTCCGTGCCCGTCTCGGGTCGGATGCGGCGAATCGGGTGGCGCGCAGCCTGGTCGTCGCTCCCCACCGCAGTGGCGGGCAGGCGCAGTACATCGACCGCCCCGTCCCGGAGGTGAACTCGCTGAGTCCGATATCAGAGGCGCTCGACTGGGCGACGCAGCATCTCGATGAGCGGATCGGCGTAGCCGACCTCGCGCACGCCGCTCGGATGAGCCTTCGCAGCTTCATCCGGGCCTTCAAAGAGAACACCGGCAGCACACCTGCGGCCTGGTTGCGGGAGCGTCGGCTGGACGAGGCGCGACGGCTGCTCGAGCTCACCGATCTCGGCATCGACGCCATCGCGTCGAGATGCGGCTTCGCCAGTCCGGTGACTCTGCGGCAGAACTTCCATGCCGCGTACGCGACGACTCCGTCCGCGTACCGACGCCGCTTCGATGCCCGGCGGAGAGTCGACTCCGCAGCCTGATCGCCATGAGAACTTTTTCGCCCACGATGTCGATCCGGGCCTGACCCGTTCGACGTAGTAGTGAGAGGGCGACATAACGTGGCCCGAAACCGAGAGGATCAATCATGACTCAGTACTTCTTGACCGTGCCGCACGACTCCGCGACCGAACCGACGATGGAGTCGATGCAGGACTTCGACCCGGCGGAGCTCGCCGCGGTCATGGCGGCAGTCGACGAGTTCAACACGGCGCTGAAGGACTCCGGCGCGTTCGTGTTCGCCGGCGGCCTGTACCCGCCATCGACCGCGAAGACCGTCGATGTCTCGTCGGGGCAGACCGCGGTGCTCGATGAGCCGTTCGTGGAGGCGTCCTCGTACGTCGGCGGCTTCTGGGTGATCGAGGCCGCTGACGCAGACGCGGCCGTCGAATGGGCGACCAAGGCGTCGGCCGCACTGCAGTGCCGCATCGAGGTCCGTGCCCTTCAGGAAGAGCCGGAGGCGTAGGCCTAACGTGCCAGTGCCAGCGCCGTCAGCTCGGCCCGCGTGCTGGCCCCGACCTTGCGCAGCAGATTCGACACGTGGAACTTCACGGTGTTGGCGCTGATCCCGAGTTGGCTGGCGATCGCCTGGTTGCGCTCGCCGGCGGTGACGAGGCGCAGCACATCGTGCTCTCGCACGGTCAGCACCGCACCGCTCGCCAGAGGTCGTGTGTCGGAGCGCGGATCGAGGGGAAGCGTCACATCCACAGAGGAACCCCATCCCGGCGTGGCGTCGACGCTCAGCACACCGTCGAGCGACGTGACCCGTTCGGCGATCGGACGCAGCGACTCGTCGTGCACGCTCAGATTGCCGCGCCCGTCGTCCCGGATGCTGACGAGGAGGTTGAGTCCATCGCAGTCCCACTGCACCCGCACGCGGTTCACCTCACCACCGTCGACCAGGCCGAGGATCGTGTTGCGCACGATCGCCCGCGCGGCATGGGCCACCTCGCTGGGCAGCGCCCTTCCGGTGGCCGGCGGCTCGACGAACTGGATCTCCAGCGAGCCGAACCGCTCGAGCGGGCGCAGATCGCTGCGCAGTCGTGCGAATGCTCCGACCACGGGTTCGAGTATCGAGCTGCGCTGCTCGTCGGCTTCGGTTCGCAACCTCACCAGCGCCGACGCCGCGGTGTCGATCGCTGACGACCGGGCAGAGCGATCATCGAGCCGCGGCGATCTCAGGATCGCGAGCAGAGACTCGAGCTCCAGCGCGTGGCGATCGGCCTGATCCGCGACCGTCCGATCCAGATCGACCAGGAGCCTGCGTGTTCCGGGGGAAGCATCTTCGCCGTCCATGACGCCAACCTACCCGAGAGCTCCCCACCCGTCCGGGCGGGGAGCTCTCGGAAATGTCTAGAACCCTGCCACTCCTGCTTCGGCGACCGAGTGGTCCTGCTCGCCGGAGCCGCCGCTGACACCCACGGCGCCCACGACCACGCCGTCGCGCACGAGCGGAATGCCGCCGGCGAAGATCGCGACCTTGCCGCCGTTCGTGTTCTGGATGCCGAAGAACTGCTGCGTCGGCTGCGAGTTGTCGCCGAGGTCCTTCGTCGAGATGTCGAAGGCCTTCGACGTCCATGCCTTGTTGATCGAGATGTTGACGCTGCCGATCCAGGCGCCGTCCTGCCGCACATGCGCGACGAGATTGCCACCGGAATCGACGACCGCGATGTTCATGGGCTGTCCGATCTCGGTGGCCTTCTGCTCTGCGGCGGCGATGACGCGGCGCGCATCCTCGAGGTTCACGGTGGTCATGATCTACTCCTTCTGTTTCTGCCCGGCCCCTGCCGGGACTTGGTCAGATCTCAGGAAACGATGTATCCGTTGGGGTTCAGGACGTACTTCGTGGCGGCGCCGGCATCGAACTCGGCGTAGCCCTGCGGCGCCTCGTCCAGCGTGATCGGCTTCGCGTTGACGGCCTTGGCGATGTGCGCCCTGTCATGCAGGATCGCCATCATGAGCTGCCGGTTGTAACGCATGACGGGGCATTGCCCTGTGGTGAACGACAGCGACTTGGCCCAGCCGGTGCCGAGGCTGATCGAGAGCGAGCCGACCTTGGCCGCCTCGTCGACGGCGCCGGGATCTCCCGTGACGTAGAGGCCGGGGATGCCGATGCCTCCGCCAGCGGCCGTCACATCCATGAGCGAGTTGAGAACTGTGGCCGGGGCCTCTTTCGCCTTGGCGCCGTGGCCCTCGCTGCGCGCCTCGAATCCGACCGCGTCCACTGCCGCATCCACCTCCGGCGCACCCAGGAGCTGGTCGAGCTGGTCGGGCACCGCACCCTCGCCGACGTTGATGGTCTCGCAGCCGAAACTGCGCGCCTGCGCCAGGCGGTCCTCGTTCATGTCGCCCACGATCACGACGGCGGCACCCAGCAGCTGTGCGCCGACGGCCGCCGCGAGACCCACCGGGCCGGCGCCGGCGATGTAGACGGTCGAACCCACGCCCACTCCGGCGGTGACGGCGCCGTGGAAACCGGTGGGGAAGATGTCGGAGAGCATCGTCAGATCGAGGATCTTCTCCAGCGCCTGGTCGCGGTCAGGGAACTTCAGCAGGTTCCAGTCCGCGTACGGCACCAGCACGTACTCGGCCTGGCCGCCGACCCAGCCGCCCATGTCCACGTAGCCGTAGGCGCTGCCCGGCCGATCGGGGTTCACGTTCAGGCAGATGCCCGTCTTGCCCTCCTTGCAGTTGCGGCAGCGTCCGCACGAGATGTTGAACGGCACGGAGACGATGTCGCCGACCTTGATGAACTCGACATCCGGACCGGCCTCGACGACCTCGCCGGTGATCTCGTGGCCGAGCACGAGCCCCGCAGGGGCGGTCGTGCGCCCGCGCACCATGTGCTGATCCGACCCGCAGATGTTGGTCGCGACGGTGCGGAGGATGACGCCGTGCGGGATCTTGCGGCCGACGTTCGCCGGATTCACTCCCGGACCGTCGTGAAGCTCGAAGTCGGGGTACTCGGTGTCGATCACCTTCACGACGCCGGGGCCCTCGTAGGCGACCGCTCTGTTTCCAGACATCTTCGTCCTTCCTCTCGGGCGGAGGATCTCCGCACGTCCAGACTGTCCCAGCCGCGCGGAGGGCGATACCTACTCTCGAACCGTTTGCCCCTACCCGTTCAGGCAGGTCCAGGCCCGTTCAGGCAGGTCGCGGCGGAGCCGCCTTCCATTCGGCGATCGTCGCGCGGGCGCGGGCCGCGGCATCCTCGACCGTCATGCCCTGTGCGACGGCGAGGCCCACGAGGTACGTCGTCAGCGGACCCGCCGGCCGCACGACGCCGTGCGCGGCGTCACGGGTGAGGTCGAGCAGCAGGCCGATCGGATGCTGGTCGTCAGCGAGTCCCAGCGACTCGGCGAGCGTGCGCACCCAGGCGTCCAGGTCTTCGGGAGAATCAGGCATGATCGTCCTTTCGCGTGCTTCGATAGTCCTCGATGGCCGACCAGGTATCAAGGTCGACGGCGGCTCCACCATCGTCGACGGGGTGCATCCGGAGCCCCTCGAACAGCTTGCGCATCGACATTCCGCTGGTTTCCGGATGCTGCGCCACGACGGCCCTCAACGCGGAGAGGCGGTAGCGGCCGGCGAGCCATTGCACCCGTCCCTCGGCATCCATGGCGACGACGGCGTCCGCGTTGTCGGGGATCGGCACGGCCGCCAGCAGCGCGACGAGTTCGGGCGCGCGGGGGAGATCGCAGGCGAGCAGCCACGTCTCGACGGCATCCGTATCGGCGAGGGGGAGGAGTCCGGCCGCGAATGCCGCTGCCGGACCGCCGAAGGGAGGGGACTCCCGCACGACGCGGATGCCGGGCCGAGCGATCCCCTCCGGGCCCACGGCGATGATCGGCGTGCACCCGCGTATCGCGGCGTACACGTGGTCGATCAGCTCGATGCCGTCGATCTCCACCGTCGCCTTCTCGACCCCGCCGAGACGAGCGGATCGGCCGCCGGCGAGCACGAGCGCCGCCGTGGCAGGCGTCTTCGTGACAGGGATGGCGGCGCCCGTCATGATGCGCGCGCCGTGCTCGTCGATCGTGATCATCGGGACCAACGCTAGTGGTGCGTGAGGGAAGGCGAGCATCGACGCCGTCTTCCGCTACGTGGCGTCACTCGATCTGCAGATACCCGCCCCAGCCGGAGCCGATGAGGATCCGGGCCTTGAACCGGCCAGTGCCGTCGCCCGGATACAGATAGAGCTCGCCCGTAGCGGTGCGCGCGATCAGGTCGGCCTTCCGATCGCCGTTGTAATCGACGCCGCCGGTGAGCGCTGTCATCGTGCCCCAACCGCTGCCGACCGCGACTCTGGTTCCGAACCGGCCGCCGAGACCGGGATAGAAGTAGAGGGTGCCGTCGCTCGCGACGGCCATGATGTCGCCGAGTCGATCGCCGTTGAACTCGCCGCCGACGATGTAGCGGATCGAGTTCCAGCCGCTGCCGATCACCGAGTGCGGCCCGGGCAGCGCGCCGGTGCCGTTGCCGCGGTAGAGCGTGAGCACGCCCGACGCTGAAGCACCCAGCACGTCCTGGTGGCCGTCTCCGGAGAAATCCGCCCCGGACGTCACGTGCAGCATCCCGTACCACCCGGCACCGGGAGTGCTGAATGCCCCGAATCCGCCGCTGGTGTTGCCCGCATAGAACTCGAGCGCTCCGTCGCTGCGGGCGACGAGCATGTCGGACCGGCCGTCGCCGTTGAGATCCGCGTGGGTCAGGTGCCTGTGGGCGCCCCCCGCGCTGGTGATGGTCGAGCCCTTGAGGAACCCGCCGCTGCCGTTGCCCGCGAGGAAATGCAGGTCGCTGTCGGCGGCGACCCCGAGGAGATCCGCCTTGCCGTCGCCGTTGTAGTCGCCGGAGAGCACCGGCGCCGGTGCAGCCGTGCTCAGCCCGGGGAAGACCAGCGGGATCCTTCCACCCCGCGTGACGGTGGACAGGCAGACGAAGCCCTGGTTGATCGCCGTGAACACGGAACCGTTCCGCCACACCTCGAAGTGCAGGTGCGCGCCGGTCGAGTTGCCGGTGCTGCCGACGATGCCGATCTGCTGACCTCGAACGACCTGCGCACCCGGGGCGACAGAACCCTGCGAGACCATGTGCGCGTAGCGGGTCACGTATCCGGCCGTGTGGTGGATGTCGACGTAGTAGCCGTAGCCGTTGCTCCAGGCACGTGTCTTGATGACTCCGTCGTACGCGGCGAGGATGGGGGTGCCGCCCTGGCCGGAGATGTCGATGCCGTCATGGTTGCGGTAGTCGCCCCGGCAGCCGTCGCCGATCTTGGACTGGACGGTGCCGGATGCCGGGTAGATCATCTGGCCGTCCGTCGCCGCCGACGCAGGGGCAGCGGGTGCGAGCGAGGGCGCGATCGTCCCGACGAGCACGGCCACCGCAGCCAGCATCGCGAGGGGCGCGATGCGCCACCGTGACGTTCGCTTCATCTTGAGTTTCTCTCCAGCTCACCAGGGCCCCAGGACGCAGTGTCCACCGCCGTCACAGTATCAGCGCGGGCGCGCCAGGCAGCGCTGCGAAGCCGCTCTCGCGAGTCGGCCTGCACGAAGGACTGCTCGCGACCGATACCGTGAGTTCATGCCTCAGCCCCTCCGCACGTTCGGGCGCACCCTCGCGCGGCATTGGCCCGCGCTGATCGCGTGGTACCTCGGGGGAGAGGCGGTGCACCAGCTGCTCGTCCAGCTGGCCGGATTCGTGGGCGGCTACACGACGCTCGGCGGCCTGCTGCTGCTGCCGCTCGCCGTCTCGGCAAAGCTCGTGGCGTATGTCGCGATGTACCTCACCGTCCGTCGGTCGCTGGCGCATGTGCCCAGGCCGGAGGTCGACGGACACCGCGAGTTCGCCGTGGCCATCCTCGTGTCGATCCTGCCGTTCTTCGCCTTCTACTCGGCGTGGGGGATGCTGAACACCGATCTGATCGAGTTCTTCAACATCGCCAGTTCCATCGCCCTCTTCGACGCCAACTTCGACTCCGAGCGACTCGCGGATCGTGGCGGCCTCGTCGCTGTGGGGGCCCTCCCGATCGCCGTGCTGGTGATCGCCCTCGCAACTCGGCTGCTGCTCGCGAAATACAGTCACCGCCTGCCCTCTTGGACCCTCGCGCTCGCCGCGTACGCCGAGGTCCTCTGGACGTTCATGCTCTTCACGCTCGTCGCCCAGTGGTGGGCGGATACCAAGGGGTGGCTGGAGGGAACGGTCGGAATGGGCTGGCTGCAGAGCATCGGCGACTGGTTCGCGGTGAACATCGCCCCGATCGCCGCGGTCTGGGAGGCGCTGGTGTGGGTCTCCGGACTGCTCGCCGCCGTGCTGCTCGTTCCTGCCGCATGGCTGGCTGTGGCCGGAGTCATCTACGGAACGACCTTCGACGCCGCGCCGAAGCCGGTGGAACGAGGACTCGCCGCCTTGCGCGGCACGGCCGCGACCCTGTCGCGCACGTTGCTTCAGCGCTTCGAGAGCCTGTGGGCGGCCATCGCCGTCGTCTGGAGGGGCGGTCCGGTGATCTTCGGCGCCTTCGTGCTGGCCTACGCGCTCTGGGCGCTGGCGGAGCGACTGGGCACGCGCGGCCTGCTGCAGCTCATCGGCGGGCACGAGAACTGGTTCTGGTCGGCGTTCCTCCCTCTCCTGACGATCGCGGTCGCCGCGGTCGCCGAGTCGTTGCGCGTCGCGATCGTGGCCACCGCGTACGACACTGTCATCGCGCGCCCCGAGGCGCGGCTGGATTCGCGCGAGGCGTCAGCACCGCTGCTCGGTGAGCACCCTTCACTCCTCGATGGTGAAGCGCGCCACTTCGGAGGTCTCGCCGGGGACGTCGAAGTGGAAGGGGCCGACGGCATCCTCGGGGACGAGGAACACCGCAAGGATGTCGTATGAGAACGGCTCCTCCCGGCACGAGGACTCGCCGGCGTCGAACGGCACGTCGAGCTCGGATCGGGCATCCAGCCACACCCGTCCGCCCTCCGCTTCGGTGAGGGTGAAGGCCTGGCACCACGTCGCATCGTCGCCGCCGCCGGCATCCATGCGCACGCTCATCGTGCGCATCCCGGCCGGGGCTTCGAACTCGTCCCAGCGTGACGACTGCAGCGACATCGTCTGACCGGCGATCTCGACGCTCTCGCCGTCAGCGACCTGCGTCATCGTCTTCGCCTGGGTCTGCATCGCCGGCAGGACATCCAGCCAGGCATGCACTCCGACGGTCGCGACGGCGGCGACGACGAGTGCCGCCAGCGCCACCCGCTGTCTGCGCCACCAGCTCATGAGGCGCCCAAGGTCGGATCCTCGAGATCGATGTTCTCGGCGGTGGGCAGGCCGTCCAGCGGCACCTGCAGCACGTTGACATCTCCCAGCACTGGTGTGGCGTACGACGTGGTCAGGCGCAACTCGCCCACGCCCTCGCGCGCATCCGGCGGGAGCTCGAAGGCGAGCGTCCCCACCGTGTCGATACCGATGCGGAGATCGGCCTCCGTGATCGAGTTCCCCGGGCGTTCGCTCGACTGGAAGACGCGATCACCGATCCGGAGGGTCGCGAGCTGGATGCGGGCGTCGACCTCGGTCTGCGGTGCGGACGCGGCGACGGTGACCACGAGCCAATTGCCGTCGGCGTGCCACTCGGCCGCATCCACGCTCACACGTTCGGCGAACGTGGCCTCGAGCGCCGTGACGACCAGCGTGTTGGATCTCGCCGTCTGGGGGTCACCGGTTCCGTGAACCAGGAACGGCGCCCGGTACACCTCGTCGCCGGGTGTGACGGCCGTGACGATCCCGGCGGTCAACGCGAGCGCGCCGCCCACGAGCCATGGGAGCAGTCGTCTCATTCGCGCTCCTCCGTGTCCACGGTGATCCTGGCGGCGAGGTCGCCGCGCTGCCAGCTGATCTGGTCGGCGGACAGGAGGATCCGGCCGCGCGTCTCGACGGCGTCGTAGACATCGAGGCTGATCAGCCCGTCGGCGAAGGCGTCCTCCTGGGCGGTCCACGCGATGGTCACCTCGCTGGGAACGTCGGGTTGCAGGATCACGGATCCGGCGGATCCGTCGTTCCGCCACACGCCGTTGCTGTCTGCCGAAGGGGCTGCGGACAGGCTGAGGAGCGATTCGTCCACGTGGATGAGTCGCGAGGCGATCTGGTCGGCGCTGCGGCCCACTCCGATGGGACGATCGGTCAGATTCTCCATTCGCATGCTCACGAGCACCAGCGTCTCGCCGCTGTCCGCGCTCAGCGACTGATCCTCGACCTCGTCGGTCAACTGCGCGTCGAGCACGGTGATCGAATACAACGGCATGCGCACCTCTTCGCCCGCCCCGAGCGGAGTCGGCGCGACCTCGTCCGTCTCCAGGCCGCCCGATGCGATGACCACCACGAGAAGGACGGTGAGCGCGGCTGCCGCGACCCACGCCGGGATCGCGCGCCGACTGATCGCGGCGCGTGAGGCATGTGCGATGGCACTTCGCATTCCGCCGGCCACGTCCGCCACCCTGATCACGGAGTCAGCCTATCCAGTGCTGCGCGACTCCCCGGCGCGACCTTAGTTGACATCGCACTACAGTTGACTTGGAGCAACTAAGGGTCTATCGTTGACCCAGATCAACTTTCTGACGCAGGAGCACCACACTTTGACTTCCCACACCCCACCCTCCTCGGAGACCGCGCGCGCGGCGCGCGAGGTCTTCACCGCGATCTCCGGCCTCATCGTCGGCATGTTCGTGGCCGTGCTCTCCGGCACGATCGTGTCGACGTCGCTGCCGGTCATCATCGCCGACCTCGGCGGCACCCAGTCCCAGTACACCTGGGTCATCACCGCGAGCCTGCTGGCGACCGCGGTCTCCACCCCGATCTGGGGCAAGCTCGCCGACCTCATGGACCGCAAGATCCTCGTCCAGGTCTCGCTCATCCTCTTCACCGCAGGCACCGTGATCGCCGGCTTCTCGACCGACACGAACATGCTCATCGCCGTGCGCGTCATCCAGGGCATCGGCGTCGGCGGTCTGATGTCGCTCGTGATGATCGCCGTCGCGCTCATCATCTCGCCGCGCGAGCGCGGCAAGTACATGGGCGTCGTGGGCGGCATCATGGCGCTCGGCACGATCGGCGGACCGCTCCTGGGCGGGCTCATCACCGACACCCTGGGATGGCGCGCGAACTTCTTCGTCGGCGTCCCTTTCGCGATTGTCGCCCTCATCCTGCTGCAGTTCACCCTGCACCTGCCCAAGCCGCAGCGCGGCACCAAGGTGTCGATCGACTACTTCGGCATCGTCCTGCTCGCCGTCGGCGTCTCGCCGCTTCTCATTTGGGTGTCGATGGGCGGCAGCCAGTTCGAGTGGGATTCGTCGACGAGCGTGATGCTCGCCGTCATCTCCGGCGTCACCATCCTCGGATTCATCGCGGTCGAGTTCTTCGTGAAGGAACCCATCGTCCCGATGTCGCTGTTCCGCAATCGCACATTCACGCTGTCGGTCATCGCCTCGATCGCCATCGGCGTGTCGATGTTCGCCACGTCCGTGTTCCTCGCGCAGTACTTCCAGCTCGCGCGGGGAGCGACGCCGACCGAGTCGGGCCTCATGACGATCCCGATGATCATCGGTCAGATGGGCGCGTCGATCATCATCGGTCAGCTGGTCAGCCGTTTCGGCAAGTGGAAGGGCTGGATGATCACGGGAGCCGTGCTCGCGACCATCGGTGTCACGCTGATGGCCACCCTCCGCTATGACACGCCGTTCGTGCTCGTCGCGACGTACATGTTCGTGCTCGGCGCCGGCCTCGGCATGGTCATGCAGAACCTCACCCTGATCGTGCAGAACGACACCCCTCCCACGCAGCTGGGCGCCGCGTCGTCGAACGTCAACTTCTTCCGCACGATCGCCGGGACCATCGGCGTCACCATCATGGGCTCGGTGCTGTCGACGAGTGTCGGCACGTACATCGCCAGCGGGCTGAAGGGCTTCACGCCCACGACCCCCGACGAGGTGGATGCTCTGAAGCATCTCGCGTCGGGCGATGTGCCGAACATGTCGGAGATGCCGGACGCGATCCGCACCATCGTCGAGTCCGCGTACGGCCACGGCATCGCAGAGGCGTTCATCCTCGCGATCCCGCTCGCCGTGCTGTCGATCATCGCGATCGCGTTCATCAGGAACAAGCCGCTGTCGACGAAGAACGCCGCCGAGCAGCTCCGCGATCAGGCCGAGGAGTCGGCGATCGAGGTCGCGGAGGCCGAGGTGGGGGCGAACACGTCGACGGGGACCATTCGTATCGGTGCGGGGGAGCCCTCAGCGACGACCGGATCGGTGACCGTGCTCGAGCGCGAAGATCGCGAGAGCGGGCGCTGACATGGCCGCGGTCGACACTGCGGTGCCGAGCGACGTCGACGAGGCGCTCGCAGAGTTCCAGGGGCAGCTGAACCTGATCTTCGCGCGTGCCAGATCGCTCTGGAAGGAGTCGGCCGCGAGGATGCATCCCGAATTGCAGCCCTCCGGCTACAAGCTTCTGGGCTTCATCGCTCGTGCGGGCAGCGCGAACGCGCATCAGCTCGCCGAGAGCTTCGAGATGGACAAGTCGGTCGTCAGCCGACAGGTGCGGATGCTGGAGGAGCTGGGTCTGCTCGAATCGCGCCCCGATGACAATGACGGGCGGCTGCGGGTGCTCACGGCGACCCCGACCGCGTGCGACATGCTCGTCGAACTCCGCGCCGATCATGCGAACCGGATGCGCGAGGCGCTCGCCGTCCTCACGCCGCAGGAGATCCAGTCCGCGTCGAAGGTCTTCCGCCTGCTCGCGGAGATCTGACGTGCGATCAGCTGCGTCCGGTCGCCGCCAGGTGCGGCGGGTACTCACCGTAAACTGGCGAGCATGAGTGCGTCGTCCCCCGAGCCCGTGGCATCCGGCGCCGCAGCATCCGATCCCGAGGCGCCCGAGGGGGCGCTCGAGGGCAGCGAGCTCGACCAGGCCGTGGGCAGGGTCGAGCACGAACTCGGACGCCTCTTCGCGCGCATCCGGGTGAGCTGGCGGGAGGCGGCCGTCACCGTGCACCCCGACCTGCAGCCGCTCGGCTACCAGGTGCTGACCTCGATCGCGAGCGGCAAGGCGACATCCGCGGGTGCGATCATCGAGCGGCTGCAGACCGATAAATCGGCCGTGAGCCGCCAGGTGCGTCAGCTGGAGGAGCTCGGCCTGGTCGAGAGCGTCCCCGATCCTGAGGATCGGCGTGCGCGTCGTCTCGTCGCGACCGATCTCGCGCAGGAGCGCATCGCGATCGCGCGCGCTCGATATGAGGGGCGCATCGGTGAGCGCCTGCGCACCTGGTCGCCCGCCGACCTCGACCACTTCGTGGAGCTGCTCGGCGCGCTCGGGCGGTGATCCGAGAGGAGCGCCGTCACCGGCTCCGCTTTTGGACGATTTGTATGGAATTCAAGACGATACGATACGCGTAAGCCTGGAGGGATCGGAAGACTGGGATCAAGCCCGAACGCGGGTCTCATCTTCCACCTCAAGGAGCGTCATGCCCAACGTCCCCCTCGTCGACCGCGACACCGCCACCGGATCCGTCAAGGAGAACCTCGACCAGATCACGGCTGCATTCGGTACCGTCCCCGCCATGTTCAAGGCCGTGGCGAACTCGCCCGCCGCCCTCGCGAGCATGTGGGGCTCCTTCGGAGCCTTCGGCGGCGGCACCCTTGGTGCAGCACTCGGCGAGCAGATCGCCGTGGCCGTCGCGAACCGCAACTCCTGCGAGTACTGCCTCGCAGCCCACACCGCCCTGGGGAAGAAGGCTGGCCTCTCCCGCGACACTCTCGCCGCCGCGCAGGACGGTCGGTCCGATGACCCGAAGACGGCAGCTCTGCTGGGCTTCGCCCTCAAGCTCGTGAACGACCGCGGCCAGCTGTCCGGAGCCGACGTCCAGGCCGTGCGCGATCAGGGGTGGAGCGATGACCAGATCGTCGAGACCATCGGGCAGGTCGCACTCAACCTGTTCACGAACTACGTGAACATCGCGCTCGACGTCCCGATCGACTTCCCGAACGTCCCGTTGCGCCCTGCGAACTGACAGCCCGGGGGGGG
>NZ_JBLVOB010000008.1:76832-97453 GCF_053543555.1 Microbacterium xerophyticum | reverse complement strand
GCGCGCGCGCCCCCGGCACTCATCACGGTGCCGCGTGGCCTTCGGAGACCGCCGGCTGCACCGGTGCCCGCCGGATCCCGATCCACGAGATGACTCCGCCGAGCGCCATCAGGCCTGCCGTCACCCAGGCCGCGTTGTGGAATCCGTCGAGGTCGAGAGTGCCTCCGACGATCGTCGACAGCATGGCGACGACGATGAGTCCGGCGACGCGCGAGATCGCATTGTTGACCGCGGATGCGATGCCCGAGCGGTTCTCATCGATCGCTCCGAGCACCGCGGAGGTGAGCGGCGCGACCGTGAGCGAGAGGCCGAGCCCGAGGATGATCATCGACGGGAGCACCTGCCACCAGTAGCTGAACTCCTGCGACACGGTGAGCAGCAGCAGCGCACCGACGGCCATCAGCAGAGGACCGACCGTCATGAACAGGCGAGGTCCGAGCTTGCCCGCCCACGCCCCGGCGTGCGAGCTGAGCAGGATCATCAGGATCGTGATCGGCAGGCTCGCAAGTCCGGCCACGGTGGCGGGGAGTCCTGCACCCTCCTGCAGGTACACGCCGATGACGAACCCGTTCAGCGAGAGCGCCGCGTAGATGAACAGGGTGGCGAGGTTGCCCCAGGCGAAGTTGCGCGCGTTGAAGAGCGAGAGGGGCATCAGCGGTGCGGGCGAGCGCGGCTGGCGCAGCAGGAAGGCGACGAACATCGCGACGCCGATCACGCCGGGCAGCCAGATCGCGGGCGATCCCCAGCCGAGGTTCGGCTGCTCGATGAGCGCGAACACCACGGCGCCGAGACCGACTGCGCACAGCATCCCGCTCCACCAGTCCACACGCGCGCCACGCGGCTGATCGGGCAGGTGCAGTCGAGCGAGCAGGATCAGCGTGATGCCGATCGGGATGACGTTGATGAGGAAGACGAACCGCCACGACAGCAGGTCGACGAACAACCCGCCCAGAAGCGGGCCGGCGATCTGCGCACCGGTCGTGAAGGCCGTCCACACGCCGATCGCACGCGACTGCAGTTCGCCGCGCATGGTCGCCATGATGAGGGCGAGCGAGCTGGGGACGAGCAGCGCGCCCGCTGCGCCCTGGAGAGCCCGGGCGATGATGAGCGTGAGAGGCTCCGGTGCGGCTGCGACCGCGACGGACGCGATGCCGAAGGCGATGAGCCCGATGCGCATGATGCGCACCCGACCGTACGCGTCGGAGAGGGAACCGGCCAGCAGGATGAGGGCGCTGAGCGTGATGAGGTATGCGTCGACCACCCACTGCTGCGTCGTGATGCCTCCGCCGAGCTCGTCCTTGATCGCCGGCAGCGCGACGGTGACGACCGTTCCGTCGAGGAACGTCACGAACGAGGCGAGGACGGCGATGGTGATGACGAGCCGCTGGACGGCGGAGAACGATGGCACGCAGATGAGACTACGCCCGGGGGGGGGGGGGGGGGGGGGGTGCGCAGCCTGAAGCACGATCGCCCGTCGACGCCGCCGCCGAACGGGATTACGCTGAGCCCAAGGCGGGTCTCCTGCCCGCTTCTCGACGGCGACAGCCATGACGAAAGGGGTGCGCGATGGATTCGATGATGATGGGTGCGATGTCGGCGGACATGAAGGCGATGCCCGGAATGCAGGCCATGGACATGGCGGTCGTGCAGGCCTGTATGGATGCCTGCTCCGCATGCGAGCAGGCATGCACGGTGTGCTCCACGCAGATGATGGACTGCGCGCCGGCATGCATGAACTGCGCGGACATGTGCAACACGATGATGCGCTCGATGCTGCGGATGCAGGGGATGACGCCGGCCGTGATGATGGCGATGCTGGACGCGTGCATCGCGATGTGCCAGTTGTGCATGGAGGAGTGCATGGAGCACGCGGCGCACAGCGAGGTCTGCAAGATGTGCGCTCAGTCCTGCAAGGCGTGCATGGACGCCTGCATGGACGTGAAGAACATGATGATGGCGACCGCCTGACCTGACCGTCTGTCGCGGTCGTCTGGCCGCTCAGCCGACGGCGACGTTGAACTGCA
Source organism: Microbacterium xerophyticum (assembly GCF_053543555.1). NCBI lineage: Bacteria > Bacillati > Actinomycetota > Actinomycetes > Micrococcales > Microbacteriaceae > Microbacterium > Microbacterium xerophyticum. The sequence continues at coordinate 95,429 of NZ_JBLVOB010000008.1, read as the reverse complement.
CGCGGCCGACCGCGAGCACGCCGTAGCGCGAGTGCAGGGCGACGGGCGTGCCCGCAGGCGCCTCGAGCGCGGCACCGGACGCATTCCAGAGCGTGTGCTGGTCGCCGTCGAGACCGCGCACATGCAGTTCGCCGGTGACGGCATCCGCCTGTTCGACGATCCCGTCGACCCAGTCGCTCGGCGTCGCCGAAGCGAGGCGCGACTGGATCAGGTGCAGCGCGTGTCCCGGCGCGAACGAGGAGCAGACATCGCCGTGGTCGCACATGCACGCCGCGCGCTCCGTCACCTCGAGGGGCGAACGGCGGTGCAGCGGGGTGGACACGATGAGCTCCTGACTCTCCGGGGTGATCACGCAACAGTAGGTCGGCTGCACGCCGCAGCGAAGCGCACGCGAAACCGGGGGACACATTGCGGATCCGAACGCGCGTGTCCTGAGGAGGTGCTCGGCGCTCCATGGGCCATCGACATATGAGCCGTGGGTCAGATATGTGTGCAGTGACATATCTGGGCGCGGGGCCTCGATGCGAGTATCGACCGAGCAGTCGTCATGGTCGACGGCGCGGAACGGATCAGGATGAGCACCTCAGCGGAACACGGCGGCACGGCGGAGAGACCGGCCCCAGGGATACGCACGATCGTCGCCTCGAGCGTGATCGGAACGACGGTCGAGTGGTTCGACTTCTTCGCCTACTCGACGGCGGCCGCACTCATCCTCAACGCGCTCTTCTTCCCCGACTTCGATCCGCTCGTCGGCACGATCCTCGCGTTCGGCGGGATCGCGGTGGGGTACTTCGGCAGGCCCCTCGGGTCGATCGTGTTCGGTCACTTCGGCGATCGGATCGGGCGCAAGCGGATGCTGGTCGTCTCGCTCGTCACGATGGGGGCCGCGACCTTCGCCATCGGACTCCTGCCGACCTACGCGGTGCTCGGCGTCGCAGCGCCGTTGCTGCTGATGCTCCTGCGATTCATCCAGGGGTTCGCACTCGGCGGCGAATGGGGTGGCGCGGTGCTCCTGGTCGTCGAGCACGCCTCGCCGCGCCGACGGGCGTTCCTGGGCAGCTTCCCGCAGGTCGGTCTCGCCCTCGGGCTGACGCTGTCGACGCTGATCTTCATACCCCTGGTGGCGCTGCCCGGCGACGCGTTCCAGACCTGGGGATGGCGCGTGCCCTTCCTGATCAGCGCCGTGCTCGTGCTGGTCGGCCTGTTCATCCGCCTGCGCATCACCGAGACCCCCGAGTTCGAGGCGGTGCGCCGTGCGGGCCGCGAGGTCAAGGTGCCGCTGTGGGAGACGCTGAAGACGCATGCGGCGCAGGTCGTGCTCGCGGCGCTCAGCTTCGCCGTGATCGGTGCCGTGTTCTACATGCTGTTCACGTTCAGCCTCACATACGGCACTCAGTTCATCGGGCACGAGCAGTCCGAGATGCTCGCGATCGCCACGGTGTGCTCCGTGCTCGCCCTCGTCGGCCTTCCTCTCGCCGGCTGGTCGGCGGACAGGCACGGCGTCTGGCGCGTGTTCGCGATCGGCACCGTGATCTCGATCGTGCTGGCGTTCCCCGCGTTCTGGCTGATCGACACCGGCAGCCTCGTCGCCGCGTACGTCGCATACATCGCGACGACCGTGGGCTTCTGCGCCACCTACGGCACGATGGGCGTGCTCTACGCTCAGGCCTTCGATGTGCGCATCCGCTACACCGGCATGTCGCTGGCCCTGGGCATCGGCACGATCGTGGGCAGCGCGTTCGTCCCGATGATCTACCTCGAACTTCTCGACGTCTTCGACGGCTCATGGGCGATCGCCCTGTACATGGTCGTCGCCGGCATCGTGACTCTCGCGGCCTCGACGCTCCTGCGGGTGGTGAACCGGCGCAGAGGCGAAGACGCCCTCCCGGTCGGCGCGGATGCGGATGCGGCCGGCGAGACAGCTGGAATCGCTGGAACAACTGGAGGAGTTCGATGATCGACGATGAGACCCGCACGCTGCTGAACAGCCTCGGCCGATTCGATGCGGCACCGGGCTCGCTGTCCGGCATCGTCGTGGTCGACGTGACACGCGTCGTGGCGGGGCCGTACTGCTCGATGATCCTCGCCGACCTCGGCGCCACCGTGATCAAGGTCGAGCACCCCGACGACCCCGACTACACCCGCACCTTCCCGCCCATGCTGGAGCGTGAGGACGCCGATCCGATCAGCGGCTTCTTCGCCCAGTACAACCGCAACAAGCTCGGTCTCACGGTCAACATGCGCCATCCCGAGGGCAAGCGCGTGCTGGAGCGTCTGGTCGCGAAGGCCGACGTGCTCGTGGAGAACTTCCGACCAGGCACCATGGACCGCCTCGGGCTCGGCTACGAGCGCCTGCGCGAGGTGAATCCGCGCCTCGTGTACGCCGCGCTCAGCGGGTACGGGCAGTTCGGGCCGTACCGGACCAGGCCCGCATACGACAACAGCGCCCAGGCCACGGGTGGGCTGTGGTCGATGAACGGCCCGGCCGGCGGCGCGCCGCCGCGCATCGGGACGATCATCGGCGACCTGGGAGCGAGCCTTTACGGGGTGATCGGCGTGCTGGCTGCGCTGCGTCACGCCGAGCGCACCGGAGAAGGCCAGCTGGTGGACATCTCGCAGCAGGACTCGGTGCTCACCCTCACCGAGAACGCCGTCGTGTCGTACACGACAGAGGGCATCATCCCGGAGCCGCTGGGCAACCAGCACCCGTTCGTCCGCCCCTACGAGCTGTTCGCCTGCAAGGACGGCTTCGTCTTCTTCGGCGGATACACGGACAAGTTCTGGAGGATCTCCTGCGAGATCTTCGGCGAGCAGGGGGAGTACGACGAGCATCCCGACCTGCAGAGCATGGGCACGCGCTTCAGGGAGGACGTGTACCAGGAGCAGGTCAAACCCCTGGTGCAGCGCTGGTTCGCGAACCGGACCAAGGCGGAGCTGGAGGCCATCGCGGGAGACCTGGTGCCGTTGAGCGCCGTCAAGGACATCGGTGAGGTGGTCGCCGATCCTCAGATCGCGGCCCGTGACATGGTCGTGGACGTCGAATACGACGGCTACGGGATGCTGCGCACATTCGGCTCCCCGGTCAAACTCGATCGGACGCCTCCGCGCGCTCGCGGTCTCGCACCGGACAAGGGCGAGCACAGCGCCGAGATCCTGCGCGACTTCGTGGGGCTCGCGCAGACCGAGATCGACGCCCTGCGCGAGGCGGGGACGATCTGATGGGCCGAATCGCACTGGAGCGCGACGGCGCGGTCGCCGTGATCACGATCGATCGACCCGACAAGCTCAACGCGTTGACCCTGGCGATGTACGAGCAGCTCGGCGAGGCCTTCGCCGAGGTCCGTGACGATCCGCGGATCGGTGTGGCGATCCTCACCGGGGCGGGCGAACGCGCCTTCTGCGTCGGTGCGGACCTGGGGGAGTCGATCCCCGCGCTCACCGACGGCCGCTTCGACATCAGCGAATGGGATGCCGCCCATCAGAAGCACTCCCGGCTGGACAAGCCGGTGATCGCCGCGATCAACGGCCTGTGCCTGGGCGGCGGGTTCGAGATCATGCTGTCCACAGACATCCGCATCGCCTCGAGCGAGGCATGCTTCGCCCTCCCTGAGACGGGCGTCGGCGTCGTCCCGGCCGGGGGCACGCTCGTGCGGCTCGTCCGCCAGATCCCGCACGCGTTCGCGATGGATCTGATGCTGCGCGGCCAACCGATCGATGCGCCCACAGCCGAACGCTACGGCCTCGTCAACCGCGTCGTCGCTCCCGCGGCGCTCTCCGACACCGCCCACGCGGTCGCCGAACAACTGCTCGGCAGGAGCCGCGCCGCGATGGCGACGGTGAAGCGCGCGGTGCGCGAACTCGCCGATCTGCCGTACCAGGAGGCGTTCCGGCGCGAGGCCGAGCTCGGCCAGCTGGCGTTCGACAGCGACGATGCGCGCGAGGGACTGGCGGCGTTCGCGCAGCGGCGGACACCCGCATTCCCCTCGGCGACGATCTAGAATCCGAACAGCGCGCCCGCATCGCCGCGGTCGCCGAGGCGGAGAGGATGAGTCCGTGGACGCGCAGATCACCGGCGACTCGATCGAGATCGCCGCGGCAGTGCTGTCGGCGGCGACCGCGGAGCCGGGGCAGATCCCGGACGAACTGCGACGGATGCTCGCGGACGGCGACGGCCGGGCACTGCTCGGCCGCCTTCGCGACGCGCAGCTGATGCAGGCTCGACTGCGGCGTCGCGCCGCAGAGCTCGAGGCGCTGTTCTCCACGGCCCGCGAGCTGGTGCGCCTGCAGGACGTCGACGAGGTGCTGCAGCGACTGGTCGAGCGCGCGCACGAGCTGATGGGCACCGACGTCACCTACCTGTCCGAGTTCGAGACCGGATCCGGGCAGTTGCGCGTACGGCATTCGAAGGGCACCGCCACGCCGGAGTTCCGCGACCTGCTGGTCCCCGCCGGCTACGGGCTGGCGTCCCTGGTGGCGCGCACCAGGGAACCGGTCTGGGTGGCGCAGTACGAGCGGATGAGCGACGCACCCCATGATGAGCGGATCGACGCGGCCGTGCGCGCCGAGGGGCTCGTCTCGTTCCTCGGCGTCCCGCTCGCCGTCGGTGATGAGGTGCTCGGCGCCCTGTTCGCCTGCAACCGGTTCGCGCATGACTTCTCGCCCGAGCAGGTGCTGCTGCTGTCGGCGTTCGCCGACCACGCGGCATCCGTCCTGCACAGCGCCCGCGTGCTCGCCGATGCCGAGAGCGCCAAGGAGCGCACCGAGCAGGCCAATCGCGAGCTCGAACGGAACCTCGCGGCGACCGAACTCGCGGGCGCCGTACATGAGGAGCTGACGGGCGCGGTGATCTCGGGCGGCACTGTGATCGACATCGTCGCGACGCTCGCCCGGCGTCTGGGTGGTCGGGTGCTCGCGCTGGACGCGCAGGGACGACCGCTCGACACCGGCATGGCGTCCGGGCTCGACGACCTGCCGCCGCTGTCGGCCTTGACGGCGGCGATCGGGCGGAGCCACGAGAGCGGTCATGCGTCGGAGGTGAGCACGGCGGGCAGCGAGTGGCTGGTCACCGCGATCATCGGCGCCGACCGGGTGCTCGGAGCCATCGTCGCCGAGGATCCGCAGGGGCTGCCGGAGGACGTCGCGCGGCGCACGCTCGAACGTGCGGCCCACGTGGCGGCTCTTGTGTCGTTCAAGCAGGATGCCGTCGCCGCGATCCGTGCAGAGCACAGGGCGCGGTGGCTGCTGTCGATCCTCAGCGGAGATGCGCGGGCCGCCGCCGACGACGTGCTGATCGCACCGCCGACGCAGCTGAGCGGGTGCACGCTCATCGAGCTCGGCGGTCTCGGCGGGAGCTCGGCGGCCACGATCGCGGAACGCGCGGTCGGTGATGACGGACTGGTCGCGCAGCTCGACCGGAGGATCGTCGTGGCGTGGACCGCGCCGGACGTCATGGCGGCCAGCGAGCGCGTACGACGTGTCGTGGCCGACGCGGTGCGCGAACCCGGCATCTTCGCCGTCGCCGCGGTCCGCGATCTCGTCCCGACCGGGCTGCCGACGATCGTGCGGCGATTGACCGCCGACGCGGACTTCCTGCCGGCGCTCGGAGTGGAGGGCATGACGGTGTCATCCGACGCGTTCGCCCCGTATCACGCGCTCGTCCCGCACGATCCGCAGACCGTCTCCCGGTTCATCACCGATGTCGTCGGGCCAGTGGTCTCGTGGGACGAGCGTCGCGGAACCGCGCTGTTCGACACGCTCGCGTCGTACTTCGACAGCGGTGAGAACAGGGCCGTCGTCGCCGATCAGATGCACATCCACGCCAACACGGTGCAGCAGCGCCTGGAGCGCGTGCGTGCACTGCTGCACGGCGACATGGGCGATCCCGAGTTCCGCTTCCGGCTGCAGTCGGCCGTCCGACTCGAGCGGCTCAGGCGCAGCATCCGGGAGCCCGGCGGCGGCTGAGCCCCCGGGCTCCCGTGGCATCGTCGACTATGGAGCGCGCGACATCGAACGGACGCTGACTGTGGTCGTTCAGACATGTCTGCGGACGTTTCCCCGCGGCTAACCTCACAGGGAACCAGGGGTCGGCAGAGCGGCCACCCCGCCTAGGAGAGATCGCGATGAAACGTCACCTGCGCCTGCCCCTGCTCGGCATCGCCCTGGCCCTGACCTTGGCGGCGACGGCCTGCAGCGGCCCATCCGGAACGGCTGCGGACGGAGCCGGTGGTGCCGGTGAGCCGGTCGCCGGTGGTACGGCGACCTATGCGATCGACATCCAGCCGCTCGGCGGCGGCGTCGACCCCATGGTCGCGACCGCCCTCGCGGCCCAGACGATCATGGATCAGGCGTACGAGAGTCTGCTCACGAAGGACGAGAACGGGGAGATCCAGCCCGGCCTCGCCCTCGAGTACGACCAGCCGGACGAACTGACCTACGTGTTCACCCTGCGCGAGGGGGTGAAGTTCGCGGACGGCTCGGACTTCACAGCCGACGACGTCGTGTACACGTTCGAGACGTACCAGACGGCGACCACGAGCAAGAAGTCCTACCTGCTCGGCCTGTCGTCGGTGACGGCGGACGACGACCACACCGTGACATTCACCTTCAGCCAGCCGAACGGTACCTTCCTCAACGCCGTGGCGCACCGCGAGACGTTCATGATCGTCGGACGCGATGGCTACGGCAACGCGACGGAGGAGGAGCGCCAGACCCGCACCTTCGGCACAGGCCCGTTCCAGCTGACCGCGTGGGAGGACGGCGTCTCGATGACGCTGTCCAAGAACGAGCACTACTGGGAAGAGGGCAAGCCGTACCTCGACACGATCGAGATGCCGATCATCGCGGATGAGGCGACCCGGCTGGCAGCGCTGCAGCAGGGCACCGCGGATGCCGCATGGTTCGGCGACGGCAGCATCGCGGACCAGGCGGTGAGCGCCGGCTTCACCCTGGGAGATCCCGCCTTCACGCAGACGCTGCCGATCTTCATCAATCCGGAGTCGGGGCCGCTCTCTGACGTGCGCGTCCGCCAGGCGGTCTCCCTCGCCCTCGATCGGCAGGCGCTGGTGGATGTCGCCATGCTCGGCCACGGCGAGGTGTCTCTCGTCGTCCCCGCCGGAGACCCCGCGACTCCCGGCGTCGACGAGGACACCCCGAACCACACCCGCGACGTGGATGCGGCCAAAGAGCTGCTCGAGGAGGCCGGTCAGCCGAACCCGACGATCGTGCTGTCGTACTTCTCGGACGCCGTGCAGTCGCAGCATCCCATCTACGAGCAGATGCAGCAGCAACTCGCCGAGGCCGGCATCGCACTCGAGCTGAAGGCCACGCCCGCCTCGGAGCTCTCGCCGATCTTCACCGCGGGGGAGACCTTCACCGATCTCGTCTCGCTGCCGTGGAGCTACCGTGCAGACCCGACCTTCTACTTCGATCCTTTCCTGTCCGACTCAGGGGCGATGAACCACTGGGACGGCAACGCCGATGCCGACGCCGCGAAGGCTCTGCTCGCCGAGGCGAAGGCCACCTCCGATGCCGGGGCCAAGGCCGACCTGATCGAGCAGTTGACGACCGAGGTCGCCGATCAGATGCTCATCCTCATCCCGATGGCCGTTCCGCAGAAGTTCGAGATCTGGAACGACGACACCTTCAAGGGGTACACCACCGACCCGTACGGGTCGCGTTACAACCTCAAGAACGCCTGGGTCGTGCACTAGGCGTCGCCGCGGCATCCCGGTGTCAGAGGGCGATCGGAAACCTCGACGAAACAGCACGGATCCACGTGCGTCATCTTCGCTCGTGGACAGTGCATCCGCCCTATCGGGGCCGACTCAGCATGGGTCTTCGATCCATATCCGACGGCCGGTGCGCTGCCCCACACTGGCGTGAATCGAACAGCAGAAGGAGCAGTGAAGCGCCATGGAGTCATTCGAAGTCGCCGTCGTCGGCATGGGGGCGCTCGGCAGTGCAGCCGCGTACCAGCTCGCCCGTCGAGGGGCGAAGGTCGTCGCCTTCGAGCAGTACGACCTCGGCCACGTCCGTGGCGCGTCGCACGACACCTCCCGCATCGTCCGGACCTCTTACGGGGCATCGCAGTACGTCCGCCTCGCCCCGTCCGCATACCGGGACTGGGCCGCCCTCGAAGCCGAGTCCGGCGAGCGGCTGCTGACGATCACGGGCGGAGTGATCTTCCTCCCGACCGCCGGTCCGTACTCGGCATCCGACTTCACCTCGGCGCTCGAGGAATGCGATGTGCCGCACGAGCGGCTCACCCCCGCCGAGGTCCAGGCGCGCTGGCCGCAGTTCCGAGTCCCCGAAGGCGTCGAGACCGTGTACACCGCCGACACCGGCATCGCGCACGCCGCCCGCACGGTCGCCACGCTGCAGATGCGCGCACGTGTGCACGGCGCGGACATCCGTGATCGCACCCGTGTCGATGCCGTGGTTCCCGACGGCGACGGCGTGATCGTGCGCACCGCGAACGGCGACGTCAGGGCGGCCAAGGTGATCATCGCGGCGGATGCCTGGACCAACGCGCTCCTCGAGCCTCTCGGCGCGGCCATACCGCTGGACGTCATGCAGGAGCAGGTCACGTACTTCCAGTCGTCCAGCCCCGAGGAGCACGGCGGCGACCGATTCCCGGTGTGGATCTGGGAGGACGAGGAGTGCTACTACGGCTTCCCGACCTACGGCGAGCCCACGATCAAGGCGGCGCGCGACGTCTCGTTCAACCGGATGACGCCGCAGGAGCGCACCTTCACCCCTTCGCCTGAGCTCACCGCGCAGCTGGGCGACTTCGTGCACGGACTGATCCCCGACGCGGGATCGGAGCTGCGTACCGTGACGTGCCAGTACGCGCTGACGCCGGACAGGCGATTCATCCTCAGCCCCCTGCAGGATCACCCCGACATCATCGTCGCGCTCGCCGCAGGTCACGGGTTCAAGTTCACGCCGGCCATCGGACGGATCCTCGCCGAGCTCGCGCTCGACGGGGAGTCCACCGACGACATCTCGATGTTCGCGGCGCCGGCCGCGGCGGGGTGAACCGCCCATGGAGGTTTCGCCCATGAGGCGCCCGGCTCCGTGGGCCGACGCACCGTTATCCTCCCTCGGATGCGGCAGTACGGTGACGGCTATGTCACCGGAGACAGAGAAGAGCTGCTGAATGGCGCGCTACATCCTCACGCGAATCCTCTCGTCGCTGTTCGTGCTGTTCGTGCTCTCGGTGCTCGTCTTCTCGATGGTGCGCATCATCCCCGGCGACCCGCTGGCCGCTTTCGCGGATCCGGCGAACCCCGATCCGGCGGCCCTCGACGCCCTCCGCACCAAGCTCGGCCTGGATCGCCCGTGGATCACGCAGTACTTCGTCTGGCTGTTCGGCGTGCTGCGCGGCGACTTCGGCGCCGCCATCACCGTTCCCGGATCCGTGTCGAGCCTGCTCGCAGCCCGCCTGCCCATCAGTCTCATGCTCGCCGTCATGGCGACGGTGTTCGGGGTGGTCATGGGAATCCCCGCGGGCATCCTCGCCGCGACCCGCTGGCGCAAGCCGAGTGACAACATCGTCCGGGGTGCATCGTTCGTGCTCCTGGCAACCCCGCCGTTCGTTCTCGGCACCGTGCTGATCCTCATCAACTCGCTGACGCTGAAACTGCCGCTGGTCGGCTTCGCCGGAGCAGCCGACGATCCGCTGCGTGCGATCGGCGTGCTGATCCTCCCGTCACTGCTCATCGGCCTGGTGCTCGCTGCGATCATCGCCCGCTACACCAGGGGGACGCTGCTGGACACCCTCGGGCAGGACTTCGTGCGCACCGCCCGCGCCAAGGGCGCCTCGCCGGGACGCCTGGTCGGCCGGCACGCCCTGCGCAACGCCCTGATCCCGGTCACCACCGTGATCGGCATCGAGCTCGCCGCCCTCGTCGGCGGCACGGTCGTGATCGAGGCGGTGTTCGCGATCCCCGGAGTCGGTTCTCTCCTGCTCACCGGCATCCGCTCGTCCGACTACCCCATCATCCAGGCCACCGTGCTCCTGATCGGCGCGGTCTACGTGCTCATCAACTTCATCGTCGATCTGATCTATCCGCTGATCGACCCACGAGTGAGGGTTCACACGCGATGACTGTCACACGCGAGATCGCAATGGTCAAGGCCGCCGGCGCCCGCCCACGGCGTGCGAAGTTCGGCCCGTCGTTCTGGAGCGGTGCCGGCATCCTCGCCTTCATCCTCGTCCTCGCCGGCTGGATGAGCTTCTGGCCGCCGCACGATCCGTTCGTCGCCGCCGGAACTCCGTTGGCCGGTCCGAGCGCCTCGAACCTCCTGGGCACGGACAACCTCGCGAGGGACACGTTCACCAGGCTCGCCCTCGCCGCGCGCACCAGTCTGTTCATCTCCGGCGCCGGTGCGCTGCTCGGCGCGGTCGTCGGCACGACGTTCGGCCTCATCGCGGGATACGTCGGCGGATGGGTGGATGCCGTCATCATGCGCATCGTGGACGCCATGCTCGCGCTGCCGGCGATCCTCGTCGCCCTCGTCGTCGGCGTGGTCATCGGCAACGGTCCGCTCCCGCTGATCTTCGCGCTGGGTCTTGTCTTCGCTCCAGGGTTCGCCCGCGTCATGCGAGCACCGGTCATCGCCATGCGAGAGCGGGACTTCGTCCTGGCGGCGAAGCTCAGCGGCGTCCGCGGCTCTCGCGTCGTCGTCGAGCACCTGCTGCCCAACGTGCTCACACCGCTGTTCGTGCAGTTCGCCTCGGTGGCCTCGCAGATCGTGCTCATCGAGGCGGCACTGAGCTATCTCGGTCAGGGCGTGCAGGCGCCGGAGCCGTCCGCCGGTCGCATGATCAGCGAGTTCACGAGATTCATGCAGATCCAGCCGCTGCTGATCATCCTGCCCTCCCTCGTGATCATCCTGCTCTCGGCGGCCTGGAACCTGCTGGCCGACGGACTGCAGGACTGGCTCGCCCCGCGCCGCGAACCCGCCTTCTCCCTCACCGGCGTGAAGAAGCGCCGCTCATCGCGCAAGACGTCTGTCCGCACCGAAGAGACAGCACCCACCCGAAACACCGACACAGAAGAGAGTCAGCAATGAACAAGAGATTCCTGACGGGAGTGGCGTCCGCCGCCGTGGCCGTCCTGGTGCTCACCGGCTGCACCTCCGGAACCGGCGACGCCGCCGGCCCAGCGGAACCCGCGGGCGACCCCGTCGCCGGCGGAACCCTCACCTGGGGCGTGCCAGCTGAACCGTCGGCCGGGGGCATCGATCCGATGGTCGCCTCCGCCATCGCGGCCGAGGTCATCGACTCCATCGCCTACGACACCCTTCTCACGCGCGACGACGACGGCACGATCCAGCCGGCACTCGCCACCGAGTGGGAGCAGGTCGACGAGCTGACCTGGGTCTTCCAGCTCCGCGACGACGTGACCTTCGCCGACGGCACCCCGTTCGATGCCGGCGACGTGGTCTACTCCTTCGAGACCCGCAAGGACGGCGGCTCCAATGCCACGTACCTCAGCAGCATGGAGAGCGTCGAGGCGACCGGCGACCACGAGGTGACGTTCCACTTCAGCCAGCCGGACGGCACCTTCCTCGATGCGGTGTCGGCACGCCAGACGTTCTTCATCGTCGGCGAGGAGGCGTACGGCGAAGCCACAGAGGAGGAGCGCCAGACCCTCAGCCTCGGCACCGGCGCCTACCAGGTGACGGAGTGGAAGCAGGGCGTGTCGATCACGATGGAGAAGAACGAGGAGTACTGGGGCGAGGAGCCCTACCTCGACTCCATCGTGTTCGAGTTCTACCCGGATGAGAACACGCTGCTCGCCGCCGTCCAGCAGGGCAGCGTGCAGGCGGCGTCCTTCATCGACGGCAGCCTCGCCCAGCAGGCCGAGACCGCCGGATTCACGCTCGGAGAGGCCGCCTTCCGGCAGAACCTCGCGATCTACATCAACCCGGAGGCCGGTCCGCTCGCCGACATCAACGTGCGCCGCGCGTTCGCGCTCGCGCTCGATCGCCAGGCCCTCGTCGACACCGCGATGCTCGGCAACGCCGGGGTCTCGTTCGTGCCGCCCGCAGGCGACCCCGGTGCTCCGGATGCCGCGGATCTGCCGTACTACACGCGTGATGTCGATGAGGCGAAGAAGCTCCTCGAAGAGGCCGGCCAGCCGAACCCCGAGATCACTCTGAGCTACATGGGCGACGTCGCCGCCGCGCATCACCCGGTCTACGAGATGATGCAGCAGCAGCTCGAAGAAGCCGGCATCACCTTGAATCTCGAGTCGACCCCGCTGTCGGAGATCGCCCCGATCTTCACGTCGGGCGAGACCTGGACGGATCTCGTCGCCATCCCAGGCAGCCCTCGCGCGTCCGCGGTGTTCTACCTGGAGCCGGTGCTTCTGCCAGGGGGCGTGTACAACCACTGGGACGGCAACCCGGATGCGGAGAAGGCGCGCGAGCTGCTGATCGAGGCGAAGGCCGCGGCGACTCCCGAGGAGTACGCGGACCTCGTCGACCAGCTCGCGACGGAAGCGGCCGAGCAGGTGCTCGAGATCGTGCCCGCCGCGGTCCCGGTGTACTTCGAGGTCTGGGACAGTACGAAGCTGCAGGGCTACGAGAACGACGCGTTCTACTCGCGCTCCGGCCTCGACACCGCCTGGTTGGTGCAATGAGCACCGACACCGACGCCCTCCGCGTGGAGGGTCTGACCATCGCCTACGGCAGCGCTCCGCCGTCGGTGACCGACGTCTCGCTGCGCGTGCGCAAGGGCGAGATCGTCGGGGTCATCGGCGAGTCGGGCAGCGGCAAGTCCAGCGTCGCCCTGGCGATGATGGGGCTGCTGCCCGACTCCGCGACGGTCACCGCCGACACCATGTCGGTCGCGGGTTCGGAGATGAGCGACGCCACCGAGGGGGACTGGGGTCAGGTGCGGGGCGTGCGCGCCTCGATGGTGTTCCAGGAGCCCATGTCCGCGCTCAATCCGTGCATGCGCATCGGCGCGCAGATCGCCGAGGTGCTGCTGATCCACGGCGTCGCCGACAAGAGCACGGCTCGCACGAAGGCGCTCGACATCCTCCGGCTCGTGCAGATGCCCGACGCCGAACGCCGTATGAGCTACTACCCGCATCAGCTCTCCGGCGGACAGCGCCAGCGCGTGGTCATCGCGATCGCCGTCGCCGCCGATCCGACCCTCCTGGTGGCCGATGAGCCGACCACGGCGCTCGACGTCACGGTGCAGGCGCAGATCCTCGATCTCATCCGCTCGCTGCGCGATGAGACGGGGATGGGCGTGCTGTTCATCAGCCACGACCTCGGCGTGATCGGCCAGCTCTGCGAACGCATCGCGGTGATGTACCGGGGGCGCATCGTGGAGTACGGATCCGCGCAGCGGATCCTCGACGATCCGCAGCATCCGTACACCAGGGCGCTGCTCGAGAGCATCCCGCGTCCGTCCGTGCCGGTGCGCTCGCCGCTGGCGGTCATCCCCGCCGACAACGACTTCGATGAGGTTCCGGCCGTACTGGAGGAGGCATCGTGAAAGACGACGTGCTGCGGGTGAGGAACCTCACCCAGCGCTTCGGCCATGGTGAGCACGCCATGACAGCTCTGGACGACGTGAGCCTTGAGGTGCGCCGCGGTGAGACCCTGGGGCTGGTCGGCGAATCCGGCTCGGGCAAGAGCACCCTCGCCCGCGCCATCCTGCTCATGCGGCGGCCGACGGCCGGCAGCATCGAGTTCGACGGCGACGACGTCACCGGACTGCGCGGTCGAGCACTGCGTCGCCATCGTCGGCGGATCCAGATGGTCTTCCAGGATCCGAACGACTCTCTCGATCCGCGCTTCTCGATCGGACGCTCCGTCGCCGAACCGCTCGTGGCGGGCGGAATGGCCGGGGATGAGCGGCGGATGCGGGTGTACGAGGCGCTGGATCAGGTCGGCATCCCGACGGATGCCGTGAACCGGTATCCGCACGAGTTCTCCGGCGGTCAACGGCAGCGCATCGCGATCGCGCGCGCCATGGCTGCCGAACCCGAGTTCATCGTGCTCGACGAGCCCACCTCCGCACTCGACGTCTCGGTGCAGGCCCAGGTGCTGAACCTGCTCGTGCGCCTGCAGGAGCAGACCGGGGTCACCTACCTGTTCATCACCCACAACCTCGCGGTCGTGCACCACATCGCCCATCGCGTCGCGGTCATGCACGGCGGCCGGGTCGTGGAGGAGGGGACCGGCGCGCAGGTGATGACCGCTCCGCAGCACCCGTACACGCAGGGCCTGCTGGCCTCGATGCCGGTGCTGTACCGGACCTGAGCGATTCCGTGCGCGTGCAGAGGCGGGGCGACAACGCCCACGAATGGGAGCTGTACCGCGGTGTGGGACGCATCGGGATCGAGTGGTACTTCAAGGAGACCACGAGCCTGCCCGTCTCCGTGATGCGGTACCGCCTCGAACCCGGCGCGGAGGAGGGGCAGCACTTCCACCTCGAGGGGGCCGGCGACAGTTGCTCGCCGGGCAGCTCCGACGAGATGTACGTGGTCACAGCCGGGGAGGTCGTGATCAGCTCCGATGAGCGACGGCGCGTCCTGCGCGCCGGCGATGCGTTCTATGCCGCGCAGGGTGTGCGTCACGGTGTGCGCAACGAATCGGATGCTCCCGCCGAGCTCATCCTCGTCTTCGGCCCGCGCGGCCCGCATCCGTTCACGCAGACCGGCCAGGAGGCGTTCGACGCGGACGCCGACCGCTGAACCGGGCTATCCCCGCCGTGACTGCAGCCGCTCCCGCAGCTCGTCAAGGCGTACGGCGATGCCGAGGCGGAACATCCGCTCGTCCTCGCGCCACGATGCGCCGAGAACGTGATCGAGGCGGTCGAGCCGCTGGAGGATCGTGTTCGTGTGGAAGTTCAGCGCCCTGGCCGTGCGCGTCGGGCTGGCGTTGTTGCGCATGAACGCGCGCAGCGTGCCGAGCAGATCGGCGCCTCGCTCGGCGTCGTAGTCGCGCACGGCCCCGATCGTGTCACGAAGGAACGCGCTGAGCGCCTGCGAGTCGGTGTCGAGGATCGCCGAGTAGGGGAGGAAGTCGTCCACGTCGGCCGTGATCCCGGTGACCTCCAACGCGGTCAGCAGCCGTGCCGTGCGCATCGCCGTCTCGAACGCGGCGGTGAGGGCATCGGGCGACCGGCGGGGCACGACCGCGGCGACGGGATGCTCGATCGCCGAGGCCACCTGAGCTCTCAGCCGCTCAGGGTCGAACGCGTCATCGCGCGCGGAGGAATGCGCGGCCACGACGAAACCGCGGTACTCGCCGACGAGAGCGCGGTCATCGAGCTGACGCCCGAGAGCCCGCGCGGCGGCGGTCTGCTGATCCCCGGGGACGGACAGCAGCAGCAGCGAGTCCAGCGCGCGCAGATCCACTCCCAGTCGTCTGGCGCGACGTTCGACATCCGGACGACGCTCAGGCACATCGTCGAGGAGGTCGGCGATCAGCTCGCTGCGCACCCGATGGTCGGCGCCGGAGGCCGCCTCCTGCTGAAGCTCGAGCAGAGCGCCGACCTGAGCAGCGCGCTCCACGGTGCGGAAGTCGACCGCGCCGAGTTCGAAGTCTCCGTCGCCGAGCAGCAGCGCCCCGAAATGCCGGGTTCCGGCCGTGAGGGCGGCGACCGCCCTGACACCAGGGCCTGCGACGGCGACGCAGTGCCCCGAGCGACGACTCTCCGCTATCGCCTCACGCGTCGCGTCGTCGGGGGTCAGCATCCTCGGAGCGAGCGGAAGACCCGCGGCGGCGATCACGTGCTCCTGCGCATCGAGGATCGCGACGGCTCTCCCGAGAGCCCCCCACGCCAGGGTCTCTGCGACGGGCGCGAAGCCACCGCCCGCGAGCACCGCCTGGACGAGCTCCTGGTGCACGGTGTTCGCCCGGTCGCGCTCGACGAGGTGGGCCGTGAGGCTCGCGAGCGTCCGGCGGCTGGCGTCCTCAGACTCCTGCAGGCTGCGCAGCGTCTGCGTGGTCTGCAGGATGATCGACGCGTGGTCGGCGACGGCCGACAGCAGCGCGACCTCCTCCTGACTGAAGTGCGTCGCGGCGCGGTTGGCGACGAAGAGCACGCCGAGCACATCGTCGCTCGTGAGCATGGGCACTCCGAGCAGCGCGACGAGTCCCTCCGAGGACACGGCGTCGTCGATGCCGGAGTCGTGCCGCTCCGCGGCGTACGCCGAGTAGTCGGACACCCACTGCGCTGTGCGGGATTCGACCACGACGCTCGCGAGCCCGCGGCCGGGCGGGACCCGCAGGGACTGGAACGAGGCGCTCACCGATCCGCTCGTCTCCCTGACCCGCAGCTCGCGCGTCTCCGGGTCGAACTCGGACAGATACGCGAGGTCGACGCCCATCATCTCGTGCGCACGCTGCACGAGCCGGGCGAGCACGGCGTCGCTGTCGCGGAGCTCCGCGAGCTCGCGCGCGCTGGAGAAGAGCGCCGACAGCTCGTGCTCCCTGCGGCGCAACCTCGACAGCTCACGCTGCGACCGGCCGACGCGCTCAGCCAGATCCGAGGCGTCGTCGTCGGATGCGCCGATCGCTCGCAGAGCATCGCTGACAGCTGTGGGGCCGACCAGGTCGGGGTCGTACGCGGCATCGAGCAGCACCGCGATCGCTGCGGAATCCTCACTCATCCGGACTCCTTCCTCGCCGGGCGACGCCGCCGGGCGCACCACTTCAGTGTCGAGCATCCCAGGTCTTGGGAGCAATGCGGGCATGCGGATCAGCGCCGTTCCCGAGTGCGTCGCTCCTCAGCGCGATGGGCGGTCCGCAGCAGAGCCGCGGCGAGATCCGGCCACAGCTCGTGGGGGATGAGGTGGCCCATGTCGGGCTGCACCTGCAGTTCGGAGCCCGTGATCGCCTCGGCCATGTCGACCGCCGAGAGCCAGCTCAGCACATCGTCATCGCGTCCGTGGAACACCAGGGTCGGCACGGTGACCGCCCGGAGGTCGTCGAGGCGCTCCGGTGCGCGGCGCAGCGCCGCCCATTGCCGGGAGAAGCCCTCCGGTGCATAGCCGCGGTCGTACGCCTCCCCGGCCTTCGCCATGTGCCAGGCCGCCTGCGGGTCGTAGCGCGGGGGGGGAGCGGAGGCGACGGCGTGCTCGGCGAAAGCCACGGCCTGCTCGCGCGTCACGCGTACCGGCGGCTCCAGCAGTTCCGGCCGTTCGCCGTGCAGGACGTAACGAGGGCTCCGTCCGGGGATCGTGGAGAGCAGGCCGAGGCTGCGCACGCGCTCCGGATGCTGGATCGCCACCATCTGCGCCATCATCCCGCCCATCGAGTGGCCGGCGATGTGCGCCGAATCGACTCCGAGGTGATCGAGGATGCGCACGATGTCGTCGCCCATGTCGGCGAGGTCGTAACCGCCGTCGATCTCATCCTCGCCGCCGAAGCGCTCGGAGAAGCCGGTGTCGCGGTTGTCGAAGCGCACCACCCGCAGCCCGCCCGCAGTGAGGTGGGCGATGAACTCCTCGTCCCAGCTCAGCAGCTGCGCACCGCCACCCGAGACCAGCACCAGCAGCGGGTCGGTCTCAGAACCGAACACCTCGTAGTAGAGCCGGACTCCGGTGGAAGCGGTGTAGGGCATCGGGTCTCCTCGGGGGCTCACATCGTCGGGTCCTGTGACTCTAGGTGTGCACGCCCGTACGGAGAATGGGTGAGTGGTACATATCGGGGGCGATTCAATGAGCACTTCACCTACAGTCTGCCCGCCCATCCGCCCGCTCGCCGCTCACGCGCCGATCGCAGGACGGCGCCCGTGGTGGCCGGTGAGTTCCTCGAAGCCCTGAGCGGCGAGCAGAAGCTCGACGTCCTTGCCCGGTGCCGCGACGAGCTGGATGCCGACGGGCAGTCCATCCGGTGTGAAGCCGCCGGGCACGGAGACGGCGGGGCAACCGGTCGCGGAGATGATGGTCGAGGCGCGCATCCAGTCGAGGTAGTCGCGCATGGGCGTGCCTTCGATCTCGCGCGGATACTCGATGCGCGCATCGAACGGCGCCACCTGACTCGACGTCAGCACAAGCAGATCGTGATGGGCGAAGTAGGACTCGATCGCGGACTGCAGACGCACGCGCGCCTGCTCGGCGGATACGATCTCGTCCACCGTGAGAGCCAGCCCCAGCTCCGTGTTCCAGACGACGGCGTCCTTCACGTGCTCGCGATGCTCGCGCACGACATCGCGATAGTCGCTCACGAAGTCGAGCGCGCGGACCACTCGGAAGACCTCGTCCGCGTCGCGCAGATCGGGCAGCACGTCGTCGATCTCTGCGCCGGCCGCGGCGAACACGTCGGCGGCGGTGCCGACGACCTCGGCGACCGCGGACTCGACGGGAATCATTCCGTTCAGATCCACAGAGAAGCCGATCCGCAGCGAGGCGAGCGCCGCACCGGGCTCGTGGCCGTGGGGCACCGAGAACTCCGCTCGCTCGAACACTGATCCCGGCTCGCGAATGGCCTGCGGCGCACCGGGGGCGGGGCCGGATGCCGCGGCCATGAGGAGCGCGACGTCGCTGACCGTGCGCGCCATGAACCCCGGCTGGGCGAGCCACTTCCAGGGGTCGGAGGGCAGCGCGTGCGGGGTGCGGCCGT
>NZ_JBLVOB010000008.1:39738-76807 GCF_053543555.1 Microbacterium xerophyticum | reverse complement strand
CCCCCCCCGACGATGTTGTTGAACGAGCCGGGCGTGCGCAGCGAACCGCCCATGTCGGATCCGTCTCCGGATGCCTGGATGCCTGCGGCGATCGCGGCGGCGGCGCCGCCCGAGGACCCGGCGGCGGACTTCGTGGTGTCGTAGGGATTGACGGTCGTCCCGAAGACCGGGTTGAACGTGTGCGAACCTGCGGTGAACTCGGGGACGTTGGACTTGCCGCTCGTGATGACCCCTGCGGCATGCAGGCGCGCGATGATCAGCGCGTCCTCGGCCGGCACGTTGTCCACGAGAAGCGGTGAACCGCGGGTCGTCCGCAGCCCTGCGGTGTCGGTGGACTCCTTGTGCGTCAACGGCACTCCGTGCAGCAGACCGAGAGATTCGCCGCGCGCGTACGCCTCGTCGGCGCGCTCAGCCCGTTCGAAGGCGCGCTCGTCATCCCGCGTCACGATCGCGTTCAGCGCGGGATTGACGGAATCGATACGCGCCAAGTGGTCGGACAGCGCCTCCCGCGCCGAGACCTGGCCTGACGCGATCCGTGCCGCGAGCTCCCGGGTGCTCAGCCATGTGAGCTCGGATTCGTACACCGTCATCTGCTGCTCCTCCAGTCATCGATCCTGAACGGACTTCGTTACGAACGCATTACAGTTTTTAGAATTTATTAAAAGTTAAGCAACCATAGCTCAACCGCACTCCCACCCACACGCTCTAGGAGGACTTCATGCGAGGTCTGTTGAAAGGCGCACTTGCTGCATCGGTGCTGGTCACTCTCGTCCTGACGGGATGCAGCAGCCCAGGTCCGGAGGACGCCGGGGGCGCACCGGCCGAGCTCGTGGTCGGATCCACCGACCCGGTCCCGAACCTCACCCCTGGCCGTCAGAGCAACGCGTTCGGCCTCACCCTGTCGGTCTTCAGTCCGCTCACGTTCCTCGATGGCGAGGGTGAGCTCAGCTACATGGCGGCCGAGTCCGTCGAGAGCGAGGACCAGACCAACTGGACCATCACCCTCCGCGACGGATGGACGTTCCACGACGGCACGCCCGTGACGGCGCAGGACTATGTCGACACCTGGAACACCGTCGCCTACGGCCCGAACGCGTTCGAGAACTCCGGCCAGCTGTCCGTGATCGAGGGGTACGACGACCTCAACCCCGCCGAGGGCGAACCGACGACCGACGAGCTCTCCGGGCTGGAGGTCGTCGACGATCTCACGTTCACCGTCGCCCTCGAACGCGCCGACAGTCAGTTCCCGATCGAGCTCTCCCAGGCGCAGACCGCCTTCTACCCGATGCCCCAGAGCGCGTTCGACGATCTGGAGGCGTACGGCAAGCAGCCGATCGGCAACGGCCCGCTCGCCCTCACGGCCGCGTGGACAGAAGGCGAGCCGATCGTCGCCGAGCGCTACGAGGACTACGCCGGCGAGGAGCCGACGGTCGACAAGATCACGTGGGTTCCCTACGCGGATCGGCTCACGGCGTACACCGACGCGCTCGCCGGGAACGTCGACATCACCTGGCTGCCGGCCACGCGCATGCGTCAGGTGACCGACGACTTCGACGAGGACAACATCTTCAGCTTCGCGGCACCGGGCATCAGCTACCTGGGCATCCCGTACTGGGACGCACGGTTCGACGACATCCGCGTCCGTCAGGCGATCTCGATGGCCATCGACCGGGAGGCGATCAACGGCGCGCTCTTCGGCGATCTGAACGCACCCGCCACGGCGTGGACCCCGTCGATCATGCCGGGCAACCCGGACGGCATCTGCGGGGAGTACTGCGAGTACGACCCGGAGGCCGCCGCAGCGCTGCTCGAGGAGGCCGGCGGGTTCGACGGACAGCTCACGCTGCACTTCCCCGGTGGAGCGGGCCATGACGACCTGTACAACGCCATGGCGAACTCACTGCGCCAGAACCTGGGCATCGACGCGATCGCCAAGCCCTCGGTCGGATGGGCGGAGTTCGGACAGGACCGCAACAACAAGGTTCTCGACGGTCCGTTCTTCTCCCGCTGGGGCGCGCTGTACCCCAGCCAGCAGTCCACGCTGCGCGCGATGTTCTCCGCGGCACCCAACTGCACCAACTGCGGAGGTGAGCCGATTCCCGCGGTGGATGCGGCCCTGAACGACGCCGACGCCGCAGGCAGCGAGGACGGAACCGCCTACGCGAAAGCGCAGGAGCTGATCGCCGAGCAGTTCCCGATCATCCCGCTGTTCGAGGAGTCGTACAACTACGTCACCTCCGACCGGATCGTGGGGTTGAAGGCGTCCGCCGTGGGAGAGCCGATCCTCACCCAAGTGGTCCTCGCAGAGGACTGAGCGGCACGCTGCACCATGATCCGATTCATCTCACGCCGGCTCCTCGAACTCGTCATCGTCTTCTTCGGTGTCACGTTCGTCATCTACTGCGCGGTGTTCGTGCTCCCCGGAGACCCGATCGCCGCGCTGGGAGGGGAGCGCCCGCTGCCCGAGTCAGTGCAGCAGCAGTTGAGAACGCAGTACGGATTGGATCTGCCGCTGTGGCAGCAGTACCTCAACTATCTCGGCGGGCTCGCTCACGGCGACCTCGGAACGACCTTCACAGGTCAGTCCGTGAGCGAGCAGATGGCCAGCCGCTGGCCCACGACCATCACGCTCGCGCTGACGGCATGGACGCTGACCGTGGTCATCAGCATCGTGCTGGGGCTGGCGGCCGGACTGCGGCAGGGTTCGGTCGTCGACAGGACGGTGCTGCTGGGGACGATCATCGCGGAGTCGGTGCCGATCTTCGTGATGGGCATCACTGCGCAGTACATCTTCGGGATCAATCTCGGCTGGACGCCCATCGCCGGAGTCGCGGACGGGTGGCCGCGTGCGTACATCCTTCCCGCGCTCATCATCGCGATCTACGGATTGGCAGGGGTGTCCAGGCTCATGCGCGGAAGCGTCGTCGACACCATGCAGTCGGATTTCGTGCGCACGCTCAAGGCGAAGGGCATGTCCAGGCGCAACATCGTCGGAGTGCATGTGATGCGCAACGCCGCGGCACCCGTCGTGAACGTGCTGGCGATCCAGCTCGGCGGACTGCTGGGCGGGACCGTGGTGATCGAGGCCATCTTCAATCTCAACGGAGTGGGGCAGCTGCTGTACAAGGCCATCCAGGATCAGCAGGGAACGCTGGTGGTCGGCGTCGCCACCACGTTGGTGTTCATCTTCCTGATCACCAACGTCATCGTCGATGTCGTCACCTCCGTTCTCGACCCGAGGATCCGAAATGACTGAGCCGGCCACGGTCGCCATCGACGGCAACCTCGACAGGGCGACCACCCAGGGCCTGTGGGCCACACTGCGCGGGCGCATCCAGTTCTGGGTGAGCATCGTGCTGCTGGCCATCCTCGCGGTCATCGCGGCGATCCCAGGGGTGATCTCCGGCTTCTTCGGCGAGAGCGACCCTCGCGCGTGCGACCTGCTGGATTCGAACCGCCCGCCCGGGCCGGGACATCCCTTCGGCACGGACGTGCAGGGGTGCGACGTGCTGGCCAACGTCCTGTTCGGCACGCGCACGTCGCTGTTCATCGGCCTGGCGACGACCGTGATGTGCCTGGTCATAGCCATCGCGCTGGGCACGCTGGCCGGCTACCTCGGCAAGTGGGTCGACGCCCTGATCGCGCGCAGCGCGGACATCGTGCTGGGATTCCCGTTCCTGCTCGGCGCCATCATCGTGCTCAACACCGCGCCTGACCGGTCGCCGCTGCTGCTCTCGGCCGTGCTGGCGTTCTTCTCCTGGCCGACCTTCGCCCGGCTCATCCGCAGCTCCGTGAAAGAAGTGCGCGAGCGCGAGTTCGTGCAAGCCGCGCACGCCATGGGCTTCTCGCAGATCAGGGTGGTGCTCAGCCATGTGCTGCCCAACTCGTTGGCGCCGACGCTGGCGATCGCGGCGACCATGGTGGGCGGCGTCATCGGCGCGGAGGCCACGCTGACCTTCCTCGGCGTCGGCCTCGTGCCGCCGACTATCTCGTGGGGCGTGCAGCTCTCGACGGCGCAGTCGTACTTCCAGCTCGCCCCGAACACGGTCGTGTTCCCGAGCATCTTCCTCACGATCACCGTGATCAGCCTCATCATGCTCGGCGACGCCCTGCGCGACGCGCTCGATCCCCGGGGGCGCTCATGAGCGTCGATGTCTTCGCCCGGTACGAGGATCTAGCCTTTGAGGATGCGGACGGCGTCCGCATCCGAACACGATCCGCGGTCAACGTGGACGAACGCATGAGGAGTGCTGCCCCATGGATATGAACGAACTGAGCGACGAGATCCGCACCTTCATCGATCGGTTCACCGATGCGTGGGAGCTGATGCGGGGCAAGCGGATGACCGGACGCGTCCTCGCGCTGCTCATCATCACGGATGAGCCCTACCTGTCCTCCGTCGACCTCGGCCGGTTGCTGGACACGAGTCCGGGGACGATCTCGACCGCGACGCGCGCGCTGCTCGGTTCCGGCTACATCACCAAGGTCTCGAAGCCGAACAGCCGCGTCATCCACTTCCGTGCGGAGGACGACGTGTGGGGAGCGTTCCTCAGCCGCGAGAAGCTCGGCCTTCAGCGCATGGAGGAGGTGCTGCGAGCGGCCCGTTCCACCCCGGCCGGGTCGGAGCCGGCCCCGGCTCGACGCCTTCGCAACGGCAACCGGTACATGGCGTGGGTCGACCAGCACCATCGCAACGTGCTGAAGCAGTGGCACATGTACCGCGATCAGGAGGAGGATGCGCCGCCGCCGCAGGAGCTCCCCGAGGAGATGAAGGCCGCGATCAGGCGCGCGGACCCGGAGGAGAACCCTTGAGCGATGCACCTCTGCTGGCCGTCGACGACCTGACGGTCGATTTCCACTCCCGGAGGGGGGACACCGTCCGGGCGGTGAACGGCGTGACGTTCGACATCTTCGAGAGCGAGATCGTCGCCGTCGTCGGCGAGTCCGGTTCGGGCAAGTCCGTCACCGCGATGAGCGTCCTCGGCCTGCTGCCGGGCAACGCGCACGTCACGGGCAGCATCCGGCTCACCGGTGACGAACTGCTGACTGCGGACGGGAAGGAACAGGAGGGCGTCAGGGGCAGGCGCATCGCGATGATCTTCCAGGATCCGTTCGGCGCGCTGGACCCGGTGTTCACGATCGGGTTCCAGATCAGGGAGGTCCTGCGGCGCCACTTCCCCGAGCTGAGCGCGCAGGAGCGCAAGCGGAGGGCGATCGAACTGCTCACCGCGGTCGAACTGCGCGAGCCGCACAAGCGCGTGCGCTCGTATCCGCATCAGCTGTCGGGCGGACAGGCGCAACGGGTCGTGATCGCGATGGCTCTCGCCTGCGACCCGGAGATCCTCATCGCAGACGAGCCGACCACCGCCCTCGACGTGACGGTGCAGAGGGAGATCCTGGATCTGCTGACGCGCGTGCGCCGGAAGGCGGGTACGGCGGTGCTCATCATCACGCACGACATGGGCGTCGTGGCGGATGTGGCCGATCGCGTCGTGGTGATGAGGAACGGCCAGATCGAGGAGACCCAGAAGGTCGAACGGCTCTTCAGCGCTCCCGAGGCTGCGTACACCCGGAAGCTGCTGCAGTCCGTGCCCCGCCTCGACGTGGCCGACCGCGCATCGACCGCCGGAACCGACCCCGTCCTCGCGCTCGATGATCTGACCGTCGAGTACCGGCAGCGATTCCAGTCCGTGACGGCGGTGTCCGGCGCGAGCCTCGCCGTCGCTCGCGGTGAGGTGGTGGCGCTCGTCGGCGAATCGGGATCGGGGAAGTCGACGATCGGGAAGGCCATCACCGGGCTCGCGCCGGTCAAGAGCGGGACGATCGTCGTGGACGGCGTCGATGCGGTGAACGCGAGCCGCAGGCAGAGGATCGAGCTGAAGAAGCGGATCGGCATCGTCTTCCAGAATCCGATGGGAGCACTGGATCCGCGGTGGACCATGGGCGAGTCGATCGGCGAGTCGCTCCGCGTCCATGAGGGTCTGCGGGGAGTCGCACTCAAGAAGCGGGTCGATGAGCTGCTGGATGCCGTCGGCCTCTCCCGCTCATGGGCGACGAGGTACGCCCACGAGCTGTCCGGCGGCCAGCGCCAGCGGGTCGCGATCGCCCGTGCGCTCGCCCTCGACCCCGTGCTGCTGATCGCTGATGAGCCGACATCGGCGCTGGATGTCTCCGTGCAGGCGACCGTGCTCGAACTGTTCCGGACGCTGCAGAAGGAACTGCAGTTCGCGTGCCTGTTCATCAGCCACGACCTGGCGGTGGTCGACAGCCTCGCCGACCGGATCGTGGTCATGAGCAATGCCCGCGTCGTCGAGCAGGGCGTGCGCCGCCAGATCCTCCTGCATCCGCAGGAGGAGTACACCAGACGCCTCCTGGATGCCGCTCCGGTGCCGGATCCGGATCAGCAGCGCAAGCGAAGGGAAGAACGAGTAAGGGTATGACCAGAATCAAGAGTCTGCAGGTCGTGACGGACGACGAGATCGTGGAGAGGGCGGCAGCCCTTCCGGATCTCGCCGGCTATCCCGGCGTCGACGAGCTGCTCGAGCAGGTCGAGGAGATCGCGCGGGAGTTCCCCGAACTGGTGTCGGCCGAGCGGATCGGCACCTCGCGTCTGGGTGAACCCCTCACGATGTACACGGTCGGCGTGCACAGGGCGCAGGACGCCGACCCCGCTGATGCCGTGGCGAAGCACTGCCTCGTGGGCGGCGGCGTGCACCCGAACGAGCCGATCGGCTCTCACACGATCCTCCTCCTGCTGCGCGATCTGCTCGATGACGACTCCCTGCGGGAGCGACTGGACACCGTCTGGCACTTCATCCCGTGCGTGGACCCCGACGGCATGCGACTCAACGAGGGCTGGTTCGACAACCCCTCCGACAGCGAGACCTACTTCCGCCACTTCTACCGCCCGCCCGGCGACGAGCAGGTGGAATGGACCTTCCCGATCAACTACAAGTCGAAGTACTTCGACGCCATGCTCCCTGAGACCCAGGCGCTGCAGCGGGTGATCGATGAGATCCGCCCCGACTTCTACGTCCCCCTCCACAATTCCGAGAGCGGTGGGGCGTACTTCTACGTCTCCGAGCCGATCAGTGAACTCGTGCCCCTGCTGCACCGGCTGCCCGCCGAGTTCGGCATCCCGCTGCACAGGGGAGAACCTGAGGCCGCGCACTTCACGGAGCTGGCCCCCGCGATCTTCGAGTCCGGGACGTCTCAGGACGTGTACGAGTGGCGCGAGGCGAACGGGCTCGATCCTGTTCCCAGCGGCGCCGCCGGGCAGTCGTCCACGAGCTACGCCCGAAAGCACGGCACCATCTCGTTGATCGCCGAACTCCCCATCTGGCGCACGTTCGGTGCCGATGACACGAGCCCGTCGACGTCGAGCTATGCGGCGCTGCTGCGTGAGGCAGGAGAGGCGCTGCAGGCGACCGGAACGCGGCTGAGCGCACTCCTCGCCGAGGTCGAGCCGCACCTGACGCTGGACTCGCCGTTCCTGCGCAGCGCCAGAGTGTTCGTCCCCGGCATGACGAGGGCCGGCGAGCTGATGATCGCGCGGTCGGCGATGGAGGAGAACCAGCGCATCGCCTCGGTCGCGGAGCGGCCGATGTCGGTCGTGTGGATGTACCGGTTGCGGTTCGGGGGCGCTCTGCGCCGTGCGCTGAAAGCCGAGGTGACTGCAGGATCCGCCGGGGTGCAGGTGCGGCACGCGGAGCGGGAGCTCGAGCGGGAGTGGAGCGGCTGGCTGGGGCAGCGGCTCATGGACGAGCAGGCGCAGGGCATCCCCGTCCGGGACGTGGTCGGAGTGCAGTACGGCGCCGTGCTCGGCCTGGTGGCGCATGCGCCCTACTTCGACGCGTCCGACGCCTCATGACCACCGCGTTGCCTGAAGTCCTGCTCGAATCCGCAGACCCCGCAGAACTCGCCGTCGACGTCCTCGTCGTGGCCCTCGAGAGCCGCGCGGGCTCGATCGAGGTGTGCGCGCCGATGCTCGCGGAGAGTGCCAGGCACTCGCTGCAGGCGGCGGCGGTGGCCGTCGGGCACGGGGCGAAGAGGGAGGCCGCATCCCGCATCCCCGCCCCGCCGGGGATCTCGGCGACCTCCGTGGTCCTCGTCGGGCTCGGTGACACCGCGGCGGTGGATCCAGGCGCCGACTTCCGTGCCCTGCTGCGTCGCGCCGCAGGGTCGGCGCTGCGCTCTCTCAACGGGGTCGAGTCGGTGGCGCTGGCCTTTCCCGTTCGCGACGCCGAAGACGCGGAGGCGGTCGCGACCGGAGCCCTGCTCGGCGCATACCGGTACACCGCCTATCGGGCGAGTGCGTCGGGCAAGACGATTCCGAAGACACTTGCAGTCGCCGCCGATGGATCCGTGCGATCGCGTCTGAGCAGGGCCGCCGTCATCGCGGCGGCCGTCGCCGCCACGCGCGACCTCGTGAACAGCCCGCCGTCCGACCTGTTCCCCGAGTCCTTCGCGGATGCCGTCGTCAGTCAGGCAGACGCAGATGATCTGAAGGGCACGGTCACCGTCGAGGTCGTGGACGACACCGAACTGGAGCAGCGCGGCTTCGGCGGGTTGACCGGCGTCGGGCGAGGCTCGGCTCGCGGCCCGCGCCTCGTCAAGGTCTCGTATGCGCCCGATGCATCGGCGCCTCTGCTCTCGCTGGTCGGCAAGGGCATCACCTTCGACTCCGGAGGCATCTCGCTCAAGCCCGCCGCGAAGATGGAGAACATGAAGTCGGACATGGCGGGCGCCGCCGCCGCCGTGCAGTCCCTGTTCGCGATCGCCCGCCTGGAGTTGCCGGTGCGCGTCACGGCCTGGCTCGCCCTCGCCGAGAACATGCCGTCGGGCTCTGCAGTCCGCCCGGCGGACGTGCTCCGCATCTACGGCGGCAAGACCGTCGAAGTGACGAACACGGACGCCGAGGGGCGTCTCGTGCTCGCTGATGCGCTCGTCGCCGCGCAGGAGGACGCCCCGGATCTCCTCGTGGACCTCGCCACCCTCACTGGCGCGCAGGTCGCGGCCCTCGGTCGCCGGACGTCCGGCGTCATGGGCACTCCGTCCGCTCGGGATCAGGTGACCACTGCCGCGGACGTTGCCGGGGAGCCGATGTGGGCGATGCCGATCCCCGAAGAGATGATCGGATACTTCGACTCGCACACCGCGGATCTCAAGAACGCCGGGGCGCCGGCGGGCGGCATGCTGGCCGCCGCAGCATTCCTGCGCGAGTTCGTGGACGACGGCGTCGAATGGGCGCACCTGGACATCGCAGGTCCCGCGTACAACTCGGACTCGCCGCACGGCCACACCGTCGTCGGCGGAACCGGGGTGCCGGTGCGGACGATCGTGGAACTCGCCGAGTCGATGACGAGATGACCCGGACGATGCCCTGAGCCCGAGGGGAAAGTGAGTGGGTCGACCCTACAGAGATCTCCGTCAGTGGTGGGCGACGTGCACATACAACCCCGGTGGCGGCGTTCGTAGTCTGACTTCGATGCGACCGGCGAATCTGCAGGCCCGCAGAGACTCACCGAGGAGAACCACGTGCCGATCAACAGCCGCATCTCAGGACTGCGCGATCATGCCCCCGCTGAGCGTCTCGCGCTCGTGGCCGAGGGTGCGGGCATCGATCCGTCCGATCTCGATGCGCTCCGCCAGGACGGGGGGCGGAGCGTCGCCCAGGCCGATCACATGATCGAGAACGTCGGCGGACTGCTCTCGATCCCGGGCGGCGTCGCGACGAACTTCACGATCGACGGCCGGGATCGGCTCATCCCGATGGCCACGGAGGAGCCCAGTGTGGTCGCGGCCGCCTCGAATGCGGCCCGCATCGCACGCGGCCACGGCGGCTTCACCACCTCGTACATGGGCGACGTCATGATCGCGCAGATCCAGGTGCTCGACTCCGTCGATCCGCACGGGTCGCGCTTCGCCCTCCTCGAGGCGAAGGACGAGCTGCTCGCGCTCGCCAACGAGCAGGATCCGATGCTGGTCTCGCTCGGCGGGGGAGCCTTCGACATCTCCGTGCGCGTGCTGCCCACCCGTGTCGGCATCCAGGTCATCCTGCACCTGCACGTCGACGTCCGAGACGCGATGGGAGCCAACGCCGTCAACACCATGGCCGAGGCCATCGCGCCGCGCATCGCGGAGATCGCCGGCAGCCGCACCCTGCTGCGCATCCTCACGAACAAGGCGGAGCTGCGCGTCACCCGCGCACGCGCGGTGTTCGACGCCGAACTCCTCGGCGGCGCGCAGGTGGTCGACGACATCGTCGCGGCGAGCGCCTTCGCCGAGGCCGACCCCTACCGTGCGGCCACGCACAACAAGGGCATCATGAACGGCATCACCGCCGTCGTGCTCGCCACCGGCAACGACACCAGGGCCGTCGAGTCAGGATGCCACTCGCACGCGGCGCGCAGCGGGCAGTACTCGGCGCTGTCGCAGTTCGAGAAGGACGCCGACGGCAACCTCGTCGGCACTCTCGAAGTGCCGCTCGCCGTCGGCCTCGTCGGTGGCGCGACACGCGCGCACCCGACCGCGCAGGCCGCGGTGAGGATGCTCGGCGTCGAGACGGCCAGAGAACTGGCGAGCATCATCGCCGCGGTCGGCCTCGCCCAGAACCTCGCGGCGTGCCGCGCGCTCGCCGCCGAGGGCATCCAGCGCGGGCACATGACCCTGCACGCGCGCACGATCGCCGCGAGCGCCGGCGCAGAGGTCGACGAGATCGGCGCCGTCGCCGCGCGCATCGTGGCCGACCGTCGCATCAGGGTCGAGTACGCCCGCGAGGTTCTGACCGAACTGCGAGCCGCGCGATGAGCGCCCTTCCGTCGCCGCGCGTGCAGCCGGAGCCGGGCCTTCCTCAGCGCGTGACCGTGTACGAGGTCGGGCCCCGTGACGGGCTGCAGGCCGAGGCGGACATCATCCCCGCTGCCGTCAAGGCCGAGCTGTGCCGCCGGCTGTACGCGGCCGGCACCCGCGACCTCGAGATCACGAGCTTCGTGCCACCGGCGTGGATCCCGCAGCTCGCTGACGCGGCAGAGGTCGTGGCATCCGTCGACGTCCCGGCGGGAGCGCGCGCGGTCGCCCTCGTGCCGAATCTGAAGGGGCTGCAGCGGGCGATCGACTCCGGCATCCGCGAAGTCGCGGTCGTCGTCAGCGCCACCGAATCGTTCGCGAAGGCCAACCTGAACAACACGCGTACCGGTGCGATCGACCGTGCGATCGAGGTGATCGCGGCTGCGACCGCCGACGGCATCCCGGTGCGCGGATACGTCTCGATGGCGTTCGGCGACCCATGGGAGGGCGAGGTCGACACCGACGTCGTCATCCGCACCGCTGCGGCGCTCCACGAGGCCGGCTGCCGCACCGTCGCACTCGGCGACACGATCGGCGTCGCCACCCCCGGTCTCACGACGCGCGTCGTCGAGCAGACCCTCGCCGCCGGCGTGCCCGTCGCCGCCCTGGCGCTGCACCTTCACGACACCTACGGCCAGTCGCTGGCGAACGTGCTCGCGGCTCTGCGCCTCGGTGTCGCCGAGTTCGACGCCTCGGTGGGCGGACTCGGCCGATGCCCGTACGCGAAGGGTGCGACCGGTAACCTCGCGACAGAGGATCTCGTATGGATGCTGCACGGACTCGGCATCGACACCGGGCTCGACCTCACGGCTCTCGCGGCGACGACGCTCTGGCTGTCGCGCGTGCGCGGCATCAAGGCGCCGTCGAACGTCGCCGCCGCACTCGCCGCAGCCGGAGCAGGCAATGACACTCGCACTCAGGAGGCGACGAACGCATGATCGACACCACACTCCCCGCTCCCGGTTCGCTCAAGGGCGTGACAGTGCTCGACCTGTCGCGCGTGCTCGCGGGCCCGTACGCCGCGCAGATGCTCGCAGATCTCGGCGCCACGGTGATCAAGATCGAGAACCCCCGTGACCCCGATGTGTCGCGCGGATTCCCGCCGTACCTGACCGACGGCGACGAGGAGTTCAGCGCCTATTACGCGCAGTACAACCGCGGCAAGCTCGGCGTCGGCCTCGACCTCGCGAAGGACGAGGGCAAGGAGGTCCTGAAGGACCTGGTGCGCAAGACCGACATCCTCGTCGAGAACTTCCGCCCCGGCACCATGGACAAGCTCGGCGTCGGCTACGACGTGCTGCACGAGATCAATCCGAAGCTCGTGTACACGGCGATCTCCGGCTACGGCCAGACCGGCTCGCGCGGTCGCCGTCCCGCCTTCGACAACACGGCGCAGGCGGCCGGCGGGCTCTGGTCGATGAGCGGCTACCCTGGCCAGCCTCCGGTGCGCGTGGGTGTGACGATCGGCGACCTGTCCGCGACGCTGTTCGCCGTGATCGGCACGCTGGCTGCGCTCCGCCATGCAGAGGCGACCGGGGAGGGGCAGCTCGTCGACGTCGCCCAGGTCGACAGCATCATGGCGCTCACCGAGACCGCGGTGGTCGACTACACGGTCGACGGCAAGGTCGCTGAGCCCGCAGGCAACCAGCACTCCTGGGTCAAGCCCTACGAGCTGTTCGACTGCGCGGACGGGCAGGTGTTCTTCGGCGCGTACACCGACAAGCTCTGGAACGCGGCATGCGACCTGTTCGGCACCCCGGAGGTCAAGGACGACCCCGAGATCGACACGATGCGCAAGCGCCTCGACCCTGAGGTCTACGAGCGCAAGGTCAAGCCGATCGTGGTCGACTGGCTCGCCGGATACTCGAAGGCCGAGCTGGAGGACATGGCCGGCGACGTCGTGCCGCTGACGGCCATCAAGACGATCGGCGAGGTCGTCGACGATCCGGGCACCGCCGAGCGGGACATGATCGTCGAGGCGGACTACGGCGACCTCGGGCGACTGCGCATGTTCGGGCAGCCCATCAAGTTGTCGGCGACTCCGGCGACGCCGGCGAGAACCGCCAACCGCCTCGCCGAGCACGCCGACCAGGTGCTGGCGGATCTCGCCGGGTACGACGAGGACCGCATCGCCGCGCTGCGGGCGGCGGGAGTGCTGCCGTGAGCGTCGTGCGCACCGAGCGCATCGCCGCCGAGAAGGCGGAGGCGTACCGCGGCACGTTCGCCGCGGCGGAGGAGCCGCGCGACGACGGCGCCGCGCTGCCGCCCGCATGGGAGGGCGTGTACTTCCCGTTCACCGCTGCCCTGGCCGATCTGCGCCCGGACGGGACTCCGGCGCGTGACGGGGTGGTGCCGGAGATCGACCTGCCGCGCCGCATGTACGCGGGGGAGACGACCGAGTTCGTCCGGCCCGTCGCGCTCGGCGACGACGTGACGCAGTTCACGAGCCTGGGCAGTGTGGTGGAGAAGACCGGATCGAGCGGCCGGCTCTCATTCGTCGACATCGAACGCGAGTACCGGATCGGCGATGAGGTCGCGATCCGCAGCGTGTGGCACGACGTCTTCCTCGACAACGCCGATCGGGATGCGCCGGTGCGGCCTGCGAAGAAGGATCCGGATGCCGCGGCATCCGCCGACTGGATCGACGAGGTCGCCCTCGACGCCCGGCAGCTGTTCCGCTTCTCCGCGTTGACGTTCAACACGCACCTCATCCACTACGACCGCGCGTGGGCGCGTGAGGTGGAAGGACTGGCAGACCTTCTCGTGCACGGTCCGCTCACGCGCATCCTGCTGATGGACGCCGCGCGGCGGCATGCTCCCGACCGTCTCGCCCGCACGCTGAACGTGCGCGCGATCGCGCCGGTGCTGGTCGACCGCGTGCTCCGTCTGGCCGGACGCACCCGGGGCGCCGTCACGACCGTCACCGCGCTGGACGCCGATGACACGGTGCTCGCCGTGGCCGAGGTCGCCTGGGTGTGATGTCGTCGATGTGCCGGGCCTCAGCGCGGCCGATGCGCGATCAGCGCGTCGGCCAATGCCGTGAGCACGGCGCCGACCGCGGCACCGTCGCGCGCCGACGAGCGCGTCGCGGCGAAGATCTCGCGCACAGGGCTCCCCGGCAGCTCGAGCAGTCGCACCGAGGAGCGATCGCCCGTCCAGATCAGATCGGGCAGCATGGCGGCCGCATGCCCGGCGGCGGCCAGACGGGCGTGAGCGGTGAGGTCGGTCGACTCGAACCGCACGTCCGGCTCGAACCCCGCCGCCCGGCACTGCTGCACGGCCCACTGCCGCACGGCGGCGCCCTGCGGCTCCATCGCCCACGCCGCATCGCGCAGGTCGGCCAGCGCGGTCGCGGGAGAATCGGGCGGGACGACGAGGCGCACCGGGTCGCGTCCGAGCAGGGTGCGCTCGATCCCGGGATGGAGCTCTCTCGTGTAACCGGGGTACTGCTCGGCGACGACGAGATCGAAGGCGTGCGCCTGCAGCTCGAACAGGCCCTCCTCCGGCGGCATCTCGACCATCTCGAGCCGGAGCCGCGGCTCGCGCTCGGCCAGGAGGGTGAGCGCGGCCGGCACGAGAGCCTCCGCCGCGGTCGGCATCACGGCGATCCTCACCACGGCAGCGGCGTCCTGCGAGACCGAGAGCTCGGCGCGGGCCGACTCGTCGAGCTCGAGAGCCCGTGCGGCGTGCGCCGCCAGCAGCCGCCCCTGCGCCGTCAGACGCACGCGGCGACCATCCGGTTCGAGCAGTGCGACTCCGGCTTCGCGCTCCAGCAGGGCGAGCTGCTGGGACACCGTCGACGGGCTGTACGAGAGTGCGCGGGCGACGTCGGAGATCGTGCCGCGCAGCGCGAGTTCGTGCAGGAGGCGCAGTCTTCTCAGCTCGAACATCGCCCGGCTCCTATCCATCGTCAAATCCGAATGATACCCATCGTAAATGCTCGCTTTTCACGAATGGAAGCGGGGCTCCACACTGAGAGCAGGTCGCGCGGCTCCGCCGCGCTCTCGAGTGAGGAAGCACGATGACCCAGACCACTGACGCCGCCACCGGCCACGCCGAGATCGCGGAACTCGCCGACGATGCGATCGCCCTGGTGCAGCGCTGGCTCGTGGAGAGCCGCGAGGTGCCGACAGACACGTCGGCGGCGCGCCTCGCGGGTGTGCTCAGCGATCCGAACGGCCTCGACTTCACGGTCGGCTTCGTCGACGGCGTCGTCCGTCCCGAAGACCTGAAGGTCGCCGCACGCAACCTGCACGACCTGGTGCCGCTGACCCCGAAGTTCCTGCCCGCCGCGCTGCGGGGCCTGATCGGCCTCGGCGGGGCGCTCGCTCCCGCGTTCCCCGGAATCGTCGTGCCGATCAGCCGCCGCGTGCTGCGCGGCATGGTGCGGCACCTGATCGTCGACGCGACCGACGCCAAGCTCGGCAAGGCGATCCGCCGCATCCGCTCCGACGACGGCGTGCATCTGAACATCAATCTCCTCGGCGAGGCGATCCTCGGCGAGGAGGAGGCGGCGCGACGCCTGGCAGGCACCAGGCGCCTCCTCGAGCGCGACGACGTCGACTACGTCTCGATCAAGGTGTCGTCTACGGTCGCACCGCACAGCCCCTGGGCGTTCGACGAGGCCGTCGAGCATGCCGCGGAGGCGCTCATCCCGCTGTTCCGGATCGCCGCTGCCAGAGGCGGGAAGTTCATCAACCTCGACATGGAGGAGTTCAAGGACCTCGACCTGACGATCGCGGTCTTCACCTCGATCCTCGACCGCGAGGAGTTCCGCGGTCTCGAGGCCGGCATCGTGCTGCAGGCGTACCTGCCGGATGCGCTCGGAGCCATGATCCGACTGCAGGAGTGGTCCGCGGCGCGCGTCGCCGAAGGCGGTGCACCGATCAAGGTGCGGGTCGTGAAGGGTGCCAACCTGCCCATGGAGCGGGTGGATGCCGAGACCCACGACTGGCCGCTCGCCACCTGGGACAGCAAGCAGGCGTCTGACGCGTCGTACAAGGCCGTGCTCGACTACGCGCTGCGTCCTGAGCACGTGAAGAACGTGCGCATCGGCATCGCCGGCCACAACCTGTTCGACATCGCGCTCGCCTGGTTGCTGGCCGGGCGCCGCGAGGTCACCGGCGGCATCGAGTTCGAGATGCTGCTGGGCATGGCCACCGCCCAGGCATCGGTCGTGCGCCGCACCGTCGGTTCGCTGCTGCTGTACACGCCGGTCGTGCACCCGGCGGAGTTCGACGTCGCCATCGCGTATCTGATCCGCCGGCTCGAAGAGGGCGCGTCGACAGACAACTTCATGTCGGCCGTGTTCGAGCTCGACGATGAGCCCGCACTGTTCGCACGTGAGCGCGATCGGTTCCTGGCGTCGATCCGGTCGATGCCCACCGACGTCCCCGCGTCCAACCGCACGCAGGACCGCACCGCGGAGCAGCCCGCTGCCGCGCGCGACTCGTTCACGAACACCCCCGACACCGATCCGAGCCTGGCAGCCAACCGCGCCTGGGGCGACGCCATCCGCTCACGCATGCAGTCGTCCACGCTCGGCGACGAGACGGTCAGGGCGAACACGCTGGCGGATGCCGATGCATTGGAGACGGTCATCTCCACAGCAGCCGCGGCCGGTGAGAGCTGGCGTGCGCTCGGCGCCGCTGGCCGGGCGGAGATCCTGCACCGCGCCGGCGACATCCTTCAGGCGCGTCGCGCAGAGTTGCTCGAGGTCATGGGATCGGAGTGCGGCAAGGTGCTCGAGCAGGGCGACCCAGAGGTCTCGGAGGCTATCGATTTCGCGCACTACTACGCGGAGAGCGCGAAGCGCATCGAGAGCATCGACGGCGCCGTCCACACGCCGGTCGGACTCACCGTCGTGACGCCGCCGTGGAACTTCCCGGTGGCCATCCCCGCCGGGTCCACGCTGTCGGCGCTCGCCGCCGGTTCGCCCGTGATCATCAAGCCCGCTCGTCAGGCGCGTCGCTCCGGCGCCGTCATGATCGAGGCGTTGTGGGAGGCCGGCGTGCCGCGGGACGTGCTGCAGTACGTGCAGCTCGACGGCCGCGAACTCGGCACGCAGCTCATCAGCAGCCCCGCGGTCGAGCGCGTGATCCTCACCGGCGGATACGAGACGGCCGAACTGTTCCGCAGCTTCCGCCCCGATCTCCCGCTGCTCGCGGAGACGAGCGGCAAGAACGCCATCATCGTCACACCGAGTGCCGATCTCGACCTCGCTGCGAAGGACGTCGCATACTCCGCGTTCGGGCACGCGGGCCAGAAGTGCTCCGCCGCCTCGCTCGTGATCCTCGTCGGATCCGTCGCGCGCAGCGAGCGGTTCCGCCGCCAGCTCGTCGACGCGGTCGGCTCGTACCGCGTGGGCCTGCCGTGGGAGGGGTCGACGCGCATCGGTCCGCTCATCGGACCGGCCGAGGGCAAGCTCCTGCACGCGCTCACCACGCTCGAGCCGGGCGAGAGCTGGATCGTCGAACCCGAGAAGCTCGACGACGACGGTGCACTGTGGCGTCCTGGCATCCGTGAGGGCGTCGCGGCAGGAAGCCCGTTCCACCTCACCGAGTACTTCGGCCCCGTGCTGGGCGTCATGACGGCCGGGTCGCTCGAAGAGGCGACCGCCATGGTCAACGCGATCGACTACGGACTCACCAGCGGGCTGCACTCGCTCGACGACGATGAGATCGCGCAGTGGCTCGCGAGCGTGCAGGCCGGAAACCTCTACGTCAATCGCGGCACAACGGGCGCCATCGTGCAGCGGCAGCCGTTC
Organism: Microbacterium xerophyticum; assembly: GCF_053543555.1. Taxonomy (NCBI): domain Bacteria; kingdom Bacillati; phylum Actinomycetota; class Actinomycetes; order Micrococcales; family Microbacteriaceae; genus Microbacterium; species Microbacterium xerophyticum. The sequence goes on along the minus strand of NZ_JBLVOB010000008.1, from coordinate 59,193 downwards.
GGCGGGTGGAAGAAGGCCGCGGTGGGCGCCGGCACCAAGGCCGGAGGACCGAGCTACCTGATCGGTCTCTCCGATTGGGAGGACGCCCCGGTCACCGCCGAGGCGCCGAAGGACGCCGTCTCCCGTGCGGCGCTCGACGCCCTCGGAGACCACAAGGCTGCGGCCTGGCTGCAGGGCGCCCTCTCGACCGATGCCGCCGCCTGGCAGGACGAGTTCGGCGCCGTGCGCGACGTGACCGCCCTGACCACAGAGCAGAACGCGCTGCGCTACGACGTCGTGCCCGTCACGATCCGTCTGGAGCAGGCGAGCGACGCCGAGGCCGTGCGAGTGATCGCCGCCGGCGTCCGCGCCGGCGGGCGCGTCAACGTCAGCACGGCATCCGCGCTTCCCGCCCCGATCACGCGATGGGCCGAATCCGCCGGCGTGGTCGTCGCGGTGGAGGACGCTTCCGCATGGGCCGCACGTGCGGCACGCCTCGCCGAGACCGGCGGCGGCCGCATCCGCCTCGTCGGCGGGGATGCTGCGGCCACTGCTGCGGCGACGGGCGGCTCGCCCGCTGTCGCCGTGTACGCGGGGCCCGTGCTCTCGGCAGGCAGGATCGAGCTGCTCCCGTTCCTGCGCGAGCAGGCCGTGTCGATCTCGTCCCACCGCTTCGGCACCCCGCACCGTCACGACATCGCCGCGCTCGTCGCGCACCCCGCCTGAGGAGATCACCTATGAGGCCCAACCCCGACTACGCGCTCGACGACGTCGAGGCGATCCGCGAGCTCGTCCGTGAGAACCCGTGGGCGAGCATCGTCAGCTTCGTGCCGGGCAAGGGCCTCATCGCCTCGCACTACCCGATCCTGCTCGACGACTCCGGCGGTGACGACGAGGCCGACGGCATCGTGCTGCTCAGCCACGTCGGCCGCCCTGACGAGCGGCTGCACGAGCTCGGCGGACATGAGGCGATGGTGATCATCTACGGTCCCCAGGGGTACGTCTCGCCGAGCTGGTACGACGCATCGCCTGCCGTGCCGACCTGGAACTTCGTGGTCGCGCACCTGTACGGCACGCCGGAGGTCCTCTCCGATGAGGAGAACCTGCGCGTGCTGGAGCGTCTCGTCGAGCATTTCGAGGATCCGCTGCCTGAGCCGTATCTGATGAACAGGACTCTGGAGAACGCCGACTACGCGGCACGCATCGTGCACGGCACCGTCGGTTTCCGCATGAGGGTCACCCGCTTCGAAGCGAAGGACAAGATGAGCCAGGACAAGCCTGCAGAGGTCGTCAGCCGCGTGATCGACGCGCTCGGCGAACCGGGACCGTACCGCAACCCCGCCCTCGCGGCCCGCATGGCCGCCGTTCACCAGGAGGTGCAGGCGTGACCGCGTTCGTCGGCGTCGCCGACATGGTGCGCTGGATCGCTCAGCACGGCGCGGCCGAGATCATGGCCGGCATGGCGGATGCCGTCGAGGAGGACTTCCGCCGATGGGAGTCGTTCGACAAGTCGGCCAGGGTGGCCAGCCACACGCCGTTCGGGGTGATCGAGCTGATGCCGATCAGTGACCCGGACCTCTACGCGTTCAAATACGTCAACGGGCACCCGTTCAACCCGGCGCGCGGTTACCAGACGGTCACGGCGTTCGGCGTGCTCGCCGACGTGCACAACGGGTACCCGGTGTTCCTCGCCGAGATGACCGTGCTGACGGCGCTGCGCACCGCGGCGACCTCGGCGATGGTCGCCCGCCACCTCGCCAGGGAGGACTCGCAGGTGATGGCGATGATCGGCGCGGGCAGCCAGGCCGAGTTCCAGGCGATGGCGTTCCGCGCGGTGCTGGGCATCGAACGACTGCGCATCTTCGACGTCGACCCCGCTGCGACCGCCAAATTCGTCCGCAATCTGGGCTCACGAGGCTTCGACATCACGGTGTGCTCCTCGGCATCCGAGGCGGCGGCAGGTGCTGACATCGTCACCACCTGCACGGCCGACAAGGCCGTGGCGCAGGTGCTGACAGACGCGGATGTCGCGCCCGGCATGCACATCAACACGATCGGGGGAGACTGCCCCGGCAAGACCGAGCTCGACCCGCGCATCCTCGAGCGGGGGCCCGTGTTCGTCGAGTACCCGCCGCAGACCAGGATCGAGGGCGAGATCCAGAACGTCGCCGCCGACTTCCCCGTGACCGAGTTCTGGAAGGTGCTCGGCGGCTCGGCGGCCGGGCGCACCTCACCCGAGCAGGTCACCATCTTCGACTCCGTCGGTTTCGCGATCGAGGATTTCTCCGCGCTGCGGTATCTGCGAGAGAGTGTCGCGGGTACATCGCTCGCTCACGAGATCGATCTCGTGGCCGCGCCGGATGACCCGAAGGATCTGTTCGGGTTCACCACCGCTCCCGTGCCCGTCGCCTGATCGAACCCGCCTGATCGCCCCAGAATCGGAGAACCATGTCACTCACCCTCCTCGGTGCACGCGCCTTCGGCGGGGATCCCGTCGACATCGTCGTCCGTGACGGTCTGATCGCGGAGATCGCCGCCGCGGGCACGCTCTCCGGAGAGGGCGCCGCCGCCGAGGGTGAGATCGTCGACGTGTCCGGACGCTGGATCGGGCCGGGCATGTGGGATTCGCACGTGCACTTCACCCAGCATGTGATCCGGCGCAGCCGGGTCGATCTCACCGGCACGACCAGTGCGGAAGACGTCCTCGCCACGGCGCGCCGGGCGCTCGACACCGGCCACCCGCTGCTGAACGGCATGCTCATGGGCTACGGCTTCCGCGACGGGCTGTGGGACGAGCCCGCGTCCCTCGACGCGATCGAGGCGGCGATCCCGGAAGCGCCGGTCATCCTCGTCAGCGGCGACCTGCACTGCGGCTGGATGAACCGCGCCGCCGCCGCGCGGCTGGGCGTCGAGCTGGACGAGACCGGTCTGCTGCGGGAAGGGCCGTGGATCGAGCTGCATCACTCGCTCGACCAGACCGACGCCCTGCCGCTGTCCGTGTACCGCGAAGCGGCGGATGCCGCTGCATCCCGCGGCGTCGTCGGGGTCGTCGAGTTCGAGAGCGCCGACAACGTCACCGGATGGCGCGCGCGCGTGGAGGGCGGGGTCACCAGTCTGCGGGTGGAGGCGGCCGTCTGGCCCGACCGGCTCGAACAGGTCATCACGGACGGCTGGCGCACGGGCGACCCGATCGACGCTCAGGGCCTGGTGCGCTTCGGCCGGCTCAAGGTCGTCGTCGACGGATCGCTCAACACGCGCACCGCGTGGTGCTGGGACCCGTACCCGGGCATGGACCCGTCGCATCCGCTTTCATGCGGCATGGAGAGCGTGCCGATCTCCGAGCTGCGGGCACTGCTCGAGCGTGCGCGCGACGCCGGGATCGACGCCGCCGTGCACGCGATCGGGGACCGGGCGAACAGCGAGGTGCTGGACACGTTCGCCGCGCTCGGCATGCCGGGGGTGATCGAGCACGCCCAGCTGGTGCGTGAGGACGACTTCGCGCGCTTCGCCGAGCTGGGCCTCGTCGCGAGCGTGCAGCCGGAGCACGCCATGGACGACCGCGACGTCGCCGATCATCACTGGGCGGGTCGCACCGACCGCGCGTTCGCGTTCGGCTCGCTGCACCGCGCCGGAGCAGAACTGCGGCTCGGCTCGGATGCCCCTGTCGCACCCCTGGATCCATGGATCTCGATCAGTGCGGCCACCGCGCGCAGCAGGGGCGAGCGCGAAGCGTGGCACCCGGAGCAACAGGTCCCGATGGACGTCGCGCTTGCGGCATCCGCGCGCTCGACGCTCGAGGTCGGGCAGCCCGCCGATCTCGTGATCACCGATCTCGACCCGTACGCGGCAGGTCGTGACGAGCTGCGCGACATGCCGGTCGCTGCCACGCTGCTCGGCGGACGTTTCACTTGGCGCACGATCTGAAGGACGGATGACGATGGAGCAGCTCTTCACGAACGCGAAGGTGTTCACGGGAACGGGGGAGGACGACTTCTCCTCGGCCTTCCGCATCAGGGACGGCGTCTTCGACTGGGTCGGGGATGCCGCCGAGATCGAAGGGCAGGATGCCGTCGACCTCGGCGGTCGCACCGTGCTCCCCGGCCTCATCGACAGTCACACCCACCCCGCGCTGATGGCGGGCACCGCCGCGGCGGCCGAGTGCTTCCCGCCGGCGGTGACCTCAGTCGACGGACTGGTCGACGTCATGCGCGCGCACGCGCAGACCGTGACCGCTGAGGGGGCATGGATCCTGGGCCGCGGCTTCGACGACACGAAGTTCCCCGATCAGCGCATGCCGACGGCCGCCGACCTCGACCGGGTGTCCACCGACCGACCCGTCCTGGTCTGGCGATGCGACGCGCACTCCGCGGTGTGCAACTCGAAGGCCCTCGAGGTCGCGGGCATCACGGCGGGCACGCCGGACCCCGTCGGGGCACGCTTCGAACGTCATCCGGATGGATCACCCGACGGCGTGCTCACCGAGATCGCGGCCGTCGGGCAGGTGGCGGCGTTCATCCCCGCTCCGAGCCGGGACGAGCAGATCGATGCGCTGATCGCGCTCGGCGAGGAGCTGGCATCGCGCGGCATCGTCGCCGTATGCGATCTGCTCTCCAGTCGTCTCGCCGACCCGCTCGCCACGTTCCGCGCCGCGGCCGAGCGCGGCCTGGGACTCAGGGTCGCCCTGTACCCGGGGTGGGATCCGGAGCAGCCTCTCGCCGATCTCGGCGACGACGACCGCGAGGGACGGATCCGCGTCGCCGGTGTCAAGGTCGTGCTCGACGGGGCGTACTCGAACCGCACGGCATGGGTGCATGAGCCCTACCCTGACTCGTGCGATCACGGCCTGCGACTGGTCGCCGACGAAGACGTCCGTGCAGCGGCGGAGTGGGCGCGCCGCAACGGCGTGCAGCTGGCTGTGCACGCGATGGGCGATCAGGCGCTCGACCGTGTCGTCGAGCTGTTCGCCGACGACGAGCCATGGCTCACCGGCATCCCCTCGGTGCGCATCGAGCACGCGACGATCGTGAGCGACGACTACGTTCGCAGGCTTCGCGACGCCCGCATGAGCTTCGGCATCGCCACGCACACGGTGTTCTTCTTCGCCGAGTACGACGGCTACGAGAAGGCGCTGCGCGCCGAGCAGGTTCCTGATGCCTATCCGATCGCGCGGCTGTACGCCGGCGTCGAGGCGCTCGCGCTGTCGTCGGATCGGCCGGCCACGGCATGGAGCGGAGCGGACGACGTCATGCTCTCGGTGGAGGCCGCGGTGCGCCGGCGCACCTACAACGGCGTCGACTTCGGCGCGGCGGCCGCGATCACCGCCGCACAGGCGCTGATGCTGTACACCGGCAGGGCGCGGATGCTGTCGCCGCTGGAGAAGGTGGGGGAGATCACGCCCGGGTTCGACGGCAGCTTCGCCGTGCTCGAGCGCGACGTGTTCACCGTGCCGGCCGAGGAGATCTCCGACGTGCGCGTCGCGGAGACGTGGATCCGCGGGGAGCGGGTGTTCGCACGCTGAGGTGAGCGGCACCTCGCGGAGTCAGGCGAGGAGCTCCGCGTTGTGCTCGCCGAGCCGCGGTGCGCGGCCGAGCGTCGCGGTGCCGTTCGTGCCGAGAGCGGAGCGGGCGATGAGCACGCCGTCCTCCTCGATCATCATGCCCATCGCGGTGGCCTGGGCGCCGATGGCCGCCTCATCCGCACGGCGCACGCGGGCGATCAGTACGCGGTGCCGTTGCAGACGCTCGGCGATCTCGTCGACCGTGAGACGCGCGAGGCGCTCAGCGAGCACGGCCTCGAGCGCGTCGCGGTCACGCACTCGCCCCTCGTTGCGCCGCCACTGCTCGCGGCCGAGTTCGTCCTCCATGTCCAGTGCAGTGGCGAGGCGGGCGAACATGGGATCGTTGGTCGCTCCGAGCACGGCATGGCCGTCGGCGGCGGCGAAGGCGCGGTACGGCACGATCGACGGGTGCCCGCTGCCCAGAGGCCGAGGCGCCGGTCCGCCCGCCGAGGCGCTCGCGATCACGGTGCCGAGCGACGACAGCGCCGTCGCGAACAGCGAGACCTCAATACGGCGCCCTCGGCCGGTACGGGTGCGCTCCAGGAGCGCTGCGAGCACGCCGTTGATCATCGACATGCCGGTGGCGATGTCGACCATGGCGACGCCGGAGCGCACGGGCCCGCTGTCCTCGTATCCGGTCAACTGCATGAGACCGGACTCGGCTTCGACGGTCACCGCCGTCCCCGGCTCCGCCCACATGGGGCCTGCGGGGGAGAAGCCGCTGATCGACGCATAGATCAGACCGGGGAAGCGCTCGGTCAGCGCGTCGGGCCCGACGCCGAGTCGCTCCGCCACACCGGGGCGGAAGCTCTCGACGACGACATCGGCGTCGGCGATCAGCGCGATCGCCTTCTCCCGTTCCTCGTCGACGGTGAGATCGAGCGCGACGCTGCGCTTGCCGCGGTTGATCGCGTGGAAGTAGGCGCTGTCCTCGCCCACGAAGGGCGGACCCCATGCGCGGGTGTCGTCCCCGGCATCCGGCTTCTCGATCTTGATCACGTCGGCGCCGAGCTCGGCGAGCGTCATGGTCGCGTAGGGGCCGGCGAGCAGCCGGGTGAAGTCGATGACGCGGATGCCGCGCAGCGGCTGGAACGTCGCCGAAGCGGTCGCATCTTCTGCCATGCCGGTCACGCTACCGACTCCGATGGGCCCGGATCATGGGCGAAGGGCACATGTCCTGATGCTGGCACTGGTCGGCGGACCCATGCGCGTGCCGTGACGCGTTCCCGCTCCATTCACCGGGGCACCGCGGCGAGCAGCCGCACGCGGCACGCCAGTTCGACGGCGAAGCGCACATCCGGATCGTCCAGGTCGACGTCGAGCCGCTCCCGGATCTGCCGCATCCGGTAGCCGACGCCGTTCGGATGCAGCATGAGCTCCTGCCCCGCATGCACGAGCGAGCTGTCATGCGCGAGATACGACAGCAGCGTGCGCACGGCTGTGAGTGCGCGCTCCTGGCCGAGCGCGTCGAGCGGACGGAGGATGTCGTGCAGCAGATCCCTGCTGATCGGAGATGCGTACACGTCCAGCAGCACGCGTCGCAGTCCGGTGACATCCGTGAGCTCCACCCCGCCCAGGCGTCCGGCCGCGATCGCCGATTCCGCGGCGATCCGGGCCTCCGCGGCAGACTGCCGCACCCCGATCGCGCCGAGCTGCGGCGTGCCGAGGCCCAGCGTGTACGCCCACCCCGGCCCGCTGAGCAGATGCGCCTGCTCCTGGATGCGCATGGCCACCTCGCGTACACGCCGCTGATGGTCGGGGGCGCCGTGCTCCTCGGTGCACACGAGCATGAGGTCGTCCTGCAGGAAGGCGAGGTGCCACATCTCCTCGCGCGATTCGACGAGCTGCAGTGCGAAGAGCTCGAGCGCCGGCTGCACGGTCCGCGGCGCGCGGGCGTGCGGATCCGCGGCGCTGGTCGGCGCCAGCCAGGCGGCGACATGCGACTGCTGCAGCGGCAGCCCCAGCCGTGCCGCCTGCCCGACGAATCCCTCGACACGGGACGATTCCGCCAGCACCAGTTCGATCAGCAGGTCGGCGCGGGACTGGGTGGAGGCGTAGCGGTCACGGGTGCTGCGCTGCACCGCGCGCGACAGCAGCGCAGCGATCACGGGCACGGCGACCCCTGTCGCGGCATCCGGAGACGACGCGACGACCCGACCGATCGGCACCTCGCCGATGCACACGGCATCGCTCTCGGACCACGAGGCGGAAGCGTCCTCGACGAGTTCGACGCGGATGCCGAGGGCCGCCGATGCCGCCTCGAGGATCGTCTCGATCGTGGCGTCGCCGGATGCCGCGACCGCCGTGGCCCGCTCCACGGCCAGCGCTCCGCGCATCATCGCCTCGGATGCGCCGCCCGCGATCGCCCGGTCGATCGCCTTGGCGAGGTCGGCGGGCTTCATACCCGGAGCCGCGAACACCGGGACGCCCGCCCGGCCGGCGAGGACGGCGGCCGTCTCGGGCAGGACGAGATCGGAGGCGAAGACGACACCGGCGAGACGCCTGGCGCTCGCCTGACGCAGCGCGACGTCGATGCGGAACGGAGGGGGCTGCTCCTCGCCGGTGATGATGACGAGCGTCCCGGCCGCGACGGTTCCCAGCGCATCCACGGCGATGAGGTCCACGCGTTCGATCGCGCGGTCGTCGGCGGGGCCGGCTCGATGGCTGAGCCCCAGGCGCTCGGCGTCCGTCCGAAGGTCTTCGATCGAGTACTGTGCCATCGCCACAGTCTGGCAGGAATCACTGGATGCTCAAGACATTGTCGACCTGCAATGCCCTCCGTACGGTGGGGACATGGCTCAGACATCCCCCGCTTCGCACGTCGCGGAACGCATCACCGAGGTCACCGCGGACGACATCGCCGCCCTCGGCATCGGCACCGCGATCTTCGGCACCGGCGGAGGCGGCGAGGTGTACGGCGCGCAGACCATGGTCGAACGCGAGCTCACCACGCACGGACCCGTCCGTCTGGTGAGCGTGGACGAGCTCGGACCCGACGACGTCGTGATGCTCATGTCCGGCATCGGGGCGCCGACCGTCGGCATCGAGATGCTGTCGTCCAAGGGGCAGATCCACGCCCTCCTCGAGGAGGCGGAGCGCCTTCTCGGTCGTCCGGTCACGACGCTCATGGCAGCCGAGATCGGCGGCAGCAACGGCGTGCGTCCGATCGGCTGGGCGGCCCAGCTGGGGCTGCAGGTGCTGGATGCCGACGGCATGGGCCGCGCGTTCCCCGATGCGGCGATGGTGGCGATGAACGCCGCGGGCGTGCACTGCGACTGGGCGGTGCAGAGCGACGTCGTCGGCAACATCACGGTCATGAAGACCGTCGACCTGCACTGGCTCGAGCGCCACGCGAGGGCGCTAACGGTGGCGAGCGGGTCGATCTGCATCGGCGCCCACTACCCGATGACGGCGGAGACCGTGCGCGGTGCTGTGATCGAAGGCACCGTGAGTGCCGCGATCAGGGTGGGGCATGCGCTCCTGAACGCGTCCGACCCCGTGTCCGCCATCGCCGCCGAGCTCGATGCCAGAGTGCTGATGAGCGGGAAGATCACGGATCTCGATCGTCGCACCGTCGGCGGCTTCGTCCGCGGGTCGGTCACGATCTCCGGCATCGGCGAGGACCGCGGCCGACTGCAGCGACTGGAGCTGCAAAACGAGAACCTGCTGGTCCTGGAGGACGGCGAGGTGCTCGTCAGCGTGCCGGATCTCATCACCATCATCGACACGGAGACCGGGCACGCGATCACGACCGAGATGCTCCGCTTCGGTCAGCGGGTCTCGGTGCTCGCGTGGCCCTGCGATCCGGTGTGGCGCACACCGCGCGGCCTCGAACTCGCCGGTCCCGCAGCATTCGGCTACGACCTCCCCTACATCCCTTTCGAAGGAGCAGCCCGATGACCGCCCGTGACCTCGCACTCGGCGTCGATGTCGGCGGAACCAACACGGACGCCGTCATCCTCGACGGCCTCGGCACCGTCATCGCCCACACGAAGCGGCCGACGACCGATGACGTCACCGGCGGCATCCGTGCGGGCATCGCCGACGTGCTCGCCTCGATCGGTCCCGACCGCACCCGCGTCTCCCGCGTGATGCTCGGGACCACGCACGCCACGAACGCGATCGTCCAACGGCGAGGGCTGGACAGGGTCGCGATGATCCGGCTCGGCGCGCCGGCGGCGACGGAGTTCCCGCCGCTCACCGGCTGGCCGCAGGACCTCGCGGGGATCGTGCTCGCCGGCTCCGCGATGCTCGGCGGCGGCCACATGGTCGACGGCACGCCGATCTCGCCGCTGGATCGCGACGGCATCCGCCGATTCGTCGACGGCCTGGACGCCTTCGACGCGATCGCCGTGGCGGGGATCTTCAGTCCCTCCTCTCCCGAGCAGGAGCTCGAGGTCGCTGAGCTGCTGCGCGGCCACCTCGGCCAGGACACCCGCGTGTTCCTGAGCCAGGACATCGGACCGACGGGACTTCTCGAACGGGAGAACGCCACGGTTCTCAACGCCGCGCTGTACAGCGTCGCGCTCGCCGTCACCGACGCCCTCGTCACCGTCGTGGCCGAGGAGGGGCTGGACGCCCAGACGTTCTTCGCCCAGAACGACGGCACGCTCATGTCGCTCGACTACGCCGCCCAATACCCGGTGCTGACGATCGGCTCCGGGCCCGCGAACTCCATCCGCGGTGCGGCGTACCTCTCCGGGCACGACAACGCCATCGTCGTCGACGTGGGCGGCACGACCAGCGATCTCGGCGTCGTCGTCGGCGGGTTCCCCCGCGAATCGACGCTGCCCCGTGAGATCGGCGGCGTGCGCACGAACTTCCGGATGCCGGACGTGCTGTCGGTCGGCATCGGCGGCGGCACGGTGGTCGACGTGGTCAGCGGGCGGGTCGGACCGGAGTCGGTGGGCTACCGGATCGACCGTGAGGGTCTGCTGTTCGGCGGCTCGACGCCGACGCTGACGGATGCCGCGGCGATCGCCGGCAGCCCCGTGGCCGGACGCCGGCTTCCGGCGTTGCCCTCCGCGACGGCCTCGGCCCTCAGAGACGCGCTCGCCGTGGTCACCGACCGACTGGATGCCGCCGTCGAGCGGCTGTCGCTCGGGCGGGCCGACATCCCACTCGTCGTGGTCGGCGGCGGCGGATTCCTCGTTCCCGATCGGCTCCCCAGCGCCGGTGAGATCCTGCGCCCTGATCACGGCGGCGTCGCGAACGCCGTGGGCGCGGCCATCTCGCTCGCCGGCGGGCGGGCGGATCAGATGGCGTCGATGGGGGACCGCGAATCGGCGATCGAGCAGGCGTCCGAGGCCGCGATCGCCAAGGCCATCCAGGCCGGAGCCGATCCGCTCGACGTGTCGATCGTCGAGATCCTCGAGACCCACGTGCCCTACACGGCGCAACCGACCGTCAATGTGTCCGTGAAGGCCGCTGGCCCGCTCGCCCGACTCACAGCCGGAGCCGTCTCCGGCTGACACCTCAGCCCTGCACCAGCACTACCCGATGAACATCACCCGAAAGAGGAGATTGCAATGAAACGCAGTATCGCAGTACCGGCCGGAGCCGGACTCGTCGTCCTCGCCATGACACTGGCGTCATGCTCGGGTTCCGCAGGCGGCCAAGGGTCGCCGGAGGGAGACTACGTCTCCGGTGGAACCTTCACGCACGCGGTCTTCCCCGAGGTCGGCAGCATCATCCCGATGAGCGCCACCCAGCCGCAGGAGATCCAGGTCATCACGTACGCGTACGAGACCCTGATCTACACGGATGCGGAGGGCGAGGAGACGCCCTGGCTCGCCGAGTCCTGGGAGCTCGGCGAAGACGGCAAGTCCGTCACGTTCGAGCTCAAGGACGGCGTCACGTTCCACGACGGCACCGAGTTCACCGCTGAGGTCGCCGCCGCGAACATCAACTTCCACGCCGACCCGGCCAACACCACGGTGCTCGCCGACGTCCTGCCCGAAGGGCTTCAGGCCACCGGCAGCGGCTCGACGCTCGAGGTCACGGCGACCGCGTCCGACCCGTTCATGGCGAGCATCATCGGCAGCATCAAGATGGTCGCGGAAGCCGGGCTCGAGAACCCGGCGAGTCTCGAGGAGGGCTCGAACGGCACCGGCCTCTACGAGCTCACCGACGTGAAGGCGGACCGCTACGTCTTCGAGGCCAGGGACGACTACACGTGGGGGCCGGACGACGTCACCTCCGAGACCGAGGGGCTGCCGGACACGCTCGAGGTCAGCGTCGTCACCGACACGTCCACCCGTGCGAACCTGCTGCTCTCCGGCGAGCTCAACGCGGCTGCCGTCGAGGGGCCGGACCAGGACCGCATCGAAGGCGCCGGTCACGAGTTCGCCGGGATCATCAACCCCATCGGTCAGATGCTCTTCAACGAACGCCCTGATCGTCCCACGCACGACCCGCTGGTCCGCGAGGCCCTGGTCCTCGGTTTCAACCACGAGGACACGGCCGAGGTCGTCAGCGGCGGGCGTCCCGTCGATCTCACCTCATGGATCACCGATTCCCCGTTCACCTGCTTCAACGAGGAGCCGGTCTGGGATCGCCCGGCGTCCGACCCGGAACGCGCGGCCGAGCTCCTCGATGAGGCGGGATGGGCCGAGGGCTCGGACGGTCTGCGCAGCAAGGACGGCGAACCGCTGACCATCAACTTCATCTACGACGCCACCTCCACCGCTCACGCATCGGCTGCCGAGCTGGTCGCCGAGGACTGGGAAGAGCTGGGCATCACGACCGAACTGATCGCGATGGACGGTGCAGGCTGGTCGGAGTACCTCTACGAGACCTTCGACTACGACACGGGCTGGATCCAGATCGGTGTCGGAAGCCCCGTCACGCAGGACCTCTTCTACGGCGGCGCGTTCCCCGAGGAGGGCGGCCTGAACTTCATGGGCGTCGACGACGAGGAGTACAACGCGATCGCCGACCAGGCCCGCGCAGCATCCGACGCCGAAGAGGCGTGCGGATACTGGGAGCAGGCGGAGAAGGTGGTGGTGGAGAAATTCCACACGCTGCTGCTGACCGGCACGATCCGCCCGACCTACATGTCCGGTGCGGAGTTCGAGATCACCGACTACCTTCAGCCGGTCACGATCCGCATGACCGAGTGAGCGGCAGGCGATGACCACGACACAGCCCCGACAGGGCGCACCCGCCACCGGCCGACTGCTGCAGCTGCGAGAGATGCAGCAGCGGCGCTCGCCGCGCGCCGACTTCGCCATCCGGCGGATCGGCCGGTTGATCGTCAGTCTGCTGGTCGTGGTCCTCGCCGCCTTCTTCCTCATCCACTTCGTGCCTGGCGATCCGGTCAGGGCGGCGCTGGGGCCCACGGCCCCCGCCGGCCTGGTCGAGAGCACCAGGGCCGAGCTGGGTCTGGACAAGCCGATCCCGCAGCAGCTGATGGACTACCTCGCGGCGCTGCTGCAGGGGGATCTCGGCACCTCCATACAGTCGGGTCTCTCGGTCACCGGCACGATCGCATCGCGCTTCCCGACGACCCTGAGCCTCGCCGCCCTGGGATTCATCGTCGCCGTGATCGGTGCGCTGCCGATCGGGATGGGGGCGGCGCTGCTGGCTCGCACCGGTCGCGGTCGTTCCCTCAACAGCGGGGTCTCCGGACTGCTGGGCATCCTCATCGCGGTGCCCGACTTCCTGCTCTCGGTCGGCCTGATCGCCCTGTTCAGCATGTGGCTGGGCCTGTTCCCTCCCGCCGGATGGGGCGCAGCGCAGAACGCCGTGCTCCCCGTGCTCGGCCTCGCGCTCGGTCCGATGGCGTATCTCGCACGGATCGTGCAGGTGGAGATGATCAAGGTCCTCGACTCGACGTACATCGCCACGGCGAGGGCCAAGCGCCTGCCGCAGCGACTGATCCTGCTGCGCCATGCGCTGCCGAACATCATCACGGCGACGCTGACGGTGGGAGGACTCCTGCTGTCCGGGCTCGTCGCCGGCACCGTGATCATCGAGACCGTGTTCGCGATCCCGGGAACGGGCAGCACACTGGTCTCCGCAGTCGGGACGAAGGACTATCCGATGGTGCAGGGCATGGTGCTCGTCTACGCGGCCATGGTCCTCGCCGTGAACCTCGTCGTCGATCTGATCCTCATCACGATCGATCCGCGCACCACGATCGCAGAAGGGTGAGTGCGGAGATGGCGACGATCATTCCCCGGAATCCGGCTGCCGGTTCCACCGGTTCGGCCTCGACGAGAACCCGGCGCAGGTCACGCTGGCTCAGTGTGCCGGGCATCGCCGCGATGATCGGCATCGCGGTGCTGCTCGTGATCGCGGTCATCGGACCCGACGCGTGGATGACCGCGGCGACCGAACGCAACATCGCCGAGCGCTGGTCGGGTGCGAGCGCGCAGCATCCGTTCGGCACCGACGACATCGGACGCGACATCTTCGCCAGAGTCATGGTCGCGGCACGTCTGTCCCTGCTGCTGACGCTGGGCGCCACGGCGATGCTCATCGGAGGCGGCCTCATCATCGGGCTCACCGCCGCTATCCTGCCCAAGCACGCCAGGCGGGCGCTGATCTGGGTGATGGACATGCTGCTGGCGTTCCCCTGGCTGCTGCTGGTGCTGTTCTTCACGGTGATCTGGGACGCCTCGGCGACGGGAGCGATGCTGGCGATCGGGCTGGCCGGCATCCCGAGCATCACGCGCCTGGTGTACAACATGGCCTCCTCCGTCGCCGATCAGGACTACGTGCGCGCGGCACGGGTCGTCGGCGTCGGGCCGGTGGGCATCCTGTTCAAGCACGTGCTGCCGAACATCGCGAACCCGCTGCTCGTGCAGTCCGCGGCATCCGCCAGCGTCACTCTGCTCGCCTTCGCCGGCCTCTCGTTCCTGGGCCTCGGTGTGCAGGCGCCGGAGTACGACTGGGGGCGACTGCTCAACGAAGGACTCGGGCACCTGTACACCAACCCGATGGCCGCGATCGGCCCCGGGATAGCGATCGTCTTCTCCGGACTCGTGTTCACGATGGTCGCAGAGGCCATCGCCGAGCAGCCGGGCGGGGGATTGCGGGCCGTCGCCAAGGCGAGCCGCGTGGCCGCCATGGCACGGGTCGCCTCTCGATCCGCGGCCGCAGTGCCGGGATCGCCGGCTGACGAGGACGCGCCTCTTGCCGAGGTCAAGGACCTGCACGTGTCCTATCCCGATCGCGATGGCCGTCCCGTCGAGCGCGTCCGCGGCGTGGATCTCAGCGTGCGCTCGGGCGAGGTGGTCGGGATCGTCGGCGAGTCGGGCTCGGGCAAGTCGCTGACCGCGATGGCTCTGGCAGGACTCCTCGACGCCCCCGCGATCGTGGAGGCCGAGGTGCGCCGATTCGACGGCGTCGACCTCTCCGCGAAGCTCACGGCAGCCGACCGGAAGCGGCTCGGCGTGGAGCTCGGCGTCATCTTCCAGGACCCGCTCACCTCGCTCAACCCCGCCCTCACGATCGGAAGGCAGCTGACCGAGGTCCCTCAGCAGCACCTGGGCATGAGCAGGGCGCAGGCGCGGGCCCGTGCCGTCGACGGGCTCGAGGCGGTCGGCATCCCGAAACCGTCCGAGCGACTCGGCGACTACCCGCACCAGTTCTCCGGAGGCATGCGGCAGAGGGCGATGATCGGCATGGCTCTGACGGGGCACCCGCGTCTGATCATCGCCGACGAGCCGACGACCGCCCTGGATGTCACCGTGCAGCGTCAGGTGCTCAGTGTGCTCCGCCGTGCGCAGCACGCGACGGGTGCCGGCATCGTGTTCATCTCGCACGACATCGCGCTCGTGTCGGGATTCTGCGATCGGGTCGTCGTCATGAAGGACGGCGAGATCGTGGAGGAGCTGGACGCCGCGCGCATCAAGGAGCAGGCCACCCATCCGTACACGCGAGGGTTGATCGCGTGCCTGCCGGACATGAACTCGGATCGCACGCGGCCGCTGCCCGTCATCGGCGACCAGTCGAACGAGTACGCGGAGGTGACGGCGTGAACGCACTGGAGATCCAGGATGGGCAGGTCCGCTACGGTCGGCGGGAGGTCGTGTCGGGGGTGTCCCTCGAGGTGCCGGCCGGCCGCACCCGCGGGCGGGGGGGGGAGGCGGGGGCGGGCAAGTCCACGATCGCCAACGCCGCGGTCGGGCTGGCACCGATACACTCCGGCGACATCCGCGTGCACGGCGTGAGCTCGGTCGGGCGTCGACGCGAGGCGAGGACGGCTCGCCGCCGCATCCAGATGGTCTTCCAGGACCCGTTCTCCGCTCTCGATCCGAGGATGCCGATCGGCGAGTCCATCGCCGAGGGGCTGAGAGCGACGGGGCGGGAGCTCAGCCGGCCGGCCCGCCGCGATCGGGTCGCCGAGCTGCTGCGGCAGGTCGATCTCGACCCCGACAGGGCGGGAGAGCTGCCGAAGTCGTTCTCCGGAGGACAGCGCCAGCGGATCACGATCGCCAGGGCGCTCGCAGGCGATCCAGAGATCCTCATCGCCGACGAGGTCACCAGCGCTCTGGATGTCTCCGTGCAGTCGACGGTTCTGAACCTGCTGCGCGATCTGCAGCAGCGGTTGGGCCTGACCATGCTCTTCATCTCGCACAATCTCGCGGTCGTGCGCTATGTCAGCGACGAGATCGCCGTGATGCGCGACGGTCGGATCGTCGAGCGCGGTGAGACCGAGTCGCTGCTGAGCGCGCCTTCCGAGGCGTACACCCAGGAGCTGCTGACCGCGGTGCCGATCCTCGGTCAGCGGATGGAACTCGAGGACGTGTGAGCCCGGCGTGAGCCGTGGGCGCTGGACGAATCGTCCAGAGATGTCGGTCGTCCGTATGATCGGTGCACATTCTGCGGCGTCGTCGCCCTGAATACGCTCGGACCACCGGGACGCGGTTCCGGTGGCCGGCGAGAGGATGCAACTGCGATGACGCGATTCGAGGCGGATGCGAGAGCGCTGCAGGACAGCCTGATCGCGGTCAGGCGGGAGCTTCATCGAGTCGTCGAGCTCGGGCTCGACCTGCCGCGCACGCAGGAGGTCGTTCTGCGCGAGCTCTCCGAGCTCGGGCTGGAGATCACGACCGGCACCGCGCTCACGTCGGTGACCGCGGTCCTCCGCGGCGGCCGGCGTGGGCCCGTCGTGCTGCTGCGGGCCGACATGGACGGGCTGCCGGTGCACGAGGCCACCGGCCTGGACTTCGCCTCGACGTCCGGCCGCATGCACGCGTGCGGGCACGACCTGCACATGGCGGGTCTTCTGGGAGCGGTGCGCCTGCTCGTCGCGCGCCGCGACGAACTCCCCGGCACCGTGGTCTTCATGTTCCAACCGGGGGAAGAGGGGCAGGCCGGCGGGCGGATCATGCTCGAGGAGGGGGTGCTGGATGCCGCGGGCGAACGCCCTGTCGCGGCCTACGCGATCCACGTCGAATGCACGCTCGAGCGCGGCCGGCCCGTCACCAGACAGGGATCGATGATGGCCAGTGCGAGCGCGCTGCGCATGACGCTGCGCGGCACCGGCGGGCACGCCGCCTTCCCGCAGAACGGCATCGACCCCGTCCCCGTCGCCGCGCAGCTCATCCTCGCGGTGCAGACGTTCGCCGCACGCCGTCTTCCGGCCACCGACCAGGCGGTGATCTCGATCACCCGGCTGAGCAGCGACTCGGCCGCGAGCAACGTACTGGCAGCGGAGGTGCAGCTCGAGGCGAACATCCGCACCCTCTCGAAGACCACGCTGGAGACTGTTCGCGAGCAGTTGCCGCAGATGCTTGAGGGCATCGCCGTCGCGAACGGCTGCACCCTGGAGAGCGAGTTCATCGCCTCGTACCCGGTGACCTACAACGATCCCGCCGAGACCGCCTTCGTGATCGACGCCCTCGACGACCTGGTCGGCGCAGAACGCGTCACCCGCCTCGAGGCGCCGTCGATGGCCTCGGAGGACTTCGCGTACGTGCTCGAAGAGGTGCCCGGCACCCTCGTCTTCCTCGGTGCCGCAGCGGACGAGGACTCCGGGCCGCTGCACTCCGAGCGCGCGGTGTTCGACGACTCGGTTCTCGGTCTGCAGTCATCCGTGCTGGCCGAACTCGCATGGCGGCGTCTGGAACGCGCATGATGCGCTCGTGGTCGACCGCGCCACCAGTGGCGGCGCGCGCACGGATCTCCGCACGCTCCGCCTATCAGCAGGGCGCCCAGGCAGGACCGGACGCCTTCAAGCTCTCCAGCAACGAGAATCCGTTCGGACCGTTGCCAGGGGTGGTGGAAGCCGCGCACCGAGCCGTCTCGTTCAATCGCTACCCTGATGCGTCGGCGCCCCGGCTGCGCGCACGGATCGCCGAGCGCTTCGGCGTCGAGGTTGATGCCGTGCACGTCGCTGCGGGTTCCACGTCGCTGCTGCAGCAGTTCGCCGTGGCGCTGTGCGAGCCGGGCGATGAGCTGCTCTTCGCCTGGCGCTCCTTCGACGGCTACCCGTGGATGGCCGACGTCTCCGGAGCCGTCCCGGTCACGGTGGCGCTGGATGCGGACGAGGGTCACGACCTCGACGCCATGGCGGACGCCATCACCGACCGCACGCGGATCGTCGTCGTGTGCAGCCCCAACAACCCCTCGGGAACAGCGGTGACCCAGGCGGCGTTCGACGCGTTCCTCGCGCGGGTGCCGACCGGCGTGCTCGTTCTGCTCGACGAGGCCTACGCCGAGTTCGTGACGGATGACGGCGTCGTCGACGGACGACGCGTCATCGCCGCGGGCCACGAGAACGTGG
The DNA here is from genome assembly GCF_053543555.1 of Microbacterium xerophyticum. Lineage (NCBI taxonomy): Bacteria > Bacillati > Actinomycetota > Actinomycetes > Micrococcales > Microbacteriaceae > Microbacterium > Microbacterium xerophyticum. The sequence goes on along the minus strand of NZ_JBLVOB010000008.1, from coordinate 40,921 downwards.
TCGTGCTGCGCACGTTCTCCAAGGCGTACGGACTGGCGGGCCTGCGGGTGGGCTACGCCGTCGGGCATCCCGCAGTGCTCGAGGCCGCGCGCATCGCCGGCATCCCCCTCTCGGTGACCGCCCAGGGCGAGGAGGCGGCCCTGGCCAGCCTCGACGCCGAGCCCTCCCTGCTCGAGCGGGTGCGCGTGATCACCAAGCGGCGCGACCGGCTCGCGCGGATGCTCCGCGAAGACGGATGGTCGATCCCGCGATCGCAGGCGAACTTCGTGTGGCTGCCCACCGGCGCCGGCACTGCCGCGGCGCTGGCGGCATTCGCGGATGCGGGGCTGATCGTCCGTGCGTACGGTGCGGACGGCATCCGCATCACGGTCGGCGAGGAGGAATCCCTCGAGCCGGTCATCCGGGTCGCAGCCTCCCTCGCCTCGATCGTCGAGCGGGTGTAAACTCGCCGGGTGCTGTTCTCGATGTGCGCCCTGAGGGCGCGGAAGGCGGTTGCAGGCGCGTCGAGCGCCGGCGGCAGAGGCTGAGTGCGAGCCGGAGGCGGAACCCCCGTCGCCGGTGACTCGTCATACCCGGTATCCATCTGACGGATGCCGCGACCTTCTCACCTCACATCAGAAAGCAGTTCTTCCCATGCGTCCCATCGACGAGCGCGCCATCCGCGCCTCTTTCATCAACGCTTCCCGCAAAGAGGTCTCCTCCGTGTCGCTGCCTCAGGGCTTCGCCGAGGTCGACTTCGACAAGATCGACTACCTCGGCTGGTCCGACCCGAAGTTCCCGCGGCGTGCCTACGTCATCGCCGAGGTCGACGACACCCTCACCGGTGTGCTGCTGCAGCGCGCCGAGCAGCGCGTGCTCTCGCGAGCGCAGTGCTCATGGTGCGAAGACGTCACCCTGCGCAATGACGTGCAGTTGTACTCGGCCCGCAAGGCAGGGGCCGACGGGCGCAAGGGCGACACGATCGGCACGCTGGTCTGCGCGGAGTTCGGCTGCTCGCACAACGTGCGACGCCTCCCGCCGCTCGCCTACGAGGGGTACGACCGTGAGACGGCGCGCGACCTGCGCATCCTGCGGATGCAGGAGAACGTGACGGCGTTCCTGCGGGGCGTCGCGGACTGACCGCTCGCGCGTTCAGGGCACCAGCGCGTCGCGCACGGCCCGCACGCCCCTGAGCACCTCCGCA
>NZ_JBLVOB010000008.1:21473-39718 GCF_053543555.1 Microbacterium xerophyticum | reverse complement strand
ATGCGAGGTGCTCAGCGGCGACAGGCCGAGGCGGATGCCGTCGGGAAAACGGAAGTCGGGGATCACGCCGTCGGCCCACAGCGTCGCGGTCACCCTGGCGAAGTCCGGATGCCCGATCGTCACGTGGCCGCCGCGCCCATCGGCGTCGCGCGGGCTCAGCAGGCGCACCCCGAGCGGCACGAGCAGTTCATCGAACGCCCGCACGGCGAAGTCGGTGAGGGTCTTCGACTTCTCGCGGACGGCGTCGATCGTCGCGGCTTCGATCAGGTCGAGCATGCCCTGCATCGCCAGCATCCCGAGCACCGGCGGCGTACCGCTGATGAACTGCCGGATGCCGTCTGACGGTGCATATGCGGACGCCATCGCGAACACGTCGCCCGCGCCCATCCAGCCCTGGATGGGCTGGCGCACCGTGCCGTGATGGCGCGTGTTCACGTACGCGAAGGCGGGGGAGCCCGGCCCGCCGTTGAGGTACTTGTACGTGCAGCCGACCGCGAGGTCGACGTCGCAGGCATCGAGCTCGATCGGGATCACTCCGGCCGAGTGGCACAGGTCCCACAGCATCAGCGCGCCCGCCTCATGCGCGGCGTCCGTGATCGCCCTCATGTCGGCCAGTGCGCCCGAGCGGTAGTCGACGTGGCTGAGCACGACGAGCGCGGTCTGCTCCGACACCGCTGCTGCGACGTCCTCGGCCTGCACGCCGTGGACAGGGTCTGCGGTGAGCCAGCGCACCGTCATCCCGCGCTCGGCGGCGATGCCCTCTGCCACGAACCGGTCGGTGGGGAAGTTCCCCTCCTCGATGAGGATTTCCGGACGGTTTGGAAGAGCCGCCACGGCGGCCCGCATGAGCTTGTAGAGCAGCACGGTCGTCGAGTCGGCGACGACCGTCTGGCCGGGCGCGGCACCGATCGTGATCCGGCCGATGCGGTCGCCGAGCTCGGTCGGCAGGTCCATCCACTGCTCGTCCCACGAGCGGATGAGGCGCGTGCCCCAGTCCTCGCGCACGAATGCGGCCAGTCGCTCGGGCAGCGATCGCAGCGGCCGGCCGAGAGAATTGCCGTCGAGGTAGGCACTGACGCCCGGTGCCTCGACGAAGGCATCCAGATGTGTGGCGAGCGGGTCGCGAGCGTCGAGGCTTCGGGCTTCGGCGAGCAGATCGGTCATGTCAGGCCTCCAGATCTTCGGGGGTGAGCGGGCGCGCGAGGAGAGGATCTGCGGTGTCGGGCGTGGCCTCCGGGTAGAAGAGCACGCGCGATGCCGGGTTGACGGGGTCGACGGGCACGAGCGATCGCAGCAGTTCGGCACCGTCGATGCCGGCCTCCCTGAGCGCGGCGATCTCCTGCTGATTCAGTCCGGCGGGCGTAGGGCCGTTGCCCATGTCCGTGCCATAGACGACGTTTCCGCCGAGGGCGTGAAAGCGGCGCACGTTGTCGACCGCGATGTTGTAGGCCTCGCCGCCGTGAACCGCGAGAGTGGAGCTCCAGGAGACGCTGCCGTGCATGGCGTACAGCTCGCCGTCGGAGAGGCGTTCCGTGAACGGCGCGTGGGCGAGCATCCGAGCCCGTAGACGCGTGGCGCGTTGCGCTTCACCCGGCCCTTCGGCGTGCGCGATCACCGACAGGCTGTGGCGCGAAGCGATCTCGACGATCGTGCTGAACATCCCGTCGGAGAACACGGGTCCCGCTGCGGAGTTGCTCGCGACCTTGATGCATGTCGCCCCGGCCGCTTTCATCTCGATGATAGCTCGAGCTGCGGCATCCGCGTCCGCGATCTCGCGCACCGATCCCTCCGGAGCCCAGGCGCGATCGGACGGATATCCGCCCGGCGGGGTGAGAAAGGCGCCGGCGAATCCGATCTCCAGGCCGTTGTCGCCGCATGACTCCGGAGGATATTCGCCGCTCGGGGCGGATTCGGCTTCGGCAGGGCGTGTTCGCGTCAACACTCCGGAGTTGTGCGGGCTCGCATGCGCGACTCGTAGCCTGGCGAGCACGGCCGGATCGCCGCCGAGGTCGAAGACCCGCCCGAGTGTCGACTCCGCCAGTGCGCCTACGTCGATCAGCTGCAGGTGCACGTGCGAGTCTGTGAATGCGCCGGTGACGACGCCGTCCATCCGCGGCATCCCGTCATCCGGCTGATCGGGCGCGAGCTGAACGCGCCCGTCGACGACGCTCGCCACGCCCTCCAGCCAGGTGCGTCCGCGGGCGTCGAGGTACGTGACCGCGGCCCGCATCACGCCCCGATCTCGGTGCGCACCGTGTAGAGCTCGGGGAAGAAGGTCAGCTCCAGTGCGCGCTGCAGGAACCCCACGCCGCTCGAGCCGCCGGTGCCGGGTTTCATCCCGATCGTGCGCGTGACGGTCTTCAGGTGCCGGAAGCGCCAGAACTGGAAGTTGTCCTCGAGGTCGACCAGGTCTTCGCACGCCTCATAGAGATCCCAGTGGGTGCGCGGGTTCTCGTAGATCTCGCGGATGGCGGGTACCAGCGAGGGGTGCGGGCGGTACGGCTCGCGCACGTCGCGCTCGAGGATCTCGGTCGGGATCGGCAACCCGCGCCGGGCCGCGAAGCGCAGGAACTCGTCGTACAGCGTCGGTCGCTCGAACTCGGTCATCAGCAGGGCGAGATTGGCCGGATGGTCCCGGAAGACCTGCAGCATCCGCTCGTTCTTGTTGCCCAGCGCGAACTCCACCGCCCGGTACTGCACGGACTGGAAGCCGGACGAGTTGCCCAGTGCCCCGCGGAACTGCGCGTACTCGGTCGGCGTGAGCGTCGCCAGCACCGACCACTGCTGGGTCATGACGTCCTGGATGCGCTTGACGCGCGCGACCCGTTTCAGCGCCTCGCGCAGATCGTCGCTCGCGAGCAGTGTGCGCGCCGAACTCAGCTCGTGCAGCAGCTGCTTCAGCCAGAGTTCGGTGGTCTGATGCTGGATGATGAACAGCAGTTCGTCGTGATGCTCGGGAGTGCTGACCGGATGCTGCGCGTTCAGCAGCTCGTCCAGTCCGAGGTACGACCCGTAGGTCATCCGTCCCGTCAGATCGGTGACGATCGTGTCCTCCAGGGGCCGCTCGTTCCCGCGGGGATCGGTGTTGCCTGCGGAGTCGGTCGAGTCTGTGCCCATGATCCCCGAGGATATCCCGAACGATCGGTCAGGCGTCAGTGCCGGGTGCGCATCGGCATGGTCGGACTCACGGCTGCGTGGTGTGCGCGTCCAGGAAGTCGATCGTCTTCTGCAGGGCGGTCTGCGCATCGGGCATGTCGAGGTGGAACTGATACTCGTGCGGAAGCTGCGGCTCGTGCGGCGCAGGCCAGAACAGCGTCGTCACGTCGACACCGAGCTCGTTCAGCCGGTCGGCCATCGGTATCGACTGCAGCCAGGTGAGACCGTCGCCGTTGCCGCCGGAGATGTAGGTGGTGGGGAAGTCCTCGGTCACCCAGTTCACGGTCGACATCGTCGCGCCCGAGGAGTCCTCGGCCCAGGTCTTCGTCCCGGCATAGGCCCACATCGACGACTTGAAGCCCCAGCCGACGATGCCGTCGAGCTGAGCGAGCGCGGCGAGGTCGTAGACGCCGCAGTTCAGTACGGTGGCGACGACCTGGTCGGCCGACATCTTCGGGGTGATGTCCATGATCTCGGCGTAGTCGGGGTTCGTGGTGAGCGTCGCCATCTGGCTGGCCAGCTGCCCTCCGGCCGAGTCTCCCGCGAGCACGATCTGGGTGGGGTCGACGCCCAGGTCCGCGGCGTGCTCGTCGATGTATCCGAGGGCATCGTTGATCTGATGCACGGCCTTCGGGTAGAAGCCCTCCGGCCCGAGCGTGTAGTTCACGGCGATGGTCGTGTACCCCTCTGCGGCGAGGATGCGCATGTACGGGTCGACATTCTCCTTCGATCCCGAGATCCAGGCTCCGCCGTGGATCCACACGATCGTGGGCAGCGGGCCGGTAGCGGATGCCGGGGTGAAGACGTCCATCGTCGTGTCGACGCCGTCGTCGCTGTAGGCGACATCGAGCGTCTCGGTGAGCTTCGTGTCGGGGACGTGCGTGTCCATCTCGGCGGCGGTGGCGTCTCCGCCCTGAGTGAAGACGGCCCTGATCACCATGGCGGACGGCCACGGGGTGATCGCTCCGATGATCGCGACCACGAGTGCGACGGCGATGATGATGCCGAGCACCACCCGGGTCTTGAACCAGCGGCCATGCACCCTCTTCGGGCGGTCGTCGCCGTCGTGGGTGCGGTCTTCGTGCGCGTCGTTCGCAGGCGCGGTCGTGGTCATGGGGATCCCCTCCACGGATCAGTGTGGCAGAAACTGCGACCCGAACAGCGGATCCGAACCGCGATGCTCAGCCGTCGACGCCTGCCAGCAGGTGACGCAGGCCGTAGTCGAACGCCTGATCGACGTCGCCGCCGAGCCTGAACGCGCCCGCGAGCTCGATCTGCAGGAATCCGGTCAGCCATGCCGTGAACAGGCGCGCGGCATCGAGGGCGTCGTGGTCGCCGACGAGCGCGGCGCTCGCGCGCAGCACCGGTCCGGCAGCGCGATCGAGCGACACCAGCGGAGCGGATGCGGTGAACATCAGTCGGAATCCCTCCGGATGCGCGTGTGCGAAGGCGCGGTAGGTCGTGGCCAGCCCCGTCAGCAGCTCGGGTGTCACGTCGGGCCCTGTCCCGTTCGCGCCGGGTGCGCTGCGCTCGACCCGTTCGAGTTCGATCGAAAGATCGTCGATCACGGATGCGGTGACGGCGGCGATCAGTGCTTCCCTGTCCCTCACCCGCTTGTACAGCGAGGGCGCCCGCACGCCGACGCGCTCCGCGACGGCCTGCATCGTGAGTCCGGACAGGCCTGCGGACTCGAGGATCTCGCGTCCCGCAGCGATGATCGCGGCGGTCGAAGTGCGTTCTGGCGTCGGCATGGCGGGTCTCCGGTCGTGCATCTGAGGCTATTGACATTAGCCATGATAGCTATGTAGTGTAGCCATCGCAAGATCATCCACACGGATCGGTAGGACACATCATGAAGCTGGCACCGCACCTGCATCGCCTGGGCAACGACATCGTGGCCTCGTACCTGATTGACGCCCCGCAGGGCGTCACGCTGATCGACGCGGGGATGCCTGGTCACTGGCGCGATCTGCAGGACGAGATGGCGAGCCTCGGCCGGCCGCTCTCCGACATCAGGGGACTGATCCTCACGCACGGTGACAGCGATCACATCGGCTTCGCCGAACGGTTGCGCGCCGAGCACGGCGTTCCCGTCTTCGTGCACGCGGCCGATGCCGAGCGCACACGGACGGGGGATAAGCCGAAGACGCCGTTGGGGCCGTCGAAACTCGGACCGATGCTGGGGTTCTTCGCCTACGGCATCCGCAAGAGCGCGTTGCGGCCGATCTACGTGAAGGACGTGTCGGAGGTATCCGACGCCGACGTGCTCGACCTGCCTGGAGCGCCCGTGATCATCGGGATGCCGGGGCACTCACCCGGCAGCATCGCGGTGCACGTTCCGTTGGTGGATGCCGTGTTCGTCGGCGACGCGCTCACCACCCGGCATGTGCTCACCGGGTCTCAGCATCCTCAGCCCGCGCCGTTCACCGACGAACCCGCGGAGGCGTCGGCATCCCTCGACCGGCTCGCCGAGGTCTCGGCATCCTGGGTGCTGCCCGGCCATGGTGCGCCCTGGCACGGTTCGCCGGCTGACATCGTCGCGGCCGTCCGCGCCGCGTGACCGATCATCGCGCACACTCGTCAGTCGAGAACACAGATGTCGGTCCCGAACCGCGTGTTTCGACCGACGGGTGTGATCTGGGCTGACATGTGTGTGTCGTGTCAGAGATCCGCGAGCACCGTGGCCGAATCGCTGATCGTGATCTGAGGCGGATACAGCCCCATCACAGTGAGCGCCGCGGCGTGATTCTCGGCCGTCGAACCGGCGCAGGCATCGGCGGCGACCGTGACGCGCGCGCCGGAGTCAGCGGCGGCCAGCGCCGTCGAGATCACGCAGCAGTCGGTCGAGACGCCGGCGAGCACGACGGATGCACCGCGCCCGACGATCTGCTCGATATCCGCTCCCCATTTTCCGAAGGTCGGCAGGTCGAGGGTGGGCCGGATCGAGAGACCGGCTGCATCCAGAACGAGGTCGAACAGCGGATCGGTCGGCGGCCGGTCGGCGAACGGCCACGCCGCGAAGTACTCGCCCCATGACGTCGAGCGGTCAGCGGACGGCATCCACCTGGTGACGAGCACGCGCTCGCCGAAAGCATCCGCCAGCGCACGGATGCGCGGCATCGTCTCCGCGAAGAACGGCGACCCCCAGGCGGAGTCGGGCGACGCGAAGATGTTCTGCGGGTCGATGACGACGAGCCAGGTGCCGCTCGGTGAGTCTGCGGAGAGGCTCACGCCTGCTCCTGCCGACGGATCTTCCCCGCCCGCGCGAAGTAGGTGACCAGGAACGAGATCACCAGGGCGAAGAACACGCCGAGGTTGGCGTAGGCGAAGTCGCCGTCAGCGCCGCCGACGAGGAACAGGAGGTAGCCCTGCCAGTTGTTCCACGGTGCGGCTTCAGCGAAGTTGTTGACCACCAGTCCCCAGCCGATCACGCTCGTGATGACCATGGTGATGATCGAGGTCCAGTCCCACGCGCCGTAGCGGCCGTTCGAATCGAACAGCGCCTCGTCGTCGTAGTCCTTCTTGCGTCGCAGGATGTCGGCGATGAGGATGCCGGCCCATGACGCCAGCGGCACACCGAGCGTGATGAGGAAGCTCTGGAACGGACCGAGGAAGTCGGTCGCGAAGAACACGACGAAGATCGTGCCGATCGTGAGGATGACGCCGTCGATCGCCGCTGCCGAAGGGCGGGGGATGCGGATGCCGAGGCTCAGCAGCGTGAGCCCGGACGAGTAGATGCCGAGCACGGCGCCCGAGACGAGCGCGAGCACCGCAGTGAGCAGGAACGGCACGAGCACCCAGATCGGCAGGATCGTCGCGAGGGCTCCGACCGGATCGGCGGCGATCGCGTTCAGCAGGTCCTCATCCGACGCGCCGAGCAGCAGACCGAACACCACGAGGATGACCGGTGCGACCGATCCGCCGACGGTGTTCCAGAACACGATCGCACCGTCGGAGGTGGTGCGCTTCTGGTAGCGCGACCAGTCCGCGGCGATGTTGATCCAGCCGAGACCGAACCCGGTCATCACCATGACGAGGGCGCCGATGAGCTGGCCGATTGTGCCGTCGGGGCGCGACAGCACGGCGCCGAAGTCGATGTGCGAGAACGCGAGGATCACGTAGAGGACCGTCACGATGCCGGTGATCCACGTGAGCACCGACTGCAGCTTCATGATCGTGTGATAGCCGAGAATGGATGCCACGACGATGAGCGCGGCGACGATCACGGTCGCGATGATCCGCAGCGCGATGCTCTCGCCGTCGCCGCCGAGCTGCGTGATGACGGTCGCGGTGGCGAGCACGGCCAGGATCGCGAGGAACGTCTCCCAGCCGATCGAGGTCAGCCACGAGATGATTCCGGGCACCTTCTGCCCCTGCACGCCGAACGCGGCACGGGAGAGCACCATGGTCGGTGCGGAGCCGCGCTTTCCGGCGATCGCGATGAGGCCGCAGAGCAGGAACGACACGACGATGCCGATGATCGAGACGATCGTCGCCTGCCAGAACGAGATGCCGAAGCCGAGCACGAACGATCCGTACGACATGCCGAACACCGAGACGTTCGCCGCGAACCAGGGCCAGAACAGGTCACGCGGCTTCGCGGTGCGCTCCGACTCGGGGATGATCTCGATGCCGGCCCGCTCGATCAGCGCCGGCGCCGCTGCAATCTTCTCTGACATGCCCCCATATTGGCACTGCGCCGATACGTGCGGGGTCAGGCGGCGAAGAACGCCTTCGCGACCTGCGCGAGCGCATGCAGATCCGACACGCCGGCGAGCTCGCGCGCGGAGTGCATCGAGAGGATCGGGATGCCGACGTCGACAGTGCGGATGCCGAGGCGGGTGGCCGTGATCGGACCGATCGTCGAGCCGCACGGCACCGCATTGTTGGAGACGAACTCCTGCGATGCGATGCCGGCGCTCTCGCACCAGCGGGCCCAGGCGGCGGTGCCGATGGCGTCGGTCGCGTAGCGCTGGTTGGCGTTGATCTTCAGGATCGGCCCCGACCCGAGCAGCGGCTGCACCACCGGATCGTGCTTGTGCGCGTAGTTCGGATGCACCGAGTGCCCGACGTCGCTGGAGAGGTGCCAGGATGCCGCGAACGCGCGGCGCTGGTCGGTGTCGTCGGCGCCGAGCCCGGTGTACACGCGCGCCAGGACATCTTCCAGGAAGGGGCCGGCGGCGCCCGAGCGCGATTCTGAGCCGAGCTCTTCATGATCGAAAGCGGCGAGAACGGCGATGCCGCGTTGCCCGGATGCGCCCTCAGCAGCGAGTGCCGAGAGGGCGACGACGCCGGCGTGCACCGATGCCAGGTCGTCCAGGCGTCCGCTCGCGAAGAACGCGTCGTCCTTGCCGAAGACCGCGCCGCGCGCGGAGTCCGCCACGACGGCGTCGAAACCGCGGACATCGGCGGCGTTCACTCCGGCCGACGCCGCCAGCTCGCCCAGCAGGTCTTCCTCGCTCGGATCGCCCAGGCCCCAGACGGGCTGCGTCTCGCTCTGCTTGTCCAACGCCAGTCCGTTGTTGACTCCGCGATCGAGATGCACGGCGAGCTGCGGCGGTCGCAGCAGCGGTCCGGTGTCGGCGAGCACGACACGGCCGTCGGCGAGGGCGAGGCGTCCGGCGAGGCGGAGCTCACGATCGAGCCAGGAGTTCAGCAGCGGTCCGCCGTAGACCTCGACGCCGGCCTGCAACCATCCCCGCGAGCCGGTGGTCGGCTGCGGCTTGAGCTTGAATCCGGGGGAGTCCGTATGCGCTCCGAAGATCTGCGCCGGTGTCGTGGGTGCGGCATCCGCTGGCACGGCCCACGCGATCGCGGCGCCGTCGCGCACCACGACGAAGCGGCCCCCGGCCTGGGCGGGCCACGCGTCCTCCTCGCTCAGGCGGACGAACCCGAGCGACTCGAGGCGCCCGGCCACTTCCTCGGCGGCGTGATAGCTCGAAGGGGAAGCGGCGACGAAGTCGGCGAGGTCGTCGGCATGTGAGAGGGCGTGCGGCGTGACGGGCATTCTTCGATCGTAGACGCGCACGCAGGGCCTCAGCGGAACTCCACCAGCCCGGCACGTGCGGCCGTGACGATGATCTGCACTCGATCGCGGACATGCCATTTGGACATGATGCTGCCCAGATGCGCCTTCACCGTGCCCTCGGAGACGATGAGGGCACGCGCGATCTCGGCGTTCGACATGCCTTCCGCCAGACGGCTCAACACCTCTGACTCACGCTCGGTGAGAGGAAGGAGGGGGACCGTCCGGTCGGGGCCTGTGGCTTCGGTCGCACGAACGTGCTTGATGAGCATGGAGGCGATCCTGGGCGACAGGGAGCTGGCACCCTTATGGACCTCTCGCACGGCGGCGACGATGCTCTCGGCGCTGGAGTCCTTGAGCATGTACCCGGAGGCCCCGGCGCTGAGCATCGGCAACACGGTGTCGCTGCCTTCGAGCGTGGTCACGGCCAGGATACGAATCTCAGGCCAGCGCTCGGCGATCGCCGAGGTTGCTTCGATCCCGTTCATCTCCGGCATCTGAACGTCCATCATGATCACGTCCGCGACGTCCCGCTCCGTGAACATGATCGCCTCGAGACCGGATGCGGCTTCGCCGATGACCTGGATCTCCGGATCACGTGACACGAAGTGCGACAGCGCTGAGCGGACCAGGGGATCGTCATCGACGATCAGAACACGGATTTCCGGCATAGGAGGAAGCCTATTCCGCCGACAGGATCGCCACTGTGAGCCTAGACCTTTGGCCAGCAAAGGCTGTCTGTAAGTCAGATGTGAGAAGTCTGTTTCACCGAGAAGATGGGGTTACGCATTCGACATTCGACGCGAATTAGGTGGTGAACACTATGACTTTTTGGGAAATGATGGCACGAGCCTTCGGTATCAAAGGCTAGCGCATTTAGCGGATGGGAGATACTGAGACTATGGCTTTCAGGCAGGTGCTCCCGGACGCCTCTCTCTTACCCCGGCTGACGCGAGCCGGGGCTCTGAGCACCTTCGAGCGTGTTGTAATACTCGTGGTCATCGGCGGCGTCATCGCTGTCGACGTCTCAGGCATCGTGTTCGCGTACGGCCCGAGCCTCTTCCGATCTCTCCTCAGCATCGCGACGTCGGTCGTGTTCGCGCTGTACCTGTGGTCACCCTGGATGGCCACGATCTCCCTCGGAGCAGTGTTCGCTCTGTCGGTCATCGCGGGCACCGAATCCACGTCGATGTTCGCCGCGGCGGTCGCGGTAGGGCTCGTCATGCGGTTGGGCCGAACGGCGCTCATCCTCTCCTACATCGGCGCTTTCCTGGTGGCGACCGCGATCGTCGCCTACGGCAACACGAATGCGCCCGTCAACGTCGGCGCCTATTTGATCATCGCGACGGTGGCGGGAGCGATCGGTTTTGCTCTCCGAGTCGCGCTGGACAAAGGCCGTCGGCTGGAGCAGGAGCTCGCGGAGCGAGTCGAACACGAGCGTGAGGCGGTCCTCGCCGAGCGGCGGTGGATCGCCGGTGAGCTGCACGACAGCATCGCGCACCACCTCACGATCATCGCACTGCACGCGCAGATGCTGGATGACGTCGAGCGCAGCCGAGGCGCGCAGGAGGCGATCCGGGGCGCGGCGAAGAGCGCGATGATCGACCTGCGGTTCGTCATCGATCTGGCTGATGACGGCCCGCGCTCGTCCGCGGTGCACTCGGGCGACCTCGCTGCGGCGATCGACGAGGCCCGCGGCGAGATCGAGGCGGCAGGTCATCCGGTGCGCTCAGAGGGTGATCCGCTTGACGAGCGCATCCATCGCGCGGGCGAGATCATCCTCGCCAGGATCATGCGCGAGTCGGCGACGAACATCTTGAAGCATGCGGGGCCAGGAGAAGTGAGCATCCGTCTGGACGTCGATGATGAGTTACTGACCTTGGGCATCCACAGCCCGCTCCCCGAGACGGCCCGCAGCGATCTCCCGTCCAGCCGCACCGGCGTGAACAGGATGGCGGAGCGGGTGCTCGGTGCGAGTGGCCAGTTCAGCGCCGGCGTCGTGGACGGCCGGTGGAGCGTGTCGGCCTCATTGCCGATCAACTGACGCCTGCCGTCCCTGCCGACCCAGACTCTGGCCGAAAGTCGAATGCTCCCTCGACGTATGGCTGTTCTGGTGAACAGGGGCTGGCGATAGGTTGGGCACAACCCGTTATAGGCGTCCCCAGCGCCAGGGTTGAAAAAGCGTCCCCAGCGCTCGACCGCGAGCGCGACCTGGTGTTAGAACGTGTCGTGCTCGCGGTCGGAGGGACGAATGCACGCGGCCGGAAGCCGCGACGTCATTCCTTGATCTCGAGCACGCGGTACTTGCCCTTGCCGTCGGGGCCAGGGGGCACGACGGCAGCGAACTCGCTCGAGCCCCGCACCGTGGCGACCGTGATCGCCGCGGGCAGCTCAGGAGAGAGCACCGCCGCGCTGAGGCCGGTCAGCGCGCCGGCCTTCGTGACAGCGGCGATCGTCTTCTTCAGGGACTTCTTGTCGAGCGACGCCACCCAGGCCGAGTACTGCTGCACGGTGGCGTCGAACGTCTCGTCGGGGATGCTCGGGTGCGAGATGAAGACGACCTCGACCTGCGCGCGCCCGTTCTGCGCCTTCATGCCCGTGTAGCGCTGGCGGCCGACCCAGCCACGGGACTGGAAATCTTCGAACAGTGTCCGGCCGTTCCGACTGCGTGTGCTGAAGTGCACGATGAGCAGGATGATGCCGAGCGGGATGAGCACTATCGGCGCGTACACGTAGAGGAAGCGCCAGATCTCTGCACGACCCGAGCGGCTGCCGGTGAACTCGATCACATCTGCGGTGAGGAAGTAGCGCTCGATCAGCCGCCAGTTCCAGTCGCTGGCAGAGCCGAGCTGGAAGGTGTTCATGCCGAGGCAGAAGACAGCGGCGGCGAGGCTGATCAGTCCGGCGACCAGCGTCGAGCTGGTCGACTTCACGGCCTTGGCGAAACCGGGCGGAGTGGACAGCTGCTGCTGGATGGTCGCGATACTCATAGCCGAATCATAGCCAGAGCCGCGCGTGACCGATCACCGGCCCGTTCCGCTCGCGTTCATGCGGGCGAAGAGCCGGTTAACGAGAGGCAAACACTTCCGGGAACGGCGGGGTGCGAGCACTGCCGGGTGACACAGTTGTTGACGATACTCATACTCGGAAAGGCCATCATGACGAGTCATCCTGTGGCCTCCGAAACGGCGGACCTCGTCGTCGTCGGGTCCGGAATCATCGGGCTCGGCGCCGCATACGCTGGCGCGCGCCGCGGGCTCCGCGTCATCGTCGTCGACCGCACCGATGCTCCGGTGGGCGCGACGATCCGCAACTTCGGGCACATCTGCATCGGGGCGCAGACGGGGCTCGCCCGTGAGTTCGCCGATGCCTCACGCGACATCTGGCTGCGCCTCGCGACGGACGCCGGCTTCTGGCTGCGGGAGTCCGGCACTCTGATCGCCGCCCGTCAGGCGGACGAGCTCGCCGTGTTGGAACGAGCAGCCGGAGAACACGACGCGGGCATCCGGATGCTGGACACCGACGAACTGCTGCGTCGAGCGCCGTTGCGCCGTGACGCCGTGATCGGCGGCGCCTTCGTGGCGACCGACCTGCAGACCGACCCGCGGGGAGCGGCCGGGGCGATCGTCCGTCACCTCGCGTCCCTGGGCGTGGAGTTCCGCTTCCGCACCGCGGCGACCACCGTGGCATCCGGTCGTGTGCAGACCACGCGCGGCGCGATCGATGCCGGTCTCGTCGTCGTCGCCACCGGGCACGACGTCGACCAGCTGCTGCCTGACCTCGCGGAGAGCGCGGGCGTCGTGCGCTGCGCCCTCGACATGATGCGGGTGACGGCACCGTTGCCTCGCACGCTCGACGCACCGCTGCTGACGGGCTGGTCGCTGTTGCGCTACGGACGATTCGCGGCCTTCTCCGAGACGGACGCGCTGCGCGAACGGCTGCATGCCGAGCGCCCCGATCTCGCAGCCCTCGATCTCAACCAGATGTACACGCAGCTGCCCGACGGGTCGCTCATCCTGGGCGATTCGCACGTGAAAGCCGTGCAGCCCGGCCCGTTCCAGCCAGAGGGGGCCTTCGAGGCGTTCCTCGAGGAGGCCTCGGCGTTGTTCGAGACCGACGGCATGCGGGTGCTCGAGCGCTGGCAGGGCGTCTATGCATCCGCGGCATCCGATTTCCTCATCGAGGAGCCGGAGCACGGCCTGCACGTGATCGCCGCGACCACCGGGATCGGCATGACGACCGGGCTGGGGCTCGCCGAGCGCACGCTTCAGATTGCATTCGACCGGGCACCGCAGCCCGCACAGGGAGGAACCCCATGACCGCCATCGAACTCGTCGTCCTCGACATGGCAGGAACGACCGTCCGAGACGACGGCGTCGTCGAGCAGGCCTTCCAGCGCGCCGCCGAGCGCACGGGTGTCGCCGAACGGATGCCGTGGGCGGATGCCCTGCAGTACGTTCGCGACACCATGGGCATGTCGAAGATCGATGTCTTCACCCATCTCGCCGGCGGCGACGTCGCCGCGGCAGCCGCGGCCACTGCGGCGTTCGAGGGCGCGTACTCGGAGATCGTCGCCGAGCAGGGTGTGCAGGAGATCGCCGGTGCGGCAGAGGCGATCGCGCAGATGCGCGACGCAGGGCTCAAGGTCGCGCTCACGACGGGCTTCGCCCCCGTCACCAGGGATGCACTGCTCGACGGCCTCGGGTGGCGCGACCTCGTCGACCTCGCGCTGTCTCCCGTGGACGCCGGTCGCGGACGTCCCGCTCCCGATCTCGTGCTCACTGCGCTGCTGCGGGCAGGGGCGTCTTCGGTGTCGGCCGTAGCGGTCGCCGGCGACACGAGCAGCGATGTGCAGTCGGGCAGGCGTGCCGGCGCCGGTTTCGTCGCCGGCGTGCTCAGCGGTGCGCA
This sequence comes from Microbacterium xerophyticum, assembly GCF_053543555.1. Lineage (NCBI taxonomy): Bacteria > Bacillati > Actinomycetota > Actinomycetes > Micrococcales > Microbacteriaceae > Microbacterium > Microbacterium xerophyticum. The sequence goes on along the minus strand of NZ_JBLVOB010000008.1, from coordinate 25,629 downwards.
CGATCGCGCGACGCTGGACAGCGCCGGAGCGGATGCGGTGCTCGACGATGTCACGGCACTGCTGCCGGCCCTTCGAGAGCGTGCTCTTCTCGGCACTGCGCTGGCCCGGAGCTCCTGACATGCGCACTCTGCTGCCGCACGATGAGCGCCAGGACGTGACGCTCAGACCTGCGGCGACGGCGAAGGTGTGGCTCGGTGTCGGTCAGGAGCACGAGACGGTCGCGGTGCCGGGGGTGGGCCTCGGCCACGGCGATGTGCTGATCGCCATCGAGCTCTCGACCATCTGCGGCTCGGACGTGCACACCGTGCAGGGGCACCGTGCGGCACCGACTCCGCTCGTGCTGGGGCACGAGAGCGTCGGACGGGTCATCGCGATCGGCGATGGCGGCACGACGGCCGCGGACGGTGCGCCGCTGCGCATCGGCGACCGCGTCGTGTGGTCGGTGACGGTGTCGTGCGGCACGTGCGATCGATGCGCGGCCGGCGTGACGCAGAAGTGCCGCGCACTGGTGAAGTACGGTCACGAGCGGATCGGTCCGCGCTGGGAGCTGACCGGCGGATTCGCGAGCCACGTGCATCTGCGTGCAGGCACCACCATCGTGCGGGTGCCGGAGGCTCTGCCGGCCGCGGTGCTGGCGCCGGCCTCATGCGCCACGGCCACGGCGTGGGCGGCGGTCGCCCGAGGTGCGGCGGGGCGCAGCCTCGAGGGCAGGCGGGTGCTCGTGTACGGAGCCGGCCTGGTCGGACTCTCGGCCGTGGCGATCGCCGCCGACGAGGGCGCGGAGGTCACGGTCATCGACCCCTCCGTGTCCAGGCGCACTTTCGCGGAGAGGTTCGGGGGGACCGCGGCGTCTGCGGTGAGTGAGCCGGCCGACATCGTGATCGAGGCATCCGGTCATGCCGTGGGCGACGCGATCGCGGCCGCCGACGTCGGTGGAACGGTGGTGCTGGTGGGCAGCGTCTTCCCCGCGGAGCCGGTGCCGCTCGACGCGGAGAGCATCGTGCGGCGGCTGCTGACGGTGACCGGCGTGCACAACTACTCCGGCGCCGAGCTCGCTGCTGCCGTCGGGTTCCTCGCCGGTCGCGGCCGCGCCTATCCGTTCGCGGACGTGGTCGGGGCCGTGCACCAGCTGGATGACGTGGATGCCGCGCTCGCCGCGGCGTCCGCCCCCGACGCTCCGCTGCGCATCGCCCTCAGCCCGCGGTGACCCGCAGCGGGCGTAGCCTCGGAGGCATGAGCGAACTGAGCGAGATCCTCGGCGTACGGCATCCGATCCTTCTGGGACCGTTCGGTGGATTGTCGTCCGTCGCGCTGGCCGCCGCGGTGAGCGACGCGGGCGGTCTGGGTGCCTACGGGCTCTACGGATACGACGGCGACCGCATCCGATCCACGGCGGCGGCGATGAGGGAGGCGACGGATCAGCCGTTCGCGCTCAACATCTGGTTGCCCACCGGCGACGAGATCGAACCGGGCCCGCAGCACACGGTGTTCGCGCAGGCGCTCGAACCGTTCTACGAGGCGGTGGGCGTTGACGTCCCCGCGCGCCCCGAGGCGTATCTGCCGCCTCTCGACGAGCAGCTCGGAGCGATCTGGGATGCCGCTCCCGCGGTGCTGAGCGTGGTGTTCGGAGTGCCGTCGGCCGAGATCGTCGAACAGGCGCACACCCGCGGCATCCGCGTCGTCGGCACGGCGACGACGGTCGCAGAGGCGATCGCGCTGGATGCCGGTGGAGTCGATGCGATCATCGCCTCGGGCTCCGAGGCGGCCGGGCATCGCGTCTCGTTCCTGCGCTCGGCCGAGGAGTCGCTGGTCGGCACCTTCGCGCTCGTGCCGCAGGTGGTGGACGCCGTGTCCGTGCCGGTGATCGCTGCCGGCGCCATCGCGGACCGGCGTGGAGTGGCCGCGGCATTCGCGCTCGGCGCGCAAGGGGTGCAGGTCGGCACGGCGTTCCTGCACACGACGCAGTCGGCCGCGACCGACGCGCACCGGGCGGCCATCCGCGAGACGGCCGCCGACGCCAGCGTGCTGACCAGGGCGATGAGCGGCCGTCTGGCCCGTGGTGCACGCAACCGCGCCGTGAGGGCGATCGAGGCGAGCGGCACGATCGCGCCGTTCCCGATGCAGAACTGGCTCACGGGCAAGTTCCGTGCCGCGGCGGGGCAGCAGAACCTCGGTGAGCTGCAGTCGCTGTGGCTCGGGCAGGCCGCGCCTCTCGCCCGGCTCGATGACGCGGTCGAGGTGTTCGAAGAGCTCGTCTCAGGGCTGCCCGGCCGCGGCGACAGGCCCGTCGAGGTCTGAGGCTAGGCTGGATGACCGCGGCTGTCCGGTCGTATCATCCGATCCGAGGAGCATCCGTCGTGATCCGAAATCCTTCACCAGCGGCCGCGCGACTGCGCACGCTCGCGCGTACGGCGGGGGCGATGGCTCTCACCGCGTTCGTCGCCGTGGGCGTGCTGATCGGCGGCGCGCCGGCCGCCGTTGCCGCTGACGCCCCCGAGAAGTATGTCATCGGCACCGACACGACGTTCGCGCCGTTCGAGTTCACGGACTCCGACGGCGACCTCGTCGGCATCGACATGGATCTGCTGCGTGCGATCGCCGAGGACCAGGGCTTCGAGGTCGAGATCCGTCAGCTCGGGTTCGACGCGGCAGTGCAGGCGCTGCAGTCGAACCAGGTCGACGCCGTCATGGCGGGCATGTCGATCACGGACGAGCGCAAGGCGACATTCGACTTCAGCGACCCGTACTTCACCAGCGGCATCCAGCTCGGTGTGCTCGAAGCCAGCGACATCCAGTCACTGGACGATCTCGACGGCAAGACCGTCGCGGTCAAGACAGGCACGCAGGGCCAGACGTTCGCGGACGACAACAAGGACGAGTACGGCTTCCGCGTGGCCCCGTATCAGGACACCACCGACATGGTCGATGCCGTGAAGGCGGGGCAGGCGGTCGGCTACTTCGAGGACTTCCCCGTGCTCGCCTACGGCATCCAGCAGGGGTCCGGCTTCCGGCTGATCGGCGAGCCCGAGCTCGGCGGCGAGTACGGTGTCGCCGTCAACAAGGGTCAGAATCCCGAGCTTCTGGAGATGATCAACGCGGGCCTCGCCAACCTCAAGGAATCGGGCGAGTACGACAAGATCGTCGACACCTACCTCGGCGGTGGTGAGAAGTCGACGCAGCCCACCGACATCATCTCCGTCGCTGTCCAGTACTGGCCGGCGCTGATGGAGGGCCTGTGGCTCACGATCCTCGCGACGATCATCGCGATCGTGGCGGCGTTCATCCTCGGCCTCGTCTTCGGCTTCGGAAGGCTGTCCGGCTTCTTCCTGTATCGCTGGCTCGCCACCGCGTACGTGTACGTGTTCCGCGGCACGCCTATCCTCGTGCAGGCGTTCTTCGTGTTCTTCGCCATCCCGCAGCTGTTCCCTGGGCTGACGTTCAACCCGTTCGTGGCCGGTGCGATCACGCTGTCGCTGAACACCGGTGCGTACATGACGGAGATCATCCGCAGCGGCATCCAGGCCGTCGATCCAGGGCAGACCGAGGCATCGCGTTCATTGGGCCTCGGCCAATGGAAGACGATGCAGAAGGTCGTGCTGCCCCAGGCGTTCCGCATCATGATCCCCTCCTTCGTGAACCAGGGGATCATCACGCTGAAGGACACGTCGCTGCTCAGCGTGATCGGTCTCGCGGAACTGACCTTCCAGTCGCGGCAGATCATCGCCTCCACTTACCTGTCGGCGCAGGTGCTGACCATCGTCGCCGTCATCTACTTCGTCGTGATCACCCTGCTGACGCTGCTCGCTGATCGCCTGGAGAGGAAGTACAACGCATGAGCAAGATCGAAGTCAGGGATCTGCACAAGTCATTCGGTGACAACGAGGTGCTCAACGGCATCGACCTCTCCGTGGATGACGGCGAGGTCGTCGCGGTCATCGGCCCGTCGGGGTCGGGCAAGTCGACCCTGCTGCGGTGCCTGAACAAGCTCGAGGAGCCCACTTCCGGTCACGTCATCATCGACGGCGTCGATCTCATGCACAAGAGCGTCAAGCTCGATGAGGTGCGTCAGCGCATCGGGATGGTGTTCCAGCACTTCAACCTGTTCCCGCACATGACCGTGCTGGAGAACATCACTCTCGCGGCGCCCCCGCTCGG
>NZ_JBLVOB010000008.1:0-21426 GCF_053543555.1 Microbacterium xerophyticum | reverse complement strand
GCGGGGGCGGCTGTCCAAGGTCGCGGCGCGTGAACGCGCGCTCGCGCTGCTGGACCGAGTGGGCCTCTCGGAGAAGGCCGACGCGAAGCCGGCATCCCTCTCCGGCGGGCAGAAGCAGCGCGTGGCGATCGCCCGCGCGCTGGCGATGGACCCCGAGATCATGCTGTTCGACGAGGCCACCAGCGCCCTCGATCCCGAGATGGTCGGCGAGGTGCTGCAGGTGATCCGCGACCTGGCCGAGGGCGGCATGACGATGGTGCTCGTGACGCACGAGATGGGCTTCGCCCGCGAGGTGTCCGGTCGAACGGTGTTCATGGACGGCGGAGTCGTCGTCGAGGAGGCCGCGCCCGCCGAGCTGTTCGGGGCGCCCAAGAGCGACAGGCTGAAGGACTTCCTGTCGAAGGTGCTCTGACGCGCCTGCGGCGCGGGCGGTCGACCTAGAGGATGACGGTCGAGCGCCCGTGCACGATCACGCGGTCCTCTGCGTGCCACTGCACGGCGCGGGCGAGCACCTGGCGCTCGACGTCGGCGCCGCGGCTCTGCAGATCGGCGGCGGAGTCCGAGTGCGAGGCGCGTGTGACGTCCTGCTCGATGATCGGTCCCTCGTCGAGGTCGACCGTCGCGTAGTGCGCCGTGGCGCCGATGAGCTTCACGCCGCGCTCCTTCGCCCGTGCGTACGGGTTCGCGCCGATGAACGCCGGCAGGAACGAGTGGTGGATGTTGATGATCGGCGCCCCGACGTTCTCGATGAAGTCGTCGGTGAGGATCTGCATGTACCGTGCGAGCACCACGAGGTCGACGTTGCCCCGCAGAAGGTCCAGCTGACGCTGCTCCATCGCGGCCTTGTCGGTGGAAGGGATGTGCACGAACGGCACCCCGAACGTGCGCACCGATTCGGCGAGATCGGGGTGGTTGGAGATCACCATCGTGATGTCGATGTCGAGCTGGCCGCGCTGCGTGCGCCAGAGGAGCTCCATCAGGCAGTGGTCGTACTTGGAGACGAAGATCGCCACGCGCTTGCGCTTGGCGACGTCGTGCAGGGACCACTCCATCCCGAACCGCCCCGCGACCTTCGCGATCGAGGCCTCGAGTGCGGGACGCGCGGCGGCGAGGCCCGCCAGCTGGATGACCGTGCGCTGGAAGAAACGTCCGACATCCGTCGAGTGCTGATCGAGCGAGACGATGTTCGCGCCGTGCTCGGCGAGGACGCCGGCGACGGCGGCGACGATTCCGGGCTGGTCATCGCAGGCGATGAGCAGGCGTGCGGTGTCGGTCTGGGACATGGATGCTCCTTGCAGGGTGTTCGTAGATTCTCTCGTGTGTGCGCCCGCGGTGACGAATCCGCACGAGGAGGGGTGCGGTGTCGATACTCTGAGCGGGTGACTGCGAGCGAGATCGGGCTTGTGCTGCTGCCGCTGCTCGCGGTGGCCGCTCCCTTGCTGGCTCGCGGTGTCCGCCCTGTGCTGAGGGTGCCGATCATCGTCTTCGAACTGGTGCTCGGCATCATCGTCGGGCCGGCCGTGCTCGGCTGGGTCGCACCGGGGGAGGTGCTCGACAAGCTCAGCGATCTCGGGCTGGCGATGCTGTTCTTCATGGCGGGCAGTGAGATCGACTTCCGGGCGATCGCCGGTCGGCCGCTCGTGCGGGCCTCGCTCGGGTGGCTGCTCGGCCTGGCACTGGGCGTCGGCGTCGGATTCCTGATCGCACCGGGCGAGGGCATGATCGTGATCGGGATCGCGCTGAGCTCGACCGCGCTGGGCACCCTGATGCCGATCCTGCGCGATGCGCGCGAACTGGACTCGCCGTTCGGGAAGGTCGTCACCGCGATCGGTGCGGCGGGCGAGTTCCTGCCGCTGATCGCGATCTCGGTCTTCCTCAGCACACGCCGCCCACCGGTCGCTGCGGCGATCCTGGTCATGTTCGTCGTGCTCGCCGCACTCGTGATCCTCATCGCGCGTCGCGCACCGCACGGCAGGCTGCACACGTTCGTCGCCGCCACTCTGCACACGTCCGACCAGTTCGGGGTGCGGTTCGTGCTGATGCTCATCGCGGGGCTGGTCGGGCTCAGCGTGCTGTTCGACCTGGACATGCTGCTGGGCGCCTTCGTCGCGGGCGCCGTGTGGCGCATCATCATGGCCCGCGCACCGGAGCCGGATGCCGCGGCAGTGGAGAGCAAGCTCGAGGCGATCGCGTTCGGATTCCTGGTGCCGATCTTCTTCCTGTACACCGGCGTCACATTCGACCTCGGCCGGCTCGCCTCCTCTCCGCTCGCGCTCTCACTGGTGCCGCTGTTCCTGATCTCGCTGCTCGTGATCCGCGGTGCCGCTGCCCAGATCTCGGCTTCACGCGGGGCGGGTCTGCGCGAACGCACTGCGCTCGGGATGCTCGCGGCGACCGGCCTGCCCATCATCGTCGCCGTCACGGCGATCGGCGTGGACGAAGGCGTCCTCGATCCCGCGATCGCGGCCGCGCTGGTCGGAGCAGGCATGTTGTCGGTGCTGGTCTATCCGCTCGTCGCGATGATCCTGCGCGGCGACCGGGAGCGACTGGATGCCGAGGAGCAGACGCTGCCGCAGGGGGAACTGTGACGACGATCGAGATCCTGGATGCCGCGCGAACGTCGCTGGTGGGGATACCCAAGGAGGGGCTCGGTGAGGAGCGCTCCTCGCGCTGGCGCGGCGAACGGATCGTGCGCGTGGGGGAGGCCTGGCACGTCGGAGTGCTGCTTCTCACCGACACCGGTGTGCTCGCGACCGCTGAGGTGCTGCGCGCCGCCGACCAGGGGCGCCGCGGGTACACGGCCGAGTCGGCGAGGGCGAGGGCGGCGCGTCGACAGCTGGCCTTGAAGGGCGGCTTCGGCGAGGGCGACGTCGTGCATGTCGGATGGTCGGTCATCGATGTGGATGCTGTGGATGCCGGCGGGGCGTCCGGGCCGCTCGCACTGCGCGACGGCGTGCCGTCCGTGCGGTGGTCGGGGGCCGGCGCGTACATGCCGCTCGAGGCCTATCTGCGTGAGCGGATCAATCTGATGCGCGGGATCTGAGACACCGGGAATACTCCGATACGCCGTGCGTTGAAGTTGAGTGAAGCACGCTCAACTTTAGGAGAACGCAATGCCCAACGACTTCAGCGACAACGGCGCGAACTCGTTCGATGAGTTCCTCGCCCGCTATCTGGCAGGCGAGCGAGCCCGGCAGACCCGGTCGATCGACCTCAGCCGATTCCTCACCGCGCGCACGCAGGAGATCCTGCAGAACGCCGGCCGTCTCGCGCTCGAACGCGGCCAGACCGAGCTCGACGCGCTGCACGTGCTGCGCGCGATCGTCGAGGACGCCACCGTCGCGCAGGCGATCGAGCGCATCGGCGTGACACCGCAGCAGATCGTCGACGCGGTCGAGACGCGGCTGCCTGCCCCCGGTCCCCGCGCCGAGGCCGATGCGGCGACGATCACGCCGAGCGCCAGTCGCGCGCTGTTCCACGCCTATCAGGTGGCCCGCTCGTCCGGTGCGACGTACATCGAGCCCGCGCACGTCTTCTTCGCCCTCGTGCTCGGTCAGGATGTCCCGGCGGGCCAGGTGCTCGCGCAGATGGGTGTGACAGCCGATGCGCTCACCGACGCCGCGCGCGAGCACGTCGACGCGCCGGTCGGCTCTGATGCCCCCGACGCGGGAGCTGCGGCATCCGGCTCCACCATGCTCGACAAGTACGGCATCGACCTGACCGCGCGGGCGCGTGCCGGCGAGCTCGACCCCGTGATCGGTCGCAGCGATGAGATCGAGCAGACCATCGAGATCCTCAGCCGCCGCACGAAGAACAACCCCGTTCTGATCGGCGAGGCCGGCGTAGGAAAGACCGCGATCGTCGACGGGATCGCGCAGGCGATCGTCGACGGCACTGTCCCCGCCCAGCTCGAGGGACGCAGGGTCATCGCGCTCGATCTGCCGGCCATGATCGCCGGTACCCGCTACCGCGGTGACTTCGAGGAGCGTCTGACCAAGACGATGGACGAGATCGCCGCGCACAAGGACGAGGTCATCGTGTTCATCGACGAGGCGCACACGGTCGTGGGTGCCGGCGGATCCGGTGAGGGCGGCATGGACGCGGGCAACATCCTGAAGCCCCGTCTCGCACGCGGCGACCTGCACATGGTCGGCGCGACGACGCTCAAGGAGTACCGCCAGATCGAGAAGGACCCCGCGCTGGAGCGCCGTTTCCAGCCGGTGAAGGTCGACGAGCCGAGCATCGACGACGCCGTGCTCATTCTCAAGGGGCTGGCGGACGCCTACCAGGACCACCACCGGGTGACCTACACAGATGCCGCACTGCGTGCAGCCGTGACCATGAGCGCCCGCTACCTGCCGGACCGCGTGCTGCCGGACAAGGCGATCGACCTGATCGACCAGGCCGGTGCCCGGTTGCGCCTGAAGCTGGGCCTGCCCGCAGACACGTCTGCGCTCATGACGGAGCTCGCTGATCTGGAGTCTCGGAAGAACGCCGCAGTCAGCGCCGAGCACTACGAGGAGGCATCGCGTCTGCGTGACGAGATCGTCCGGACTCAGGAACGGATCGACGCGGTGACCTCCGGCGAGCACGCCGGCGCACCTGCGGTCGTCGATGAGCGCGAGATCGCCGAGGTGATCGCGCGTGCCACCGGCATCCCCGCCAGCCGCCTCACCGAAGGCGAGCGCGAGCGCCTGGGCGACCTGGAGAACGACCTGCACGCGCGGGTGATCGGTCAGGAGGACGCCGTGACCGCAGTGGCGCGCGCCGTCCGGCGCAGCCGCACCGGAATGGGTGATGCACGTCGCCCCGTCGGCTCGTTCCTCTTCCTCGGGCCCACCGGCGTCGGCAAGACCGAACTGGCCAAGGCGCTGGCCGACCGGCTCTTCGACGACGAGAACGCCGTGATCCGCTTCGACATGAGCGAGTTCGGCGAGCGGCACACCGTGTCGCGTCTCGTCGGTGCCCCTCCGGGATACGTCGGCTACGACGAGGCGGGTCAGCTCACCGAGCGCGTGCGGCGCAACCCGTACTCGATCGTGCTGTTCGACGAGATCGAGAAGGCGCACCCCGACGTGTTCAACCTGCTGCTGCAGGTGCTCGACGACGGGCGTCTCACCGACGGTCAGGGCCGCACGGTCGACTTCCGCAACACGGTGATCGTGATGACGTCGAACGTCGGCAGCGAGTTCCTCGCTTCGCGTTCCGGTGCGCTCGGCTTCGTGTCATCGCAGGATGCGTCGGCGAACGGCTTCTCGTCGATGAAGGACCTGCGCGATCGGGTGATGGGCAAGCTGCGCGAGGCGATGCGGCCGGAGTTCCTCAACCGCATCGACGAGATCGTGCTGTTCCAGAAGCTCACCAAGGATGAGCTGGCGCGCATCGTGCGTCTCATGCTGGCGGCCACCTCGGCACGTCTCGCGGAGCGCGACATGCGCCTGGACGTGTCGGATGCCGCAGTCGCATGGCTCGGCGAGCACGGCTACGAGCCCGAGTTCGGTGCCCGTCCGCTGCGCCGGCTGATCCAGCGCGAGGTGGACGACCGCATCGCGGACCTGCTGGTCGCAGGTAGCCTCGAGGACGGCGGCATCGTGCGCGTGGACGCCGATGACGACGCACTGGTCGTCGAGTCGGCGGTGCACGCCGTCGCCTAGCGCCTCTCGGCCCAGCGCCTCTCGCTCAGGCGAAGTTCTCAGCGAACCTGCGCAGCAGATCCTCGCCGCCCACACCCTGGGCGGCGAGGATCTCTGCTTCCACGGCGTCGAAGGCCTCTGGGTCGAAGTATCCGTTGCCACGGTAGAACGTCATGCGGTCGGCGAAGTCGCGCGGGCTCGGCTCCGGGTGGAACTGCGTCGCGTACAACTGCGTGCCCACGCGGTACGCCTGCACGGGGCAGTCGTCGTTCGTCGCGAGCAGCACGGCATCGGGCGGGACGGCGGCTGCGCTCTCCTTGTGAGCCGTGAACACGTTCAGCGCCGGGGCGCTGGGACCGAAGACGGGGTCGGCGGCCCCGGCATCCGTCGTCCTGATCCCGGTCGAGCGGGTGGCCTCGGGATGGGCGAGGGTCAGCGCGCCGCCCAGCATCCGAGTGACGACACCGATCCCGAAGCAGGTGAACAGGGCGGCGGCGTCGTTCTCGAGCGCGCGAGCGGCGATGCGTTCGAGGTCGGACTCGATGCGCTGCTGCAGCGGCGCCTTCACGGCATCCGTCACGTTGAACGGCGAGCCGCCGATGACGAAGCCGTCGTGACGCGCGAGCACTTCATCGGGGAGCGGGCCGGAGAGCAGATCGAACTGGTCCAGCTCCGGGACGGCGAGCCCTCGCTGGAACGAGACGTGCTCGGCGTCGGCCGCTCCGCGTTCCGGCCGCACGCAGACGTAGAGAAGCGAAGCCATGACGATAACCTACCTTCGCTCAGCGCGAGGAGTTGGCGGTGCGCCCGCGGACGATGCCGACGAATGCGTCGACGTCTGCGGTCGTGCGCTCCCTGGGCCACGCGAGGGCGACCGTCGAGGTCGGGCCTCCGCGCAGGGGCCGGTGGCCGACGTCCTTGCGCTGATGCATCCTGGCCAGGGACATCGGCACGATCACGATCCCGACGCCCGTGGCGGCGGTGGCGATCGCGTCGGCCGTGGTCGCGAGCGGTGGAAATGCCGGCGCCAGGACACCGGGGATGTCGAGGGGGCCGAGCACGTCGTCGAGCGGGGTGATGAGCACCTCGCCCTCGAGGTCTGCCGGATCGAGCTCGTCGACGGCCAGCAGATGCGATTCCGCGGACGCCACGACCACGGGGATCTCATCGTAGAGCGCGACGATGTGGAGCGTGTCGTCATTCAACGGAAGGCGGATGAGGGCGGCATCCAGCTCGTCGATCGCGGAGCGCTGCGAATCCGCCTCGATCGGCACGAGCTCCAGGGCGACGTGCGGCATGCGCTGCTTCCACGTGTCGATCCACTTGCCCGGTGTGGCTCCGGGGACGGCGCCGAGACGGAAGCTCCGCGGCTCCTCCACGACGCGTGGAGTGTCGAAGACGACCTTCTTGGCGGATGCGCCGGGCTTCCGCGACGGCGCCGGTGTGCGCGCAGATGCCCTCCCCGTCGAGGGACGCTTCGCCGCGCCTCCGCGTCCGCGTTGTCTCGCCATGGATTCAGGCTACCCGTGCGCCACCGGCCGCTGCGCCACAGCGAATTCATTTCTCGTTCACGCGACCTTTGCGTTCTCGATCCGCAGGTGTCTCATCCCGCGCCTTGACTGTCGCAGTCGGCCGTCCCGCCGATCCTCACCCTGCACTGTCACCGAAAGGTCCACCCCATGCAGTCCACCTTCACGCGCGGCCTCGCCGTCGCCGCCGGCCTCACGCTCGCGTTCGGCCTCGCCGCCTGTGCTCCCACACCTGCGTCCTCCGAGACGGAGGGCGACGCACCTGCATCCGAGGGCACGTTCGCATCGGGCGACTCGGAGACGCTCGTCTTCGCCGTGCTTCCCGACCACGAGGGCGCCGACCAGGACGCCCAGCCGATCGCCGACTGGATCGCCGAGATCACGGGCAAGAAGGTGGAGCTCTTCCAGGCCACCGACTACACCGCCGTCGTGCAGGGCCTCGCAGCCGACCAGATCGACATCGCGCAGATCTCGGCGTTCACCTACTACCAGTCGCAGAACGCCGGTGCGGACATCATCCCGATCGGCGCGCAGATCACTCAGGAGGGTGCCGAGCCCGGCTACTTCTCCGTCGCCGTCAAGAACCCGGCAGCCACCGACGTGACCTCGCTCGAGGACTTCGCCGACCAGCCCGTGTGCTTCGTGAACCCGACGTCGACCTCCGGCTTCGCCGTTCCGATGGGCGGACTCCTCGAGGCCGGCGTCACGGTCGCCGACGACAACCGCCTGTTCGGTGAGGAGCACGACCTCAACGCCAAGAAGGTCGCCGAGGGCACCGACTGCCAGGTCGGCTTCGCCCAGGACATCGACGCCGACCCGCTGATCGAGTCGGGTGAGCTCGAAGAGGTCACCCGCGTGCAGGTTCCCGCCGCGCCGATCGTGATGCAGGCCGCGCTGCCCCAGGACGTCCAGGACCAGCTCGTCGAGGCGCTCGCCGACAGCACGCAGTCCGACCTGACCGACGCGGGTGTCGAGCTCAACGAGTTCCTCACCGAGGGCTGGTTCGGCTTCGGTGCGGTCGACGACGCGTACTACGACCTCATCCGCACCCTGTGCACCGAGATCGCCGACGAGGTCGAGGCCTGCCAGGCCTGACCCGTTCAGCCCACTCGCACGCACCGTAGGAGAGATGACATGACGAACAGCGACGCCCCCGCAGTCCGGATCACCGATCTGGGGAAGACATATCCAGGAGCTGCCGGTCCGGCTCTGGAGGGGGTGTCGCTGTCCGTCGTCCCGGGCGAGATCGTCGTCCTGCTCGGCCTCTCCGGCTCAGGCAAGTCGACCTTGCTGCGCCACGTCAACGGACTGGAGACTCCGTCGACCGGCTCGGTGGTGTCGCTCGGCCAGGCCGTGCCGGAACTGCGGGGCCCGGCGCTGCGCGCCCTGCGCGGGCGGATCGGCTTCATCTTCCAGCAGTTCGAGCTGGTCGGCGCTCTGACGGTGATCGAGAACGTGCTCACCGGCGGCCTCTCCACCCTTCGCGGCCCGCGGGTCGGCAGCCTGAGCTATCCCCGTCGCATGCGCGAGAAGGCGCTCGGCCATCTCGACCGCGTCGGACTGCTCGATTTCGCCTACCAGCGCGCCGATAACCTCTCCGGCGGGCAGCAGCAGCGCGTGGCGATCGCTCGTGCCCTCATGCAGGATCCGGAGATCCTGCTCGCTGACGAGCCGGTCGCCTCGCTCGATCCGGAGTCGAGCAGCCAGGTCATGTCGCTCATCCGGGAGATCGCCGCCGAGCGCTCGCTCACGGTCATCTGCTCGCTGCACCAGGTCGATCTCGCGTTGAGCTGGGCAGACCGCATCATCGGCCTCCGCGCAGGGAGCGTCGTGCTCGACACCCGCACCGACGATCTGACCCGCGAAGAGGTCATGGAGATCTACGGGCGCGTCGCCACCAGCACGAGCGAGATCGCCGCGCTCGAGAGCGAGCTCGCCGAGGCGCGCGAGCAGGTTCTCGCGCAGGAGATCCAGCGCTCCGCGGCTCGCGAGCGTCTCGCAGAGGACTTCGCGAACGAGGAACCGGCGTGACCACCCTCGCAGAGCGCCCCGCAGCCCTCGCCGATCGCGTCGCGAGGGTTCCGCGCCCGGCTCCTCGGCTGTCCTCGATCGTCTCGTACGGCGTCATCATCGCCATTCTCGGTCTGGGCGTCTGGTCGTTCATCGGGCTCGACTACAGCCTGAAGAGCCTCGAGACCACCGGTGCCAATCTCTCCCGGTTCCTCAGCATGGCGACGCCGATGCAGTGGCCGGGATGGGATGTCACGGCCGAGGTCCAGGGCGGCGGCGAGAAGGTCTTCGTCACGACGTGGGTCGGCTTCGAGCCGATCTGGGAGATGTTCCTCACGATCGTCATCACCCTCGCGCTGGTCATCGCGGGTACGGCGCTCGCGGCCGTGCTCTCCATCCCGGTCGCATACGGGGCTGCGCGCAACACGACCCCCAACACCGCCGTGATGGCGCTGTGCCGCGGGATCGGCGTCGTCGCCCGCGCGATTCCGGATGTCGTGTTCGTGGTCGTGCTCGCCTTCCTGTGGTTCAACTCAGGGACGCTTCCCGCGATCGTGGCGATCGGAATCCACTCGGTCGGCATGATCTCGAAGATGTTCGCCGACGCGATCGAGCAGATCGACGAGGGTCCGCGCCTCGCGATCCGCTCCGCCGGCGGCACGAAGGCGCAGCAGTTCTGGTCGGGCATCGTTCCGCAGGTGCTGCCCGCATGGGTCGCGGTGACGCTGCACCGTGCAGACATCAACCTCCGCGGCACGGTCATCCTGGGTGTCGTGGGTGTCGTCGGCATCGGCTACGAACTGGATGACGCACTGCACGGCGGGCCGGCAGGCATGCGCCGCGTCATCCCGCTCGTCGTGATCATCATCGTGCTCTGCGTGCTGTTCGAGATCGTCTCGTCGCTGCTGCGCACCCGACTCCTCAACGTCAGGCCGACCGGTAAGAGCGTCGGTGACACCGTGGCCCGCGCGGTCGCGCGCAGGAGCGCACGCGCCGGTGAGGCCGCAGCCGCCCAGTCGGTGACGACGCAGGATCGCCATACGAGGATCGAGGCGGCCATGCACCGCCCGTGGGATCGCACCCGCGTCGGCAACACGCTGTGGATCTGGCTCGGCGTCGCCGCGGTCGTCGGAGCGTTCCTCTACACCGCGCCCGATGTGACCAAGATGTTCGCGCCGGCATGGAACGAGATCGTGGATCCCACGCGCGACCGTGCGATCTGGCCGCCGCACTTCGGCAGCAGGGACTGGTCGGATGTGCTCGCGGCGGTCGTGACGACCATCCAGATCGCTTTCGCCGCGACGCTGATGGCGACGATCATCTCGGCCGTCGTCGGACCTCTGTCGGCGCGGAACGTGGCGCCCAACAGCACGGTGCGCAACCTGTTCCGCGGCATCGCTCTCGTCATCCGCGCGATCCCCGACCTCGTCGTCGCGATCCTGTTCATCATCGCCGCGGGCATCGGTCCGCAGGCCGGTGCGCTGGCTCTCGGCATCGGCGGTGTCGGGCTGCTCGCGAAGCTCATCGGCGACTCGATGGAGGAGGTGCCCAACGGTCCCGAGCGTGCACTGGCCGCAGCGGGGGGCACCCGTGCGCAGGTGTTCTTCTCCTCCACCGTGCCGATGTCGGTGCCGGCGCTCGTCAGCCATCTGATGTATCTGCTCGAGCAGAACATCCGCTCGGCGACCCTGCTCGGCATCGTCGGGGCAGGTGGCATCGGATTCCTGCTGCTCAACGCGCTGCAGGGGCGCCACTTCGACGAAGTGCTCGCCTATGTGCTCGTGATCATCGGCATGGTCGTGATCGTCGAAGCGGCCTCCATCCTCATCCGGCGCGCGCTGAAGTAGCGCTGCCCGCTGAGGCGGGGGCGGGCTCAGGCCGCCAGCCAGAGCCCTTTGCGGTCGGTGGCGATCCGCAGACCGGCGGCGACGATCTCGTCTGCGCCGATACGGGCACCGCGGGCGATGCGTGCGCCGGCGCCGATCTCAGTGCGCACACCGATGTGTGCGCCGTCTCCGACGGCTGCGCCCTGTCCGATGTGGGCGTGCGCGTCGATGTACGCGTTGTCACCGATCACGGCATCCGGTTCGACCCACGCACCGCGGGCGACCTTCGCTCCCGCGCCGATGCGCGCTCCTGGTTCGATATAGGCGCCGGCTTCGACAACAGCCTTCGGGTGCACCTTCGCGCCATGCGCGACGAGGCCGCGACCGTTGACGTGCTTGCGATAACGCAGCGCCTTGCCCTGGTCGTCTTCGATATCGATGTAGTTCTTACCCAAGATTCCTCCCGTGTCCGGACATCTCCGGATATATGAACAACCACGAGAGGGGCGGATTCATTCCCGAACGGGGATGGCGGTTCCCTGAACCCGCCGCGGCTTCAGCGCTGGCAGTTCGGGCACCAGAACGTGATGCGTTCACGGGTGGGATCCGCACCCTGGGTGCCGCGGAGGATGCGCGTCCCGCACCGTCGACACGGCCGGTTCGCGCGGCCGTAGACCCAGGTGCTCCGTCCAGGGCGATCGACGCCTGTGAAGGTCCGGTTCACGCGCAGACGGTTGGCGCGGATCGTGCGTGCACCGAGGTCGAGGAGGGCGGGGACGTCGACGTCGAGTGCGGGCGTGGTCGGCAGGATTCCGCGGAGGAACAGCAGCTCTGCGGCGTATTCGTTGCCGAAGCCCGCGACGTTGCGCTGATCGAGCAGGGCGACGTGGATGCTACGGGTGTCGGCGCCGAGACGCCGTGCCGCTTCTGCAGGATCCCAGTCGTCTGCGAGGGGATCGGGGCCGAGGTGGGCGAGGAGCTGCTCCTCGCCAGAGGTGGGTAGCAGTTCGACCTCGGCGATGTCGACGCCGACGGCTTCGTGTACCGCAGTGCCGACGATCGCGCGCACTTTGAAGTCCGGATGCCGCCACTTCTCGCCTGGTCGGTACAGGAGCCATGCGCCGTCCATGCGCAGATGGGAATGCAAGGTCATCTCACCGATGCGCAGCAGCAGGTGCTTGCCCCGCGCGGCGCAGCCGTGCACGGTGTCGCCGGTCAGGTCGGCGGTGGCGAAGGCGGGAACGCGCAGGTCGAAGCGGGTCGTGGTTCTGCCCGCCAGCGCTTCGTCGAGTCGCAGGGCGGTGCGGAAGACGGTGTCGCCTTCAGGCATGTGACGGTGCCGCGCGCTCGGTGAGCGACCGCGCGAGGATGGTGGATCCTGCCACGGCGGCCGGCATCGTGACGATGGCGCCGAGTGGGACGAGGAAGCACAGCTGCGTCGCGACGCCGAACCCGATGACTCGGGCCCGGCCGGAACCGAGCAGTTCTGAGCGTGAGAGGGTGGTGAGGCCACGGGCGTCGAAGGCGCGGCCGGTGAGCTCGCGTGCGACCAGGCGCCCCGACAGGATCACACCGATGACCGAGGCGAGCACGCCGCCGACGACGGGGATGAAGCCGATCACGAGGGTGAGCAGCGCGACCAGGATTCCGAGGACGACCAGGCGGATGCCCTCGCCGATCGTCGTGAGCATCCCGGTGTCGCCGGCCGGCTCCGGGCCGCCGAGCGAGCGTTCGATGCCGCGCCAGATGCGCTGGTAGAAGGGGTCGCCGATCGTCAGGGTGAGGGCGGTGAACACGGCGCCGGCGAGCGCGAGCGCAGCGATGAGGAGGACGGCGCCGAGGCTGAAGCGCAGCACTTCCCGCCATGGGCTGACCCAGCCGTCGGCGAACGGCGTGATCCAGTCGGTGATCGATCCGAGTGTGAGCGCGAGGGGGATCAGTGCGGCTGCGAGAAGCAGGAATGCGATGACTGCGGGGACGAGGCCGAGCGCGAGCAGCTTCGGATGCGTGCGCCACATCCCGAATCCTCGTCCGAGGATCCTGACGCCGGTGAAGAACTCGCGGATCATGGCTATATCGTACGGGCGCTAGATCGCCTTGCGCAGCGAGAAGCCGCGCGGGGTGACCACGAATCCGGCCTCCTGCAGGGCCATCGCGAAGTCGGTGCCGTAGATCGCCTCGCCGTTGACCTTCTCGACGGTGAGCGTCTCGAGGCGGCGGGCGCGCGACGTTGAGACGAGATCGGATGCCGCGGCACGCAGCAGCTCCGGATCGTCGTCGAACGCGAGCACGGTGCGTCCGCCGCGCTCGAGGTAGAGCACGAGCGACCCGTCGACGAGCACGACCAGGCCACCTGCCTTGCGACCGGGGCGATGCGACACGCCTTCGCGGCGCGGCCAGGCGAGCGCGGCTCCGTACGGATTGGCGGGGTCGGTCGCGGCGAGGGTGACGGCCCTGCGGGGCGGCGGGTCGGCCAGCGCCGCGAACGTGCGGAGGCGGTCGACCGTGGCGGAGGCGGCGAACTGCGCGGCGCCGAGCTTCTCGATGACGTATCCGCGTCGGCAGTGCCCTGCCTCCTCGAACCCCGCGAGCACCCGGTACGCCTGGGCGAATCCGCCGGGCAGTCCCTCGGCCTGCACGGCGCCGCGCGTGACGACGCCGTACCGGTCGAGCAGCAGTCCTGCGCTCACGGTGGCGCGGCGCGCGGCATCCGTCTCGGCCGACGGGAGCAGCGACCACCGACCGCCGACGGCAGTCGGTCGGGCGGGTGTGCGCGAGAGCGACATGCCGCGGTAGGTGCGCGTGCGAGGCGCACGGCGGGTCACCCGGTGCGCCTGCGATCCGCCGGCGAGCAGCGATCGGATCGGCGCGAACGTGTCGTTCGTGACCCGGCTCGACCACGTGAGGTTCCACAGGGCCTCGAGCACCGACTGCTCGTTCTCGGCACCGGTCATCTCACGCAGCTGCATCGCGAAGTAGGCGCCTCCGGCGCTCAGGGCGTCGAGCAGCCGGGCTTCGAGGGAGTCGGGAGCGACCTCGTCCTCCGGTTCGGGCAGCGTGAAAGGTGCGAGGTCGGCGGGATGCAGCGACACCCATCCGTCGCGACCGGGCAGCGTGCCGTGGCCCGACCAGATGACCTCTCCGCTCGCGGTGAGCTCGTCGAGCAGGGCGGGTGTGTAGTCGCGGACGCGGGAGGGGAGGATGAGTGATTCCCATGCGCTCGCAGGAATCGGCACGCCGGCGAACTGCTCGATCACCGATACGACGCCGTCGAGCCCTTCCAGAGGGCGGCCGAGGTGCTGCCATTCGGGAAGGAACCTGGCGTACGCCTCTGGCGAGACCGGTTCGACGCTGCCGCGGATGGCCGCGAGCGACCGCATCCGCAGGCGGCGCAGCACGTCGGTGTCGCACCATTCGATCTCCGATCCGCTTCCCGCCGCTTCCGGCAGGAAGTACCCGCTGGTGAGGCGGCCGGCGTTCTCGAGGCGTTGCAGCGTGTGGCGCGCGACGGCGGAGCCGATGCCGTAGCGGCCGGACACGGCATCCGTCGTGAACGGGCCGTGCGTGCGTGCGAAGCGGGCGATGAGGTCGCCGAGTGGATCGGCGAACGGTTCGAGGAAGGCGACCGGGATGCCGGTGGGCAGGGCCACACCCAGCGCGTCGCGCAGTCGCCCGGCGTCTTCGATCGCGGCCACGCGGACGGTGCCGGCGATCGTGACGGGGATCGCCCGCCGGGTGGTGACGAGGTCGTCGAGGTGCTGTTGCGCTGTGCCGCCCTCGTCTTCGAGACGGGCTGCCACTTCTTCCGCGTCGAGCGGTCCCAGCATTCGCAGCAGGTCGGCGACGCCCTCGAGCCCGCGTACGCGGCGTTCGGGGTCGAGCCGCTGCGCCTCGCGCTCCCACTGGGCGAGGACGTCGGGGTCGAGCAGCTCGCGCAGTTCGACGGTGCCGAGGAGCTCGCCGAGGAGCGCCGGATCGACCGACAGCGCGGCGGCGCGGCGCTCGGCGAGCGGCGAGTCGCCCTCGTACATGAACGCGCCGACGTAGCCGAACAGCAGATCGCGTGCGTACGGCGACGGCTGTGCGGGTTCCGTCTCGACCAGGCGCACCTTCCGCTCGGCGATGGCGTTCGTGAGCCGGCGCAGCGATGGGAGGTCGTAGACGTCCTGCAGCACTTCGCGCAGGGTCTCGAGGATGACCGGGAACGTGGGGTGGCGCCGTGCGACCTCGAGCAGCTGCGCCGAGCGCTGGCGCTGCTGCCACAGCGGCGTGCGCTTGTTCGGGTTCATGCGCGGCATCAGCAGGGCGCGCGCCGCGCACTCGCGGAACCTCGAGGCGAACAGGGCTGAGCCGCCGACCTCCTCGGTGACGACGAGCTCGAGTTCGTCGGGGTCGAACACGAACAGTTCGGCACCGGGCGGCTCGGCGTCGGCATCCGGAACCCGCACGATGATGCCGTCGTCGCTCGCGACCGCCGATCCCTCGACCCCGAGTCGCTCCCTGATGCGCGCGTTGATCGCGAGCGCCCAGGGCGCGTGCACCTTCATGCCGTAGGGGGAGTGCAGGATGACGCGCCAGTCGCCGACCTCGTCGCGTCCGCGTTCGACCGTGAGTGTGCGGTCCGTGGGGAGCGTGCCGGTGGCCTCGCGCTGTTCGCTGAGGTGCGCCATGAGGTTGGTGCGTGCCTGCTCGTCGAGGCCGGCCTCGATCAGACGCTGCGCTGCCTTCTCGGGGGTGGCCGCAGAGACCTCGCGGGAGAACTTCCCCAGCGCCTCGCCGAGTTCGTAGGGTCGGCCGATGCCGTCGCCGTGCCAGAACGGCACCTTGCCCGGTTGTCCGTACGCGGGCAGTACGTTGACGCGGTCGTGGGTGATCTCGGCGATCCGCCAGCTCGTGGTGCCGAGCGTGAACACGTCGCCGACGCGGGATTCGTAGACCATCTCCTCGTCGAGTTCGCCGACGCGTCTACCGGCCCCCTCGCCGGCGACGAACACGCCGAACAGGCCGCGGTCGGGGATCGTGCCACCGCTGGTGACGGCGATGCGCTGCGCCCCCGGCCGTCCGGTGAGGGTGCCGGCATCCCGATCCCAGATGAGTCGTGGGCGGAGCTCGGCGAACTCGTCGGACGGGAAGCGGCCCGCGAGCAGGTCGAGCGTCGCCTCGTAGGCGGAGCGGGGGAGCGATTGGAAGGGTGCGCTGCGCCTGACGGTCTCGAACCATTCCTCGACGCTGATCGGCGCCAGCGCGCAGGCCGCGACGGTCTGCTGCGCGAGGATGTCGAGCGGGTTGCGCGGCACGGCGATGGCTTCGATCTTGCCCGCCAGCATCCGCTCGGTGACGATCGCGGTGTGCAGCACGTCGCCACGGTGCTTGGGGAAGAGCGCGGCGCGGCTGATCTCGCCGACCTGGTGTCCTGCGCGTCCGACGCGCTGCAGGCCGGATGCCGCGGACGGCGGCGCTTCTACCTGGATGACGAGGTCGACGGCTCCCATGTCGATGCCGAGCTCGAGGCTGCTGGTCGCGACGACGCAGCGCAGGATGCCGGATTTCAGCTCTTCCTCGACGAGGGCGCGCTGCTCCTTCGAGACGGAGCCGTGGTGCGCCTTGGCGAGCACCGCGTCTGCGCCCGCGGTGGATCCGGCCTGGGCCATCATCGCGGCGGGCGGTCCCGCGGGCTCCGGGACGGGCACGCCGATGCGCTCGGCGTAGATCTCGTTGAGCCGGCCGGTGAGGCGCTCGGCGAGGCGACGCGAGTTGGAGAAGACGATCGTGGACTTGTTCTCGAGGATGCGGTCGACGATCGCCTCTTCGACGTGCGGCCACACGGATCCGGTGACCTCGGTGTATTCGGCGGGGTCGTCGCCCGTGGGCGGGGCGCGGGGGGGGGGGGGGGGGTTGGTCATGTCGTCCATCGGCACGACGACCGAGAGGTCGAACGTCTTGGATGCCTTCGGGGCGACGATCTCGACCGGCTCGGATCCGCCGAGGAAGCGGGCCACCTCGTCGATCGGGCGGACAGTGGCGGAGAGGCCGATGCGCTGCGCGGGTGGCGTGTCTTCTCGGCCTGCTCGGCGGAGGGCATCCAGTCTCTCCAGGCTCACGGCCAGGTGTGCGCCGCGCTTGGTTGCGGCGACCGCGTGCACCTCGTCGATGATGACGGTGTGAACGTCGCGCAGGGTCTCGCCCGCTCGGCTGGTGAGCATCAGGTAGAGGGACTCGGGCGTGGTGATGAGGATGTCGGGCGGGTCGGAGACGAGCTTGCGGCGGTCGCTCGAGGTGGTGTCTCCGGAGCGGACGCCGACGCTCACTGACGGGGCTGCCATGCCCAGTCGGCGAGCGGACTGGCCGATGCCGACGAGTGGAGAGCGCAGGTTGCGCTCGACGTCGACGCCGAGGGCCTTGAGCGGTGAGATGTAGAGGATGCGTGTGCGGGCGGTGCCCTTCGCGGGGGCTGCATCTCCCGCATCCGTCCGCTCGCGGAAGACGCGGTCGATCGCCCAGAGGAACGCCGAGAGCGTCTTTCCCGACCCGGTCGGGGCGACCACGAGAGCGTGCCTGCCGGCCGAGATCGCGTCCCATGCTCCCGCCTGTGCGGATGTGGGCGCGCTGAACGCACCCCGGAACCAGTCCTGTGTGGCAGGGGTGAAGCGTTCGAGCACATCGCTCATCCCTCCATCATCGTCTGTGGGTGGGACATCGAGGCGTGAAGGTGAATTTCTCCGGCGAGGTGCCGTTCTGATGACGGCTGCCGGCTTCCCGTGATGTCGTCGTCGGCGCCGTGGATCCGCGCTGGGTAGATTGTGCGAATGAGCGAGGAAACGAACCCGGCTGCACTGGTCGAGCATCGGGCGGAGTGGGCTGAGCGTGCGTCGCGTCTGCTGTCCGGCATTCGTGATGCCCTCGAGGGGATGGCGGGTTTCGATTCCGCGACGCTCGATCACATCGGCTCGACGTCGGTGCCGGAGCTTGCGGCGAAACCCTTCGTGGATCTGCAGTTGCGCAACTCGCCTCTGCCGGTCGAGGCCGATCTGGTCGCGAGGCTGGAGCCTCTGGGTTACGTTCGCGCGCGTGGATCCCGCCCCGATTCTCCTGGTGTCGACCGTGACCTTCCGCGGGGATCCATCGAGGTCGACCCCACTGTGTGGGAGAAGCTGCTGTTCTGGCACGACGACGCCCAGGCGATCCTGCACGTCCGCCGCGCGGACTCTCCCTGGGGTCTCTACGCGGTCTGGTTCCGGAACTGGCTCAGGGCTGTCCCCGACGCGCGCCAGCGCTATGAGGCGGTGAAACGAACTCTCAGTGCGCAACAGGTCGGCAAAGCCGATTACGACGACTACACCCTGGCGAAGACGGTGTTCTTCGACGATGTGCAGGCAGAGTTCGAGGCGTGGGCTGCGTCCGCCCGATAGGGCATCCGGGGCGGTGCGGGGTGCGGATGGCCGCGGAGGCCAGAGTTCGACGTGCGAGTTCGAGGCGATGATGACACCGGAGTGAATGTAGCAACTCGACAATACATCTGTGTACTATCGAGATGATACAAATCAGAAAGGTCGTGACCCATGATCTGGCTTCTCGCTTTGGTATTCGGTGCGCCGATCATCGGTCTGGTCATTGCAATCCTCTGGTGGTTGATGCGTGATCGCCGGACCGGCTTGCCGGCTGGTACGGTGGCGTTGTTCGTGGGGCTGGCCGGCTTGCTCGGGGTGCTCGCTGAGGTTCTGCACCGCGTGATGGGATCATGGTCACTGCTGATACCGTTCGCTCTCCCAGCAGATGTGATCATCTGGTATTGGGACTACCGGTTTCTGGTTCCGCTGCTCGCGGGGATCCTCAGTCTGGTTCTGTTGGCATTTCCCGTGCGAGCGCGGCGAGGTCTCGGCTCCGCGGACCTGTCGCCGCGGTCGCCCTTGATGTTTGCTCGTGGATGGTGGTTCATCCCGCCGATCGCCGTTCTCGCGGTGGTCCTGGTGATCACGTTCGCTGCTGGAACGGTTTCCGAGCCCGACCCTGAGTCGGGCCGCTACGAATCCATGGTGCTCGACGGTGGTGTCGGGTCAGTGGGTGTCACCATCTACGGGTGGTTCTACTCGGTGCCATCCATGATCGCTATCGCGGTGCTGGTTGCTGTCGCGGGGGTTGATCTGTTCCTCATCGCACGTCCCCCGCTGGGCGATAGCCGCGAGGACGACGTCCGGATTCGTACTGTCCGAACACAGAGCGTTCTCGCTGTGACAACTGGGGCGCTGCTGATACACCTCGGGGTCGTGTTCGGGTCGCTATCGGGAACCGCCTCGGTTCGAGGAAGTTTTTCGACGTCGGAAGGGACGATGTTCTTGTGGAGTCCGATCGCAGCTTTTGAATCGGTGTTCTATTGGTCCGCATACGTCGCTTGCACGTGCGGGATCGTCCTGTGGGCACGTGTCGCCCTCTCCGGCATCCCCGTGCGGCGTGTTGAACCGGCCGAGGTGGCGGTATGAGCATCACCCTGTCGGGTTCCGCCCCTCCGACCGATCAGATCCGCGATCAGATCCGCGGTCTGATCTCCTCCGGTCAACTGGCGGCAGCGGACCGTCTACCTTCCGTCCGCCAGCTCGCGAAGGACCTCGCTGTCGCGCCGGGAACGGTGGCGAAGGCCTACCGCGCGCTGGAGGCCGAAGGCCTCCTCATCACGCGCACCGGTGGCGGAACGCGTGTCAGCGCGACCGCGACCACGACGTCTCGCCCAGTGCTCGATGCCGCACGAAAACTTGCCGATTCGAGTGCTCGCGCCGGTGTCGACCTGGATGCTGCGATCAGTGTTCTCCGGGCCATCTGGCCCACCTCGGCACCGAATGCATCACCCGCGACAAGTGCGCGCCCGGCGGCCGACGATCCAGCGATATAGGCCCACGAGGTATGAGGTTCGTGCGCCTGACGCCTGGGCCACGCCGCAAGCGACCGCTTACCGCAGACTGGCGACCTGCAAGATCGTACGCTGGATCACATGCCAATCTCGCCGTACCTCAAGTCGCTGCGCGATCGTGTCGGCAACGATTTGCTGCTCCTCCCCGCGGTGTCAGCGGTGGTCCGCAACGATGTGGGAGAGGTTCTTCTCGCGCTGTCACAGGGTGACGATGAGTGGTCGCTCATCGGAGGGGGCTTGGAGCCCGGTGAAGAGCCAGCTTCCACGATCATCCGAGAGATCCGCGAAGAACTCGGAATCGAGGCGGAGGTTTCGCAGATCGTCGGGGTTTACGGAGGCGAGGACATGTTCATCACCTACCCGAACGGAGATCGCTGCGCATATGTGACAACTGCGTACGCATGCCGGCTTGTGTCCGAGACACTCACCATCGACGAAGATGAGCTGCGTGAAGTGGCGTGGTTCACGCCTGAACACATTTCACGACTCGAGACGCAGCCATACGTTGCCCGCATCTTGGCGGACGCCGGCATCGGTATCTGACCTCCGGCTGTCAGCGGTGCTGGTCAGGTATTGAGACCCAGCCCCGTCAGGAGGAAGTTGGCGGCGCGTGAGACATTGGCGATCTGCCATGCCGTGATGCCGACGGCGATGAGCGCGAACCACAAGGTGTCACGCAGTGCGCTGCGGCGGACGATGCGGTGCGCAACGAGCGTCACGACGGTGGCGATGGCGATGGTGGCACCAGCGACCTGCGCGAAAGCCATTCGGACATACGCATCGGCGTCCGGGGCGGACCAGCTGTTGAAGATGATGGCGAGCGTCATCGGGATCAGCACAACGCCGGTCACAAGGATTGACGGCTGAGGAGAAGCCTCGTAAACGTGTTCCGGGGGCCGGTCGGGCCTCCGTCGCGCTGCTCATGTCGCGAGTTTAAGTCGTCCCCTACGGGCGAGTACAGGCCTCACCAGCATGAGCGGCCGACGAACCCTTCCGGGACCTCGTGTGCCCAACGGATCCGACGTCTGATGGGCATGCGCGAACGCAGTGTTTAACTTCGAATGTCTGAGGCCAGTAGTTCAATGTATTTATGAACATTTCGACGATGACTTCACCGGTGCTGAACGCACTGCTTGAAGATGTCGTCACGACGCTCTCATCCGTGGACCAGACGATCAATCAGTTGATGGCAACGAAGTCGGCGCTGTTGGCGACGGCCTCCCGCATCGCCGATGATGAGCCGTTCGACTCCGTCGATTCGCGGGAGATGTCGCAGCGCGCGATCGCGACCGAGATCGGCGCCGCGCTGCGGTTGAGCGATCGCACGATCGAGTCGCATATGGGCACCGCCGCGATGCTTCAGGAGCGCTTCCCTGCGACGGCGGCATCGTTCGGCGCGGGTCACATCTCGCAGGCGCATGTGCGGGTCATCATGGATGCCGGCGAGCAGATCGAGGATGCTGAGAACAGGGCGCGTTACGAAGCGATTGTGGTCGCGCGCGCCGAGGCTGAGTCCCCGAACAGGC
>NZ_JBLVOB010000007.1:1134104-1163575 GCF_053543555.1 Microbacterium xerophyticum | reverse complement strand
CCGACGACGGATGAGCTTGCCGCTCTGGCGGCGCATATCGTGGCGCGGTTGGATCCGGATGGGGCGGAGCCGTCGGATCGGGCCGGGAAGCGGCGCCGGCATTTCACGATCGGGAAGCTGCGTGACGGGTCTGTGCCGGTGCGGGGAGAGTTGTTGCCGGAGGTCGCGGCGCAGTTGCAGAAACTCATCGATGCGCTGATGAACCCGAAAGCCGAAGACAAAGCGTCCGGCTCCACGGTGCGCTTCCGCCCCACCGACGCTGACGGTGACGGAGAACGCGGCGCCGGTGAGAGCGAAAGCGACGGCGGTGACGATGGGTTCGCGGCGAAGTACTCCAGTGACAGCACCGAGTACGGGGCGGAGGAGTATTCGGATCGTGCCGACGGGCTCGAGCCGCATAAGGCGAAATCGCCGCCGGTGGAGTTGGCGGATCTGCGCACGCATGCGCAGAAGCGTCATGACGCGTTCGCGACGGTCCTGATGGTCGCTGCCGCGTCCGGGGGCATGCCGACACTGGGCGGTGCCGCACCGACCCTGGTCGTCTCCGTCACCGCCGCCGACTTCGCCCACCGCACCGGGCGGGCGAGGGTCGAAGGCGCCGGATACGACGTCCCCCTCGGTGCGGCCGACCACGCCGGGTGCGCCGGGGGGATCCAACGGGTCCTGTTCGACGAGAAGGGGGCGATCGTGGGCATCGGCACCAGTGCACGGTTGTTCAACGCGACCCAACGGCGCGCGATCGTGCTCCGAGACCGCGAATGCCTCATCCCCGGATGCGACGTGCCCGCCGAATGGTGCGAGATCCACCACGTGCACGAACACGCCCGCGGCGGCCCCACCCACACCAGCAACGGCGTCCCGTTGTGCTGGCACCACCATAGAACTCTCGACGAAGGCATCTGGAAGATCCGCATGCGCGACGGACTCCCCGAGATCCGCGGACCCGGATGGTGGGACCCCTACGCCAAATGGCGCTCACCCCACCACGACTACCAAGCCGTCGACAACGCCCTCCACGAACCCCTCGACACCGAACACCAAAGAGAACGAGAACACGAACCCGCCTGGAACACCCGGTGAGCCGTGGAGGTTGGAACCGACATGCTGCACACCACCGACATAGACGTCGTCGTGTTCGATGTACTGGGCACGCTCGTCGACGAGCCGACAGGGCTGCGTTCGGCCGTCCATAAGGCGATGCCCGACGCTGACGCTGAGCAGGTGCGATCTCTGATCGAGCGCTGGCAGCGCTTCGTCTCTGATCAGCAGCATGCGATCGCGATCGGCACCCGCGCCTACGTCGACTCGGAGGTGCTCGACGCAGAAGCTGCGCGGATCGCTCTCGACGCAGCCGCCGACATGCGGATTGCAACAGCATCCGGCGCCATCACTCACCTCGCCACCGCGAGCCGACGCCTCCCGCCCTGGCCCGATTCCGTCGCCGAGCTCGACCGCATCGCGAACCGTCTCCCCGTCCTGGCACTGTCGAATGCCGCACCGACGACCCTTCTCCACCTCGCGGCCCGCACCGGGATGCGCTGGCACCACGCCGTCACGGCCCACGATGTCGCCGCATACAAGCCGTCACCATCGCTCTACCGGCGTGCGGTGCACGTCTCGGGCCGCCCACCAGAGCGGATCCTCATGGTCGCCGCGCACGCGTGGGATCTGCGCGCAGCGCAGGATGCCGGCATGCGCACCTGCTACGTCGATCGTCCGGTCGGTGACCCGCCGACGGCATCCGATCGCTTCGACCTGACCATCGCCGGGCTGAACAAGCTCCTCCCCGACCTCGGGTAAAGTTCCCGGTGAACACACTTGTGCTCCGGGGTCGGTGAAATTCCGAACCGGCGGTCATAGTCCGCGACCCGCAGTTCTTCGGAACTTCGGTTGAACCGGTGGAACTCCGGTACCGACAGTCAAAGTCTGGATGGGAGAAGCACAGCGTGAGCCATGCGCGGCGACGCGCGCGGCAGAGCGCCCAGCATCCTCCTCGGCAGCATCGATGCCGAACGGAGAACGATGGAAATCCTGCGCTGGCTGGTCGACGCATTCAACTCGCAGTGGATGCTGCCCGGTGGGCAGAGCCTGCTCATCCGCGAAGTCGTCGGCAACGTCTTCGGCCTCGCCAGCGCGCTCGGCGGCATGCGTCGCAAGATCTGGGCGTGGCCGGTCGGCATCATCGGCAACCTGCTGCTGCTGACAGTTTTCCTCGGCTCCATCCTCAACCCCGCCCACTCCCTCCCGAACCTTCTCGGCCAGGCAGGGCGCCAGATCATGTTCATCGCGGTCGCGATCTACGGCTGGATCCGCTGGCGCCAGGCATCCGCAGACGGCGGAAAACTGACTCCTCGCTGGGCGCCGAGAAGTGCACGCATCTCACTCGTGCTCGTCATGGTCGTCGGCACGATCGCCCTGACTCCCCTGTTCCGTCTGCTCGGCTCATGGGAACCGGTGTGGGCAGACGCCTGGACCTTCGTCGGTTCACTCCTCGCGACCTACGGCATGGCGAAGGGCTGGACCGAGTTCTGGCTGATCTGGATCGCCGTCGACGTCGTCGGCGTTCCGCTGCTCTTCAGCTCCGGCTACTACGCGACCGGATTCATGTACGTCTTCTACGGCGTCTTCACCGCCGTCGGCTTCATCGTCTGGTGGCGTGCCCACGCGAACGCCAAGCCGACGATCGAAACGATCCTGCCGGATCCACGGGTGGTGAAGACCGGCGAGAATGGAGAGTGATGTTCGACAGCCCGCTCTCCGCCTCGGCCTACGAGGTGCTCGGCGTCGACCCCACCGCCACCGCCGACGAGATCAAGCGCGCGTTCCGCCTGCGCCTGCGTGAGACGCATCCGGATGCCGGCGGCGATGCCGCGGCGTTCATCCAGGTGCAGCGGGCATGGGAACTGATCGGCACCGTCGACGCACGCGCCTCCTACGACCGCGGCCACGGCTTCACCGAGGAAGAAGTGACCTGGAACGGCTGGCAGGCACCGCCCGCCCGCACCGACACCCGCCCGAAGGCGCGCTCTTACGGACACCCCGGCGGATGGCGCCGAGAGCGCTACCTTTCGCTGATCCGCGAATGGGCCGGCTACGGCGTCGACGTGCCAGACCCGTACGACCCCGCACTCGTGCGCTCGGCACCGCATGAGTTGCGGCGCATGCTCGCTGACGCCCTCGCCGAAGAGGAGACCGCGCGCACCGTCTCAGAACTCGGCATGGGCTTCACCGTCTGGCACGACGTCGCGACGGGCCAGCGCGCCGACGACAAGCTCGATCACGTCATCCTCAGCCCGTCCGGCCTCTACGGCGTGCTGTCGGAGGACTTCGGCGAGACCGTGCGCTTCCGCCGCGGCGAGATCATCGGCCCCGCCGTCGACGGCGCCGCTCCCATCGCCGCGCTCCTTGCACGCATGCGCGTGATCTCCCGCGCGGCCCGCGTGCGCTTCGGCGGCGCGATCGTCGCGCTCCCCGACGACGACCTCGAACAGGCGATCACCCCGCTCGGCAAGGTGCGCGGCGTCCCGGTGGTCGTCGTGCGCCGCAGCGCCCTGCACACCGTGCTGCGTCAGGGCGTGCCAGGCGCGCGCGACATCGGCGGCAATGAGCTGTTCGATGTGCGCACGCGCCTGCAGCAGAGCGTGCGATTCGTCTGAACGCCGGCACCGGCGCTCAGCAGAAGGTGCCGGCGGCCTCCCACGCGGCGGGCACCTCGGCCTGACCTTCCCGCGTCACGGCCGCCTCGATGAGACCGTATGAGCGGTCGGATGCGAAGAACACCTCGTTCGGATTGTCGAGTCCGTACGGGTCGAGATCGACCACGAAGTGATGCTTGTTGGGCATCGAGAAGCGGATCTCCGCGATCTCGGGATGCGCCTCGAGCACCGCACGGCCCATGTCGAACAGCGTCGCCTGCAGCGCCGCCGAGTACCGACGCGTGAACTCCTCCAGCAGGATGCGCTTCACATCCGCGTAGATCCCGTTGAAGTCCAGCTCCCTGGATCCGGCATCCGGCGCATAGCGCCACCGTGCCGAGACGTCGGTCGCGAGGATGCGGTCGGTGGTCTCCTTCAGCGACGTGTAGCGGTCCTTCGGATATCCGACGAACCCGGACTGGGTGGTCTTGAGCACCGTCAGCCCCTTTAGCCCTGCGAGGATGTGCCGCTCGTCGCCGTCTGCGACGACGGCGGCGGTGCGCGTCTCTTGGCCGGTGCGCACGAACGAGTGGTCGTGCCCCTCGCCGTCGACCTGGATCCGGTCCCACGCGTAGCTCTCGGCGAGCCAGCGACCGCCCTCGACCCAGTCGAACGAGCTCGTGAAGTGGTCGGAGAGCCGCAGCAGGAACGCCTCGGGCGATCCGATGCCCTCCCGCGCGAAGCAGAACACGGTGTTCTTCTGGGTGTCGGTTGCGACGACGTGACCGTTGTCGCCGTCGAGGTGCGCGGCCTGGAAGTCGCCGCGCAACTGCGACGTGACATTGAGGTCCTCGATCGAGTGCCGGTCGCCGTCTCTGGTGACCTTGACGACGCGGACCTCGGCCTTGCCGTACTGATTGGGGCCGAGGATGATGCCGCCGTTGGGCGTCTCGGTCTCGGTCTGGGTGCGGGTCATGATGTCGGTCATCGTTCTAACTTCCTCGGTAGGTCGAATATGCGAAGGGGCTCAGCAGCAGCGGCACGTGATAGTGACGCTGCTCGTCATCGACGACGAACGTGAGCACGGCTTCGGGGTAGAAGGTGGGAGTGTCGGTGCGGGCGAAGTACCCGCCGGTGTCGAAATGGAGCCGGTAGGTGCCGGCGGGCACAGCCTCCGGTCCGAGCTGCTTCGCCCGGCCGTCGGCATCCGTGACGCCCTCGGCGATCAGCATCCACTCGCCGTCCCTGAGAGCGGAGAGCACCACCGTGATGCCCGGCGCCGGCAGCCCCTGGACGGCATCGAGCACGTGGGTCGTGATGTGCGACACAGCAGTCATGCGGTGATGGTTCCTCTCAGTCGGAGCAGCGCGATCTCCCGCAGCTGCCCGGCGATGATCCGCTCTTCCGAGGCAGGATCGTGCTGCAGGCGTTCTCGCAGACTCGACAGGATCTCGCCCGCCGACCGCCCGGCCGCGCGGATCAGGAAGACCCGGCCGAAGCGCTCCTCGTACGCGAGGTTGCCGTCGCGAAGCGCCTGCTGCACGTCGGCATCGGACGGGTCGACCCCGGCCTGCTCGGAGCGCGACAGCGTCGCCTCCCTGCTGTCCCCTCCCGCGCGTTCACCGATCCGAGGATGGTGGGCGAGAGCCGAATCGATCTCCTCGGTCGTGAACGGATCGGCGGCCTGCGCCGCCTCCGCAACGAGGGAGTCGACCGAATCGAACGGACGGCGATCGACGATGTCTTCACACCATCGCGTCACATCGATGCACGGCCGGAGCGCGGTGACAGCGTCGCCCCGCTCCGCCAGATTGAATTGCTCAAGCAACATCGCTTGATCTCTTTCTCTTGCGTGCTGGCATCCACGGCGTAAGGAATACGAGAGAGTTTCTCTCGTATCGTGGAACTGTTATTTCAGCATACGACAATCATAATGATGAGCCACGGCGGGGACAACCCCTGAGGCCCAGTTCAGCGGGTCATTTCAGCAGTTCGTCCCTGAGGCGGGCGACGTGGCCCTCAGGGTTCACGTTGTACTCGACCGACGAGACCACGCCTTCGGAATCGACCACCACGGTGGTGCGGATCAGGCCGTCGAACGTGCGTCCGTTGACGGTCTTCTGCCCCCAGGCGCCCCATTCCTTCGCGACAGCGGAATCCTCGTCGGACAGCAGCGGGAAGCTCAGCTGCTCGGCATCCGCGAACTCGCGGAGCCTCGACACCGGATCGGGCGAGATACCGAGAACCTCGTAACCGGCGCCCTGGAACGATCCGAGGTTGTCGCGGAAATCGCACGCCTCGGTCGTGCAGCCAGGTGTGAAGGCGGCCGGGTAGAAGTACACGATCACGGGCGTGCCGCGCAGCTCGGACAGTGTGCGCCGGCCCCCGGATGCGTCGGTGAGCGTGAAGTCCGGAGCCTTCTGGCCGACCTCGAGCTCTTCAGATGAGTTGATCATGCGGATTCTCCATTCTCGACAGGTTCAACGAAGCGACGGGCATCGCTTCCTCGGCGCAGCAGTCGGCCACGGGGCGCGTCACTCGCGACGGGCGCTCCGGCGAGGTAGGTGGTTCGCACGATACCCGTGAGCTGCTGCCCGTCATAGGGGGTGATCGGATGCCGGTGAGCGAGGCGTCTCGCGTCGACGGTGAACGTCTCCTCCGGGGCGAAGACGGCGAAGTCCGCCGCACCGCCCTCGAAGATGCGGCCCTTGTCGGCGAGCCCCACCCTCGCGGCCGGTCTCTCGGCCATGAGGGACACGACGTGCTCGAGCGAGAACCCGCGCTCGAGCGCATGCGTCCACACGAGTGAGAGCCCCAACTGCAGCGAAGCGATGCCGCCCCACGCCAGCGAGAAGTCGCCGTCGCCCGCGAACTTCATCTCGGGCGTGGACGGCGAATGATCCGAGACGATGAAGTCGATCGTCCCCTCAGCCAGCCCCCGCCACAGCTCGTCGCGGTTCCCGTCCTCGCGGATGGGAGGGCAGCACTTGAACGCCGTGCTCCCCTCCGGGATGTCCTCGGCGGCCAGCGTCAGGTAGTGCGGGCACGTCTCGACCGTGAGATCGACCCCGTCGGCACGCGCCGCGGCGATACGGCCGAGCGAATCGCCGTTCGACAGATGCAGGACATGCGCGCGCACGCCGGTGTCGGCCGCGCCCTGGATCACCTCGGCGATCGCGGCATCCTCCGCCGAACGCGGGCGCGAGGCGAGGAACGGGGCGTACTCGCGGCTGCCCGGCTGCACGGACTCCTCGATGATGTGCGCATCCTCGGCGTGCACGACCAGCAACGAATCCAGGCCGGCTAGCACCTCCATCGCCTCGCGCATCTCGGACAC
Organism: Microbacterium xerophyticum; assembly: GCF_053543555.1. Classification (NCBI taxonomy): domain Bacteria; kingdom Bacillati; phylum Actinomycetota; class Actinomycetes; order Micrococcales; family Microbacteriaceae; genus Microbacterium; species Microbacterium xerophyticum. The sequence goes on along the minus strand of NZ_JBLVOB010000007.1, from coordinate 1,156,603 downwards.
AGAGACGTCGGGGAACTCGTCCACGCCGGAGGGCAGCAGGAAGCACTTGAACCCGTACACACCCGCGTCGTGCAGCGGTACGAGTTCGTCGATGTTGCCGGGGATCACCCCGCCCCAGAATCCGACGTCGACGAAGACGCGCCCCTCGGCCACGGCGCGCTTCTCATCGAGAGCTGCGACCGAGACGGTGGGAGGGATGCTGTTGAGCGGCATGTCCACGATCGTCGTGACCCCACCGGCCGCTGCCGCCCTCGTGGCGGATTCGAAACCCTCCCACTCGGTGCGACCGGGCTCGTTGACGTGCACGTGCGTGTCCACCAGGCCGGGCAGCAGCACCTCGTCGGCCGCGAGTTCGACGATCGAGTCGGCGGCGAGGCCGGTTCCGGCGGCGGCGATCTCGGCGACGCGGCCGCCCTGCACACCGATCTCGGCGGCGACGAAGGCGCCGTCGATCAGAGCTCGTCCGCGCAGGACGAGGTCGTAGCGCTGAGTCGGGGCAGGCGAGTTGGGTCCGGCCGCGTCGACGATGTCGCGCACCAGGCGCTCGGCGAGCTCTTCGAGCAGCGACCCGGCCTCGGCCATGCTGCGCTGCGCATCGGGTTCGAGCTCGGACAGCGCCTTGGCTCCGGCGAACCCGGCGTCGGCGATCGCCTCGGCCGACAGCGTCGTCCGTCCGCACACCGCGTACACCGGCACCCCGGCAGCGGTCGCCGCGCGAGCGACGCCGACCGGGGTCTTGCCCATCAGGCTCTGCTCGTCGAGGCTGCCCTCTCCGGTGATCACGGCATCCGCGCCCTTCAGGTGCTCGGCGAGACCGGTCTCCTCGAGCACCACGTCGACGCCCGGGCGCCGGGTCGCACCGAGCGCGATCGCGGCGAAGCCCACGCCACCTGCGGCACCAGCGCCCTCGCGCGATGCGGCGTCAACAGCCGGGACGGGCAGCCCGCCTACGGCATCCAGCACGTCGACCAACCGCGTGAGGCCCGCCTCCAGCGTCGCGACGTCCTCAGCGTTCGCACCCTTCTGCGGCCCGAACACCTCCGCGGCGCCGGTGGGTCCGGTGAGCGGATTGTCCACGTCGCTCGCCAGGACGATCTCGGTATGTGTCAGACGGGCATCCAGTGCGCTGAGGTCCACGGATGCGAGGTGCACCAGAGCACCACCGCCCGGCGGCAGTTCTCCACCCGCCTCATCCAGGAACCGCGCGCCGAGCGCCTGCAGCAGACCGGCGCCACCGTCGGTGCAGGCGCTGCCGCCGACCCCGAGCACGATGCGACGGCATCCGGCATCCAGAGCCGCCCGGATGAGCTGACCGGTGCCGAGGCTCGTCGCCCCGAGCGGATCCTTGCGTCCTTCCGGCAGCAGGTCGAGGCCGGAGGCGCGCGCCATCTCGACGACCGCTTCTTCACCGCGCACCGCGAACTCCGCCTCGATCCGCACCCCGGTGGGCCCGGTGACCAGAGCAGTTCGGGACGAGAATCCTGCGGCGAGCACGGCATCCAGAGTGCCTTCGCCGCCGTCGGCGACGGGGACGGTCACGACCTCGATCGTCGGGTCGACCCGCCGCGCTCCCGAGGCGACCCTTTCAGCCACCTCGGGAGCCGTCAGCGACCCTTTGAACTTGTCGGGGGCGATGACCAGGCGCATCTCAGACCTTCGCGAGCGAACGGATAGCGGTCGGAGCATCCTCGGGCGTGACGGCGAGCTCGCCGAACTCGTTGACGTTGTCGAGTTCGGTGCCCATCGGGATGTTCGTCACGCGCTCGAGGATCGCTTCGACCACGACGGGAACCCGGTACTGATCGATGAGCGACTGCGCCTCGGCGAATGCCGCGGCGAGATCTTCGGGGCGCTCGACGCGGATCGCCCGGCATCCGAGTCCCTCTGCGACCTTGACATGGTCCACACCATAGCCGTTCGCCGTGCTGCCCTCCACGTGCGGGGAGTTGATGTTCTCGAACGCCAGCGACACCTCGAAGTCCATCTCGAAGCCGCGCTGGGCCTGGCGGATCAGACCGAGATAGCTGTTGTTCACGACGACGTGGATGTACGGCAGCTTGTGCTGCGCGCCCACCGCGAGCTCCTCGATCATGAACTGGAAGTCGTAGTCGCCCGACAGCGCGACCACGGTCTCGCCCGGCTTGCCGCGGACGACGCCGAGAGCGGCGGGCCCCGTCCATCCGAGCGGACCGGCCTGCGCGGCGTTGATCCACTTGCGCGGACCGAACACGTGCAGCAGCTGCGCTCCGGCGATCTGCGACAGCCCGATCGTCGTGACGTAGGTGGTGTCCTTGCCGAAGGCGCGGTTCATCTCCTCGTACACGCGCTGCGGCTTCATCGGCACGTCGTCGTAGTGCGTCTTGCGCTGCAGCGTGGCCTTGCGCTCGCGGCTCTCCTCCGCCCATGCCGAGTAGTCCGGCAGGGTGCCGGACATGCTGCGCTCGCGTGCGACCTCGAGGAATGCGGCGACGGCGGCACCGGCATCCGAGACGATCCCGAGGTCCGGCGCGAAGACGCGACCGATCTGCGTCGGCTCGATGTCGACGTGCACGAACGTGCGGCCCTCGGTGTACTTGTCGACGCTCCCGGTGTGGCGGTTCGCCCACCGGTTGCCGATGCCGAGCACGAAGTCCGACGCCAGCAGCGTCGCGTTGCCGTAGCGGTGCGAGGTCTGCAGACCCGCCATTCCGGCGTTCAGCTCGTGGTCGTCGGGGATGGCTCCCCAGCCCATCAGCGTCGGGATGACCGGAATGCCGAGCACTTCCGCGAACTCGACGAGCTGAGCGGATGCACCGGCGTTGATGATGCCGCCGCCTGCCACGATGACGGGATGCGCGCTCGCGGTCAGCATGTCGATCGCCTTCTCGGCCTGGCGGCGTGAAGTGACGGGCTTGGCGATCGGCAGCGGCTCGTAGGCGTCGATGTCGAACTCGATCTCGGTCTGCTGCACGTCGATGGGCAGGTCGATGAGCACCGGCCCTGGCCGCCCCTCGCGCATCAGCTGGAACGCCTTCTGGAAGGCGCCGGGAACCTGCGCGCCCTCCATCACGGTCATCGCCATCTTCGTGAGCGGCTTCGCGATGGTCTCGATGTCGACCGCCTGGAAGTCCTCCTTGTGCAGCTTCGCGACGGGTGCCTGGCCGGTGATGCAGAGGATCGGCAGCGAATCGGCCCAGGCCGCATACAGCCCCGTGATCATGTCGGTTCCGGCAGGACCGGACGTGCCGATGCAGACGCCGATGTTGCCGTCGGCGGCGCGGGTGTAGCCGTCGGCCATGTGGGCTGCGCCCTCGACGTGGCGGGCGAGCGTGTGCCGGATGCCGCCGTTGGCGCGCATCGCGGAGTAGAACGGATTGATGGCGGCCCCTGGCAGGCCGAACGCCTCGATGGCGCCCTCCTTCACCAGGATGGCCACGGCGGCATCTGCCGCGCGCATGCGGGTCATGACTTGTCCTTAGAAGTGGTGTCAGGCCCGACCGGCGAAGGCCGCGGTCAGCTTGAACAGTCCGGAATGGTCGAGGCCGGCGTCGCCCTGCTGCACGGCGGAGCCGACGAGCTGGGCCACATGGGAACCGAGCGGAATGGTGATGCCTGCCTGTCGTGCGGCGGCGGTGATGATGCCCATGTCCTTGTTGTGGAGGGCGAGGCGGAAGCCGGGCGCGAAGTCGCGATCGAGCATCTTCTGGCCCTTCTGGTCGAGCACCTTGGATCCGGCGAGTCCGCCGCCGAGCACCTTGAGCGCGGCATCCGTGTCGACACCGAAGGCCTCGAGGAAGATGATCGCCTCCGCCAGCGCCTGGATGTTCACGGCGACGATCAGCTGGTTGGCCGCCTTGACCGTCTGCCCGGCGCCTGCGGGACCGACGTGCACGATGGTCTTGCCGACCGACTCGAGCACCTTCAGGGCGTCGGCGAAGTCCTCTTCGGTGCCGCCGACCATGATCGACAGCACGGCGTCGATCGCACCCTGCTCGCCGCCAGAGACGGGGGCGTCGACGGCGCGGAGGCCGGCGGCGATCGCCTCGTCGGCGAGCTCCTTGGCCACGTCGGGGCGGATGCTGGATGCGTCGATCCACAGCGCCCCCTTTTCGGCGTGCGCGAAGATGCCCTCGTCGCCACGGACGGCGGCGGCGACATCAGGGGAATCCGGCACCATCGTGATGATGACGTCGGCGCCCTTCACTGCGTCGGCGATACCGCTCGCGCCCTGGCCGCCCGCGGCGACGAGTTCGTCGATGCGGTCCTGGCTGAGGTTGTAGCCGGTGACGGAATGCCCGGCGGCGAGGAGGTTCTTCGCCATGGGAAGACCCATGATGCCGAGGCCGATGACTGCGATGTTGCTCATGATGATTCCTTCGTGTGATGCGGCGTCGATGCCGCAGAAGCGGGTGTGTTCAGTGCGCCTGGGCGGCGGATTCGGTCGCCCAGGCGAAGGCGGTCTCGATGGGCGCCTTGTACTCGAGCCCGATGTAGCCGGAGTAACCGAGCTCGCGACTGCGTGCGATCCAGGTGTCGACGGGCAGGGAGCCCGTTCCGGGGGCGCCGCGGCCGGGCGCATCCGCGATCTGGATGTGACCGAACGATGCGGCGTGCTCTTCGATGACCTGGGGCACATCGTCGCCGTTCACGGCGAGGTGGTAGAAGTCGGCGAGCAGGGCGAGGTTGCGCGCACCGGTCGAGGTGCGCACGTGGTCGATGACGTCCAGCGCATCAGCCGCGGTGCGCAGCGGGTAGCGCTCCGCACCGCTGACCGGCTCGATGAGCACGGTGCCGCCGATGTCAGCGACGGCGTCTGCAGCGGCCGCGAGGTTCTCGATCGCCACGGCGTCCTGCGCGGCGGGATCGACACCGTCGATGCGGTTGCCGTACAGCGCGTTGAAGCCCTTGGTGCCGAGTTCGCGGCCGATGCCGACCACGACGGCTAGGTTGTCGCGGAACTCCTTGCCGCGTGCGGGCCACGAGACCAGCCCGCGGTCGCCGTTGGGCATGTCGCCGGCGTTGAAGTTGAGGCCGGTCAGCTGCACGCCGGCATCACGGATGGCGGCGATGAACGCGTCGACCTCGTGGTCGAGCGGAACGGAGGTGGAGAACGGCCACCAGAACTCGACCGCGTCGAATCCGGCGGCCTTCGCTGCGGCGGGGCGCTCGAGCAGCGGGAGCTCGGTGAGAAGGATCGAGCAGTTCACCGTGTACGTCATTTCGACTCCTTCGTCGTTTCTGTTGGTTTCCGTATTATGGAAGATAACTTCTGCTAGATGAAAGTCTAGGACGAGTCGGGTGAGGTGTCAACGGTGGGATCCGTCAGGCCGGGGTGATTGCGCGGGTGGCGCGCCCCGAGTGCATTGCCGGAACACTTTCGCGGGTTCGCGGCGTCTCGAACCCGCGAAAACCTTCTGGTACCACCACGGGCGGGATGCAGAAGACTCTTCCTGCACGCGGTGAACAGAGGCGGGGGTTGCTCACATCCTCGGAGAACTCGGGATGCCGCGTCGCGCAGCTCCGTCAATATCGACGGATGCGACACCGGGTCAGACTCCCCCGCCGACTGGGCGACAGGTTCTCAGTGCGCACGGCAGAAGCCGTCGGCCTCCGCCCCGGCCGATACAGCACTCCCGATCTGCACCGGCCGTTCAACGGCATTCGCTCGGTCGAGGCGCCGACGACGTTCCATGCCTTCGTCGCCTGCTACGTGCCACGGCTGAAGCCGGCCCAGCGATTCGGGGGGATGACGGCAGCCCGCGACTGGGGCCTGCCGATGCCGACGAAATGGACCTCGAAGGAACCACTCGACATCTTCGTACCGTGGTCAGGAGCTCCGCCGAAGACACCGGGAGTCCGTGGTCGGCGCATGCGCGAGGACCGCGCTGAGACCCGCATCCTCCGCGGACATCCTGTCATCGATCCAGTCGCCGCGCTCTTCACCTGCGCTGCGACCCTGACCGTGACGCAGGCGGTCGTCGTGCTCGACGCACTGCTGACGACGGCATCCAACTATCCCGAACTCGGGCCGGGGAGGCCGCTCAGCACGCGCTCCGAGATCAGCCGTCGGCTCGAGGAATGGGAGAGGTTCCGCGGGCGCGCGACGATCCGCGCCGCCCTGCCGCTCGCACGCGAGAGGGTCGAATCGCCGAAGGAGACCGAGACCCGGCTGCTGCTCATCGACAGCGGTCTGCCCGAACCCGTCGTGCAGCACGAGGTGTGGACTGAAGGGCAGTTCCTCGGTCGCACCGACCTCGCGTATCCGGAGTGGAAGATCGCGTTCGAGTACGAGGGAGACGGCCATCGTACGGACAAGGACCAGTGGCGCAAAGACATCCAGCGGCAGCGCTGTCTCGAAAGCGCGGGCTGGATCGTCATCCGCCTCACCCAGGCCGACCTCGACAAGCCGGAGATGCTCATCGCCGGCATCCGTCGTGCGATCGCTCTACGCCAAGGATGAGCACGCAATCAGCGGGCTGCCGGAAGGAAATCACGGGCCATCGCGATGCTGAACCCGGGAAATGCTTCCGAGATCCACGCGGGTGCGGCAGCCCGGCGCGGCCTCACCCCCAGGGGCGCGGATCCCCACCGCGGGTCAGCATGACCTGGCGGTTGACGTCCTTGTAGAGCAGGTAGCGGAACGGCCCTGGTCCGCCGGCGTAACAGGCCTGCGGGCAGAAGGCGCGCAGCCACATGAAGTCGCCGGCCTCGACCTCGACCCAGTCGTCGTTGAGGCGGTACACGGCCTTGCCCTCGAGCACGAAGAGGCCGTGCTCCATGACGTGCGTCTCGGCGAACGGGATCGATCCTCCGGGCTGGAACGTCACGATGTTGACGTGCATGTCGTGCGACAGATCATCGGGATCGGCGAAGCGGGTCGTGGCCCATGCCCCGTCGGTGTCCGGCATCTCGCGCGGCGCGACGTCCTGATCCCGCGTCACGAATGACGTCGGCAAACCGATGCCCTCCGCGCGCTCGTAGGCCTTGCGGATCCAGTGGAACGACGTCAGCGCCGCACCTTCGTTGGCCAGCGACCACGTCTCCCCCGGCGCGAGGAACGCATAGCCCCCTCCAGCGAGCACGTGCTGCTCGCCCGCGAGCGTCAGAGTCAGCTCGCCTGCGGTCACGAAGACGACGCCCTCGACGCCCGCCTCCGGCTCAGGGCGGGAGGCCCCTCCACCCGGCTGGATCTCGACGATCAGCTGCGAGAACGTCGTGGCGAATCCGGCGATCGGACGCGCGATGATCCACGAGCGCGTCTTCGTGAAACCCGGCAGGTTGCTCGTGACGATGTCGCGGAAGACGCCCTTGGGGATGACCGTGTACGCCTCTTTGACGATGGCACGGTCCGTGAGCAGCGTCGTCTGGTCCGGCAGGCCGCCGGCCGGTGTGTAGTAGCTCATGATTCTCCTTCGAATTCTGGGGGACGTCAGGCGTCCGCGAGCGCGTGCTCTGAGAGCCTGGGATGAGCGAGCGCGGTGAGCGCATCGACTCGGATGCCGATGTCCGCAGCCACCTCGTCGGCGTCGATGGCTCCGCACTGCACTCCGCGGAGCACGAACCACGCCAGCGCCCGCGCCGTGGCCGGCTCGTCCATGACGGCGCCCTCCTCGTGCGCGAGGTACGTGCGCAACCGCGCCGCGGCATCGGCATAGCCGTGCCGGTAGAAGGCGTAGGTCGCGAGATAGCGCGTCGCCAGTTGATGCGGGTGCAGATCCCAGCCTTGGTAGTAGCCGCGTTCGAGCGAACGCCGCACGAGTCGCGCATGCAGCGCCCACGCCTCGGCCGCGCGCTCGCCCACCGGGAGGATGTTGGTCGAGCCGTCGGAGAGGCGGATGCCGGTACCGACGACCGCGAGCTGCATGATCTCCTTCGCGAGATCGGCGACCGGATGCTCCATCGACTGGTACCCCGCCGCGATCCCGAGTGAGGCGCTGTAGTCGTAGGTGCCGTAGTGCAGGCCGGAGATACGACCCGGAGCGACCACCGGCAGCTGCGCTAGCGGCGAGCGCCCGTCGGCGCCGAGCACGAGCTGCGGCGTCTCGACCTGCACCTCGAAGCGCAGACGACCGGCATCCAGTCCGTGCACGCGCTCGAGCGCCTGCACCGCCATGACCATCGCTTCGACCTGCGCGGTCGTCGTCACCTTCGGCAGCGTGAGCACGAGTCCGTCGGGCAGCCCACCGGCATCGAGCAGTCCCCCGATGAACAGGTCGAGGGTGCGGAGGCCGCGAGCGCGGGTCGGCTTCTCGAAGCATTTGAAGCGGATGCCGATGAAGGGCGGAGCCGATCCGGATGCCACGGCATCCGACACCTTCGACACCGCGTCCGCGACATCCGCGTCCTCGACGTCGCCGCGGTCGCCGTAGCCGTCCTCGAAGTCGAGCCGCAGATCCTCGATCGGCTCCATGGCGAGCTTGCGCGCCACGCGACCGGCGACTTCGCCGATGAGGCCGGGCTCGATTCCGACCTGCGCGGCGAGGCTCTCCATCCCGCCGGCCGCCTCGACGGCGGCGAGCGCCTGCGCACCCCACTGCGCGGCGAGGTCAGGCGTGAACCGGTCCGCCGCGACGTAGACCGTGTGCACGGGCTGACGCGCGCCGCTGTCGCCGGGGTAGACGGTCTCGAGAAGCTCGTCGGTGGAGGCAAGGTGCTGATCGATCCTCGACAGGTCGGCGTCGCTGATGCCGCTGCTCATGCGTCCACCCTTGCCGCGGCATCCGTGAGCAACTCGTATGCCGGCAGGGTCAGGAAGTCGACGTACTCGTCATCGAGGCAGATCTGCGAGATCAGGCGGGCCGCAGGCTGGTAGAACCGCTCGAAGTCCTCGTCGCCCACCGCGGCGGCGAGCTTGGCGACCTCTTCGGCCAGCACTCGTTCGACGAATTCGGCCGTCACCTGCGCTCCGGTGTCGGCGAGCACGGTGCCGTTGCGCAGCTGCTGCCAGATCTGCGAACGCGAGATCTCTGCGGTCGCGGCATCCTCCATGAGGTTGTTGATCGCGACGGCGCCGTTGCCGGAGAGCCACACCGCGGTGTACGTGCCGCCCACGGCGAGGTTGGTGCGCAGCCCCGCTTCGGTCGCGCTTCCGGATGCCGATGCGACGTCGAGCAGTTCGTCAGCGGTCACAGCCACCTCCGGCCGCTGTCGGTCGAGCTGGTTCGGACGCTCGCCGAGCACGGCGTCGAACACCTCTCGGCAGATCGGGACGAGGTCGGGATGCGCGACCCATGAGCCGTCGAAGCCGTCGCCGGCCTCACGGGTCTTGTCGGCACGGACCTTGTCGAAGGCGGCCTTCGTCGCCTCCACGTCGTTACGGTTCGGCACGAATGCCGCCATCCCGCCCATCGCGACGGCACCGCGCCGGTGGCAGGTCTTCACGAGCAGTTCGGTGTAGGCGCGCATGAAGGGCGCGGTCATCGCGACATCCGCGCGATCGGGCAGGGCGAAGGCCTCGCCCTGATCGCGGAACACCTTGATCAGGCTGAACAGGTAGTCCCAGCGTCCGGCATTGAGACCCGAGGCGTGCTCGCGCAGCTCGTAGAGGATCTCATCCATCTCGAAGGCCGCAGGGATCGTCTCGATCAGCACCGTGGCGCGGATCGTCCCCTGGGGGATGCCGAGAGCATCCTGAGCATGCACGAACACATCGTTCCACAGACGCGCTTCGCGGTGGCTCTCGAGTTTGGGCAGGTAGTAGTACGGGCCGTGCCCATTGGCGATGAGCTGGCGGGCGGTGTGGAAGAAGTGCAGCCCGAAGTCGACGAGCGACGCGCTCGCACGTTCGCCGTCGATCAGCACGTGGCTCTCCGAGAGGTGCCATCCGCGAGGACGGGCGACGACGGTGGGGCGATGCACATCCGTGCGCAGGGCGTACGGCTTGCCTGCGGGCGATGTGTAGGCGAGCGTGCCGCGGGCGGCGTCGCGGAGGTTCCTGATCCCTTCGACCACGTTCTCCCAGGTGGGGCTCGAGGCGTCTTCGAGGTCGGCCAGCCAGACGCGCGCCTCGGAGTTCAGGGCGTTGATCGCCATCTTCGCGGGAGAGGCGGGGCCGGTGATCTCGACGCGGCGGTCCTGCAGGGCGGCCGGTGCCGGAGCGACCTGCCAGTCCCCTTCACGGATGTGCGCGGTCTCGGGGAGGAAGTCGAGCCGCCCGGTGCGGGCGACCTGCTCACGACGGAGCTGGCGTGCCAGCAGCAGCTCCCGCCTTCTGGTGTCGAATTCACGGTGCAGGTCTTCCACGAAACGGAGGGCCTCGGCGCTGAGGATGTCGTCCGCCGCGTCGATGCGGGGCTGACGTGTGATCTGGACGCCACCATCGGTACTCTGATTCATCATTGAACGGATCCTCTCGCATCCTGGACTTTGACATCCACTATACGGAAACTTACAAGAATGCGCACCCTCCGATCCTGATGAGGGTCATGGTCACGATCGCGCTGGGGCAGTACGACGCCAGTGGTCGGTGGACGTGGCCGGCGAAGCGGATCAGTGCGGGGAACGACGGGCGGCGGATGCCGTGAGGTGCGCGCGCATCGCAGCTGCTGCTGCCAGCGGATCGGCGCGACGGATGGCCATGGCGATCGCGCGATGCTCGGCGAGCACGGCAGCGGTCTCTTCGGCGGCGCGCTGCGCATCCGCGATCCGCGCCGACGGCAGGATGATGGCCCTGGCACCGAGGTGGTCGAGCATCGCAAGCAGGTAGCGGTTGTTCGATGCCGCGGCGACCGCGCGGTGGAAGGCGAAGTCGGCCTCGAGGGACTGCGCCGGCAACGACGCCTCGATGAGGGTGGTGAGCGCTGCATCGATCTCGCCGAGGTCCGCGGGAGCAGGCGCACGCGCAGCGAGCGCCGCGGCCTCGGACTCGATGGCGATGCGCAGGCCGTGCAGCTCGTCGCGCTCGGCTTCGCTGCGCGCCGTGAGCCAGCTCTCGGATCCGGTGTCCGAAGGGGGTGTGAGCGCGTAGCTCCCCGATCCCACTCTCGTGCGCACGAGACCGCGCGACTGCAGCCGCTGCAGCGCCTCGCGGATCACTGTTCTGCTCGCGCCGAACTCCTCGACGAGCCGCCCCTCGCTGGGGAGTCGATCACCGGGGGCGATCTCGCCGTCGATGATCCGCTGTGCGAGTACCCGTCCGATATCCTCGGCGCGCGACGTGGTCATCTGTCCATCGTCCCATCCACGACGCGACTCTCGGACAATGCGCCGCAAACGAAGGGGATGCCGCTCAGCAGACGCCGATGCGCAGAACCGGATCCCGGAGGATGCCCGAGCGGATACCGGCCGTACGGTGCGCGGCATCCTGCACGCGGTGGCGCACGCCGTGTGCGGCGATGACCTCCGCCGCGCCCCCATCGATCGCCTCCGCCGCCGTCCCGCGCACGCCGACGCTCGTCACCTCCACGCGCAGCCGGTGCCGCCCCGCCCGCACCTCGCCGAGAGGTGCGATGAACGCGCTCCGCCAGACGTTCCCTGCCGGCACCCCGTCGAGGAACACGCGAGCGGAGACGCCGATGGGAGGATCCGCGGGCAGAGCGAACGAGTTGCCGCGCAGGCCGCCATCGGCAATGGAATCGGGCACCGGTGGCAGCACGTCACCGAAGTCGAGTGTCACAGACGAAGGCTCGCCGAGCTCGAATTCGGTCTCGTACGCGAGCGACTCGACCTCGGGAGCGACGAGCGAATCCTCCTCCCAGACGTGGGGCAGCGTGACGGCTCGCGCGTCGCCGTCGCCGACCACGGCCCACCTTGCGAGGGGCACGACGCCGCCGTGTTCCGAGGCGCGGTTCGCAATGGCAGCGAGCGGCGCATCCGACTGCGCGACGATCACCCCCTCGTACGAGCCCAGCCGGACCGCGACAGCACCCCCGGTCGACGTTGCACGGACGGCACCGGAGACGGCATCCCACACCGTCACGGCGCGATCGCCCTGCGGCGAGGCGACCTCGACGAGGCTCTCGGTCTCTGCGGTGTTCACGACGAGCGACAGCAGCGAGTCGTCGAGCTGCCGAGTGGCGACGCCGACGGATGCCGGCTGATTCGTCATGATCGGAGGGATGACGCCGCCCAGCGCCTCACGGATCTCGACGTCGCGAGCGTCGCCTCCGAATTCTGAGAGATGAACGACCCGCGTCGTGTCACGCTGCAGCGCTTCTTCCGCGGCAGAAGTCAGCCTGCTGCCCGCCGGGATGAGGATCACCTCGAACCGGTCCGTACCTCCCGCCACGAGGGAATCGTCATCGACGAGGTCGTAGTCGAGCCCCGTCGTGCGCAGTGCCGCGACGAATGCGTCGTCGACGAACCGTCGGGTCTGACGCCACATGTCGAAGGGGCGTTCACCCTCGGCACGGGCGCGCAAGTCGGAGACCGCGTGATAGACGCCGACCTGGGCAGTACGCCGACCGAGCTGAAGCGCCGCGCATACGCGCTCGATCGCTCCGAACAGTTCCGGCGCCACGTGCCACCACGGGTTCCGCGAATCGATCGCACCGGATGCATAGAAGACGGGCTGATCCGTTCCGAGCGCCGCGCCCAACGGCCACCCGTGCCCGATGATGAGATTCACGCCGGCGAGGAGGTGCTCATATGCCTCGGCCAGCAGATCAAGGGGTCCCGCTCGGAAGGAGGGCGAGCGCACCCAGGTCCAGGTCTCGGATGACACGAGCTGCCTCCCGTATGCACTCGCCGCGGAGACAGCCCAGCTGTTCTTGGTCCAACGGCGCCATCCCCACCCCTCCCCCTCGAAGAGGTCGACGTGCCGGAAGCTGCTGGTGAGCATCGGCGGCTCGCCGTAGCACTGCGCACGGAAGAGGATGCCGCGCTCGGATGCCCACTGGCGGAAGACCGCGAGGAATCCTTCCTCGAACAGCTCGGTGAGCGTGGTGAGCAGGTCTGCGCGGAGGCGTTCGCAACCGCGACCACCGGTGTGCAGCATCCAGAGCACGGGAAGCAGGTCGTATCCGTGCCGAGCGTGGAACTCCTCCGGCAGCCGCGGCGTCCAGTCCGCTTCGTACACCTCGAAACTGTCGCAGAATCCCGCGTGCACCCGCTCGGCACCGGCGGCGCGCACCAGAGGCTCGGCGACGGCGTCGAGGTGCACCCGCGCTGCGGCAGCCGAGTAGTGGTCGAGCACGAGGCCTTCACCGCTCTGCGGCGCGCGTTTGACGTTCTGGCCCGTGAGCCGCGATAGCGCGACGAGGAGAACCCGGGGGCCTCGACCGAGTTCCGGAACGCGGATGCGCTCCGCGAGCTCGACCCGCTCCCACGACGCAGGCGCCTCCTGCAACGAACCGGCTCCGACGTAGGCGCCGATGAGGATGTCGCCGTCGAACGGAGGGCGGTATCCGATCTCCACCGTGCCCGGCGGGAGTTCGACGCGCTCCCAGTGCAACCGACGCGCGGCATGATCTTCGCCGATGTGCGGGCCGCCGAACGGCCATCCAGCGCCGAGGGTGAGGTCGAAGCGCATACCCCGTGCCTCCGCTCCCCTGGCCGCATGGCCGACGAGTTCCAGGAAGGCGGGGGACAGGAAGTCTGCGCTCTCTGGTGCGACGGGGTAGACGAACGACACCTCGACTCCCCCGATGCCTGACGCACGCATCGCGTCGAGATCGGCATCGATCGCCTCGGCGCTCACATGCGACGAGAACCACCACCAGCGCATGAGCGGCGCAGCGTGCGGACCGCCCTCACGGACGGCCCGCACGATATCGGTGACCCCGTGGGTCATCGGCTCACCCGCGTGTCCGTGGAGGCGACCGCGGTCGCGGCATCCTCCGCGGCCTCCTCCTCGTCGATCACAGCCGTGCGCTGGCGACTGAACACGACGAACGCGAGTACGACGGCGACCAGGCAGGCGCCTCCGAGCAGCGCGAAGAGCGCGCGAGGGCCGTTCGCCAGCACCAAGGGGGTGACGAGCGCAAGGCCGCCCGATCCGAACCGGGCGATCGCGATGATCGCTCCCTGCGCCGACGAACGCAGCAGCGTCGGGAACGACTCCTGCGTCCAGATTTTCATGATGCCTTCGCCGGCGAAGACGGTGCCGAGCAGCCACAGGAACATCATGACATTGAGCGCCCACACGTTCTCGGGGCCGAACACGAGCGGGACGCCCATCGCGACGATCGTGCAGATCGCACCCATGACGAACCACGTCATGCGCCATCTGGTCGCGACGACCTTCATGAACACGACGACGAGGATCGCGCCGAGGAACATCGTGATGAGCTTGACGGTCGAGAAGACCTGGACGCTGGATCCGGCCACTTCGGTGTACATGTACGCGCCGTACTGGCCGACCGTGTTCGATCCGAGGTTCATGAGCGTGTAGAAGATCGCAAGGGCGAGGAAGTACGTCACGAACGGCGGCTTCACGAGGGTCTTCAGCGTGCTCCAGCCGAGAGCAGCATCCGAGCGACTGGTCGCCTGGGCCTTCTCGGCGAGTCGATCGGCGCGCCACCTGGCAGATTCAGGCACCGACAGACGACCGATCAGAGTCAGGACCGTGGCGATGACGATGTGACCGAAGAGGATCTGTGCCCCGAGCTGACCCATGGACCCGACGAGCGTGGCAAGGCCGAGAGAGACCATGCTGCCGATCTTCCACAGCAGATGGCTGAAGCCGAGCATGCTCCCGCGAAGGCCCGCTCTCGCCATCTCGGCGATCGTCGCGAGCGACACGGGCAGGTCGGCGCCCGCGCCGAGGCCGACGAGGATCATCCCTGCGAGAAGACCGGGGAACACCTCGACGAACACGAGCAGCAGCGATCCGATCGCGATGAATGCCATCGTCGCGATGAACACCGTCTTGCGGCCGAGGAGGTCGCCCAACCGGCCGCCGAACAGCGCGCCGATCGCAACCGAGAACGTGAGCGCGGATGACAGCACGCCGATCATCTCCGGAGTGAGTGACAGCGTGTCCTTGAGCAGGACGAGTGCGGTGCCGCTCGAAGTCATCGCTGCGGCGTCGATGTACGACGCCATGCCCGAGATGAGCGCGATCCACCACATCCGGCGTGTGGAGAGCTTTTCTGACATTGTTTTTGACCTCTCTGTCGCTCAGCGGCCTCGCTGAGGGTATGTCGTGTCAGGTGGGAGAAGGAAGAGGACGCGCCCTCTTCTCACCGCCCGATCGTGGTGGTGTCGGTCGTCCCGGCACGTGCCTGGTCGCTGAAGGTGAAGCCGAGGCCCGGGCGGTCCGGCACGAGCATCCGGCCGTCGCGGATCTCGAGCCGCTCCTCGAACAGCGGATCGAGCCAATCGAAGTGCTCGACCCACGGTTCGCGCGGATAGCACGCGGCAAGGTGCAGGTGGATCTCCATGGCGAAGTGCGGCGCAAGATCGAGACCGGCGTGATCGGCCAGAGTCATGAGCCGCAGGAAAGGAGTGATACCGCCGATGCGAGGAGCATCCGGCTGGAGGATGTCGCACGAGCGTGCCGCGATGAGCCGCTCGTGCTCGTCGACCGACGCGAGCATCTCACCCGTTGCGATGGGGGTGTCCAGCGCGCGGACGAGATCAGCATGGCCCACGGCGTCGTAGGCATCGAGGGGCTCCTCGATCCAGACGAGGTCGAACTCTTCGAGCCGCCGCCCCATGCGCAGCGCCCCGGCGCGGTCCCACTGCTGATTCGCGTCGACCATGAGCGGCACGTGGTCGCCGATGTGCTCGCGGACGGCGCGCACCCGCCGCAGGTCTTCGGCGGCGTCTGGAAGACCGACCTTGATCTTGATGCCGCCGATGCCCTCCGCGATCGACTGCGATGCGCGCTCGCGCACTTCATCGATCGAGGCGTTGAGGAAGCCACCGGACGTGTCGTATGTGCGGACCGCGTCGCGATGAGAACCGAGCAGCTTCGACAGGGGAAGCTCCGCGCGCTTCGCTTTGAGGTCGTAGAGGGCGATGTCGATCGCTGCGAGCGCTTGCGTCGCGACACCGGAGCGTCCGACGGACGCACCAGCCCACATCAGCTTCGTGTAGAGCTTCGCGATGTCGTTCGGGTCTTCTCCGATCGCCGCACCGGCCACCTCCCGTGCGTGCGCGTACTGGGCAGGGCCACCGGCGCGCTTGGAGTAGCTGAAGCCGTGCCCGGCGAATCCGTGCTCGGTCATGATCTCCGCGAGCAGCAGTACGACCTCGGTCATGGGCTGCTGGCGACCGGTGAAGACCTTCGCATCGGAGATGGGCGTCGCAAGCGGCAGTCTCAGGGTCGACAGGGTGATGGTGCGGATCGCATCGGGTGTGTAGCTCATGATCCTTCGTCCTCGAGTTGATCAGGTCACTCCAACCTATCAGACAGATACTTCAGCTGTCGAACAGCATTCGAGAAGCACGGCCACCGTCGATGCCGCGCCGGACCACCCCGAGTCATGGGCTACTCTGGCGAATAATGATTTCCGCGATGCGGATAATCGCGTGCTGCCCAACGCGGCGCGCAGCACGCCACGAAAGGTATCGGAATGGCCGCTGGATCCAGCGACGGAGTGAAGTCCGTCACCCGAGTCTTCGACCTGCTCGAGCTCATCGCCGACGCCGGCGGCGATGTGACGCTCAGTGAGCTGTCGGCATCCGCCGAGCTGCCGCTGCCCACGATCCATCGCCTGCTGCGCACCCTCGTCTCACTCGGGTACGCCCGCCAGCTCGCGAATCGGCGTTATGCGCTCGGCCCGCGACTCGTGCGTCTCGGCGAGGCCGCGAACCGCAAGTTCGGTCGGATCGCGATGCCGCAGCTCAAGGACCTCGTCGAGCGCCTGGGCGAGACGTCCAACCTCGCCACGATCGACGGTGACCGCGTGATCTACGTGTCGCAGGCGCCGTCTCCGCACGCGATGCGCATGTTCACCGAGGTGGGCCGCCGCTCCTACCTGCACTCGACGGGCGTCGGCAAGGCGATCCTCGCGCAGATGAGCGATGACGCCGTCCGCGACATCGTCTCCCGCACCGGACTGCCGCGCGACACCGAGCACTCGCTCGGGACGATCGACGCCCTGTTGGCCGATCTCGCCCTTACCCGTGAGCGCGGCTACGCGATCGACGACGGGGAGCAGGAGATCGGCGTGCGCTGCTACGCCATGGCGGTTCCCGACATGCCCACGCTCACCGCGGTCTCGGTGTCGGGACCGGTCGCCCGCGTCGACGAGGGCTTCGCCGAGCGTGCCATCCCCGTGCTGCGCGAGGTCGTCGGAGAGATCTCGAAGGTGTCTGGCGCGGTCTGAGCCTTGGCGGGCGCGGCCTGAGGTGCGGGCCGCCGTCAGGCTATCGGAGGGCTGTTCTGGACGACTCGGCGGGTCCTGTCGGGAGGACTTCTCCCTCTCGGGCGGAGATTTCACGCGGATTCCTCCGCCCGACGGGGAGTTCTCCTCCCGAACGGGAGCGGCGAACCCTCAGGAAGCGGGCACTGCCGCCGGCGCCGCCGTGGAGGCTCGCACGATCAGCTGCGAGCCGAGCGTGATGTCGTCTATCGCCGTTCCGACGATCGCCTGCAGCAGCAGGTCGACCGCGAGGGCGCCGCTTCGGGCGATCGGCATCCGCACGGTGGTGAGCCCCGGCGTGACCGCGCCGGCGAGGTCGATGTCGTCGATGCCGACGATGCTGATGTCGGCGGGGCACTTCTTGCCCAGCTCCAGCAGTCCCGATTCGAGGCCGAGAGCGACGAGATCGTTGTAGGCGACGACGGCGGTCGCACCGCTCGCCGCGGCCGGCGCCGCAGCGGCGCGGCCGCCCTGGATCGACGCCGCCTGATGATTGAGCGGGGTGAGGCGGATGCCGTGGCGCTCGCACGCCCGTGCGATCGTGTCCGCCCGGCGGATGTCGGCCCACGATCCACGGGGACCGGCCGCATAGGCGATGTGCGTGTGCCCGAGCGCGGCGAGATGCTCGATCGCCTGCGCCGGACCGTGCTCCGCATCCATCAGCACGCAGGGCGCACCGTCGATCTGGCGGTTCACGACGACGTACGGGGTGTCGCCGACCAGCTCGAGCACCTCGGCGTCGGGCAGACGCGGAGAGCACAGCAGCATGCCGTCGAGCCGACGGGCCTGCTCGATCTGCTCGCGCTCCCTGCGCAGGTCCTCGTCGGCGTCGAACAGCACGATGCGATGGCGTCCGTGCCAGGCCTGACCCTGGATCGCCTTGAGCAGGGTGGCGTACACGGGATTGGAGACATCGGGCACGACGACCCCGAAGGTACGGGTGGCCGTGGC
Source organism: Microbacterium xerophyticum (assembly GCF_053543555.1). Classification (NCBI taxonomy): domain Bacteria; kingdom Bacillati; phylum Actinomycetota; class Actinomycetes; order Micrococcales; family Microbacteriaceae; genus Microbacterium; species Microbacterium xerophyticum. The sequence goes on along the minus strand of NZ_JBLVOB010000007.1, from coordinate 1,138,424 downwards.
CGACTGCGGCGTCTCGTAACCCAGGTCGCTCGCCGCTTGGAGCACGCGCCCCAGCGTGTTCGGCGCCAGACGGTCGGGCTCGCCGAAGGCACGGGAGGCAGTCGCGATGGACACGCCTGCATGCCGTGCCACGTCAGTCAGCGTCGCTGCCATCTCGATCTCCCACCCTCGCGACAATCCTACGATCCTCGATCGCGATGCAAATCGGCTTGACGTGTTTGTACAACTCATACATACTAGTTGCACGACGATCACCGCCGATCACCCTCACCGGTGCGCGGCCCAAGCGAAGGAGCCACCGCGTGAGCCTCGAAGCCCCGGTCCTGAGTCGTGCCACACCGGCCACGGCAGCACCGCTGGTCGCCCCCACCGGCTCGGGCATCCTGCACCTCGGCCTCGGCAGCTTCCACCGGGCGCACCAGGCCGTCTACACCGCCGCAGCGCTGCAGTCCGCAGGCGGCGATTGGGGAATCGTCGGCGTCGCCTCGCGTTCCCGCTCGATCGTCGACGCCCTGCACGCCCAGGATCTTCTCTACTCGGTCGCCACGATCGCCCCCGGCAGCACGTCGCTGACCATCCCGGGCGTGCACACCGACGCCTTCGTCGGCGCCGAGCAGCCCGAGCGCGTCGTCGCCCAGATCGCCGACCCCGGCATCCGGATCGTGACACTGACCGTCACCGAGAACGGCTACAGCTACTCTCCCGCGACACAGCACCTCGACCTCGACGACGACACCGTGAGATCCGACCTGCGGGGCGGCGCCGCCCGCTCGACGATCGGTCAGCTCGCCCGCGGCCTCCAGGCCCGCGCCGGGGCCGGCGGCGAGCCGATCTCGATCCTCAGCTGCGACAACCTCGCATCCAACGGCACCCATACCGAGAAGCTCGTCCGCGAGTTCCTGCACGAGCTCCCCGGGTCCGACGGGGCAGAGGCGCTGGCGTTCCTCGACCGCGGGGTGTCCTTCCCCTCGAGCATGGTCGACCGCATCGTGCCGGCGACCACGGCGGAGCTGCGCACCAGGGTGACCACCCTGCTCGGCGCTCGCGACGACATCCCCGTGCCGGCCGAGCCGTTCACGATGTGGGCGATCGAAGACCGCTTCGCCGGTGGTCGCCCGGCCTGGGAGGCCGGCGGCGCCGTGTTCACCGACGAGGTCGGACGCTACGAGCAGATGAAGGTGCGGCTCCTCAACGGCACGCACTCCCTCATCGCCTACCTCGGCGCGCTGAGCGATGTCGGAACGATCCCCGAGGCGATCGGACTCGAAGGCATCGAACGCGCCGCCCGCGCCGTGCTGCGCGACGAGTACGAGCCCTCGATCGAGGTGCCATCGGGACTCGACATCCGCGCGTACGAGAGCGAGCTCTTCGACCGCTGGGCCAACAGTGCCCTCGGCCACCGCACCAGCCAGGTCGGAACCGACGGCTCGGTCAAGCTGCGCCAGCGCATCCCCGAGCCGGCTCTGCGCGCGCTGCGTGCGGGCGAGATGCCGCACCTGATCGCACTGACCGTCGCCGGGTACCTGTCGTGCATCGCGCCGCTGCCCGGCTTCGATCCCGGACGTCACGCCGCCGCCATGACCGACGGCGCCCGCGGGCGCCTGGCCGGATACGCGGCGCGTGCCAGGGACGGTCGCGAGCTGGCTCAGCGCGTGATCGGCGAACTCCAGTTGTTCGGTGATGGACTCGGATCCCAGGATGCGTTCATCGAGCGCGTCGGCGACCTGATCGACATCGTCCAGCGGCGCGGCGTCGACGCCGCGATCGCCGATGCCACCTCGGCATCCGAGACCACCACGAAGGAGATGCAGCCATGAAGGCTCTCGCCATCCACGGCAAGGAAGACATCCGCTGGGAGGACCGCGAGGTTCCGACCCCGGGCGACGGCGAGGTGCGCCTGCGCGTGAACTACGTGGGCATCTGCGGCTCCGACCTGCATTACTACTTCCACGGCGCCAACGGCGAGTACACGATCCGCGAGCCCCTGACCCCTGGACACGAGCTCTCCGGCGTCGTCGACCTCGACCCGTCCGGTCGCCTGGCCCCCGGCACCCCTGTGACGGTGCACCCCGCGCGATACGGCGCCCCCGTGCCTGGCCTCGAGGAGCATCCGCATCTGCGTCCGGGCGGCGACTACTTCGGCAGCGCCGCCGCGGACCCGCACCGTCAGGGCGGAGCAGCCGAGCTGCTCATCGTCGAGGACCACATGGTCCGCGTGCTCCCCGCCGCGCTGCCGCTCGAGCGCGCCGCCCTCGCCGAGCCTCTCGCCGTCGCGATCCACGCCGTGCGCCTCGCCGGCGACATCCGCGGCACGCGCGTGCTCGTGATCGGCGCCGGCCCCATCGGCCTGCTCGTCGTCGCGGCCGCTGTGCACGCGGGGGCCGCCGTCGTCGGGGCCAGTGACGTGCGCCCCGAACCGCTCGAGCGCGCGCAGTCGCTCGGCGCGTCTGAGCTCGCCCTCGTCGGCCGCGAGACGATCGACAGCGAGTCGTACGACGTGGTCTTCGAATGCTCCGGCGTCGGCGCCGCCCTCACCCAGGCCGTCAGCGCCGCCCGCCGCGCGGGACGCATCGTGCAGGTCGGGATGCTGCCGAACGCCGAGATCGGCGTGAACCTGGCTCCCCTGCTCGCGAAGGAGCTCACGATCCGCGGCGCCTTCCGCTTCTCCACCGAGATCGACGACGCGGTCGCGCTGCTGGCCGAGTCCGACGCACTCGATCCCGTCATCTCGCACGTGCTCCCGGCATCCGATGCCGTCACGGCGTTCGAGCTCGCCCGCGACTCGTCCGCCTCGGCCAAGGTCCTCCTGGCCCTCTAGCTCGTCACCTCCACCCGGCGGCCCCGCCGCACCGACACACCCCATCCTGTTTCCCGGTCCGAAGGAGTACCTCCCATGTCAGAACCGCAGACGACGGCTCAGGCCGTCGATCCCGCCGCGAAGAGGTCGGTGCGCGACCTCGTCCGCGCCGCCATCTCCGGATGGCTGGGCACCGCCCTCGAGTTCATGGACTACCAGCTCTATTCGCTGGCCGCGGCGCTCGTCTTCGCCGATCTCTTCTTCTCCTCGGAGAACCCCGCGATCGCCGTCGTCGCCGCGATGGCCACGTACGGCGTCGGTTACGTCGCACGTCCGGTCGGCGCGTTCTTCTTCGCCCGGCTCGGCGACAAGACCGGTCGCACGAAGGTGCTGTTCTACACGATCCTCCTGATGGGACTCGCGACCACCCTCATCGGCTTCCTGCCGACCTACTCGCAGGTGGGCATCCTCGCGCCGATCCTTCTCGTGCTGCTGCGCATCGCGCAGGGCTTCGGCGCCGGGGCGGAGATCTCCGGTGCCGGCGTCATGCTCGCCGAGTACGCGCCGGCCAAACGCCGTGGCATCATCGCCTCCCTGGTCGCCCTCGGCACGAACTGCGGCACGCTGCTCGCCTCGGGCATCTGGGCCATCCTGCTCTTCGCGTACAGCGAGGACGAGGTCATCGCATGGGCGTGGCGCATCCCCTTCATCGCCAGCGCCGTCATCATGCTGTTCGCGATCTGGGTGCGCTTCAACCTCAAGGAGACCCCGGTCTTCGAGGAGCGCGACGACGTCGTCGACGGCAAGGCGCTCTCGCGCGACGAGGCCGTGAAGCTCGCCACCGAGACCAACGACATCCGCACGCTCGAGGCCATGCAGCGCAAGCCGTGGAAGGCGTTCTCGATCGCGCTGCTGCTGCGCTTCGGTCAGGCCGGCAACTCGGGCATGATCCAGACGTACCTCATCAGCTACATCACCGTGGTGCTTCTGCTGGACCGCTCGATCGGCGTGAACGCCGTGATCGTCTCGTCGCTGGTCGCCTTCATCACCGTGCCGCTGTCCGGTTGGCTCGGCGACCGCTTCGGCCGCAAGCGGATGTACATGATCTGGTCGATCATCGCGCTCATCGTCATCATCCCGACGATGCTCATGATCAGCAGCAAGGACACCACGCAGGTCTTCATCGGCTACGTCGTGCTGCACAACCTCGCCGTGATGAGCTTCGCCTCGCTCGAGAACCTGACGTTGCCCGAGCTGTTCGGCTCCCGCAACCGCTACACCTTCACGGCCATGGAGCGTGAGATCGCCGCCATCGTCGCGACCGGCGCGGGCCCCGTCATCGCGGCCGCCTGGGTCTCGGCCGTCACGGGCTCGTTCATCCCGATCATCATCATGCTCATGGTCTTCACGCTGTGCGCACTGTTCGCCTCGATCTGGATGCCGGAGGTCGCCGGCCGCGATCTGACGGACCCGCGCGACGCGATCTGAACGAACCGCTCACCGTGACCTGGGGTGGGGGCGGC
>NZ_JBLVOB010000007.1:1105012-1134058 GCF_053543555.1 Microbacterium xerophyticum | reverse complement strand
CCCCCCCCCGCATCCCGACCCGCACTTCCAGGAGAACGACATGACCATCGAGATCGCCGACGTCATCATCACCAGCCCAGGGCGCAACTTCGTCACCCTCAAGATCACGACCTCCGACGGCATCGTCGGCCTCGGTGACGCGACGCTCAACGGACGCGAACTCGCCGTCGCCTCGTATCTCTCCGACCACGTCGCGTCGATGCTCGTCGGCCGCGACGAGGACCGCATCGAGGACACCTGGCAGTACCTGTACCGCGGACCGTACTGGCGGCGCGGCCCGGTGACGATGGCCGCGATCGCGGCGGTCGACATGGCCCTGTGGGACATCAAGGCCAAGAAGGCGGGGATGCCCCTGTACCAGCTGCTCGGCGGCGCGAGCCGTGAGGGCGTCCGCGTGTACGCGCACGCCTCCGGCACCGACTACGCCGCACTCAAGAACGCCATCGCCGGCTACGAGGAGCTCGGTTTCACCGCGGTGCGCGTGCAGACCGGCGTGCCCGGCCTGGGCCAGATCTACGGTGTCTCGGCCGCCGGCCCCGGCGTGCGCTACGACTACGAGCCCGCCAAGCGCTCCGGCGACCGCCCGAGCGAGGAGACCTGGGACACCCGCAACTACCTCTCCCACATGCCGGGGATCTTCTCGCAGATCCGCGAGGACTTCGGCACTGACCTTCGCATCCTCCACGACGGGCACCACCGCATGTCGCCGATCGAGGCCGCGCGCTTCGCGAAGGACATCGAGCCGTACGACCTCTTCTGGCTCGAGGACTGCACACCCGGTGAAGACCAGACCGCGCTGCGCCTGGTGCGTCAGCACTCGACGACGCCGCTCGCCATCGGCGAGGTGTTCAACTCGGTCTTCGACTATCAGACCCTCATCACCGAGCGCCTCATCGACTACGTCCGTTCGGCCGTCACCCACACCGGCGGCATCACCGCCATGAAGAAGCTGCTCGACTTCGCCGCGATCTACGGCATCCGCTCCGGCATCCATGGGCCGACCGACATCTCGCCGGTCGGCATGGCCGCCGCCCTGCATCTCGACCTCGCGATCCACAACTTCGGCATCCAGGAGTACATGCCGCACAACGAGCAGACCCTCGAGGTGTTCCAGACCTCGTTCACGTTCGATCGGGGCTTCCTGCACCCCGGCGACCAGCCAGGTCTCGGCGTCGACCTCGACGAGGACGCCGCGGCCGGCCACGAGTACACCAAGGCCTATCTGCCGGTGAACCGCCTGCTCGACGGGACTGTGCACGACTGGTGAGCGGCGGCGATCTCCTCACGGGGGCATAGGGCATACTGGCGTGCACTTGACCACGCTCGGCGTCCGGCCTATTCTTTCCATGGAACAGAATAGTGTTTCCGAATACTGGAAACAGGACAATCTGTTCGGCCCCCACCCGGCAGCGTCGGGCGCATAGACTCGCATCATCGGATCCGGATCGGCGCACGCTCCCGCAGCACCGCCGGATCTGAGGAGATCCACCTATGAATGACATCGCCGTCAACGTCAACGGGAACAGCCGCCCCCTCGCGGGCGCTCCTGCGCACACCACCGCCCTGGACTGGCTGCGCGGTGCCGGGCTCTCCGGCGCGAAGGAAGGCTGCGCCGAAGGAGAATGCGGTGCCTGCGCCGTCATGCTCGCCACCCCGACGCCCGAAGGCGGCACCGCCTGGACCGCCGTGAACTCCTGCCTCGTGCCGGTGTATGCACTCAACGGTCAGGAGATCGTCACCGCCGAAGGCCTCGGCAGCCCCGATGCGCTGCACCCGGTGCAGGAGAAGCTCGCCGAAGCCGGCGGATCGCAGTGCGGCTACTGCACCCCGGGCTTCGTCTGCAGCATGGCCGGCGAGTACTACCGCGACGGCCGCGAGGCCGTGGCCGAGAGCACCGACGAGGACTGCCCCGTCCACGACGCCGAGCACGGTCCGAACGGATTCGACCTGCACGCGCTCAGCGGCAACCTCTGCCGGTGCACGGGCTACCGTCCGATCCGCGACGCCGCGTACGCGCTGGGCTCGCCAGAGGGCGACGACCCGCTGCGGCAGCGCCTCGCCGACCCGGCGCCTGGCGCCGTCGCGACGGCGGCCACGGTCGACGGCTCCCGCTTCATCCGCCCCGCATCCTTCGACGAGACCCTGCGTCTGATCCGCGATGAGCCGGATGCTCTGCTCGTCGCAGGATCAACGGACTGGGGCGTCGAGGTGAACATCCGCGGCTCACGCGCTCCTCTCGTCGTCGCGATCGAGCACCACGAGGAACTGCGCACGCTCGCCGTCACCGACGACGAGATCGAGATCGGCGCCGGCCTGCCGCTCTCGGAAATCGAGTCGCGCCTCGGCGGCACGGTGCCGCTGCTCGCACAGCTGTTCCCGCAGTTCGCCTCCCGGTTGATCCGCAACCGCGGAACCATCGGCGGCAACCTCGGCACCGGATCGCCGATCGGCGACACTCCCCCCGCGCTGCTGGCCCTGGGCGCACGCGTGGTGCTGGCGTCGGCAGACGGCGAGCGCGAGGTCGACCTGGCCGAGTACTTCACCGGCTACCGCCAGTCGGTCCGCCGTGCGGACGAACTCATCCGCGCCGTGCGCATCCCCCTGCCCCTCGCGAAGGTGACCTCGTTCCAGAAGATCGCCAAGCGCCGCTTCGACGACATCTCCAGCGTCGCGGTGGCGTTCGCCCTCGACATCGAAGGCGGCTCCGTCACGTCGGCGAAGATCGGTCTCGGCGGTGTGGCCGCGACTCCGTTGCGCGCACGCGCGACCGAGGAGGCACTCGTCGGGCAGCCGTGGAACGTCGCCACCGTGCGCGCAGCATCCGAGGTCCTCGGCAGCGAGGGCACGCCGATGTCGGATCACCGCGCGAGTTCGGAGTACCGCGCGCTCATGCTCAACACCGCGCTGCTCAAGCTCTACAGCACGACAGTGATCAACGACAAGGAGGTGTCGGCATGAGTGCTCTCGCCGACCGTCCGGCCGACCCCGTCGTCGGAATCCGCGCCCCGCACGAGAGCGCCGCACTGCATGTGACAGGCGCCGCCATGTACACCGACGACCTCGCCGCCCACACCGCCGGCGTGCTCACGGCATGGCCAGTGCAATCCACGAACGCGCACGCCAAGGTCACGGTCGACGTCGCCGGCGCCTACGAGGTGCCGGGCGTGGTCCGTGTGCTCACGGCCGACGATGTCCCGGGCGTGAACGACGCGGGCATCAAGCACGACGAGCCGCTGTTCCCCAGCGAGGCGATGTTCTACGGCCACGCCCTGGTGTGGGTGCTCGGCGAGACGCAGGAGGCCGCCCGCCTCGGCGCCGCAGCCGTCGCGGTCGAGTACGAGCCGCTTCCGTCGCTGATCACGATCCAGGATGCCGTCGACGCCGGCTCCTTCCAGGGCATCGCCCGCACGGTCGAGCGCGGGGACGCGGCATCCGCCCTCGCATCGTCTGCGCACGTCTTCGAAGGCGAGACGGAGTTCGGCGGCCAGGAGCACTTCTACCTGGAGACGCAGGCGTCGTTCGCGACGATCGACTCCGAGGGTCAGTACTTCGTGCAGTGCTCGACGCAGCATCCGTCGGAGACGCAGGAGATCATCGCGCACGTGCTCGACCTCTCCTCGAACCAGGTCACCGTGCAGTCGCTGCGCATGGGCGGCGGTTTCGGCGGCAAGGAGATGCAGTCGCACGGGTTCGCGGCGATCGCCGCGCTCGGCGCCAAGCTCACCGGACGGCCCGTGCGGCTGCGCCTGAACCGCACGCAGGACATCACGATGACCGGCAAGCGGCATCCGTTCCACATCTCGTGGAAGGTCGGCTTCGACGCCGACGGTCTGCTGCAGGGCCTGGATGCCGTACTCACCTGCGACGGAGGCTGGAGCCTCGACCTGTCAGAGCCCGTGCTCGGCCGCGCACTGTGCCACCTCGACAACGCGTACTGGATCCCCAACGTGCACGCGCTCGGCCGGATCGTGAAGACCCACAAGGCGTCGAACACGGCGTTCCGCGGATTCGGCGGCCCGCAGGGCGTCTTCCTCATCGAGGACATCCTGGGCAGGGTCGCTCCCGCACTCGGCATCGACGCGCTCGCACTGCGCGAGAAGAACTTCTACCAGCCGGGTCAGAGCACGCCGTACGGGCAGCTCGTGAAGGATGCCGATCGCCTCGGCACCATCTGGAACGAGCTGCGGGACGAGGCCGACGTCGATGCGCGCCGTGCCGAGATCGCGGAGTTCAACGCCGGCAGCCCCCACGTCAAGCGCGCGCTCGCGATGACGCCGATCAAGTTCGGCATCTCGTTCAACTTCGCGGCGTTCAACCAGGCCGGCGCTCTCGTGCACGTCTACAAGGACGGCTCTGTACTGATCAACCACGGTGGCACCGAGATGGGTCAGGGTCTGCACACCAAGATGCTGCAGGTCGCCGCGACCGCGCTGGGCCTCGAACTGCATCAGGTGCGATTGGCGCCGACCCGCACCGACAAGGTGCCCAACACCTCGGCCACGGCGGCATCGTCCGGCGCCGACCTCAACGGCGGTGCGGTCAAGAACGCGTGCGAGCAGATCAGGGAGCGGATGGCCGCGGTCGCCGGACGCCTGCTGAACGTCGACGAGCGCGATGTGCGCTTCTCCGGCGGCCTGATCACCGGCCTCGGCAACACGTCGCAGACCCTCACCTTCGCCGAGGTGGCCGAGGCCGCATACCTGCAGCGCGTACAGCTGTTCGCCGCCGGCTATTACCGCACCGAGGGCCTGCACTGGAATCCCGAGATCATGCAGGGCTCGCCGTTCAAGTACTTCGCCTACGGGAGCGCTGCGACCGAGGTCGAGGTGGACGAGTTCACCGGCGCCTACACCGTGCGCCGCGTCGACATCGTGCACGACGTGGGCGACTCGCTCTCGCCGATGCTCGACATCGGGCAGGTCGAGGGCGCGTACGTGCAGGGCGTCGGCTGGCTGACGCTGGAGGAACTGCGGTGGGACACCGGCGACGGACCGAACCGCGGCCGCCTGCAGACGCAGTCCGCATCGACGTACAAGCTGCCCAGCTTCTCGGAGATGCCGTCGGAGTTCAACGTCCGCCTGTTCGAGAATGCTCGTGAGGACGGCGCGGTCTACGGTTCCAAGGCCGTCGGAGAGCCGCCGTTCATGCTCGCGTTCAGCGCACGCGAGGCGCTCCGCGAGGCAGTAGGTGCGTTCGGACCGGAGGGTCACAGGGTCGAGCTCGGTTCGCCCGCGACGCCGGAGGCCGTCTTCTGGGCAGTGCGCGCCGTGCAGCAGGCCTCGGCCGACGCGGCTCCCGCTCGCGCCGGCGCTCACGAGCTCGCCGCCGTTCGCTGAGCGGACGCGGGATGGACTGGCTCGACGCACTGCAGGATCTGCGCACGCGGCGCGTTCCCGCCGTCGTCGTGACCATGGCGCTCGTGCGCGGTCATGCGCCCCGCAACGGCGGCGCGAAGATGGTGGTCTCACCCGACGACGTGTTCGGCACGATCGGGGGCGGAAACCTCGAGGCGACCGCGATCGATCGCGCCCGTTCCATGCTCGCGTCCGGTTCGGCCGAGCCCGAGCTGCTCACGCTCACGCTGAGCGACAAGGCGACCACGGAGTACGGTGTGCAGTGCTGCGGAGGAGAGGTCACGATGATGCTCGAACCGATGCGGGTCGTGCCCGTCGTCGCCATCTTCGGCCTGGGCCATGTCGGATTGGAGCTCGCGCGCATCCTCGCCCGGCACGAGATGGACCTGCACCTGATCGACTCCCGTACCGAGATGCTCGCCCCCGAGCGCGTGGGCGAGCCGGGTCGCATCGGCGTCTTCGCGGATGCCGTCGCCAGGGTGCACGTCACGCACTCCCCTGTTCCCGAAGCGGCGCTCACGACGCTGCCCGCCGACGCCCACGTGCTGGTGATGACGCACGACCATGTCGAGGACCTCGCCGTCGTCGACCAGTCGCTGCGCACGGCCGGCATCCGCTCGATCGGTCTGATCGGCTCGTCGTCGAAGTGGGCGCGATTCCGCAAGAAGCTCACCGAGCTCGGACACGGCGACGCCGACCTCGCCCGCGTCACCACGCCGATCGGTGTGCCGGAGGTGTCGGGGAAGCAGCCGGCCGTCATCGCGGTCAGCGTCGCGGCCCGCATCCTGCAGCTCATCGACGAGGCGGCACCGGTCGCCGTCGCGGGTGACGACCGGTGACCGGCACCCCGCACGCCTCGGTCATCGTCACCGGCGCGGGAAGCGGCATCGGCCGCGCGATCGCCGGTGCGCTGCTCACCGCGGGCTTCGGCGTGACCCTGGCGGGCCGGCGCGGAGCGCCGCTGCACGAGACCGCCGCCGGCGATCCGCACGCACTCGTCGCCGAGACCGACATCACCGACGCGGCGCAGGTCGAACGACTGATCGCTCTTCATGTGGAGCGCTTCGCCCGCCTCGACGTGCTGGTGAACAATGCCGGGGGTGTTCGGACCGAGCGCCGACATCGGCGAGCTCACCTCCGCGGACTGGGAGTCGACGCTCGCCGTGAACCTCACGGGCGCGATGCTCTGCGCAGGAGCGGCGTTCCGCCAGATGATGACGCAGTCGCCGGCCGGCGGCCGCATCATCAACAACGGTTCGATCTCGGCCCAGACGCCCCGCCCGCGTTCGGTCGCCTACACGACCACGAAGCACGCGATCGCCGGACTGACGAAATCCATCGAGCTCGACGGACGCCCGCACCGCATCACGGCGACCCAGCTCGACATCGGCAACGCCCGCACCGAGCTGATCGGCCGACTGGTCGACGACGGGGCGCTGCAGGCGGACGGCTCACGTCGACCGGAGCCGACGATGGATGCCGCGCACGTCGCGGATCTCGTGGTCCAGCTCGCCCGCACGCCGCTCGAGGTCAGCGTTCCGCAGCTCACGGTCACCGCGGCTGGCATGCCGTACATCGGCCGCGGCTGACCGTCGAAAGAAGACTTTCGGGGGTTCCGGCACGCTCGGAGCCCCGAAACTCTTCTCCCCGCATGCGAATCGCCGGGACGCGAACCGGACACCGCACGCGACGGTGCCCGATGCCGCGCGAGCAGCACCGGGCACCGTCCACGAGTCTCAGCCGCCGAGGAGCGTCTCGATCGGCCCGCGCACGAAGTACAGCGTGAACCCGGCGGCGACGATCCACATCAACCAGTGCACCTTCCTGGCGCGGCCGGAGAGGGCGTTCACCAGCGTCCACGAGATGAAGCCGACGCCGATGCCGTTGGCGATCGAGTAGGTCAGCGGCATCGTCACGATGGTGAGGAACACCGGCAGCGCGACCGCGAACTTCGTGAACTTGATCTCCTTGACCTGCGCCATCATCATCGCTCCCACGACGACCAGCGCCGCGGATCCGACCTCGATCGGCACCACGAGCGTGAGCGGGGTGAAGAACATCGACAGCAGGAAGAGCACGCCGACGACCACCGATGAGAGTCCGGTACGGGCCCCCTCCCCGATGCCGGAGGCACTGTCGACGAACACGGTGTTCGACGATGTCGAGGTCGCTCCACCTGCCACGGCGCCCAGACCCTCGACGACGAAGGCGGAACGCAGGCGCGGGAAAGTGCCGTCCTTGTAGGCCAGGCCCGAGTTCTTGGCGAGGCCGGTCATCGTGCCCATCGCGTCGAAGAAGTTCGAGAACACGAGCGTGAAGACCAGCATCGTCGCGGCGAGAGCGCCGATGCGCCCGAACGAGCCGAAGAGGTCGAACTGCCCGACCAGCCCGAAGTCGGGGATGGTCACGAACGACGTCGGCAGTTCCGGGATGGTCATGTGCCACCCGCCGGGGGCCTCGGCGCTCGTGCCGAGCTTGAGGAACGACTGCGCGACGATCGCGATGACGGTCGACGCCACGATGCCGATCAGGATGCCGCCCGGCACCTTGCGGGCCACGAGCACGCCGATCAGGATCAGCCCGATCAGGAAGATGAACGTCGGCACCGAGGTGATCGAGCCGCCGTCGCCCAGCTGCACGGGCGGGCCACCGGGAGTGCGGTTGACGAAGCCCGAGTCCACGAATCCGATGAACGCGATGAACAGCCCGATGCCGACCGTGATGGCCGCCTTGAGCGCGTGGGGCACGGCGTTGAAGATCGCGGTGCGGATGCCGGTGGCTCCGAACAGCACGATGAGGAGGCCGTTGATCACGACGAGTCCCATGGCCTCCGGCCACGTCACCTGTCCGACGACGGCCACCGCGAGGAAGGAGTTGATGCCGAGCCCCGCGGCGAGCGCGAACGGAAGGCGCGCGATCACACCGAACAGGATCGTCATGACGCCGGCCGTGAGGCCGGTCGCTGCGCCGATCTGCGCGCTCTGCAGTGCGTTGCCGGCGACGTCCTCGACGCCGCCGAGGATGAGCGGGTTCAGGATGACGATGTACGCCATGGTCACGAAGGTGACGACGCCTCCGCGGATCTCACGGGCGAACGTGGACCCCCGCTGGGTGATCTCGAAGAAGCGGTCGAGGGCGTTCTTGGGTTTCGCGTCGACGGTGGTGGTCGCTCCGGTGGGGAGCGGCGGATGCTCGGGCGGAAGCGGTTCCGCTTCGCCCGAGTCGTCGCGTGTGGAAGTTGTTGAAGACATCATTGGCTCCAGTCGATGGATCGAGTCGGCAGTGCGGGATCAGTACTCGGTACGGGTGGCCGTGCCGGTCCACTCGGTGAATGCGGCGATGCGCTGGGCCGGCGGGAGGGGTTCCTGCGCGACCGGCATGATCGCGCGGTCCTCCGGGCCCCCCTCGAAGTAGCGGTAGAAGACGGCATCGTCGAAGCCGGCGTCGGCGGCGTCGTTGCGGTCGGCGGCGAAGTAGACCTTCTCGACCCGCGCCCAGAGCGACGTGGCGAGGCACATCGGGCACGGCTCGCAGCTGGTGTAGAGCACGGCTCCGGAGAGGTCGAAGGTGCCCAGCGCCTGACAGGCGTTGCGGATGGCGGTGACCTCGGCGTGGGCCGAGGGGTCGAGGTTGGCCGTCACGCGGTTGACGCCTTCGAACACCTGGCCGTCGGAGGAGACGATGAGGGCACCGAACGGCCCGCCTTCGTTGCGGACGTTCTCTGTCGCGAGATCCACGGCGCGGGCCAGGTACTCGGCCGGGGTCGGGGTGCCGTCTGTCGACGACGGTGCAGTGGACGGGTTGATACCGATCGTGTCCATGTGGGAGAGGTTCCTTGCGTCGGACGCTGATGCGACGAGGTTGCGACGGGTGTCATGCGCGGTCCTCGTCGATCCGCTGGCTTCTGGGTACCTGCGTGCCCGGATGTTCGCGGGTCGCAGGGCTTTATGACCCTAACAGCGAAACAGCCGATCGTCCATCTTTTTCGGAATCTGTTTTCCGCTATGCGATATCCATCATTGCACCTCCGCAGATGCGGGGGTACAGTGCATCTCATGACGCATTTTCGGATCAGTGAAGCCGCCGCGCTCCTCGGCGTCAGCGACGACACCGTTCGGAGGTGGTGCGCCGACGGCATCCTCTCGGTCTCTCACGACGGTGCCGGCCGACAGGTCGTCGACGGCGCCGAGCTCGCCGCGCACGCCAAAGTGCTGGCGACGGCGGTCACCGACGTCGGAGACGTCAAGCGGAGCGCACGCAATCGGTTCACGGGTCTGGTGACGAAGGTCGAGATCGACGGACTCATGGCCCAGGTCGAACTGCAGTGCGGGCCCAACCGCGTCGTGTCTCTGATGTCGTCCGAGGCCGCGCGGGAGCTGAGGCTCGACGTCGGCTCCAAGGCCGTCGCGGTGGTCAAGGCCACCATGGTCATCCTCGAGACCGACGGCGACGCCCGATGATCTCTCGATCCGCGCATCGACGCGCGGCAGCGACCGGTGTGCTCGCCGCCGCGCTCGTCTTCACCGGCTGCACCGGCGGAACCGCAGAGGTCGGGGACGGTGATGGTCGCCCGAGCGGAGAGCTCACGATCTTCGCGGCCGCTTCGCTGTCCGGAGCGTTCGACGAGCTCGCGGCGCAGTTCGAGGCGCAGCATCCGGACGTCGACGTCCTGCCGATCAGTTACGACGGCTCGTCCGTGCTGGCGACCCAGCTGATCGAGGGCGCCACGGCCGACGTGTTCGCCTCTGCCGATGAGCGGAACATGACGAAGGTGACCGACGCAGGGCTCGCCGCAGGCGCGGAGGCGTTCGCGACGAACACCATGCAGCTCGCGGTGGCACCGGGCAATCCCGATCGGATCGACGGGCTGCCCGCTCTCGCAGACGACGACCTGATCGTCGTGATGTGCGCCGCCGAGGTGCCGTGCGGTGCCACCGCCCGCGCGCTGCTGGATGCCGCCGGCGTCGAGGTGACGCCGGCCAGCGAGGAGCAGAACGTGACAGCGGTGCTGGCGAAGGTGAAGTCCGGCGAGGCCGATGCCGGGCTCGTCTACCGCACCGACATCGCGGCGGCCGGCGATGCGGTGGGGGCCGTCGACATCGAGGGCGCCGCCACCGCGACGAACGTCTACCCGCTCTCGACGCTGGCGGATGCCGCGAATCCGGGCGCTGCGGAGGCGTTCGTCGACTTCGTGCTCTCGGACGACGGGCAGGCGGTCCTGCACGACTTCGGATTCGGTGCGCCGTGAGCGCCGCGCAGACCGCGGCACACCCCGGGGCGGCCGGCTCCGTCCTCGGGCGTATCCCGCCCTGGCTCGCGGTACCTGCCGCCCTCGGGGCGCTCGTGCTCGTGCTGCCGTTCATCGCACTGCTCGCGCGTCTGGACTGGACGGGGGTGCCCGCCGCGATCACGTCGCCCGCGGCGCTGCAAGCGCTCACGCTGTCGCTGTCGACGGCGTCGATCGCGACGGTGGTGTGCGTGATCCTCGGCGTGCCGCTGGCGCTGGTGATCGCCCGTAGCCCGCAGTGGCTCGCCGCGATCCTGCGCACGCTGACGACCTTGCCCCTCGTGCTGCCGCCGTTGGTGGGCGGCATCGCACTGCTCTCGCTTCTCGGCCGCGGAGGCATGTTCGGCGGCGCCCTCTCCGCTGCCGGGATCCAGATCCCCTTCACGACGGTCGCGGTCGTGATCGCCCAGGTCTTCGTCGCACTCCCGTTCCTCGTGATCTCCGCCGAGGGGGCCCTGCGCACGGCCGGCACAGGGCACGAGCTGGTCGCCGCCTCGCTCGGCGCGGGGAGGTTCACCGTGTTCCGCCGGGTGACCTTGCCCCTGGTGGCGCCCGGGCTGGTGGCCGGAACCGTGCTCTGCTTCGCACGGGCGCTGGGAGAGTTCGGTGCCACCGCGCTCTTCGCCGGCAACGCGCCGGGTGTCACCCGCACGATGCCGCTCGCGATCTATACCGCGTTCAACGGGGCAGGGGTGCAGGAGGACACCGCGATCGCGCTGTCGCTGCTGCTCATCATGGTCGCCGTCGCGGTGCTGCTGCTGATGCGCGGCTGGCGAGCGGATGCGGTCCGATGAGCCTCGACGTCGACATCCGCGCCCGCGTCGGCACGTTCACGCTCGAGGCGGCGATAGCGGCCGCCCCCGGCGAAGTGCTCGCCGTCCTCGGACCCAACGGATCGGGGAAGTCGACGCTGCTCGGTGCGATCGCCGGTCATCTCGACCACGTCGGGCGGCATGCGGAGGTGTCCGGCCGGATCGCGCTGGGCGATCGGATGCTGGACCGATCGGTGCCGCCGGAGCGCCGACGCGTCGGCCTGCTCGGTCAGCACACCACGCTCTTCCCGCATCTGACCGCCCTCGACAACGTCGCGTTCGGCCCGCGCGCGCAGGGGACGCCCCGGAACGAGGCCGCGGCGATCGCGCGCAGACACCTCGACGACGTCGGTCTCGTCGACCTCGCTGATCGACGACCCGCGCAGCTCTCGGGAGGGCAGCGCCAGCGCGTCGCGCTGGCCCGTGCACTCGCTGCGGCGCCCGATGCGCTGCTGCTCGACGAGCCGTTCGCCGCCCTCGACGTGCAGACCTCCGCCCAGGCCAGGCGCCTGGTGTCGGAGCTCCGAGATCGGGTGAGCGTTCCGATGGTGCTGGTCACGCACGATCCGATGGATGCCGTCATGCTGGCTGCGCGGACCGTGGTGCTCCAGGAGGGGCGGGTCGTGCAGGAGGGCTCCACCAGGGACGTGCTCGGCCACCCGGACTCCGCGTTCGTGGCGGCGATCGCCGGTGTCAATCTCGTCGCGGGGGTGGCGGAGCGAGAGGGCGTTCTGCACGCGGCTGCCCCGACGGCGTCATCGCTGTCCACGACGTGGATCGGTCGCGGAGATCGGCTGCAGCGCGGCGAGTCGGGCACTGCGGTCTTCTCCCCCGGCGCGGTGCGGGTCCACGCGGGTCCGATCGCGGCGTCCGAGGGCGTCGGCGCTGCGCCGAACACCTGGAGCGGCACGGTGGCTCACCTCGAGCCGATCCCCGGTGGCGTGCGACTGTTCACCGTCGAGCATCCGGACATCGCGGTCGACAGCTCGTCGATGGCGGCCGTCGACGCCGGCATCCGCCCCGAGGCCGTTCTCACCTTCTCGGTGCCGGAGGACGACGTCTCTGTGCGCCGCTCGCGCTGAGCGGTGCTACCGTTGCCCACACGAAAGGGACGGCGATGGCGAGCATTCCGATTCCCGCACCAGAGCGGGCGACAGGGGCGTCGCGCCTGCCCTCGACCGGCGGACTGGTCGACAAGTTCGCGCGGCCGATGCGCGATCTGCGGATCTCGGTGACGGACCGGTGCAACTTCCGCTGCGTCTACTGCATGCCGCGCGCGGTATTCGGTCGTGACTACGCATTCCTCGATCGTGATGAACTGCTCAGCTTCGAGGAGATCGAGCGCATCGCACGCGTCGCAGCCGCCCACGGTGTGCGCAAACTGCGCCTGACCGGAGGCGAGCCGCTGCTGCGCCGCGGCATCGAGGAGCTCATCTCGCGTCTCGCCGCGCTGCGCACACCCGAGGGCGAGAAGCTCGAGATCGCCCTCACGACGAACGGCTCGGCGCTGACCGTGAAGGCGCAGGCCCTCAAGGATGCCGGGCTCAGCCGCCTCACCGTCTCGATCGACTCGCTCGACGACGACCTCTTCCAGCAGATGAACGACGTGCGGTTCCCCGTCTCGCGCGTGCTCGACGGCCTCGATGCCGCCCACGCCGCGGGGTTGGGGCCGATCAAGCTGAACATGGTCGTCAAACGCGGGCTGAACGACGGCGAGATCGAGGCGATGGCGTCGCATTTCAAGGGGACCCCCTACACGCTGCGTTTCATCGAGTACATGGATGTCGGAACCTCCAACGGCTGGTCACTCGACGAAGTGGTGCCCTCGGCGGAGATCGTCGAGCGGATCAGCGCGCTGCATCCGCTCGAGCCGGTCGGCCCCACGGTGACGGGAGAGACAGCCCAGCGCTGGCGGTACACGGACGGCTCAGGAGAGATCGGTGTGATCTCGTCGGTGACGAACACGTTCTGCGGCACCTGCAACCGTGCCCGCATCTCCACTGAGGGCAAGCTCTTCACCTGCCTCTTCGCCACCGAGGGGCACGACCTGCGCGCGCTGCTGCGCGAAGGGGCCGACGACGCAGAGCTCGCCACCGCCATGGCATCGATCTGGGGAGCGCGTGAGGACCGGTACTCCGAGATCCGCTCCAGCCTCACACCCGAACTCCGTGCATCACGCCAGCGCATCGAGATGAGCTACATCGGCGGCTGAGCACCGCTCGGCGCAGACGTCAGAGGCCGACCCACTCCGAGACGCCGTCGTCGTAGTGCTGCCTCTTCCAGATCGGCACACCGCGTTTGATCTCCTCGACCACGAGTTCGCATGCGCGGAACGTCTCCGCGCGATGGCCGCCGGATGCCGCCGCGTAGAGGGCGATGTCACCGATGCGCAGATCTCCGACGCGATGGGCGGCGGCGACCAGCAGGCCGGTCTCGGCCCCGACGCGTTCGACGATCTCGGCGAGGAACCGCGCGGCATCCGGATGCGCGCGATAGTCGAGCGAGCGCACCGATCGACCACCGTCGTGATCGCGGACGACCCCGCAGAAGGTGACGACGGCGCCGTGCGCGTCGGAACCGACGGCGGCACGCACCGCGGCCTCGTCGATCGGATCCTCCGATATCAGCGCGAAGGTGGTCATGAGTTCACGGACTCCTTCCGTGCCGGATCGTCGATCGCAGCATCCTGCACAGTGTCGC
The DNA here is from genome assembly GCF_053543555.1 of Microbacterium xerophyticum. Lineage (NCBI taxonomy): Bacteria > Bacillati > Actinomycetota > Actinomycetes > Micrococcales > Microbacteriaceae > Microbacterium > Microbacterium xerophyticum. The sequence continues at coordinate 1,119,905 of NZ_JBLVOB010000007.1, read as the reverse complement.
CGACCACGTGTCCGCCGACGGCCGTGAACGCCTGAACACCGCCGGCGAGGTACGTCACCGGGAATCCGCGTTCGGCGAGCGCGCGGGCGGCGCGGCGGGAGCGCGGGTCGCGTTCGCAATAGATGACGATCGGATCGCCGCTGTCGACCGCAGGGTTCTCCCCGGCGTCGAGGGTGCCCAGCGGCAGAAGCTGCCCGCCCGGGATGCGCCGCGCGCGCGCTTCGTGCGGCTCGCGCACGTCGACCAGCTGCACCGGTCGGCCCTCCCTCATCCACTGCAGCAGTTCGGCGGCCGAGGTCGCGGCCGGATCGCCCTCGGTCGAGTCGCCCTGCACGCCGCAGAACAGCTCGTAATCGATGAGTCCGGTGACAGGCGCGCGCTCGTCGTCGGCGGCGTACGAGATCTCGCGGGTGCGGGCGCTGAGCGCATCGTAGAAGAGCACCCGCCCGAGCAACGGCTCCCCGATGCCGACCACGAGCTTGACGACTTCCGTCGCCATGAGCGATCCGATCGCGGTGCACAGGCTCGGCAGCACCCCGCCCAGCTCGCAGGACAGCGTCTCGTCCGCCGGCGGCGGTGCGGGGAACAGATCGCGGAAGGTCGGCCCGTGCCCGCGCCACGCCACCCCGACCTGGCCGTGGAAGCGCAGGATGCTGCCCCAGATGAGGGGCTTTCCCGCGAGTTCTGCGGCGTCGTTCGAGAGATAACGCGTCGGGAAGTTGTCGCTGCCGTCGACGATCAGGTCGTACTGCTCGAGGATCGCCGGCTGGTTGTCGGACGTCAGTCGCTCGCGGTGGATGATCAGCTCGCGCCGCGGGTCGATCGCCCGCACGGTGTCGGCGAGCGAGTCGACCTTCGCCCGGCCGATGTCGCCCGTGCCGTGGCTGAGCTGGCGGTGAAGGTTCGACAGTTCGACAACGTCGTCGTCGGCCACGCCGATCGTGCCGACGCCGGATCCTGCGAGGAGTGGGACGATCGCGCTGCCGAGACCCCCGGCGCCGATCACGAGCACGCGTGCCGCGCCGAGGCGCCGTTGCGCATCCTCACCGAAGCCGGGCAGCATGAGCTGACGGCTGTAACGGGTGATGCGCTCGGGCTCCAGCGCGGGGCCCGGCTCGACCAGCGGGATCATGGTGCAATAGTACGCGTCGAACTTCACCGCGGGGCGAGGCGTTTCCACGATACGAAGTTCGAATTCCATCCCTTGAACTAGAATGGACAGCATGGCAATCGTGACGGTGCGATACTTCGCCGCCGCCTCCGAGGCAGCCGGTCGCGAGCAGGAAGACCTGGATCTCGGTGGGGCGACGACCCTCGGCGGGCTGCGCGAGGTGCTCGAGCGCACCTACGGCGAACCGATGTCGCGCGTGCTCCGCTCGGGCTCGTTCCTCGTCGACGGAGTCGTGCGTCGCGACCCTGCGCACGCGATCGGTGCGAAGGTCGACATCCTGCCGCCCTTCGCCGGAGGATGATCGGATCATGACCTCGAGCCCCGCCGCCCCGGCCGACCACGCCGCAGCCGTATCCGCACTGCTCGGCCCCGTGCTCGCACGGCTGACAGACGATGCGAACGCCGAGCTGGTCGCACTGACGCCTGGTGCCGCCTCAGGGCGGGTGCTGTCCGCTGACGTGCACAGCCTGATCCAGGTGCCGCCGTTCACGAACTCGCAGATGGACGGCTACGCCGTGCTCGCCTCCGATCTGGCCTCCGCGTCGGAATCCGCGCCGGCGCGGCTCGGCATCGGCGTGACCAGCGCCGCGGGCGACGCCGTGCACGAGCACGCTCCCGGGACGGCATCGCCGGTGATGACCGGTGCGCCGATCCCGTCGGGGGCGGATGCCGTCGTGCCGATCGAGCTCGCCGACCCGCCACGTTTCGTCGGACTCGGTGGTGAGCAAGAGAGTGCGGCGGGCGAGACAGTCGGCTTCCAGGCGCCGGTCGAGGTCGGTGCGTTCGTCCGTGGCGCCGGCGCCGACCTCGCGGTCGGAGCGACCATCCTTCCCGCCGGAGCACGGTTGGGTCCGGCGCAGCTGGGCTCACTGGCCTCCGCCGGGGTCACCGAGGTTCGGGTGCGCCCGCGACCGGTCGTGCTGCTGCTCTCCACCGGGCACGAGCTGCGTGCGCCCGGCGATGAGCTGACCCCCGGACAGATCTACGATGCCAACACCGCGTCGCTCACCGCGGCTCTCGAGCAGTGCGGGGCGACCGTCCGCACCGCTTTCGCGCCGGACGACGCCCCTGCCGTGCTGGACGCGATCTCGCAGCATCCGGATGCCGACCTCGTGGTGACCACAGGCGGAGTCAGCGCCGGCGCATTCGAGGTGGTGCGCGATGCTCTCGAACCAGCCGGCGTGCGATTCGGGAAGGTCGCGATGCAGCCGGGTGGCCCGCAGGGACTCGGCGAGGCACGAGTGCGGATCGGCGAGCACGACCGCTCGGTGCCTGTGGTCGCCTTCCCCGGAAACCCCGTGTCCGCACTGCTGTCGTTCGAGATGTTCCTGCGGCCCGTCCTGCGTGCCGCGTCCGGCCTCGATCCGGCCCGTCCGGTGCAGCGTGCACTGCTGGCCGATGCTCTCCGGTCTCCGCGGGACAAGCACCAGATCCGTCGCGGACGACTGCGGGCGGACGGTAGCGTCGAGGTGGGAGCTCCCGGTTCGCACCTGCTGCACGATTACGCGCGGGCGACGGTCCTGGTGCACGTTCCGATCGGCGTCGACGCACTCCCTGCGGGCGCCGAGGTCGAGGTATGGAGAATCGATGAGTGACCTGACGCACCTGCGTTCCGACGGCTCCGCCCACATGGTCGACGTCACCGACAAAGCGGTCACGCGGCGCGAGGCGCGCGCGCAGGCCGTGCTCGTGACGACGGAAGAGGTCGTGGCGAAGATCGCCGACGGCTCCCTGCCCAAGGGTGAGGCGCTGGGAACGGCGCGGCTGGCGGGCATCATGGGGGCCAAGCAGACGTCGAACCTGATCCCGCTGTGCCATCCGCTTCCGCTCACCAAGCTCTCGGTCGACCTCGAACCGCAGGGCGACCGCGTGCGGATCGTCGCGACCGCTGTGACGAACGGCGTCACCGGCGTCGAGATGGAGGCGCTGACAGCCGCGAACATCGCCGCGCTGACGCTCTACGACATGATCAAGGCCGTCGACAACCGCGCCGTGATCACCGATGTGCTGGTCCTCGCGAAGTCGGGCGGCAAGAGCGGCGACTGGTCGCGCGAATGACCAGGCGCGCCGCGGTTCTCGTCGCGTCGACCCGCGCGGCGGCGGGGACGTACGAGGACCGCACCGGGCCGGTGATCGCCGACTGGCTGCGCGCCCGCGGCTTCGAGTCGGCCGATCCCGTCATCGTGGCGGATGCTGCGATCGCCCATGCTCTCGCAGAACTGCTGGCGCAGCATCCGGATGTGATCCTCACCACCGGCGGGACCGGTGTGTCGCCCGATGATCGCACGCCGGAGGCGACCAGGGCGCTGCTGGAGATGGAGTTGCCGGGGATCGCCGAGGAGGTGCGCCGGCGCGGCGCGGAGGTCACGCCCACGGCCATCCTCAGCCGCGCCACCGCCGGCGTCGCCGGCCGCACGCTCGTGATGAACCTGCCCGGTTCCACGGGAGGCGTGCGCGACGGCCTCGCCGTGCTCGACCAGGTTCTCGATCATCTGCTCGATCAGATCGCCGGCGGAGATCACCCGGCGCACTGACCTGCGCGACGCGCGATATCCGCTCCTCCGAAAGGATGAGCAGGTCAGGGATGACCGTGACCGATGTCATGCCGATTCAGGACTGTTGTGCACTTCTTCGCGCGGCGAGCCGCTTGTAACGTCGATCGGACGGACGCGGAACGGAGATGACGAATGGTGCGCAGAGCCAAGCCGGGGGATGACCATCCTCTGCAGCGCTACCGCTGGTGGCAGATGTTCTCGCGGTCGCTGTTCCATCTGCGTCAGGACGGCTTCGCCGGAAGACCGGAGGTCTGGTCGGTCGATGTCCGCCATGGCGGCGACTCGAACGGAGAGGTGTGGGCTCTGCTCTATCTCGACGGACGCAACCAGGCGCGCTCCAGGCTTCCCGCGGCCTTCCGCATCCCCGGGGGCACCATCGAGGTGGCCACGAGCAACTACGGATTAAGGCGCTGTCACTACGTCGCCGATGACGGGACGGTGCGGATGCTCGTTCCCGATCCCGCATCCGCTGAGGGGCGCCGCGCACGCCTGGATCAGACGCGTCCGACGCTGAGCCGCGGGATCGGAGTCGTGTCGGTGGTGGTGCTCGTCATCGCGCTCGTGCTCGGCGTGCCGCAGATCATCGAGGACATCACTCGGATTCCTCCCATCGCCGACGCCGTCGGAACGTTCGACAGCCCGATTCATCTTCCGGCGTTGGCGAACATCTCACTGGTCGTCGGTGGGCTCGTGGCGAGCACCGAGCGCGCGCTGCGCATGCGGTACAACTGGATCCTCGACGGCGGCCTGTTCGAAGGCGATGATTAGTGATGACGATCGGAGAGTCATGGGCAAAGTCACGTGGGGATTCACCAGCTCCATCGACGGTTTCATCGCCGGCCCGGGTCACGACATGAGCTGGCTGTCGGCCGCAGAGCCGATGGCTGAGGGCATGACGGCGAGCATGGCCGGCGAGGTGGAGGTGATCATCTCCGGCAGATCCGGGTACGACGCCGCGAAGGCCCAGAGGGACGAGCGCGACGAGATGACCGCCGAGGCTTACGGCGGCGCGTGGTCGGGAACCGAGTTCATCCTCACGCACAGACCGGACGAGATCGCGGATGATCCGACGATCATTCCGCTCGACGTGGACATCGTCGAGGCCGTCCGTCGGGCCAAGGAGATCGCCGGCGACAAGGACGTGCAGATCATCAGCGCTGACATCGCCCGTCAGGCGCTCGAGCATGACCTGATCGACGAGCTGCAGGTGTTCGTCGCACCGGTGTTCCTCGGCGACGGCATCCGGATCTTCGATGTTCCCGGTGGACGCCGCTACGACTGGGAACTGGTCGAGGTCTACGAGGGCGCGGAGCGGAGCTTCGGACGGAAGTACCGGCCCAGACGCAGCTGACCGCGATCACCAACGGATGCGCAGGAACTGTGCGCGCAGCTTCTCACCCCGCTGGGGATTCAGGTTCTCGACCCACGAGATGCGGCCGAGCAGATGCGCGCGGAAGTCGGCGAGCCGGCGGTGATTCTGACCGTGCGGGCCGTGCACGACGCAATTGTGGATCGTCGCCTTGAGTCGGTCGTAGTCGGCTCGTGAAACGTTGAGGTGCTGGTTGACGACGATTCCGGTCACGCTCTGCCTGACGCCCTGGCGCCTGACCCTCGTCTTGTGGGCGTTGGCCGTGTGCCCCTCGTCTTCGATGATCCGCCGCACGCCGCGGATGAAAGCGTCCGGGCGTCGCGCGAGTGCGCCGTCGCCGCTGAACGCGAGGTCATCGGCGTAGCGCGTGTAGGTCGCGCCGACGGCATCCGCCCAGCCCGTCAGTCGCGAGTCGAGACGCCGGATGGCGAGGTTCGCCAGCATCGGCGAGGAAGGTGCGCCCTGCGGCAGATGGCTCGTCGCCAGAGCTCGGCGCAGGGCGAACCGCTCGTCGGGGGATCCTCCGGGCGGCATGGCCGCAATGACGCGCGCGGGGACGGCGTTGGTGCACAAGCCGGTGATGACGTGCGCGACGGCCTCGGCGTAGCCCGCCTGCCGAAGCGTTCCGTAGATGCGACCGGCCGTCACGCGGGCGAAGAATGTCGTGAGATCGAGCGAGATGACGATGTCGGACGCGGTGTGGAGGGCTGCACCGGTGCGCGCGCTGCGCCCGGGTATGAAGCCGTGGGCGGCGTCGTTCGCGGGGATGAGCGCCAGCACACGGGTCAGAAGCCTTCGCTGGGCGCGGCGGATCCGGTCTTCGGGGATCTCCAGCAGGCGCGGGATGCGTCCCGGTCGAGTGCGCCACTCGTAGCGGTAGTGGTGCAGCGGCCCAGGACGAGCGCGGCGGTTCCAGTGCTTGGTGTCGGCGAGCCACTGCAGCCGGCCGATGTCGAGGTCGAGCACGGATGCGAGATCCGGGATGCTGTCGATGCGGGGCAGGTTGCCGGCAGGTGGACGCGATGCCGTTGGGCCGACCACGTGGTGGTGGATGCGCAGCGGCGCGCGGCGTTCGTCGGCCTTGCGCACCGCTTCTGCGAAATCGGGAGAGCGGAGGATCACCGAGGTCAGTAGCCTCGGGGCATCGACGGGCGGGCGGACGAAGGCGGTCAGCACATCGTCCACGAGCGGTGAGAGCCAACGGCGCCGTGCTCCCATGACATGAGCGCCGGCGTCGACGAGCGACTTCTTCGCCCAGACCTCTGACGCGAGGAACGCATCGGCCAGAGCCGCAGCGACGGCGGAGGGCTGCTCGCGCGGAGTGCGGGCGAGCACGCGGGCCGCGGTCGTTGCCACCATCAGGAGATGACCGTCGGCGTGCGATGGCCTGCGTACGACTCGTCCATCAGTGCGGGCACCGGTCTGCGCGAAGCGCAGTGAGGCGCCTGCGGCGTTCGTTCCAGGTCAGACTGCGTACCCCGGGGTGACCCCGGAGAGAGCGGAACACATCGTGAACCACTCGCCTCGTCCGCAAGCCATCGCACGGCGCCACGATAGCAAGGAACGCCGACGTCCGGCCGGCATCGACCGCATCCTCGCCCGCTCGGACGGTTAGCATTCAGGAATGACGAACGCTGACAAGATCGACGACGTGCCCATCGGGGGCGAGGTCATCCGCCTCGGACAGTTCCTCAAGTTCTCGGGCCTGCTCGACTCGGGCGGCAACGCCAAGGAGGTCATCATCGATGGCTACGTGAGCGTCAACGGCGAGGAGGAGCGTCGGCGCGGACGGCAGCTGCACGACGGCGATCTCGTCACGTTCGAGGGACGGACCGTCCGCGTCCGTCCGTGAACTCCACCTCGCGAAACGGTCACTCGGCGGGTCTCTGCCAGAGCACCAGATAGCGCCACATCGCCAGCCGAGTCCAGCTGCTTCCCTGGAGCACCCTGGCCGCGCTGCGCTTGACGTCGGCATACGTGTGGGGAGGCGGCCATACCGTCGGCGCCGTGTGCTCCCAGATGCCGTGTCGACGCATGTGTCCGGCCTGCGCGACGAGGCCGGCGACGTCGTACAAACGGTCGATCGGTCGTGATGACTCTGCAAGTCCCACAACAGCAAGAACTCCGCCCGGCGAAGTCAGCTCTGCCAGGCGAGCGAAGGTCTTGTCGAGGTCAGGAAGGTGGTGGACAGCCGCCACAGAGGCCACCACGTCGAACGACGCGGGCGGAAATGGATGGCTCATCAGGTCGCCCCGGATCCAGCTCACGCCCGAGTCCTCGATGCGAGCGGATTCCAACACGTCTGGATCGATGTCGATCCCGGTCACATCCGGCACACGAGCATGAAGGTCAGCCGCGAGCAGCCCGTTTCCCGTACCGAAGTCGAGCGCGGTTCGCGCACCGGGCGGGATGGCATCGAGTATGCGGCGGTGATAGTGGATGTTGTTGTTCCAACGCACCGAACCCTCGCGTGTCATCCGTCCACTCTTGCATGTGGTCGGCGTCACACCGTCAGCGGTTCCAGTGCCGCAGCTTCTCAGGGTTGCAGACGACCCAGATGCTCGACAGCATCCCTGATCGCGTCTCGGCGGTGATCACGCCGGCGACCGCACCGTCTCGAATGAGGATGATGCCCGGCTCTCCGTTTATCGACGCCACGGCGGCTGACGTCTCCGGTGTCACCAGCGCGAGCAGTGCGGATGCTGTGGCCACACGGCCGTCCAGGATCGTCGATGCGCCCGGCAGGAGGCCGCCGCTGTCGATGGTGAGCAGAACCTCTCGGTGCACACCCGCGCGTACGCCTTCGCCGTCGCCCGACATCATCGATCTCGCGAGCGCGCTCATGGTGGCCTTGTCTGCGGCACCACGGAGGCTCCGGCGCCTCCACGCCGGGGGCTGCCTTCCGTTCATGCCCCGACCGGGGTCACGTGCTGGAGCTTGGGCGGGCTCATCACCCAGAGGAGCTGATGGATGCCGTCGCGCGAGGCATCCATCGTCACCATGGTGGTGACGACTCCGTCTTCGATGAGCGTCGCCGCAGGCTGACCGTTCACCTGCACCCATCCGATCGTCTTGCCCGTCCAGAAATGATGCGCGAAAGCGGCGACGAACTTCGCGACCCTGCTGCGCCCGATCATCGGGATGCGGGCCGCGAGCTTGACCCCGTTGCCGTCGGTGTAGCTCACGACGTCGGCGGCGAAGAGACTCTCGAGCGCGTGGGCGTCACCCTTCTGCGCGGCGGTGAGGAACGCCTCCAGCAGGCGGCGCTGGGCGGACGGCTCCACCGTCGCTCGTCGACTGGATTCGAGGTGCGCCCGCGCTCTGCTCACCAGCTGCCTGGCGCTCACGACGCTCACCGAGATCACCTCGGCGATGCGCGGGTACGGGTAGTCGAACGCCTCCCGCAGGATGTATGCGGCGCGTTCGGTCGGAGTCAGCTTCTCGAGTGTCAGCAGGATCGCGAACTGCAGCGCCTCGGCCCGCTCCGCTCCCAGGGCAGGATCGTCGTCGGTGTTCACCGGCTCGGGCAGCCAGGGGCCGATGTACGTCTCGCGCCTGGCGTGCGCGGACTGCAGCACGTTGATCGAGAGCCTCGTCGTGATCGTCGCCAGGAACGCGGCGGGCTCGAGGATTTCCGCACGATCGGCGTTCTGCCATCTGATCCAGGTCTCCTGGACGAGGTCCTCCGCGTCGGCCACGGTGCCCAGCATCCGGTAGGCGATCCCGAACAGGCGTCGTCGATGCGCGGTGAAGACCTCCGTCGCGTCGTCGAGTTCTCCGACGTCATCCTTCGACTGCACCCGTCCGCCTCCTGTCTCTCATGATCCACCCGCGGAATGCCTCGCGACAGCTACGACAGCGCAGCGCCGTGATCTGTGACAGATCTGTCACACCGCGAGGGGCTGCGCTGTCTATGGGTCAAGGGCACCTGTCCTTGACCCATAGACACTCGGACCCATAGAGACTCGGAGGAGCGACATGAGAATCACTGTCATCGGCGGAACCGGCCTGATCGGCACCAGGCTGGTGCGAATCCTGCGATCGACCGGCCATGACGTCGTCGTCGCGGCGCGCTCGACGGGCGTCAACTCGTACACCGGCGAAGGGCTGGCGGATGCCTTGGCAGGAGCCGACGTGCTGATCGACGTCTCCAACTCGTCGTACACCGACGAAGAAGCCGCACGAGAGTTCTTCTACACCTCGACCATGAACCTGCTCAGCTACGGCGAGGCCGCTGGAGTCGGCCACCACGTCGCGCTGTCAGTGGTCGGCACCGATCGCCTCGCACGCGCCGAGGGCGGATACTTCATCGCGAAGGAGCAGCAGGAGCGCCTCATCGCGGCATCTCAGCGACCGTTCTCTCTGGTGCACGCGACGCAGTTCTTCGAGTTCATCCGCAACATCACCGACCACGCCGTGCGCAGCGGCGCTGTGCGCGTCGCGGACGTGCTCATCCAGCCCATGGCGGCCGACGACGTCGCGGCCGCTGTCGCGCAGACCGCCCTCGGCGAGCCGGTCTACGGCACCGTCGAGTTCGGCGGACCGGAGGTCTTCACGCTCGATGAGATCGCCGTGCAGGATCTGCGCTACCGCCAGGACGATCGCGAGGTCGTGCCGGATCCGCTCGGCACATACTTCGGCGCGCGCCTCGCCCGTCGTGATCTTCTGCCGGAGGCGACGGCCACGATCGCGCCGACCCGCTACCACGACTGGCGTGTTCAGTCTCCGAGCGCTGTCACATCTGAGGGTGCGCCCCTGTCATAGCTGGTGGATGCCGGTTCGGCACCTCCCCAATCGAAAGGCATGGAAATGGCAAAGATCGTCGTCATCGGAGGCACCGGCCTCATCGGCTCGAAGGTCGTCGCGAAGCTCACCGAGCACGGCCATGAGGCCGTGGCCGCGTCGCCGAACACCGGAGTCAACTCCCTCACCGGTGAAGGCCTGGCCGAGGCACTCACCGGCGCGAACACCGTCGTCGACGTGTCGAACTCGCCGTCGTTCGCTCCGGACGATGTGCTCGAGTTCTTCACCACGTCGACCCGCAACCTGCTCGAAGCGGAGGCGACGGCAGGCGTCACCCACCACGTCGCGCTCACGATCGTCGGCACGAACCGGCCGCAGAACATCCCGTACTTCGCGGCGAAGGTCGCGCAGGAGAAGCTCATCCGCGAGTCCGGCGTCGCCTACTCGCTGGTGCACGCCACGCAGTTCTTCGAGTTCGTCGGCAGCATCGCCGACATCTCGACCGAGGGCGACACGGTGCGGCTGCCCGGTGCACTCATCCAGCCGATCGCGGCGGAGGATGTCGCCACCGCCGTGGCGCGTGCCGCGGCCGGGGATCCTCTGGGCGATGTCGAGATCGCGGGACCCGAGGCGTTCGGGATGGACGAGTTCGTGCGCCGCGGGCTGGCCTTCCGCGGCGACGCCCGGACCGTGATCCGAGACGACGACGCCCCGTACTACGGCGCGAAGATCGAGGAGCGCACCCTCATCCCCGTCGAGGGCGCGCAGATCTTCGAGACGACCCTCGAGGAGTGGCTGCCGCTGAACCCGCCCCGCCAGTAGCGGGCTCAGTGCTCATGCGCCTCGTCGTCCTCTTCCAGCAGCATCCCGACCGAGGTCGCGCACGCATCTCCGCGCCAGGCTTCCAGGCCCTCGCGCACGGCGAAGGCCGCGATGACGAGCCCCGCGATCGCATCCGCCCACCACCAGCCGAGGAGGCTGTTGAGCACGAGGCCGACGAGGACAGCGGCGGAGAGATAGGTGCACAGGAGGGTCTGCTTGGAGTCTGCGACCGCCGTCGCAGACCCGAGCTCCTTCCCGGCACGGCGCTCTGCGAAGGAGAGGAAGGGCATGATCACGACGCTGAGCGCAGTGATCGCGATCCCGACGGGAGAGTGCTCGACATCGACTCGCATCAGCAGAGCGACCACCGAGTTGACCGTCACGTAGATCGCCAGCGCGAAGAACGCCACGGCGATCACCCTCAGCGTGCCCTTCTCCCATCGCTCAGGGTCGCGGCGGGTGAACTGCCAGGCGACCGCCGCCGCCGACAGCACTTCGATCGTCGAGTCCAGCCCGAACGCGATCAGGGCGGCCGAGGACGCGACGGACCCAGCAGTTATCGCGACGACCGCCTCTATGAGGTTGTAGACGATCGTGGCCGTGACGATCCAACGGATGCGGCGCTGCAAGATGTGCCGGCGGCTGTCGGTGGTGACGCTCGAGGACATCATGCGCACGTGCACCTCTCGCCGGTGCAGCATTCCGGTTCGACGTGGAGCACGACGCCGAGGAGTTCGTTGAGCGCGGGCGCCAGATGTGAGTCGGCGAGGCGATACGACGTGCGCCGCCCTTCTGGAACAGCCTCGACGAGGCCGCACCCGCGCAGGCACGCGAGCTGATTGGACATGACCTGTCGGGAGACTCCCAGCGCCTCGGCGAGATCGGACGGATACGCCGGAGCGTCACGCAACGCGAGGAGCACACTCGCGCGGGTCTGATCGGACAGAGCGTGGCCGAGCCGTGCGAGCGCAGCGGTGTGCGTCACAGTGGCCGTCATCGTCATCATGTGTTCGATGATACAGGTTTGGCTGAACAATCCCGTCCAGCACTCGCGCGTCATGTGACAGATTGGAATCGATGAACTCGCTTCCCGATCCGCTCCCCGCACCGCCAGGCCGCACTCTCCTCGTCGGCTTCGGCAAGCTCGGTCGACGCCTCGCGCCGCGACTGCTCGCCGACGGCGGAGAGGTCATCGCGCTGCGGCGCAGCGACGATCCGCTGCCCCAGGGCGTCGACGGCATCCGTGCAGATCTGGCGTCTCCCATCGAAGCGGGCCTGCCCGCGGTCGATGCGATGCTCGTCACGCTGCCTCCACCCGGCGGCGTCGACGGTTATCGCACGGCGCTGGGCCATCTCGCTAATGCCCTCCCCCACGCCCCCGCTCGTACGGTCTTCGTCTCATCCACCGGGGTCTTCGACGGCACGGCATCCGCGCACCCCATCACCGAGCGCGACGAGCCGGCGCCGGCGGGCGAACGCGCGCGCGGACTGCGCGACGGCGAGCGCGCGGCGATCGAGATGTTCGGTGCGGTGATCGTGCGACCCGCGGGGATCTACGGCCCCGGCCGGGGCTTCCTCCTTCGACGGGTGGATCAGCACGCGATCGTGAACCATCGACGGCGCACGAACCGCATCCACGAGGTCGATCTCGTGCGCGCACTCGACCTGCTGCTGCGGATGCCGGACCCGCCGCCGCTCGTGCATGCCGTGGATGCGGCATCCGCCCCGCTGGGTGAGGTCGTCGAGCACATCGCCCGTGCGCTCGGCGTCGACCCGCCGCCCGACGATGCGTCGGCCGGACCGACGGGACTCGTGCACGACGGGTCGCTGCTGCGATCGCTCCTCGGCCACCTGGAGTACCCGACATACGTCGAGGGGTACTCCGCGATGATCGCGGAATCCGCCCGCCGCATCGCACGACCCGAGTAGTCGGGCGCGAGGTCACACCGTGGGTGCGGGCGGGCCGTCCGTACCGAGATGACGCTGGAGCGCAGCGGAGATGTCGTCGAGGTGCGCGAGCTGCTGCGGGGTGAGAGCGTCGATGAACAGCTCGCGCACCGCGCGCAGGTGCGGAACCGACCCGGCCCGGAACGACTCGCGGCCGGTGTCGGTGGCTGTGACATCCACTCCGTGCGGATCGTCGACGCACGGGATACGCCTGATCAGGTGGCGCTTCTCCATCCGGCCCAGATGATGCGAGAGCCGGCTGCGCTCCCATCCGATCAGAGCGGCCAGCTCCGCCGATCGGAGGGTGTACTGCGGCGCCTCCGTGAGGGCGAGAAGCACCTGGTAGTCGCCGCTCGACAGCGACGACTCGCTCAGCAGGCGACTGCCCAACCGCGTGCGCAGCACCTGCGCGGTCTCGATGTAGTCGCGCCAGATACGCAGTTGCTCGCGCGTCGGCATCGTGCGGTGGTGCTGAACCATCTGGTCTCCTCGGAATAGACACGTCAATACCCATGTTGCAGCATTGACGCGTCAATTCGGATGCTCCGGTGACGGGAAGGGTGCTGATCATGGCGATTCGAATCGGTGACATCGAGTTCGGGCTGAACTCGTTCGGCGACGTCGCCACTGATAGCGGGCGCGTGATGTCGGATGCCGAATCGCTGCGGCTGCTCGTCGAGGAAGCCCAGCTGGCCGAATCGGTCGGGCTCGACGTGTTCAGCATCGGCGAGCACTACCGCGAGGGAATGGTCGACGCCGCCACTCCCGTCATCCTCGCCGCCGCCGCGCAGGCGACATCGACCATACGGCTCGGCACCTCTGTCACCGTGCTCTCTACCCAGGATCCGGTGCGGCTCTATCAGCAGTTCGCCACCGTCGACGGCCTGTCAGGCGGTCGGGCGCATCTGGTGCTCGGGCGCGCATCGGCGATCGAATCGTTCCCGCTTTTCGGCTACGACATCGCCGAGTACGAGCAGATCTTCGAGGAGAAGCTCGAGTTGTTCCTGCGTCTGATGCGCGAGGACCGGGTGACGTGGACCGGTCGGTACCGCGCGCCGCTGGAGAACGTACGTCTTCACCCGCGGATGCCCGACGGCGGGATACCCGCCTGGATCGGCATCGGTGGAAGCCCCGACTCGGTCGTGCGCGCAGCCAGGAACGGACTGCCGCTGATGATGGCGATCATCGGCGGACGCCCCGAGCGGTTCGCCGGGCACGCCGAGCTGTATCTTCGTGCGCTCTCGCAGTTCGGCCAGCCCGAGCTGCCGATCGGTCAGCACTCCCTCGGATTCATCGCCGACACCGACGAAGACGCGAAGAACACGCACTGGAAGCACTGGCAGCCGGTCGTCACCGCGATGAGCGAGGAGCGCGGCTTCTACGCACCCACCCACGAGCGGTACGAGACCGAGGTCGGCACCGGCGCACTGTATGTCGGGTCGCCGGAGACGGTCGCCCAGAAGATCGCGCGCATCGTGCGTGCCAACCATCTGTCCCGCTTCGACCTGAAGTACGACGTGCTGCATCTGCCGCGCGAGGCCCGTGAGCACAGCATCCGCCTGTTCGGTGAACGCGTCGCGCCTCGCGTGCGCGAGCTGCTCGAAGACGACCCGGGCGAGTGGCATCTCACCGGGCGCACTCCCGCAGAGATCGTCAAGGGCGGCAAAGCCGCCCACGCCTGAGATCCACCAGAGCCCAGAACCACGAAAAGGAAGAGACCATGAGCGACTTCACCGACCTCGAGTTCGGCATCGACACGTTCGGAGACCTGCCCCGCGACGATCAGGGGGCTGTCGTCTCGTATGCTGCGGCCATCCGCGCCACGGTCGCGGAAGCCGTGCTCGCCGACGACCTGGGCATCGAGGCGGTGGCGATCGGAGAGCATCACCGCCCCGAGTTCGCGATCTCCTCCCCGGAGACCGTGCTGGCGGGAATCGCGACGGCGACCGAGCGCATCCGACTCGGCTCGGGCGTCACCGTGCTGTCGTCGGACGACCCTGTGCGGGTGTTCCAGCGCTTCGCAACGCTCGACGCCCTCTCGAGCGGTCGCGCGGAGATCATCCTCGGCCGAGGTTCGTTCACCGAGTCGTTCCCGCTGTTCGGCTACGACCTCTCCGACTACGAGCTGCTCTTCGACGAGAAGATCGACCTGTTTCACGCCCTGCTGGATGAGAAGCCCGTCACCTGGGAGGGAACGACCCGAGCCGCGCTGCACGAGGCCGATGTCTTCCCGAAGACCGACTCGGGTCGGCTGCGCACATGGGTGGGCGTCGGGGGATCACCGCA
>NZ_JBLVOB010000007.1:1077901-1104980 GCF_053543555.1 Microbacterium xerophyticum | reverse complement strand
GTCGGTGCCCCCACCGCGCACTACGGATTCCGGCTCATGCTCGCGATCATCGGCGGTGCACCCGCGCGCTTCGCACCGTATGTCGACCTGTACCGTCGAGCGACCGAGCAGTTGGGCACCACCGCTTACCCGGTGGGAATGCACTCCCCCGGATTCATCGCCGAGACCGATGAAGAGGCGATGGAGGCGTTCTACCCCGGGTACAAGGTGATCCGCGACCGCATCGGAGCGCTGCGCGGCTGGCCGCCGCTGCGTCGCTCCGAGTTCGAAGCGGACGTCGAGAGCGGATCGTTGTACGTCGGCTCGCCGGAGACGGTGGCGAGGAAGATGGCGGCAGCCATCCGCACGCTGGATGTCGGTCGGTTCGACCTCATCTACACCGCCGGCGGGGCCATGGCGGCGAGCGCGCGGCTTCGCGCCGTGGAGCTGTACGGCACGAAGGTGATCCCGATGGTGCGCGAACTGCTGGCGGAAGCGCCCGCACAGTCCGCCGTCACCGGAGAGGCGTTCCGGCGATGATCGAGACGAACGGGGGCAGGCCGACCGTCGGCATCCTGGGAGCGGGCAAGGTCGGGACCGTACTGGCGCGGCTCGCGATCGCCGCGGGCTACCGCGTGCTCATCGCCGGATCCGGCGAGCCAGAGCGGATCGCGCTCACGATCGACGTGCTCGCGCCCGGCGCGACGGCCGTTGAGTCGACGGATGCTGCCAGGGAAGCGGACATCGTCGTGCTCGCGCTGCCGCTCGGGAAGTATCGGAATCTGCCGGTCGCGGAGCTCGAAGGCACGCTCGTGCTGGATGCGATGAACTACTGGTGGGAGACCGACGGCATCCGCGACGACCTGAGCGACCCGCGCACCTCTACGAGCGAGATCGTGCAGGAGTTCCTGCCGCAGTCGCGCGTCGTGAAGGCCCTGAACCACATGGGCTATCACGACCTCGAGGAAGAAGCGCGACCGTCAGGGGCGCAGGGGCGCAAGGCCATCGCGATCGCCGGTGACCGCGAGGCCGACGTCGCGCGCGTCTCCGAGTTCATCGACGCTCTGGGCTTCGATCCCCTCGTCGCGGGGCCGCTCGCCGCTGGCGCGCTCTTGGAACCCGGGATGCCGACGTTCGGCGCCGATCTCCCCGTCGACGAGCTGCGTGCGCTCATCGAGGTGGCCGCCGCGGAGCATTCGCCCACACGCGCTGCGAACATCTGAATCCTGGGATCGTCGGCCGAGGGACGACCTGCCAATGTGAGCGAAGCCGCATCGGCGGTGGTTTCTGCGAGGGATCGCACAGTAACTCCTGATGGAGACGACGCTGTCGGTTCTGCGGGTCATCCACGAGTTCGCTGTCACCTGTGCGGCGGCCCAAACCGGCGCAGTAAGCAGGTAGCCGGTAGCCGGTAGCCGGTAGCAGGAAGCAGGAAGGCCAGAATAGTCGCAAATCGGCCCGGACGATCGGACTACAGCATAATTGCTAGTGGTGAACGGTTTCGGAACGTCGTTCGCATGGCTGAAGGTGAGAGTGGGGATTCAGCCGCCTGCACGCGCACGTGATACTTTCGTGACAGCTTCGAGAAGGAGGCTCTTGGACATGAGTGAAGACAACTATGTCGATCCTGTCAACGCGGTAGTCGAGCTCCTGGTCACCTTGGGCGAGGAGGCGTTCGATGAACTCATTATGCGCCTCTCACCGCCTCACGCTTACAGCAGTACGACTGCCATGCAGATCGGAATTGAGTCTGACCACATCGACTTCGATCAGGCGGAGATGATTACTGGTTTCGCCGTGTCGTTCGTCGACGCACGACTCTCCGGCGCTGTTAGCCCCGATTTGCCGAGTAAAGTTGCGCATCGCGTCAGCCAGGCACTGAATCTCGATGAAGCTGTTGCCGAACGCCGACTTGGGCGACTCATGGATGCGCCCGCCGTGCGGCTTGTAGCTCGCGCCAAGCAAGCGCGCGAGCGTAGGTCCCACATCACTGTCGATCTTGGTATCGAAACGGATGTGCGGCCCATCTTTGATGAGGAGTATGGAGAGACGCCAGCCCTAGAGATAGTTGCCCACGCGCTTCGGATTAGTTCCGTCTCCGATCTTAGGGGCGATCAGCAAAATTCGAAGGTGTACGAGTTTGTCCTTGATCAGCACGACTTGGCGCAGCTAGCTGTTGTCGTCGAGGAAGCCCTGGCGAATCAGCGTCGAATCAACCGACGCGCCGAACGTGACGGAACCACCGCGTCTTTTGACTTCAAACTAGGAGAGTTGGCAACTGATGGTGACTGACGTGCGCTTGCGGCGGGCGAATCAGTCCGCGACCTCGCGCTTTGACACGATCGTTCGGGCTGAAGCTATAGGCGGGCCCCGACGCAATGCGTTCGACGAAGTGATCGCACCGGGGCTGAAGACGCCAACCCGCTTCGACGAGAGGTTCGATCGTTCCCTCAGAGAGCGAGATCATGACGATGATCTGACCTATCTGAATATTGATCAGCTCAGTGCATCGCTCAGAGAGGGAACCAGCCTCCGCGAGCTTCACTATTCGATGAAGTGGCCGCAACTGGTGAGTGCGCGCGCCGCCGCGCGCCCCGCTGGGACCGCGGAAACGCTCAGCCCCTCAGAAGAAGACGCAGCTGCCATCGTCATGAATCGGGGATACCGCTTGATCTGGCTTATCTTGAGCCTCTGCGTGATGTTGTCCACGGCGGTCGCAACTCTGTCTCTTGGTGCGGACGTTGGGATGCCAAAGCCCGCCGCGGTTTTCGCTCTCGCTGCGTCCGTCGGTCTTCTGCTGACTACGTTCTTTGCGGGAGCGCCTCGGCGCCCAAAGCGATGACAGAAGGAAGCGTGCCTCGTCGTAAGCCGAACGTGTGGCGGCTCGCGCGGGAGGGGCGAAAGCTTGTTGCTGAGGCCATTTCGGCGGAAACAACGTCGTTCGCGGGCAGGTGCAACATCATTACCATCGTCAGCGCCGTCGCGTTGATGGTGGTGTACATGATTACGGACTTCCAGGCATCCATCGAACACAACCCTGAGACGGGTCTCGTGATTAAGTGGGGCGGAGGTGCGGATTTCATCATCTGGTTCTTACTATTGCTGTTCGTATTTAGCGTTTGTTGCATGGCAATCGTCACCTATACAGAGCGTCTGAAGAATAATCTCGAACCGAATGAAGGATCGCCCACCTCGTAGACGTCCGACACAGAATCCCGTTTGTCGCGCGCGCTGAGGACCCTAACTGGGTTGGTCGAGATGACCGTCGCCACGAGTGGATCGTCGACGTTGACGTGTTTGGCGAAGCTGGCGGCCACGCCGTTGTTCTAGTGGCCGATCATCTGCCGGGCGACGGACGAAATGCCGTCCCACGAGTGTCACCGAGGGCCGACCGGGATCGTCGACCGCGTGCGCACCACGTTCGAGGCATCGGCCAGCACCTTTCCGTGATCATTCACCTCGAGGACACGGTGACGTCACGCGCGGACGAAACCGTGGAGGTGTCCAGTGCTAACCACCTCCTAAGGAGATCAACCAATGCGCACTCGCACACTCACGCTGGCCGCCGCGGCCGGTATCGTCGGGCTCTCGCTCGTCGCCACCCCTGCCATCGCCGCCCAGCCGGAGAAGGTCTCAGTCATCACCACGGCGCACCGCGGCGCGATGGCCTACGCGCCGGAGAACACGCTCGCCGCATTCGAGGTCGGTATCGAGCAGAAGGCCACCTGGATCGAGTCGGACGTCCAGCTCAGCAAGGACGGGGTCGCCGTGCTCATGCACGACACCACGCTGACGCGCACCACGAACGTCGAAGAGGTCTTCCCGGACCGCGCACCGTGGAAGGTCGCCGACTTCACGCTCGAGGAGATCAAGCAGCTCGATGCCGGATCGTGGTTCGGCGAGGAGTTCGCCGGCGAGCAGGTCCCCACGCTCGCGGAGATGGTGTCGCAGGTGCGGTCGAGCCGTTCGGGCATCATCATGGAGCTCAAGTCGCCCGAGCTGTACCCGGGTGTCGAGCAGGAGGTCATCGACGTCTTCGACTCGTTCCCCGGCTACGTCAACTCGGCTCTCGCCAGCGAGCGCCTCGCGGTGCAGAGCTTCAACTGGGAGTCGATGGCGACCTACGCCGAACTGCAGCCCGAGGTTCCGGTGGGTCTGCTCGGCACGGTTCCCGTCGCCGACCTCGCTGCGTACGGCGAGTGGGCCGACCAGGTCAACCCGAACTACGGCGCCGTGACCGCCGACTACGTCGACGCCGTGCACGACGCCGGCATGGTCATCAACACCTACACGGTCAACGAGGTCGCCGACATGGCGCGTCTGCTCGACTACGGCGTCGACGGGATCATCACCAACCGTCCCGACGTGCTCGAGAACCTGCTCGCTCAGCGCAACATCGAGAAGCGCTGACCGATCCTCACCAAGCGGCCCGCTCGATCTTCGGATCGGGCGGGCCGCCTCTCATGGTGCGGCGTCTTCACTTGCGCTGACGTGCTTGAGCACGCTGTCGATGATTGAGTGGTAGCAATAGACGACAAAGCGCTGGGGAGGAACCAAGATCGAGATCCACGAGCCTCTGGTGGCCGAACTCATTTCGGAGCAGTTTCCACACTGGAGCACGCTGCGCATTCGTGCGGTTCCGCAGCAGGGGTGGGACAACCGGACGTTTCGCCTGGGAGATGGCCTCTCTGTGCGGTTGCCCAGTGGAGAGGCCTATGCCGCGGCTGTCGAGAAAGAGCAGCGCGCGCTCGATTTCCTCGACGGGAAGCTTCCGGTTCTGGTCCCCGGTGTCATGGCAGTCGGAGCGCCGCCCCAGGAGTACCCGTTTCCGTGGTCGGTACGTCGATGGTTGCCCGGTGACACGATCGACGAGAATCCGCTGATCGATCGGGTCTCCTTGGCCGACGATCTGGGATCCGTGTTGCGCACACTGAGATCCCTCCCGACGGGTGCGGGCGCCTCAGCGGGACGACATTCCTTCTACCGCGGCTGTCACCCGAGCGTGTACAGCGATCAAGTGCAGATCGACCTCGAACGTCTGGGAGACGACGTCGATGCGGACCGGTGCCGAGAGATCTGGCTCGCTGCGACGACGTCTGCGTGGGAATCCGAGCCGGTCTGGTTTCACGGAGACGTTGCCACCGGCAATCTTCTTACAGATGAAGGGAGACTCTCGGCAGTCATCGATCTCGGCACATGCGGAATCGGCGACCCCGCATGTGATCTCGTCATCGCGTGGACCTACTTTGATGGCGAGGCGCGTGCGGCGTTTCGCCAGTCGGTCGCCCTCGATGATGCAACATGGCAACGCGCGCGAGGATGGGCCCTTTGGAAAGCACTTGCGACGATGTCGAACCAGTCCAGCCCAGACGCCGGGAGAACTCAGCAGCGTGTGCTGGCCGAAGTCCTCTCCACAGCGCCCTAGGTCGCCAGGTTCACATGGAACCCTGGCTCAGTTGAAGTCGCCACCCGGCGCCATGTCGGCGAAGCGCGAGTAATGGCCCTGGAAGGCGACATTGATCGTCGCGGTCGGGCCGTTGCGGTGCTTGGCGACGATGAGGTCGGCTTCGCCCGGACGCACGTCCTTGTCGTAGACGGAGTCGCGGTGCAGCAGGATCACCATGTCGGCATCCTGCTCGATCGAGCCCGACTCTCGCAGGTCGCTGATCTGCGGCTTCTTGTCCTGCCTGGCCTCTGAACCACGGTTCAGCTGCGACAGCGCGATGACTGGAACCTGCAGCTCTTTCGCGAGCAGCTTGAGCGCACGCGAGAACTCGGAGACCTCCTGCTGACGCGACTCGACGCGCTTGCCGCTCGTCATCAGCTGCAGGTAGTCGATCACGACCATGCGCAGACCTTCACGCTGCTTCAAGCGTCGGCACTTCGCACGGATCTCGACGAGGGTCATGTTCGGGCTGTCGTCGATGTAGAGCGGTGCGTCGTTGATGCGTCCACGAGTCGCGGCGACCGTGGTCCAGTCGCGCGGGTCGAGCGTTCCCTTACGCATGTGCTGGAGCGGAATGGCGCCCTCGGCGCTGAGCAGACGCATCGCGATCTCGCTCTTGCCCATCTCGAGCGAGAAGAAGATCGCCGGCTGGCCGTGGCCGATCGCGGCGGCGCGGGCGAAGTCGAGCGCGAGCGTGGACTTACCCATGGCGGGTCGCGCGGCGACGACGATCATCTGTCCGCCGTGCAGGCCGTTCGTGAGTTCGTCGAGCTCCTTGAAGCCGGTCGGCACGCCCGTCATCGACCCGTCACGACCGCTGGCCGCCTCGATCTCTTCCAGCGCAGCATCCACCGCGACCGTCAGGGGCACGTAGTCTTCCGCCGCCTCTGTGCCGGTGACCGCGTAGATCTCTGCCTGCGCGTTGTTGACGAGATCGGTCGCATCTCCCTGGCCGTCGTAGCCGAGCTGCACGATGCGCGTGCCGGCATCGACGAGACGGCGCAGGATCGAACGCTCGGCCACGATGCCGGCGTAGTATCCCGCGTTCGCCGCAGTCGGGACGATCGAGGTCAGCGTGTGCAGGTAGTCGGCACCGCCCGCGCGACCCAGCTCACCGGTCTTGATCAGCTCGTCCGTGACGGCGACGACGTCGGTGGGCTCGCCGTGCGAGTACAGCGAGAGGATCGCCTCGAAGATGAGCTCGTGCTTGGGGATGTAGAAGTCGGCACCCTTGAGGGTCTCGATCACATCGGCGACAGCATCCTTCGAAAGGAGCATTCCACCGAGGGCACTCTGTTCGGCGAGGAGGTCGTGGGGCGGCGTGCGCTCTGGCTTGCGCTGTCCCCCGAGGCGCTCCTCCGAGATGTCGGCAATCGACACTGTGCTCCCTCCGATGCGCTGGCTGCTGTTGCGGCGCGGGATGATGGATCCCCCGATTGCCGTACGACGACGGCCGGTTCTGCGGCAGCAATGAGCGAACCACGAACCACCGACATCTCGTCGCTCGTCCACGCTAGAAGCGCCCTACTCCACCCGCAACACAGCCTGTGGATAACTCTGTGGAGAGGATGCGAACAACTTCGGAGTGTCTGTGCAGAACGCATGTGGATAACCCTGTGCTGCACGTCGGTTTGGAGATTTTTTATTTGTCTTGACCTGGTATTTCTCGGTTCCCCAGGCTGTGGATGAGAATCTGTTTAAACGCGCCGTTGAAGGTTGACCACTCAGAAAGCACATGTGTACAACCTGGGGAGAAGTCAAGCCCTGTTTTTCTCGGGCGCGTCCATCCCTCCGCGCACGGGAACGAGCCGGTCACCGGCGAATTCATCCGTCGTTCAGCCGCTCCGGTGAAGTGCCATCGCTCAGTCGTGGATGTCTGCTCCCGACGGACCGATCAGTCTCCGCAGGCGTCGTAGGCGGTCCGCCGCCGAGAACGCAGAAAGCCCTCCGCCCGAAGGCAGAGGGCTTTCTGAGGATCGCGCGTTACTTGGCCGCGACGACCTGAAGGGTGATGACGGCGACGACGTCTTCGTGCAGACGCACGGTCGCCTCGTGGTCACCGGTCGACTTGATCGGCGAGGTGATGGTCACCTTGCGCTTGTCGATCGCGCCGAGGCCGGCAGCCTCGACAGCGCTCGCGACGTGCTCGGTCTTGACCGAACCGAACAGACGCCCGCCGCCGCCGGCCTTGACGGCCAGACGGACCTTGGTGTCCTCGATCTTGTCCTTGAGAGCCACAGCCTCGTCGCGGTCGTGGATCGCACGCGCCTTGCGTGCGGCCTGGATCGACTCGACCTGCTTTGCGCCACCGCGGGTCCACGCCGTGGCGAGGCCCTGGGGGATGAGGTAGTTGCGGGCGTACCCGTTCTTGACCTCGATAACGTCGCCGGCGCTTCCGAGCCCGGCGACCTCATTCGTGAGAATCAGCTTTGCCATATCGATACCCCTTAGCGGCCAGCGCCGGCGTAAGGCAGGAGTGCCATCTCGCGTGCGTTCTTGATCGCCGTGGCGATCAGACGCTGCTCCTGCACCGAGACACCGGTGATACGACGGGCACGGATCTTGCCGCGCTCCGAGACGAACTTGCGAAGGGTAGCGACGTCCTTGTAGTCAATGACGCCGACCCGGATCGACTTCGCGGGAGCGGTGGGCTTGCCACCCTTCCGCGGCTTGCGGCGGTCGCCGCTCGACTTTCCAGCCATGGTTTTTCCTTATTGATGAGCGGATGCCGTGCCTCTTGCGAGACGCGGATCCAGAAGTTGTTTAGAACGGGGTGTCGTCGCCGAAGCTGCCTGGAGTGCTCCAGGCATCCGCGCTGGTCGAGGAACCGGGTGTGGACCACGGCTCCTCCGACACCTGCTGCTGCGCTGGACGCTGTCCACCGCCGCCGCCACCGGCACCGCCGGAAGCCGCACGGGTGACCTGCGCCGTCGCGTAACGCAGCGAAGGGCCGATCTCATCGACCTCGAGCTCGATGGCCGTGCGGTTGTTGCCCTCACGGTCCTGGTAGGAACGCTGGCGAAGACGACCCTGCGCGACAACACGCATGCCCTTCGTCAGCGAACCGGCCACGTGCTCGGCGAACTCGCGCCACACGGACGCACGGAGGAACAGCGCATCGCCGTCCTTCCACTCGTTCGCCTGACGGTCGAAGGTTCGCGGCGTCGATGCGATGGTGAAGTTCGCCACCGGCAGTCCGTTCTGCGTGTAGCGCAGCTCGGGGTCGGCCGTGAGGTTTCCCACCACGGTGATGACGGTTTCGCCGGCCATGAGCCTTAGGCCTTCGCTGCCTTGGCGGCCTTGCGGGCTGCCTTCTCCTCGGAGCGCTTCGCCTCCGAAGCGACCATCGCCTGAGCTTCCTCGGAGCGGAGCACCTTGGTGCGCATGATCTGCTCGTTCAGGCCCAGCTGACGGTCGAGCTCCTGCGTGGCAGCGCTCGTCGCGGTGAAGTTGACGACGGCGTAGATGCCCTCGGTCTTCTTCTGGATCTCGTATGCAAGACGGCGCTTGCCCCAGATGTCGACCTTGTCAATCGAGCCACCATCGTTGGTGATGACCTTCAGGAACTTGTCGAGCGTAGGGGCGACCTGGCGCTCGTCGATCTCGGGGGTCAGAATGACCATGAGTTCGTACTGGTGCGTCACTTACCCACCTCCTTCGGACTAGAACGGCTTCCGGGCATTTCCCGAAAGCAGGAGGGTGTGTGCACGTGCCCGCCCGTGCGCGCAGGATGCACGCAGAAGACAGACAACCTGGACAGTCTAGCGGAGTTCCGGGCGTGTCGCGAACGCGGTCAATCGACCGAACCCCGCTGATCCTTGAACACGAGCGAGGGCTCGTCTTCCACCGAAAGTGAGAGAACGACCGTCTCGACGACCGGATGCGCCTCGATCTGGCGCTCCACATCGCGCAGGCGCCTCGCGACATCGTGCTCGCGCTCATCTCCGGCAAGGTCGATCTCGGCCACGATGAACAGGCGGTTCGGGCCGACGTACTCGATGTGCAGGTAGGTCACTCGTTCGATCGCAGGCGCCGCGAGCAGCGCAGTACCGACGCGCGATCGCAGCTCCGGCGATGCGCTCGTACCCACGATGAAGGCCAGGTTGCGCCCGATCAGCACGACGGCCACGACGGCAAGGAGGACGCCGACGAGGATCGACCCGACTGCATCCCAGGCCGCGACGCCGGTGACCTGGTGCAGCGCGATGGAGCCGCCGGCGAGTGCGAGGCCGATGAGCGCCGCAGCATCCTCGAAGAAGACGGCACGCAGAGTCGTGTCACTCGTCTCGATCACGAAGTCCCATGTCGAGCTACCACGCTCGCGAGCGAGCCGACGCGAGCGGATGAGCGCCTGCGTGAACGACGCACCTTCGAGCACGAATGCGACGGCCAGCACGACATAGGCGACCAGGGGGCTCTCGACCGGTTCGTCGGATCCGAGCTCCTGGATGCCGTGCATGATCGACACGATCGCACCGGCGGTGAAGATGCCGAACGCGGCGATCAACGACCAGACGAAAGCGCTGCGGCCGTACCCGAGCGGATGGCGTTCATCCTTGCGACGGGCACCTTGCCGATCGGCGATCAGCAGGAAGATCTCGTTGCCCGCATCGGCCCACGAGTGGGCGGCCTCGGCGACCATCGATGCGGATGCCGTGATGATCGCGGCGACCGTCTTGGCGATGGCGACGAGCAGGTTGGCGAGAAAGGCGATGAGCACTGTCACGCCGACAGGGTACGCCTCCCGCACCAACATGCCGGAAGGATTTCGCGACTCTGGATTGAGCTCGACCCGCGAAACTCTTCCGGCGACAGCTCCCGCTGCCCGGGAACCCGCGAAAACCTTCCGACACCCCGCCGGCCGACCCGCGCTCAGCGCCGGATCGGGTCGTGGTGCGGCGTCGGCTCGAGCGTGTAGTCGGTCGTGGCATCCGACCAGGTGTCCTCGCCCGCTCTGCCGCGCGCACGTCGCATCGACAGGATGCCGTTCACGAGCGGAGCCCCCACGCCCAGCGCCACACGACCGATGACCGAACGATCCTCGCCCGCGAGCACGCTCTTGCGGTGCCATGCCGCATGCAGCGCGCCACCGCGACCGGCCGGCACGAGCTTCGCCCGCAGCCGGCCCTCGCGGCGCAGCGCGACGAGCTCTTCGACGCAGCGCCACCAGTTCGTGTCGGATTCCGGTTGGAAGTAGTTGTCGCGCTGCCAGCCGGCGAGCGGATGGCGGAACCGCCGTCCCACGACCTCCTCGGCGCCGCCCAGCAGGCCGCTGCCGGTGAACACCGTGTTCAGGAGCACCTTGTGCACCCCGAACGTGTCGAGGGCGATGACGGGGACCTTCTGCGCAAGCGCCTCGATCGCCGCCGTCGAACTGACGGTCACCAGCCCCTCGGCGCGAGCGAGCGCCGTCGACATCGGCTCGTGGGAGATGACGAGGTTGCCGGGGCGATCCGCCAGCAGGTCGGCATAGGCATCGCGCTCGAGGTGTGCCTCGGCCTCTCCCGGCCGCGATCGCAGCTTCACGACGACGCGCTTGGTCGGATCGGCGACCGCCGCGAGGCGCAGCATCTCGACGATCTGCTCGCGTTCGTGCCGCGCGGCAGGCACGAGCGCCTGCGCGGCGAACACGAGGTCCGTCCCGCCGGGGCGGGCGAGCGGAGCCGGTGCGGGGCGACCGGCACGGGATGCGCCACCGCCCGTCGACGCACCGACGAGTTCGCGTTCCTCGACGCGGACGGTCGTCGCCGTCACGGCATCCGGCGCCATCCGCGCGAAGGGGAGCACCGCGAGCGCGGTCGGCACCTGGATGCCGATGCGACGGCCGAGCTCGGCGAAGGCGCGCTCCTCACGATGCGAGTGCACGATCATCAGGTCGCTCTCGCGCCGGTACTCGAGCGCACCGCGCTGAGCGGGAATCGACATTCCCGGCAGTCCGCTCACCACGACCGGCCTGCGCGTGAGCCGGTCGATCTGGCGGGCCATCAGGCGGACGAAAGGCCCGCGGCCGGAGAGCACGACCATGTCGGGCTGATGCCCTGTGAGCCACCCGTGCAGTTCCTCGAAACCGAGGCGCGTGACGTCGGCAGCCGTGAAGCTCGTACCGGTGAGGGCGGTGCGCTCCTGCGCCGGACTCACCGTGAGCGGCGTGCGCACGAGCAGCATGTGGCGTCGAATGCCCTCGACGCCCGACAGCAGCGACGCCGACCATTTCACGAACGAGTCGGCATCCGCGATCGCGACGACGCGCAACTCGCTCGTGCTGGTCATCATGCTCATGCCGGAACGCGACGCAGCTTCGCCATCGGGGCCTGCTCGCCCGGGAAGACGCGCTTGACCCCGTCGCCGAGAGCGGTCTCGATGACCCGGATGTCGCGCACGAGGTGCGAGAGCCCTGTCGGCTCGAGCGATGCGGCGTGGTCGGAGCCCCACATCGTGCGATCGAGCGTGATGTGACGCTCGACGGCGACTGCTCCGAGTGCGACGGCCGCGAGGGAGATCTGAAGTCCGCGCTCGTGTCCCGAGTAGCCGATCGGCACACCGGGGTAACGGTCGCGCAGCGTCGTGATGACGCGGAGGTTGGCCTCCTCCGGCTCCATCGGGTAGGTCGACGTCGCGTGCATGAGCACGACCCGGTCGGTGCCGAGGGTCTCGAGCGCACGGTCGATCTGCTCGATGGTCGACATGCCGGACGAAAGGATGATCGGCTTGCCCGTCTCGCGCAGCGCGGTCAGCAGCTCGAGGTCGGTGACGCTGGCCGATGCGACCTTGTGCGCCACGACGTTCAGCTCTTCGAGGAACGCGACGCTGGGCACGTCCCACGGCGAAGCGAACCAGCCGAGCCCGCGCAGCGTGGCGTGGTCGCCGATCTCGACGTACTCGTCACGGCCGAACTCGACGCGACGGCGGTAGTCGAGGTAGGTCATCGTGCCCCACGGCGTCTCCCGCGGAACATCGCGCATGTGCTCGGGGGTGGAGATCTCCGGGGTGCGCTTCTGGAACTTCACCGCGTCCACACCGGCGTCGGCCGCGATGTCGATGAGTCGCTTCGCGATGTCGACGTCGCCGTTGTGGTTCAGGCCGATCTCAGCGATGACATAGGCGGGCCGGCCGCCTCCGATCACGCGTGATCCGATGCTGACAGTCATGGTGGTCCTCCAGTCGTCGTACCCCTCATTCCTGGGTACGCCGCGACTGTGAACACTGCACGAACTCGGGGTTACCGGGGTCGGTCGGCTGTCAGAACGCGCTCGATCAGCTCGCGTACGGCTCCGTCGCCGCCTCGTCTGTCGAGCACGACCCTGGCCGCCGCACGCACCTCTGCCCGCGCATCCGCGACCGCGACGGGCCAGCCGACGATCCGCATGGCAGGCAGGTCGTTCACGTCGTTGCCGAGATAGGCGATGTCGGCGAGGGCGATGCCGTTCTCCGTCGCCCACGCGGCGAGCGCGGCTTCCTTGTCGTCGACGCCGTGCAGCACCGGCACTCTCAGCTTCTCCGCCCGCGCGCGCACCACCGGGTTGACCTCGGTCGAGAGGATGAGCATCGGGATGCCGGCGCGCCTGAGCCTGGCGACCCCCATCCCGTCCTCCCTGCTGACGCGCACCTGCTCGCGCCCTTCGGCGTCGACCAGGGCCGTGTCGTCCGTGTGCACGCCGTCGAAGTCGGTGACCACGGCCTTCACCGCGATGGCCTCCGGCTGATCCACGAGCGGGGCGAGAGCGGATGCCGCGGCGAGCTGGTGCACGTCGTCGATCTCGATCGCCGTGCGTTCGGAGACCTCGACGATGCCGATCCTGCCGAAGAAGCGGTGCCGTGCCCGACGGAAACCGTCTGCCCGGAACGCGTAGAAGGCACCGGTCTCGAGGTAGTGCGGTTCGCGGTCCTGGCGGCGCGGCCGGTGGGCGGCGTCGTGGTTGATCGAGACCGCGGCCCCCTCGTCGTCTCGCCCCCACAGGAACCCGTACGTCTCGTGCGCGGAGAACATGCTGTCGTATCGGCCGGAGCGCACCCCGTCGACCGCGACGTCGATGCCGTCACTGGGGATGAACGGCGACGTCGCCTGGATGAAGACGACCACGTCCGTCCTGTCCCCCGCGTCGTCCAGGGCGTCGAGCACGTGCAGCACCGCGCTCTCGGAGGAGGCGACGTCGCCGGAGAGCTCGGCCGGCCGGCGGATGACGCGAGCCCCGGCCGCGGCGCTCAACTCCGCGATCTCGTCGTCGTCGGTGGAGACCACCACGAGATCCACGTGCGCCGCCGCCGCTGCGGCGCGCACGGCGCGCTGGATGAGCGCGACGCCGCCCACACGCATGACGTTCTTGCGGGGCACACCCTTCGATCCGCCCCGCGCCGGGATGACCGCGACGGTGAGGCCGCCTGCTGATGCCTCCGCCGTCGCCTCTTCACGTGAAGTCGTCATAGTCCGCGCGCCACCTTCCACACCCGTGCGGCGCGTCGACGCGCGCCCCTGATCGTGAGCCGGATCTCCTCGACCCTGCCCACGCCGCCGACCGAACGCAGCGCGCGGCGCACGATCGGCTCGGCCGGGGCCCCGGGCAGTCGCAGTGCGATGAGCCTGTCACGGGCGAAGTAGCGATCCCGTTCGGCCTGGTCGAGCTGCCGGAGCAGTTCCTCCGCCCGCGGGCGGAGGTGCGCGGCGATCTTGGGCTGCATCGCGTACCCCACGGCATCGATGAGCGACTGCAGCCGTTCCGGGTCGCGATAGCGGTCATCCGGTCGGGTCAGCGCGTCGACGATCGTCGCGGGGATCCGATTGCTGTTCTCGTACGGGGTGAGCCTGCTCAGCACCGTCTGCGTGCCGGAGGACGCCACCGGCCGATCGAACAGTGCCTGTGCGGTCGGCAGAGCGGTCGAGAACCCTGCGACGACGCCGACCACATCCAGGCGCTCGGCGACGAGCTCTGCCGATTCGACTCCGCGGTACTCGACGAACTCGACCCCGTGAGCCTCGGCCCGCGCACGCACGGCGTCGGTGACCAGCGGTGGTGCGGACGGATGGGGTTTGAAGACGATGCGCTGCGGATTCCACGCCGCTGCCCGATCGATCATGTCGCCCTGCATCGCGATCTCCTCCGCGGGCGACACCAGTCCCAGTGCGGACAGGTACTGGCCGAGCACGAGCGCGGTCGGTGTGCCGTCGGCGAGCGCGTCGAGGCGCGGATCAGCCGCCGTCGTCTCGAGAAGCACCTTCCGGAACGCTGCCGGAGGCACCGGCATCCGCTCTGCACCACCTGCGCCGCCACGAGACCGAGCCTGCGGCACGAGACGCGGCGTGTCCGGATCGGTCTCGCGCGGCGGCGTCGGTCTCGCCGCACCGAACACGAGCGGCTCCACTCCGGGCACGACGTCGGCGTACACGACGCGGCCGACCCGTTCGACGACGGTGCGCGGCAGCTTCACCCGCATCGGCGAGTACGTCATCAGGCCATCGCCGATGATCGTGATCCGGGCATCGGGGAACAGCGACAGCAGGGTGCGCGCGGGGGCGACCTGCGGACTCTGCACGAACAGCTCCAGATCGTCGTCGAGCCTCCAGGCGCGTGAGAGCAGACGATTCAGGATCGGAAGGTCGGTCGCGACGGGATGCCATGAGCTCGGATGCTGCGGCGAGAGGATCTCGTCGAGCGGCTCGATGCGATCGAAGCGCGCGCACAGCGAGCGGAGGTTCGGCTGCTCGTGGATCGCAAGGCTCGTCTCGGGGATGCGCGCGGAGTTCACCGGTACGAGCACCCGCTCCTGGCCCGCTTCGATGAGGCCCTCGTCGAGTGCGGCGGCAGCCGTGGTGAGCCCGTAGGCGCTGTGAAGGACGAAGAGCTGGGTCATCTCGCGTGCCCCGCCTCACGCAGCGTGCGAGCGAGCACCCGTCGTTTGGAGCCCTCCAGGCGATCGAGGGCGTGGGCGACATCCGCGGCGTCGAGCGTGGCGAGCAGGTCGCGGATGCTGTCACGCATCTCGCGCCGCAGTGCCGGCGTCATGCGCCGTGACCGAACGATGTGATGCGAGCTCAATGCGAGGGCGGTGCGCACCACCTTCGGCATGAAGCGCTGGGCGTCGGCATCCTGCTCCACGATCTGCACCACCTGCGAGAGGGCGCGCGGAAAGTCGAGCTGTCGACGATCGTGCACCTGGGTGAGCGAGGTCGCGACGCCGCGGCGGTAGAGCATCGCCGGGGCGTCGACCGCCGCGAAGGACCCGGCCTGCAGGTGCAGTCGCCAGATCCACGGACGATCCTCGGCGGTGAAGAGACCGTCGGGGAACGCGGCGAGGCCCTGATCGAGGATGCGCCGGTGGAAGATGCCCGCCCACGCGTAGGGGTAGTCGACCATCGTCGTGTCGTCGGCGGGAAGGATCGCGTCGCGTGGAGATGCGACGACGCCGCGCCAGGCGAAGGGGGCCCGCACGATCTTGCGGGCGGATCCGGTGACGCGCACATGGTCGGTGCGGAGGAAGTCGCATCCGAGTTCCTGCAGCCGGGAGGCGAGTACCTGCAGTCGGCGCGGTTGCATCCAGTCGTCGCCGTCGATGAAGCAGAACGCGTCGCCCTCGATGTGCGCGAGACCCTGATTGCGTGCGCTGGCGAGTCCGACCGGTCGTGGATTGACGAGCACCTCGGCGTGCGCGAAGCGCTCCGCATAACTGCGCATCTGATCACCGGTGCCGTCGGTCGATCCGTCATCCACCGCGACGAGCTTCAGCGAGCCCGGATCGTCGAACTGCCGCAGCAGCGTCTCGAGGGTCGTGCCGATGTACGGAGCGGCATCCTTCGCGGGGAGGATGACGGTGACGAGCGGTGTGCGCACAGGGCTCCCGGTGGGTCGGTGGGCGTCCGGAATGCTCGCATCCGCACCTTGCCGCTCGGTGGCGCCGCGGTGAACGGGCGGTGTCTGCGGCTCCTGGGCTGCCTGCGGCCGGCGTGAGAAGGGAGCTGCTGCGTGAGAAGGGATCTGCGTGGGGTGGCGCAGTCTCATGCAGCAACTGCCTTCTCACCCCACGGTGACGTGAACTGCGGCGTTTCCGCACGGCCCGCGTTAGCGTAGGCGGGTGAGCATGCAGCCGTTGACCTTCGATGCCCGTGCCCTCACCGAGCCCGTCGACCCCAAGGCCGTGAGCGCGTTCGCGACGGAGATGAAGGCACGCCGTGGCGGATCGACGCGGGCATCCACCGTGATCGCGATCGTCGTGGCGGTGATCGCCGTCCTCATCATGGTGCCGATGCTGTTCGTGCTCACCGTGACGCTCGCCACCGGACGGAACTCCCTCATCGGCATGCTCCCCCTGCTGATCATCGCGGCCGTGGGAGTGGCGGTCGGGATCGGTGCGTGGGTGACCGTCCGCCGTCGGCGCGTCGTGGATTACCGGCTCGCCCGCTTCGCCGCGGCGAACAACATGACCTATACGGGTGAGGTCTCCGATCCGCCGCTGCCCGGCATGATCTTCACCCTGGGTCGGGCGCGCAAGGCTGATCAGCTCGTCCGCGGGCACAGCCCCCGTTTCGTCGAGTTCGGCAACTACCAGTACACGACCGGTTCGGGAAAGAACTCGACGACTCACAAGTGGGGCTATGTCGCCGTCAAACTCGATGTGCCGCTGCCCAACATCGTGCTCGACGCGCTCGGCAACAACGCGATCTTCGGCACGAATCTGCCGGCGTCGTTCCAGAAGGAGCAGAAGCTCTCGCTCGAGGGCGACTTCGATCAGTACTTCACGCTGTACTGCCCCGCCGGCTACGAGCAGGATGCGCTCTACCTGTTCACGCCCGACATCATGGCGCGCTTCATCGACAACGCCGCCCAGCTCGACGTCGAGATCGTCGACGACTGGCTGTTCCTCTATACGAGACGTGCGGCGTCGACCCTCGACCCGCACACCTGGGCCTGGCTGTTCGGCACGGTCGGGGCGCTCATCACCAAATTCGACCAGTGGGCCAGGTGGCGTGACGAGCGCCTGCTCGCCGAGCAGGGCCGCACGTACACGCAGGCGGCGGCCGTCGACGGAGCTCCCGTCCCTGTCCCGGCGCACGCCGCACCCGCCCTGCCGTTCGCGGCACCGGTCGGGTTGCTGACGCCGCCCCCTGGCGTCGCGCAGCAGGGCAGGCGACTCAAGCGCAGCGGCCGCTGGGTGCCGATCGCGATCGTCGTGATATTCGCGATCGGATGGTTCTGGGTGCGAACGCTGTCCTGAGGCGTCAGGATCCTCCACCGCTGGTGTCGGACTCGTATCGAGAGCTGTGGGGGTAGAACTCCGGCGGATGCTGCGGGTCCAGCTCGACGAGCATGTCGCCGTCCGCCCCGATGAACACGATCACCCGTGACCCCACGACCGGGATCATGTGCGCGTACGTGTTGACGCGCACTCGGATCGTGTGCGCCTCGTGCTCGTCGCGGTAGCGGATGGGGACGTCGCCCCCGTCGTTCCACTCATCCGGATCGGGCAGCCGAGCCACGAACCCCTCGTACCGACGCGTGGACCGCCTCAGTCGCAGCACACGGTCGACGTCGCGTTGGGCGCGGCGCACCGAGCGCACGGCGAGGACGGCCGACATGACGCAGGCGAGAGCGCAGACAGTGGTCGCGATGACGAAGAAGTCCGTCTCGGTTCTGAAGCGACCGGTCCAGGGGTGGGTCCTCGCGTGCCAGAGGGCGAGAGCCGCGAACGCGATCGACAGGCCTCCGAGAACGCCGACGAGATACACCATGCCGAGCGCCGAGCTCTTCATGATCCGCTCCGTACCCTCGACGAACAGGCCGCTGAACGAGAAGACGCCTCCGATGGCCGCGGGGATGGCGAGCGCGAGCCACCACCACCCCGCGGCCTCCTCGTCCGCCAGCGCGGTGCCGAACGCCAGACCCGTCCCGGGGATGGCGAGTCCGACGCAGATCATGAAGCCGCAGAGGATGCCGAGGTATCCCACCCCGATCGGTCGCCGGGTCGCGTCCGGAGGCACGCGCGCGACCTTCGACCCGCTCTCACCCCTGGTCGAGAAGACCGGCCGCTCCTCCAGCCATGGCCATTCCTCTGTCATGAGGCGACGGTACGTCCGGGTGGCTGCTCCCGATCACAGACGGTGGCGGGGCCGTCAGACGCCCAGCAGCTCGGTCATCCGCTGATAGAACGGCGCGGGATCGCCTGCCAACGACTGCTTCACCATCGCGG
The DNA here is from genome assembly GCF_053543555.1 of Microbacterium xerophyticum. Taxonomy (NCBI): domain Bacteria; kingdom Bacillati; phylum Actinomycetota; class Actinomycetes; order Micrococcales; family Microbacteriaceae; genus Microbacterium; species Microbacterium xerophyticum. The sequence goes on along the minus strand of NZ_JBLVOB010000007.1, from coordinate 1,086,379 downwards.
TCCAGTCGTCGACGATCACCTCGATCGATCCGAGAGCCAGGCCGTCGAGTGCCTGCCGCGGCACGTCGCGCGGATCGATCTTCGGTCCGTCGTATCCGGCGGCGATGTCCGTGTCTGCTGCGCCGAGCAGGACGCCCTGGACCAGGGTGCCCTGAGCGGCGAGCTCGAGGCGCACGCCGTTGGTCATGTTCCACTCCGCCGCCTTCGCGGCCGCATACGATCCTGTGCCGGGGCCGGCGAACCAGGACAGAGCGGACAGGATGTTCACGATCGCGCCACCGCCGTTCACCGCGAGGGCAGGACTGAACGTGCGGATCACGTCGAGCGTGCCCCAGAAGTGCGTGTCCATCTCGCGTCTGATCTCCGCGAGGTCGCCCGTGACGAGCGTGGCACCGGTGGAGATCCCGGCGTTGTTGACGAGAAGGGTCACGTCATCCGCGATCGCCGCGGCCTCGACGATCGACTCGTGATCGAGCAGATCGAGGCGCAGAGGAACCACGCGACTGTCGTCGAAGACGATGCTCTCCGCACGCCGAGCCGTGGCGTACACCTTGCTGACTCCACGCTCGAGGAGCTCGAGCACGAACTCGCGGCCGATGCCGCGGTTGGCGCCCGTGACGAGAGCGATCTGGTCGGCGATGTTCATGGATTCTCCGCTTTCTGAGTGATTCTTCGTGATGCGGCCGCCCACCACGGGCGTCGCGTCGACTACTCTAAAAGTTGACGTTGACGTCAAGGGCAAGTCAGAATCGAACAATTCATCCCGGAGGACCATCGTGCGGATCGGCGACGTCGCGCAACGCGCAGGAGTCAGTACCCGCGCTCTGCGCTACTACGAGGAACAGGGCCTGCTCTCCGCGGAGCGCACGCACAGCGGCCAGCGCCTCTACCCCGAATCCGCGGTCGAACGCGTGCAGTTGATCCAGCAGTTCTTCACCGCCGGCCTTCCGAGCCGAACCATTCTGCAACTGCTCCCGTGCGTCGACAGCGGGCATGGATCACCAGAGGTCTTCGAGATGCTGGCAGCAGAGCGCGAGCGCATCACCGCAGCCATGGCGGACCTCGCCGCTGCACGTGACGCCCTCGACCGCATCATCGACATCGCGAACCATCCGACACCGGAGCACTGCCCCGGTCTGCGCGAGCCGGCGTGGGCCCCGCTCGACGGCGCGGACACCGCGGCCGCTCTGCACCACTGACCTGATCGCGACACGACTGGCAGTTGCGTTTCGCACACTACTGCGCATTGCGTGGTAGTGTGCGATGCATTGGAGGGGTTCTGTGGATACGACGCAATTGCTCAAGGGCGTACTGGACGTCGCGGTGCTCGCCGTTCTGCGGCAGGAGGACGGTTACGGCTACGACATCGTCCGCCGTCTGCGCGACGCCGGACTCGGAGACGTGGGAGACGCATCCGTCTACGGCACGCTCCGTCGCCTGTACGCCGCCGGCTCGCTGTCGAGCTATGTCGTGCCGTCCGAGGGCGGACCGCACCGCAAGTACTACGCCATCAATCCGCAGGGCGCGAAGTCGCTCGATGCGCAGTCCGCCAGTTGGGCCGAGTTCGCCACCGCGATGAACGGCCTCCTGACACCCACCGCCGCGGCGTCCCGCACGATCGGAGAGAAGTGATGAACAGCCTTGAGACCACGCTCGATGAGCGCATCCGCACTTTCGCCGACGCCGTGCGCGCACACCTCGACGACCTGCCCGCAGACGAGGTCGACGACATCATCGTGGGCCTGACGTCGGACCTCGCCGAGCAGGCCGCCGACGGCGGTGGAGTGCTCGAGCTCGGCGATCCGTCCGCCTACGCCGCGGAGCTGCGTTCGGCTGCCGGCCTGCCTGAGCGATCGGATGCCGTCACGCGGGAGCGGTTGCGCGCACGAGTGTCCAGGCGTCTCGGCCACATCGCTGCCGGCATGCGTCGCAGCGCCTTCGGCGCCTGGCTGCTGGATCTGTTCATCGCACTTCGACCCGTGTGGTGGTTGCTGCGCGGCTTCGCGATCTACGCCGTCGCGCACGCCATGTTCGGGGCGCCGTCATTCGGCGGCAGCGGATCGGTCCTGCCGGACACACTGCTCGGATGGCTCATCCTCCTCGCCATGATGCTCGTCAGCGTGCAGTGGGGTCGTGGCCGCTGGCTCCCTCAGAACGCGCTGCGACACATGCGGACGGTGATCAGCGTGATCGCGGTGATCGCGCTGCCTTTCGCTCTCGCCTCGGTCCTGATTCCACGGGTCGAGTACATCGACGACGGCGTCTACCAGCAACCCGGCCTCATGCTGGACGGGGTTCAGGTCGGCAACATCTTCGCGTACGACGAGAACGGCGAGCTCATCAACCGCGTGCAGCTGTACACCGATCGCGGCACGCCGTTGAACCTGTTCGGCGGAACGATCGAGGAGGGTGTCGACGGCACGTGGCAGGGCTTCGGGTGGGACGGCGACGCCCCTGTACGCGTCCCGTTCCGTGATGCCCGTGAAGCAGAGGTCTGGAACATCTACCCGCTCAAGGAGGGCAGGGTCGATCCGAACACCGGCAAGATCCGCACGTCGACGGTCAGGGATGCGGCGGCACCGTTCCTGCGCGCCCCCGGCCTCCTCACGCCGTCGCCGACGCCGTCACCCGTTCCCACGCCCACGCCGACTCCGGAGCCCTGAGCGCGAACCCGCTAGGGGCGTTCAGCCCCGAGCAGCCCACCACTCGCGCAGGCGCTGCTCGGCGACATCCGCACCGAGCACGCCCTCGTCGAGCCGAAGGTCGAGCAGGAACTTGTACGCCTCGCCGATCTCGCGGCTCGGCCCGATCCCGAGGACCTGCTGGATCTGATTGCCGTCGAGCTCGGGGCGCATTGCGTCGAGCTGCTCCTGCTCGCGGAGGTCCGCGATGCGCTTCTCGAGGTCGTCGTAGGCGCCGGCGAGACGCGAGGCCTTGCGCTTGTTGCGCGTCGTGACGTCTGCGCGAGTGAGGATGTGCAGCCGCTCCAGCAGGTCGCCGGCGTCGCGCACGTAGCGCCGCACCGCAGCATCCGTCCACGCTCCCTCGGCATAGCCGAAGAACCGCAGGTGCAACTCGATCAGCGTGGCGACGGCATCCGTCGTGTCGCCGTCGAAGCGCAGGGCCTGCAGGCGCTTGCGCGCCATGCGCGATCCGACCACGTCGTGGTGATGGAAGGTGACGGCGCCACCCGGCTCGAGCTTGCGGGTGCGGGGCTTGCCGATGTCGTGCAGCAGTGCGGCTATGCGCAGCGGCACATCCGGTGCGGCATCCGGATGCCGCGAGTGCTCGAGCTCGATCGCCTGCGTGAGCACGGTCAACGAGTGCTCGTAGACATCCTTGTGGTGGTGGTGCTCGTCGACCTCGAGGCGCAGCGCACTGACCTCGGGCAGGAACTCCTCGATGAGCTCGGTCTCGACCAGGACGCGGATGCCGCGTGCGGGGTCGTCGGTCTGCATGAGACGCACGAGCTCGCCCTGGATGCGCTCTGGGCTCACGATCTTGAGCGTCTCGCGCAATCGCCCGATCGCTTCACGGGTGCCCTCTTCGATCTCGAAGCCGAGCTGTGCACTGAAACGGGCGGCTCGCAGCATCCTGAGCGGATCGTCGCCGAAGCTCACGTTCGGGTCGGCCGGGGTGCGCAGGATGCCGGCCACGAGATCCTCGACGCCACCGGTCGGGTCGATGAGCTTCACAGCGGGCACCTGGAGCGCCATCGCATTGACGCGGAAGTCACGACGGGCCAGGTCACCGTCGATCGTGTCGCCGAACTCGACGGTGGGCTTGCGCGTCACGCCGTCGTAGCTGTCGGCGCGGTAGCTGGTGATCTCCACCTGCTCGCCGCGAACCCTGGCGCCGATCGTGCCGAAGGCGCGGCCGATGTCCCACTGCGTGGACGAGATCGGCGTGACGATCTTCAGGATCTCGTCGGGTGAGGCGTTCGTCGTGAAGTCGAGGTCGTGCACCGCGCGGCCGAGCAGCGCGTCGCGCACGGGGCCACCGACGACCGCGAGTTCGAAACCGGCGGTGTCGAAGGCGCGCGCGACCTCGGCGACGACGGATCCTTCGGCGAGCGCGCGCAGGCGTTCGAGCCCTTCGGCCATGTTCAGCATGGATTCCAGATTACCGGGGCGGGACTGGCCCGAGCCGCGGCAGGGTCACGGCTCCTCCGGGGCTCTGGTCGCCAGCATCCGCCGCAGCAGAAGGCCAGGGGCGGATGCCGCGACCGCACCCCGTCCGTCGGCGTCGTGTGCGAGAGCCCATTCGTCGATCGCGCGCAGCACCGCGAACGTCACGTCGGCCTGCAGGCCGATCGGCAGTTCTGCGCCGATCTGTCCCGAGTCGCGTCCGACCCGGAGGACCTCCTCGACCCAGGCACGTACCGCGTCCAGCAGTTCGGCGCGCGCATCGGATCCGCCGGGGCCGGCGCCGAGGTAGAAGATCCGGCCCAGATGCTGGAGCGCGGGCTGCGCGGAGAGAGCACCGAACTCCTCGAGCAGCGCATCCACCCGGCGCCAGAACCTGCGGCCGGCGAACTCGCCTGGTGCGGGTGGCGTCCACTGCGCGCGCACGTCGGCGATCAGCATCCGCACGACGACGTCGAACAGCTCGCTCTTGGATCCGACGAAATGGTAGAAGGAGCTCTTGCTCATGCCCGAATCGCGAATGATGCGATTCAGGGACGCCCCGTCGTACCCGGCGCGTGCGAACTCGGCCACTGTCGCCTGTGCGAGAGCCGCTCGACGTTCGGGCGTCAACGCCCCAGAGCGGCGCTCCGCCTCGTCACGATCCACCATGGGGCCGATCCTACTGGACCACGTGGTCCAGCGGGCGTAGAGTGTGGACCACCCGGTCCACAAGCGTCAGCAGAGGAGAGATCATGACGATGGTCGCCACCGACCTCGATGCGCAGCTCGAGTCAGCACGTGATGATCGGTTGCGCATCCTCATCGCCGGCGCGGGCGTCGCCGGGATCACTCTCGCCGCACTCCTGCGACGGCAGGGCCTGCATCCCGTCGTGATCGAACGGATGCCCGCCATGTCGCACCCTGGATACATGCTCGCCCTCATGCCGACCGTCGACAGGGTGTTCGACGACCTCGGCATCCGACGCGAGTACCTCGCGCACAGCACGCCCCTGAGCCGGTACGCCTTCCATTCACGTCGAGGCAGGCGGCTGCGCACCGACGACCTCGGCGCCCTTCTCGCGGTTCACGGCGACTATCAGGGCGTCGAGCGCGGCACCCTGCTCGACCTGCTCAGCAGCGACGGAACGCCGGTGAGCTTCGGCACGTCCATCGGCGCGATCACATGGGACGACGGCGAATCGGCCGTCTTGTTCGCGGACACGGGGGTCACGGCATCCTTCGACCTGGTCGTCGCGGCCGAAGGCATCCATGCGCGAACCAGGGATCTGCTGCCGGTCGGGAACGTGCACGACACCGACACCGGCTGGGGCGGATGGGTCAGCTGGTGCCCGCCGATCGGCGACGAGGAGCTCGGCGAGGAGGTGTGGGGAGACGGATCCTTCCTCGGCGTCTATCCCGTCAAAGGTCGACTCGGCGTCTTCCTCGGCGGGCCGGTCGCCGACACCGTTGTCGGTCCGCGCGCCTTCGCCGACCGCGTGCGAGCCGCCGCTCCCGAGTTGAGCGCGCGACTCCTCGCCGCTCTGGATGCCGCCGCCGCCGACCGTGATCCGTACTTCTGGCCGCTCACCGATGTGCGCGCCGAGCGCTGGGTCGCACCGGGGGCGGTGCTGCTCGGCGATGCGGCGGCAGGGTTCCTGCCCACGGCCGGAATCGGCGCTGCGATGGCGATGGAGTCGGCGTGGATGCTGGGGCGGATGCTGGCGCACGCCGATCGCGACGGACTGTCACAGGTGCTGGCCGAGTGGGAGCGCATCGAGAAGCCGCGTGTAGAGGCGGCGCAGTCGAACTCGCGGATGCTGGCGAGGCTCATGTTCCGGCGCGGCCGTGCGGTCGCGTGGCTGCGTGAGACGGTGATGCGCATGCTCACCGTGAAGGCCGCGCTTGGTCCGATCATCGGCCTGATCGCGGAGCAGCCTGATCCGGATGCCGCGGCTCACCGCGTGCTCAACGCCCGGTGAGGTCGCGCATCTCCTGTGCGTGCCGCCGACTCATCGACAACACTCCCATGCTCATCGTGAGACCGCCGATGACAGCGATCGCGACGAGAAGCCAGATCCCCTGATCGGGGTCGACGAGCTCGAGCAGATAGACCACGACCACAGCGGCGGCGAGTGCGAGACCTTCGATGAGCGCGAACGCTATGAAGAATCGGCTCTGCCGCCGCTGGTGCTGCCGCTTGAGCGTTTCGACGCGGTCGTCGTTCGAACTGGCGTTCAGCGAGTAGCTCATGCCGGAAGCGTAGCGGGGCTTCCGGTCACGCGGTCACGAGCGTGAGCACACCGGTGGCGATCAGCGTGGTCATCGTCGTCCAGAGGAAGATCGCGACCCCCTGCCACAGAAGCACCCATCCCTTTGAGACGCCGGTCGACACGAGCAATGCCGAGGTGAACTGCGTCGGGATGGCCAGCGGCCCCAGGATGCTCGCCCCGGGCACGCCGAAGCGCACGAGGAACTTCTTGAAGCGCCGCACACCCTTCGACTCCGGCTTGGGCTCGACGGCAGGCTCGCTCACTCCCGCTGCGCTTCCGGCGACGGGTCCGCCGACGCTGACGAGTTCGGAGCGCCGCGCTCGTCGGGCGACGATCATCGCACGGATGCGTGCTCCGAAGAAGACGACCACGAAGACGGAGGCGAAGTTGCCGACCATCGCGGCGCCGGCCGCGATGAACGGGTTGAGCCCGGCCCACACGCCGAGCACGGAAGCGAGCTCGGACTCGAGGAACGGGATCGCTGCGGCGGCCGCGACGATGAGCGGCTGCACGAGGACCGGGACCTGGGACATGAGGTCCTGCAGGAATTCGATGAAGTTCATGTTCTTTCCTTCTGGGGTCTGCGAACACTCCGAACACCGCCGGGTGCGGCGGTGACGGATCGGTCGGGGGGAGGGCTTGGGGTGGCGTCAGCGGTTGGCCACTGCGGCGCTGACGACGAGCGAGTTGGTCAGGACGGCGACCATCGTGCGGGTGACGGCGGCCGCGGCCGCTTCGGCGGCCCAGTCGCCCTGTTCCAGGTTCTTCGCCCTGGTGGCCGTGGCGCTGGACCACGGGATCTCACGGTGCAGCACGGGAAGCGATCCGCTCGCCGAGACGAGCGCCACGAGAGCCGCGATGTGCGCGGTCGGCTGTTCGCCGTCGACGAGAGCGGCGCGCATTCGGGCCACGAGTTCGGCGCGTCGACCCGACCCGCCGTCGACGAGGGCAGTCGACGGGAACAACCCGAGCACACGCCGCTTCTGCCGACCGATGTCACCGCGTCGGACGAGTCGATCGAGGACGGGTTCACGCAGCGTCGGTCCGCTGGCCGCGAGAACCGTCTGGACCCCGCGGGGCTTCTGGCTGATGTAGTCCCACATCGGACGAAGCAGTTCATCCTCCGGCGGATCGCCGGCGGCATGGATCCGGACGCCGCGGACCCCGGCATCCTCGATCGTGGCGTGACCGTGCTGCGCGAGATCGGTCAGCGCACCGCCGGCGAGCACGTAGAAGAGGGTGTTCTCGCCCGCGATCGTGCCCGAGTCGGGCTGGAACAGCACGAGGAGAAGGTCCTCGGTGATCAGCGTGCGTGTGCGCTGTGAGCGGATGCTGTCGTCGGTCATGGGTCGATACTAGCACACTGTGCTAGTACAGTGTGCTAGTGACCTAAGATCGACGGAGGAGGATCGTGATGAACACGCGAGATCGCATCATCGCCGCGGCGACGGAGATGTTGCAGGAGGGCGCTCCCCGATTGAGCGTGCGCGCGGTAGCAGCGCGTGCAGAGTGCGGTGCGAGCACGCTGCGGCATCATTTCCCCACTCAGCGCGACCTGATCAATGCGGCCCTGACGGCCACGTACGACGCGGCCATGCCCGACGAGCGCATCCGCGACACGTCGATCCCCCCGCGCGAGCGGTTGCGCGAATGCATCCGGCGTCTGCTGGATCCCACCGGCACGGCCGTCCAGGCGCGCGAGGTGTGGACCAACCTGCTCACCGTGTTCGCCGATGCCCAGGCCGACGCGGATGTCCGCGCCGGCTACCAGGTTCTGGTGTCGCAAGCGGATCGGCGGGTCGGCGCCTGGCTCACGATCCTCGAAGAGGAGGGCGTACTGCCACCCGGCGACAACGCCAGGCGGTCGCACCTCCTGCTCACCGTGGTCGACGGACTCTCGATCTCGCGTGCCATGCCAGCCGGCGACACGAGTCTCGAGGATGAGGCCGCGACGATCGGGTTCGCCGTCGATGCGGTCTTCGACGTCGCCTTCCCCGTGCGACCGACGCCGTAGGCGTCCTCAGGCAGGATCGCCCTCGACGGGCCCCTCGGTGTTCGGCTTCCACCCCAGCGCCGGCGCG
>NZ_JBLVOB010000007.1:1052169-1077881 GCF_053543555.1 Microbacterium xerophyticum | reverse complement strand
GGGCGGCGCGAACGACTCCAGCACGTGCAGGTTGTAGTCCACGCCCAGCTGGTTCGGGATCGTCAGCATGAGGGTGTCCGCAGCCATCACGGCCTCGTCGGCGCGAAGCTGCTCGATGAGCACATCGGGCTCCGCGGCGTACGTCTTGCCGAACGTCGAGCGGAATCCGTCGATGATGCCGACCTGGTCTCCGTTCTCGGCGCTGCGCAGTCCGAAGTAGGCCCGATCCATGTCGTTGACCAGCGGGAACACGCTCCGGCTGACGGAGACGCGGGGCGTACCGGTGTGGCCGGCCGCCTTGTACGCCGCGCGATACAGGTCGATCTGCTCGCGCTGCAGCTGATGGAACGGCACGCCGGTGGCTTCCGTGAGCAGGGTCGAGCTCATCATGTTGAGACCCTTGCGGCCGGTCTCCTCGGCCGTCGCGCGCGAGCCGGACCCCCACCAGATGTGGTCTCGCAGCGTCTCGGAGCGCGGCTCGATCGCGAGGTATCGGCCTTCACCGACCTGCTGAGGATCGCCCTGCACGACACCCGCACCGTCGATCGCCTCGAGGAAGAGGTCGAACTTGTCACGGGCGAGGTCCGCACCACGTGGGTCTTCCGAGCCGACGTAGCCGAACGCCTCGTAGCCGCGCAGTGCGGTCTCGGGTGAGCCACGGCTCACGCCGAGCGCGATACGGCCGCGGGCGATCAGGTCGAGGGCTGCGGCCTCTTCCGCGAACTGCAGCGGGTTCTCGTACCGCATGTCGATGACGCCGGTGCCGACCTCGATGCGCTCGGTCTTCGCCGCCATCGCCGCCAGCAGCGGCATCGGAGACGCCGCCTGACGGGCGAAGTGGTGCACCCGCACGTACGCACCGTTGACGCCGAGCTGATCAGCGCCGACGGTGAGGTCGATCGTCTGATGCAGCATGTCGCCGGCCGTGCGCGTGCCAGAGCCGGGCACGGGGGCGTAGTGCCCGAACGAGAGGAATCCGAAAGCCTTCATGGTTTCATGCAACCGAATGGATGCCGCCGGCATTCCCGCCGCAGCCCGGCTCGCCGCATCCGCCCCATCAGCCCGCGACGAGGAACCCGTCGAGCACGAGCCGGCGGATGCGCGGCTCGAGATCGTTCCACAGGTCGACGAGCGGCACCTCGAACAGGTCCGCCAGCGCAGACACGATCTGCGTGACACCGAGCTCGCCGTCGCACGCTCCGACGAATCCGGCGAGCGCTGAGTCCACCGACACCGTGCGGCCGAAGCCACCGCCCTGGCGCAGCTCGATCACGCTCGGATCGTCATCCCCTGGCATGTAGTGCCGCGCTTCGGTGACATCCGCCGCCGTGACGAGGGTCTGCGGGATGCCGTCGGCCAATGAGTCGTGCGCGGCGAGGCCGTCGCGCAGCGCGCGACCAGGCGCCGACAGCGGCTGCGCGACCGTCTCGAAACGACGCAGCGGCTCATGACCGGCATCGCCCCGACGCATCAGCACGTATCCGAACCCGATGGCTGTGACACCTCGTGCCGCGAAGTCGTCCAGCCAGGCCTCCAGCATCCGCCCGAACGCGTCCTCGCGCGGCGTGGTGCCGCCGTCGCGGATCCACAGCTCGGCATAGGTCAGAGGTGTGAGCTCTTCGCGCTGGATCACCCAGGCATCGAGCGACGGATCGATCCACGACTCGAGACGGTCGAGGCCGGATGTCTCGACCGTCTCCCAGTTGCCGAGCAGCTGCGCGATGCCCCCTGGCGTGAGATGCGCGGGAGCGGTGCGCACGAAGTGCTCCACGAGCGCATCACCGATGAGCCCGCCGTCACGGTACTCGTACGCGGTGACGCCGTCGACGCGCGGAGTGATGACGAACGGTGGATTCGAGACGATCAGGTCGAATGCCTCTCCCTCCACCGGTTCGAACATGCTGCCCTGTCGGAACGTCACGTTGCTCACACCGTTCAGGCGCGCGTTGAGTTCCGCGAACGCGAGCGCCCTCGCCGAGATGTCGGTCGCGACGACCTCGCCCGCATGACGAGAGACGAGGAGGGCCTGGATGCCGCATCCGGTGCCGAGGTCCAGTGCCCGACCGACCGGCACCGGCACGATCAGCTCGGCGAGCGTGCGGGATGCTCCGCCCACACCGAGCACGTGATCGGCGGGCAGTTCCGTGCCGAGCGCCAGTTCGTCGAGGTCGCTGGCGATCCACCATTCGCCGATGCCGTCGGAATCCACGAACGACTGCGGACGGATCAGCGCCGCAGGCGCGACATCCTCCTCATCATCGGAGAACCGGGCGAGGCCGAGGCCGATCAGCCCCTCGAAGCCGAGGCGGGGCAGGGCCTGATCGACCAGTGCGACCGGCTGCGGCATGCCGAGCACGAACAGGCGACCGAGCGTCGCGAGCGTTCCGACATCCCGTGCGATCGCACGCAGCAGGGGCTCGAGCACGCCGCGGCCGAGTGCGTCGTCGGCTTCTTCACCCCACAGGCGCCGCAGCGGCTCGGAACGGAAGTCTGCGGCATCCAGATCCGACGCCAGCGCATCGACGAGAGACGGATCGGGAGTGGGCTGGAGCGCGTCGGACACGGCCGTCACTCTACGCGCCTTCAGGCTTCCCCTCGCACACCCGCCTAGAATCACAGGGTCACAACTCACGGGCTGACCGCCGCGGTCCCCGAGGAAGACCAGAGACGTTGATCACCCCCCGATTCGGCCGTCGTGTGCGCGCACAGCGCCGTGCACGCGGTGCGCTGGTGTTCGCGGTGGCCGCCGCACTCATCGCCGCGCCGCTGCTGACACCGCCGACTGCGGCGTTCGCCGATGAGGACGCACCGGCCGACGGCGCCGTCGAGATCTCGCTCTCGGCAGGAGTGCACGGGGTGTCCCAGCCGGGTTCGTCGCTGCTGACCACGATCACGATCGACAACGGCACCCCGGCGGAGCTCTCCCCCGGTCAGGTCACGGTGGAGTTGAACCGCACCGCCCTGACGGACGGCGCCGCCGTGACGACCTGGCTCGATTCCGGGGAGGCACCAGGCGGGTTCACCTCGCTCGGCGTCGAGGAGACCGAGACGATCGCAGCATCCGACAGTTCCACCATGTCGGTGCTGACGCCCGTCGGCACGCTCGGCGCGCTGCCCGACGGCATCTATCCGATCCGTGCGACCCTCGCGGCGGACACGTCGACCCCCGCTGCTGCGACCACGGCGACGAGCGTGCTGATCATCCACGGCGACGCCGCTGCACGGGTCACGGTGCTCGTACCGGTGACGGCGACACCGGCCGACGGCGCTCTCCTCACTGCCGAGGAGCTCACCATCCTCACCGCCCCTGACGGCGCGCTCACCGCGCAGCTCGACGGCGTCGCCGGAACCTCGGCCTCGCTCGCGGTCGACCCGCTGATCCCTGCAGCGATCCGCGCGCTCGGCGCTGCGGCCCCTGCGACGTCGGTCCAGTGGCTGGATCGCCTCGAATCACTCCCCAACGATCGATTCGCGCTGCAGGCCGGAGACGCGGACGCGACAACGCAATCACGTGCGGAACTGCCCGGCCTGCTGACGCCGCTGCCGCTCGCCTCCGAGCTCGATCCCGCGAACTTCGCCACGGCGACGCCTACGCCCTCGCCGACCACCACGCCGACGCCCACTCCGGCCCCTACTCCGACCGGCCCCGTGCTGCCGTCCGACGCTGACCTCATGTCGATCGAGCGCGCGTCCCCCGGCGTGCTCTGGCCGACGCCCGGCGTCGACACCACCGACCTCGCGACGTTCGACGAATGGATGTCGGGTGATGCGACGACCATCGTGCCGTCGACGTCGATCGCCGCAGCCACCGGCGCAGTGGTCGACGTCGACGGATACCGCGCGCTGGTGATGGATGCGGCGGCCTCCGCCGCCCTGTCGGATGCCGTCGCAGAGTCGGACGACGGCATCCGCGAAGAGCACATCGCGGAGGGAATGGCCCACCTCGCGCTCACCGGTCCCGCCTCGTCGGTGCTGGTGGGACTCGACCGGAACGAGGCGCGCACGGCAGAGTCGCTCCGCGAGACGATCCTGTCGGTGTCGGCGATAGCCGACCCGACCGACTTCAGCACGCTGCGTACCGGCTCACCGCAGTCGGCGACCCTTCGCGTGGTGGAGACGGATGCCGCAGCATCCGCCGACCGTGCCGCGCAGCTGAAGACGCTCCTCGCCGACGAATCCCGCCTGACCGCGTTCGCGACGATCCTCGACGATCCTCTTCTGCTGCTCTCCCCCGAACGGCTTCGGATGCTGCGCGTGATCGGCATCCGCGACGCCGAAGGATACGCCGACGCCGTCGCCGCCCGGCGCGTCGAGACGACGACCACGCTCGACGCGGTGGGAGTGCAGGAGCCGAGCCCGATCCAGTTGTTCACGGCGGCGGCGCCGATGCCCGTCTGGGTGCGCAATGATCTGCCGTGGCCGGTCAACGTGCAGCTGACGTCGACGCCATCCGACGCTCGTCTCGATGTGCAGCCTTCGATTTCTGTCGAGGCGCTGCCCGCCAGCAACACCCGAGTCAAGGTGCCGGTGGAGGCACGAGTGGGCAGCGGATCGCTCACCGTCGACTTCTCGCTCGCTTCACCCACCGGGGTGCAGATCGGCACCGACCAGACCGCAGCCGTAACCGTGCGCGCCGAGTGGGAGACCATCGGTCTCGGGATCCTGGGGGGGATCATCGGACTGTTCCTCGTGCTCGGCATCATCCGCACCGTCGTGCGGCGGCGCAAAGGGTAGATCGAGCGGTGCCCGGCGGTCGCACGGGCATGTTTTCACCAGGCGGTAGAGGACGCGGGTGCGGGAATGCCGCGCGACTACCATTGGTTGAAGCATCCGAGGCAAGAATTCACAGACGGGGAGCACATGCGTCAGGTCATCATCATCGGGTCCGGTCCTGCGGGATTCACCGCTGCCATCTACGCGGCGCGCGCGAACCTGAAGCCGCTTCTCATCGCAAGCTCCGTCGAGGTCGGCGGAGAGCTCATGAACACCACCGAGGTCGAGAACTACCCCGGGTTCCCCGAGGGCATCCAGGGCCCTGAGCTCATGGCGAAGTTCCAGGAGCAGGCGGAGAAGTTCGGCACCGAGGTCGTCTATGACGACGTCACGTCGCTCGAGCTCGACGGCCCCGTCAAGAAGCTCACCCTCGGCAGCGGCGCCACCCACGAGGCTGCGACGATCATCTACGCGACCGGCTCGGCCTATCGCAAGCTCGGCATCGAAGGCGAAGAGCGGCTGTCCGGCTACGGCGTCTCCTGGTGCGCCACCTGCGACGGCTTCTTCTTCCGCGAGAAGAACATCGCGGTCGTCGGCGGCGGCGACTCGGCGATGGAGGAGGCGACCTTCCTCACCCGCTTCGCTTCGAAGGTCTACGTGATCCACCGCAAGGACACGCTGCGCGCCTCGAAGATCATGCAGGAGCGTGCCTTCGCGAACGAGAAGATCGAGTTCGTCTGGAACACCGAGGTCGACGAGATCACCGGTGGCGACAGCGTCAACGGCGTGAAGCTGCGCAACACGGTCGACGGCACGGTGAGCGAGCTCGCGCTCGACGGCCTGTTCGTCGCCATCGGCAACGACCCGCGCACCCACCTCGTTCACGGCAAGCTCGACCTCACCCCCGAGGGCACGATCTGGATCGACGGCCGCTCCTCTCGCACCTCGGTCCCCGGCGTCTTCGCCGCGGGCGACGTGATCGACCCGACCTATCGTCAGGCCATCACGGCTGCGGGCACCGGCACGATCGCCGCGCTCGACGCGGAGCACTTCCTCGCGGATTTTGACGACGCCTCCGTGGAGTTCCCCGCGGCGGAGGCGGCCGCGATCATCGCTTGACGGGAACACTTTCCGTTCAACCGCTGTTGTAGCGGGTGAACCCCAATCCAAGGAGAAATCTGATGACTGCCAAGGTAACGAGCCAGGCGACCTGGGACCAGGATGTGCTGCAGGCTGAAGGCCCCGTACTCGTGGACTTCTGGGCCGAATGGTGTGGACCGTGTCGCATGGTCGCGCCGGTGCTCGACCAGATCCAGTCTGAGAACCCGGACAAGATCACGATCGTCAAGCTCAATGTCGACGAGAACCCCGAGCTCGCCATGAAGTACCAGATCACGTCGATCCCGGCGATGAAGGTCTTCCAGGGCGGCGAGGTCAAGACGACGATCATCGGCGCCAAGCCGAAGCCCGCGCTCGAGAAGGATCTGGCCGCGTTCATCGGCTGATCCGCTTCTCTTCAGGCCCGTCTCTCCATTCGGAGGGGCGGGCCTTTTTGTATGCGCTTCACGGCATACGATTCGGTCCGGCCGTGACGCGAACGCCGGTGACGTGACTCACTGCACGTCGGCGACGGTGGTGTCCCACTTGCGATGACGGGTCTCCACGCCCAGCAGGCGCCACACCGCCGGGGTCAGCTCGGGGTACTCCAGGGCGATCTGCCGCATCACGCGGTAGTTGCGCGTCGTGTTCGGGCGCACACCGTCGTTGGCGGCGATGTTGTCGGCCCGCAGCAGGTAGACCACGAGCTCGTCGACGCTGGGAAGGTCTTCCATGAAGTCCCACGGGTCTTCACCGCTCAGAAGACGCTCCTGGATGAGCACCGCCAGTTCGTCCGCCGCTTCCGCCCTCAGGACCTCGAGGCTGGCACGACGCGGAACGGCTTCTGACATGCTTCAAGCCTACGCGCGCTTTCCGCCACCCCGGCGCGGCAGGTTCACGACATCCGTCATCGTCTCGAGCTCTCTGCCCTTCGTCTCCGGCACCTGATAGAAGACGAAGAAGAACGACACGACGGCGAAAAACGCGTAGAACCCGTAGGCGAACGTCAGCCCGATCTCAGCGAAGGCCGGGAACGTCGTGGAGATGAAGAAGTTCGCGATCCACTGCGCGGCCGCAGCGACCGCGAGGGCGCCGGCACGGATGCTGTTCGGGAACATCTCGCCCAGCAGCACCCAGACGAGCGGGCCCCAGGTCGCGCCGAAGAACACGACGAAGCCGTTGGCGCAGATCAGCGCGATCAGCGACCACGGTTGCGGGAGCACGACGCTGCCGTCCTGCAGGGTGCCGAACGAGAACGCGACCGCCATCATGCCCAGCGTCACGGCCATGCCGATGGAACCCGTCAGCAGCATCGGACGTCGGCCGACCTTGTCGACGAGAAGGATGGCGATGATCGTGACGACGATGTTCGTGATGGACGTGAAGACCGACGTCAGAAGCGCGCTGGACTCATCGAATCCGACCGAGAGCCACAGAGTCGTCGAGTAGTAGAAGATCACGTTGATGCCGACGAACTGCTGGAAGACGCTCAGGAGGATGCCGACCCAGACGATCGGCTTGAGCCCGAACCGTTCCCCGCGCAGGTCGCTCAGCGACTCGCGCTTCTCGGCGTTCAGAGTGGAGCGGATCTCTTCGATCTTGACGTTCACATCGGTCTCGCCGGTGAAGTCGAAGAGCACCTGGGATGCCTTGTCGATCTGGCCACGAGCCACCAGGAAGCGTGGAGATTCGGGCAGTCGCAGCGCCATGACGCCGTAGACGATGGCCGGGATGGCCTCGACCATGAACATCCAGCGCCACGCGTCGATACCGAACCACAGCACGTCGGCAGCCGAGCCGGCGATGTTCGCGAGGAGAGCGTTGGAGAGCAACGCGGTGAAGATACCGGTCACGATGGCGAGCTGCTGCAGCGAGCCGAGCCTGCCGCGCACCTTCGCCGGCGACACTTCCGCGATGTAGGCGGGAGCGATGACGGATGCCGCCCCCACTCCGATGCCACCGATCACGCGCCAGACGATGAGGTCGATGACCCCGAAGGCGAGGCCCGAACCGATCGAGGACGCGAGGAACAGAACCGCCGCGATCACCATCACGGGGATGCGGCCGAGTTTGTTCGCGAGGCTCCCGGCGAACCAGGCACCGACCGCGCAACCGAGCAGTGCGGACGACACGGCGAAGCCCTGCAGAGCCGGCCCGAGGTCGAAGGCCCCGGCGACAGCATCCACCGCTCCATTGATCACCGCGGTGTCGAAGCCGAACAGGAACCCGCCGAGCGCGGCGGCGATGCTGATTCCGATGACCCTGGCGCTGAAACGGCCGACCGTGCTCTTCTTCTCTGACATGTGCCCTCCCCCGTCTGTGCTCACTCTAGGAGTTCGCGGCGGTTCACCGCGAGGGCGCGGCTATAACTTCAGGATCCGTAGCCCTGTTCACCCAGCTCCGACAGGATGCGGTTGAGATCCTGAATGGATGCGAATTCAATCGCGACCTGGCCTTTTCGTGCACCGAGGGTGATCTTGACCCGGGTGTTCAGTCGGTCGCCGAGCTTGCCGGACACCTCGTCGAGATAGGCGCGTCGCGCCCCAGGTTGCGGCTTCTGCGTCTTCGATCCGGATGAGGGCACAGCCTTCGCCGCCTCTTCGGTGGCACGGACTGAGAGGTCTTCGTTGATCACCTTGTCGGCGAGCTTCTGCATCGCCTCCGGGCTGTCGAGCGAGAGCAGAGCACGGGCGTGACCGGCGGACAGCACCCCCGCAGCGACGCGCTGCTGCACCGGAACCGGGAGCCTGAGCAGCCGGATCGTGTTGCTGATCTGGGGTCGGGATCGGCCGATGCGCGTCGCGAGCTCCTCCTGGGTGATCCCGAAGTCCTCGAGCAACTGCTGGTAGGCCGATGCCTCTTCCAGGGGGTTCAACTCGGACCGGTGCAGGTTCTCCAGGAGGGCGTCACGCAGCAGGTTCTCGTCTGCGGTCTCGCGCACGATCGCCGGGATCGCTTCGAGACCGGCCTCACGCGCCGCGCGGGTACGCCGCTCCCCCATGATCAGCTCGTAGTCGCCGTCCGTGTTCTTGCGGACGATCACCGGCTGGAGCACACCGAACTCCCGCACGCTGTGCACGAGCTCGGCCAGGTCGTCCTCGTCGAAATGCGTACGCGGCTGCCGCGGGTTGGGAACGATCTTCTGAGGGTCGATCTGGATCAGATGGATGCCGGGAACCGTGGTGAGGTCGGGCTCTTCCGCAGGAGACTCATCAGGCACCGTGATCGTGATGTCGGTCGTCGGACGCAGCGAGGCACCGGGGAAGAACACGTCCACCGGGCGCTCCGCCTGGTCTGCAGTGGGGATGAGTGCGCCGATTCCTCGACCCAATCCGGTGCGCTTGGCCATCAGTTCTCCTTGCTCTGCGTCGTGTGCGACGCGATTTCGACAGCGGCCTCGCGATATGCGATCGCACCGGCGGAGGTTCCGTCGTATGCGATCACCGTCTGGCCGAAACTGGGTGCCTCCGAGATCCGCACCGAGCGCGGGATCACGGTCTGCAGCACCTGTTCAGGGAAGTGCGTGCGTACCTCTTCCGCCACCTGTTGCGCGAGACGGGTGCGCCCGTCGTACATCGTGAGGAGGATCGTCGAGAGGTGAAGCTCGGGATTGAGATGCTTCTGGATCATCTGGATGCTGCCGAGAAGCTGGCTCAGACCCTCGAGCGCGTAGTACTCGCACTGAATGGGGATGAATACCTCGGATGCCGCGGTGAAGGCGTTGATCGTCAGAAGGCCCAGTGACGGAGGGCAATCGATGATCACGAAGTCGACGGTGTTCTCCGTCAGGTACTGCGTGAGAGCGTTGCGGAGTCGGTGCTCGCGAGCGACCTGAGCGACGAGCTCGATCTCCGCGCCGGCGAGGTGGATCGTGCTGGGTGCGCAGAGCAGATTCGGTGACTCGGGGCTCTGCTGGACGATGTCGGCGAGCGGGACGTCATCGATCAGGACGTCGTACACGCTCGGGGTCTCCGCGTTGTGAGGGACGCCGAGCGCTGTAGAGGCGTTTCCCTGCGGGTCCAGGTCGATGACCAGAACCTTCGCACCGAACGTCGCCAGTGCGGACGCGATGTTCACGGCGGTCGTCGTCTTGCCGACGCCGCCCTTCTGGTTCGACACCGTGAGGACGCGAGTCTCGCCGCTGAACTCGACGGTGATCGCCTCCAGTGCACGTCTGCGCGCGCTCAGATCCGCGATCTCTCGTGCCAGTGGAGTGTCTACCCCGAAAGTACTGTTCGGTGCTGCCTTTTCAGACTGTTTCACGTGAAACATCCGCTCCTTTCGGGACCGTCTTCCACTCTAACCGCTAGGGCCGACGTTGCGAACCGAACGGAGCCCCGCCTACCGTGCCGACCCGTACGCGCTCGGTCGGCGACGACTCATGTGTTTCACGTGAAACATCGCGCCTCGACGGCTCGCAGCGCCACCGCAGGCGCGATTCAGAGCTCACGGAGGGGGAACGTGGGCTGCGGCGTACTCGATGAGTGCTCGAAGTGCTGGATCCCGGACGACTGCATCTGTGCCCAGCTTCACACTGCGCATGGACAGGCGCCCTCCCCCTTGTCGGCCGCCGCCAGTCGGAAGCAGACCTTGGGGATCCGGGAGGTCGCCGCCGTAGTAGAACCCGAGCGTGACGTGATTCTTGAAGGGAATGAGGTAGGAGAACTGCTCGGTGAACTTCTTGGGCCCGATCCCCCAGCCGACTGTTCCCTGTGTCAATCAGACGACCTCGACAGTCTCGGGAAGCACTTCGTAGACGAGGTTCCGAACAGCCGTGGCAATCGCCTGCACGTGTTCAGGACGACCGTCCATCAATGCCAGGAAAGCGGCAGCGTCCGTGACCCGGGCTGTGATCACCGTGCCAGCGCGTGCGTCACTCATGCTTCCACGCTACAACCCGAAGCCCCACACCGTTTCACGTGAAACATCTCGTGCTCCCCTGCACGACCTATCAAGCACTGTCCACATCAGATGCGCTAGCCCCTCCCGCCGAACCGATGCCTATGGCAACCACCTGGCCCGCGGTCAGTACCCTCCTCTGATTGCCACGGGGGCCTTCCATGTTTCACGTGAAACATTCGACTCAAGCGACCGTCCGACCAAGCGGAACGGCGAAGCTCGCTCCCTCTGCGACGTAGCGAGCGCACAGGGGTGCCGGACGAACGAGCATCAGGGTGCCCGCGAAGGGGCCCCGGGTCCCCTGCACTGCGAGAGAGCCGGCATCCCGAGCCCGGTCGCCCCGAGCGCACTCCGGCGGAAGAACCTCGATGACCAACCACCAACGACACGTGTTTCACGTGAAACATCGCTCGGACCCGAGCACCCCACCACAACCTGAGCGGCGAAGCTCGCTCTCCGCGCGGACGGAACAGGACGCAGGGATGTCGAGCGAACGAGCACCGGGAGGGGCCTCCGCTAGCTGTAGTTCCCTGTGAGGTTGTGAACGCGTTCTGACGGTGTTTGGCCGTCGATGCCTGTGTGGGGTCGGTGGTGGTTGTAGTGGTGGAGCCAGACGGTGTAGGCCTGGGTGCGTGCGTTTTCGCTGTCGTAGGCGGTCGCGTAGGCCCATTCGGTGGCGAGGGTGCGGTTGAAGCGTTCGACTTTCCCGTTGGTTTGCGGGCGGTAGGGCTTGGTGCGTTTGTGTCTGATGTTGCCGAGTGCTGCAGCGAAGGCGTGGGATCGGTAGCAGGCGCCGTTATCGGTCATGACAGAGGTGACGGTGATCCCGATGCTGGCGAAGAAGGTGTTGGCGCGTTGCCAGAATGCCGCGGCGGTCTCTTTGCGTTCGTCGTCGAGGATCTCGGAGTATGCCACTCGTGAGTAGTCATCGACGGCGTGATGCAGGTAGCGGTAGCCGCGGGATCCTGATGCTCCCGCGCGTGCGGCGCGGTCACGGGCGACACCGACCCGGCGGTCTTGCGCGGATCCGCGGTGGTGGATCCGCCATCCGCCGCCGTCGGGAATGCGGCCCTGTTTCTTGATATCCACGTGCACCAGTTGACCGGGCGCGGTGGCTTCGTAGCGACGGGGCGTGGGTTTGCGTACGCGCAGACCGGTGGACTGGTCAACGTGGGCCAGCAATGGCATCGAGTATCGGGAGAGCACGCGGCCGACCGTCGAACGGTGCAGCCCCAGGTGATACGCGATGCGGTGCGGGCCCCAGCGACGGGTGAAACGCAACGCGATGACACGACGCTCGATGCGTCGCGGAAGCTGGTTCGGACAGCACCGCGGCCTGGAACTGCGATCGGTTAACGGCTGTCCAGATCGGTAGCGATCGACCCATCGTTTCGCGGTCGCCGGCGAGCACTGGAACCGTTCGGCCGCGCGCCGAAGCGACCAGCCATCCTGAGTTATCAACAGGGCAAGACGTCGCCGCCCCTCAGGCGTCAACGGAGCATTAGCGTGAGTCATGGAGACCTCCGGTTTAGAGATGCGAGTGTGGTAACCCACATCCTGGCCGGAGGTCTTCTCTATGTCACGCGTTCACAACCTCCCGAGGAAATACAGCTAGCGGGGAGGGAACCCGTTCTGCGAGAGAGTCGGCTGTCCAGAGCCGGGCCACCAGAAGGTCAGACCGACCGACTAACCCCGAACCGTAGCCCGGACGACCCGAGTGGTCTCCGCGAGTACACCCTCACCCAGCACTTCGACACGCACGTCGCTGAGTCGGTACTTCTTGATCTGCTTGGCAGCCGCCTCGATCTCGGCGGGTGCATTCATGCCCTTGAGCAGGGCGAGCTCTCCCCCGTCGCGAACCAGCGGGGCAGTGAACGGAATGAGCGTGCGCAATGCACTGACCGCCCGGGCGGTGACGAAGTCGAACTTCGCGGTCGCCGGCACATCCTCGGCCCGCGATCGCAACACCTCGACGTTCTCGAGCCCCAGCTCGGCGGCCTGCTCGTTCAGCCAGGTGACCCGGCGTTCCATCGGCTCGATCAGAGTCCAGCGGACGTCGGGCCTCGCGATCGCGAGCACGAGGCCGGGGAGCCCGGCGCCGGATCCGATGTCTGCCGCTGTGCCGTGGAAGATGGGCGCGGCGATCGAACTGTTGAGAATGTGGCGGGTCCACAGCCGAGGAAGTTCCAACGGTCCGATCAGTCCGCGCTCTTCACCCTGCTCTGCGAGTGCGGCGGTGAACTGACGAGCGAGATCAATCCGATCACCGAAGATCGATGCCGCGACAGGCGGCTCCACCTCAAGCGAACTCATACCGATCCCCCACGATGTTTCACGTGAAACATCAACGTCGGCGGATCACCGTGTGGCGATCGGCGCCGTCGCCGTACGACTCGGATACGAGTTCACGGTCTGCCACGATGTCGTGCACGAGCTTGCGCTCATAGCTCGACATCGAAGGGAGCGACGCCTGAGACGCGCCTTCGTCAAGCTTCACGACCGCAGCATCCACCAGCTTCTCCAGCTGGCGACGACGTGCGTCGCGGGATCCGCCGACATCGAGGATCAGGCGTGAGAAGGCACCTGTCTTGCTCTGCACCGCCAAGCGAGTGATCTCCTGCAGCGCCTGGACCGTGTCGGGGTCAGCGAGAACCGAGATCCCCTCCCCCTCAGCATCGACCGAGACATAGGCACGCCCCTGACGCACGTCGAGATTCAGATCGCCGTCGATGTCCGCGATGTCGAGGAGCTCTTCGAGGAAGTCGGCAGCGACATCACCCTCGTGCTCGAGCTGCTCGACAGTGGGCTCCGAACGATCGGTCGCGCGCTCCGCGATGTTCTCACCGGTCATGAGTTGGGGCCCTTCTTCTTGGCTCGCTTCTTACCCACTGGCTGCTGACGCTTCGGAGCGTTCTGCTTCGCCTTCTCCGCCTCGTCCAGCATCCGCTTCTGCTCGGCCTCGTAGACCGACATCGGCACGCCCTTGCCGGAGGAATCGATCGCCTTGCCCTTGCGAGCGAGGCGCTCTTCGCGCGCCTTGGCAGCCTCGGAACCGGGTGTCGGCATCTCGCGGATGACGAGGAACTGCTGCGCCATCGTCCACAGGTTCGAGATGAACCAGTACACGACGACACCGAGCGGGAAGAAGACACCCGAGAAGATGAAGCCCAGCGGCAGCACGTAGAGCATGATCTTCTGCATCTGGTACGCCTGGCCGGTCTTGGCCTCAGGCGAGAGGTTCTTCGAGATGATCTGCAGCTGCGTGAAGAACTGCGAGCCGATCATCAGCACGACGAGGACGACGAGCAGGACGATGGCGATCGTGTTCTGGCTCTCGACGGCCTGACCGAGTGTGCCGTGCAGCGACACCGAGCCGAAGATCGTGGCGTCGTAGAACTGCTTCGTGAGCTCGGAACTCAGCAGTCCGACGCCTCCGAGGTTGTTCTGCGCATGCTTGGTGACGTCGTTGAGCACGCTGAACAGCGCGAAGAAGATCGGCATCTGCACGATCAGAGGCAGACAGCTCGACATCGGCGAAGTGCCGTGCTTCTTGTACAGACCCATGGTCTCGCGGCTCATCGCCTCGCGAGAGAGCTGGTCTTTCTTGCCCTTGTACTTCTCCTGGATCTTCTTCATCTCAGGAGCGATTTCCATCATCTTGCGCTGGCTCTTGATTTGCCGCACGAACAGGGTAAATACTGCTCCACGAACGACGATGACCAGACCGACGATCGACAGGATCCAGGTGATGCCCGACGCCTCGGGAAGACCGACGGTGGTGAAGAGCCAGTGCCAGGCGACGAGGATGAGCTCGACGGCCCACTTCAACGGCCAGAGGATCGTTCCGAGCAGGTCGAAGCCACCCCCACCGGAATCAGGAGCGGGAGTCGCAGAGGCGAGCAGAAGGTCAAGACCCACTGATCAGTCCTTTCGGGAAGGTACGACGAAACCTCGAGCGGTCAGGTCATATCGGAAATGGTCATGAGGACGGACGTCGTCGACGCCGCCTTTGGTCCAGGGATTGCAGCGCAGGATCCGCCATGCCGAGAGCGCTGCCCCCTTCACAGCACCGTGCTGCTGTACCGCACCTACAGCGTAAGCCGAGCAAGATGGGTAATACGCGCACACGTCGCCATACAGAGGCGAGATCACCGCGCGATATCCCGCGAGGAAGCCGAGCACGAGATTGCGGGGGATCAGCGGGATGCTGCGTACGAGGTCGCTTCCGTGCAGGTGTGCGGTACCCATCGCGTAGGACGGCAACGCGCTCATGCCGTCACCCGCCCGCGGGTCAATCTCGCCAGACACCTGGTCACATCCGCCTCGAGCTCCGAGAAAGGAGCCGTCGCAGACGCAGGAAGGGCACGGATGACGACATCCGTGCCCTCGGGAACGTTGATCACCGCCGATGCGCAGACAGCCTTGAGGCGTCGGCGCACAGTGTTGCGGATCACAGCGTTGCCCACTTGCTTGCTGATGATGAACCCGAACCTGGGCTCACGTGCTTCACCGGTCGCCAACATCGAAGTGACGACACGGGCGCCCCCGCACCGAACACCGCGACGGACGACCGATCTGTAGTCGGTGCCTCGCGTCAGTCGGAACGGACGGGCGAGCACGAGGCTTACGCCGAGAGCTCGGTGCGGCCCTTCGCGCGGCGAGCCGAGAGGATGCCGCGGCCGGCACGGGTGCGCATGCGGGCGCGGAAACCGTGCTTCTTGGCGCGACGACGGTTGTTGGGCTGGAAAGTACGCTTGCTCATGGAATCACTCCGGGAATGGTGTCACCGGGTGAGTACGACCGGAGACGATGGGAACTGCCCAGATCCGGGCATAAGTCAACCGATTAAGGGTACGTCTTACCGGCGCAGAGGGCAAATCTCCACGCCACGACCGGTCCGAGCATCAACACTCCGCACAGCAATTATCCACAACCTCGACACTCGCGGGCTGCACAACACACCCCCGGTTTTCCACAGGCAGGTTGCCGTTCACAGCCTGGATGGCTACCGTGGCATCCGAAGTTATCCACAGGGGGGAAGGCCGTTTCGGTCTGCCCTCCGCGATTCCCCGTCCGGAGCACCATGTCCTCTCCTGCCCAGCCCGACGTTCCGATCTGGGCGCAGGTGGCGGATCTCCTCGATCACGATGACCGTGTGACTCCTCAGTTGCAGGGCTTCCTGAGTCTCGTCGTGCCGGCCGGTGTCATGGGCGCGACGCTCTATCTCGATGTGCCGAACGACCTCACCGCTGCGCAGATCAACAAGCGTCTGAGGATGCCGATCATGGAGGCGCTCACGCGGATCGGCGACGAGGTGACGACCTTCCGTGTCGTCGTGAATCACGAACTCGCCGAGCAGCCGACGGCGCCGATCGCGGTGGCGGACTTCACACGATCAGAGGCGCCTCGCACGGAGTCGCCCATGGAGCAGCCGACACCGTTGCGGCACGAGTCACGATTGAACCCGAAGTACACGTTCGACAACTTCGTGATCGGGCAGTCGAATCGCTTCTCGCACGCGGCAGCGGTCGCAGTGGCCGAAGCGCCGGCGAAGGCATACAACCCGCTGTTCATCTACGGAGACTCCGGACTCGGCAAGACGCACCTCCTCCACGCGATCGGCGACTACGCGCAATCCCTCTACACAGGGGTGAAGGTCCGTTACGTCTCGAGCGAGGAGTTCACCAACGACTTCATCAACTCGATCGCCAACAACCGCGGATCCGCATTCCAGGCCCGCTACCGCGACGTCGACATCCTCCTCATCGACGACATCCAGTTCCTGCAGGGTCGCGCCGAGACGCAGGAGGCGTTCTTCCACACCTTCAACACACTGCACGACCACAACAAGCAGGTCGTGATCACCAGCGACGTCGCCCCGAAGCACCTCACCGGCTTCGAGGACCGGATGCGCAGCCGCTTCGAGTGGGGCCTGATCACGGATGTGCAGGCGCCCGACCTCGAGACCCGCATCGCGATCCTTCGCAAGAAGGCACAGAGCGAAGCACTGCACATCCCCGACGAGGTCCTCGAGTACATCGCGACAGTCGTCTCTTCCAACATCCGTGAACTGGAAGGCGCTCTGATCCGCGTCTCCGCCTTCGCGAGCCTCAATCGGTCCTCACTCGACATCGCCCTCGCGCAGACGGTCCTGCGAGACATCGTCGACACGGCCGAGGACAACATCATCTCGCCGACCGACATCATCACCGCGACCGCGCAGTACTTCAAGCTCACGGTCGACGACCTCTACGGGTCGAGCAGATCGCAGCAGATCGCGACCTCGCGTCAGATCGCGATGTACCTGTGCCGCGAACGCACCAATCTCTCCCTGCCGAAGATCGGCCAGCTGTTCGGCAACCGCGACCACACGACGGTGATGTACGCGTACAAGAAGATCAGCGAGCTCATGAAGGAGCGTCGCTCGATCTACAACCAGGTCACCGAGATCACGACGCAGCTCGGCCGGCGCTGACGAAGGACCCCGCAACCGGTCCCCTGACTCCGATCGAGGCTTGACAGCGCCCGGAGGCATCGGATAAATGCCGGTTTGCACATGTGGATAACTTGTGGATGAATGTGTGCCGAGTTCGGGACGAATGTGTGCCGATCCACGCATCCTGTGGATAACTCGGGATCACACGGTTGTCATCCACACCCCGTATTGGTGCGGATTCCTCAGGGATTCCACATCTCACACGCGTGTAGTTCCCTACTCGCCACTGATATCCACCGAGTTATCCACAGTATCCACAGCGGTTAACACTGTTAAGGAGTTAACCCTTTGAGAGCCCGATCCGATCACCTCAAGGGCGGCGGAAGTGGTCGTATGGCGGATCGTTGCTGTGGGGATACGATGGGAACCCCTGACGTGGGCCAACCCGCATCAGGTCATGTAATTACGACGAGGGAGCGCCCGTGAGGTTCCAGGTCAACCGCGATGTCTTCAGCGAAGCAGTGTCCTTCGTCGTCAAGCTGCTGCCTCAGCGCAACCCGCAGCCGATCCTCGCCGGAGTCCTGATCGAGGCGGGCGAGCAGGGGCTCACACTCTCGGCATTCGACTACGAGGCCTCGGCGCGGACGACGATCGAAGCCACGATCGACACTCCTGGCACGATCCTCGTGCACGGCCGCCTTCTCTCCGACATCGCCAGCCGCCTGCCGAACGCGCCGATCGAGATCGCCGTCGAGGAAGACGGTGGCATCGCCGTCACCTGCGGATCCGCACGATTCACTCTCGCGGCCATGCCCGTCGAGGAATATCCCTCCATCCCCGAAGTCTCCGGATCATCCGGCGTCGTCCCGGCGGACGACTTCGGCACCGCCATCGCCCAGGTCGGGTTCGCCGCCTCTCGCGATGATGTGACGCCGGTGCTCACCGGTGTGCAGCTCGAGGTGTCCGGCCATAGCCTGAGCCTGGTCGCCACCGACCGCTACCGTGTCTCGCTGCGGGATGTGCCGTGGGACGGCGACGCACCGGAGCAGACCGCTCTGGTTCCCGCCCGCACGCTGACAGAGGTCGGAAAGACGTTCGGTCACGCCGGCACGATCCAGGTCGCCTTCTCCGGCGAGGGCGATCGCGAGATCATCGCGTTCACCGCGGGCAACAAGACGGTGACCTCGCTCCTGATCAAGGGGAACTTCCCTCCCGTGCGGCGTCTGTTCCCGGAGCAGACCGAGCATTATGCGGTGGTGAACACGGCCGATCTCATCGAGGCTGTTCGCCGTGTCGCCCTGGTACTCGATCGTGCAGCGCCGCTGCGGTTCACCTTCACGTCCGACAGTGTGACCATGGATGCTTCCGGCAGCGAGCACGCCCGTGCATCCGAGTCGGTCGACGCGCACCTCTCCGGTGGCGATGACGTCACTCTGGGTCTGAACCCGCAGTACCTGACCGAGGCGCTCAGCGCCGTCAAGAGCGAGTTCGTCCGCGTGACGTTCACCTCGAGCGACAACGCGAACAAGCTCAGTCCCGTCCTGATCACCAGTCAGACCTCGGTCGACCAGGCCGGAAACGATTCGTTCAAGTACCTGCTCCAGCCCAACCTCCTCCTGCGCTGACGACCCGAACGGCTCGGCGGCGGCCGAGGGATGTCGGCGCCGAAAGGTAGGGTGAATCCGTGATTGTGGAGCATCTGAGCCTGGTGGACTTCCGCAATTATGCGACCGCCGAACTGGCACTGCTCCCCGGCCCGAACGTGCTCGTCGGACGCAACGGACAGGGCAAGACGAATCTTGCGGAAGCGGTCGTCTTCCTCGCGACTCTGGGTTCGCATCGGGTGTCCTCCGATGCCCCGATGGTCAGAGACGGCCACGAGTTCGCGGTGATCAGAGCCCGCCTGTCGGTCGGTGAGCGGAAGGTGCTCGCCGAGGTGCAGATCAACCGTCAGGGTTCGAACAAGGCGCGCATCAACGGCTCTCCATCGAAGACGAACGAGCTCCCCCGCTACGCGCACGTCGTGCTCTTCGCACCGGAAGACCTGCAGATCGTGCGTGGTGACCCGTCGTCGCGGCGGCGTTTCGCAGATCAACTGCTGATCCAGCGCACTCCCCGCATGGCTGCGGTGCTCGGCGACTACGACCGCGTGCTCAAGCAGCGCACCGCGCTGCTGAAATCGGCTCGAGCCCGCGGCATCCGCGGTGAGGCCCTCGCCACTCTCGATGTCTGGAACGACAAGCTCGTCGCCCTCGGATCCGAGATCATCGACGCGCGTCTGCGTCTGGCTGCCGATCTGCAGCAGCCGCTCGCCGAGGCGTACACGGCGATCGCGGGCGAGGATCATCGTCCCGAGATCGAATGGGCGCTGTCGGTGCGCGGCGGAGATCCCGAAGAGGGTGAGGAGGGTTCATCCGATTCGCGCGGTGAGATCGCCGAGATGTTCCGTGCTGCGCTCGATGCCAAGCGCACCCAGGAGCTCGATCGCGGCCTCACGCTCGTCGGTCCGCACCGCGACGACCTGTTGCTGCGCGTGCGCTCACTGCCGGTGAAAGGCTACGCCTCGCATGGCGAATCGTGGTCTGTCGCCCTCGCGCTGCGACTGGCCTCGGCCGAGTTGCTGCGTGCGGAATCCCCTGCCGGCGATCCCGTGCTGATCCTCGACGACGTCTTCGCCGAACTGGATGCGGATCGACGACGACGACTCGCGGCACTCACCGTCGGATACGAGCAGGTGGTGGTGACTGCCGCTGTCGAGGAGGATATCCCCGAAGAGCTGCACCGTCATGTGGTCCGCATTCACGCGGGCACCATCACCGACGACCGCACCGGATCCGACCAGGGCACCGGCGATGACGCAGAGGAGGAAGCAGATGAGTGACGCGGCATCCGAGACCCCCGAGACCGTCGCGACCTACCTGCGCCTGCGCGGTCTGCAGCCGAGCTCGAAATCCTGGAAGCGCAAGCGTCGCATCCGCGACGACGACGAGAACGCGCCGTTCACGCCCGGCCGCGACCCTGGCGCCCTCGGCGCCGTGCTCGACAAGCTCAGCCGGGAGTCCGGATGGGAGATCACTCTCGCGCGTGAAGACCTCGTGCGGCAGTGGGCGGATCTCGCGGGGTCCGACACCGCGAAGCACTCAGAGCCGGTCTCATTGGAGAACGGGATGCTGACGGTCAAGTGCGATTCCACGGCGTGGGCGAAGAACCTCCAGTTCATGCGTGCGACCATCCTCACCGAGATCGGCAGACGCTATCCGCAGGCGGGTGTGAACAACCTCCGTTTCATAGGACCGGACGTTCCCTCTTGGAAATGGGGGCCGAGAGCCGTCCCAGGGCGCGGTCCACGCGATACCTACGGGTAGGGCATCAACGGAGGCCCCTCGATTGATTTCAGGGCCACACACGGCCGTATAGCCGTATCTTCGGGTTCCAGACGCGCTAGACTGAGCATTCGAGATATCGATGTGGAGAATCACCTCTGATGACGCCTGAAACCCCTGCTGACGAGCCTGAATCGACAACCGGGGGCACCCCCGACGCCGAGTCCACCGCAACCCCCAAGCAGAAGCATCAGGGCGAGTACGGAGCCAACGAGATCCAGGTTCTCGAGGGTCTCGAGGCGGTGCGCAAACGCCCCGGCATGTACATCGGCTCCACCGGACCGCGCGGTCTGCATCACCTGGTGCAGGAGATCGTCGACAACTCCGTCGACGAAGCGATGGCGGGTCACGCCGACACCATCCTCGTCACACTGCTCGCAGACGGCGGAGTCCGAGTCGTCGACAACGGTCGCGGCATCCCGGTCGATCCGCACTCCTCCGACCCGAGCAAGTCGACCGTCGAGGTCGTGCTGACGATCCTGCACGCCGGCGGCAAGTTCGGCGGCGGCGGATATGCCGTCTCCGGCGGTCTGCACGGCGTGGGTTCGTCGGTCGTGAACGCGCTCTCCACGCGATTCGAGATCGAGATCAAGCGCCAGGGTCACGTGTGGACGCACGGGTTCTCGAACGGCGGAGTCCCCCGGGCCGAGGGCCTCATCAAGGGTGCCGAGACCGACGAGACCGGTACGAACATCACGTTCTGGCCGGATGCCGAGATCTTCACGGAAGGCGTCGAGTTCGACTACGAGACGCTGCGCACCCGGTTCCAGCAGATGGCGTTCCTGAACAAGGGCCTGCGCATCGAACTGCAGGACGAGCGCGAGGGCGCGACCTACGAGGTCGAAGAAGAGGGCACGACGATCACGAAGCAGCGCAGCGATGTGTTCCTCTATGAGCGCGGCCTCGTCGACTACGTGGAGTACCTGAACAGGGTGCGTCACGCCGAGGTCGTCAACGACGAGATCATCGACTTCGAGTCCGAGGACACCGAGCGCAAGATCTCGCTCGAGGTCGCGATGCAGTGGACGACCGGTTACACCGAGAACGTCTTCACCTACGCGAACACCATCAACACCCACGAGGGCGGAACGCACGAAGAGGGCTTCCGCGCCGCACTGACCACGCTGGTCAACAAGTACGCGCGCGCGAACAACCTGCTCAAGGAGAAGGACGACAACCTCTCCGGCGACGACGTGCGCGAGGGTCTCACCGCCGTCATCTCGATCAAGCTCGGCGAGCCGCAGTTCGAGGGCCAGACCAAGACCAAGCTCGGCAACACCGAGGCGAAGGCGTTCGTGCAGAAGGTCGTCGGCGATCAGCTCGGCGACTGGCTGGAGCGCAACCCGACGCAGGCGAAGAACGTCATCCGCAAGTCGATCGATGCGGCGACCGCGCGCATGGCCGCGCGCAAGGCCCGCGAGACCGCCCGCCGCAAGAGCGTCTTCGAGTCGGCCGCCATGCCGGACAAGCTCAAGGACTGCACGAGCAAGGATCCGTCGATCAGCGAGATCTTCCTCGTCGAGGGCGACTCGGCAGGCGGTTCGGCCGTGCAGGGTCGCGACCCGCACACCCAGGCGATCCTCGCGCTGCGCGGCAAGATCCTCAACGTCGAGCGCGCCCGCCTCGACAAGGCACTGGGCAACCGTGAGGTCCAGGCGATGATCCAGGCCTTCGGCACCGGCATCGGTGAGGACTTCGACATCGAGAAGGCGCGGTATCACAAGATCGTGCTGATGGCGGATGCCGATGTCGACGGCCAGCACATCACGACGCTGCTGCTCACGCTGCTGTTCCGCTACATGCGCGGGCTGATCGAGGCAGGCTTCGTCTACCTCGCGATGCCGCCGCTCTACAGGCTGAAGTGGTCGAACCAGCCTCACGAGTACGTGTACTCGGACGCCGAGCGCGACGCTCTGCTCAAGCACGGCATCGAGAGCGGCAAGCGCATCCCCAAGGACAACGGCGTGCAGCGCTACAAGGGTCTCGGCGAGATGAACGCCAAGGAACTGTGGGAGACCACGATGGACCACAACACCCGCACGCTCCGTCAGGTGACCATCGAGGATGCCGCCGCGGCGGATGAGATCTTCAGCGTGCTGATGGGCGAAGACGTCGAGTCCCGCCGCAACTTCATCCAGCGCAACGCGAAGGACGTCCGTTTCCTGGACATCTAGACGTTCGTCTCCCCTCGCGTGAACGACCGGAATCGAAAGAACACACATGACTGACGAAGAACGCCCCGACGCCGCAGCCTTCCACGAGCACGGCAAGATCGATCAGGTCGATCTGAAGTTCGAGATGGAGCGCAGCTACCTCGACTACGCCATGGCGGTCATCGTCGGGCGAGCGCTGCCTGATGTGCGCGACGGCCTGAAGCCCGTGCACCGCCGTGTGATCTACGGCATGTACGACGGCGGCTACCGCCCGGACAAGGCGTTCTCGAAGTGCGCCCGCGTGGTCGGCGAGGTCATGGGTCAGTACCACCCGCACGGCGACACCGCGATCTACGACACCCTCGTGCGTCTCGTGCAGCCCTGGGCACTGCGCTACCCGCTCGCTCTCGGGCAGGGGAACTTCGGCTCCCCCGGCAACATGGGTGCGGCCGCGCCTCGTTACACCGAGACGAAGATGGCTCCCCTCGCGCTCGAGATGGTGCGCGACATCGAAGAGGAGACGGTCGACTTCTCGCCGAACTACGACGGTCAGACCCAGGAGCCCGACGTCCTGCCGGCGCGGTTCCCGAACCTGCTCGTCAACGGTTCCGTCGGCATCGCGGTCGGTATGGCCACCAACATCCCGCCGCACAACCTGCGCGAGGTGTCGGATGCCGCCCTCTGGGCGCTGGACAACCCCGATCTGCCGCGTGAGGAGCTCCTCGAGGGACTCATCCAGCGGATCCCCGGTCCCGATTTCCCGACCGGTGCGCAGATCCTCGGTTCCAAGGGCATCCACGAGGCCTATCGCACCGGCCGAGGGTCGATCACGATGCGCGCGGTCGTCAACGTCGAGGAGATCCAGGGCCGTACGTGCCTCGTGATCACCGAGCTGCCGTACCAGGTGAACCCCGACAACCTCGCGGTGAAGATCGGTGACCTCGCGCGCGACGGCAAGATCACCGGCATCGCCGACATCCGCGACGAGACCAGCGACCGCACAGGCCAGCGCCTCGTGGTCGTGCTCAAGCGGGATGCCGTCGCCAAGGTCGTGCTGAACAACCTGTACAAGCACACTCAGCTGCAGGACAACTTCGGCGCGAACATGCTGGCGATCGTCGACGGCGTGCCGCGCACGCTCGCGCTCGACGGGTTCATCGCGAACTGGATCGCGCACCAGATCGACGTGATCGTGCGCCGCACCACCTTCCGCCTGCGCAAGGCGGAGGAGCGCATGCACATCCTGCGTGCGTACCTCAAGGCGCTCGACGCCCTCGATGAGGTCATCGCGCTGATCCGCCGCTCCCCCACGGTGGACGAGGCGCGCACCGGACTGAAGTCGCTGCTCGACATCGACGACGTGCAGGCCGACGCGATCCTCGCGATGCAGCTGCGTCGCCTCGCGGCCCTCGAGCGTCAGAAGATCATCGACGAGGCCAATGAGATCGAAGCGCAGATCGCCGAGTTCAAGGCGATCCTCGCCGATGAGGGGCGTCAGCGCACGATCATCCGCGAAGAGCTGACCGGTATCGTCGAGCGGTTCGGCGACGACCGTCGCACGCACATCCTGCAGGGCTTCGACGGCGACGTGTCGATGGAAGACCTCATCGCCGAAGAGGAGATGGTCGTCACGGTCACCCGTGACGGCTACATCAAGCGCACTCGCAGCGACAACTACCGTTCTCAGCACCGCGGAGGCAAGGGCGTCAAGGGCGCCCAGCTGCGGGCGGACGACATCGTCGAGCACTTCTTCGTCACCACCACTCATCACTGGCTGCTGTTCTTCACGGACAAGGGCCGGGTCTACCGCACCAAGACGTACGAGGTGCCGGAGGCCGGTCGTGACGCGAAGGGCACGCACGTCGCGAACCTGCTCGCACTGCAGCCGGATGAGAGCATCGCGCAGGTGCTCGACATCCGCGACTACGACGTGGCGGAGTATCTGGTGCTCGCGACCCGCGACGGACTGGTCAAGAAGACCCGCCTGACCGAGTACGACACGAACCGTCAGGGCGGTGTCATCGCGATCCGCCTGCGCGAGGAGGACGAGCTGGTCAGTGCCCTGCTCGTCGACAACACCGACGACATCCTGCTCATCTCGCGCCATGGCATGTCGTTGCGCTTCAACGCCACGGATGAGGCGCTGCGACCGATGGGACGCGCGACAGCCGGCGTGAAGGGAATGGGCTTCCGCGGCGAGGACAATCTGCTCTCGGCATCCGTCGCAGATGAGAACGCGTTCGTGTTCGTCGTCACCGACGGCGGCTATGCGAAGCGCACCGCCGTGGACGCATATCGCGTTCAGGGACGAGGCGGAATCGGCATCAAGGTCGCCAAACTCAACGACGATCGGGGCACTCTCGCGGGCGGTCTGATCGTGTCTGAGGACGACGAGGTCTTGGTGGTTCTGTCCAGCGGCAAGGTGGTACGCTCTGCCGTGGCCGAGGTGCCCGCCAAGGGCCGAGACACCATGGGAGTGGTGTTCGCCAGGACGTCCGAGAAGGACCGGATCCTCGCCATCGCACGTAACGGAGAACGTCGCATCGTCGAAGAACTGGACGAGGCGGACTCCGACACTGAGACCCCTGAGGAAAGCAACGACGTATGAGCACAGTAGCCGACAAGCTGGCGAAGAAATCGACGCGTAAGACCGGCGGCAAGCAGGTTCGCCTGCGCCTGGTCTACGTCGATTTCTGGTCGGCGGTGAAGCTCTCGTTCCTGGCAGCGGTCGCACTCGCGATCGTGACCATGGTGTCGTTCTTCCTGATCTTCCTCGTGCTGCAGGCGACCGGCATCATGTCGCAGGCGGACGAGTTCGTCGGCAACATCACGGACGGATCCGTCTCGCTCGCCTCACTCATGGGTCTTCCCCAGGTGATGGCCTTCGCGGCGGTCGTGTCGATCCTCAACCTGATCGTGGTCACGGTGCTGGGGGCTGTCGGCGCCGGCATCTACAACCTCGCCGTCAAGGTCACGGGTGGCCTGCTCGTCGGGTTCACCTCGAACTGACTCGAAGAACGAAGGGGGGGG
>NZ_JBLVOB010000007.1:1016144-1052112 GCF_053543555.1 Microbacterium xerophyticum | reverse complement strand
ACCCCCCCCTTCGTCGTTCACACGATCCACGGCAGTAGGGGAAACCCGAACGGACCTCTCCGGGTGACACGGTGTCGGGTCGGACGCCCGCGTCCTACCTTTGAGACATGACCACTCAGACTGTCCCGTCCCCGGTGTCCGCGACACCGGCGAAAGCGCCGCCGTTGCGGCTGTTCCTCACGATCCTTCACCTGGCCGCGCTCGGAACGCTCGGCGGTGTCGTGCTCGGCATCCTCGCCGCGGCGTTCGGAACCGGGCTGGCACTGCTGTTCGTCCTCGGGATAGGACTGCTGGTCCTGGTCGGCTTCGTGTACGCCCTGTTCGGTCTCGGCTGGTTCGAGGTCGTTCGCATCAGAGGGCTGTACGCCCTCGAGGTCCCCGACCTCCAGCCTCGCCGTCGCCAGCGACCCGGCTTCGGAGGGTGGCTGCGCTCGCTCGGGCGTCAGAGCATCGACGGGCGCATGTGGCGGGCAGTGGCGAGCTTCGTCATCGCGTGCATCTTCGGTGCGCTCGTGCTGCGGCTGTTCTGGGCCCTGATCTTCTCCGCGATCACGATCTTCGCTCCGCTCGGCGCGGCGGAGACGATCACCATTCCGCTCGCGTTCGGTGTCGGACAGGTCGGCGTCGAGTGGGCCGTGCTCGTCGGGATCCTCGGTGTGCTCGCCGCAGCGGCCGGAATCATCGGCCTCGCGCTGCTGCATCGTACGATCAGCCGCGCACTCGTGGTTCCGAACCGCGAAGCCGAGCTCACGGCGCAGGTGCGCACGACGAGCGCTCAGCGGGAGGGCGCGGTCCGCGCAGCCGACGTCGAGCGCACCCGCATCGAGCGCGATCTGCACGACGGCGTCCAGCCCCGGCTGGTCTCGGTCGGTATGACCCTGGGTCTCGCCCAGCAGAAGATCGACGACGACCCGGCGGCGGCCAAGCAGCTGATCGGTGAGGCGCACACCTCGACGAAGGCGGCGATCACCGAGCTGCGGCAGCTCGCCCGCGGCATCCATGCGTCCGTGCTCGACGATCGCGGCCTGGATGCGGCGCTCTCGGCGCTCGCCAGCAGATCTCACATCCCCGTGCAGCTCGATGTGCGCATGGACGGACGCTGCAGCCGTGACGCCGAGGCGGCGGTGTACTTCTCGATCGCGGAATCGCTCACGAACGCCGCGAAGCATTCGCGGGCCAGTGAGTGCCGCGTGATCGTGCGACTGCGCGAAGGCGGTGTGCTGTGGGCGCGGGTCGAGGACAACGGCATGGGCGGCGCGCAGGTGCAGCCCGGTGGCGGACTCGACGGCATCTCCAACCGGGTGCTGGCGGCGGGCGGCACGTTCCGCCTCGACAGCCCCCAGGGCGGACCGACCTCGCTGGAGGTGAGTGTGCCATGCGCATCCTGATCTGTGAGGACTCCGTGCTGCTGCGTGAGGGACTCGTGCGACTGCTCGAGGACTCCGGCCATGAGGTCGTCGCGGCGCTGCCAGACACCGAAGGACTCACCGATGCGGTGCAGACGACGGATCCCGAACTGTGCATCCTCGACGTGCGACTGCCTCCCACGTTCACGGACGAAGGCATCCGCGCGGCGCTCGGGCTACGCAGGACGCACCCCTCGCTCCCCCTCCTCGTGCTCTCGCAGTACGTCGAGGAGCGCTACGCCAGCGACCTGATCGCCGCGCAGGGCGGCCCACTCGGCTACCTGCTCAAGGACAGGGTCGCCGACGTGTCCGAGTTCGTCGCCTCGATCGAGCGCATCGCCGAAGGCGCATCCGTTCTCGACCCGGAGGTCGTCGCGCAGTTGCTCACTCGTCGCAATCGAGACGATCGGATGCTGCAGCTCACCGAGCGCGAGCGCACGGTGCTCTCGCTCATCGCCGAGGGCAAGTCGAACCAGACGATCGCAGGACTGTTGTTCCTCTCCGAGGGCAGCGTCGAGAAGTACATCACCTCCATCTTCCAGAAGCTCGGCCTCGAACCCGAAGCCGGCAACCGTCGAGTGCTCGCAGCGCTCGCCCACATCGAGAACACCGGAAGCGGCAACGGTCCGCACGGAAACCCGCCACAGACAGGAGCGGCACGATGAACGCCGAATCACAGAACAGCCAGGGCGATCAGGGCGGGCACGACGTGCCGCTCAACCCGCCACCGGCAGCGCCGACCGCCGCATCCTCGGTGTCGTCTTCAGGTCCTGAGGCGCCCCGCGGCTCGGGCGCGCGGGCGGGTGCCATCGCGATCGCCGTCTTCGGCGGCGTGGCCCTGTTGGCGACGGGCGGTACGGCGGCGGTCGCCGCAGTGAACGACGTCACGGCGTCGACCGGTTCGCAGCAGCAGATCGACGCGACGGGCGTCACTGGACTCGACCTGGAACTCGGCGGTGCGGAAGTGCATGTCGCGTTCGGCGATGTCGACGAGGCCGAACTCGAGGTGTCCGGCAACGGGAGCGAGCGGTGGACCCTGCTCCGCGATGATGACGAGATCGTCGTGAACAGCCCCGACATGGACTTCGGCTGGTGGTTCGGGGACTGGATGGAGGACGAGGGCACCGTGGTGCTCACCCTTCCGGAGGAGCTGCTCGACGAGAAGATCGACGCCGACATCTCGCTGGGCGCGGGAAGCCTTGACGTGGAAGGCGAGTTCGGAGCCGTGGATGTCGAGATGGGGGCCGGCGCGCTGTTCATCACTGGATCGGCGGACTCGATAGAAGCGGATCTGAGCGCGGGGCGCGCCGAGTTCGAGCTCGCCGATGTGTCCAAGGCAGATTTCTCGATCTCGGCCGGCCGGCTCGAGGCCGAACTCACCGGCACGGCGCCCGATGAGGTGCAGCTCGACGTGAGTGCGGGTTCGCTCGTGCTCACCCTGCCGGATGAAGAGTACGACGTGCGCCAGGAGGTCAGCGCCGGGTCGCTCGACAACAACCTGCAGACGTCGTCGAACGCGCGGAATTCGATCGTGGTCAGCGTCTCTGCCGGCAGCGCGGTTCTGCGGCCGGGGGACTGACCGGCGCCGATTCGGATTTTCCGTCGATCTCCGGTAAAGTCTTGGAGGTTGACGGGGCTATAGCTCAGTTGGTTAGAGCGCTTCACTGATAATGAAGAGGTCCCAGGTTCAAATCCTGGTAGCCCCACTTTTCACCTCAACTAAACACCCGTTTCGGGGCCTTAGCTCAGTTGGTAGAGCGCCTGCTTTGCAAGCAGGATGTCAGGAGTTCGAATCTCCTAGGCTCCACAGAAAAAGAAGCGCCGCCCCGTTCGGGTGGCGCTTCTTGCGTTCCTGGGCCCGCCTGCCCGACCATCCGCTCCTTCACGCCCTCGTGCTGTCACTCGCACGGTCGGTAGCGATCCGGA
The DNA here is from genome assembly GCF_053543555.1 of Microbacterium xerophyticum. Taxonomy (NCBI): domain Bacteria; kingdom Bacillati; phylum Actinomycetota; class Actinomycetes; order Micrococcales; family Microbacteriaceae; genus Microbacterium; species Microbacterium xerophyticum. The sequence goes on along the minus strand of NZ_JBLVOB010000007.1, from coordinate 1,048,780 downwards.
TCGATCTCCCAGTTGTGAACAGGCGGCGCCGCGCCACCATGGCGCTGTGAGTACTCCAGAAGCGCATGCGCCTCGACCTCGAGCGAGTCGTCACCGTTCGCGAGTCGTTCTATGAACGGGGCGACCCACTCCCATCCGCGTTCGATCAGACGACCCGACCATCGCTCGAGGAAATCCTCGGCGATCCAGATTCCCGCGTGGTTGTCGGGCCCGTTGCGTTCACCGGTCGCGACCAGTCGCTCGTCGAACGCGATCCATACGAACTGGTTGATGTAGCCCACCGGGCTCCAATCACCGAGCTCGGTGAACCCCACAGCACGCATCACTGCTCGCTCCCTTCGCCGGAGTTCGTGTCCGCGACCTCGGGCCAGTTCCAATCAATGTCCGCTGCCTCCCGCTGCCGCGCGATCCGACTCCGACGGGACTGTTCCCGGTTCGCGTCCGGGTGGGGGAATTTCGGCCAGATCCACTCAGGCGGAAGGATGTGCAGAGCGAGCATCGTGGTCGATTGCTGCGGGTCAACGGTTCGCACCAGCACCGCCGCGTAGTCCCGCACCCTCCAGGCGTAGGTCCTGTCGACGGCGCCGGTCCTCGCCAGCTTTCGCCCGTATCCGTCGTCGGCGTCGAGCGCGGTCTCCGCATGGATGAAGTCACCGCCGAAGAAGTGAATGCAGTCGCGCTGCAGCACCGATTTCACCTGCAGCAGCCGCGCTTGTGCTTCCGGTGATCCTGATGCCTTCGCGAGAGGGAAGATCTTGACCCTCGCGCGGTCGATGACGTACGGGCTGAGTTCATCCCAGTGAACCTCCACGCCGGAGTCCAGGCCACTGCGGATCCGCTCGAGCGCCAGCAGGATGGACAGTCCATCCGCGATCTGCGTGAAACCGGTCATATGTCCAGTATCGCGACCGCGTGGTCCACGAATGCGACGCGTGCGCCTAGAAGATGTGCGCCGAGGGGAAGGCTCCGAGGTAGTGCAACCCCGCGAATCGCTGTTCCGCAGCGATGGGCAGTGGTGGTTCGCCGTCACCCGCGGTGCCGGACATGAAGGCATTGATCGAGTCCAGCCCCCGGTCGCGGCAGGCGCGCTCGACCTCATCGATGACGACGTCGAGGACGATCCGATGTCGCACTATCGGCAGATCGAAGAAGTCCCGCACCGACAGGCGGGCATCGCCTTTGCGGAGCTCGTATCCGTAGTACTGATCATCTTCGAGCTGGACTCCGACCTCCACGGCGAGTGCACCGTCCACCACGTAGGAGCGCATATCCGCCAGGGTCGGCAGCGTCGTGACTCCGACGAACAGGTGGGTGAGACGTTCCGTCAACGGCGGCGGCGGAGTCCGGTATTCGACAGTGGCCAGGAAGCTGAAGCCGTGGAAGTCGACCGTCTCGTCGCCCTCATACGTGTGCTGTGCGAGCACGATCCACGCATTGGCCTCGACGAGACCGCGCTCGCGCGACGCGTCGATCAACCGCGACGTCGCCTCCGCGGGCAGGTGATGGCTCTGCGCCAGCTCTGTGATCACCTCGGCGGCAGGGCGCGGGGAGCGCTGCTTCTGCGCATCGAGGAAGTCGTGGTCGTACCAATCGTCTCCCGCGTCCTTCACGAACTGCGCGCGTTCGGGGGAGCCAGGGGAGAGGTAGGCGTTGAGCGCCTTCTTGCTCGAGACCGTCCCCACCCAGATCGATGCGCATCTGAGCTGAGGGTCGGCGCGGTAGCGCGGCGCGGCGAAGCGATCGATGAAGTCGAGCATGGGCAGGTCTCCTCCTCGTTGTCGTCGACACGGACAGTCTGGCGTGATCGGCCGTTCTCCCGATCACAGTCGACATAGGATCGGAGTGTGCTGATCGGTCTGATGCGTCCTGTGGAAACCCGCTCCGTCGACGTCGAAGCCGCAGATCTCGCCGGCGTCCAGACGCAGTTGGCCACGCACCGGCCGGAGGGCTTCGACCTCGTCTCGGCCCCCGTGGTGATGATCAAAGGGGCAGCCGTCCTCAAGGCGAAGGGCACCTTCCAGAGCCGCGACCGCATCGAGCAGATCGAGGCCGATGACATGGATGCGCTGCTCGCCAAGGTTCCAGAGGGCTGGCAGCTCCTCAGCGTGCGCGCCGCCTGACGACGCGAGCATCCGGCACTCAACGCCGTTGGGAGCCACTGGGCCTAGGCCGACCTCGCGGCGAGTCCGTCCAGAACGATGCCCAGATGCCGCTTGAAGCGAGGGTCGCCGTCGTCGCGCAGGCGACCGGCTTCCTTGACCAGAGGCGTACCCTCCCCCAGCCAGGCCTCGCGCTCGGCGACGGAGTACCGCTCGGGATCGCTTTCAGCCGACTGGCGCTTCTCCTGCTCCTCGATCACGAACCCGACCACGAACGCCGTGACCAGGTCGATCGCGTCGTCGGCTTCGACTGGCGTCCACCCGGATGCTGTCGCCCAGCGTTCGAGAAGCGGCTCCTTCATGCGGATGACCTGCGGATCCGCGAGCCTCGTACCGCTGAAGATGCGGGCACCGTCGCGGCGTGACAGGTATTCGGCTCTGAGCACGCGCGCATAGGCGGCGAGGTCTTCGCGCCAGTCGGCGCCTGCCGGGATTCCAGCGAGGGCGTCGGTGACCTGACGCATGACCGCGGTGGCCATCTCGTCGAGAAGCTCCTGCTTGTTGTGCACGTGCCAGTAGAGCGTGGGTGCACGAACATCGAGGCGCGCGGCGAGGGCGCGGACGGTGAGGGCGTCCATGCCCTCCTCATCGAGGAGCTCGAGCGCCGCTGCGACTATGCGTTCCCTGGTGATGTCTTTCGCCACGCTTGACACTCTAACAAAGTTAAAGGAGGATGACTGCATCGTCTAACTTAGTTAAAGGAGCGAGATCATGCGTGCTGCCGTCGTCACCGAACCGGGTATCCCACCCGTCTGTGCAGAAGTCCCCGAGCCGTCCGTGCCCGACGGGCGGGAGGCACTGGAACTGGTCGGAGCAGGGGCGCACAACATCGTGCGGGGCCTGGCCTCGGGACGGCACTACAGCAGCGGCGGCGGGTTCCCGCTCGTGCCGGGGATCGACGCCGTCGCCCGAACCGACGACGGGCGCCTGGTATACACCGGATTCGCGCGTCCCCCGATGGGGACCATGGGCGAGCGGCTGTACGCGCCGATTCAGCTCGATGTTCCGGTAGGCGCCGATCCGCTGATGATCGCGGCCGGCATGAACCCTGCCCTGTCGGGCTGGGTCGTTCTCTCCGCTCGGCGCCAAGAATTGGGCGCGCTCGGCACCGTGCTGGTCCTGGGTGCGACCGGGATGTCGGGGAGCCTGGCAGCTCAGGCGGCCCATGCACTCGGAGCGGAACGAGTGATCGCCGCAGGGCGTGATCCGCAGGCGCTGGACCGATTGCGCGCCGACGGCGCGACCACGGTGTCGCTGAACCAGGGCGGACCGGAAGCACTGGAGGACGCGCTGGCCGCCGCCATCGGCGATGCATCCCCCGGTCTCGTGCTGGATTACGTGTGGGGTCCGGTCGCCGAGGCGGCTTTCGGTGCGCTCGGGCGCAGTGGTGAGGATCCTGATGCCGACACGTCGTACGTGCAGATCGGTTCCATGGCCGGCCCGCGGGCGTCCGTGCCCGCAGACCTTTTGCGGAGCAGACGGATCAAGATCATCGGCAGCGGTGCGGGCTCCGCATCGCCGGAAGAGATGCTCGCTGAGGCGCCGGAAGTCATGGCGCGGTTCGCCGACGGATCGTTGCACGTCCCGTACACCGCGTATCCGTTGGGCCGCATCGGCGAGGCCTGGGCGCACGCCGGGCGCAGCCGGGCCGTCGTCGTCCCGGACTGACGGCGGACAGAGTGATCGGACGGGAAGGCACCGTGATGAAGAAGAGAGCGTTGGTCGTGGGGTTGGGCATCGCAGGCATGGCCGCTGCGATAGGTCTCGCGAAAGCGGGGTGGATGCCGGTCGTCATCGAGCGTTCGCGCGAACGACGGACGGGGGGCTACTTCGTCGGATTGTTCCCCGAAGGCAGGCGTGCCGCGTTCGAGCTGGGGATCGCCGATCATCTGCACATCCGCAACCCCGAGCGGAAGCCGGAGGGGAACACCTGGTCGATCGACCGGCGCGGTCGTCGCGCACCGGGCCTGGGCTTCCTCGACCAGCCGGGCGATCCTGCCGCCGTGCTGCGGGGTGACATCGAGGCGGCGCTGTGGCACGGCATCTCCGCGCACGAGGTCGAGGTTCGATTCGGGACCACCGTCACGGACATCCGTGATGCGCATGGCGCCGTCGAGACCGTGCTCGAGAACACCGCGACCGGCGCGCGTTCGCACGAGGAGTTCGACCTCGTGGTGGGTGCGGACGGGATGCGCTCGAGCGTGCGGCGGATCGTGTTCGGTCCGCACGAGGATCACCTGAAGAACTGGGACGCGATGATCTGCGCGTTCCGGATGACCCGGCAGGTGCCGTCCTTCGGCGCGAGCGACAGCATCATCGACGCGCAGCCCCGCCGGGCGGCGTGGGTGTTCGGCTTCGCCGACCATCCTCCGACGGCGCTGTTGACCTACCGCACCCGCGATATCGAGCAGCAGTTCGCCGGGTCGCACATCGATCAGCTGAGACATGTCTTCGCGGGGATGGACGGACCGGTCGTGACGCATGTCCTCGACGAGCTGGACGCCGCACCCGAGATTCTGTTCGACTCCGTGCACCAGGTGCGGATGCCGCGGTGGAGCGCCGGCAGGGTCGTGCTCGTGGGGGATGCGGCGTGGTGCCTCAACCTCTACTCGGGCATGGGTGCCTCGTCGGCGCTGCGCGGCGGAGCCGCACTGGGGTCGGCGCTGCACGAGCATCCTGACGACCTGACGGCCGGACTGGATGCCTGGGAGGCGGGACTGCGTCCGTTCATCACCGCGCACAGACGCACCGCGCGGATCAAGCAGCAGCTCTTCGTACCGTCAGGACCGGGTGCCGCGGTCGTGCGTTCCGGCGCTCTCCGGATGGTGCGTGCGATCCGTCAGCGCCAGGTCGGCAACGATGGGAGCTTCTCGCATCCTCCAGGCGTACGACACGTGCGAAAAGCTCCCGCCGATGCCGGCAAGTGACTCGATCACGCACGGCGGCGACGCACACCACCGGCCAGCGCCGCGAGCGCGATCTCCGTGGCGTCCCAGCCCATGCAGGCATCCGTCACACTCTGCCCGTAGACCAGGCGGCCGCGCGAGGAGACGTCCAGCTTCTGCGCACCGGCGACGAGGTTGCTCTCCAGCATGACGCCCGCGACCGCCGTGCCGTCCGCGGCGATCTGCTCGCCGATCTCCGCTGCCACGATCGCCTGGCGCACGTGGTCCTTGCCGCTGTTGCCGTGGCTCGCGTCGATGACAACGCGCGGCGCCAGCATCGCCGCGTCCAGGCGACGAGCCGCCTCTGCGACATGAGAGGCGTCGTAGTTGGGACCGTCGGCACCGCCGCGCAGGATCACGCCGGTGTCCGGGTTGCCGGTCGTCGCCACCAGGCTCGCGCGACCGTCGGATCCGATGCCGAGGAACGCCTGCGGGGCGGATGCTGCGGCCGCAGCATCCAGCGCCACCTGAAGCCCCCCGTCCATGCCGTTCTTGAAGCCGATCGGCATCGAAAGTCCTGACGCGAGCTGCCGGTGGATCTGGCTCTCGGTGGTGCGTGCGCCGATGGCGCCCCATGTGATGAGGTCGGCGGTGTACTGCGGGCTGATCGGCTCGAGGAACTCGGTGGCGCACGGCATCCCGAGCGCGGTGACGTCGCGAAGGAAGCCGCGTGCCATGCGCAGCCCCTCCTCTATGTCGTGGCTGCCGTCGAGGTGCGGGTCGTTGATGAGACCCTTCCAGCCGATCGTCGTCCGCGGCTTCTCGAAGTACGTGCGCATCACGATCAGCAGGTCGTCGCGGTGCTTGTCCGCTTCACGGACCAGCCTTCCGGCGTATTCGAGCCCTGCGGCGGGGTCGTGGATCGAGCAGGGGCCCGCGACGACCAGCAGGCGGTCGTCCTCCCCGGACATGATCGCGCGCACCTGGTCCCGCGTGCGGGAGACCAGCGCGGCGCGCTCCTCGCCGACCGGCAGCTCGGCGGCGATGTCGCCGGGGGTCGGAAGAGTCGTGAACTGCGAGACGTGCAGATCGGATGTCGCATCGAGAGTGTTCATGGGTCCTGTCCTGTCGGCAGGCGGACCCCGGATGCAGAGCCCGCCGATGAAACGGCGAAAGCCAGAGCAAATGCTCTGGCTTGTCGGCTCTGAAGGTGTCGGTATGCGCTAGATCAGCGCCGGCCCCTCCAGAGCCGACTCGAAATACGCATACCAACGGGTTGTCATGCGAAAGACACTACCGCATGGGACGGGGACTCGGTGCCGCCCCGAAACCTGGGCGCCCCTCCGCGCCGCCCACGCCCCCCTTGTGCGTACGCATGCAGGGGGGTCTGGGCGGTGGGAGGGGGAGCCGAGGTGAGATCACACCGGCGACAGAGCTCAGCCCAGCGGAGTGAAGTCGCGGTTCGCGATGTGGCCTGGGCGCGGGCTCTTCGCGGCGAACGGTTCGACGAGCGCGTTGTCGACGCTGTTGAACACCATGAAGACGTTCGAGCGGGCGTAGGGCGTGATGTTGTTCCCAGAGCCGTGCATGATGTTCGAGTCGAACCACAGTGCAGAACCCGCGGCGCCGGTGAACTGATCGATGCCGTACTTGTCTGCCAGCGCCGTGATGGCCGCGTGGCTCGGCACCCCCGCCTCCTGCGCCTGCAGCGACTGCTCGTGGTTGTTCTCCGGCGTCTCGCCGACTGCGGGGACGAACGTGCGGTGCGAACCCGGCATCACCATGAGTCCGCCGTTGAACGGGTAGTTGTCGGTCAGGGCGATCGACAGGCTCACCGCCCGCGGCACCGGCATGCCGTCCTCCGCATGCCAGGTCTCGAAGTCGGAATGCCAGTAGAACCCGGTACCGGTGAAGCTCGGCATGTAGTTGATGCGCGTCTGGTGCAGGTACACCTCCGAGCCGACGATCTGCCGCGCCCGGTCGAGCACCTTCGGATCGCGGGCGAGGGCCTCGAGCACGGGGCTCAGCTTCTCGACCTCGAAGACCGAGCGCACGGTTCCGGTCGTGCGCTCCGTGATCAGCCGGTCGTCGCCCTGCAGTGCCGTGTCGGACGCGAGCCGGTCGAGCTCACCGGAGTAGGACGCGACGTCCTCAGCGGAGATGAAGTCGTCGAGCACGGTGAAGCCGCGCTGCTCGTGCGCCTGCAGCTCGGCCTCGGAGAAAGGCCCGTCGTCTGCGCTTCCCCACACGGCGGGCTGGGTTCGGGTGATGAAATCGGAGGGCTGCGCCAGTCGGGTCGGGAACAGGTCCTCTGCGGTGGTCGTGGTGGTCATGCGTCGTTCTCCTGTCTCTCGTGCGGATGGTTCGGATGCTGCGGGTGCGGTCAGGCGGGTTCGGTGACCAGCGGGTACACGCCGTTCTCGTCGTGCACCTCGCGCCCGGTGACGGGCGGATTGAACACGCACACGACGCGCATCTCGGTGCGGGGGCGCACCTCGTGCTTGTCGTGGTCGTTGAGCAGGTACAGCGAACCGGGCGCGAGCCGGTGCGTCTCGCCGGTGCCGAGATCGGTGATCTCGCCCTCGCCCTCCACGACGAAGACGGCTTCGATGTGGTTCGCGTACCAGAACCGGCTCACGGTGCCGGCGTACAGCGTGGTCTCGTGCACCGAGAAGCCGACCTTCTCCTTCGCGAGGACGATGCGCTTGCTGCGCCAGTTCTCGGTCTTGATGTCGGCGTCGGTGTCGGTGATCTCGTCGAGTGTGCGGACGATCATGCGGGGGTGTGCTCCTTGTTCTGTGCCTCGTGTGCGCTGGGGTCTGCGTCGTGGTCGATCGTGTGGTCGGCGGCATGCGGGTCCGGTTCGCCGAGCACGGCGCGCACGGAGTCGTCGATGATGCGCAGTCCGCGCTCGAGCTCGACGTCGGTGATGGTGAGAGCGGGGAGGATCTTCATGACCTCGCCCTCGGGACCGGAGGTCTCCATGAGCAGCCCGCGTTCGAACGCCGCCTGGCACACGGCATCCGCCAGCTCGCCGGACGGGAATTGCAGACCGCGGGCGAGACCTCGACCCTTGGCGATGAGCTCGTGCTGCGGGTAGCGCGCGACGAAGGTGTTGAACCATCCCTCGACCCGGGCGCCCTTCGTGATGGTGGAATCGCGCAGTTCGTCATCCGACCAGTACCGACGCAGCGCCGCTGCGGCCGTCGCGAAACCTGGGCTGATCCCTCGGAAGGTGCCGTTGTGCTCCCCGGGCTGCCACACATCGAGGTCGGGACGGATCAGGGTGAGCGCCATGGGGATGCCGTAACCGGAGATCGACTTCGACAGGCAGACGATGTCCGGCACGATGCCGGCCTCTTCGAAACTGAAGAAGTCGCCGGTGCGTCCGCAGCCCATCTGGATGTCGTCGACGATCAGCAGGATCTCGTGCTGCGTGCACAGCGCCGCGAGCTGACGCAGCCACTCCGCGCGTGCCGCGTTGATGCCGCCCTCGCCCTGCACGGTCTCGACGATCACGGCGGCCGGGATGTTGAGACCGCTGCCGGAGTCTTCCAGCAGCCGTTCGAAGTAGAAGAAGTCGGGATAGTCGCCGTCGAAGTAGTCGTCGTACGGCATGGGGGTCGCGTGCACGAGGGGAACACCGGCGCCGCCGCGCTTGAGGGAGTTGCCCGTGACCGAGAGCGCGCCGAGCGTCATGCCGTGGAAGGCGTTCGTGAAGTTGACCACCGACTCGCGGCCGGTCACCTTGCGGGCCAGCTTCAGTGCGGCTTCGACGGCGTTCGCGCCGCCGGGGCCGGGGAAGACGACCTTGTAGTCGAGATCGCGAGGCTTCAGGATCAGCTCGTCGAACGTCTCGAGGAAGTCGCGCCTCGCGGAGGTGAACATGTCGAGCGAGTGCACGATGCGGTCATCGGCCAGATAGTCGAGCAGCACGCGCTTGAGTTCAGGATTGTTGTGCCCGTAGTTGAGCGCGCCGGCGCCGGTGAAGAAGTCGAGGTACTCCTTGCCGTCCTCGTCGTACATCAGACTGCCGACTGCGCGGTCGAACACGACGGGCCATGAGCGGGAGTAGCTGCGAACCTCTGATTCCAGCTGCGTGAAGATATTCATCTTGTGGGTGTTCTCCTCCTTGATAGATCACGTGCGGGGAGTGCACGCCGCCCCGGGTGGGCGGAAGTGACGGCTACATCGACGGACCGATCTCGTAGAGCCGTTCGGGTTCGTGATGCGCGGCATCCGACGGGTGCGTCAGATGTGCGCTCGCGAAGAGCGGGGTGACGACCATCGGCGCGTCGTTCCAGCGCCGCGCGAGGCTGCGGAACGTCTGCTGCGAGGCGGCGTTGTCGTCGGTGATGGTGGTCTGCAGGCTGCGCACCGGGGGGAGCACCGTCTGATCGTGGAGCAGGTCGTCCAGCATCCGGCCGGCTAGTCCGAGGCCGCGGAACCGCGCGTCGACGGCGACCTGCCAGATGAACAGGCACGAGGGGTCCGCAGGGCGGCGATAACCGGTCACGAAGCCCGCGGGCGCACCGTCGACCAGCGCGATGCGGCACGTCGAGGCGAAATCGCGGGCGTAGAGGACGTAGGCGTACGACGAGTTCAGATCGAGCGTCCGCGAGTCGCGGGCGATGCGCCACAGCTCGATCCCCTCATCGACGCGAGGGGGGCGGATCAGGATCGACTCACCCGACCGTGCATCGATATGCGCGGCCCGAGCTGACGTGCTCGGCTCGAGAGAGCCGGGGGAAGTCAGAGCGTGTCACCGTCCCGGATCGGGGTGTGCAGCTCTCGAGAATTCGTGTCCATGGGTGTGATCTCCGCTGGGTGAAACAGCTTCGGTCCGTCATCCACACTGTCATGCACCGTGCGCGACCTCAAATCCATGACGGCTCGATCGCCCTGCGCGGGCCGTGTGCCGTCCGCGATGGCCTGTGGGATGCTGGGCGCATGAGCCTGCCGCACGATGACGTCGATCCCGATGGCCTCCTGGAGTACTCGGTCGTCTTCACCGACCGATCCCTGAACCACATGTCGGCACGTTTCATCTCGGTGATGCAGCAGACCTTCGAGATCCTCGGCGAGGCGTACAACGCGCACACGGCGGCCATCATCCCCGGTGGCGGTACGTACGCGATGGAGGCCGTCGCGCGCCAGCTCGCCACGGGCCGTCGCACACTCGTCGTGCGCAACGGCCTGTTCTCGTTCCGCTGGTCGCAGATCCTCGAGACGGGCGGCATCAGCGACGACGTCACGGTGCTCGCTGCGCGGCCGGAATCCGACGAGGCGCAGGCGGCATGGGCGCCCGCGCCGATCGATGAGGTGGTGGCCGCCATCCGCGCTCGCCGCCCTGAGGTCGTTTTCGCTCCGCACGTCGAGACGGCTGCCGGAATGATCCTTCCCGATGACTATGTACGGGCGCTGGCGGACGCCGTGCACGAGGTCGGCGGGCTGCTCGTGCTGGACTGCATCGCCTCCGGAGCGATGTGGGTCGACATGAAGGCACTCGGCGTCGACGTGCTGCTCAGCGCTCCGCAGAAGGGGTGGAGCGGATCGCCCTGCGCCGGTTTCGTCATGCTCAGCGAGGCGGGAGCGGCTGCTGTGCGCGAGCGGGTCTCGACGAGTTTCGCCGCTGATCTCGGCAAGTGGCTGGCCATCGCCGACGAGTACCGCGCGGGTCGCGCGGCGTATCACGCCACCATGCCGACCGACGCGCTGACCCGCAACCTGGCCGCGATGATCGAGACGCAGAACCGCGGTTTCGAGGCGCTGCGCGGCGCGCAGATCGAACTCGCCGGACGGGTGCGGGAGCTTCTCGCAGGGCGCGGATTCCCGTCGGTCGCGGCAGCCGAGTTCGCCGCTCCCGGCGTCGTCGTCGTGCACACGGATGACCCCGCACTGAAGTCGGGTGCGGCGTTCAAGGAGCAGGGGCTGCAGATCGCCGCCGGGGTGCCGCTGCACTGCGACGAACCGGAGGGGTTCTCGACCTTCAGGATCGGGCTGTTCGGCCTCGACAAGCTCGCCGATGTCGACGCGACCGTGTCCAGGCTCGCCGCGGCGCTGGAATCGATCGAGCGCTGATCCGGGTCTGAGTCGGGTCAGGCGACGGCGTCGACCTGGGTCAGCTCGTGCGGGGCGACATTGAGCCGCTCGCAGCCGTCGGCCGTGACCACGACGATGTCCTCGATGCGTGCTCCCCACTCACCGGCGAAGTAGATGCCGGGCTCGATGCTGAACGCCATGCCCTCCCTCAATACGAGGTCGTTGCCAGGGGCGATGTACGGTTCCTCGTGCACCGAGACGCCGATGCCGTGTCCTGTGCGGTGCAGGAAGGCGTCGCCGAGTCCCGCGGAGTTGAGTACGTTGCGAGCGGCCGCGTCAACGTCGGATGCCGTCGCACCCGGCCGCACGGCATCCACGGCGGCCTGCTGGGCTTCCACGAGGACGGCGATGCTCTCGGCGGCTGCGGGGTCGGGTTCACCGACCACATAAGTGCGGGTGCTGTCGGAGTTGTATCCGCTGGGCACGGCGCCGCCGATGTCGACCACGACGATGTCGCCGTTGTGGATCATCCGGTCCGACACCTCGTGATGCGGATCCGCGCCGTTCGGCCCCGATCCGACGATGACGAACTCGACCGATCGATGCCCCTCGGCCATGATCGCCTCGGTGATGTCGGCGGCGACCTCGCGTTCGGTGCGTCCGGCGCGCAGCCACTGCGGCACGCGGCGGTGCACGGCGTCGATCGCCCCGCCTGCACGTCGGAGTTCGGCGATCTCGGCGGCGTCCTTGGTCATTCGGCCTTCGCGCAGTACCGGCGTCGCGAGCTCCAGTCGCACATCGAGCCGTTCCGCGACGGGGATGACGTGCAGCGCCGGGAGTGCATCCGATATGCCCACCCGTGTCACGGTGCCGAGCGCGCCGGTCACCAGGGCGTACGGATCTTCACCGTCGACCCAGTCGAGCACGGTGAGACCGAGTTCGCCCACCGCCGTGGATCGCACCTTCGCGAGCTCCATCCGTGGAACGACGACGGTCGGCGCGAGAGACGGTCCGAGCAACAGCACCGTCAGCCGTTCGATCGTGTCGCCCTCGACCCCGACGAGGTACTGCAGGGGGGGGCCCGGCCCGACGACGACCGCATCGAGACCGGCGTCGGCAGCGAGGGCGGCCGCGCGCTCCAGCCTGGCGGTGTACACGGACGCGGGAAAGGGCAGGGTGCTCATTCCCGCCACGCTACTCCGCGGGGATCGAAGAAGCAGGAGATTCAGCGCGTTCGGCCCTCCGCCCTGCCAGACTGACGCCATGACGACAGTCTTCACCGGCCGCATCCGTCCGCTCGCCGGAGATTCCGAGGCCGACACCGAGGTCGAGTTCGAGGCGTTCGCCGTCGAGGACGGGCGGATCGTCGCACTCGGAACTGCCGCCGAGCTGAAGGCGCAGCATCCGGATGCCCACACCGTGGAGCTCGACGACTGGGTCATGCCCGGCCTCATCGAGCCTCACGGACACCCCGCGTACTCGTCGATCCTGCTCTCGCACCTCGTCGTCGACATCCGGCCGGTCACGATCCCGGATGCCGCGGGCGTGCTCGCGGCGTTGAAGAAGGCCGTCGCGGACGCCGACGGGCAGGCCGTGTTCGCGAACGGGTGGGATGCGCTGCTGCAGCGCGGACTCCCCGACCCCGACATGAAATGGCTCGATGAGCTCGCCGGCGACGTTCCGCTCGTCGTGATCCACAACTCGGGGCACTCGGCGTACTTCAACGCCGCCGCTGCTCGTGCCGCCGGCGTGGATCGGGACACTCGCGACCCCGCCGGTGCCAGGTTCGCCCGTGACGCGAAGGGCGACCTCTCCGGTGCCGCCTTCGAGGAGGCGGCGGTCGAGCAGGTCGTCGCCCCGATGCTCGCCCGCGCCGAGCAGCATCTTCCCGAGTTGCTCGTCGCGCACCTGCGCGATCTCTCGAGCCGCGGCATCACCACTGTCTCCGATCTGTCCTGGAATCCCGACCTGAACCCGCTGATCCGGGCGCTGCACGCACAGGGCCGGCTGCCCGTGCGGCTGCGCTGGTACGAGATGTCGCGGCCGGGTGGTGCGGCGGCGCCGCGCGGCGATGACGACCCGGTCATCCGGCAGACGGGCGTGAAGACCTGGTCGGACGGCTCGCCCTGGATCGGCAACATCGCCACGTCCTTCCCCTACCTCGACACCCCGGCCACGCGCGACCTCGGCCTGGAACCCCATCACGTCGGCACTGCGAACTACACCACCGCGCAGCTGCTCGAGATCGCAGAGCCCTACGCGGCCGGCGGCTGGCAGCTCGCCTGTCACGCCCACGGCGACCGCGCGATCGACTCGACCCTCGACGTGTACGAGCAGATCATCACCAGGCACGCACTCACCGATCACCGCTTCCGCCTCGAGCACTGCGGAGCCATGACATCCGCGCAGTTCGCGCGCGCAGCATCCCTCGGCGTCACCGTCAGTCTGTTCGTCGACCACATCACCTACTGGGGCGAGGTGCTCGTCGACGATCTTTTCGGCCCGGAGCACGGGGGTGCATGGGCGGATGCCGGCACCGCGTTCGCGGCAGGACATCGCGCCACCTTCCACAACGACGGCTGGGTCACGCCGAACGAGCCGTTCCGCAATATGGCCGTCGCCGAGACGCGCACGACGCGCTCGGGATTCCGGATGCCGGCCGGCGCACCCGTCACGCGCGCTCAGGCCCTCGCGGCCCAGACGAGAAACGCCGCCTGGCAGCTGTTCAGCGAGCACGAGGTCGGAAGCCTCGCGCCGGGGCTGCTCGCGGACTTCATCGTCGTCGACCGCGACCCGGTGACCGCGACCGCCGAAGAACTCGCCGAGACGATGGTGCGGGCGACCTACCTCGCCGGCGTGCAGGTGACCTGACCCACGGCGCGCTCCCGCTAGTGTGAAGCGCATGGATCTGCGCGTCGCGGCGTATGCCGTCGTCACCGATGACGACGACAGGGTGCTGCTCGCGCGCTGGACCGAGGGGCGACGCGTCGCGTGGACGATGCCGGGGGGCGGCCTCGAGGAGGGCGAGGATCCCGAAGACGCCGTCCGCCGCGAGGTCCGCGAGGAGACCGGCTACACGGTGCATGTGCAGGAGCTGCTCGGCATCCATTCCCGCGTGATCCCCGCCGGCAGGCGGGTGAGGAAGGCGGGCGTACCCCTGCACACCCTGCGCATCGTCTACCGCGCCAAGATCAGCGGCGGCAAGCTGCGCTTCGAGGAGAACGGATCCACCGATATGGCCGGGTGGTTCGCCCTGCCCGCTCTAGCGGAGCTGCAACGAGTCAAGCTCGTCGACATCGCCCTGCGGATGGCCGAGATACTCTGACCCGTACCGCGGCGAGAGTCAGCGCGGCTGCTCCGGCACCGTGATGTCGGCCACCGTCGCGCCGTAGGCCGCGATCAGATCATCGGCTTCGACGAAGAGGCTGTATCCGTGCGCACCCGCACCCATGGCGACGCGCTGTCCGACGATCGACTCGTCGGCGTAGATCGGCCAGTCGGTGGTGCTGCCGATCGGCACGATCGTGCCGCGCTCGTACCCGGTCGCGGCCAACGCGAGGTCGGGCTCCGGCAGGCGCAGCTTGTTCACGCCGACGACCGCGCGCAGCTTCGGCCACGAGATCGACCGCCCGCCCGGTACGAGTGCGAACAGGTACGTGTCATCCGAGCGTTTGACGACGAGCGTCTTCACGATGCCGGACGGGTCGAGTCCCAAAAGCGCCGCCGCCTCATGAAGGCTGTTCGCCTGCGGGCGTTCGCGGATCTCGATCGCGAGACCACGGGTCGCCGCGGCATCCTTCACACGCGAATGCGGATCCGGCTCGGCCGCGGCCGCGCTCACGCGTCCGGTGCGGAGAGCGGGTCGTCCGCGACCCAGAGCTCGTCGTCCGTGCGCAGCGCCTGCCATGCGGCGTAGAGGACACCGACGGCCGCGGCAGCGCCGAGGACGATCGCGATGACCGAGCCGATGCCGGGGCCCTGCTTCTTCTTCACGATGCGGCCCTTGGAGAACTCCAGGCCCTGACGCTTGGCGTTCGCCACGTCCCACGCCGTGAGCGCGGAGCCGACGACGCCGCCGACGAGCGGGACGACCTTGTCGTCCACGACGTGGCGACCGAGCTTCATGCCACGGTCCACGGTCGGAGCGACCCGGCGGTTGTAGGCGTCCTGCACGACAGGAAGCACCTGCTCACGGCCGACGCCTGCGAGCTGACGGCTCGCCTCGCGGGCGACTTCGGCAGCGTGGCCGACGACCTCCTGCTGGGATTCCCAGAGCTCGGTGGCGTTGTCGCGCAGACGGCGCAGTTCTTTCTTCCGCTTGCGGGTGAGGCTCACGATGTTCTCCTGTCGACTTGGAGTACGGGTTCCCCATCTTGCCAGACGAGACTGGATGCTGGCAGTGATTGTGCCGACCCTTGTCATCCGGAGCGTCGCACGCTACCGTGACCGCGCGTCCGGCCGACACACTGCAAGCTCTGCGACAATAGGGGCATGGCTCAGCACACTCACGTCGCAACCCTGCACACCAACCACGGTGACATCGTCGTCAACCTCTTCGGCGACCACGCCCCGAAGACGGTCAAGAACTTCGTCGGCCTGTCCGACGGCACTCAGGAGTGGACCGACCCCGCAACGGGCAAGCCCGGTGAGGGCGCCCTGTACAAGGACGTCATCTTCCACCGCATCATCCCGAATTTCATGATCCAGGGCGGCGACCCGCTCGGCCAGGGCGTCGGCGGCCCCGGCTACAACTTCGACGACGAGATCAACATGGAGCTCAACTTCAACGAGCCCTACATCCTCGCCATGGCCAACGCGGGTCTGCGTCGCAACGCGATCACCGGCAAGGCCGAGGGCACCAACGGCTCGCAGTTCTTCATCACCACCGACCCCACGGCGTGGCTGCAGGGCAAGCACACGATCTTCGGCGAGGTCGCCGATGACGCCTCCAAGAAGGTCGTCGACGCGATCGCCGCCGTCCCCACCGCCGCCGGTGACAAGCCGCTCCAGGACGTCGTCCTGCAGTCGGTCGACGTCACCGCAGTCTGAGCTCGAACCCCTCAGGCCGATCCGGATGACGTCACCCGAGTTCACGAGCAATCGTGACAACTTCTGCTACCGCCATCCGGATCGGCAGAGCTTCGTGCTCTGCCAACGGTGCATGCGCACCATCTGCCCCGAATGCCAGACACAGGCGGCCGTCGGGGTCATCTGCCCCGAGTGCATGAAGGCCGAGCGCGGCAACCGCACCCCCGCGCAGAAGCGCGCCGAGCGCCAGTGGGGTCGCAGCGGTCGTGCTCGCGGCTCGCTGACCGCCGTGCAGTCGGGCAGGCCCATGATGACCTACGGCATCATCGCGGTGACCGGCTTCGTCGGCCTCCTGCAGCTCGTGCCTGGTCTGAACATCACCGGGCTGCTCGAGTTCTGGGTCGGCTATCTCTTCCCCGAGCTCTCCGGAGCGCCGTTCCAGCCGTGGCGCCTGCTCACCGCGGCCCTGGTGCACAGCGGCATCTGGCACATCGGCCTGAACATGCTGGCGCTGTGGATGATCGGGCGAAGTCTCGAGCCGAGGCTCGGTCGCTGGCGCTTCCTCGCCCTCTACGTGCTGGGCGGTCTCGGCGGTTCAGTGGCGGTCGGGATCATCTCGCCGACCACGGCGACGGTCGGCGCGTCCGGAGCGGTGTTCTCGCTGTTCGGCGCCCTCCTCGTGATCGGCCTGCACCTGGGCGCCAACATGACCGGGCTGTTCGTCCTGCTCGGCATCAACCTCGTGATCGGCTTCGTCCCGGGCTTCAACATCGCCTGGCAGGCCCACGTGGGCGGCGCGGTCGTCGGTGCTCTCGTCGGCCTCATCGTGCTCCGCACCCGCAAGCGCGAGCAGCGGGTGTGGCAGATCCTGCTGCTGATCGCACTCGCCGCGCTCCTGCTCGCCGCGGTCTTCATCGTTCCGCCGCTGCTCGTCGGTGCGTGAGGCGAGACCCGTCCTGGCGCCTTCACACCCGGCCAGCAGTTGTTAACACCGTTCTCCACCCCTGTGAATAACACCGGTGTAATTCTCCCCACCCTGTGCACAACCCTGTGGATAACTCCCTGCACGGCATGACGAGAGAAGGCCCCCCGCATCAGCGAGGGGCCTTCTGAAGAAGAGGGGCGGTCAGCGCCACCGCGTCGTCATCAGGAATCCGATCAGTGCGATGCCGAGGCCGATCGCGAGATTCCACGAGCCGATGCCGGGAACCGGGAACTGCATGCCCGAGATGTAGAACACCAGGATCCACACCAGGCCGAGCAGCATGAAGCCGAGCATCACCGGCTTGAACCACACGGCGTTGGGCGCCGCCTCGCCTTCAGCGCGCTCGACGGCGGGTTCTTCGCTCTTACGGTCTCGTGCCATGGGGTCAGTCTACCCAACAGCGCGATGACTGCCTGCTTCGATCGCAGGCGTACACACGGGCGGGATAAGATCACGCCTATGAGTGCAGCTGGGGCGACGATGAGCGCGCGCACTCGGCATCCTCGCCGACGTTCGCGGGCGACGTTCACCAGCGTCCTCGGCGAACTGCTGCTCACCGCCGGAGTGCTCGTCCTGCTCTTCGTCGCCTGGCAGATGTGGATCGGTGACATGATCATCGGTGCCCAGAGCAACAGCGCCGGCAACGCGGTCTCCGAGACCTGGGAGCAGCAACCAGCCCCCGGACCACCGCCGATCGTCGAGAACGACGACGGCGAGACCTGGTTCGAACCGCCAGTGCTGCCGCATCCGGCAGCCGGGGAGACCTTCGCGCAGATGCGCATCCCGCGGTTCGGCGACGACTACAACGTCGCGATCGCCGGGGGCACCTCGCGACCGGTCACCCTCGACAACGGGTGGATCGGCGTGTACGACCAGTCCGTCATGCCCGGAGAAGTGGGCAACTTCTCCGTCGCCGGCCACCGCACGACCTGGGGTGCTCCGCTGAACCGGATGGACAAGCTGCGTATCGACGATGCGATCGTCGTCGAGACTCCGGAGGGCTGGTACACCTATCGATTCCGCACCCTCGAGTACGTGCAACCGGATCAGGTCGACGTGCTGCTCGACGTGCCGCAGGTACCGGATGCCGTCACCGGAGAGCGCTACCTGACGCTGACCGCCTGCTCCCCGCTGTACTCGCTCGCCGAGCGCATCATCGGCTACGCCGTCTTCGAGGGGTTCCAGCCCCGCATCGAGGGCGAACCCGATTCGCTGTCCGCCGTCGCCGACGTCGCACCCCCATCCATCTGAGGAAGATCTGATGTACGCAGCAATCTGGCGCATCCTGCCCGGCCCCTGGTGGCTGCGGCTGTTCATCGTGCTGGTCGTCGTCGCCGCGATCCTCTACGGACTCTTCTTCTACGTGTTCCCCTGGGTGAGCCCGCTCATCACTCCCGGTGAGGTCGATCTGGAGTGAGCGTGCGGGTGCTCGTGGTCGACAACCACGACAGTTTCGTGCACACGCTCGTCGGGTATCTGCACGAGCTCGGCGCCGTCTGCGAGATGGTCGAGGCGGATGCTGCGGATGCGGCGGGCTTCGCCCGCCTCCTGCCCTCCTTCGATGCCGTGCTGCTCTCTCCCGGCCCCGGACGCCCCAGGGATGCCGGTGCATCGGTCGAGATCGTCGCGCTCGCCGCAGAGCTCCGGATGCCGCTGCTCGGGGTGTGCCTCGGGCATCAGGCGATCGGCGCCGCGTTCGCGACCGAGGTCTCAGAGGCGCCGGAGCTCATGCACGGCATGGTGTCCACCGTCACGCATGACGGTTCGGCGTTGTTCGACGGCATCCCGTCGCCCTTCGAAGCCGGCCGTTACCACTCCCTCGCACTCGCCGAGTCCGAGCTTCCCGAGGCCCTCCGCGTCACCGCACGCACGGCATCCGGCACCGTGATGGCCATCGCCCACGACGAGCTGCCGCTGCTCGGCGTGCAGTTCCACCCCGAGAGCGTGCTCACGCCCTTCGGCTATCGGATGCTGGCGAACTGGCTCGCCATGCTCGGCGACGCGCAGGCCGTCGAGGTCTCATCCCACCTGCATCCGCTCGCGCCGTAGTGGCGGCCCGCATCCG
This sequence comes from Microbacterium xerophyticum, assembly GCF_053543555.1. Lineage (NCBI taxonomy): Bacteria > Bacillati > Actinomycetota > Actinomycetes > Micrococcales > Microbacteriaceae > Microbacterium > Microbacterium xerophyticum. The sequence continues at coordinate 1,029,616 of NZ_JBLVOB010000007.1, read as the reverse complement.
TCGCCTGACGGCGACGGGCGGTCACTTGGCGGCAGCCGTGCAGTGACGCAGCTGAACTTCGGAGTGCACGGGGACGTCTCCGGGGGCGGCGGACATCGAGGCGACGGTCGCCGGATCGGTGGCAGGGCAGTCCGCCATCTCGGTCGGGATGGCCGTGAGGCCGAGCTCCTCGAGCTTCGCCGTCGCGGCATCCAGGGTCCAGCCCGAGACATCGGGCAGCGTGACCCGGCCGCTTGCGACGACGAGGTTGACGACCGTCTTGGGTGCGACCTCGTCGCCCTCCTCCACGCTCGCCTCGAGCACCGTGTCGGCAGCGCTGTTCGGATCATTGCGCTGGATCACGTTGCCGAGCGCGAGTCCGGCCTTGCTCAGGGCATCCTTCGCGGCTGTCTGCGAGAGCCCGACGAGGGAGGGGGCCTGAACCGTCTCGGTGCCGGAGGAGACGTAGACCGTGACGCTCTGCCCGGCTTCGACGGACTGGCCCGCCTCGGGGTCGGTGCGGATCACGTTGTTCTCGGTGATCGTCGCGCTCGCCTCGTAGACCAGCGTGTACTGCAGGTCGAGTGCTTCGAGGTCGTCCTGGGCGCGTTCGTACGACACGTCGATCAGATCGGGAACCGTGCGCGACGAGGTGGGGATCTGCTCCCCGCGCGGCATGGTGAGCACCCAGACCAGCACCGAGATGAGAAGCACCGCGAGCAGCGCGACGCCCGCCCAGATCCACACCACAGGAGGTCCGGACTGCGTGCGCGTCATCGTGGTGTCGCTGCTGAGCTGGCGCAACGACCGTGCGGTCTCCTGCGCCTGCCGCGGGCTGGGACCGTAGAGCTCGCTGGTGAGCGCGCCGAGCTGCTTCTTGCTCGGAGCCTTGCCCGCCACGGCATCGTCGAGCGCCGCGCGGAAATGCGCAGCATCCGGATACCGCTGATAAGGGTCCTTCGCGAGCGCACGCAGCACGATCGGGTCGAGCGCGCCGGGTGAGCTCTCGTTGACCTCGCTGGGCGCCAGCGGGGTCTCGCTGACGTGCTGGTAGGCGACGGCCACGGGGGATTCGCCGCGGAACGGCTGGCGACCGGTGAGCAGTTCGTAGAGCACGACCCCGGTCGAGTACAGGTCGGCGCGCGCATCGACGGGCTCGCCCTTGGCCTGCTCAGGCGAGAAGTACGCGGCCGTGCCGATGATCTGCGTGGTCTCGGCGACCGTCGATGACGAGTCCGACACCGCGCGGGCGATACCGAAGTCCATCACCTTGACCTGGCCGGCGGGGGTGACCATGACGTTGCCCGGCTTGATGTCGCGGTGCACGACGCCGGCGCGGTGCGAGTAGTCGAGCGCCTCGAGGATGCCGTCGACGTAGCGCACCGCATCCTCGACGGGGACAGGACCCTCGGCGATGATCTCCTTGAGCTGGCGGCCCTGGACGAGCTCCATGACGATGTACGGCTCGCTGCCAGCTGATCCGACGGTCGGGGCTCCGTGCGCCGCCGAGGTCGGGTCTCCGGCGTCGAAGACGCGCACGATCGAGGGATGCGACATGCGCGATGCCGCCTGCGCTTCGAGCCTGAACCGGGTGCGGAACGCGGTGTCGCGCGCCAGGTCGGGATCGAGGATCTTGATGGCGACCTCACGTCCGAGCGTGACGTCGTAGCCGCGGTAGACCTTCGCCATGCCGCCGTGGCCGATGAGCTCGTCCACGCGGTATCGCTCAGCGATGATGCGCGGCTCTGCGGTCACTGGATGCTCCCCCTGGTACGACGACATGGACTTCCTAAGGTTACCCTCAGCTCTGCTGTGAGATCACTCTCAGCCCTCGGGGAGTTCGCCTCCATCGCCGGGGAGCACGCTCGCCGGCTGGATCGTCACGGACATCGGCGGCGACGACGGGGTGACGCGTTCGTCACTGCTCGCGCAGGTCGCCGTGTACGTCGCGATGAGCTCCTGGCCCTCCGCGTCTGCGACCGTGACCTCCGCGCTGCGCTGCGTCGGCGGGAAGTTCGGTCCTCCCGAGACGAAGGTGCCGTTGGTGAGCTGCACCGTGTAGCGGGTGAGGTTCGTGCCGCTGGGGCATACGAAGTCCGCGCCCCACGAGAGCGTCACCGTGCCACCGGCGACGGGGTCGCCGGTGATCGCGGGAGCGTCCGTCGGTGCGGGGAGCGCTGCGCGGTCGCCGTACGTGGTCAGGGTGATCGTCTGATCGATCGAGACGTTGCCGAGCGGCTCGACCTTGTAGACCTTGCCCACCTGGTCGTCGGATCCGGCGGGATCGCCCGGCACGCAGGTGATGTCGCTGAAGCCGTTGTCCGTCAGGGTCGTGGTCGCGGCCGCGCAGTCGAGGCCGACCAGGTTGAGCGATGCCACGTCGACGCGATCCGGCTCCGGAGGCGGAGTGGGCGTCTGAGACGTCGGCTTGGGCGTCGGGGTGGTCGCCGAGGTGGTGGTGGTCGTCGGGTCGGGTTCGGGGTCGCCCTGGTTCAGCAGCGCGAACACCGTACCCGCGAGCACGATGGCGATGAGCACGATCAAGGCGATCAGCGGCCATGTCCACGGGCTGCGCTTCTTCTTGCCCTCGGCGTCTGCCTCAGCGCCGTCGGCGGGGAGCGCGGCCGTCGTCGGCAGGATGCGCGTCGTACCGTCGTCGCCGGTGGCGGTGAGGATGCGCGTGGCGTCGTCCCCGGCGATACCGCCGGTGGCGATCGCAGGCACCGCGATCGCCGCGGAGTTCAGGTCGCCGCGGCGCAGCGCCTGCGCAGCGCGTGCGACGGTCGCGGAAGACGAGGGCCGGTCGGCCGGCTTCTTCGCGATCATCGCCATCACGAGGTTCTGCACCGGGATCGGCACGGTCGGCGGAAGAGGCGGCGGCTGCTCGTTGATCTGCGCCATCGCGATCGCGACCTGCGACTCGCCAGTGAACGGACGCTTGCCCGCCAGCGACTCGTACGCGACGATGCCCAGCGAGTAGGTGTCCGTGGCGGGCGACGCCGGGTGACCGGAGGCCTGCTCGGGCGAGAGGTACTGCACGGTGCCCATGACCTGACCGGTCGCGGTCAACGGCACCTGATCCGCGATTCGGGCGATGCCGAAGTCGGTGATCTTGACGCGGCCGTCAGGGGTGATCAGCAGGTTGCCGGGCTTGATGTCGCGGTGCACGAGTCCTGCCGCGTGCGCGGCCTGGAGCGCGGATGCCGTCTGGGCGACGATGTCGAGCGTCTTGTCGGCGCTCAGCGCGCCGTCGCGCTCGAGCAGCGTCGACAGCGCCTCGCCGGGAACGAGCTCCATGACGAGGAAGGCGCTGCCGTTCTCCTCGCCGTAGTCGAAGACACTGGCGATGCCCTCATGGTTGACGAGCGCGGCGTGCCGGGCCTCGGCGCGGAAGCGCTCGAGGAAGCCCGGATCCCCCATGTACTCGTCCTTGAGGATCTTAATGGCGACGGTACGTCCGATGACGTGATCCGTGGCTTCCCAGACCTCGCCCATGCCACCGATCGCAATACGCGACTGAAGCTCGTATCGACCACCGAACGACACACCCTGCGTCGGCCTCATCCGTTAAGCACCGCCTCAATGACCTTCTTCGCGATCGGGGCGGCGAGCGTGTCACCGGATCCCGACTGTCCCATTCCGCCGCCGTCTTCGACGACGACCGCCACAGCCACCTGTGGATTGTCCGCCGGTGCGAAACCGGTGAACCACAACGTGTACGGCTCGTCGCCATCGTTCTCGGCCGTCCCCGTCTTACCGGCGACGTCGATGCCGTCTATTCTTGCACCCGTCGCCGCACCGTCTGCGACGCTCGCCGTCATGGCGTCGGTCACGGCGTTCGCGACGTCCGCCTCGGTCGCCCGGCCGAACTCGCTGTTCTCGTACTGACGGATCACCGAGAGGTCGTTGCCGATCACGGCATCCACCAGCCGGGGGTTCATCACGACGCCGTCGTTCGCGAGCCCGGCGGAGACCATCGCCATCTGCAGCGGGGTGGCCGTCACCTGTCCCTGCCCGAACCCGGTGAGCGCCGTCTGCGCGTCGTCCAGTCCGCGCGGGTAGCGGGATGCCGTCGACTCGAGCGGTGTGGAGAAGCTCTGGTTGAAGCCGAACTTCTCGGCCATCTCGAGGATCTTCGCATCGCCGAGCTCGACCGCCAGCTCGGCCATCGGGATGTTGCAGCTGAGGCGGACGGCGTCGGCGATCGTCACGGTCGCGCCCGGTCCGCAGGTGCCACCCGTGGCGTTAGAGACCTGGGAGGAGGACCCCGGCAGCGTGTAGCGGGCGGGGTTGGGCAGCGTCGACGACGGCGACCACTCCCCCGTCGCATAGGCGGCAGCGGCGACCAGGATCTTGAACGTCGAGCCAGGAGGGTTCAGGTTCCCGGCGATCGCACGATTCTGCAGCGGATTCGGCCGCAGCGCGTCGAGCTCGTCGTAGGCGGTCTCGGCCTGCGCGCCGTTGTGCACGGCGATCGCGTTGGCGTCGTAGCCGGGGGTCGAGACCATCGCGAGGATGCGTCCCGTCGCCGGCTCGATGGCGACCACGGCGCCCTGCAGCCCGCCGAGCGCGTCGTACGCGGCCTGCTGAGCCGCAGCATCCAGCGTCAGCTCCACGCTGAAGCCCGTCTGAGCCTGGCCGGATACGATCCGCTCGATCTCCGCGAGGAAGGCGCTCGCACCCGTACCGGAGAGATCGGCGTTGAGCGCGCTCTCGATGCCCGTGGACGACTGCAGCGCCGGATTGAAGAATCCGGTGACGCTCGACCACATCGGCGAATCGGCGTACACCCGCTGGTAGCGGAACTCGTCCTCGCTCGCGACGGAGTACGCGATCTGCACCCCGTCGGCGATGATCGAGCCGCGCTGGATCTCGTAGCTGTCGCGCAGCGAGCGCTGGTTGTTGGGGTTCTGCGCGAGGCTGTCGGCGTCGACCACCTGGATCCAGCTCGCCGCCGCGAACAGCGCGATGAACATGAACAGCATCACGATGCTGAGACGTCTGAGTTCCTTCGTCATCCGATCACCACCCTGGGCTGGCGGCGCACGCCGTCGGAGATGCGCAGCAGCAGTGCCACGATGAGCCAGTTCGCGACCAGTGACGATCCGCCGGCCGCGAGGAACGGCGTGGTCAGACCGGTGAGCGGGATGACGCGGGTCACGCCGCCGACCATGATGAACACCTGCAGGGCGATCGTGAACGACAGCCCCGTCGCGAGCAGCTTGCCGAAATCATCCTGCCCGGCGATGCCGATGCGCATGCCCCGACTGACGAACACCATGTACAGCGCGAGGATCGCGAACAGGCCGATCAGCCCGAGCTCCTCGCCGAGGCTGGGGATGATGTAGTCGCTGTGCGCGAGCGGCGTGATCGTCGGGCGGCCCTGACCGAGGCCGGTGCCCAGCAGCCCGCCGTGCGCGAGCCCGAAGATGCCCTGCTGCAGCTGGTAGCCCGCCCCCTTGGGGTCGACGATCTCGGGATCGAACGCGTACAGCCAGTTCGTGAAGCGCCCGTGGACGTACGCGAGCACCTGGGTCGCCACGAACACGCCGACGGCCACCATGGCGAGCCCGATCAGCACCCAGCTCGTCTTGCCGGTGGCGACGTAGAGCATGGCGATGAACATGCCGAAGATGAGCATTCCGGTGCCGAGGTCCCGCTGCACGACGATGATGCCGAGCGAGATCAGCCACACGACGATCACCGGGCCGAGCTCGCGCATCCGCGGCCACGTGATGCCAAGGAAGACCTTGCCGACCGAGGTGAGACTCTCGCGCGTGCGCACCAGGTAGCCGGCGAAGAAGATCGCCAGGCAGATCTTGGCCAGCTCACCCGGCTGGAATGCGAAGATCCCGCCGATCGTGACCCAGACGTCGGCGTTCGCGCCGGAGTCGCCGAGTCCAGGCACGAACGGGAGCAGCAGCAGCACGATTCCGGCGAGACCGAACAGATACGTGTAACGGAACAGCACCCGGTAGTTGTGCAGGAGGATGACGATCGCGATCGCGCCGGCGAGCGAGATGCCCGTCCAGGCCAACTGCTTGGTCGAGTACGCGTCCCACCCCGTGTTGTGCAGGGCGATGTCGATCCGGTAGATCATCGCGATGCCGAGGCCGCTGAGCAGCGTCGCGATGGGAAGGACGAACGGATCGGCGTCGGATGCGACGACGCGCAGCACGATGTGCAGGGCGAAGGCCAGCACGGCCAATCCGCCGCCGATGAAGAGGATGAAGGGGTCGATCAGCCCGAGCGCGCCGAGCTGGACGAGGCTGAGGGCTGCGCCGCTGATCGCGCAGGCGAACAGCAGCAGCCAGAACTCGCGGTTGCGCTGCGTCTGCGGCAGCCGCATCCGCTTGAGGGCCTTGATGACCGCGGTGTCCGCGGTGTCCGCGGCGACGTCGGTGCTCATCATCCGGCATCCCCTCCGTCGGTCTCGGTCGGAGCAGGCGTGGGAAGCGGGGTCGGCGGGGGCGTCGGAGCGGGTGTCTCCCCTGTCACAGCCTCGGATCCGGCCCGCAGGCGGTCCACGATCGCCATCGCGTCTGCGAGCGAGCGCGCGTTGATCGTGCGCTCGACAGACGCGCGCTGATACGGCGGCAGGTCGGCGAGCAGGATGCCGGTGTCCTCGAGCTCTGTCGACAGGGAGATGGGGCCGATGCTCTGCTGCACCCCTTGGAAGATCACGACGCTGTCGTCGTCGGCACCGATGAAGTACCGCGTCTGCGTCCAGCTGTACGCCAGCATCCCCGCGCCGGTGAGCGCGAGCAGCACGACCAGGAGCGCGGCGAACCATCCGACGCGTCGACGTTTCGCACGACGGCGATCCTCCTCGATGAGCTCTTCGAGGTAATCGGCGGCCGGCTCGAAGTGCGAGGGCTCGTTCGCGGCCTGACGCACCGGGTGCAGCCAGTTCGTGCGCCCCGCCCTGGCGGCGGGGATCAGCACACCGGACGGCGTCGATGCCGCGCCGACGATCGTCGCAGTGCCGGAAGAGACCGGGTGCACGCCGCCGACCTCGACGAGCACGACGGTCACGTTGTCGGGGGCGCCGCCGTCCAGGGCCTGCTTGAGCAGGTTGTCGGCGGTGCGTCCCGGTGGGAGCCCGAGTCGCATGGCTTTGAGGATGTGCGGCTCGTCCACGACACCCGAGAGGCCGTCGGAGCACAGCAGCCAGCGGTCGCCGGGCAGCGTGGGCATGACGAACATGTCCAGCTCCGGGTCGTGGTCCATGTCGCTGAGAACGCGCATCAGCACCGAGCGGCGCGGGTGGTAGCGCGCTTCCTCGGGGGTGATGCGGCCCGAGTCGACCAGCCGCTGCACGAACGTGTGGTCGGCGGTGATCTGGGTCAGTTCGTCGTCGCGATACAGGTAGATTCGCGAGTCGCCGATGTGTCCGATGACGGCGTGATCCTCGACCATGATGATCGCGCTGACGGTCGTGCCGAGTCCGGCGAGCTCCGGGCGCTCCTTGGCGGCGCGGATGAGATCGCCGGCGGCCGTGGTGACCGCCGCCTGCAGCGAGGCCTGCGCCTCGTCGACATCGGGGAACGGATGGTCGAGGCGCTCGAGGTGCTGGATCGCGATGCTGGAGGCGACATCGCCCCCCGCGTGCCCGCCCATGCCGTCGGCGACGGCGAACAGGTTGGCTCCGGAGTACCCGGAGTCCTGGTTGTTGGAGCGCACCTTCCCGGTATGGGAGATCGCCGCACTCGATCCTTCGAAGACCATGCCGGCGTCAGGCTCGCAACTCGAAGGTCGTGGCGCCGACCTTGACGGCGTCGCCGATGTTGATGATGACCGGCGCGCCGGAGATGCGCTTCGCGCCGAGGAACGTGCCGTTGGTGGAATCGAGATCCTGGATGGCCCACGTGTCGCCGCGCAGCAGCAGGCGGGCATGGTGGCTGGAGGTGTAATCGTCGCGGATGACGAGGCCGGACTCGCTGGAGCGGCCGATCGTCATCGGCTCCGTGCCGAGGGGGAGTTCGAGCCCTGCCTTGGGGCCGGAGGTGATGACGAGTTTGGAGACCGTGTTCACACGGGCCGCGCCACCTGCGCGCGGGGAGGGCGAGGCCTTCGGCTTGGCGGCGGGAGCGGGTGCTGCTGCGGCTCCGCCCGCGGCTGCCTCGGCGGGGAGCTTTCGCACCTTCACCCCGAACAGGTCGGCGCGCAGCGAGTACACGACACCGAACACGAAGAACCACAGCAGCACCAGGAAGCCGATGCGCAGCAGCAGGAGGACGAGTTCACTCATCGATTCGCCCCCGATGGCCGGTCGGCTGCCACGGGGACGACCCGGAAGGTCAGCTCTGTGCGCCCGATGGTGATCGTGGTGTCGGTGGGAAGCGGAGCCTCGCGAACCTTCTGCCCGTTGACCTTGGTGCCGTTGGTGGAGCCGAGGTCGCGCATCATGGCGCGCTCGCCGTCCCACAGGATCTCGACGTGCTTGCGGCTGGAGCCGGCGTCGGAGATCGTGATGTCGGCGTCGCTGCCGCGTCCGATCACACTGCGGGCCTTGGTGATCGAGTGCCGCTGCCCGTCGACGTCGATGACGGCCTGCCAGCTGACGCGTCCTTCGACGGTGCCGGAGTTCACCCGCACGGTGCCGGTGGAGACTTTCTCGTCCGATTCGAGAGCGATCGAGAGCGGGCCGGCGAAGCTGTAGCCCTGAGATCTGGCGTGCGTGTTCATCAACGCGTGCAGCTCTTCGGTGAGGGCTCCGCCGAGCCCCTGCATGCGCTCCAGGTCGTCCGCGCTGAGACGCACGACGTAGCTGTTGGGGGTGATGATGCGGTCGCGGCTGACCACGGCGGCCTTGATGTCGGCCTCGCGACGGATCGCCGATGCGATCTCCACCGGCTGGATGCCGCTGCGGAAGGTCTTGGCGAATGCGCCGTTGACGGCGCGCTCAAGACCCTTCTCAAAGCTGTCAAGTAGTCCCACTGGGCTCCTCTGGCATGGCGACGGTAGCAACATCGTAGCCAGGTGACCTGGAAATGCGCCTCTCGCCCCCATCCGGGCGCGCTCCTTGCGCGCTCCGGACGCGCTCCTGGCGCGAGAATCAAACCCCTTCTCACCGGATGACGTCGGTCCGGGCGTGGTCGGGCGAGTTAAGCGGCAGGGAAAGTGCGTGATATCCTCGTGAAGTTGACTTCTTCGGAACGAGACGCTCGCGCGAGTGGCGGAATGGTAGACGCGCTGGCTTCAGGTGCCAGTGTCCTTACGGGCGTGGGGGTTCAAGTCCCCCCTCGCGCACAGCGAGCAGAACAGCCTCTCACCAGGTGATCCGGTGAGAGGCTGTTTCTTTTGGTTCACAGCCCGAGTTGCGAGAACGGGATGCCGCGCACCACTCGGCGCCACGGATGCTCGCCCAGCGTCCACAGCATCCGCCCCTCCGGATCGAGGGCCAGGTCTTCGCAGCCGATCGGCAGGGGTACATCGCTGCGCTGAGGCGCGGTCCCGTCGCCCTCCCACAGTGCACCCGGCTGCATGCCGCGCGACTGCGAGATGAATCGTCGATCGCCCCACTGCACAGCGCCCTGCATCCGGGCGATCTGCGGCGCGCTCTGATCGACGGCGATGAACGAGCCGTCGACATCGCCCGGGATCGTGAACTCGCCGATGCGGCCGAGCTTGTCGCCGCGGTACTCGCCGATCAGCACGCGCGGCAGCGAGGCGCCCTGGTCATCGAACACCCGGCCGAGGAATGAGCAGCGCAGCGGCACCGGATGAACTCGGGTACGGACCGCCGCCAGCGCCACGGCACCGAGACCGCGACCTCGTGCACCCACGACGCGTCGCGCCGCCGCCCCTCGCAACCGCCGCGATTCGCCGAGGTCGAACTCCCAGATCCCCTGACCTGTCGCGGCGACGAAGAGGCGATCGCCGAACCAGGCGAGGCCCCCGGCATGGATCTGCGCGGGAACGAGCTCGCCGTCCTCTCCCTCGATCGTGAGGGCGACATCGAGGTGCCGCGACCGCTCCAGATCGATGAAGGTCACCCGAGACGCGAGATGTTCACCGCTCTTCGCCTTGCGGAACCAGCTCACCGCGAGCGTGCGACGCCCCTGCCACGTGCCGAAGTCGACGCCCTGCGGGTACCACTTCATCGTGTACGTGCGCGCGCTGAGCCATTTCAGCTCGACGGTGCCGCGACGCCGATGGCGCATCGGGCGCCACATCGACCCGAAGAGTCCGGAGAAGGTGAAGAGTCCAGTGAGTCCGAACACCGCGGTCAATCTCCCAGCGCGGCGGCCAGCGCGGCATCGACGTGGAGCGAGGTGGTGGGATAGACCGGCACACTCGCATCGCCGGAGGCGATGAGCAGTTCGATCTCGGTGCATCCGAGGATGATGCCTTCGGCGCCGCGTTGCACGAGTCCTGCCATGACGCGCTGGTAACGCTGCCTCGACTCCTCCCGCACGACGCCGTGGACGAGCTCGTCGTAGATCACCTCGTGCACGATGCGTCGTTCCTCCTCGTCGGGCACGATCGTGCGGATGCCGTGCCCCGCCATGCGATCGGCATAGAACGGCTGCTCCATCGTGAAGGCTGTACCGAGCAGCCCCACCGTGCGCACGCCGGAGGGGAGGATCGCCTCGGCCGTGACGTCGACGATGTGCAGGAACGGGATGCTGACGGCATCCTGTATCCGGTCGGCGACCAGGTGCATCGTGTTGGTGCACAGCACGAGAAGTTCCGCTCCGGCCTTCTCGAGCGCGAGAGCGCGGCCTGCGAGCAGGTCGCCGGCCGCCTCCCAATCGCCGGCGGCCTGCATGGCCTCGATCTCGGCGAAGTCGAGCGAATCGAGCAGGATGCGGGCGGAATGATGACCTCCGAGCCGGTCCCTGACGCGCTCATTGGCGAGGCGGTACCACTCGAGTGACGACTCCCAGCTCATGCCGCCGAGCAGTCCGATCGTCTTCATCGCATCACCTTCCGCGTCAGATCCAGCCGCGCTCTTCTGCGACCAGCACTGCCTGCTGGCGCGTCGTGACATGCAGCTTCCCCAGTACGGTCGAGACGTGATTGCGCACGGTTCCCGGCGCGAGCGACAGAGCGCGCGCGATCTGTCCGGTCGTCTCCCCGCGCCGCCCTGCCCGCAGCACGTCGAGTTCACGGTCGGTGAGAGGAGAGCGCTCGTCGCTCAGCGCATCTGCCGCGATCTCCGGGTCGACGTAGCGCGCACCAGCCGCGACGCGCCTGATGACCTCGGCGACCTCGTTCGCACCGCGCGATTTCGGCAGGAATCCGGCGACTCCGGATGCCAGCGCTCGCCGCAGCACGCCGGGCCTGGCGTGACGCGTCACGACCACGCAACGGATGGAGGTCTGGCGCCGCAGGCGCTCCGCCACCTCCACGCCGTCGATCCCGGGCATCTCCAGATCGAGCAGGCAGATGTCGGGCGTCAGCCGGATGGTCTCGGCCAGCGCCTCCTCGCCGTCGGCGCACTCCGCCACGACGTCGATGTCCTCCTCCAGCCGCAGCAGGGCGGCCAGTGCCGAGCGGATCATCGCCTCGTCATCGGCGAGCAGTACACGGATCATCGCGCATCTCCTTCCACGCCCTCGGCCGGAACGGTCACGACGACCGCGAACTCCTGCTTGCCGCGCCGCACCTCCAGGGCGCCCCCCGCTTCCGACGCCCGTCGACCGACGCCGTCGAGCCCTGAGCCGTCCTCCGAGACCGTCTGATCGCCGCCCGCGTCGTTCACGATCTCGTACCGCCACGCCTCCCCCGCCCGTTTCAAGGAGAGATGAGCCCACCTGCCGCTGCCGTGCCGCAGCACATTCGTCGTGGTCTCGCGGATGACAGGTCCCAGAACGGATGCCGGCGCGTGATCCGCTCCGGCGTCGACCGTCGCCTCAGCGGATGTGCCTGCGGCCCTCAGCAGATCCACCGCGTTGGCGATCTCGTCCGTCAGCGGCGCGGAACGGAATCGCATCGCGAGGTCACGGGTTCCCTGCTGCGCCTCGGCCACGCTCCCCCGCGCCGCGCGTAACTGTTCGAGCGCAGCATCCGGATCCTTTGCCATGAGCCGCTCGGCGAGTTCGAGCTGGAGGGCGATGACCTGAAGATGATGCCCCTGCAGATCGTGCACGTCGGTCGCGACCCGCAGGCGCTCCTGCGTCGCCGCGAGGCGGCTTTCCGACACGCGTGCACGGTCGAGCCGCACCAATACGTCCCACCACCACAGCGAGGCGACGGTCATGGCCGGCAGCATCGCCGAGAACACTGCCAGCGGCCCGAAACCCGCCGCTGCGCTGTCGAGCATGCGGAAGTCGACAACGGCGAGACCGATGATCACGACGGTGGCGGTGAGCATCGCGCGCATGCGCACCCCTGGCTGCCAGTTGAGCAGCAGAAGCGATTGCAGTACGGGCACGGCGGCGACCGTCCACAGTCCGGACATCGTGCCGGCCAGGATCGCATAGGCCACTGCCACCAGCAGCGGGAGGAGCTGTCGACGCCACCGCACCAGCCCTGCGGTGTCCGTGCGGTGACGGTAGTCGACCATCAGCGCCACGGTCGAGACGACCCAGACGAGTCCGCCGATCGCGATCGCGACGGCTGCGGTCGATGGGCGGATGCCGGCGCCGAGGATGAGGAGCACGGTGTTCGCGACGATGAACAGTTCGAAGAACAGCAGGGCAGAGATCGTGTAGTACCAGGTGGCGGTCACCCCCCTGGCCAGGCGTACGGATCCCTTCAACGCTGCGGCATCGGAGTCGTCGGGGACGGATGCGGACGCGCTGCTCATGCCGTCCACATTACGGCCATGACACATGTCACCCACCCGTCGGACGATCGCCCCGGAAAGCGGTGACAGCGGGGCACTTCTGGCACCAGAAGGAAAGCGATGAACTGGAGCCATCGCCGGGGAGATGCCCAGGCCGTCGCAAGGACAGGAACATCCATGAACCTCATCGAGACCTTCCAGAACCTGGTCGCGCAGGTGCCTGAGCTGGTGCAGCCCCTCATCGTCGCGCTGGCGGGCGCGGTGCCCTTCATCGAGGGTGAGGGAGCGGCGAGCATCGGCATCATCGGCGGCATCCATCCCGTGATCGCTGCGATCGCCGGGATCATCGGCAACTTCCTCTGCGTGCTGGTGCTCGTGCTTCTCAGCTCGGGAGCGCGCAGCGCCGTGATCGGTCGCAACCAGCAGCGCAAGGCGCGTCTGGCCGCGGCCGGCGGCGCAGGCGGCGTCACGGTGGTCGAGGCCGACGACGAGGCCGACGGCAGCCGCAGCGCGGCGCGCAAGGTGAAGTTCCGTCGGGCGCTCGACCGTTACGGCGTGCCCGGCGTCAGTCTGCTCGGCCCGCTCCTGCTGCCCACCCAGTTCACGGCGACGATGCTCGCCGCCACCGGGGTCAGTAAGGCACGCGTCCTCATCTGGCAGGCCGTCGCGATCATCGGATGGACCACCATCCTCTCCGTGTTCGTCGGCAGCGTCGTCCACGTCGTCAGCTGAGCGGACCGGCCCGGATCGGACGCGG
>NZ_JBLVOB010000007.1:1012087-1016096 GCF_053543555.1 Microbacterium xerophyticum | reverse complement strand
CGCGGCGCTATGACCGGCGCCGCGTCCAGTGCGCATGATCAACCTTTCGAGCGATGTCGGACGGCGACACGGTTGATGGGCTGGAAGCATGACAGCTTCTCGCACGCGGTTCCCCGACCGGCTCACGTCCCGGCGGGGTGCCTGGGTCTCGCTCGGCATCGTGCTCCTCGTATTCGTGGCACTGTTCGGCCTGTTCAGCAGGATCGACGGCCCGACCGGCAACGACACCGCGCCGCCGGACGCGGAATCGTCTCGGGTGAGCGCGATGCTGGAGGAGTTCCCGAACGCGGACCAGCAGTCGGTGCTCGTGGTCGCCTCACGAGCGGATGCCGCCGCCCTCTCCCCCGCAGACCTCACGGCGCTGCACGCGATCGTGCCCGTTCTCGACGCCCACACCGGCCTCGAGTCGTCCGGACCGAACGCGAGCGACGACGGGAAGGCCGCCGTGATCGTCGCCCCGATCACGGTCGGAGCCGACAACGCCGAGACTGCTGACATCATCAAGGACCTGCGCGGCGCGGTGGCAGCCGACGCTCCTCCCGGCCTCGCGCTCCAGGTCACCGGCGGCCCGGCATTCGGCGCGGACGTCACGAGCGCGTTCGACGGCGCCGACTTCACGCTGCTGCTCGTCACGATCCTCATCGTCGCGGTGCTGCTGATCATCACCTACCGCTCGCCGATACTCTGGCTGCTCCCGCTCGTGGTCGTCGCGTTCGCCGACCAGCTCGCCGGCAAGGTGACCGGCGCCGTCGGGACCTGGCTCGACCTGCAGTTCGACGCGGGGATCATCAGCGTGCTGGTCTTCGGTGCCGGCACGAACTACGCGCTGCTGCTCATCTCCCGCTACCGCGAGGAGCTGCTCGTCGACGTGGATCACCGCCGCGCGCTGAGCACCGCCTGGCGCAAGACCGTTCCGGCGATCGTCGCCTCGAACATCACCGTGGTCCTCGCCCTGCTCACGCTCGCGCTCGCCGTGATCCCCGGCACGCGGGGTCTCGGCATCTCCTCCGCCGTCGGTCTGCTGATCGCGCTCGGCGCGGTGCTGTTCGCGCTTCCTCCCCTGCTGGCGGTGTGCGGGCGCCGGGTGTTCTGGCCGTTCGTCCCGAAGCCGGGCGCGAGAACCGAGCACGCCGCGGTGTGGAAGGGCATCGCCACCCGCGTCATGCGTCGTCCGTGGCTGAGCCTCGGCGGCGGAGTGCTCGTGCTGGCTGTGATGAGTGCCGGCCTCGTGGGCACGACGGTGGGACTGGATCAGGTGGAGAAGTTCCGCGTGCCGTCCGAGTCCGCGGCCGGACTCGAGGTGCTCGGCGACCACTTCCCTCCCGGTGAGTCGCAGCCGATCTTCATCGTGGCGAACTCGCCCGCAGCCGACAGCGTGCTCGACGGCGTCGACGACGTCGACGGCGTGGTGCGCGCGCATCCGATCGGCGAGACGACCGACGGTGCTCTCACGAAGATCATGGTGACGGGCGAGTACGCGCCGGGGACGCCCGAGAGCCTCGACCTCGTCACCGAACTGAGGAGCATCGTGCACGATGTGCCGGATGCGGATGCGGATGCGCTGGTCGGCGGAGCGGTCGCGACCGATCTGGATGCCAGAGCCGGGAACCAGCAGGATCTGCTGCTCATCGCGCCGCTCGTCCTCGCCGTCAGCTTCATCGTGCTGCTCGTGCTGCTGCGATCACTGGTGGCGCCGATCGTGCTGCTGCTCGTCAACGTCGCCAGCGCGGCCGCGGCGATCGGGGCCGGATCCTGGTTGAGCCGAGCGCTGTTCGATCAGCCTGCGCTGGATCTGCAGGTGCCGCTGCTGGCGTTCCTGTTCCTCGTCGCTCTCGGCATCGACTACACGATCTTCCTCGTGCACCGCACTCGCGCGGGGGCCGACGAGCACGGCACCCGTGACGCAATGGCACGTGCCGTGTCGCACACCGGCGCGGTCATCACCAGCGCCGGGATCGTGCTCGCGGCCGTCTTCGCCGCACTCGGGGTGCTGCCCCTGGTCACCCTGGGTCAGCTGGGGCTGATCGTCGGAGTCGGTGTGATCGTCGACACCCTGATCGTGCGCACCGTGATCATTCCCGCACTGTTCGGGGTGCTCGGCGATCGCATCTGGTGGCCTCGGCGGACGTCGGCCGGCCTCATGCCGCCGCAGGCTGCGGAGCGCTGACGAGCGCGCGCAGTCCGGCGATGCCGGCGGCGTGATGCGCGGCGCGTTGACGCTGTGCACCGTTTCCCTCGCGGAGCACACGTGAGAGGTGTTCCTGCACGTACTCCAGGTCGCCGGCCTGCTCGAGTGCCGGTGCGATCGTCTGCAGCAGGAGATCGGTCGCCGCTCTCGCCGTGACGGGCTCGGCCGAGACGGGGTGCACGAGCGTCGCCTCCATCCCCCACCGCGCCGCCGACCACAGAGAGGTCTGGATCGCTTCCGCGTCGTGGACGGGACCGTCGACCGGTTGCGTGAGGGCCAGAGCCCTGCACAGCGCGGCGAGCAGCAGGGTGTCGGCCGTGCAGAGTTGGGCGTCGAAGACCCTGATCTCGAGGGTCGGATAGCGGGCGGACACACGGGCCACCCAGGCCACTGATGCCGCATCGGGGATGACGTGCGCATCGATCAGTCGATCCACGGTCGAGTGATAGTCGTCAGCGTCGGCGAAGTGCGGAGGTGCGCCGAAGAGCGGGAGGCGACGCATGACGATGCTCCGCCAGCTGTCGTGGCCCGTGTCGCAGGCATCCGCGAAGGGGGAGTTCGCCGACAGTGCGAGAAGCACGGGCAACCACGGGCGAACCGCGTTCATCGCACGGACCCTCGCCTCTTCATCCGGGATCTCGACGTGGACGTGCAGGCCGTTGACGTGGTGCGTGTCGCTGATGCGGCCGAGCCAGTGCGCGATCTGGCCGTACCGCTCGGAGCGCGTGACGGTTCCCGCCGGTGCGATCCCGAACGCCGTGCCCATGCCGATCGCCACCGCTCCGTGCTGGCGGGCGAACTCCGAGAGCGATCGGCGGCACGGCTGCAGCTGCGTCTCGGCCTCAGCGAGGGTGTGCACGGGAGAGGTGGCGAACTCAACCTGCGAGGTCAGGAACTCCTTCTTCACGGTGCCGGCCCTGTACGCGCCCGTGCCACCGGACAGCGCATCGATCGCGGCGCCGCCCAGTGGCACGGGAACGAACGTCTCCTCGTCGAGGAGGGCGAACTCCTCCTCGACACCGAAACGCGTCATGTCAGTGTTCCGGACGCAGGGAGAGAAGGTCCGCCTCAGTTCTCGAAGGCGTCCTTCGCCTTGTCGCCGGCCTTCTTCAGATCGGCCTTGGCCTGTTCGGCTTTGCCCTCGGCCTCGAGCTTCTCGTTGTCCGTGGCCTTGCCGACGCCTTCCTTGAAGTGACCAGCGACGTCTTCAGCTGCGTGCTTCGCCTTGTCTCCAATACCCATTGATCCATTCCTTTCGTCGGGGATCAGGTGATCCGTAGGAACGACTCTCACATCGGCACGGATATTCGGCGACGGGGTTGACGCGCGCGACGACGACCGTTAGGGACGCCGCGATGGCGACGGTGAGCGAAGGGCGTCCGTCCGCAGCGGCATTGAGATCCCGCGGTTTCGGGAGGGACGAGATGCCGGAGTCGCCTCCGTGCTGTGCATCCCATCTCTTCCCGAAACCTGCGATCCACGCGGGATCAATCTCCCCGGACCTTCGTTGACCTCGTCCCGGATCTCCCTGGACGAGGTCGTTCATCCTCCCCTAATGTGAAGGTGCATGCGCACGGGGATTGATCGTCGCCGTCGTCCCCAGATGACGGCTCCTGGCTTCCCCAGAGCCAGACGATCCGCGCATGCGATTGGGCCCTCTCGAGTAGTTCAGTCCCCAATGGACTATTCGAGGGGGCCGCTATCGGCTCATCATCCCACGTTTTTCAGAATTTGTCCCCCATATGGGGGACAAGATTCAGCTTTTGGGGTTAGGGTGTTCTATGACGCACCCTCCGGTCGTGGTTTGGCCCTCACCGCTCC
>NZ_JBLVOB010000007.1:980339-1012036 GCF_053543555.1 Microbacterium xerophyticum | reverse complement strand
GTCTTTGGCCCCCACCGCCCCCCCCGGGGTGTGGGCCGCACTCTTTTCCGCGCCAGGCCGCCTCTGTGCCGCCGGCGTGACGCTCATGCAACATTTGGGTTACCTTCTGCCCCGGGCTATTCCGCTCCAGCGCTGCACAGATATTGTGGGCATCGTCGGGGCACCCTGCGTCGACACACATTTCAGCAGAACGGCAGTACATGAGTACCCAAGGCACGGTCAAGTGGTTCAACTCGGAGAAGGGCTTCGGCTTCATCTCCCCCGATGACGGCGGCGCTGACGTCTTCGCGCACTACTCCGCCATTGAAGCAAGCGGCTACCGCTCACTCGACGAGAACCAGCGCGTCGAGTTCGAGGTTGCACAGGGCCCCAAGGGCCTGCAGGCCGAGAACATCCGCCCCATCTGAGGCGATAACACAGCACTCTCCGCCCCGGCGTGCGTAAACAGCGTGCACCGGCGGGGAGTGTTGTGCTCTCTACGGCAGCAGCAGCGTTCGCAGTGCGTCGGCATCCGCGACGCGGTAGGCGGCCGAGTCGCCCTCCGAGGCGTCTCCGAAGCCCCATTCCGCGAAGATGACCGGGATGCCCTGCTCGGCTGCGCCCTCCACATCGTGGTGGCGGTCGCCGACGAGCACGGGTCGTGAGGTGTCGACGCCGGCTGCCGTCAGCCGGTCCATCGCCCATCCGACGACGTCGTACTTGCTGTCGCTGCGCCCGATCGTGCCGCTGCGCGCGCCTGAGACGGCGGCGAAGAGCCCGAGCAGATCGTTGTGCTCGAGGATCGCGATGACCTGGTTCTCGGGCTTCGTGCTCGCGGTCGCCTGCGGGATGCCTGCCGCCGCGACCGCGCGGATGATCTCGGGGACTCCGGGGTAGATGTCCACCGAGGCCGCGTAGCCGTCGCGGGCGGCGAGAGTCCGGTAGCGGACCAGGGCATCCTCGGCCTGCGTGGCGCTCAGCCCCGCCAGGCTCTGGAACGACTCGTACATCGGCGGTCCGACCCATCGGGGCAGCGATGCGGGGTCGGGTGCCGGCTGGCCGAACGATGCCAGCACCTCGAGGAGACGGGGGAAGATGCCCGGCGTCGCATCGGCGATGGTGCCGTCGACATCCCAGAGCACGCACGAGAAAGGGGAGTGAGGCATCCCTCCAGCCTATGGGCAGTCGACGCAGCGTCAGCGCGTCAGAACAGCCGCGGTACCCCTGACTCGATGCCCTTCATGTCGTCGTAGTCGAGCACCAGGCAGCGGATGCCGCGGTCCTCGGCGAGCACGCGGGCCTGAGGCTTGATCTCCTGGGCGGCGAAGACGCCCTGCACAGGCGCGAGGTGCGGATCGCGGCCCAGCAGCTCGAGGTAGCGGGTGAGCTGCTCGACGCCGTCGATGTCGCCGCGGCGCTTGATCTCCACGGCGATGGCCGCTCCCGAAGCATCCCGGACCATCAGATCGACCGGGCCGATCGCCGTGGGGAACTCGCGGCGAACGAGCGTCGCGCCCTCGCTGATGCGATCGACCTGCTCCGCGAGCAGGCGCTGCAGGTCGGCCTCGACGCCGTCCTTCTGCAGACCGGGATCGATGCCCAGCTCGTGCGCGGAATCGTGCAGCACTTCGTAGATCTGCACGCGCAGCGCGTCTCCGGTCTTCTTGTGCGTGACGCGCCACACGTCGATGACGCCGGCGCTGGCCTCTTCCTCGCCAGGGACCTCTGTGACGAGAGTGCACGGCGGGCTCATCCAGTTCAACGGCTTGTAGCTGCCGCCGTCCGAGTGCACGAGCAGGCTTCCGTCGCCCTTGTGCACGAGCAGACGCGTCGCGAGGGGGAGGTGGGCGTTGAGTCGACCCGAGTAGTCGACGGAGCAGCGGGCAATGACGAGGCGCACCCGTCGAGCCTAACCGTCGATCGAGTCGAGGATCCCCAGTCCGAGGTCGAAGAGTCCGAGTTCGACCGCCGCTGCGCGCGCGATGAGGAATCCGAGGATGCCGATGATCCACGCCGTGTTCTCCGCGCCGGTCCGCTGCATCCAGTCGGCAAGGCGCTGCAGTGGTCCGGTGATGACGGGAGCGGCGACGATGCGCAGAAGCAGGAGGATGAGCGCGGGAACGATCATGACGAGGCAGTAGCCGACCAGTGACACGACGCGTGCCGGCGTGTCGAGACCGGCGTCCGCGAGCATCGTCATCGCGACGATGTACGGCAGCATCGTGGCCACCTCGACCAGGCCCGCGGCCACGGCGACCGACATCAAGGCGGTGCGCGTCGCCTGCGGGGCGAGCAGGCGATCACGCCAGCGCATGATCCTGCCGGGTGCCCGGGGCTGTTCCGGCGCGGGTGCGAAGGCCGCAGGGTCCGGCGTCGCGAAGCCCTCGAGTGAGGAGGAGGCCGACGCGGAGACCGGCTGCTCGGCTTTCTTCCTGGACGACGAGGGGATGAGGAACGACGCCACCAGCAGTCCGACGCCCACGACGAGTCGGATGATGGTGCCGGCGGGGGACGAGAGGAAGTCCGACGCGACGTCGACCACGTTGACGAGGCCCCAGAGGAACAGCAGCCCGACGGCGAGGTAGAACGCCGCGATCGTGGCGAGGTAGAGCAGCACTCTGCCGATCCGCACCTTGCCGGGGCTCAGCAGGAGGAAGACCGGGATGAGCAGGGTGCCGATGCTGAGGCTGTCCACGAGCGCGAGGACGGCGAGGGACAGCAGGAGGGGTGCGCCGGCGAAGAGTTCCATGCGTCCACCGTGTTCCATGTCCGCGGACAGCGGATCGGGCGAAGGTCGCGACGTCCTCTCATCCTTTGGTCGGATGCGGCAGTGCGCACGACGTGATTGCATGAGGTGATGCAGCAACAGGCGACCGAGCGATTCGGCAGCTGGTACCGCCGCACGAGGTGGATCGTCGATCCGATCGCGATGGCGCTGCTGGCAGTGGTGATGGCCGCCCTGGGGTTCCGGTCGGTCTGGACGCCGTTCTCGTTGCTCGGCACCGATGTCTCGGCCTGGTGGGCTCTCGCGCTCGCTCTGCCGGCGTGCGCACTGGCCGTGCTGAAGTACCGGGCCCCGATGCTCGTCCTCGCGGCGGTGTCCGTGCTGTTCGTGGCCGATCTGCTCACCGTCGGGGGGATCGGAACCCTCGTCGTCCTGCTGGATGTGCTGTGGAGGGCGGCATTCGTGGCCGGCGCCGGCGCGCGGCGGATCCTGCTGGTGCTCCTCGGGGTCGCCACGCTCGCCCTGTCGGCCGCAGCCCTGCTGCTCGCGGATGCTCCTCTGCCGGTCGCCTTCCTCATCGCCGTGCAGTTCGGGGCGATCTTCGGGACCGACTACTGGTGGGCGGTGGCGGTGGCGCAGGCGAACGAGCTCGCCGAGCTGCACCGGCAGCGCGCCGAAGCCGCTGAGCGCGAGGCGGAGCGCGATCGCTCGGAGGCCGTGCTGCGCGAGCGGGAGATGATGGCGCGCGAGCTGCATGATGCGGTCGCCGGACATGTCATGGCGATGGCGATCCGTGCCGAGGCCGTGCTGTCGACGCCGCCGGACGAGGAACGCGATCGCGCGGCGTTGCAGGCCGTGCGCGATGCCGGACTCGACGCGCACACGGCGCTGCGCACCATGATCGCGGTGCTGCGGGGCGGCGCCGGTGAGCTGGCGCCCGCGCCGAGGATCGAGGATCTCGAAGGGATCATCGCGAACGCGCGGCGCACAGGGCTGCGCGTGGCGTCGACACCACTGCAGGAGGACCGCTTTCCCGTGCTCGTCGAGCAGACCATCGTGCGCATCGTGCGAGAGGCGCTGGCGAACTGCATCCGGCACGCGTCCGGAGCGGATGTCGACGTCGAGATCATCGCCGGCGACATGACAGTGTCGGTCCGCGTCGACTCCCGTGGCGGGACACCCGTCACGCACGCCGGCGGCAACGAATGGGGTCTGAGCATGCTCGGAGAACGGGTACGGGCACTGGATGGAACCTTCCGCGCCGGTCCGGTCGACGGGGGCTGGTCGGTGCACGCGGAGCTGCCGATCGGGGTTCCGGCATGACCTCGCCGACGGTACTGCTCGCCGACGATCACGCCGCCATCCGCGCGGGGCTGCGCATCATGCTGGAATCGCACGGGGTCACGGTCGTCGGTGAGGCGGCCGACGGTGACATCGCGGTGCGCAACGCCGCATCGCTCCGCCCTGACGTCGTCCTGATGGATCTGCGCATGCCCGGACGCGACGGGATCTCCGCGACGGGCGAGATCGTCGAGCGGGGTCTCAGCGAAGTGCTCGTGCTCACGAGCTTCGATGAGGACGAACTCGTCTTCGGGGCCATCAGGGCAGGTGCGGCCGGATTCCTGCTGAAGACCGCCGACGCGCACACGCTGGTCCAGGCGGTGAGCACTGTCGCCTCGGGGGACGGCGTGCTCGACGCACGTGTCACGCGGCGCGCGCTCGCCGCCATCATCAAGGCCGAGCACGGTGCCGCGATGGTGGCGGATGCAGTGGACGACACGGCGCTCACCGCACGCGAGCGGGATGTGCTGGACGGCATCCTTCAGGGATGGTCCAACGCGCAACTCGCGGAACGACTGATGATCTCCGTCCCCACGGTGAAGACGCACGTGTCGAACGTGCTGGCGAAGCTCGGAGCGGAGAGCAGATCGCACGCGGCGGCGATCGCCCGGACCCGAGCGCGCTGAGCCTTACTTCTTCGGCGCCTCGGCGTTCGAGTTCAGAGGGCGGGCGGCGCCGGATGCGAGACCGGAGGCCGCGACGAGCACGACCAGGATGAACAGGGTGTTCAGCAGGCCGATGTGCTCGCTGATCAGTCCGAGGATCGGCGGGCCGCCGAGGAACGCGACATACCCGATCGTGGCCGCCGCGCTCACGCGGGCCGCAGCCTTGGCCGGGTCGTCAGCCGCCGCCGACATGCCGAGCGGGAATCCGAGTGATGCGCCGATGCCCCACAGTGCTGCGCCGACGAAGACGAGGGGGAGTGAGGGGGCGATGATGAACAGCAGGATGCCGCCGGTTGCCGCCACCGCGAGGATGCGCAGCACGAGCACACGGCCGAACCTGTCGACGAGCGGTCCGCCGAAGATGCGCACCGTGGTCATCGCGACGGAGAACACCGTCAGGGCGGCCGCGCCCATTGCGGCGCCTCCGCCGTGGTCTTCGCTCATGCCGAGCGCCAGCCAGTCGTTGGCTCCGCCCTCTGCGAAGGCCATGCCGAGCATCACGACGCCGAGCGCGTAGGTGCGCGGCTCGCGCCACGCCGACATCGCCACGTGCATGCGTTCGCGCCAGTGCGGCTTGTCCCCCGACTCCTCAGGATCGAGCGTCGCGTCGCGGTTGGGCACGTTCGCGATGCAGACGAACGCGCCGACGAAGATGAGCACGGCGACGACGATGGCATGAGGTGCGACGGCGATGTGCCAGTTGGTGGCCGCCCAGCCGAGGCCGGCGCCGATCACCGTTCCGAAGCTGAAGAACGCGTGGAACAGCGGCAGGATCGTCTTCCCCGCCTCCTGTTCGATCGCCGTCGCCTCGACGTTCATCATCACGTCGAGGCATCCGTTGCCGTAGCCGAACAGCGCCAGGCCGATGATGACGACGGGGAACGATGCGAACAGCGTCGTGCCGACGCCGATCAGCACGAGGCCGATCGACAGCATGATCATCATCGACAGCATCCCCCGGCGTGCTCCCGTGCGCGCCATGACGGCGGGGCCCGTCGAGATGCCGAGGATCGACGCGATGCCCATCCCGAGCAGCAGCAGCCCGATCTGCGTGTTGTCGATGTCCAGCGCGAGCTTGATGTCCGGCACGCGGGAGGCCCAGGTCGCGATCGAGACGCCACTGGCGAGGAAGATCGCGAAGGTCGCGTTGCGCCAGCGCACGTACTGCGAGCGGGTGAGGGCGTAGTCCATGGAGAGAGCGTATCGAATCGATTCGATTTCGGGAAATGGTCCGGGTTATCCTCGAAGGATGACACCGTCTGCGCTCCCGCAATCCACTCCGCGTCGTGCGACGCTCGCGGATGTCGCCCGCGCGGCTGGCGTGTCGACGTCGACGGCATCGGTCGTCTTCAGCGGTGCCACGCGCGTGTCCGAGGCGACGCGCGAGCGTGTGCTCGCGGCGGCGGCCGAGCTCGAGTACGCGGGTCCCGATCCGCGGGCGGCCTCGCTGCGTCGCGGGCGGAGCGGGATCGTCGCCGTCGTCCTCGAGGGGCAGCTGCGCACCGCGTTCCTCGACCCGGTGACGATTCCGATGATGGACGGTCTCACCGACGGACTCGCCTCGCTCGGCGCCGGAGTGCTGCTGCTGCGCGACGAGCCGGGGGAGGGCGAGGTGTCGGCGTTGAGCACGGCACCGGTCGACGCGGTCGTGCTGATCGGATGCTCCGGACGAGCCCGTGCGTCATTGGAGATCGTGCGCGGCAGAGGCCTTCCGGTCGTCGTGATCGAAGGAGACGCGGGGGAGGGGATCCCCCAGATCACGCTCGACAACCGCGAAGCGGCGGCGGAGATCACCCGGCACGTCAAGCAGCTCGGCCACGAGCGGGTGGCTGCCGTGGGCCTGCCTCTGGACAGCGATCGCATCCGAGGCAGGGTCACGGATGACCGCCTGGCGCGAGCCACGATCGACGTCACGCTGGAGCGTCTCGCCGGCGCGAGGGACGTCTACCCGGACCTGCCCGCCATCTCGGCCGGGAGCAGCTCGATCGACGACGGGGTGATCGCGGGGCGGGCACTGCTCAGCGATCCTGTCACCCGTCCGACCGCGATCCTGGCGCAGAGCGACCTTCTCGCGGCCGGGGTGATCCGTGCGGCGGAAGACCTGGGCATGCGCGTTCCGGAAGACCTGAGCGTCGCCGGCTTCGACGGCATCAGGGTCGACGGGATCGGGCCGCACATGCTCACCACCATGGTGCAGCCGGCTGCAGAGAAGGGCAGAGCGGCGGGGGAGCAGGTCGCGCGGATGCTGCGCGGCGAGCCCGCATCGTCGCTGCACTTCACCTGCCGCTTCCGGGCCGGAACGACGACGGCTGCGCCCGCGGTCTGACGCCGGTCGAGCGCCGACGTCAGGCGCGGGCGGGCCCGAGAGGCAGCTCGACGGGCGTGAAGTCGTGGATCGTGTACTGGCCGCAGGGGATCACGGCGGTCGGGAGCGCATTGGTTCCCAGCGCCCAGGGTGAGCTCTGCGAGTCCTCGACGAGGAAGGTGACCTTTCCGACGTCGAAGTCCGAGCGGTTGATGAGCCATGCGTAGGCGTTCAGCTGATGATCGACCTGGACGAGCTGAGACGGGTCATCGAGGTGCAGCTTCGGCAGGCGCACCGTCCAGAACTGGCCTGCGCCGGTCTGCCCGGATGCCGTGATCCAATCGTTCACGCACGCGAGGTCGGCATTCGGATGCTGTGCCGCGGCTGCGACACGGGGAGCACTGACGCCCGCACCGACGACCAGCAGCACACCCGCGCCGGCGGTCGCGGCAAGAGCGGCACGACGTGGCACGCGCAACGCGCGAGGTGAGGCGACCAGCGCGAGGACGGGCGCGAACGCCACCGGCTCGAGATACCGGGCGGCATGTGTTCCGAGCGCGACGGCTCCGACCGTCACGAGCACCGGGAGCAGCCAGGCCGCCGTCGCCACGATCCGAGCGCCAGGAGTCCGTGCACGGAGCGACCGCACGACCGCCAGCAGCACAAGGCCCACCAGCATCAGCGTGCCGACCGCGCCGAGGGGAGTGGACAGCCGCTCGCCGAGAAGGCCGCCGTAGTAGGCGACCGATTGCGGCCACAGCGTCGGCTGCGCATAGGCGGATCCGTCGTTGGCAATCCATTCCGAAAGTGGAATGCGGGCGACGAAACCGACCGCGGTGCCGCCGATGAGCCACGTGAGCAGCCGCAGGGCCTGTTCGCGGGAGCGCTGATACACCGCGGCGAGAGCGAGGATCACGCTCAGCGGCACTGTCGCCCACGCCGCGTAGAGCGGATTCGAGAGCGTGGACACGACTGCGACGACGCCGAGTAGCACGTACAGCAGTCGCGGTGGCCGACCGGTGCTGTCGAACACCCGCCGCACGATGCCGACGCTCACGAGGACCGCGATCACCGTGGCCGAGTAGTACGTCGTGGTCGCGAGCAGTGACGCGAGCTCGAGCGAGTCCCGAGAGGCGGACGTCTCGGTCATCGCGACGAGGCCGAACACACCGACCGCGAGAACCGACCAGACGACCGGTGCGGTGCCGCCGCGCCGGCGACCGGCGGCCAGACGGACAGCGCCGTACAGTGCCGTCAGGTTGAGGACGGCGTTGATCACGAAAATGGCATTGACGTCGAGAGCGAACACGCTCCCCAGCATCCAGAGCAGTGCGAAGACCGCGATCTCCGGCAGGAACAGGACGCTCGACATCACCCAGTCGAAGGATTCCCCCTCGGCCACTGAGCGCACGAGCAGCGCGACGACCAGTGAGTCACTGTCTCGCAGCAGCAGATCCGCTCTCGCGGTCGAGGCGATCTGGGCGACGGTGACGACGGCGATGAGGGCGGCGGCGAGCCAGCCGCTCAGTTCGCGGACCCACGTCTGTCGCATGTCCACCACTCTTTCATGCATGGTTGTGCGCCGAACGCGGAACTCTCACGACGGATGAGCCGGTAAACTCGTAGAACGCCCGCCCGCCTGTGCCGCAAGGCCTCGACGAGCCATTGAGGAGCCGCTTATGCTGTTGCTCCTTGCCGTGTTCCTTCTCGGGGCTCTTCTCCTCCCCGCGCTGGTACGTTGGCTCGGAGCGCGGGCGTTCGCGATCGCAGCTCTCATTCCCGCCGCGGCATTCGTTCAGGCGCTCGTCATGACGCCGCAGGTTCTCGCCGGCGACGCGATGCCGTTCGAGAGCGTGGCGTGGATCCCCCAGCTCGGGTTGAACCTGTCGATGCACATGGACGTGCTGGGCTGGGTGATGACCCTCATCGTCACCGGCGTCGGCGCCCTGGTGCTGCTCTACTGCCGCTGGTACTTCCACGACGAGGCCGCCGACCTGGGGCAGTTCGCCGGTGTCCTGCTCGGCTTCGCCGGTGCGATGTACGGGCTCGTCCTCACCGACGACCTCGTCATGCTCGTGATGTTCTGGGAAGTCACCAGCATCCTGTCCTACCTGCTCATCGGGCACTATCGCAGGCGCGCAGCCAGCCGTCGTGCGGCGCTGCAGGCGCTGCTGGTCACCACCCTCGGCGGCCTCGTGATGTTCGTCGGCGTGGTGCTGCTGGTCGTGGACACCGGAACGTCGAGCATCACCGAGATGCTCACCCTCGCACCGACCGGACCGCTCGTGAACGCGGCCATCGTGATGCTCTTGATCGGAGCGCTCAGCAAGTCGGCCATCTTCCCGTTCCACTTCTGGCTCCCCGGCGCGATGGCGGCGCCGACCCCGGTGAGCGCCTACCTGCACGCCGCGGCGATGGTGAAGGCCGGCATCTACCTCATCGCGCGGTTCGCGCCGATCTTCGCGCTGTCAGAGCCATGGCGGCCGATCGTCATCTCGCTCGGGGTGCTCACGATGCTCCTCGGCGGCATCCAGGCGCTGCGAGAGACCGACCTCAAGCGCATCCTGGCCTTCGGCACCGTCAGCCAGCTCGGCTTCTTCACCGTGATGGTCGGATACGGAACGCAGGCGACGGCGCTCGCAGGTCTGGCGCTGGTCGTCGGGCACGCGCTGTTCAAGTCCGCGCTGTTCCTCGTCGTCGGAGTCATCGACCGCCAGCTCTCGACGCGTGACATCGACGAGCTCTCCGGCGTCGGCAGACAGGCGCCGGTCATGGCCACGGCCTCGTTCATCTCGGTCGCATCGATGGCGGGAATCGCGCCCACTGTCGGGTTCGTCGCGAAGGAATCGGCGCTCACCGGGCTGCTCGACGACGCACTGGGTGGATCGCCGTGGGCCCTCGTCGCTCTGATCGGAGTCATCCTCGGATCCATGCTCACGGCGGCATATGGAGTCCGTTTCCTGTGGGGCGCGTTCTGGAAGAAGCGCGACGCGCAGGGTGAGCGGATGCCGGACACCATCTGGCCCGACCCTCCGGTGGGCTTCCTGTCGGCACCGATCATCCTGGCCGGCGCGACGGTCGCTCTGGGCATCGGCGCACCCGCGCTCGACACCGCACTGCACGGCTACGCGGTCAGCGCGGTGCCGGGGCTCGACGCCGACGGTCTCGCGGTCGAGGGCCCGGGGCATCTCGCGCTGTGGCACGGCTTCGAGCCGGCGCTGGGCATCTCCGTGCTGTCGGTCGTGCTCGGCATCGGACTGTTCCTGCTCAGCAGGCGCACCGGATGGGACCGCAAGGCACGCGCGCTGAAGTTCACCGCCGCCGATGTGTACTACCTCGTGATGCGCGGCATCGACCGCCTGTCGGTGATCACCACGACGCTCACGCAGCGGGGTTCGCTGCCGGTCTACGTCGGCACGATCTTCGTCGTGTTCGTGGCGGCGGAGACCACAGCGCTCCTGGCGAGCGACATCGATCAGCTGAACCTCTCGGCCTGGCACACCCCGACCCAGATCGCCGTCGCCCCGATCATGGCCATCGCCGCCGTCGTCGCGGTGCAGGCGCGCAAGCGCTACACAGGGGTCGTGCTCGTCTCGGTCACGGGCTTGGGCATGGTCACGCTGTTCGCGACGAGCGGCGCCCCCGACCTCGCTCTCACGCAGATCCTCGTCGAGACAGTGACGATGGTCACCTTCGCGCTGGTCCTGAGGCGCCTGCCCTCGCGCATGGGCGAGCACAACGCCTCGGTCTCCCGCATCCCGCGCGCGGTGCTCGCGATCGGCGTCGGGGTCACGATGGCGTTCATCGCCGTGGTCGCGACTCAGGCGCGCATCACCGAGCCGATCTCGATCACCTTCCCCGAACTCGCCTACGAGCTCGGCCACGGCAAGAACGTCGTCAACGTCGCGCTCGTCGACCTGCGCGGCTGGGACACCATGGGCGAACTCTCCGTGCTCGTGCTGGCCGCGACCGGCGTGGCATCCCTCGTGTTCGTGACCCACCGCGCCGACATGCTCTCCCAGCGTCCGTCGCTGCCCAAGCGCCTCCGGCGCAAGGCGCGCATCGCGCCGCTCGTGGAGACGACCGACGGCATCCGCTTCCAGACCACCGAGAATCGCAGCAGCCCCCGTGCCTGGCTCATCGGCGGTCAGCAGATGAAGCCGGAGAACCGATCGATCCTGCTCGAGGTGATCGTCCGCATCCTGTTCCACACGATCATCGTCGTCTCCATCTACCTGCTCTTCGCCGGCCACAACGGGCCGGGTGGCGGCTTCGCCGGCGGACTCGTCGCCGGTATGGCGCTCGTGATGCGATACGTCGCCGGCGGACGCTGGGAGCTCGGCGCCGCAGCGCCAACGGATGCCGGCCGTCTGCTGGGCGCCGGCCTCATCCTCGCCGTCGGCAGTGCGGTGCTGCCGTTGTTCTTCGGCCTCGCGCCGCTCACCAGCTCGTTCTGGGAATGGGAGATCCCCGGCCTCGGGCACATGGAGTTCGTCACCTCGACAGTCTTCGACGTCGGCGTGTACCTCGTCGTCATCGGGCTCGTCCTCGATGTGCTCCGCAGCCGCGGCGCCGAGGTCGACCGGCAGGCGCAGGAGATGCGCTCGCGGGGGGTGAGCGTCTGATGGATGTCTCGCTGACCCTCATCATCGTCATGGCCGTGCTCTTCGCGTGCGGCGTGTACGCGATGCTCGAGCGCAGCCTCACCCGCGTGCTCATCGGGTTCCTGCTGCTCGGCAACGCCACCAATCTGCTCCTGCTGATCGTCATGGGCGTGCCGGCGGGTGCGCCGTTCTTCGGCGCTGAAGGCGACGTGAGCGACCCGCTGCCACAGGCGCTCACGCTCACCGCCATCGTGATCACGTTCGCGGTCTCCGCATTCCTCCTCGCCCTCATCTACCGTTCCTGGCAACTGGGCCAGGCCGACACCGTCGAGGACGACGAGGCCGACATCGCGCTGCGCGAGCGCACGGATGAAGACGAAGACGTCATGGACGACGAGGGGGATGCCGAGGACGAAGAGGCCACGACCGACTTCGTCGACGTGCGCACCTCGCCCATCACCGTGCTGCAGATGCGCGATCACGCATCCATCCGCGACGACGCCCCCATGGATCGGCCGTGGACGAGGGTCGAACCCGCCGACACGACCACGGCCACTGACGACGATGAGGAGGACCGCACATGAGTGCACTCGTCCCCCTGCTCGTCGCACTCCCGCTGCTGGGCGCGGCGATCACCCTGGTGTTCGGACGAAGCCCGCGCCTGCAGGTGTTCGTCACGGTCGCGGCCCTTGCGGCGGTGGCCATCATCGCCGCCGTGCTGCTCATCGCGGTCGACGGAGGGTCCCCACTGGCCGTCTCGGTAGGCGGATGGCCGGTGCCGTTCGGCATCGTGCTCTACGTCGACCGGCTCGCCGCCCTGCTCGTGCTGATCTCCAGCATCGTGCTGCTCGCGGTGCTGCTCTTCTCGATCGGCCAGGGCGCCGCAGACGGGTCGGACGAGACGCCGATCTCCATCTTCAACCCCTCGTACCTGATCCTCGCGGCCGGTATCTTCAACGCGTTCATCGCGGGTGACCTGTTCAACCTCTACGTCGGCTTCGAGATCCTGCTCGTGGCGTCGTACGTGCTCATAACGCTCGGCAGCACCGAATCGCGCATCCGCACCGGTGCGGTCTACATCGTCGTCTCGCTCGTCTCGTCGATCCTCTTCCTCGCCTCGATCGCGATGATCTACGGCGCCCTCGGCACCGTGAACATGGCGCAGATCGCCGAGCGGATGACCGAGCTGCCGCAGGAGACGCAGCTCGTGCTGCACCTGATGCTCGTGGTCGCGTTCGGCATCAAGGCGGCCATCTTCCCGGTGTCGTTCTGGCTGCCCGACTCCTATCCGACAGCGCCGGCACCGGTCACAGCGGTGTTCGCCGGATTGCTGACCAAGGTCGGCGTCTACGCGCTGATCCGCACCGAGACGCAGCTGTTCGCCGAGAACAGCATCGACACGCTGCTGCTGATCGTCGCCCTCGCGACCATGATCATCGGCGTGCTCGGCGCGGTCGCGCAGGCGGAGCTGAAGAGGATCCTCTCGTTCACCCTCGTCAGTCACGTCGGCTACATGATCTTCGGCCTGGCGATCGCGACGCCAGCGGCGATCGGCGCGACGGTGTACTACATCGTGCACCACATCGTCGTGCAGACCACCCTGTTCCTCGCGGTCGGACTCATAGAGCGAAGAGCCGGCAGCACGTCGATCCTCAGGGTCAAGGGGCTGCTGAAGGCGGCGCCGCTGCTGGCCGTGCTCTACTTCGTACCGGCCATCAACCTCGGCGGCCTGCCGCCGTTCTCCGGATTCATCGGCAAGTTCGCGCTCTTCGAGGCCGCGGCATCCGTCGGCACCCCGATCATGATGGTGCTGATCTTCGGCGGCATCCTGACCTCGCTGCTCACCCTCTACGCGCTCATGCGCGCGTGGAACCTGTCGTTCTGGCGCGAGGAGGAGGATTCGGCCGAGACCGACGGACGGATCGAGTACCTCGGCAACGCACCGGCCGCGGACGAGCAGCAGGAGCGCCGCCGCATCCCGAGGATCATGACGCTCGCGACCGGGGGGATGGTCGGCGTGACTCTGCTGCTGACGATCTTCGCCGGACCGCTGTACGCACTGTGCGATCGCATCGGCGACGCGCTGCTGCAGCCGGTGAGCCTCGTGCAGCTGGAAGAGGAGGTGGTGGCGCCATGAGTCCCGAGACCCAACGCCATCGCCTTCACGACGTGTGGCTGCAGCTTCCGTTCCTCGCGTGGCTCGTCGTGCTGTGGATGCTGCTGTGGAACCAGTTCACGCTGCTGTCCTTCGTCACCGGACTCGTCGTCGCGGTGTTCGTCACCCGCGTCTTCCGCCTGCCGACCATCGAGCTCTCCGGACGCATCAACCTCTGGTACGGAGCCCTGTTCGTCGTGCAGTTCCTGTTCGCCATCCTGCGCGGCGCGATCGCGGTGTCGATCCAGGTGTTCGACTTCCGCCGTCAGCCGGGTGCGGCGATCATCGCCGTGCCGCTGAAGTACGCCGACGACCTGGTCATGACGCACGTCTCGGTCACGTCATCGCTGATCCCCGGATCGCTGGTGGTCGAGACGGATCGTGACCGCAGGGTGCTCTACCTGCACGTGATCGGGGGGCGCACGCGGGCGGACGCCGACGCGCAGCGCGACGGGGTGCTGCGCTGGGAGAAGCGGATCGTACGGGCGCTGGGCAGTCCGGCGCAGTATCGTGCCCTGAAGGCCGACGAGCGCGCAGGGGGTGGGCGATGAACGTTCTGATGATCCTGATCGTGGCGGTGTTCGCCATCGCGGCGATCCTGACGATGTTCCGGATCATCCGCGGCCCGTCGATCCTCGACCGCGCCGTGGCATCCGATGTGCTCCTCACCGAGGTCATGTGCGTGCTGGGCGCGGAGATGGCGATCAACGGACACACCCGCAGCATCCCCGTGCTGCTCATCATCGCGGCGGTAGGGGTGTTCGGATCGATCTCGGTCGCCCGCTACGTGGCGAGAAGGGACAACACGACATCATGAACGTGTTCGACTTCGAGATTCCGGATGCCGTCATCGACGTGACGGTGCTGGTGCTGATCCTGTGCGGCGCGGTGCTGTGCCTCTCGGCGGCCGTGGGACTGCTGCACTTCCGCGATGTGCCGTCGCGCCTGCACGCGGCGACCAAGCCGCAGGTGCTCGGAGTGATCCTGATCTGCCTGGCCGTCGCGCTCGCGCAGCGTTCGGTCGGCGGCATCCTCCTCGGGCTCGCGCTGGTCGCTCCCATCGTGCTGATGCAGTTCGCGACCGCGCCGCTGTCCGCGCACATGGTCGGACGCCAGGCCTATCGCAACGGAACGACGGAGGAGCGCCGGCTCGTCGTCGACGAGCTCGCCGAGTCGAAGCAGACCCCACCCGGGGCCGGGTAGCTCCCCGCCGAACGCGAGCGGGATGGCGCGGACCTGTGGGGTCGCTCCGCATAACTCCGGAGCATCTTGGCAGGTGGGATGCAACGGGGACGGGTAACTGCGGATCCAGCGAGATCCTCCGGAGTTATGCGGCCGGACTCACGAACCCGCACGTCTCCTCCACAGAAACTCCGCGCGTCGTTGTGTCCACATGACGTAGGTTTCCCGCCCCCAGGCCTTCCGCGATGCGAGCACGATCTCATGGGTGAAGCAGACCGTTACTGAGCGCCTCACGGCGACATATTCTCCGATCGTGTTCTCCAGGGCCGAACTACTCGAAGCGGGCAGCAGCGCAGAGGACATCACCCGTGCCGTCAAGGCCGGTGCGCTCGTGCGTCTGCGCCGAGATCACTACAGCCGCCCAGGCATCGATGCCCGGATCGCGGAGGCGGTCCGCATAGGTGGTCGTGTGTCATGCGTGACTTTGCTGCAGATGCTCGGTGTGTTCGTGTTGAAATCCTCCGGGCTGCACATTCAACTGGCGCCGCATATGTCTCGAATACGGACCCGTGCCTCTAAATCGACGGTGATGCATTGGCCACGATGGTCTCACTGCGGCGGTCCGCGACATGTCGCTCTTCTTGAGGACGCTGTACGGCAGGCGATTCTCTGTCAACACGCGCGGGCAGCGATCGCCACCCTCGACAGCCTGCTGCACCTTCGTCTGGTCACCATGATGCAGCTCGAGCGGATCTTCACACGGCTCCCGGCCCGATTGCACATTCTCCTGAACCTGGTCGACGCGTCGGCCGAGTCCGGCCCAGAGACCTACATGCGCCTGGTTCTTCGCACACTCGGTGTCAGTTACCAGACACAGGTGGTGATCGACGGAGTCGGACGGGTCGACTTCGTCGTCGAAGGGTGGCTCATCATCGAATGCGACAGCAAGGAGTTCCATGAGGGATGGGACCAGCAGGTGGAGGATCGGAGGCGTGACATCGCCGCCGCCGGACTCGGCTATACGACGATTCGACCTATCGCGTCAGACATCCTCTTCGACTCGAACGCGGTTCGGGAGAGAATCTCTGACGTGCTCGATGCCTTCCGGCCGAGGGTGTCGCGCGGACGCGCTGCATAACTCCGGAGCAAAAGCAGTCTGAGGCGTGCTCGTTCCGAGCAAGACGCGGGATCCGCGAAAAGCTCCGGAGTTATGCCGGGCAACCTCGCGTCAGAGCGCGCGGGCGAACTCCGTGATCAGGGCGGCGGCGAGGGCCGCATCGCTGATGAGCGTGCTGTGGCCGTGGTCGGGGATCTCCTTCACCTCGGCACGCCCAGGCA
The DNA here is from genome assembly GCF_053543555.1 of Microbacterium xerophyticum. Lineage (NCBI taxonomy): Bacteria > Bacillati > Actinomycetota > Actinomycetes > Micrococcales > Microbacteriaceae > Microbacterium > Microbacterium xerophyticum. Next base: position 995,742 of record NZ_JBLVOB010000007.1, on the reverse strand, counting down.
CGAGAGAGACGATCTCGCGGCACCAGACCGCGGGAGCGAGGGGGTCGCGCTCGCCGCGCACCACGAGCACGGGGCACTTCACCCTGGCGTACGCCTTCTCGGGCTCGTGCACCACCGTGGCGCGGATCTTCCGGATCAGATGCGGACCGCCGCGCAGGTACTCGCGCGCACCGCGCAGCAGCACGATCGGGCGCTCGCCGATCAGGTCGCGCAGCAGATACGTCGCCTGTTCACGGATGCTGCGCGTGGCGCTGTTCACCGTGGGGCCGGCGAGCACCAGGCCGTCGACGAGCTTCGGATGCCGCGCCGCCAGCTCCGCGCCGATCTGGCTGCCCATCGAATGGCCGATGATGACGGCATCCGTCACGCCGATGCTGCGCAGGAACGCCGCGATCAGGTCGGCGTGGCGCGCCATGGTGAGGGTGCGCTCGGGCTCGGGCGCCTCGCCGAACCCCGGAAGGTCGAGGGCGATGATGCGTCCGGGCAGGCGCTCGATGAAGTCGAGGTAGACGCTGCGGCCCATCCCGATCCCGTGCACGAGTACGTAGGGGCGGTCGCCGGTGCCGAAGTCTTCGGCGATGAGCGTCGCGCCGCCGTGCTCGAACTCGATGACGGATGCGGGTACGCCCTCAGGAGCGAGAAGACGGGAAGGCATGGATCGACCCTATCGAGGGATGCTGGACGACCGCGGGAGCGGGCCGTGTCCGCGGCCCGTGTGAGACTGGCATGTGATCTCGCAAGACCCGTCCCCGACCGCCTCCGCGAAACCGAGACTCAGCGACCGTCTGGCGCAGACGTTCGCCGACCCGGTGCTGCGTGCACTCGTCACCGCGACGGCGGTGTCGCGCATCGGCCGAGGGGTGTTCCTCACCGTCACCGTGCTGTTCTTCACGTTGATCATCGGCCTGAGCGCGGGCGAGGCCGCCGTGGTGCTCGCCGTCTCCAGTGCCTGCGGAGTGCTCGCCTCCTTCCTCGGCGGCTGGCTCGCCGACCGGTGGAGCGCCCGCCGGCTCTCCTACGTCTTCGAGACGCTGGGCGGACTACTGCTGGCGACGTACGCCTTCGCCGACACCTTCATCGCCGCCGTCGTCATCGCGAGTCTCGCCGGCTTCTTCGACACGATCGGTTACTCGGCGCGCTCCGCCATCATCGCCAGGGGGTTCGCACCCGAACGACGAGTGCACGCCCGCGCAGTGCTGCGCACAGTGACCAACCTCTCGATCGCGATCGGTTCGGGCATCGCCGCGGTGGCGCTGGCGTGGGGAACCGCCGAGGCCTACCGCATCGTGATCGTGTTCGCGGGGCTGATCGGCGTGCTCGGCGCGGTGCCGCTGCTCCGACTGCCGGCATCCGTCGACGCGCCGGTGCGCGAGGTCGACGAGGTGCGCACGGAGACGGGTTCGATCGACACCCTCGGCACGGCGCAGGCCACGCTCGCCGCCCGGAAGGACTGGCGGCGTCGATCCCCATGGCGCGACCCGCGCTACCTGCTGCTCTCATTCCTCTCGGCGGTGTTCGGCATGCAGTTCGGCGTCGCAGAGCTGGGGATGCCGTTGTGGGTGACCCAGCGGACGAACGCTCCCGAATGGGTCGTCGCGCTGCTGTTGATCGTCAACACCTCACTGGTCGTGCTCTTCCAGGTGCGCGCGTCGCGCGGCACCCACGATGTGCGCATCGCCGGAAGGGTGACGATGCTGGCCGGATGGCTCATGGCAGCGGCCTGCGTGGTCTACGCGCTCGCCGCAGGGCTGCCGGCGTGGGTCGCGATCGTCGTGCTGATCGTGGCGGCCGTCACGCACACCTTCGCCGAGATCCTCTCCCAGGCCGGAGCGTGGGGGCTGAGCTTCGAACTCGCCGATCCCGTGCGCGCGGGTGCCTATCAGGGCGTGTTCGGCATGGGGTTCTCCCTCGGCGCCCTCGCCTCGCCCATCGTCGTGAACGCCACGGCGATCACGTTCGGACTGCTGGGCTGGGTGATGCTCGGTGCGATCTTCCTCGCTGCCGCGTTCGGCATCTGGGTGATCTCGCGGCGCGCGGTCGCCGTCGTCGACGCCTGAGACGCGGCTCAGAGCACGGCGGAGAGGAAGTCCCTGGTCCGCTGCTCCTGCGGGTTGCTGAAGATGTCCTCCGGCTTGCCCTCTTCGACGATGCGGCCACTGTCGAACATGAGCACGCGGTTGGACACGTCGCGCGCGAACTGCATCTCGTGCGTCACGATCAGCATGGTCACGTCGGTCTCACGGGCGACATCGCGCAGGATGTTCAGCACCTCACCGACCACTTCCGGGTCGAGCGCACTGGTGACCTCGTCGAGCAGCAGGATCTCGGGTTCCATCGCCAGCGCCCGCGCGATCGCGACGCGCTGCTGCTGCCCACCCGAGAGCTGGGTGGGGTGAGCGTTCTCCTTGTCGGGCAGGCCGACCTTCTCGAGCAGCGCGCGGCCTCGTGCCAGAGCATCCTTCTTGGAGAGACCGAGCACGTGCACCGGTGCCTCGATGATGTTCTCGATCACCGTCATGTTCGGGAACAGGTTGAACTGCTGGAAGACCATGCCGATGCGCTTGCGCATCTCGTTCTTGTGCTTCTCCTTCAGCTCGACCCGCTTACCGTCGCGCGAGTAGTGCGTGAGCGGCTTTCCGTCGATCAGGATGTAGCCGTCGTTCGCCTCCTCCAGCGTCATGACGAGGCGGAGGATGGTCGTCTTCCCCGAACCGCTCGGGCCGATCAGTGTCACTCGGTCCCCGCGGCGAACGGTGAAGTCGAGATCGTGCAGCACGACGTGGTCGCCGAATCGCTTCTCTACCTTGTCGAAGAGGATCGCCGGCATCTCGCCGTCATCGAGCGTGATCGCACCGGTATGGGTGTCAAGCGGTGGTGTATTCAAGACGTTTCTCCAATCGCCTGGCCAGCAGCGAGCTCAGAAGGCTTGCGACCAGATAGATGAGTCCGGCGATGATGATCGCCTCGACGAAGCGGAAGTTCTTACTGCCGTACAACTGCGCCTGGCGCACCATCTCGACGACGGTGATGACCATGAGGAACGGAGTGTCCTTGAACATGGAGATCACGTAGTTGGCCAAGGCCGGCAGTGTGGAGCGCAACGCCTGGGGGATGATCACGGCGGTCCACGTGCGCCCGGGTGACATCGACAGCGCAGTCGTCGCCTCCCACTGGCCGGGAGGGACCGCATCGATTCCGGCACGGTAGACCTCGGCCATGTACGTGGCGTAGTGGATGCCGATGATGATCGTTCCGAGCACGAGAGGCGGGACAGTCGTGAACACGTAGTACGCGAAGAGCAGTTGCACCACGAGCGGGGTCATGCGCACGAAATTCATCAGCAGAGTGATGACGGCGGCGACAGGACGCGGTGCCGTGCGGCGGCCGAGCGCGATCACGAGTCCGAGGATGGCGGCGATGATGCTGCCGATGATCGTCACGACCAGCGTGACCGTGAGGAACTTCTCCAGAATGTCGGGGAACGCCGCGATGGCGTGGTCCCAGCTCCAGAAGCTGTTGTCGTCGTTCATGCGGCTTGACCAGCCCCCTTCATGTCGGGGACCGGAGTGGTGGTGATGGAGTCACGCCACTTCCCGCCCTGCCCCAGACGATGCTTGGCACGCGTCTCGAGCGCGTTCATGCCCAGCGTGAGCAGATAGGCGATCGCGAAGTAGATGAGCAGACCGAGACCATACGCGAAGTACACGTCGGTCTGCACCCGCAGCTTGTTCAGCTCGGCTGTGAGGTCGACGATCGTGATCAGGTAGACGACCGCAGTCCCCTTCAGCAGCTGGATCAGCAGGTTGTTCAGAGACGGGAGCATGAGCGCCCAGGCCTGCGGGAAGATCACGCGCCACATCCGGTGCGTGCGCGACAGGCTCAGCGCCGTTGTCGCCTCCCACTGGCCGGCCGGCACCGAGTTGATCGAACCGCGCACGACCTCGGCACCATAGGCGCCGTAGTTCAGGCCGAGGGCGAGGATGCCGGTGAAGACGGCGGGCATCTCGATCTCGAAGGGCGGCAGTGGGAGCACGAAGAAGAAGAAGAACAGCTGCACCAGCAGGGACGTGCCACGGAACAGCTCGATGATCGTTCGCGCGATGCCGCGCAGGAAGACGTTCTCGAATCGTGCCAGCAACCCGAGGCCGATGGCGACGACGATCGCCAGGAGGGCGCCGCCCGCCGTCAACTGGAGTGTGATGAGCACTCCGTCGACGAGTTGGGGCAGCGCCCTCCAGAGCGCTTCGAAATTCTCAGTCACAGGAGTCGGATCAGCCCAGCTCGCCGGAGCAGAGCTGCTCGGTGGTCAGGTCGGCCGGGGGCAGGTTCTCCGCCGTGAAGCCGAACGGCTCGACGAGGTCGAGGTAGCTCTGCTCGTCGCCGGTGATCTTGGCGAGCTCCTCGTTGTACGCCTCGAGCAGCTCGGTGTCGTCCTGGCGGAACACCGTGGCACCGGCGCCGATCTGCTCGACCCCGTCGATCTCCTGCACGAAGGCCTCGGTGGTCTCGACGTCATCCATGCCCTCTGTCATCCAGTTGAGCGAGACGGCGGTCAGGGTGAACGCGTCGGCACGGCCCGACTGCACGATCTCGATACCGGCCTGGGCGCTGTCGACCGGCACGGTGTTCGCGATTCCGAGATCGGTCGCGTAACCCTCCTCGATCGCTCCTGACTGCACCGCGAGAGTGACGTCGCCGGCCGCGGCGACCGAGTCGAGGTCGCTGAGGTTCTTGGGGTTGCCCTTGGGGACGACGAGGGTGGTCGTGTACATGATCTCGGGATCGCTGAACGCGGCTTCTGCGCAGCGCTCAGGGAGGATCGACATACCGGCGCTCACAGCATCCCAGCGGCCGGCGTTGAGCCCAGGGATCAGTGAGTTCCAGTCGACTTCCTCGATTTCGATCTCGTCGATGCCGAGGTTCTTGAAGATCTGCTCGTGCATCGCGATGGTCGCGCCGGTGGGCTCGCCGTCCTCCACCCACGAGTACGGCTGCTCGGAGGCGATCGCGAGTGTGATCTTGCCCTCCTCCTGCGCCTTCTCGAGCGTGTTCATGCCCTCGGTGTCGCTGCCGCCGCCTGCTGAGCACCCGGCGAGAAGGCCGAGCGTCAGGGTTCCGACGGCGACTGTGGCGATGCCGATCCGTGTCGTTCTCTTCGTCATGATGTCCTCGCGTTCCGTATGAGTTCCGTATCCGGGCGCTCTGCACGGGCGCCGTTGACCGTGCCCCAGACTATGGAATCTGTCGATGGATGTACAGTCAGGCGCGCAGATTGTCGACACGTATACAAAAACGTGATCATGAGGCAGACTGAGGAATCCTGATTCGACTTCGCAGAATGACGCGGAGGATCGACAATGAGATGTCCGCGGTTTCGCGCGACGGCTGGAAGGGATGCACATGGCTTCACACACCCCTCGCGCGGTATCGCCGATCTCCATGGTGCGGGTGGCGCGACCGTCGACCGTCGACCTCATCACCGCCGAGCTGCGCAGTGCCATCTTCACCGGCGCGCTGCCGGTGGGCAGCCCGATCGGCGAGGTCGAGATGTCGTCCCAGTTGGGTGTGAGCCGCAGTCCGCTGCGGGAGTCCACGCAGCGACTCGTGCAGGAAGGGCTGCTCACGGCGTCCCCTGGCCGAGGTATGCGCGTGAGCGTGATCGGACCTGAGCATGTCGCCGACGTGTACGACGCACGGCTCGCGATCGAGGGCCAGGCGGTGCGGCTGATCATCAGGTCGGGCGCCACGTCGGTGCTCGACCAGCTCGAGCGCGCCTACGACTCCCTGGTCGCGGTGAGTGAGGGGACGGATGCTCGCGCCATCGGCGATGCCGACATCGAGTTCCACCGTCTGCTGGTGGACTCCGCCGGCAGCCGCCGACTGTCGCATTACATGGCCACGCTCGCGATCGAGACACGCATCGCGAGCTTCAGCGACGCCCACGGGTACACCGTGCGCCGTTCGGTGTCCGATACCTATCGGAAGCTGCTCGATGCGCTCGCCGCGGGTGACGTCGCGGCGGCGTTCCTCGCTCTCGAGAAGCAGTTCGCTGAGGCCGTGGCCCGCTTGACCGGTGAGGACGAGGACGTGGAGACGGTCGAGACTCCGGCCGACGCCGCGCCGCCGTCGATCGGGCCGATCGAGATCACCGAAGAGATCTGACTGCAGCTTCTCAGGGATCCACGCGAGTCAGACCCGCCGTCGGGTGAAGTTCGAGACTCAGGTCGCATGGACAGCGACCTGAGGCGGACGCTCTGACGACCGTCCGCGGCGAACGATGAGAGGCATGGACACCTTCATCTCGAACCCCGCGTCGGCCCCCATAGCCCCTCGGCCCTCCGTCCCTTCGCCCGTGCCCCTGCTGGTCGCTGCGGCGCTTGTGGCTGTCGTGACAGCAGTCGCCTTGCTCGTCGGCCCCAGTGCCGAGTACTCCGCGATCTTTCCGCCTGCCTGGCTGGGATTCGTGGGGGCAGCGTCGGCGGCGGTGGCGATCGTATGCAGTCGCTCCGCTGAACGGGTGGCCGAGGCGAGCGCGTGGGTCGCCGCGCTGCTGCTGCTGGGGGCTTCCGGTGGCGTCGTGCTCGACGCGTTACGCGGCTTCTTCGCCGTCACGGGCATCCCAGCGGGGGCCTTCTCCGTCGTCGACCTCCCCGGCTTCGCAGCTCGGCTGATGTCGTTGGTCGCCGCGTTCGTCGCCCTCAGGTTCGCCCGCGCCCTGCGCCGGTCGACCGTCGAAGCGGCGCGAGCTGCTGAGCGACGCGGTGCGCGTCGACGCCTCTTGCTGAGCGGGCTGGCGCTGTGCGTGCCGTATCCGCTTCTGAAGATCGTGTGGTGGATGAGCGGTGATCAGAGCGAGTTCGAGGTCGGCTTCCCGGCGATGGAGCTGGCCGCGTTCTCGATTGCAGCCCTCGGGTTGGTGACGCTGTGCACTCGCGCGGGAGCGCGACTTCCTCGGCGGCTGGTATCCCTCGGCGGCTGGTGCGGCTCGTTCGTACTGCTGAGCATGGGCGCGCTGATGCTGTTCGGGCTCCTCTCGCAACGGCTGGGCCTCGTCGCAGCGGACGTGGACCTCGGCGACGGTGGCCGGGCGGTGATGGTCTTCGCCGTGTACAGCACGTGGTTCGCACTCGGTGCGATCGTCGCGGCCGCTACGGTGCTGTATGAGGAGGCGACGCGTGATGTGTCGGCGGGCCGCAGCGCGGCGTCGACACAGCACGGACAGGTCACGTGAGAGGAGGCGAGCGTGCGCACGTTGCTCATGGTCGGCGCGGCCGTCCTGCTGTTTCCCGCGACCGTCCTGATCGCATTCGCTTCGCTCTCACCACCGGCCGCGATCACTGTCACCGCCTGCGCGCTCGGGGCGCATCTGACGCTGTTCGGCCTGTTCCGCAGAGCCACGATGACGCTGCTGATCATCTCCGCGCTGGTCGCAGTGCAGGGGATCGTCACCGGTCTCTTCGTACTGTTCCCGAGCACGTTGCTGGTGCTTCCCTCGCTGCATGGAGCCGCTGCGCGGGGGAATCGATACGTGACGTCGACGGTCGCAGTGCTCGGTCCGTTGGCGGCGGCCGCGCGGTATGCCATCGATCCCAGCATCGTGGACAGCGAGTTCGGGCCCGAGCCGTGGCTGCTCGCACTCCTCCTGCTCGCAGGCTGCGCGGTCGCCGTCACCCTCGGCTTGCTGCGCCGTGCGGAATTGCGCACGGTCGAACTGACCGCAGCCCGCCTCGATCTTGAGCAACGAGAGCGTTCGCATCGTGAGGCGCGTGCGGCCGCGGACGAGCGGGCGAGGATCTCCCGCGATCTGCACGACGTACTGGCGCACTCGCTCACCGTGATCGTCGGGCAGGTGAGGGTCGCCAGATTCCAGGCGGAGGACTCCGCGGCGGCATTGCAGGTCATCGAGGAGACTGCACGCGAATCGCTGCGGGATCTGCGCGGTACGCTTCAGTCGCTGCGGGATCCGGACGCGGACACGCGGTGGCGCATCGGGACGGATGTCGGATCGCCGTCACCTGCATGGGATGTCCCGCTGCAGCCGACGCCGTCGCTGTCCGGCCTTCCTGCGCTCGCCGCGAGGATGCAGGATCTCGGTCTCGTCGTGCACCGCCGCACGGAGGGCCGTATCCGTCCCCTCGGATCGGCGGCCGAGCTCGCGTTGTACCGATTCGTTCAGGAGGGGCTCACCAACGCTCTACGACACGGTGAGGGCCCCGTCGTGTGGCGGGAGACATGGGGGCAGGACTGTGCCATGATCACACTGCGCAACGCCGTCCCGGCGGTCGATCGGGGCTCGGACGGACTGGGGATGGGACTGCAAGGAATGCGAGAGCGCCTCACTGCGGTGTCCGGCGTATTGACGGTCGACCGCGCGAGCGGATTCGCCGTGACCGCATCGGTGCCGTACGTCGAGACGCGCGACTCGGGAGACCGCGCATGATCCGCGTAGTGGTCGCCGACGATCAGGATCTGGTGCGCGCAGGGATCGTCGCCACTGTCGAGGCGCAGCCCGACATGCGCGTCATCGCCGAGGCGCGGGACGGGGATCAGGCCGTACGCGCTGTCACGGAGGGATCGCCGGACGTCGTGCTGATGGACATCCGCATGCCCGGCATGGACGGCATCGAGGCCACCAGGAGGATCGTGGAACGGGGATCTAGCGCGCGAGTGCTGTTGCTCACGACGTTCGACGCCGATGAACACGTTTACGGTGCGCTTCGTGCCGGCGCGAGCGGGTTTCTAGTGAAGGATGCACCCGTCGATGAACTCGTCACCGCGATCCGTGCGGCCGCGAGGGGAGACGCGGTGCTATCCCCGTCGGTGACCGCACGAGTGCTCGGGCACCTGTTGGAACGTCCGTTCCGCGGCGCTCCGGAGGACGCGATCCCGGCCGGGCTGTTGACACCGAGGGAGATCGAGGTCGTGCAGCTGGTCGCCGACGGTCTCAGCAACGCCGAGATCGGCCGGGTCGTACACCTGTCGGAGGCGACGGTGAAGACGCACGTCGGGCGGATCCTCGTCAAACTCGGACTGCGCGATCGGGTGCAGGTCGCCGTGTGGGCTCACCGCCGCGGGGTCGCCAAACCGCCACGATGATGCTTCTTCCGCTTCGCGGCATTCGGCGGGTCAGTCGCCTGGCCTGAGCACCAGTGTGTCCACGGTCGCCTCGTCGACGGCATCCGCGGTGAATGCCCAACGGGTCTGGATGCCGCGTGACCAGTTCTCGGTCTGATCGACGTAGTGCGGGTGGAACGCGTGCCCGGATGCGCCGGTCAGGTGATTCCACGTCGACGCGTCGAAGTCGGACAGATCGATCACCATGCGCATCGACGGCACGGTGGTCGTCGCGTATCCCTCGCCGAGCTCCCATCCCGTGGCGTTGACCACGGAGGGCCCGCCGCCGACCGGATAGGGGCCGCGATTGAACAGCGCCTCGATCGGTGCGATGCCGGACGAGCCGAGAGTGGCGCTGGTCAGCGTGATCGCGTGAAGGCCGCCCCAGTTCCAACGCGAGACGACCGTGCCCTGCAGTGCGGACAGCTCGTCATAGGCCTGCTCGGCAGACAGCGCGAGCATATCCTCCATCGTGGTCGTGCCGAGTTCCTCGTTCGTCCAGAGGGGGTCGGTCGGATCGTCGAGAAGTGCGGAGACCACCGTGTACAGGCGGGCCTGGCCGTCGTGCGGCAACGGCTGCTCCCGGTTCTGGAACAGGTTCAGCACGAGGTTCGACCACAGCACGTTGGCGTATGCCGCGGCCGAGGAGTCGGCGTTGTTCTGGGCGTCCCAGGTGCGCAGCAGGCCGACGGCCTCCTTCACGCCCTTGCCCTTCACCTCGACGTCGGCCATCGCTGCCGCGAGCTTCTTTCCGATCCACATCTCGTTGTCGTTCTGGATGTCGCGCATGTCCTGCGCGGTGAGCGGAGCGGCCGCCGCGCGGCGCTCGATGAGGTGGGCGATGCGGGCGGCGCGATAGCCGTAGTCCCAGTCGCGGGAGAGGAAGTGGTCGTAGTCGTCGGTGACGATCGCGTTGTTCGCCGTGACGATGTATCCCGAACTCGGGTTGTACGAGACGGGGAGCTCCTCGAAGTCGATGAACCCCGTCCAGTCGTAGCTGCTGTCCCATCCGGGCTGCGGGATCCATCCGTCGCCCGCACCGCGCAGCGGCAGACGACCGGGCGCCTGATAGCCGATGTTGCCCTCGACGTCGGCGTAGATCAGGTTCTGCGCCGGAACGTCGAACAGCGACGCCGCGTGCCGGAAGTCGTCGAAGTCCTGAGCCGTCGCGAGTGCGAAGATCGCGGTCGCGGTGCTGCCGGCGTCCAGTGCCGTCCAGCGCAGGCTCACGGCGTACTCACCGGACATCGCGGCCGACGCGTCGGTCTCGCCCTGGGTGAGGGCGTCGCCGTCGGCCGAGACCTGTCCGTCGGCGACCGCTGTGAGATCGTCGGTGAGGCCGGAGATGATCGGGCCGTGCACCGTGGAGCGGATCGTCAGGTCGATGTCTTCCCCACCGGCGACCTTGACGGTCTCTTCCCGCACGTCGAGCGGGACGAGCGCGCCGTCGCGCCAGTACGCGTCGCCGTCGACCTTCTCGATATAGAGGTCGGCGACGTCTGTCGTGAGGTTCGTGAAGCCCCAGGCGACCTGATCATTGTGGCCGATCACGATGCCGGGGAGTCCGGAGAACGAGAAGCCGCCCACGTCGAACGGGCACTCATCGGTGACCTCTGAGCAACGCAGCTGCACCTGGTACCAGACCGAGGGGAGAGACGAACCGAGATGGGGGTCGTTCGAGAGCAGGGGCATGCCGCTCTCGGTGAGCTGGCCCGAGACGACCCACGAGTTCGAGCCGATGCCCTCGCCGACGTCGCCGACCAGCAGGCTCGCCGCGGCGACGACGCTGTCGGCCTCCTGCCATTCGATCGTGGTCACAGCGGTCTGGATCTGAGAGTCGTCGGCCGCTTCGTCGGTCGAGAGGGCTGCCGGTGCGGCATCCGCTTCCGCCTCGAGTGCCGGAACGGTCGAGATCTTGGGGACGATGACGGGATTCTCGTCGAAGGGATAGGCGGGGTAGAGCTGCTCGAGAAGCTCGAGACTGTCTGCGGGAAGAGCGGGGTCGCCGACGTCGGAGACGAGCAGCGCTCGCTCCGTCTCGTCTTCGATGTTGGTGCGAAGGTCCCACGCCATCGCCTTGAGCCAGGCCACGGAATCCGCGGGCTGCCAGGGCTCGACCTCGTAATCGGGGTTCTGTATGCCGAGGACGGCATATTCAAGGGAGAGATCGGCGCCGTCGCGGGTGGAGAGGTACGCGTTCACGCCGTCGGCGTAGGCCTGGTAGTAGGCGAGGGTGGTCTCGTCCATCGCCTCGACCTCCTGCTCGGCGACCTCGCGCCAGCCCAGGGTGCGCAGGAACATGTCTGTCGGAGCCTGCGATTCGCCGAACATCTCCGCGACGCGCCCGGAGGTCACGTGCCGGCGGAAGTCCATCTCGAAGAAGCGGTCCTGGGCGTGCACGAACCCCTGCGCGTAGAACAGGTCGTGCGAGGAATCGGCGGTGATCGTCGGCACGCCCAGACCGTCGCGCTGCACCGTCACCTCGGCCGTCAATCCGTCGAGGTCGAGCTCGCCGGCGGTCTGCGGGAACGAGCGCTGGATGGTCCAGACCACGAAGAACGCCGCCGCCACCGCTATCACGAGCAGCCCGGCGACGACGCCGAATGCGATGCGTCCGATCTTGGCGCCCAGCGCGGGGCGTGCTGCAGGTTCGGAGGAGCCGGAAGGTTCGATCGTCATTGAGGCGTTCTTTCAGGGTCGTCGGTGGGATCCGGTTCACCGTTCCCCAGAGCGCGTTTCGGGACGCGCTCTCGAAGCCTAGTCGGATCGACGCGTTTCAGCAGGAGGCACGGCACTCATCCGGCTGTGCAGGAAGAGTGCGGATGCCGCACCATCGGCACTCCGGATCGTCGCCTGCGCCGTGCTCATCCGATCAGGCTCGGCTGCAGATCCCGCAGTGTGCGCCGGTGCGTCATCCGCGTCACGCCGATGATCGCGAGCAGCAGAGCGCCGAGCAGCCACATCGCGAGCACGGCCAGATCCCACCACGCGCGTGCGAAGTCGCCGCCGTACATCAGCTGACGCATCGCATCCACGACGTACCCGAGCGGCAGCACATGATGCAGGGCCGCCAGCGGTGCGGGAAGCGTCTGCCACGGGAACGTCCCACCCGCGGTGACGAGCTGCAGCACCATGAGCACGAGCCCCAGGAACTGCCCGACCGAGCCCAACCAGACGTTCAGCGCCAGGATGATCGCCGCGAACGTGGCGGACGCGAGCACCATCACCCCGAGCGTGCCGAGCGCGTTGTCGAATCGGAACCCGAGCGTGATAGCGAGGACGCCCATCAGCCCGACCATCTGCAGGGCGCCGAGAGCGGCGGGGGTGAGCCAGCCGGCCAGAGTGATCCGGATGGGGGAGTGCAGCGCGGTCACCGCGCGGCGGGAGATCGGCTTGACGATCAGGAACAGTGCATAGATGCCGATCCAGGCCGCCAGTGCAGCGAAGAACGGCGCGAGCCCCGCACCGTAGTCCTCGGCGGAGGCGACCTTGTCGCTGGAGACCCGGAGAGGGTCGGAGATCGTGTCGGCCTGCGACCGGCGCAGTTCGGGAGTGGATGCCGGGATCTGCTCGACACCCGCAGCGAGACCGTCGCGCAGTTCCACTGTGCCGTCGGCGAGGGTGACGAGACCGTCGCGCAACTGCGCCGCCCCGTCGTTCGCTGCAGCGGCGCCGGTGGAGACCGTGCCGGCGCCGGTGGCCAGCGTGGCGGCGCCGTCGGACAGCGTGCGCGCGCTCGATGCGAGCGTCGCCGAGCCCTCCGCGAGCCGATCGATCCTGCTCACGGCATCCTGAACCGTCGTGTTGCCCTGCTGCAACCGCTCTGCGAGCGGGTCGAGTGTGGCGAGGACCGTGTCGATCTCCTCCTGCGTCAGCCCCTGGGATGCGAGGGTCTCCGCGATGTCGGTGCGGATCTGCGGAAGGGTGTCTGCGGCGTCCTGCACGATCCCGCCCGCCTGATCGGCGACGTCGGCGATCTGCTGGTTGCCTTCGCTGACCTGCTGCGCGCCGTCTGCGAGCTGGGATGCTCCGCTCGCGAGCTGGGCGGTCCCGTCGGCCAGTTGTGCTGTTCCGTCCGCGAGCTGCGCCGTGCCTTCGGCGAGCGTGGCGCTGCCGCCGGATGCCGTGGCTGCACCGTCTGCGAGCCGGGAGGCGCCGTCGGTGGCATCGGACAGGGAGTCGCGTACGTCGCTGAGCCCGGTGAGCAGACGTTCGGCCGCCTCGCTCCCGACCATCTGGGCGACCGAACTGCGGATCTTCTCCACGGCCTGCGTGCCCATGGAGGAGGCCAGGTAGTTGTTGGCGTCGTTCGTCTCGAGCTCGATCAGCGCCTGGTGCGGATCCGTACCGGCGGCCGAGGTCAACGCTGCGGAGAAGTCGGAGGGGATCGTCACCGTGAAGTCGACCGAGCCGTCGTGCAGTGCCGTGGCCGCGGCATCCGCCGTCATCTCCTGCCAGTCGAACGCATTGCCCTCGATGAGGTTCTCGGCGACCTTGTCGCCGTAGTTCACGCTCTCGTCGGTTCCGTCGGCGTTCGTACCGGTGGCGCCGTCGTCCTGCACGACCAGCGCCACCGGCACCTCGGAGAACTTGGCGTACGGGTCTTGATTCGCCCACAGGTAGAGGCCGCCGTAGAGGATCGGCACGCACATGAGCGCGATCAGCGCGACGATGCCCATCCGGCTGGCTGTGAGGCGCCGCAGTTCGGCGGCGATCATGGCGGGAACCTTCATCGCGGGTCTCCTGCCTCGGTGTCATCCGAATCGGATGCGGCGGGCTGCTCCAGCACGAGCGGTGCGATCGGGCCGGAGGCGTTGATCGCACCCAGTTCCTGCATCCGCTCGAGAGCGACTGCTGCGGCGCCGCCGATGATGACGAGCATCGCGTAGCCGCGGTCGGCGAACTCCGACGCGATGCGCCACCAGCCGTCCGGCCCGCCGCCGTGGCGGTCGGGCGAGACGAGCACGATGCCCTCAGTGCCTTCGCGGAGTACGGCGAGCTCGCACATGATCCGCACCCGTGCGGCCGGGTCGACGTTGCCGATCGGCGTCGAGGCGAGTTCGGCGTAGCCGAGCTGCTTGAGCCAGCGACGGGCGTGGATCGGCGTCGCGCCCATGCCCGCGAACATCAGCTCTTCTCCGACGACTCCGGCCACGGTGATGTCGGCGTGCGGGTCGCTCGCATCGGGAGCGTCCACCAACGCGATCACGCGGCGCAGCCGGCGGTCATCAGAGGCTCCGTCGATCGTCACCCGGCCGGCAGCAGGCCGCATCCGACCGCTGGCGATCAGGCCGAGCACGGTGGGACGCTGCTGGGTCTCCGCCAGGGCGAACCGCACGGCGCCGGTGTGGAACTCGAGGCTCGTGGACGGCAGCGCCTGGCCCTTGCTCACCTCGTGGAGCGCGATCCTCATTCGTCCGCCGCCCAGGTGGTGGTGAGGATCTCGGGGTGGGCCGCGAGCAGCGCGTCGGCGTCGCGCCAGGAGAGCCCGGCGATGCTGAGGACGGCGCGCACGGCGGTGGCCGCCGCATCCGGTCCCACCACGTCGACGCGCACGACCATGCGAGCGGTCTCCTCGATGAGTCGGGCGAGCACGTCGCCCGGGATGTCTGTGCGCATCGTGTTCGCGCGGCTGCCGCGATCGACGATCTCCGCCACGACCCTGCGCAGCGGTGCCAGCGCCGCGGCGGTGTCAGCGACATGCGCGTCGTCGAGCGCGATCGCCGTGACGGTCTGGATGTGCGCGACCTCGTGCCAGAGCCGCGCGGCGAGCTGGGCGAGTGCGACCGGGGCGTCCTCGTCGAGTGGCTGCTCTGCGATCGCGTTGAAGCGCTGCGCACCAGTGCGGATGAGCTCGGTGACCAGTGCGGACCGATCGTCGAAGTGGCCGTAGAGAGCGCGGCGGGAGAGCCCGGCGGTGCGGGCGATCAGATCGATCGACGCGTTGGGGTCGCGCGTGAGCGCCGTGCGCGCGGCCGTGAGGATGCTCTCGCGATTGGCCTGCGCGTCGCGGCGGGGTGCGCGGATCTGTGTCATGCGCCCATTCTACGATCTTGCACAGGGGTGTGCAAGATAGATTCGGTAGGGGCGCGCGGTCGATACGGGCGTCAGTGCGGAATACAGATGCCAGTCCGGATGGGGAGTTTCACGCTGACATCCGTGATTCGGGCTGACATGTGTATCGGGCGTCGGGCCGTAGGGCTATCGGGCGTCGGGCGTCGGGCCGTCGACCCTCGCTGACCGGGTGCGCGTTAGCCGCCGTCGGGACCTCGAGACGGTTAGGGGGGGG
>NZ_JBLVOB010000007.1:919286-980300 GCF_053543555.1 Microbacterium xerophyticum | reverse complement strand
CCCCCCCCGAACGTGAAGGTCTCAGAAAGTGGGTGTGTCAGTCGGTGCCGGAGTCGAACGCCGCACCCTCGGACGCCGTGTCGACGGCATCCGAAAGCTTCTCGTCGGTATCCTCCACCGAGCCCGTGATCTCGGATGCCTCGCCCGCGGTGACGCGACCGACGAGCTCGCCCGTGGCGCCGCCGACGAGGCCGAGGCCCGCGTACTGCTCGAGGCGCGAGCGCGAATCGGCGATGTCGAGGTTGCGCATGGTGAGCTGGCCGATGCGGTCCACGGGGCCGAAGGCCGCGTCGCCGACACGCTCCATCGAGAGCTTCTCGGGTCCGTAGGAGAGGTTGGGGGAGACGGTGTCGAGGATCGTCCAGTCATCACCGCGGCGCAGGCGGATCGTGACAGTGCCGGAGATCGTGAGACCCACCCAGCGCTGGATCGACTCGCGCAGCATGAGCGACTGCGGCTCGAGCCAGCGTCCCTCGTACATGAGGCGACCGAGGCGGCGGCCCTGCTCGTGGTAGGTCGCGAGGGTGTCCTCGTTCAGGATGCCGTTGACCAGGCGCTCGTACGCGATGAAGAGCAGCGCCATGGCCGGGGCCTCGTAGATGCCGCGCGACTTCGCCTCGATGATGCGGTTCTCGATCTGGTCGCTCATGCCGAGGCCGTGGCGTCCGCCGATCGTGTTCGCCTCGTTCACGAGCGCGACAGGATCGGAGTACTCGACACCGTTGATCGCGACGGGGCGGCCGGCCTCGAACGTCACGGTGACGTCTTCGGTCTCGATCGCGACGGAGGAGTCCCAGAACTTCACGCCCATGATGGGATCGACGGTCTCGAGCGAGACGTTCAGGTGCTCGAGGGTCTTCGCCTCGTGCGTCGCGCCCCAGATGTTGGCGTCGGTCGAGTACGCCTTCTCGGCGGCGTCGCGGTACGGGAAGCCGTGCTCGACGAGCCATTCGCTCATCTCCTGGCGGCCGCCGAGCTCGGTGACGAAGTCGGCGTCGAGCCAGGGCTTGTAGATGCGAAGGCGCGGGTTGGCGAGCAGGCCGTAGCGGTAGAACCGCTCGATGTCGTTGCCCTTGTAGGTGGAGCCGTCGCCCCAGATGTCGACGCCGTCCTCCTTCATGGCGCGCACGAGCATGGTGCCGGTGACGGCGCGACCGAGAGGCGTGGTGTTGAAGTACGTCTTGCCGCCGGAGCGGATGTGGAACGCGCCGCACTGCAGCGCGACGAAGCCCTCTTCGACGAGCGCGGTCTTCGCATCGATGATGCGGGCGATCTCGGCGCCGTACTCGAGCGCGCGGCCGGGGATGGACTCGATGTCGTCCTCGTCGGGCTGGCCAAGGTCACCGGTGTACGTGCAGGGGATCGCGCCCTTGTCGCGCATCCATGCGACGGCGACGGAGGTGTCGAGTCCTCCGGAGAAGGCGATGCCGACGCGCTCGCCGACGGGCAGGGACTGGAGGACCTTGGACATGACGTCCAGTCTATCGGCGCGCGGCGTGTCGCCTGTTCGGTGCCGGACCTGCCACGAACGAGCGGATGCCGGGGCTAGGGTGTGGGCATGATCGAGGCGGTGCTGTGGGGCGCGGTCGCGGCCGCGCCGCTGTTCGTCGGTGCGGTGCTCGCGCTGCTGCGGACCTGGCCGCCGAAGTGGCTCGGGATCGTGCTCGGCTTCGGGGCCGGAGCGCTCATGGCGTCGATCGCGTTCGAGCTGTGGGAGGAGGGGCTGCAGCTCGGCGGTCCGATCCCGCTCGTCCTCGGCGTCGCCGCTGGCGCGCTCTGCTACTACTTCGCCGACCGGATCGTCGAGCGCCGCGCCTCCGCATCGCAGGGGTCCGCCGGTGGCCCGCTCGCCGTGGGGGCGCTGCTCGACGGCATCCCTGAACAGCTCGTGCTCGGCATCGGACTGGCCGCCGGCGAAGGGGTGAGCGTCGCCCTCGTCATCGCGATCGTCGTCTCCAACCTGCCGGAGTCGATCGGCTCGGCCGCCGACCTGCTGGACGGCGGAATGAAGCGCTCGCGGGTGCTGTCGCTGTGGGGAGCAGTGGCCGTCATCTGCGCGATCGCGACGATCGCCGGCTATGCGCTGGCGGATGCCGTGAGCGCCGAGTTCAGCGCCGGAGCGAGCGGCTTCGCCGCCGGTGCGCTGCTGGTCATGCTCGTCGACTCGATGGTGCCGGACGCCCAGTCCAAGGCCAAGGAGGCGACGGGCCTTGCCACGGTGCTCGGATTCGCGCTCGCCGCGGGGCTCTCCTTCGTGGCGTGAACCGCTCCGCCGCGGCCAGGCGCTCAGTACCCCGGGTACTCCTTCATCCGCGTCTCGAACTCCTCGCGGTCCGCCTCGCTCAACAGTTCGGGAGCGAGGAAGTAGATCTGCAGACCCTCCAGCGGCTCACCCGTGCGGGCGCTCTGGGCCTCGCGCTCGCCGATGAACTCTCCCGTGCTGTCGTGGGAGGTGTCGTAGATCACGGCGTAGAAGCGCAGCGGATCCGGATAGTTGTCCGAGTAGTACTCCCAGGTGTTCTGCGAACGCGGATCGGCGCTGCCGTAGAACTTCTCCTGGATCGAATCGTCCATGCCCGAAGAAGGCTCGTTGAACGAGTACAGGTCGTACATGCCGTACTGCGTGACGACGTCTTCGATGACGTCCATCACGGCGACCTTGCGGTCGTAGTCCTGGATGGGCTCGTTCGTCATCCACGGCACGGAGGTGTACTGGACGAGCATGGATTCCCCGCCGTAGCCGTTGCGCTCAGGGCGGAGGTTCTCGGTGCCGGCCTCGGTCCACGTGTAGCCGTACTGCGCGGAGAGGCGGCTGCGGATCTCGGCGAGGATCTCCTCGCTCTGCGTGCGCACCTGTTCAAGCGAGGGCTGGGCGAGGATCGTGCTCGACGAGAGGTCCTTGATCCCCGGGTACGCCTCCTCGTGCTTCTGCTCCTCGGTCTTCTCGCCCTGATAGTTGCCCGATGCCGAGGTCTGCAGCGCGCTCATCGCCCCGACGGTGGGGACGTTGAGCAGCAGTGTGACGACGAGGGCGGATGCCGCGAGCACGCGCCCGCGTCGGGAGAACAGGGCGGCGATCACGACGGCGAGCACCACGAGCTGCAGAGTGAGCATGGTCACGCCGTACAGCGCGTCGGTGCCGCCGGCGAGCAGCGTTCCCAGCAGCACGACGGCGAAGAGGATGGCCGTCACGAGAGCGATCCACCCGATCACGCTCGCAGGCTTCTTCTCGTCCGGCTCCTGCGCGCTGCTGAAGACTGGCAGCGGGGCGCCCTGCGGCAGCGCGGCGGGGATCTGCTGCACCCGACGGGCACCGTGATATCCGCCGGGCGGTGGCACAGGAGGGGCGCCCTGGGTGCCGGCGATGTAGCGTGCGCGCTGCTTCTCGGGCTCTACCATGGCTTGTCCGTCCCGCCGCCTGGGCCGTCTTCGTCGCCCTGGTTCTGCTCGCGCTCCTCGGCGCCCTGATCGAGCTTGTCCTGCAGTTCGTCGAGCTTGTCCTGGCCGGGCTGCTGCGGCTGCTCCTGCTCCTCGCCCTCGCCCTCGGAGGGCGGCGGCTGCTGCTCCTGGGCCTGCTGCTGCTTCTCCTGCAGCCGGTCGCCGAGCTCGTCGATCGTCTCGCCCATGCTGCGATCGGGGTCGGGCGATTGCGCATCGGCCTCTTCGCTGTTGCACTCCTCCGGCGTATCGGCGGTGATCTGCAGCGCTTCGCCGTACAGGGCCGCGCCGCCGAGTCCATCGCCGCCGTCGACCGCGGCATCGCCCTGACGCTCGATCACGATCGCGAGATTCACCCGCACCGCGCAGACCTCGAGACCCTGTGCCAGCGGGAGAGCCTCTTCGAGCTTGACGCGTGCGCCGTCAAGATCCTCGGATCCCGCCAGAGCTGTGCCGACGTTGTACGGCGCCTTGTAGGGCTCGAACCAGTTCAGGAACTCCTGGCCCTCGGCCGCGGCCGTCGACCCAGCGTAGTCGTCGACGACGTAGGCGGTGATCGCCTGGTGGGCGAACGCGTACATGCTCAGCAGCTTGCCGACGAAGAGCAGCGCAGCGAGCGTGAGCGGCAACGTGCCGATCGCGACCCAGCGACGGATCAGCCGTCGTCGACGATTCGCGGCGAGCAGAGCTGCCGCGGCATCCGGTGCGACGGTCGCAGCCGCTGAATCGGTCAGTGGGGTGGTCGTCTGCGAGGTCATACGTCACCTCCCCGGGTGGCGAGTCCGCGCATCTGCGCGATGAGGATCGTGGCGCGGGCGATCTCGACGCCCAGCAGCACCACGATCACGAGGGCGAAGATCCAGTACAGCTCGATCACGTTGCCCACTGACCCGGACTCGGTGTAGTTCGTGGTCGTGGTCGGCGCTTCCGGGAGCTCGATGTCGGCGTCGGCGGAGCGCAGCTGGTACGGCACGCCGAGGTCGTCTGCGATGGTCTGCAGATTGGCTTCGTCGATCACCGATCGCGCCGGCTCGCCCTGATACTCGATGTACTCGCCGCCCTCTTCGGATGCCGCGAAGCTCCCGGAGGTGACCTTCATCGGGCCGCCCTCGCTCGTGCCGTAGCCGAGAACCGCCCCGCCGTCGGTGAACTCGGCGCTCGCGGAGAACGACTCGGGTTCGGTGCTCACCGTCTGTTCGCCGTCGCCCAGATAGAACACCATCCGGGAGCGGTCGGGGGCCGATTCCGCGGCAGCCGCGAGCGTCTCCTCGACCATGGCGCTCGCGATGCCGATCGAGCTGCCCTGAGACTGCGCCGTGACCTCGGGACGCAGCACCTCGAGGGAGGAGATGAGCGCGGTGGCGTCGGTGGTGAGCGGCAGCCTCAGCTCGGCGGCAGCGTCGAAGCTGATCAGCGCGAAGCGCGCGCCGGGGTACTCATCGACGATCGACTGCACGTCGGCGCGGACGCCGTCGAGCCGTTGGCCGTCGCCGTCCCAGTCCTCCGCCACGATGCTCGCGGTGGTGTCGACGACGATGAGGATGTCGGTGTCTGTCGCGAGGGTCTCGGTCGCGCCACCGGGGATGCCGGGCCGCAGCAGCATCATGAAGCAGGCCACGAGCATCAGCAGGCGCAGCCCCCAGATGAACGGAGGGGCCCCGGTGCCGGCATCCGCCGCCCCGGCCTGAGGCCGAACCGCCTTCACCAGCATCCACACGACGACGAACGCGACCGGTGCGAACAGCAGCACCAGCAGGAAGATGTTGAGCACGGGTTGGAAGATCACAGCCTGACCCTCCACAGCAGCACCAGGAAACCGAGGGCGGCGACGAGCAGCACCGCGATCCAGAGGTTCGGGTTGTCGGTCCACACGACCTGCGCCTGACCGCGCAGCTCCGTCGCCTCCTGCTCCTGCACGTCCTCGATGATGTCGGAGACGGTCGTCGTGTCGCGCAGACCGTATGCCTCGCCGCCGGTCGTCTCCGCGGCCGCGACGAGTTCCGCGCTGATGTCGGTGTCGACGCCCTGCACGGGGTTGAGTGCGAAGACGCGCACGCCGACGGAGGCGGCGTAGTTCGCTGCCTCCTCGAGGGTGACGATCGAGTCGCCGTTCACCTCGTTGTCGGTGGCGAGGATGATCGAGCGGGAGCGCTCGTCGTCGAGGTGATCGAACCGCATGGCGCACGAGGCGAGCCCATCACCGATGAGCGAGGCGCCGGGGCCGTTGAGCGTGCCGACCCAGTGCTCCGGAACCTCTTCGAGGTAGTCGAAGCTCTCCCTGATGCTCTGCAGGTGCTCGCGGATGAAGTCGTAGTCGTCGGTGAGCGGGAAGATCTGCACCGGTGAGCTGTTGAAGATCGTCAGGCCGATGCGCTCGCCCTCGAAACCGTCGAGCAGCTCTTCGAACACTCCGAGCACCTCGACGTCGACCTCGCTCATCGACCCTGAGACGTCGAGGCACAGCATGATGTCGCGGCTGGTGTTGACCGGCTGGATGGTCTCGGAGGCCATGGGGCGTGCGGCCACGATCCCGGCGGTCACGCTGGCGAGCACGCCGAGAGCCAGCACACCCGCGAGGGCGACGGTGCGGCGCCGGACGGCGTGCTGGAACGACGGCAGTGCGCGCAGCCGCTCCGCCCTGGCGATCGGGGCGCTCTGCTGTTCACGGTGGCGCGCGCCGCGGCGCAGGCCGATCGCGAGTCCGACCCCGATCGCGATCAGGATGACGGCCACAGCGATGAGGAGCACCCACCAGTTCGCTAGTGCCATGAGCCCACCACCTTGTGCGCTGCCTCGGCGCCGGCGATCGGGTCGACCGCCGGGCCCTTGCGGAAGATGCTGGGGTAGTAGTGCCGCTGCAGCGCGTCGATCAGCGACGGCGGCACACCGAGGCGCACGAGGTCGTCGAGCGCGAGCACGGGGGCCTCGAGGCCGCTGTACTCATTGACGAACGTGCGCACGACGCGGCTCAGCTCGAGGTTGGCGTGCCGCGCGGTGAGCGACCCGCCCCGGTAGTCCGCCTCGATCTGGCCGATGCGCTCGTGGTACTCCTGCCGCAGCTGCGTGAGCACGTCGGCGGTCATCGGCGCAGAGCCCTGCGCGTCGCCCTGCATCACGATGCCGCGCCGCGGCTTCGTGAGGAAGAGCAGCAACCAGGCGGCCACGATGAGCACGGCGATGATGCAGAGTGCCAGCAGCATCCATCCCCACCCGTACTGCGCGGGTGGGTAGAGCTCGTCAGTTCCGGACATGCGCCCTCCGGTTCAGCATGCGCAGCAGCTGGGCCACCGCGTCATCCTGGGTGTCGAGGGCGGTGTGGCTGATCTCGAGGCGATCGAGCAGTTCGTTGAGCCTGGCGGCATCCGCCTGTGTCCTGGCGATGAGCTCGCCGAGCACCTCGCGGTCGCCGTGCACGAAGTCGGGGACGGCCCATCTGGTGTTCACGTCTGCGCGCACCGAGTGCGATGCATGATCGAGCACGGGGTCGGCGTCGCGGAGAGTGATCCACAGCACATCGTGCTGCACGCGCAGCCGGCGCAGCATCCGCTCGGTGTCATCGGTGACCGGCGCGTCGTCCGTGATGATCACGACGATGCAGCGCCGCGCGATCGTGCGCGCGACGAACGAGAGCAGAGCGTCCCGGTCGCTGGGCGCTCGACCCTCCGAGATGGCCTGATCGATCGTGCGGAGGGCGTGCTCGAGCGCCCCTTCACTACGGCCCGGTGCACGTCGACGCACGCCCTCGGCGTCGCCGTGGACGACGCTGAAATCGTCGCCGTGTCGCAGGGCGAGGATGCCGAGAGCACCTGTGGCGAGGATCGCGAGGTCCTTCTTCGGCTTCTCATCGTGCGCGAGCGCCGTCATGGACCTGCCGGTGTCGACCACGAAGAGCACGGTGTGCATCCGGTTCGCGCGGTGCCGTTTCACGAGCGGGGTGCCGAGGCGCGCAGTGGCTCGCCAGTCGATGTCGCGCACCTGATCGCCGTACTCGTACTTGCGCAGATCCTCGAAGTCGAGGCTGCGCCCGTGCAGCAGCGACGCGTAGGCGCCGTCGAGCGCGTGCATCGACTTCTGCGACGAGTGGATGAAGAGCTTGCTCTTCACCTGGGTGATCAGGCTGGCCATGAAGGGATTACGGCGTCGGTACTGCCGCGAAGATCTGGTCGATGATCTCCTCGCTGCGGATGCCCTCGGCGTCGGCCTCGAAGGTGAGCAGCACGCGGTGGCGGAGGATGACGTGGCGGAGGGTGCGGATGTCTTCGGGCAGCACGTGCGAGCGGCCGTTGAGCAGGGCCAGCGCACGCGATGCCTGGAGGAACGCGATGCTCGCGCGGGGGCTCGCGCCGTACTTGATGTAGCGGGCGCGTTCCTCGCCGATGTACGGGCCGGGGTTACGGGTCACATAGGCGATCGAGACGATGTAGTTGCGGATCGCGGCGTCGACGTAGATGCGGCTCGCGACGTCCTGCAGCAGCTGCACGTCTTCCAGCGTGACGGCGCTGGCGACGTGGCGGTCGGGATCGAGCACGCCGGAGTCGATGCGACGGAGGATCTCGAACTCATCGGAGGGGCTCGGGTACTCGACGATCTCCTTCAGCAGGAAGCGGTCCATCTGCGCCTCGGGCAGCTCGTAGGTGCCCTCCTGCTCGATCGGGTTCTGCGTCGCGATCACGAGGAACGGCTTGGGCAGGTGGTGCACCTCTCCGCCGATCGTGGTCTGGTGCTCCTGCATCGCCTCGAGCATCGCCGACTGCGTCTTCGCGCTCGAGCGGTTGATCTCATCCAGCAGCACGAAGTTCGCGTGCACAGGACCGAGCACGGTGCGGAACGAGCCTGCCTGCGCGTCGTAGATCTGGTTGCCGGTGATGTCGCTGGGCAGCAGATCGGGCGTGCACTGGATGCGCTTGAAACTGGCCTTGACGGTGTCGGCGAGGGTGGATGCCGCGGTCGTCTTGGCGAGTCCCGGTACGGACTCGAGCAGGATGTGGCCGCCGGCGATGAGTGAGACCAGCAGGCTGGTGCGCAGGCGCTCCTGCCCCACCATCTTCGCGGAGTACGCGTCGGAGACGACCTTCAGCACGTTCGCGGCACGGGTCATCTCGGCGTCGCTCGGCGTGGAGTCCGATCCCGTGGCCGGCGCAGGTGACGGGGCGGTGCGCGGGGCGGCGGGCGCCTGTGCCTGTGCCGACGCCTGTGCCACGGCGGGCGTTGCGGACGGTGACGGTGCCGGCGCCGGTGCCGCGGAGGGCGCTGGCGGCCGCGGGGGCGGCGGTGGGGAGGCTGCCCCGGAAGCGGTGGCGTTCGACTCGTTCATCACTGTCTCCTCGCATGCGCGGGGGAGACGGTGCTCCGCTCTCCCCCGTGCACCAGCGTAATCGCAGCATCCGCCTCGGACATCCCGGAAGCACGGGCAGAAATCCCCATACCGATCACATACTTGTGCAGTCCTATATATGCGTGGTCTACTAGATCCATGCACCTGAGACACGCCATCCTCGGCCTGCTCGACATCGCCCCGCAGAGCGGTTACGACCTGGGCCGGGCATTCGCCGGATCGGTCGCGCACTTCTGGCATGCCGACCAATCGCAGATCTACCGGACCATCGACCGGCTGGAGGCCGACGGCGCGGTGGAGACGGAGTTGATCGTCCAGACCGGACGCCCCGACCGCCGCGTGCACGCGCTGACCGACGTCGGACGGGAGGAGCTGCATGCCTGGCTGCGTTCGCCGATCGAGGCGCCGCTGCCCAAGGAGCCGTTCCTCGCCCGGCTCTTCTTCGCCGAGCCGCTCGGCGTCGATGGTGTGCTCGCTCTGCTCGACGAACGGGCCGACGCGATCCGCGCGGAACGCGAGCAGCTCGCCGACCTTCCGCGGCCCACGAACGGGCTCGGGGCGGTGCTGCGCAACGCGACCCTCGACGCGGGGCTGCGAGTGGCGGATGCCGAGCTCGCCTGGCTCTCCGACGTGCGCGTCGCCGTCACCGAGGAGACGCCCTGATGGACCGGTATCCGATCGAGCACGGCGTTCGCGCGGGCGAGTCGATCATCCTGCTGCACGGCGGCAACGTGGGCAACTGGATGTGGGAACCGCAGGTGCAGGGGCTCGCAGGCCGGCACGTGATCACGCCCGATGTCGTGGCCTTCGGCGCGCGGTCGGGTGAGCGATGGCCCGGTCTCGCCGGCGCGGCCGACGACATCGCCGACATCATCCGCGAACGGGCGGCGGAGGGGAGAGCGCACGTCGTCGGCCTGTCGATGGGCGGTGTGATCGGCGTGCATCTCGCCATGCGGCATCCGGATGTCGTGCGCTCGTGCATGGTGACCGGCGCGGCCATGACCGGAGTCGGCGGGTGGGAGCGTCGACTCGCCGAAATGCAGCTGCGTTCGTGGGACAGGCGCTGGTTCTGGAGTATGCAGGCGGCGATGTTCCGCATCCCGGACGACTCTCGTGAGCTGTTCGTCTCGGACGGGATGGGCGTCGCCAAGGATGCCGCGATGCGCATGTACGGCGAGATCTTCGCGGGCGCGATGCCCGAGGGGCGTTCCCGATATGCCGGGCCTATGCTCGCGATCGCCGGGGGGAGGGAGTCCAGGAGCGTCGCCGCGGCGTTCCCGGCGCTCACGGCGGCGATGCCGCAGACGCGTACCTGGATCGCACCGGGGATGCGCCACGTGTGGAGCATCCAGGACCCGGAGCTGTTCACGAGAACGATCGTGGACTTCGTCGACCGCGACGTCGTGCCGGTCTGAGCTCAGATCGAGTCGCGCGTCGCCTGGATGTCGGCGCCGACCGTGCCGCCCGTGTACGAGACGCGGATGACCGGATCACGGAGGCCTGCGCTGATCAACGATCCGCCCAGGGTGATCCGGGCCCGACCACCGGCGTCGAAGGTCACGGAACCGGCGGTGGCGCCGTCATACACGACGGATGCCGTCGCCCCTGGCTGCCCCGAGAGCGACAGCGTGTAGCTCGACAGGATCCGGATGCCCAGGAGGCCGATCGCGTGGGTCTCGCTGATCCCTGTGAAGGCGAGGGGCCGTGCGGCCGGTGCGGGTGCGGGTGCCGAGGTAGGAGGTGCGGGAATCGCGGGTGCGGGTGCGGGTGCGGGTGCGGCGGATCCCGGGGGCGAGGCGGGAGGAGCGTCATCGGATACTCCGGCGGACTCGTCCGACGGGCCGGCTGCATCCGGCGTCGTGCCGACCGTTGCCGCCGGATCGTCCCGAACGCCCTCCTCGGCGGCGGAATCCTGTTCCTCGACGGCGTCGAGGGCGGGTGCGTCCGGTGCGTGCGGCGGGGCATCGACGGCGTCAGCCGTCTCGCTGCACCGTTCGACGCGTTCGCCGCTCTCGCCGAGCGCTCTCGGCACGCAGTGCGCACTCAGCGCGTCGCGACCGATGATCGGGTCGCTGCCGGATGCCGTGACCGCGGCGTCATCGCGCAGACCGGTCGCGAGGGCACCTGCGATGATCACGCCGACGAGCACCAGTGCGGCTGCGCTCACGAGGAGCCACGGGGCGATCCGTCGCCTTCGAGCATGCGCCGGGACGGACGCGCGGGCGCTCTGCACAGGCTGCGCGGCGGGCAGAGGCGTCTCGGTGGCGTGGACACGGTTGTCGCGACGCCGGGGGCTCATCACGGGTGTCGGCACGGATCCATCCACAACGACACCATATCGATCACCCGAGCACTCCTCGTGGCGAGAGGACGCTCAGACCGTGCGGGCCTGGACCATCGGGTCGGCCTGCTCAAGGGAACGTGCGCCGCGACGGCGTCCGACCCAGATGACGAGCGCGGCCACGCCGATGATCGCGACGGCGATGCCGATGATGTAGACGACGACCCCGCCATAGCCGCCCTGCCGGTGCGGATCGAGGAACGGGTAGGGATACCACCAGGCGTTTCCGTTCGCCGGGCTGATGATGAAGTTCGCGCGGATCAGCGTGTACACCGCCCAGACGATCGGGAACGCGACCGCGATGAACATCGCCTTCCACGGCAGTGCCCGACGCTTCGGCGCGAACAGCACGTCGACGAGCATGAACAGCGGAATGACGACGTGCAGGACCTCGTTCGACCATGGCACGGTCTGACCCTGCGGCAGTGCGTATCCGCGGAGCAGGAGGTTGTAGACGATGCCGGTCACGATCATGTACGTGCTCACGCAGACGAGAAGAGTGGCCAGCCACGCCGGCTCACGGTCGGAGTTCTTACCGGACGTCCAGGCCCAGATCGCGCCGATCGTGAGCGCGATGGCAGCCAGGATGTTGGACTCGACGGTGAAGAAACTGATGAAGTTCGTGGCCACCGTGGGGATGTGGCCACCCCATTCGGTGGTCGCCGTGAGCGCGTTGGTCATCGTCTGGACCAGCTGCGCGATGATCGCCGCTGCGGCGAGCACGGCGAATGCCAGACGGGCGTAGGGCCACCAGGTTGTCATGTTGCCTCCTGCGGGATCACTTTAGCGAGGTCGCCGGGGCGGCGTCTCTCCTTCTGCGGACGTTCAATCATCTGCTTCCGTCGCACGAGCCGCCGCTGCGGCGACCTCCTCCTCTTCGAGGGTCCGCCGACGCAGCACCGTGCTCTCGCGCCACAGCATGTAGATGCCGGTCCACAGCAGCATCCCGGCGATGAGTACGAGGCAGGGGAAGAGCACGATGAAATCCATCGCGGTGCCGATGGGAGGAGCGCCTGGCATCGAGCCGCGCAGCGCCGGAAACGACAGCAGCGTCGCAGACAGCCAGATGACGTTCGAGAACTCGAGCTTGCGCCGGATGATCGCGCTGCCGATGATCACGACGGCCATGAGCGTCGTGAGAAGGATCGCGAGGACGTAGAAACTGACCAGGGTGATGCTGAGCAGGTCGCGCGATCCGTCGATGGTCACCGGCACCAGCGTGCGCTCGCCTTCGGCGATGTCGGCGCCACGATGTCCGGCGAGCACCCAGGGTCGTGCGGAGTTGTTGAGTTCGATGACGAACGGGACCGCGCGTCCGGTCTCGTCGTCCTGCACGCTGAGCTGGAAGTCGGCGTAGGGGGTGTCGAACGGGTAGGCGCTGTCTCCGCGCTCGAGCGACAGCGTCAGCGATGTCGGGTCGACGATCGACTCGCCGGGGAAGGTCACCACAGACGTGGTGATGCCTCCGCTGGAGACCTCGATGCGCAGGTTGCGTGAGATCTCGCCGGACTTGTCGCCGACGAGCGATCCATGCGGAATGGGGATGACGTTCGCCTCGACCACGCGGTTCGTGAGATCGATGTCCTGCGTGGACATCCGCAGCGTCAGGTAATTGCTGTCGGAGGTCTCGTTGTCGCCGCTGATGGGAACCTCGGTGTTCGCGTCCAGCACCCCCGAGAATGACACGACCACGTAGTACACGACGAGAACGACCCCGACGACGGCAAGGATGATCGGCGCGGGGTTGCGGCGCTTCTTGGGTGCGGTGTCAGACATGGATCGGCTCCAGATAGGGGGTCAAGGTCGACGTCGTTCGGCCACGGATGCGGCGAGTGCGAGCAGAAGCATGGCGGTGAGAGGGAGGAAGGCGCCCTCGAGCGTCGACATGTCGAGAGTGAACGCGGCTTTCCATTCATCGGTGTCGCTGTCGTCGGACGCGATGGCGGTGGTCACGGTGCGGGTGTTGTCGCCGGAGCCGTCGCCGGTGTTCAGCGACACCTGCTGGATCGCCCGATCGGGCGCGTTGAGGGCATCCGCGAAGAGTCGCATTTCGATCTGTGCGCGCTCACCCGGCTGCAGCACGACCGTGCAAGAGAACGAACGGGTCTCGGTCACGCAGGACTCCGTGTCCGCGTCGTCGACCAGAATGCGCACCAGTCGATAGACCATGCCCTGGTTGACGCGTCCCGAGAGCGAGATCTCGATCGGCTCGTCTCCGGAGACCGGGCCGATCGTACCTCGCAGCGTCGACACGGTCCCCGGCTGTATCTCGTCAGCCGCGAAGGACAGCGACAACGGCAGCGGGGCACGATCCGGTTCGGTGGTCGTGGGCGGTGCAGTGGGCGGTGCTGTCTCCTCAGGCGCAGTGGGCGGTGCTGTCTCCTCAGGAGAAGGAAGCGGTCTCGGCGCGGCCGGCGGGAACGATGTCTGAGGCGGCTCTTCGGTGTTCGTCGGCGGAGGCGGTGGCGGTCGGACGGGAATGGCAGCGACCGTGAACCGGTGCGTGGTGCTGGGATCGGACGTCAGGCCACCCATGCTCTGCACCGCAGTGAGGGCGACATCACCGACGCCGAACGCACGGTTCGGCGAACAATTCCAGTTGCCCGAGGCATCGGCTGTCGTTTCACACACGGCACCGGACGCATCGCTGACGGTCACTCCGGCGTCGCGGAGCGCAGTCCCGCCGATCGCGGGTGTGCGGTCAGTCGTCGAACTCCCCACGGCCGGCCGGGAGATGGCCGGCGGTGCGGGGGCGACGACGGTGAGCGTGTCGGATGCTGAGATCGGTGACGCGGCGTCGTTGATCGAGTCCGCGGACGCGGTGAGCGTGAATACGGTGCCTTCCGCCGTCCCGGTGGGGACACTTCCGGTTGCTCGGATCTCGACGGTCGCCGAGGAGGCGAGGTCTCCGAGCGCGACGCCTCCCGGAAGAATCGCGCAGTCGGTGTCGACGCCGGCGACCGTGCAGGTGGTCGCGGGGAACCCACCGAGGTCGACGGATGCGCTGACTGCTTCCGCAATGCCCGGACCTCCGTTGGCGACGCTGACGATGCGCTCCACGACGACCGCGGGCGGGGTCGTGGTCACTCCGGCGTGAGTGACGGCGAGCGCGGCCGGCTCCAGCACCTCGACCGAGACCGCCGCAGAGGACGGCGAGACATCACCGCCGGGGCTGGTCTGGGTCGCGGTGATGGCGTGAATCCCGATCGCCAAGGGCGTCGAGGGCGTGCACGACCATGTCGTCCCCGCATCGGCCGCGATCGCGCACGAGTCGGCGCCATCGATGAGCACGTTCGAGCCGTAGCCGGCGCGTTTTGTACCTGTGATCGTCGGTTGCGTGTCGAGCGTGCGCGAGCCATCGCTCGGCGCAATGATCTCCGGGGCAGGAGGCGCGAGCACGGTTATCGAGTACGAGCCGCTTTCGCTTCCGGGAATGTCAGACGCGCCGGTGGTGACGCCGGCGGCCGCTGCGGCGTCGATCTGCAATACGACGGTGACGAGGTTGCCTGCCGCCCAGCCGCCCGCTCCCGACGGTCCGCACACCACGGATGCCCCGGATCCACTGCAGGGAAACTGAGAGGATCCGGATGCGGCGGATCCACTCGCAGATACGATGCTCGTTCCGGCTGGTGCATTCACGTTCCAAGGGGAGAAAGCCGGCCCGGTGTTGTCGTTGCGGATGACGATCGTGACCTGGTCCCCGGGATACCCCGTCGCTTGTTGCACCTGCGTCATCGCCTGCGCCGGCGCGGCTGTCCATGGGGCGACGGAGGTGGCAGTTGCCACGAGCACGCAGATGAACGCCGACAGGGCGAACCGGGCGCCGCCGCGGCTCTTCGCACGTCGGTGGGGTGGCCTCGTGCGCATGTGTTCAGACTACTCACATCCGATATATCGCTGCGAGTGCGCGTCGGTAGGCACGGGTATCATCGGTTCACAGGGGGGCCGGTCGATACCGGTCGATGAAAGTCGGGGACGTGGTTCGAGAGCAGGATTCGCAGCAGCTGCTGCGGCGGCGGGTCGGCGCGATCGCGTCCGACACCGTGGCGCTGAGTGAGTCGGTCTACGAGGCGATCGGTGACGCGAGCGTCGAGGGCCGGTTGGAGCCCGGCGAGCGCTTGAGCGACAAAGAGCTCGCAGAGACGCTCGGCGTCTCGCGTACTCCTGTTCGTGAGGCGCTGCAGCGCCTGTCGTGGATAGGCCTCGTCGAAGTGTCGCCGAACCGGTACACACGAGTGACCCTGATCTCCGACGAGATCGTCGCCAAGACCCTCGAGTACACCGGGCTTCAGGCGGGGATCGTCCTGCACCTGGCGGTCATGCGCATGGATGATTCAGCGCTGGAGTCGGCGATCGAACTGCTCGATCGCATGATCGACGCATCGGATCTGGACGACAGCAGCGCGCTCATGCTCGCCTCGCGGATGTTCGTCGGGTTCCTGACCAAGGAATCCGGCAATGCCGTCCTCAGCCGTGTGATGCACGAGGCGAGCCTCATGGTCCAGCGAAATCTTCGGCACACCGCCCCGCCGCTCCAGCCGCCCGAGTTCCGCAGCGACTGCTATCGGCGGATGCGTGCGGCGATGCAGGAGCGCGATGCTGACGCGGCAGAGCACTGGTTCCGTGTTCAGCATGGAATCGGCTCTCCCGCATGATCAGATGCCGGCCCGCCCCCGGAGGGAGGCAGGCCGGCATCCCACGGCTGACGGCGTCAGCGCTGCAGTCGGCGACGACCGATCGCCAGTAGCAGGCCGCCGCCGAGAAGGGCGATGGCGCCTGCCACGATGAACGGGCTGCTGTCGGCACCGGTCACGGCGAGCGGGCCGGATCCACTGCTGCCCGGGGCCTGCCCGGGGGGTGGAACCGTGGGGGCGGGCGGATCGATCGGGTCCACAGGCGCGACCGGGTCGGCGATCAGCGCGAAGTCGCGATCCACGATGACGTCACCGGATGCTGTGATCGTCGCAGTCACAACCGCGGGCCCGTCGACCGTGTACCCGTCGGGGGCGATGACCGAGATGTCGTACGTGCCGGGCGGGAGGTCGCCAATCGAGTACGTCCCGTCCGCGCCGCTCGTGGCGGTGGTCGTGCCGGCGGGGCCGTCGAGCGAAACAGTCACGCCGTCGAGCGGATCGCCGTCGGAGTCCGTGATCGTCCCGGAGATCGACCCGAGCCTGGCGAGCTCGAAGTCGATGCCAGTGAGGTCCGTTCCCGCCACGGTCTCGTTCCTCGTCGCCGGTGTGACCGCCACCGTGCCCGCTGGCACGGTGATCGCGACGTCGTACGTGCCGTCTCCGATCAGGGGGAACGAGTACGTGCCGTCGGCCGCGGTCGTGGTCGTGAGGGTGCCGCCCGGGCCGGTCGCGGTGACCGTGACGCCACCGATCCCGGAGCCGGCCGCAGTCACGGTGCCGTCCAGCGAGGCGATGTCGCGCACCGTGAGGTCGACCACGGCGTCTGCCGTGCGCAGGTCAGCGGTTCCGGTCGCGACCACTCCGACCTTGCCGGGCGGCGGGGTGGCCGTGACCTGGTACCCGTCGGTCGCGAAGAATCCGGGGAAGGAGTAGAGACCGCCACCGGACGTGGTCGTGGTGGCAACGACTGCACCGTTCGCATCGGTGAGCGAGAGTGCGACGCCGTCGAGCGGTCCATCTTCCACGTCGCTGACCGTGCCGGTGATGTCTCGCGCCATCGACGCGAACCAGGTCTGGTAGATCGGGAAGCCGGAGCGCTGGGAGTACTCGAAGGTGAGCGTGCTGATCGACACAGTCGGCTCGAACCATGCCGCCGCGCCGGCCGTGTCCGCTGCCGTCGGGTTTCCCATGAGCGTGAGCGTCGCCGGGTCCCACGTGGGCACGTCGCCGACGTATCCGGCGCACGACATACCGACGCCGACGCCGGGGTCGCAGTAGTTGAATGCGTCCCGGAAGCCGAGATCCGCGGCGGTGAGCGCTGCGCCCGTCGCAGTGGTGCCCGAGATGCGCAGCGAGTCGGCGTCGATGTCACCGAGCGCGAAGGCCCAGCCGGAAGCCGGAGCAGGAGTGTCGAACGTGTACGTCGTGGTGGAGGGGGAGGCTGCGCTGTTCGCCTGCGGGCGGAGGTTCAGATAGGGCTGGTTGCGGCTGGACCCGTACTCCGCGCCGATCGGCGTGCTGTCGGAGAGCCACGTCGAAGCGCCGGAGATGACGCCGATTCCTCCACCGCCGAGCGAGTCGCTGGTTATCGTGGCGGTCAGGGTCGGTTGTCCGGCGAGCGTCATCGACGACGTGTAGTTCCCGCCCGTTCCGGCGAGCGGATCCCACGATGCCCACGCGGTCGTCGTCGCGGCCGAGGCTGCTGGGGCGATGGCAAGACTCAGTGCGGCGGTCGCCACCACGGTCGCGAGGGCTCCCCGGCGCCTGCGATGACGTGCGGGGTTTCTGGGGGAAGAGTCATCGTGACGCATTTCCTCAGTCTGTCGGAGACGATTCACAGCCGCAATATATTGGATGCTCGATAAGAGCCATCCTGATGCGATAGGAATGTCCCTGTGTAGTTGCGACGCCACGAGTTCGCGAGGGGGAACGGCGTGTCAGAGATCCATGAGACGGTGGAGCAGACCAGGGCGGAGAGGTTGCGCTCGCCGCGACGATTCGGCATCAGCATTCAATCGAAGCTGCTCCTCATGATGCTCGTCACCGCGCTCATCACGGCGCTCGTTGTCGGCATCATCGGCGTGGTCAACGGCCGGCAGTCGCTGTTACAGGCGACGCAGGCGCACATGACCTCGATCCGCGAGATGCGCGCGCACGAGATCGAGCAGTCTCTCACCTCTCTCCAGCAGTACGTCGTCGCGATGTCGCAGCGCGAGTCTGTCGTCGAATCCACGCGGGCGTTCGATGGAGCCTGGCACGAACTCGAGGAGCAGCCACTGGATCCGGAGCGCGAACAGGCGCTCGAGACCTTCTACGACGATGTGTTCATCCCTGCGCTCGAAGAGCGCTCGGGCAACGACTACGACGGCGTGGGACTGATTCCGCAGTCGACGCCAGGCAAGTACCTGCAGTCCGTGTACACCGCGTCCACGCCGGAGTCGGCGGACCGTCTCGCGATTATCGACCCAGGAGACGGCAGCACGTTCTCGGCGTTGAACGCGCGGTACCAGGGCATCTACAAGAGCGCGATCGAAGACCTCGGCTACGAGGACATGCTCGTGGCCAATGAGCACGGCGACATCGTGTACTCCGCGTACAAGGGCGAAGACCTCGGCATCAGCCTCACCGAGGGGACGTACGCCAACAGCCTGCTGGCCGACGCCTTCCGACGCGTGATCTCCTCCGGATCCCCCACCGCGGTCGTCACGACCGACTTCGAACGCTGGCAGCCGGGAGAGAACAAGCCGAACATGTGGGTCGTCTCCTCGATCGCCGACGCCGACGGCATCTACGGTGCGCTCATCGTGCAGGTTCCGATGGCGACCATCAACGAACTCACCACCGGCGGGGAAAGCTGGCAGGAGCAGGGCTTCGGCAGCACGGGAGAGGTGTACCTGGTCGGTGCCGACGATCTGATGCGCAGCAATTCCCGGTTGCTGGTGGAGGACCCGGAGGAGTTCGCACGGCGCTCTCGTGCGGGCGGAACAGCGCAGAACGCGGTCGATCAGATGCAGCAGCACGGCGGCAGCATCCTGCAGCAGCCGATCGTGTCCTCGGCCGTCGAGGCGGCGCAACGCGGCGAGTCGGGCGTGAGTGTCAATCGCGACTACCTGGGCGGCGAGAGCGTCTCGGCGTATCAGCCGCTGCACATCGGCGATCTGGACTGGGTGATCGTCGCCCGGGCGGACACGAGCGAGGCATACGCGCGCGTGAACGATTTCACTCGCAATCTGATCCTTTCGGCTCTCGCGCTGCTGCTGCTCGTGAGCCTCGCCGCTCTTCTGCTCGCGCAGACCTTCTCCCGCCCGATCCGCAGACTCGCGGTCGCCGTGCGTGAGGTCGCCGCAGGCGACTACGGCGTACGGGCTCCGGTGCGCGGACGCGACGAGGTCGGTGACCTGGGCAACGCCTTCAACGACATGGCCGAGAGCTTGCAGCTCAAGCAGCAGCTCCTCGACGAGGAGAAGGCCGAGAACGACCGCATCATGCGCACCCTCATGCCCGAAGAGGTGGCGGAGCGGTATCGCGCCGGTGAAGAGGCCATCGCGCAGTCACACAAGAACGTGTCGGTGGTCTTCGCGGAGCTCACCGATTTCGACGCATTCGCGCGGGACATCTCCGAACAGGAGGAGATCACCGCGCTGAACGAGCTCATGCGCCTCTTCGACGAGGCGGCGAAGAAGACCGGCGTCGAGAGCGTGCGGACACTGCGCGGCGGCTACCTCGCATCCTGTGGCCTGATGACGCCGAGGGTGGACGCCGTGCGTCGTGCGGTGCAGTTCGCCGGCGAGATGCGCGCGGCTGTTGGCCGATTCAACGCCCAGCACGGATCCTCGATCGATCTGCGTGCCGGCGTCGACTCCGGCCTGGTGACCAGCGGCGTGGTCTCCCGTGCGAGCCTCGCCTACGACCTGTGGGGTGAGGCGGTGAACCTCTCGCAGCGTGTGCGCACCGTCACCACCGAGCCAGGGGTGTACGTCAGCGACGCCGTGCACGGCCGACTGCAGGAGACGGTCGGTTTCGAACAGGTCGGCACGCTCGAGGTCGACGGCACTGAGCAGGCGGTGTGGCGGGTGATCGGATGAGCGGTATCGCCAATCCCTTCGAGGAAGGGTGGGGCTGGTGGGCCCTCGGACTGGCGGTCGGATTGCCGCTCCTGCTGGTCATCACCAGCGAGGTGCTTCACGAGCTCAGCCGGCGCGGTTCCGCTGCGGCGAAGCCGGTGCGCTTCCTGCGCAACTGGGTGCTCCCCTTCGCGGCGCTGTTTGTTCTGCTCGCCTTCGCCCTCCAGTCCGATGCGGGCAACGTCTGGCTGCGGATCGTCGCGACGATCCTGGGAACTCTGGTCGTCCTGCTCGTGCTCTCGGCGTTCAACGTGGCGATGTTCCGTCGAAAGGGCAAGGACGCGGATGCCACGTGGCAGCGCCGTGTGCCGAACATCTTCGTCGAACTCGCGCGCGTCTTCCTCGTCATCATCGGCGTGGCGCTCCTCCTGCAATTCGTGTGGGGTGCGGATGTCGGCGCGATCTGGACCGGTCTGGGTTTCGGGTCGATCGTGCTCGGCCTCGCCTTGCAGAAAGCGGCCGGGGGGATCTTCTCCGGCCTGCTGCTGCTGTTCGAGTCGCCGTTCAAGATCGGCGACGCGATCGAGGGCGGCGGTGCATCGGGACGCGTCGTCGACATCAACTGGCGGTCGGTGCACGTGCAGACCTCGAACGGACTGCAGATCGTGCCGAATGCGGCGCTCGCCGACGGGGTCATACTCAACAAGAGCCGCTCCGGCGCCATCTACAACGCGTCCGTCGACGTCGAGTTCACGACAGACGATCCGCCACACGAGGTGATCGCGCTGCTGACCGATGTCGCGAGCTCGCTGCCGATGCTCGCCGAGAACGCGCATCCGCGTGGCGCGTACCACGGAGGAGCGGCCTACTCGGTCTCGTTGCCCCTCGACACCGCAGCGGACGAGGGGCGTGCGAAGAGTCTTTTCCTGGCGTGGCTCTGGTACGGCGCCAGGCGGCGCGCACTCGGTTTCAACGGCGACACGACCGACCCGCTGCAAGAACCGGAGAACCGCGCGCGGGCTCTCGAGCTGGTCGAGAGTGCCCTGCAGTTCCCCGCCGAGCAGCGCGACGTCGTCTACGCTGCCGCGACTCTCGAACGGTTCGGGATGGGCGAGACGATCGTGCGCAAGGGCGACACCCTCGAGAAGGTCGGGTTCATCACCGACGGCGCCGTGCAGATGGTGCTCGACACTGAACAGGCCGGACGCATCGAAGTCGGCGTCGCAGAAGCCGGGGAGTACATCGCATCGACAGCGCTGGTGCGTCAACCGCAGCTGGTGACGTGTCTCGCCTCCGGGATGACGACGATCATGTGGGTGCCGGTCGAGGTGCTCGACGGCTTGATCGATCAGCGGCCGGCGACTGCGACGGAGTTCGGCCAGATCATCGAGGCCCGCCGCGAACAGGTGTCGAAGGCGCGAGCACGCGCGGGACTTCCGAACGCGTAGCCGGATCGCTCACCGCCGGGGGCGCCGCCGCATCCGCGTGACGAGAACGCCGAGCAGGCACAGCGCCCCGCCGATGAACATCATCAGCGTCGGCACCTCGCCGAGGATCATCCACGACATGAGGATCGCGATCGCAGGCACGACGTAGGTCGTCGCGGAGGTCTGTCCGGCTGTACTCCGCTGAAGCACGTACGCCCAGGTGGTGAAGGCGATCGCCGTCGGGAAGATGCCGAGATACACGACCCACAGCGTCGCGTCCAGCGGCGCGGTCTGCAGGTCGGCGACGAGACGGCCGGCCCACGGCAGCAGTGCGACGGTG
The DNA here is from genome assembly GCF_053543555.1 of Microbacterium xerophyticum. NCBI lineage: Bacteria > Bacillati > Actinomycetota > Actinomycetes > Micrococcales > Microbacteriaceae > Microbacterium > Microbacterium xerophyticum. The sequence goes on along the minus strand of NZ_JBLVOB010000007.1, from coordinate 958,721 downwards.
CCGACGATCGCCCCGAGCCAGGTCAGCGTCGTCGCGTCGACTCCTGAGGTGAGCAGGTGCTTCTGCACCAGCGTGCAGCCCGCGTACATGACCGCCGCAAGCAGGGCGAGCAGAAGACCGGTGATGTCGAGCCCGGCGCTCGTAGAGGAGTTCATGCCGATCAGCACCACGCCGAGGAATGCGATCGGAGCCCCGATCAGCAGTGGTCGGGGGAAGCCCTCGCGGAGGAACAGTCCGCTGAAGACGACGACCATCAGGGGCGCGAGGTTCACGACCATCGCGGCGGTGCCGGCGTCGAGCGTCAGCTCGGCGCTGTTCAGGGCCAGGTTGTAGACGCAGAACCAGCCGATCCCCCATACGATCACCAGAGGCCAGTAGCGGCGCTCCGGTAGCCGGATGCCGTGCCGCAGCGCGATGATCGCCAACGCGGCGCTGCCCACCGCCATGCGCAGCAGTGCCAGCGAGCCGGGGTCGAAGTGCGGACCGGCGCCGCGGATGCCGATGAACGCGGACGCCCACAGCACGACGGTGACGAGAGCGGCGATGAGGGTGAGCGATCCGCGGGAGCGCGGTGCGGCATCAGCGGGCGTGGCGCCATCGGGCCCGGCGGTGTTCGTCGCGCGCGGCGTGGGGCGGATGGGCGCATCGGGCATGATCCGATCCTCCCAGTGGCCGCCGACATCGTCGACCGGCCCGAGAGCCAGATCCCGCGCTTTTCCCGCCAGGCTCGACGCCGTCGGTCCGCCCACGCGGGCGTCTCAGAGGGCTTCGCTAAGATGGAACGGCCCGATCGGGCCAGCTCATCGGCCGGTGCAAACCCGGCGAGAAGCATTACCCAGGGGGTTACCCATGCCAGGAATCGTGATCATCGGCGTCCAGTGGGGCGACGAAGGCAAGGGCAAGGCGACCGACCTGCTCGGCGACCGCACCGACTGGGTGGTGAAGTTCAACGGCGGCAACAACGCCGGGCACACCGTCGTGGTCGGCAACGAGAAGTACGCCCTGCACCTTCTGCCCTCCGGCATCCTCTCGCCCGGCGTCACCCCGGTGATCGGCAACGGCGTCGTCATCGATCCCGAAGTGCTCTTCGATGAGCTCACCGCGCTCTCGGCGCGGGGCATCGACGTCTCGAAGCTGCGGGTCAGTGCGAACGCGCACCTCATCACGCAGTTCCACCGCACCCTCGACAAGGTGACGGAGCGCTTCCTCGGCAAGCGCAACATCGGCACCACCGGCCGCGGCATCGGTCCCGCCTACGCCGACAAGATCAACCGCATCGGCATCCGCGTGCAGGACCTCTTCGACGAGAACATCCTGCGTCAGAAGGTCGAGGGCGCGCTCGATCAGAAGAACCACCTGCTGGTGAAGGTCTTCAACCGCCGTGCGGTGACGGTCGACGAGATCGTCGAGGAGCTGCTCTCCTACGCGGAGCGGTTGCGTCCGATGGTCGCCGACACCGGGCATCTGATCGACGAGGCGCTCGAGCGCGGTGACGTCGTGGTGTTCGAGGGCGGTCAGGCGACGATGCTCGACATCGACCACGGCACGTACCCCTTCGTCACCTCTTCGACCGCGACGGCTGCAGGCGCGGCATCCGGTTCCGGAGTCGGACCGGGGCGCCTCGACCGCATCGTCGGAATCGTCAAGGCGTACACGACGCGCGTCGGCTCGGGTCCGTTCCCGACCGAGCTCTTCGACGAGAAGGGCGACTGGCTGCGTTCCGCCGGCTTCGAGTTCGGCACCACCACCGGCCGGCCGCGCCGGGTCGGCTGGTACGACGCGCCGATCACGCGTTACGCGACGCGCATCAACGGCATCACCGACCTCGTGCTGACCAAGCTCGACATCCTCACCGGACTCGAGCAGATCCCGGTCTGCGTCGCGTACGACGTCGATGGCGAGCGGTTCGACGACGTGCCGGTGAACCAGACCGATTTCCACCACGCGAAGCCCATCTACGAGGACTTCCCCGGCTGGAGCGAGGACATCTCCACCGCGCGCACCTTCGAGGACCTGCCGCAGACCGCGCAGGAGTACGTGCTCGCACTCGAGAAGATGAGCAGGACCCGCATCTCGGTGATCGGCGTCGGCCCGGAGCGCGATCAGGTGATCGTGCGTCACGACCTGCTCGACTGAGTCGTGACGCAGTTCTGGGTCGGTGGCTACGGCGCCGACATGGGTGGGGATGCCACCGGCATCGGCCTGCTCGAAGGTGATGAGGGGCGCGAGCCGGCCACGCTCGCCTACCGCGGCGTCGTGACCCGGACCGCGTCTCCTTCGTGGCTCACGCGGCATCCGTCTCTCGACGTCGTCTACGCGGCGCTCGAAGGCGACGGCACCGTGCAGGCGTTCACCCGCACCGGCCAGTCTGGACTTGCGCCGATGGGCCGCCCGGTCGCGGCGGGCGATTCCGTCTGCCACCTCGCGGTCGCGCCCAGCGGCGCGTACCTGATCGCCAGTTGCTACGGCGACGGCCGGGTCGTGCGCATCGACGTGTCTGCTGATGGGTCGCTCCTGAAGCCGACGATCGCGGCGTATGCGCTCGATCCTTATGATCCGGATGCTGCGCAGCATGCCGCAGGAGACGATCCTTCGCAGCCCTCGGCGCAGGAGATCGCCGCGGCCATGCTGCGCAGCGGTTCCATGACGTTCGAGGAGCCCCCTGCTGCTGTCGTGGAGCCGCCGCGCTCGGGGCTGCTGCTGTTCGACGACGTGCTCGGGTTCAACACTCCTGCGGCACCGGAGCCCGAAGCGGCGGTCGAAGAGGATGAGCAGCCCGCTCGCTCATCCCATGCGCACGCCGCGGCATTCCTGCCGGACGGACGCATCGCGACCACCGACCTCGGGTTCGACCTCGTGCGCATCTGGCGCCCGGCGCAGGGCAGGCTGACGCTGGATCACGAGATCATGCTGCCGCTGGGCACCGGCCCTCGGCACATGGTCGTCCACCCGAGCGGGCATCTGCACATCGTGACCGAGTACTCCTGCGAGATCTTCACGCTCGCCGTGCAGCCGGACGGCCGCTGGGCGCTCGCCGCAGCGACCACGGTGACTCCGGCGGCCGAGATCGGCACCGACTTCCCCGCCGAGCTCGCCCTCTCCCGAGACGGCGAGACCCTGTACACCGCGCTGCGGGGCAGCAACACGATCGCCGCCCTTCGCGTGCGCGGCGCCGGCGAGACGATCGAACCGCTCGCGCTCGCTGAATCAGGGGTGGACTGGCCCCGCCACCATCTCGTCCACGACGGCTCGCTTCTCGTCGCCGGGCAGCGCTCGAATGAGATCAGCGTGCTCGACCTCGACGATCGCACGGGTGCTCCCCGCGGCATCCGGCACCGCACCTCCGCGCCGGTGCCGACGAGTCTGCTGCTCGCGCGCTAGGCGCTCTGAGTACGGTCTGACTCGTCCGTCACGCGCCCTCGTCGGCCCGTCGCCGGTGCACCTGTCAGCCCGGATCACACATGCATGTCGGAATCGGCCCGGATCGACTGACATCTGTATTTCGGACTGACAAGTGTGCCCCGCTTGACCTCAACCATGGTTGAGGTTCTAACGTCGGGGGAATGACGACGGACACAGGAGAAGTGCGGGCCGCCGAGCCGCCCGCACCGGGCATCATGAGCGGCACGTACCTCTGGATCACGATCGGGGCATGCGCTCTCGTGTTCCTCGGAGCGTTCGAATCGCTGGCCGTCACGACGGTGATGCCGGTCGTGAGCGACGAGCTCGGCGGAGAGCGGCTGTACGCACTCGCGTTCGCCGGACCGCTGGCCACGGGAGTCATCGGCATGGTCGTCGCAGGAAACTGGTCCGATCGCCGGGGACCGACTGCCGCGCTGTACACGTCTGTGGCCGCGTTCGTCGCCGGCCTGCTCATCGCCGGACTCGCGCCGACCATGGAGATCCTCGTGGCCGGCCGCTTCGTGCAGGGGCTGGGCAGTGGGGCGATGATGGTCGCGCTCTACGTCGTGGTCGCCAGGGTGTACGCACAGGACAAGCATCCGGCGATCTTCGCCGCGTTCTCCGCGGCGTGGGTCGTGCCGTCGCTGATCGGGCCGACGATCGCCGCTGTCGTCACCGACCTGTGGAGCTGGCACTGGGTCTTCCTCGGCGTCGTCGTGCTCGCCCTGGCCGCGCTGCTGATGGTGGTTCCGGCGCTTCGCGGCCTGTCCGGCGGCGGTGATGCGACGGCGCCGTGGGCGCTCGGACGGCTCGGCTGGTCGGTACTCGCGGCGTTCGCGGTGCTCGCGCTCAACCTCGTCGGCGACGTTCCCGGTGTCGGTCCGGTGCTGGCGGTGGCCGCAGTCGTGATCGCGCTGATCGCCGTGCGGCCGCTGGTGCCTCGGGGGACGTTCATCGCGCGTCGAGGGCTCCCATCGGTGATCCTCGTGCGCGGACTCGTGGCCGGTGCCTTCTTCGGCACGCAGGTGTACGTGCCGTATCTGCTGACCGACAGGTACCTGCTCACGCCCACTCTCGCCGGGCTCGCACTGACGGGCGGCGCCCTCGCCTGGTCGACGGCATCGACCGTGCAAGGGCGGATGGGCGCCCGACTGCCGAACGTGATCGCCCTGCGGATCGGAACCGCACTGGTGCTGGTGGGCATCGCCATCGTGCTGGCGACCTCGGCCTTCCGGTGGGATGCGCTGGTCATCGCCGTCGCATGGGTCGTCGCAGGCTCGGGCATGGGACTCATGAGTCCCCGTAGCAGCGTGCTGACGCTGTCGCTGTCGACGCCAGCGAATCAGGGCTTCAACAGTGCGGCCATGACGGTCGCCGACTCGTTCGGCAGCGCGATGGTGCTGGCGATCACCGGCACGCTCTTCGCCGCGCTCGCGACGATCACGGATCCGTTCACCGCTGTGTTCGCACTGGCGGGGGCGATCGCGGCCGTGGCGGTGGTCCTGGCGAAGCGGGTCGGGCCCGCGGACGGTGTCGCGACCGTCAGAGTCGCAGCAGACGTCGAGGCCGCATCAGATGACGACATGGAAAAGGGAGCGACGGCATGAGGGCGATCGTGCAGCGGGAGTTCGGCGGACCGGAGGTTCTCGTGATCGGCGAGGCTGACCTTCCGGAGCCGGGGGAAGGGCAGGTGCGCGTCCGGGTTGCGGCGGCAGGAGTGCATGCCGTGGACACGAACATCAGGCAGGCCGACGGGCCGCCGTCCATGCCGCGACCCGCACTGCCGATGACGCCGGGTCGCGAAGTGGCAGGCATGGTGGATGCGGTGGGTCCGGACGTCGACGGATCGTTGATCGGCAGTCGGGTCGTCGCGCACGTCGGATTCCTGAACGGTGGATACGCCGAGTACGCCCTGGCCCCGGCCACCGCGCTGCACTCTGTGCCGGACGGCGTGTCCTTCCCTCAGGCCGTCGCGGCGATCGGCACGGGACGCACGGCGCAGTACGTGCTGGATGAGGCACGGATGAAGGCGACGGACGTCGTCATCCTGCCCGGAGCATCCGGAGGGCTCGGCAGCCAGCTGGTCCACCTCTCCCTCGCGGTCGGCGCAACCGTCGTCGCCCTGTACGGAGGTGAGGCGAAGCGCGCAGTCGTGGAGGGGCTGGCGTCGGATGTCGAGAGATTCTTCGCGCTGGATGCCACGGATGAGTCCTGGCCGTCTCAGATGACCGCACTGCTCGAGGAGCGCGAGCCGTCGCTGCTGATCGACGGCGTGGGCGGTGCGACCGGGCGGGCCGCGTTCGAGGCACTGGGGCGCGGCGGGCGCGTGGTGATCATCGGATGGTCAAGCGGTGAGGCCGTGCGGATCGATACCGACGACATCGTCGACCGGTCGCTGACCGTCACGGTTCCCCTGGGACGGCCGATCTCGGAGCTGCGCGAGCTTGAGGCGCGGGCACTCGCCGCGGTCGCCGACGGCCGGGTGAATCCGCCGGTCGATGAGTATCCGCTCGAGCGCGCCGGCGACGCGCACGCGGCGATAGAGCAGCGACGTCAGCGCGGGAAGGTCGTCCTGATCCCGTGACGACGGCGTGATCCGGCGGATGCCGGTACACCACGACTGCATAACTCCGGAGCTTCTCGGCACTCTGGCGTGATTCGGTCCACCTCGAGGCCGATTCGGCCCGTTTCTCCGGAGTTATGCGACCGCGCCGGGGAACAAGACCGGTGACATCGCGTTGCATCTCGACAAGACTGGTGCGGTACCGGTTCCGACGAGAGGCGACGACATGTCAACGGATTCATACGACCTGATCGTCCTCGGCGGCGGGCCCGTCGGTGAGAACGTCGCCGATCGAGCCGTCCAGGGCGGGCTCACCGCCATCATCGTGGAGAGTGAGCTCGTCGGTGGCGAATGCTCGTACTGGGCGTGCATGCCCTCCAAGGCATTGCTGCGATCCGCTCAGGCGCTGCGCGCGGCGCAGCACGTGGCCGGCGCAGCCGAGGCGGTGACCGGAACGCTCGACGTGCGCGCCGTGCTCGCCCGCCGCAACTCGTTCACGAGCGACTGGTCCGACGACGGTCAGGTGAAGTGGCTCGACTCTGCCGGCATCGATCTCGCCCGCGGCCACGGCCGCATCACCGGTCCGCGTGAAGTCACCGTGACGGCGGAAGACGGCACCACGCGGGTGCTCAGCGCCCGGCACGCGGTCGCGATCAGCACAGGAACGGATGCCGCGATCGCGCCCATCCCTGGACTCGCCGAAGCGAAACCCTGGACGAGCCGTGAGGCGACGAGTGCGCAGGAGATCCCGGCATCCCTCGCCATCATCGGCGGCGGAGTGGTCGCCGTCGAGATGGCCACCGCCTACGCCGGCCTCGGCGCGGAGGTCACACTGATCGCACGCAGCGGACTGCTCGAGAAGATGGAGCCGTTCGCAGGTGAGCTCGTCGAGAAGGGACTGCGCGAGCTCGGCGTCGACGTCCGCACGAACACCGGAACGACGCGCGTCGCGCGCGGCGCTGCAGGGGTCACCGTGACGCTCGACGACGGCACGGAGGTCACAGCATCCGAAGTTCTCGCCGCGACCGGACGCACTCCGCGCAGCAGCGACATCGGCCTCGAGACCGTCGACCTCGAGCCGGGCAGGTACATCACCACCGACGACACGCTCCGCGTGACAGGCAGCGACTGGCTGTACGCCGTGGGCGACGTGAACGGACGGGTGCTGCTGACCCACCAGGGCAAGTACCAGGCCAGGGCGGCAGGCGATGCGATCGCGGCGCGCGCGAACGGTGGCGACGTCGACGACGCCGCATGGGGTAGCCACGTCGCGACCGCCGACCACGCCGCTGTGCCGCAGGTCGTGTTCGGCGAACCGGAGGTCGCATCGGTCGGGCTGACGGCGAAGGCTGCCGAGGATGCCGGATTCCAGATCCGCGTGATCGATCAGGACCTCGGGGCCGTCGCCGGCTCCAGCCTCCGTGAAGACGGGTACAGCGGACAGGCCCGCATGGTCGTCGACACCGAACGCGACGTCATCCTCGGCGTCACCTTCGTGGGCCCGGACGTCGCGGATCTGCTCCAGACGGCCACCGTCGCGATCGTGGGTGAAGTGCCGCTCTCGCGGATGTGGCACGCCGTACCCGCGTACCCGACCGTCAGCGAGGTCTGGCTGCGGCTGCTCGAGCAGTACGGGCGGGACTCCGCCTGAGACCGCTGCGGTCCCATCCATCTCGTGCTCGGCTCCGAACAGCCGAAGAATATGCCCCCATATGTCCGACCCTTCCCATACGCTCGAAACCGAATCTGAGGAGACATGACCATGAAGGCTGTACTCGCAGGAACCGTCATCGCCGAAGCCGACCAGAGCGATCTCATCTCGATCGAGGGCAACTGGTACTTCCCACTGACCTCTGTGAAGGATGGCGTGCTCGTCGACAGTCCCACGCCGTACACGTGCCCTTGGAAGGGCGAGGCGCAGTACCACTCGGCGATCGTCGACGGCGAGACATACGCCGACGCCGCCTGGGGCTACCCGAACCCGTACCCGACCGCGTTCGAACGCCTCGGCAAGGACATCTCCGGCCACATCGCGTTCGATCCACGCCAGGTGGAGGTCGGATCATAAGCCGGGCGACGGAAGCAGGGCACGCATGATCGAGTTCCGTTCGGTCTCGAAGCGATTCGCCGGCGGAGCTCTCGCCGTCGACGATTTCAGCCTCGTGCTGCCGTCACGCAAGACGACGGTGTTCGTCGGGTCATCCGGATGCGGCAAGACCACTTTGCTGCGCATGATCAACCGCATGGTCGAACCGACGGGCGGCGACGTCGAGATCGACGGTGAGAGCGTGCTCGACAAGAACCCGGTGACGTTGCGGCGCAGCATCGGCTACGTCATGCAGAACTCCGGGCTCATGCCGCATTTCACGGTGATCGACAACGTCTCCACTGTGCTGCGGCTGACCGGCACGTCGAAGAAGGAGGCGCACGAGCGCGCGCGCACGCTTCTCGACACCGTCGGTCTCGACCGGGCGCTCGCAGACCGCTACCCGAGTCAGCTCTCCGGCGGGCAGCAGCAGAGGGTCGGCGTGGCACGCGGCCTTGCGGCCGATCCCAACATCCTGCTCATGGACGAGCCGTTCGGTGCCGTCGACCCGATCGTGCGCGCAGATCTGCAGCAGGAGCTCATCCGCCTGCAGCAGGAGCTCGACAAGACCGTCGTCTTCGTCACGCACGACATCGACGAGGCATTCCTGCTGGGTGACCAGGTCGTCATCCTCGACAAGGGCGCACGCATCGTGCAGGTCGGCAGCCCGAGCGAGATCATCGAGAACCCGGCAGACGATTTCGTGTCGGCGTTCATCGGCGCCGAGCGCGGCAGGCGGGCGCTGCGCATCAAGCAGACACCGCGCGGCCGGGTCGTCGTTGACTCGGAGGGACGCACGCAGGGGGCGCTTCTCGACGACGATGCGCCATCGGATGCGCCATCCGAGGTCCGCGCTGAGGAGGCCGGCGCCTCGTGAACTGGATCGCCGACAACATCGGGCTCATCCTCGAACTCGCGCTCGCCCACCTCTGGCAGAGCGCGATCCCGATCGTCCTCGGCTTCTTCCTCTCGCTGCCGCTCGGGTGGGTCGCCTGGCGCTACCGGCTCGTTCGAGGACCGGTGGTGGTTCTCACCGGTCTGCTGTACACGATCCCCTCGCTCGCGCTGCTCATCCTGCTGCCCGCATTGATCGGCGTATCGACACGTGATCCGGCGAATCTGATCATCGGTCTCACCATCTACGCGATCGCGATCCTCGTACGTGCGGTCGCCGACGGCCTCGATTCGGTCGATCCGGCGATCAGGCAGTCTGCGACCGCGATGGGCTACGGGGGCCTTCGTAGGTTCTGGACGGTGGACTTCCCGCTCGCGGCGCCGGTCGTCCTCGCCGGGCTCCGGGTCACCGCGGTGAGCACCATCTCGTTGGCCACTGTCGGGATACTCGTCGGGGTGGAGAACCTCGGCTACCTCTTCACGAACGGACTGCAGAGGCGCATCATCGCCGAGGTGTTCGCCGGGGTCATCGCCGTCGTGCTGATCGCCCTGATCATCGATCTTCTCCTTCTGCTCGCCGGCCGTGCGCTGATGCCGTGGACGCGCGCGATGAAGACTCCGAATGCGGCTCGCCGCCCGGCTCGTATCGTCAGGGCCGCCGCATGAACGTCTTCGCGGAGGCTCTCGCCTGGCTCTTCTCGCCCGAGCGGCTGGAGGGTCAGTACGCGCTGCCCGTGCTGCTCGGTCAGCACTTGTTCTACACCGTCATCTCGGTGCTGATCGCCGCGGTGATCGCCGTCCCCGTCGGTTGGCTCATCGGTCACACCGGCCGCGGACGCGAGGTCGCGGTGGCGATCTCCGGCGCGGCGCGAGCCGTGCCCTCGTTCGGCCTCATGGTGCTGCTCGTGCTGCTCCTCGGAGTCCTGCGCGTGCCGGAGGCCGCGACCATCACATTCGTGCTGCTCGCGATCCCGTCCCTGCTCGCCGGCGCCTACACCGGCCTCGAGGCCATCGACCGCCGTGTGATCGACGCCGCCCGTGCGACAGGCATGACCGAATGGCAGATCTTCTGGAAGGTCGAGGTGCCGCTCGGTATGCCGCTGCTCGTCGGCGGACTGCGCGCTGCGACCCTGCAGGTGATCGCCACGGTCACCATCGCCGCATATGTGAACCTCGGCGGCCTCGGCTGGCCGATCATCCAGGGCATCCCGCTGCGCCGATTCGACCAGGTGCTCGGCGGTGCCATCCTCGTCGCGGTGCTCGCGCTGGTCGCCGACATGCTGCTCGCGCTCGCCCAGCGGGCAGCCGTGCCCGGCGGCATCCGGGCCGCGAAACCCGGTTCCCGGACGCCGCGTTCCGAGACGTCGAAGGCGGCTCGCCGCGCGGCATCCGCGGCTGCACCCGCCACGGCCTCCAGTACTTGACCAGAACTCCACACCAGGAACAGCACTCCCCACCAGGAAGGAACATCATGTTCACCGCACGAAAGTCACGCCTCGCCCTCATCGGCGGCATCGGGCTCGCAGCCTCGCTCGTGCTCGCCGGTTGCGCGAGCAGCAACCCGCTGGACGCGCCCACCGACGAAGGCGGCGAGAGCGCCGGATCCGACACGATCGTGATCGGCTCCCAGGCCTACTACTCCAACGAGATCATCGCCGAGATCTACGCTCAGGCGCTCGAGAACGCCGACATCACGGTCGAACGCGAGTTCAACATCGGTCAGCGCGACGCCTACATGCCCGACCTGGAGTCGGGCGCGATCGACCTCTTCCCCGAGTACACCGGCAACCTGCTGGAGTTCTACGACGACTCGGCCGACGTGACCAGCCCGGAGGACGTGTACACGGCACTCCAGGACGCGCTGCCGGAGGGTCTGACGGCGCTCGACTACGCCGAGGCGAGCGACCAGGACACGTACACGGTCACGAAGGAGTTCGCCGAGGCGAACGACCTCACGACGATCGCCGACCTGGCGAACGTCAGTGAGAAGCCGACGATCGGCGCCGCACCGGAGTTCGAGCAGCGTCCGTACGGGCCTGCCGGCGCCAAGGAGCTGTACGGCGTCGACCTCGGCTTCTCCGCTACCGGCGACACCACGCTGGAGGCGCTGCTGGCCGGCGAGATCCAGGTCGCCGACATCTACAGCGCAGACCCGGCCTTCGAGACCGAGGAGATCGTCGCGCTCGAAGACCCGGAGAATCTGATCCTGGCGTCGAACGTCGTGCCGATCGCCTCGAGCGATGTGGCCGACGAGGTCGCCGACGTCATCAATGCGGTCAGCGCAGCACTCGGCGCTGACGACCTCGTCGCTCTCGGCGTGCAGAGCACGGTCGACGAGAAGTCGCCTGAGGACATCGCGAAGCAGTGGCTCGAGGACAACGACCTGCTCTGATCGCGCGGTATCGAGGGGTCGTCCGGTCTGCATCGGGCGGCCCCTTCGACGTGCACGACGCGACCGCCTGAGACAATGGAGCCCATGGCAATGGACTCACGCGCATGATCTCGAAGCGCGATCTCGCTCAGCGGCTCGACATCCCCTTGGAGATGGTCGACCGCCACGGCCTCGGCGATGGCATGAGCGAGGCCGAGCTCGCGGCCCTCGAGCAGGACCCGCCCGCATGGCTCACCCAGTCGAGGGAGAACCGCAAGAAGGGTGCTCGTCCGGTGTGGGCCACGCTGACCTGCGATGTGTGCGGCTACACCGAGACGACCAGACCCAAGAAGTGGTGGCCGGAGTTCACCTATGTGATGTGCCGCCACCATTCACTGAGCGAGCTCCCGAAACCTGCCGCCGGACAGCACCGGGGCGAGTTCGACGGCGTCGGAAGCCGCTTCGTCGGCGTGGTCGACCAGTCGATCGAGGGCGTCTAGACCCTGGAGTCCTGACGCGGTATCCAGATCTTCTTGATGATGATCAGGATGGATGCCGTGACCGGTACGGCCACGAGCGCCCCGAGCAGCCCGAGCAGGGTTCCTCCGACGAGGGCGCCGATCACGACCAGCGATCCGGGGATCGAAATGGCCCTGTTCATCACGCGCGGTGTGAGGAAGTACGACTCCACCTGCATGTAGATGAGGTAGATCACGGCGAACACGAGCGCGAACACGATATTGTCGCCGAACAGCGCGATCCCGGTGCCGATCACCCAGAACAGCAGCGAGCCCACAAGAGGGATCAGCGTGATGAGGAACGCGACGACGGCCAGCAGCAGGGGGAACGGCAGAGCGAGCACGGTGTACAGCACCAGCACGACCATGGCGTTGATGAACGCCAGAGTCACCATGCCCATGACGTAGCCGCCGACCGAGTCGGTGATCTGCGTGCTTATGATGTCGGCGTTCGCGCGGTCGCGCGCCGGCACGAGGCGCAGCATCGCGGTCTTGATGCCGGGCAGCGTGGCGACGAAGTAGATGATGAGTACCAGCACGATGACCGCACCGGAGATGCCGTTGGCGATCGATGCGCCCACCTGCAGCGCGCCCCCGCCGATCGTGGCGATGTTGCCAGGGTCGGTGAGGAAGGTCTGCACGTCGCCCACGAGCGACTGGAACTGGTCGCCGAACTGATCTTCCAGGGTCGCGTAGAGGTCGCTGCCCTGGAAGTCTGCGATCATCCCCGGTACGTCCTTCACGAAGGTCGCGATCTGCGTCACGACGACCGGGACGATGGCCCAGATGATCAGTCCCAGCGCGACGATGAGACCCAGCAGCACGATCACGACGCCCCAGCCGCGGTTCAACCCTCGTCGCTCGAGGAAACGCACCGCGGGATCGAGGCCCAGCGCCGCGAACAGCGCGAGCGCGATGTAGATGATGACGGTCGAGAGGTTCGACAGTGCCAGCCCGAGCAGGATGGCGGCGAGAGCCCCGAGCGTGACCAGGAACCCGAAGGCGAACGGCCGCTCGATGCGCGTCCAGAAGGAACGGCTCGACAGCACCGGCTCGATCACCGGCTTGGTCTTGATCTCAGGCTCTGCCGGTGGCTCGGCCTTGACCGTCTTCTGCTTCTTGGGCTTCGCCTTCGTCGCGGCTTCGGCCCGCCGGGTGACCGGCGCCTCGGCAGCGGTCGTGTCGTCGGTCGACCCAGGCTCATCGGTGCTCATGCGCCCACTCTATGGCGTGGAATCCGGCCTGACGGGAGCCGCTCCCTGTGCCCCTCGCGATATCGTCGTAGCTGCGACCAGGAGGAGACACATGACCGAGGCAGAAGACGCCCGCGCTGAGCTGCTGCGACTGCGAGGCAGCATCGACAACATCGACGCCGCGCTCATCTACATGCTCGCCGAGCGGTTCCGCGCGACTCAGCAGGTCGGCATCCTGAAGGCGGAGCATGAGATGCCGGCATCCGATCCGAAGCGTGAGGAGCAGCAGGTCGCCCGCCTGCGTGCGCTCGCCGAAGAGGCGCACCTCGACCCCGAGTTCGCTGAGAAGTGGTTCAACTTCGTCGTCGCAGAGGTCATCCGCCACCACACCGAGGCCAAAGAGGGGCGCTGACCGCATGACTCGGTCGGCGATCGAACACAGGGACGGCCGTTTTCGGCTCGGGATCATCGGCCATGGCATGTGGCCGTCCACGTACCTCGTCCCCGGCGCGCGCCAGGTGGACGACATCGACCTTGTCGCCGTGTGTGGGCGCGATTCTGCACGGGCCGCTGACTTCGCTTCGGCGCACGGCATCCCACGTTCCTACGACTCGGTCGAGCGGATGCTGGTCGCCGAGGACCTCGACGGCGTCATCATCGCGACCCCACCGGCGCAGCACGAGGATGCCGTACGCGCGGTGTCGGGCTTCCGAGCGGCTGTCCTCTGCGAGAAGCCCCTCGCGCTGGACGTGGAGAGCGCCCGTCGCATCCGGGACCTGCTCGCTGAGCGGCCGGCGCTCACGGGCTTCACACTGCGGTGGCATCCGCTGTTCCGGCAGCTGCGCGACGCCATCAGCGCGGGGGTCGTCGGCACTGCGCGGCACGTCCGCATCCGTTACCTCCAGTCATCCGCCGCGACGCCGGCGAGGGGATGGGATTGGCATTTCGACGCCGCCGATGAGCCGCTCGGCGTCATCTCCGACCTCGGCCCGCATGCCATCGATCTCGTGCGGTGGATGGTCGGAGATGTGACGCAGGTCACCGCCTTCGCGCGCACGACGATCTCCGAGCGGATGGATGCCGGGTCCGGTCGCGCTCGCAAGGTCACCAACCACGATGACGCGGACCTGCATCTGAGCGTCGAGTCGGGTGCGTCGGTGTCGTTGACGATCAGCCGTGTGGCGCCGGATGCTGCGGTGCCGGGCGGCGTCACGATCGAGATCCTCGGCGCCGAAGGGTGGATCCGCGCCGACTCCAACGAGCCGGATGTCGTGATCGGGACAGCATCCGGAATCCGACGGCGGCCCGTACCGGTGACGTCATTCATCGATGGCGCCGGCGCGCAGATCGGTGACTTCGCCCGCGTCTCCCGCGGCGACCATGTGGAAGGTCTGCCGAGCATCGAGGACGGCTTCCGGGCACAGCTCGTGATGGATGCTGTCGCGCAGTCGCTCGACGCTCGAGAGAGCGTGCGCGTCAGATCGTGATCACGCGGCCGGTCACGAGCCCTCGCACGGCCAGCGTGTAGGCGCGGCCGATCTCAGCGTCGGTCACCGGTCGCTGGCCGGCGAACAGGGAGTGGTAGCCGGGCGAGTTCTCGAGCACGTTCGGTGAGACGGCGTTGATGCGGATGCCGCGTGGCGCCTCCGCGGCGGCCGTGACGACGAACGACTCCACGGCGCCGTTGGCGGCAGCCGCCGCTGCACCGGTCGCGATCGGCTCACGGGCGAGCACGCCGGAGGTGAGGGTGATGGATCCGCCGTCGCGAACGTGGTCCAGAGCCGTGCGCACGACGTCGATCTGCGACAGCGCCTTGGAGGTGAACGCGGTGAGGTAGTCGTCGCGGGTCAGTTCGGTGAGATGCGCGAACGGCACGGATCCGGAGGCGACGACCACAGCATCCACCTCGCCCGTCTTCTCGAACAGGGCGCGGACCGATCGCGGATCCGTGATGTCGACAGTCCATTCGCTGCCGCGCGACGCGCGGAGCACCTCGTGCCCGTCCGATTCGAGCGTCGCGCTGACGACGCTGCCGATGTGTCCGGTTGCTCCGATGACCACGATTCGCATGGATTCGATCCTATCGGCGCCCCCTTTGACCGTCGGCGCCCCCTCGTGCGGCCGCTGGCCAGAGGGGGCCCCGGCGGCGGAAGGGGCCCCCCACGGCAAGTGCTACTTCGAGGTGCCCTGCGACACCGAACCCTGCAACTGGCGCTGGAAGAAGATGTACACGATCAGCACGGGGACGATGGTGATGACCACGGCGGCGAACATCTCGCCGAAGTCGAGCGCGTAGCCCGCCGAGGAGGCGTAGGACGCCATTCCCTGCGAGAGCACGTACTTGCTCTTGTCGGTGTTCAACGAGATCGGCAGCAGGAACTGGTTCCACAGCCCGAGGAAGTTCATGATCGCCACCGCCGCCATTCCCGGCTTGGCCATCGGCAGCATCACCTGGAAGAAGGTGCGCCACTCGCTCGCACCGTCGACGTACGCGGCCTCCTGGATCTCGTACGGCAACGACTTGAAGAACGAGAACAGGAAGAACACCGTGAACGGCAGTGCGAACGCGACGTACGTGATGATCAGGCCGGGGAGCGTGTTCAGCAGGCCCATCCCCTGGAGGATGAAGAACAGCGGCACGATCGCGAGGAACACCGGGAAGGTGAGACCGGCGAGCATCAGGTAGTAGATCACGCGGCTGCCCGGTACCGAGAACCGTGCCAGCACATACGCGCACATCGCCCCCAGTACCATCACCAGCACGAGCGAGACGCCCACGACGATGACCGTGTTGATGAACATGCCGCCGAAGTTGTTGCCCACCCAGGCGTTGATGTAGTTGTCGAAGTTCCAGTCCGCCGGCAGGCCGAACGGCGACGCGAAGATCTCCTTCGTGGTCTTGAAGGATCCGATGAGGGTCCACAGCATCGGCATGATCACGACGAGCGACCAGATGACGAGAACGACGTGGGATGCGCCGCCGACGGCCTTGTCGCCCTTGGTGGACTTCGTGGTGACCGTGCGTCGTGCCGACTTCGGATCGATCGTTACTGCGGCTCGCGTCTGCAGGCTCATGCGCGTCCTCCTTCATCCTTGCCGCCTGCGAGGCGGAACACGCTGATCACGATCGCGGCGAACAGCAGGGTGATCACGGCGAGCACCACGCCCATCGCGCTCGCCATGCCGAACTGCCCCTTCTCGAAGGCGGTGCGGAACAGGTACTGGCTCATCACCAGCGTGCTGTTGCCAGGGCCGCCGGTGGAGTTGAGACCGGCCATGTAGACGAAGGCGTCGAGGGCCAGGATGCCGAGGTAGATGTACGCCGTCTGCACGTTGTCGCGGATCTGCGGCAGCACGATGGAGATGACGGTGCGGAACCGGCCCGCCCCGTCGATGCGCGCAGCCTCGAGGGTCTCCCCGGGGATCCCCTTGATGGCGGCGATGAACAGCACCATGTAGAAGCCGACCATGCTCCAGACGATCACGAAGATCGTCGCGCCCATCGCGGTGCGCGCATCGCCCAGCCACGCGAAGTCGTTCGTGTCGATCCCGACGACACCGAGAAGCCCGTTCAGCAGGCCGCTGGGCGTGTAGATCATGTTCCACAGGATCGCGATCACGATCGCCGGGATGACATACGGGAAGAAGGACACCACCCGGTAGAAGCTCGAGCCCTTCAGCCCGCGCACCTGACCGTGGCTCGGGCCGCCGACGGTGATCATGCTCGCGAAGATCAGGGCGATCACGATCGTGATCAGCGGGACGACGATGGCGAGCAGGATGTTGTTGCCCATGGCCTGCAGGAACGTCGGGTCCTGGAACAGCCGTACGAAGTTGTCGAAGCCGACGAAGTCCATGTTCGGCGAGAAACCGGTCCAGTTGGTCATCGCGTAGTACACGGCCTGGATGAACGGCGAGATGACGAAGATCAGGAAGATCGCTACCGGCAGCCCGAGGAAGATCAACAGGAAGGACGCGTAGTCGAAGGTCATCCTGCGCCGCAGGCCCGCACGGGGCGCCTTGCGGCGTCCCGCGCGGGCCGTGACGACGGCGCTGGTGTCCAGCGCCACGTCGAGACCGGGAGCACTGAGGCTCATTTGATCTCGATCTTCTCGATGGAGCTGTCGTTGCGGATCTTGTCGGTCAGGTCCTGCAGCTGCTTCGTGATCTCCGCGACAGTCATCTTGCCGTCCAGGAACGAGTTCCAGATCGGCAGCTGGTCGGAGTTCATGCCGTACAGGTTGAACGACTTGATCGTGAACATGCCCGTTCCGGCCGCCGCGATCATCTCGACCTGCGACACGAGAGCGGTCGATCCGAATCCGTCCTCGGGGACGATGTCCTTGACGACGGTGGGGGCGAGCTTCTCCTTCGAGAACGCCGATGCCGCCTCCTTCGAGAGCATCGTGCGCAGCAGCTCCTTTCCGCCGGCAGGGTTCTTCGCCTTGGAGGGGACGATGAAGGGCTCGCCGGCCTCGGCGCGCATGAAGCCCGCCGGGGTGGTCGCGTTGTCATCCAGGGGCATCTCGCGCACGCCCTTCATCTGGAAGTTCTCAGCGGTCGTCTTCTTCATCTCGTTCTCGATCCACGAGCCGGAGGGGTACAGCAGCGCCTCCATGTCGAGGCTCCACTGCGACTGCGCCTGCGTGAACTGCGTGCCGCCACCGCCGGGCTTGACGTAGCCGGACTGGATGAGCTCGTGCAGGATCGTGAGGATGGACTGCAGGGTGGGATGCGACCAGCAGCCCTCCTCCAGGTTCTCCAGCGGCAGGCGCACCTCGTCACCGGACTGGATCACCGCGGAGTCCACGACGAAGGTCTGGTAGTAGGTCGCAGCCTCCTTGCCCCACAGGAACAGGTACTTGCCCTGCGCCTTGGCGGCCTCACCGAGGGCCTTGAGATCCTGCCACGTGGTCGGCGGCTCCCAGCCGTTCTCCTCGAACAGGCTGCCCGAGTACCACAGGCCGTACGTGGTGAACACGTAGTTGAGTGCGGCGAACTTGTCGCCGAAGGTGCCCGGCGCCTTCACACCGTCGAACAGCGTGTCGGCGATCTTCTTGCCCTCGAGGTTCTCGGACTCGAGCACGTCGCTGAGATCCTCGAGCTGGTCGAGGATGGTGTTCCAGCCGATCGAGTTCGCGCCCGAGTTGTCGACGAGGTCGGGCGGGTTGCCGCCGACGAACCGCGGCTGCAGCTCCTGCGCGATCTTGGTGGAGGCGGAGACCTTCGCGGTGACGCCGTCCAGACCCTTGTTCGCCGCCATGATCTTGGCCGCGTTCTCGACGTAGTCGACGCCGTAGCCGCCGTCGAAGATCACCGCGTCGACCTCGGTGTTGGCCGCGACACCGAAGGGATTGTCCGCCGTGACCTCGCCCTGGGCACCGCCGCCGCCTCCGCCACCGCCGGGTGCTGCGCAGGATGCGAGGGACATGCCAAATGGCAGCAGCAGCGCCGTCGCTGCCGCGCCGCGCAACAGGTTGCGGCGGCTGATGGAGGTTTGTGTGAGTTCCATCTTCGTACCTTTCGTTGTGGTGTTCGGGTTCTGGTGAAGCGGGAAGCCGGTCAGGCTCCCCGACGGATGCGACCGCGATAGCGGTCTTCGAGGACGGAGTTGTGCTCATCGCCGCCCGGGATGTTGGCGGAGATGTACATCGGGGGAGTGTCGCCGCGATCGGCGATGGTGCGCGCGACGCCGAGCGTGAGCAGCTGGGCGATGAAGGCGGCGGTGATCGACGAGATGGCCCCTGCGCCGATGCCGCCCGTGACCTCGAGCGTCGTGTCGCCGTAGGGGGCGAGGTTGTCGATCACCACGTCGGCGACGTCGGCGAGACGCTTGCCGGACGGATGCTTCGGTTCGACGCGCATGGTGTGCTCCATGCTCGTCACGGCGATCACGCGGTGTCCGCGCTCCTTCGCCCACAGCGCCGCGCCGACGATCGAACCGTTCACACCGGAGTTCGAGGCGATCAGGAAGACATCCGCCTCTCCCACCGGCACCGTCGCCATGAGCTCGTCGACCAGCCAGGGTTCGCGCTCCAGCGCGCTCGTGAGCACGTCCACCTCGCGGTCGCCGTGCATCACGAGGTCGCGCAGGGCGAACTTGTTGGTCGGGATCAGCCCTCCCGCCCGGCCGGAGATCTCCATCGCGAAGGCCTCGGAGTGGCCGGTGCCGAACGCGTGGATCACGCCGCCGCCGTCGAGGGCCGAGACCATCAGCGCGATCGCGGGCTCGAGGGCCCCCGACTCGGCATCCGCGGTGAGACGGGCGAGGCGTTCGCTCGCCTCACGGAACAGATCGGACGGTGTGGCGCTCAACTTGCTTCCTCCTGGATCTCGGATGACGCCTCAGGCGAATGCGACTTCATCGTTCGAGGTCGACGATGCGCCGACACGGCCGTCGCGGTCGCGGCGAGGCGCCTGGTGGCGGTGCCGAACATCTGCTGCGCGATGAGCAGGTACAGCAGGTCGATCACGAAGAGCTGCGAATGCTTCACCGACATGTCGTCCGGTCGCAGGTAGCCCACGGGCGCCGCAGTCGTTATCGACACGTCGGCGACATCCGCGATCCAGCTCTCGTCGTCGTGCGTGATCGCGACGGTGAGGGCACCGGCCGACCCCGCCTGGGCGAGCATCTGCACGGTCTCGTTGGTCTGCCCCGTGCTGGAGACGCCGATCGCGACCGAGTTCTCGTCCTGCAGCACGGCACTGGCGAGGCCGTCGTGCACATCCGACCACGCGTGCGAACTGATGCCGATGCGGTGCATCCGGCGTTGGAACTCCTGCGCGATCCCCGCACTGCCGCCGAGGCCGTAGATGTCGACGTGGCGGCTGGTCGTTATCGCGCGCGCGGCCTTGCCGACGGCATCCAGGTCGATGCCCTCCCGCGTCGTCTCGAGGCCGCTCACGTGCACGTTGAGCAGTGTCCGAAGGATCTTCTCCGGTGAATCCGTCGGCTCGAACTCCGCACCGATGTCCGTGATCCAGGCATGCTCCGCTGATGCGTGACCGAGTTCGGTCGCGATCGCGACACGGAACTGCGTGTACCCGGCGAAGCCGAGTGAACGGCAGAAACGGGTCACGCTGGCAGGGGAGCTGCCCGCTCGCTCGGCGAGCTCGGTGATCGTCAGCTCCGCCGGCGTGGTCGGGTGCGAGATCACCAGATCGGCGATCTTCGACAGCGCAGCCGGCATGGCGTGGCGGCGCTCGGCGATACGGCCGACGATCGCGCCATTGCCGGTGTTCATGCTGCGTGGCACCATTGCCCCCAGAACTCGTCGCAGTAAGTCTGCGTTGCGTTGAAAACTATTCTCACCGTTGAGGAACGTCAAGTTAGGACGCGTAACAAATGGGTCACGACATGCTGACGGTGGGCGTGGATGCCGGCGGGACCTCGACCAGAGCGGTGCTGACGACCGGACGCGGCGAGTGCATCGGTTACGGCACCGGCGGGCGCGGGAACCCGATATCCGCAGGCCCCGATCGTGCTGCGGACGGCGTGGTCGACGCGGTCGTTCGGGCGCTCGCGTCTTCATCGAGAACCCTGGCCGATGTCTCGGTGATCACCGCGGCGATGGCCGGGCAGCGCGCGGAGGACGGCGAGGGCGGATGGCTGCTCGCCCGGCTGGAGGCCGAAGGGTTCACTGGCCGTCTCACCTTCGAGTCCGATCTGATGGCCACGTACTCCAGCGGATCGGCGGAGCCGTTCGGCTACGCGATCGTGGCAGGCACGGGTGCGTCCGCCGTCCGCGTCTCGGGAGGTGCGATCGAGGCGACGGCGGACGGGCTGGGGTGGCTGCTCGGCGATCGGGGGAGCGGCTTCTGGATCGGGCACCGCGTCGCCAGGGCGGTGGTCAGGGATCTCGACAACGCTGGAGCGACGACCTCCCTGACCCCTGCGGTGCTCGAGCACCTCGGCATCGCGGTGGATGCCGCGCGCAGGGAAGGACGCCCGCGTATGCTGGAGAAGCTCGTCGAGTCGCTGTATGCGATGCGTCCGATCGAACTCGCGGCGCTCGCCCCGCTCGCCTTCACCGCCGATGATCCGGTGGCCGAGCGCATCCTGCACAGAGCGGGTCGTCACCTCGCCGACTCGCTGCGGGCTGTGCTGACCGGGCCGGGGCCGCTTGTCGTCGGAGGCAGCGTGATCTCCCGCCCCGGTCCGGTGCAGGATGCCTTCGTGCAGCGTCTGGGCGGTGCCGCGTCCGGGCTCGAGATGCGTCCGGTCCTCGACGGCGCCGGCGGCGCCGGGCTGCTGGCGCTGCGGGCCGCCGGCGTCGCGGTCTCGGCCGATACGCTCGCCAGACTCCGCGAGACCGTCGCGGGTCTGCGGTGATGTCGAGCGCCTTCGCACAACCATGAGAGTCACTCTATGATTGAATCAGGATAGAAACAATCAGAAAACAGCATCTCTACGAAAGGCGGCTCAGATGACCGACTCGGTCCCCGGGGCATTCATGCAGGCGGAGCTCGTCTCCCAGCCCGAGATGTGGGCGCGCGCGGCCGACATGCGCGACGAGCAGCGGATGCTGCCGGCGGCGGGCTCCCGCGTCGCCGTGATCGGCTGCGGCACGTCGTGGTTCATCGCCCAGTCGTATGCCGCTCTGCGTGAGACCGCCGGCCTCGGCGTGACGGATGCGTACGCGGCATCCGAGGCGTTCCTGGACCGCGACTACGACGCCGTCGTGGCGCTGACCCGCTCCGGGACCACCAGCGAGGTGCTCGAGGTGACCGAGCAGCTCAAGGGCAGGATCCCGGTCATCGGCGTGATCGGCGACCCGGACTCGCCGCTCGTCGACCTCGTCGATGAGTCCGTGCTGATGCCGTTCGCCGACGAGCAGTCGGTCGTGCAGACGCGGTTCGCGACCACGGCTCTCACGCTGTTCCGCTCCTCGCTCGGCCTGACCGCCGACGTCGCACGATCGATCGCCGACGCCGAAGCGGTGCTCGCGTCGGACGACGATGCCGCGCTCTCCGACGCGGAGCAGTACACGTTCCTGGGTCGCAACTGGACGATCGGCCTCGCTCATGAGGCGGCGCTGAAGATGCGCGAGTCTTCGCAGTCGTGGACCGAGTCGTACCCGTCGAAGGACTACCGGCACGGTCCGATCGCGATCGCCGCCCCCGGTCGCATCACGTGGCAGTTCGGCGCCGCACCCCAAGGCCTCGCGGGTGAGGTCGAGGCGACGGGGGCCCGTTTCGTGCAGCACGACGTCGACCCGCTCGCCGACCTCGTGCGACTGCACCGCGTGGCTCTGGACCGCGCTCTGGCCAAGGGGCTCGACCCCGATCTGCCCCGCAACCTCACCCGTTCGGTCATCCTGGACGCCTGATGCCGTCGACTCCGCGGGGCATCGGGGAGGGCGCGCCCGTGCTCGCCTTCGACGTCGGGGGCACCGACATCAAGTCGGCGCTCTTCGATGCCGACGGCGCAGCACGGGGGTTGCGCCGTACTCCGACCCCCGCGCTGGGCGGTGAGCCGGCGACCGCGCTGATCGACGAGCTCGCCCGTCTCTCGGACGAGCTGCGGGCGCAGCATCCACAGGTCATACCCGCCGCACTCGGCTTCGTCGTGCCCGGCATCGTCGATGCGGATGCCGGAGTCGGCGTCTTCGCGAGCAACATGGGCTGGCGCGACGCACCGCTGCGCGAGCTCGCGGCGACGCGGCTGGAACTCCCCGTCGCGTTCGACCACGATGTGCGGTCGGCGAGCTGGGCGGAGCACCGCCTCGGCGGCGCACGCGCGCACGACGACGTCATCGTGCTGATCATCGGCACGGGCATCGCCGGCGCCATCCTCGTGGGGGGCGAGCCGTACACGGCGGGAGGCTATGCCGGCGAGATCGGCCATTCACCGATCGCCGACGGTCCGCAATGCGCGTGCGGGGCGCGCGGCTGCCTCGAAGCGATCGCCTCGGCCGGAGCGATCGCCCGTCGCTACGCCGCCGAGACCGGTACGGCCCCTGACGGAGCCAGAGACGTGATCGCACGCGCGGCCGCCGGCGATCAGGTCGCGGCGCGCGTCTGGGACGAGGCGCTCGAGGCGCTCACGATGTCGCTCGCGCAGCAGACGGCGATGTTCGCGCCGCAGGCGATCGTGATCGGCGGCGGACTCTCCCGTGCCGGCGGGGCCATGTTCGACGAACTGCGCACACGCCTGGCGTCCAGGCTCAGCTTCCACCGCGTGCCCCGGTTGCTTCCCGCCGAGCTCGGGGACGACGCCGGCCTGCTCGGGGCCGCGCTGCGCGCGAGGGAGTCGGCATGATCGTCACGGTCACCGCGAACCCGGCGCTGGATCTGACGTGGGAGATCGATCGCATCGAGATCGGCGGCGCCCACCGCGCGGACGCCGGTGCGGTGCGCGCCGGCGGCAAGGGTCTCAACGTGGCGCGCGTCGCCTATTCGCAGGGCCATGACGTTCGCGCGGTGGCGACGTGCGGTGGAGCGACCGGTGCCGAACTGCGCGCAGAGCTGACCGCGAGCGGCGTGCCGCACGTGCTCGTTCCTGTCTCCGCCGCCACCCGCCGCAGCGTGGCATGGGTCGATCGTGCGCTCGGCGACACCACGATCGTCAACGAGCGCGGCGTGAACCCGAGCGCGGAAGAGTGGTCGGCGTTCATCGCGGCCGTGCGCGGGCAGGCCGCCGCGGCGTCCGTGCTCGTGATCTCGGGCAGCTTCCCACCAGGGGCGCCGTCGACGCTCCTCCCCGACCTCATCGCGGCAGGCGGGGATCGTCCGGTGATCGTCGACACCTCCGGTCCTGCGCTGCTCAGGGCGGCGGATGCCGGGGTCGCCGTGCTCAAGCCGAACAGGGCGGAGCTCGCCGAAGCCACCGGCATCGCCGACCCGATCGATGGGGCTCGCTCCCTCATCGCCCGCGGTGCAGGGCTCGTGCTGCTGTCGCTCGGCGCCGAGGGCATGTACGCGGTCACGGCCGATCGGATGCTGCGGGCCCGGCTGCCCGAGCCGCTCGCCGGCAATCCGACCGGGGCGGGCGACGCCGCCGTCGCTGCCGCCGCGACACTGATCGCCGACGGCGCCACCGACCCCGCGCAGATCCTCCGCCGCGCGACGGCGTGGTCGGCCGCGGCGGTGCTGATGCCGCTCGCCGGCGAGATCCACTCGACCTGGCGCGACCTCGAACGGGCGCTGATCCTCGATGGCGACTCACCCGTGCCCGCCGCGTCCCACGACCAGGAAGAGCACGCATGACCCTCGTCTCCGCCGCCGAACTCGTCCGCGCCGCCGCCGCGCAGGGGCGCGGGATCGGCGCCTTCAACGTGATCCACCTCGAGACGGCAGAGGCGCTGGTCGCAGCATCCGCCCAGGCGCGCCTGCCCGTGATACTTCAGATCTCGCAGAATTGCGCGAAGTATCACGGCGCGCTCGAGCCGATCGCCCTCGCGACGCTCGCGGTGGCGCGCCGCGCCGAGACGCCGGTCGCCGTGCACCTCGATCACGCCGAGGATCCGGAACTCGTGGACGAGGCCATCGCCCTCGGATTCGGATCGGTCATGTTCGACGGCGGCGCACTGCCATACGACGAGAACGTCGCCATGACCCGCGCCGTCGCCGACCACGCGCACGCCGCCGGTGTCTACGTCGAGGGCGAACTCGGCGAGGTCGGCGGCAAGGACGGTGCTCACGCGCCCGGGGTGCGCACCGACACCGGCGAGGCACGCGACTTCGTCGCCGAGACGGGTGTCGATGCGCTGGCCGTCGCCGTCGGGTCGTCGCACGCGATGACCGATCGCAGCGCATCGCTCGACATCGACCTCGTCGGGCGTCTGCACGCCGCTCTCGACGTCCCTCTGGTGCTGCATGGATCATCCGGCGTCGCGGATGCTGTCATCATGGATGCCGTGCATGCAGGCATGACCAAGATCAACGTGTCCACGCATCTGAACGGCTTCTTCACCCGGGCGGTGCGTGCGACGCTCGATGCGGACGAGCGTCTGGTCGACTCTCGCAAGTACGTCGCTCCCGGCCGCGCGGCGGTCGTGGACGAGGCGGCGCGGATGCTGAGACTGTTCGCGCTGCAGGAAGCGGGCGCGACGGGCGTCGCCGCGAATCAGCGGGGCGTGTGATGAAGCGCGCAGCGCGGCTGACCGCGATCCTCGATCTGCTGGCGGCTCAGGGCGAGGTCAGCGTCGACGAACTCGTCGAGCGGCTCGACGCCTCACCCGCCACGGCCAGGCGCGACCTCGACAGCCTGGCCGAGCAGCGACTGCTCACCCGCACGCACGGCGGCGCGGTGGCGCAGTCGGTCGCATACGAACTGCCCGTCCGTTACAAGAGTCACCTGCGCACGCAGGAGAAGGACGCGATCGCGCGCACAGCATCCGCACTCGTCACGACCGGTGCCGTCGTCGGTCTCTCCGGCGGCACGACGACCACGGCGATCGCGGCGGCTCTCGCCGCCCGCGACGACCTCGGCGAGTTCACCGTCGTCACCAACGCGGTGAACATCGCCGCGCAGCTCGCGACGCGGCCCGACATCAAGGTGGTCGTCACCGGCGGTGTGATCCACTCCCGCAGCTACGAGCTCGTCGGTCCATTCGTGGAGCAGCTGCTCAGCGGCATCCGACTCGACATCGCCTTCATCGGCGTGAACGCGCTCTCCGCCGACGACGGAGCGAGCACTCACGACGAGCGCGAGGCCGCCGTGAACCGCATGATGGCGTCGCGCGCGGCCCGTGCCGTCGTGGTGGCCGATTCGAGCAAGATCGGCCAGGTCGCATTCGCGTTCGTCGGCGGGCCGGAGCTCTTCCCGACGGTCATCACGGATACCGCGGCCGACCTGACGGCGCTGGCGGATGCCGGCTACGAGGTCATCGTCGCCGGTTGACGTACGCGCCAGTGCGCGCGAGGGCGGATGCCGAAGAGTCGATGTCGGCGCCTCGTGAAACGCTGACGGCAGATCACGTCGTCCGGGGGGAACAATGGAATGGATCGACTGGCTGCTCGGGCCATTCGAACGGATACGAGCGGGCCTGAACTGGTCCGGCGGCGAAGGCGAGGTCTTCGTCGCAGCACTCCTGGGCTACGCGCTCGTGTTCCTGGTGATCGCATTCGCCCTCCATTTCGTCTTCCGCGCACTCGCGCGAGCGACGCGCTGGTGCGCCAGGAAACTCGCGACGGGAGGGACGCTCGAGGACGTCAGGCGACTGGAGGCGAGCAGCGCTCGAGTCGAATGGGCCCTGCTGTGGCTCGCGACCCGAGTCGTCCGAACCTCATATGGCTCCATCGAGCAGCCGACGCGCCTTCCGGGAAGCGCCGATGAGACTGCCGTGCTCAGGATCGTGCGCTGGGCTCTGCGCAGCCTCTGGCTGATGCTGCGGTGGACGGGGGCGTTTCTGGCGGCGCTGCCCGGCTTCTTCCTGACCGCGTTCGGCATCGCGGTGCTCCTGGCCGCTGTGCTGACCGCGTTCCCCTCCGCCATCCGATCGGGTGCCGAGGCAGTGGGGTCCTTTCTGGTGGCAGCGAACTGGTCGACGGCCGCGATGGTCGCCGTCGCCACAATCGCTGCAGCTGCCCTGCCGATCACGCTGATCGCGGTCAAGATGCTCGTCAGCGAGGCGGCGCATGCGCGTCGGGCGTTCCGCCGCGGTCGGGACGAGCACGCCCTCGAGCAGCTTCACCGCGCGACGCCGGCCATCACGGCGCTGGCGAACGCGGTCGGGGACCAGATGCAAGAGATGGTGCGCACCTTCGATGTCGAGAGGTATCACGCCGGACAGTGGCACGAGTGGGCGCAGCGCGCGACACCGGCACGGCATCACTGGCGCACGGGTCGCGACGACCACCTCAACTGCAACCGCGAATGCCTCGAAGATCTCGGGACGGATGATCGGGAGCACGTGTATGCCGATCAGGTCACGAAGGCGGTCGTCGGCATCGAGAGCGCATGGAACGACGGTCTGAAAGATCAGAAATCCGCTCTTGCACGCGTGATCAGCCGGCGGGCGTGGCGCGGATTGGTGTCGCTGCAGTTCTGCATGTCTTCGAGAACGGGACGTTTCTGGATGCACAAGGTGCCATCGATCGACGAATGGCGGCGACGCCGAATCGCCTGGCAGCACCGGCAGCTCACATGGAGCGAACCGACGGATGCCGACATCGCAGCGGGCAGGGAGGTGGCCGTACGCACCGGTTGCTCTCCGGAGGAGCGATGGCTCGAGAGCGGACTTCGCGAGCTCGTATGGGACCTGGCCGAGTTGTCGCGCGAGTTCGCCGACCTCGCGGATTTCGCGCACGCGCTCACCCGGCCTGGCCGATTCGAGCGGCTCGCCCGGGTGTCGGAGGGTTGACCGGGCTCCACGTCCGCTGATCTGCCAGGGCCCGCGGGTCACGCGCTGTTCATCTGCCATTCCATTACAGGTATGACGGTCTCGTAATTCCTGGACACCTTCGAGAGTTCGAATACAGGTGTTCTCGAAATCCCGTCATCCTTGGAAAGGTCACATCCATGCGTCGCTACACCCTCCCCGCGGTGGGCTTGCTCGGCATCGCTGCTCTCGCCCTCACCGGCTGCCAGACCCCGGCGGCAGACGCCGACGCGGCGGAACCCGCGTCCGACGCCCCCATCACGATCGCCACGCTGCCCGCATCGGACGATCCCACCCAGGTCAACCCGATCGAGGCTCTCGTCGAACTCCTCGAGAAGGAGACGGGGCGCACCGTCGAGATCACTGACGTGCCCGACTACCTCAGCGTCGTCGAGGCCATCCGCAGCGACCACGTCGACATCGGCATCATGAGCGGCTTCCCGTCGGCCCTCGCCGTCAACACCGGTGAGGTCGACGCGCTCCTGGCGTGGAAGGGATCCGACGAGCCCGTCTCCACCTGCGTGGTCAAGGCCGACTCCCCGATCAAGACGGTCGCTGATCTCGAGGGCAAGACGGTCGCGTTCGCCGATCAGGCATCCAGCTCGGGCTACTTCATGCCGGTGTACATGCTGCACGAGGCCGGCCTCGAACAGGGCAAGGACTACGAGGGCATCTTCGCGGGCGGGCACGAGGGCAGTTTCGCGGCGCTGCAGCAGGATCAGGTGGATGCTGCGTGCACCGCCTTCGTACTGACCGAGATGGGCGAGCCGATGTTCCCGTTCGCCGACGGTGAGTGGCGAGCCGTCGGGGAGAGCCCGTCGATGGACGTCATGGGCACCGTGCTCGCGCGCCAGTCGCTCGACGACGAGACCCGCACGCTCCTGGAGGAGGCACTGCCCAAGGTGTTCTCCGAGGAGAACGAGGAGGCGCTCGCCGCCTACAGCTCGTTCATCGGCCTCGAGGTCGAGATCGCACCGGACCCCAGCGTCTTCGCCTCCTTCGCGGAGATCGCAGGGGTCGCCGGTGTCGAGCTCAAGGACCTGGAATGAGCAGCGCCGTGACACGGGTGACGGATGCTGCGGCATCCGTCACCGCGACCGATCGCACGACGACGGCAGAGCTGCGCCAGGCGCTTCCGCTCGTCACGGTGCGCGGACTCCGCGTCGCGTACGACGACAAGCCCGAGACGAAGCCCGTGCTCGACGGAGTCGACCTCGACCTGTTCCCCGGCGAGATGGTCGCTCTGCTCGGGGCGTCCGGCTCGGGGAAGTCCACGCTCATGAAGAGCCTGACCGGGTTCGCGCCCGTCTCGGGCGGGTCTGTGCGCATCGCCGGGCATGACGTCACCAACCTCGCCAGAGGCGAGCTGCGAACGCTCCGCTCGGACGTCGGGCAGGTGTTCCAGCAGTTCCAGTTGATCCCGCGGCTCAGCGTGCTCACGAACGTGCTCACGGGAGCGCTGCACGGTGCGGGGCCGATCAACCTCGTCGGCGGATTCTCGTCGGCGCACCGCCAGCGCGCGCTCGCACTGCTGGACCGTGTGGGTATCGCCCACAAGGCCAAGGACCCAGCCCGCTCCCTCAGCGGCGGGCAGCAGCAGCGGGTCGCGATCGCACGGGCGCTCATGCAGCAGCCGCGCGTGATCCTCGCCGATGAGCCGGTGGCGTCACTGGACCCGAAGCTCGCCGACTCCGTGCTCGGGCTGCTGCGACGGATCGCGACGGAGGACGGCATCCCGGTGCTCGTCAGCCTGCATGTGCTGCCCCTCGCGCTCGCGCACAGCGACCGGATCGTCGGTCTGCGCCACGGCGAGATGCTCGTGTCCGCGCGCACGGCCGACCTGGACGCCTCGAAGCTCGCAGTCCTGTACGACGAGGAGGATGACGATGTCGATCACCACGCCTGAATCGCGCACACCTGGTTCGACCGCACCTGAATCGCGTCCGAAGCGCGATCAGCCGACCCTGTCGACGGCGGATCGGGCGCGGCTCGAGCGCGCCTTCTCGATTCCGCGCACGCGATTCCTGATCGGCATCCCCGTGGCGATCATCGTGCTGTTCTGGTCTGCGGGAGGAGTCGGATTCGACTTCCTCAAGCTGGGCGAGGGCGCGATCAACATGGGCGAGTTCCTCTCCCGGCTGTTCCCACCGGACTTCTCCAAGATCGGAATCATCCTCACCCTGCTGCTGGAGACCCTGCAGATGGCGATCATCGCCACGGTGCTCGGCGCGGTGCTCTCCTTGATCGTGGCCTTCGGTGCAGCATCCAACATCGCTCCGCGGTGGCTGTACTACCCGTCGCGCTGGGTGATGAACATCATCCGCTCCGTGCCAGACCTCGTCTTCGCCCTGATGTTCGTCTCGGCCGTCGGGCTCGGCCCGTTCGCCGGCATCCTCGCGATGACGCTGGGCTCGCTCGGCTCGATCGGCAAGATCTTCGCCGAGGCGATGGAGTCGGTCGATCGCGGCCCGATCACCGCGATGCAGGCGGTCGGGGCATCCAAGCGTCAGGTCATCCAGTACGGGGTTCTGCCGCAGGCCGCACCCCTGCTCGTGTCGTACACGCTGCTGCTGTTCGAGGGCAACGTGCGCGGCGCGACCATCCTCGGCCTCGTCGGCGCGGGCGGCATCGGCCTCGAACTCACCACGGCGATGCGGATGTACGACTACGGACACCTCAGCGCCATCATCATCTGCATCATCGTGCTCGTCACGGCAATCGACCAGGGCAGCGCCCTGATCAGAAGGAGAATCACATGACCACGGCGTCCATGGACACCCCCACGATCGACATCGCCCTCAGCGCGCCCGTCAACCTGCGCGACCTCGGCGGCATCCCCATCGACGGAGGAGTGCTGCGCCACGGGCTGGCGATCCGCACGGACGACCTCGCCTACGTCACCGCGGAAGTGGTCGACGAGCTGGTCGACGCAGGCCTCACCGCGATCATCGACCTGCGCTCGCCGGCCGAGGTCGCCGCGACCGGCCGCGGCCCGTTCGGGGAGCGCGCGCTGGGGTATCACCACCTCCCGCTCATCGCGAACGTCGCGGATTCCATGACAGCGGATGCTCCGGATCTCAGCCACGAGGGCATGGCGAAGATGTACGTCCGGATGGTCGAGACCGCGGCCCCGCAGCTGGTCACGGCCCTCAACGTCATCGCGTACACGCCAGGGGCGACGGCGTTCCACTGCGCAGCGGGCCGCGATCGCACCGGCGTGCTCGCCGCCATGCTCCTGCTGGTGCTGGGGGCGAACGACGACGACATCGTCGCCGACTACACCCGCACCGGTGAGAACATGGTCGCCATCATGCAGCGCACCGCTCCGGTCATGGGCGCGATGTGGCGGGCACTCGGGTTCGAACCGGATGCGCGTGAGGCGTCGTCGAGACTGCTCGAGGGATCGATGGAGGTGTCGATGCGCTCACTGCTCACGACCCTGCGTGAGCGGCACGGTGACGCGCTCGCTCCCCTGCGTGCCGCCGGCCTCAGCGACGACACGATCGCCCGACTTCGCGAGCGGGCGCTCGCCGCATGACGGGCGCCGTGGCGGATGCCGGGGCCGCGGTTCGCCGCGGCCCCGGCCGCCCTCGTGATGAGGAGATCGACGGCCAGATCATCGCCGCGACGCTGAGTCTGATCGATGCCGAGGAGGAGGTGACCGTCGCGAGGATCGTCGAGCGCAGCGGAGTGAGCAGGGCGGCGCTGTACCGGCGGTGGCCGTCGTTGACGACTCTGATCGCCGCCGCACTGGATGTCGGCCGTTCGATCCCGCCCGCGGTGGATGCGGAAGGCGATCTGCGCACCGCGCTGTTCTCGTCGATGTTCGGCGCCGCCGGGGCGGCGACGACCGCCGGGTACTCCGAGGCGCGCTTCCGGCACCGCATCCGTCTCGTGATGGCCGACCGCGCACTGCAGAAGGCGTACTGGAAGTCGCACGTCGCGCGCCGTCGCGCACCGGTCGAAGCCGCCCTCGCTGCGGGCATCAGGCGCGGCATCCTGCGCGACGATCTCGACGTCGAGGCGTGCTTCGACGCGATCGCCGGCGTCGTCTACTACCAGCTGGTCGTTCGAGGAGACCGGCTCGAGGAGGAGGCGACCAGCGCCAGGGTGAGCGCGGCGATGGACGTCGTCTGGCGGGGGATGCTGGCCTGAATCCGAGACCGAGAGAGGAGGGTGCGCGCGAGTGAACCGCGCACACCCTCCGAGTAGTCGGTGTCTGTCGTATACGTCCCCAGCACGTATCCCCAGTCGACTGGCGCCTCCCTCGCGCTCCGTGACCCTCCCCGGAGCCCTTCGCCTGACACCTTCCTCAGATCAGGAGTGAGCATCTCCCTTTCTGATACATCGGATCGGAAATTCTTTCAGAATCCGATGCCGTGGCACTGGAACGGCGTACGGTGACCGGTCGCGGAGGATGCCGCGGCCAGCGCGACGGCAGGGCTCGCCCCTCGGCTGAGGCCCTCATGAACTGCGGCGAGGAGCGCGCTCGCGACATCGTCGGAGACGACTGCCGGGGCCGCGATCACGCTCCGAGTGCCGGCGTGCAGCCACACCCGCGTCATCCCGAGCGCTTCCTCTCCCCAGCGCACTGACGAGTGCCCCAGCTCGCAGGCCGAGAGCACGACGGTGTCCGGCACGTGCGGGATGAGATCGACGTCGTAACCGAAGAGCGTGCCGTCAGCGAGCTCGAATCCGGCGAACAGCGGGTTGTCGACGGCGTGATGTCCGTGCGCTGCGATGTGCAGCAGGTCGACCCGGCCGGCGAGTTCGGTGACGGCATCCACACGCGCATCGTCGCCCGACAGCACGATCGGGTCGCGCCATACGGATGCCGCAGCCTGCACCTCTTCGACTGCTCGCGGCACACGGGGACCACTGGCGAACCCGATCGACCGCAGTGGACGCGCCGCCGGCCGCTCCTGAACCCATCTCGACGCCGAGGTGGCGAGAGTGAATGGGCGCGAGAGCATGGTCGGCAGCATCCCCCAAGGAACGCCGCTGAGGAACCCCGGCACCGTCAATACGAGTCGGCGGGTGCCGATCGCTGGCCGCACAGGCGCGAGCAGGGCATCGTCGAGACGCAGCAGCCGATCGTCGAGTGCGCGCGCGACCACCGCAGCCATCGGCCCACTGGGAATCGATGCAGACACATCCAGGTCGGCGCGCAGGCCGTCTGAGGCGCGTTGCACGGCGGCGCGATCGAGATCGACGATGCGACTGTCATCAGCTGTGGTTACCACGCACAGCAGCGCGTCGCTGCTGAAGACGTAGGAGAGCACGGCGGTCTGCTCGTCGAGTGCCGTGCGCAGTTCGTCGAGTGTGATGCGCGGGCGGGTGTCCCCGGCGCCGGTAGCGGTCCATTGACGATCGCGTACGCGATCTCGGAGCGTGCGCACCTTCGTGTCGGTCGTCCATTCGCTCCCGGAGAGATCGGTGCGCAGCATCCGCAACTCCGCCAGGTCATCTGCGAGCTGCGCGTCCCTCGGCGGACGGACGGGAGCGACCTGCTGGCTGAGGTGGCGGGCGCGCTCGGACCAGTCGAACAAGATGCTCGGATCGCGGCTGTCGGCGGCGGCGGAGAGCCCGCGGAAGATCAGCCCGGTGCCGTGCATCGCGAGGGACGCCTGCAGGTCGAGTGCGCCGAACGACCGCTGCCAGTCGGAAAGGAGGTCGAGTCCGTGGGCGGCGTGGCGGCGGGCTTCGGCGGATCGCCCTTTCGCGCGCGCGCGTGCGGTGCGCACCTCGGCGGCGCGTAGTCGAAGCGGCGTCGGAGAATCACGCGCAACACGGGGCATGCGCTCATCCACGCCGCGTTCGCCTGCGGCGAGGATCGCGCTGAGTCGCACCGCCGTCGCCTCTGCGGGGAATCCGCACGCCTTGAGCGCCTCGGCCGTCTGCTGGAACTCGGCGGCGGAGGGCGCAGCGGTGGTGCGGGCGCTGTCGCGGGCGAGCGCAGTGGCGAGCTGTGCGTCGAGGCGGATGGCGTCACTGCGTGCAGCCCAGCTGTCGGCGCCGAGCGTGCGGAAGCGTCGGGCCGCCGCCTTGGCGACCCGCTGTGCTCGTTGAGGGTCGTGGCGCAGCAGCGAGCGGGAGAGGTGATACTCCGACTCGGCCTGCGCCTGGCGCATCCGAGACGCGCCGAAAGTGGCCGCGACGCTCGCGAGCAGATACTCGGCTTCATCCACCAGCCCGGCGTCGCGCAGCACCTCGGCGCGATCGAGGTCGCTCATCGCCGCTCCTTCGCGTGATGACGCAGCGATCACCGGGCGCGACTGCGCCATGAGCTCGAGCGCCTCGATGAGGTCGCCGCGCAGCAGGGCGGTGTAACCGAGGTTGTGGCGTGCCTCAGCGGCTGCGCCCACGTCGCCTTCGGCCTCGTACAGGACGATCGCCTGCTCGAGGTCGGCGCTGCAGGCGCTGAACGCCCGCCGGTGCATGTGCACGAGGGAGCGATTCAGCAGGCAGTTGGCGCGCGCGATCGAATCCAGCCCATCGATCGCGCGTGTGAGCATCTTCTCGGCGTCATCCAGGCGTCCGGAGCGCGTGAACAGGACGCCGAGCTGTCCTGCGATGATCGCCTGGGTCTCGGCGCTCGCACCCTCGCGGTCGAGTGCTTCGCGGCACAGCGCCTCCGCGCGCGCCGGTTCGCCGGTCTGCGCGAGCACATAGGCCATGGTGCCCGCGATGCGCGACTGCAGATCCACGCCGGCATCCGTCGCCCGCTCGGCCGCACGCTCGAGGAGTCGGCGCGCCGCTGCGTAGCGTTGCGTGTTGGAGGCGTCGCGCCCTCGCTCGTACAGCTCACGCGCAGAAGTCCCCATGCTCTCAGGATGCCGTGTCCGGCGCGTGCGCGGAAGGCTCGGCCCCGTGCAGAGGTCAGGCCTGAGCGTCTTCACCCGTACGGCGTGAGGGGAGGCAGCTCCTTCAGCACGGCATCCAGGGTCTTCTTCGCCGTGGCGGTCGGTGCGCAACTGTCGCGCGGCACCTCGCCGAGTCCGGCCGCGATCTTCCCCGCCACATACGGCGCCGCGAACGACGTCCCGCTCCAGGCGACGAAGCCGCCGCGGTAGTCGTCCGGGTCGATCGTCTGGCGCGGCATGTCGCCGATGTCCGCCCTGGTGACCGCCTGCGTCCCGCCGATGTACCCCGGACTCGTCGAGACCACCGCCGCACCAGGAGCGAACGTGCGCACCCACGGTCCGACGTTCGAGAACAGCGCCACCGAGCGCCGCGAGGGGTTCAGCGCCCCGACCGACACGAGCGGTACTGCCTTGTCCGCAGGTAGACCGTTGTCCGCAGCAGGCCACGCCCACAGCGACGCGGGGAACGAAGGACGGTCGATGGCGTCGTTGCCGGCCGAGCACACCACCACCGTGCCGAGCTCGCGCGCAGTGCGCAGCAGCTCGTAGAGCACCAGCGAGAACTGCCCGTCGACCGGGGTCTCGTGGTAGTACCCGAGTGACAGATTCAGCACGTCGACCGGGCGACCGCCCTCCTCGCCGGAGATGAACCGCCGCTGCAGTTCGACCACGGCGGCGAGGGCTCGCAGGAACGTCGTCTCATCCACCACTCCGAGCGAACCGGCGACCCGGATCGAGAGGATGTCCGCATCCGGAGCGGTCTGTCTCACCAGCCCCGCGATGAATGTGCCGTGCCCGGCCACCGCGTCGATCTCGCCGTCGAGCTGCCCGTACAGATCGGGGTAGCGTTCCGGGTCGTCATCGCCGGTGAGGCCGATAGGCACTCCGTCGATCTCGGCATCGCGGGTCACGATCGAATTGGGCAGCCACTCGTGCACGCCGCATCCGGTGTCGAGTACGGCGACGACCGCGCGCCTTCCCTTCCGAGGATCGGCCCCGCGCACCGGCGCCGCGCCGATCCAGGCGATCGGCTGGCGGCCACCCCGCCCCGGCTCCATGTAGTCGTCGCTGCCCACCGCCCCGGCACCGCGCACCGGATTCGAGCGGGTGAAGGGGTTCGTGCGCGTGAACGGGTTCGTGCGCGTGAACGGATTCAGCCCGACAGGGTCGATCGCCAGCACATGCTCGAGCCCTGCGCGCGGCATCGGCCCGCCCGCGATCCTGCGTGCGCGCTGCAGCACGCGCCACGCATCCGGCGCGACCGGCGATTCGCCCTCGCCAGGCGCATCCGGCGTGGTGAGCAGTGCGCGACGGAGGCCGGGAACGCCGGGGAGAGTGTCCGCCCGTCTCCCCGCGCGCACCACGTCGTCCGACTCCACTTGCAGCCGCCACCCGAAGGCGCTCGCTGCCTCCATCAGTATCTTGAGGTCGCGGTCGTACGCGCCGTTCTCATCGTCCGCACGTTCGGATATCAGCAACCGATCCGGGAGGTATGCGGTGGGGAACGCGCGGATGCCGGCGACCGGGTCCACGCTCGGATCGAGCGCCGACCCACGAGGGATCGAGCCCTCGGCGCGGTCCTGCCAGCTCCAGCCATTCGGATGCTCCATTGCCGTCCCTCTCTGGTGGCGTCACCGCCGGCGACTCACACCTCGAACTGAGGGGTGAGCAGATCCTTCGCGTCTGCGTTCGTGACGAGCAGCACCCGGCTGAGCCCCGGCGGGATCTCGTCGAACGCGCACCGTCCCTGTCCGTCGGGCACTGTTGTCCAGGATCGCCCGCCCTGGGTGAGTCGCACCTCGGCGGCACCGGCATCCACCCAGCAGTCCACGCGTCGTCGACCGCTCGCGGTGTGGCTGATGTGCAGCAGGATGCTCGCGGTGCCGTCGCTGAACTGCAGGGTGGTCGTCTCGCTGTCCCCGCGTACCGCGACCTCGGCGTTCTCGATCAGCGTCAGAAGCGCGTACTCGCGGGAGACGTCTGCGATCGCGATCGCGGCGATCACGCGGTCAGCCAGGTCGGCGGGCACCGGATCTATCTGTTCCTGCGCGATGCGCAGACGCGCGAACAGCGCGTCATCCGTATCCATCATCGGGTGCTCCTTCCACGGAGGAGAAGCCGCTGCGCACGAGTTCGGTGCGCAGCTTCGCCAGGCACCGCTTGCGCGTCGGCCCGATGCTGCCGATCGGCATGTCGAGTTCGGCGGCGATGCCCGCGTAGTCGGGTCGATCGTCGAAGGCGATGATGCGAAGCAGTCGTTGGCAACGGGTCGTGAGGGTGCCGACGGCGCTCCACATGCGTCGGGACTCGTCGGATGCCGTCACCTCGGCCTCGGTCGATTCCTGTGGCGGCAGCATCGGTTCGAGGAGCTCGTCTGCCGTGGCATCCGCTCGCCGGTGGCTCTTGCCGACGCGCCACGCCTCACGGCGGGCGGTGACGGTGAGCCAGCCGGAGATCGCGCGTTCGTCGATGATCTTGTCGTGTCCGCGCACGAGTGCGAGCCAGGTGGACTGCACGACGTCCTCCGCGAGCGAGCGCTCCAGCCCGTAGGCGCGCACGACGTGCCACAGGACGGGGGTCATGAGTCGCACCAGATCGTCCATGGCGTGTCGGTTTCCGGATCGCCAATCGGCGAACAGATCGGCGGCGCGTTCCCAGCGCGTCGAACCGTCGCTGACGGCGCCCACGGGAGAGGCGTCAGTCATGGAGATCATTGTGCTCACATGTACCAGGAGCAGGGCAAGGGGTCTTTGATACATGTCGTCGCGGACCGCGGCGGAGGCAATAGCGTGGAGAGGTGATCGCTCTCTCCGTGCTCCTGTTCATCAACGCGGCCTTCAACGTGATCGTGTGGCCCCGTTTCTACAAACGGGTCGCGAACGATCCGCGAGCTCGGGATGCCGAGGGCAGGGCGACGACGTTCCTCAAGGTGCACGCCGTGCTGATCGCGCTCGCGCTGGTGATCGCAGTGGTCTCGGTGATCGCCGGAGTCGCCGGGCTCGTCGGGGCGCTGTGACCTCGACTGCGGTCTGACTCACTCGAACCGACGGGCGTGCGCCGACCATCCTGCTTCGACGGGGAGTGCGCGCAGCCCGCGGTCCGCGACGGCGAGCAGCACGGAGATCGCGCACAGGACGGATGCCGTGATCAGCGTGTTCTCGCGGCCCATCACGGCGAGCCCGAATCCGGCGATCAGCGGCGCGAAGGGCATCGCCCCCATGCCGAGCACGGCTGAGGCGCTGTTCGCCCGCCCGAGCAGCTCGGTCGGTGTCGCGACCATGAAGTAGCCCATCAGTGCGGCGTTCACCGCGGGGACGAAGAACACCGTCACGGCGAGCACGACGACCAGGGCCAGCGGCTCGTGGGCCGGGATCATCCCGAAGACGCCCAGTGTGGCGACGCCGAGTCCGCCGATGATGACGACGCTCGCGCGCACTCGTGAGACCAGCAGCGGGGCGACGAGAGCGCCGACGAGCATCGCGATCCCTGCGCCGGTCGCGAGCAGGCCGATCGTGATGGTGGAATGCCCGGCCTGCTGCAGCGCGTAGATGACGGTGGTCATGGCCGTGCTGAATCCGAGGTTGACGATGGTCGCCACGAACAGCACGCCGCGCAGGTCGGGGCGCGACATCAGCCACCGGAAGCCCTCCGCGATCTCGCGTAGGGCGTTCGGACGGCCGACCGCGACGGCGGCGGCCGCGAGGCCGACCTCGGGTACGGCCGGGTCGGGTGCCGGCCTGGTGGAGGGGGCCGAGCGGCGCAGCATCCATGCCGTTGCCACCGCGATGACGTGGCACACCGCCATCACCGCGCCGATCAGCCATGCGCCTGCTGCGAGCAGCACGCCGCCGAGCGGCCCGCCCGCGAGTTGCAGCACGGCGTCTCGTCCCTGGTTCGCCGCCTGCGCCCTGCCCATCGCGTCGTCAGGGACGATCTCCTTCAACGCGCTCTCGCCGGCGATGTCGAAGAAGCCCGCACGCGCCGCGAGTGCTACGTCGATCACCAGCAGCGTCACGAAGGTGAGCGCATCGGCGAGCGCCAGCGCGGTGAACGCCCCGGCGAGCACGATGCCGGCGGCCGATCCGACGATCATCATGACGATGCGGTCGTGCCGGTCGGCGAGCACGCCGCCGAACACGGTCGTGACCGTGCGGATGGTCATGCCGACCGCGCTGATGATCCCGGCCTGCGCCGGATCGTTCGTGACGAACAGCGCGATCAGCGGGATCGCGAAGCCGAACAGCGCAGATGCGAGACCCTTCGCGGTGTCGCTGATCAGCCACGTGATGTAGCGGATGTTGCGCGAAAGGCGATGGGAGAGTGCGGTCGTCATGCCACTGAGAATAGTTCCGCAACAGAAATTGCGCAACTATAATTGCGCAATATTCGTTGTGGATAGAATCGGAGGATGGCGGACGAGAACACGCCGGCGGATGACCGGGCGCAATCGCGGGTCGAGCATCCGGACGGCAAGCACGCGACGACGGCGATGCTCAAGGCCTACGCGCATCCGCTGCGTCGGAGGATCGCGAAGTCGGTCGCGGGCCGTGGCCATGCCCGTGCCGCCGACGTCGCCGCCGATCTCGGAGTCCCCGCAAACAGCGTCAGCTTCCACCTGCGCGTGCTCGCAGAGGCCGGACTCATAGAAGAGGCGCCGGAGCACGCCCGCGACAAGCGCGATCGCGTCTGGAAGGCCACCCCGGAATCGTGGAACGTCGGCTCGCCGGAGCATCCGATCGCCGATGAGGAACTGGGTGGTGTGCTGATGAACGCGCTCGCCGACGACCACGTCGCGATGATGCGGCGTGTGATGGCGTGGGCGCCGGAGTACGTGTCCGGTCGCGACCCCGTGGTGCACGGCACCTTCTCGCAGGCCAATCTTCGGCTGACGGAGGCGGAGTTCAAGGAGATCGAGCGGCGGATCCACGAGGTCATCAGGGACGCTCAGGACGCGCACGATCCCGATGACCCCGCCACCCGCAGCTGGAGCCTCGACATCGTCGCCGCCGACGACACGATCTGACCTCGGCGCGTTCACGGCGCGGCGCTGCACCGCCTGAGCCTGCCGCACCGCCTGGGTCTGCTGCACCGCCTGAGCCCGCCGCACCGCCTGAGCCCGGCACACATGTCAGTGGATCCGCACACTTGTCAGCCCGAATCGGCGGTGTGGGCTGACATCCGTGATTCGGGCTGACATCTGTAGCGGCACAGAGGCGGGGGG
>NZ_JBLVOB010000007.1:903101-919197 GCF_053543555.1 Microbacterium xerophyticum | reverse complement strand
CCCGCGCCTCGTGACGCTCTGACGCGAGGTGCCTACGGCTTCGCCCGACGGAACGCCAGGAACGAGATCCCCGCGAGCACCGTGACCGCGACCAGGCCCCACAGCGCCAGGCCGAGGGCTCCGAGATCGAGGATGCCGAGCCACACCTGCTCCCACAGCTCGAGCCGTGTGATGAGGTAGATGATCCCGAGCAGCACGAGACCGACCGCGACTCCGGCGACGGTGATCACCACCGGCCCCCAGCTCTTGTAGATCGTGGCACCCGTGAAGCCGACCACGAAGAAGAACAGGGCGAGCGTGAAGTAGACGATGAATGCTCCGAGCGGGCCGGCCTCCCACAGCCACGGAAGGTGGAAGACGTAGCCGTTCACTCCGTAGCCGTCGGTGAGCAGCTCGATCGCGCCGCCGATCAGGAACAGCACGCCCATGAAGGCGCTGCCCAGGACCGCGGTGATCAGGGTGCCGACGAAGAACTCTCGCCGTGTGATGCTCATCGCCTGCGAGAACGGGAAGGTCAGGGTCATCGCCGTCATGCCCACAGCGAAGAACACCCACAGCGGGGCCTGGCCGCCGCCGCCGTACTTGGGTTCGTCGACCGGGATCATCGCGTAGATCAGCACCGACAGGAGCACGGAGCCGGCGAGGACGATCAGCGGCACCCAGATGAAGGTCTGCTTGTTGATGAGCTGCAGACGGATGACATTGAGCGTGCGGGACATCAGCGGACCTCCTGGTTTTCTGCGCCGGCCTTCTGCGTGAGACGGACGATGAGCTGCTGCAGGGATACGGGTGCGAGATCGAGGCCGGATGCCGTGACCTCCGCACGTTCCTCGGGCGAGAGTGCGCCGAGCACGGTGACGGACGCCACGCGACCGAGCTGGTCGCGGTGCAGCACTTCGCGTGATGCGGCCCATGCATCGACCTCTGCCGAATCGCCGACGACGGTCACGGCGCGGTCGCGCACAGCATCCGTCTCGTCGTCCAGCAGGATCTTGCCGTCATCGATCACGATGACGCGTTCGATGAGGCTGGAGACCTCGTCGATCAGGTGCGACGACAGGATGATCGTACGGGGGTGCTCGGAGTAGTCCTCGAGCAGGCGGTCGTAGAAGATCTGCCTGGCGACCGCGTCGAGACCGAGGTAGGGCTCGTCGAAGAACGTGATGTCGGCGCGCGAGGCGAGACCGATGATCACGCCGACGGCCGAGAGCTGCCCGCGGGACAGCTTCTTGATCGTCTGCTTCATCGGCAGCTGGAACTCCTTGATCAGCTGCTCGGCGAACTGCTGATCCCAGTTCGAGAAGAACAAAGATGCCGCTTTGAACGCGTGGCGAGGGGTCGCGTCATCCGGATACTTCTGGCTCTCGCGCACGAAGCAGATCCGGCTCAGCACCCTGGCGTTCTCGTACGGGTGCTCGCCGAACACCTTCACGTCGCCCGACGTGGCGAAGTTCTGCGCGGTGAGGATGGACATGAGGGTCGTCTTGCCTGCACCGTTGCGGCCGAGCAGGCCGTAGATGGCATCGCCCTCGAGCGACAGCGACACGTTGTCGAGCGCGCGCTTGTCCTTGTAGTGCTTGGAGAGGTTCTTCACCTCGATGACGGCGGTCATGCGGGGTTCCCTTCGGTGGTGGATGCGGATGCCGCGGCTGCAGCGCGTTCGCGCAGCAGTGCGGCGAGGTCGTCGGCGCCGAGGCCCAGCGTGCGGGCTTCGGCGAGGAGGGGATCGATGTAGCGGTCGGCGAACGCGGAGCGCCGCTCGCCGAGCAGAAGCTCGCGCGCTCCGGACTGCACGAACATTCCGATTCCGCGGCGCTTGTACAGCACGCCCTTTTCGGTGAGCATGGCGACTCCCTTCGCGGCGGTGGCGGGGTTGATGCGGTAGAAGGCGGCGAGCTCGTTCGTCGACGGAGCCTTGGACTCCTCCTCGAGCGAGCCGTCGAGGATCGAGTCCTCGATCTGCTCGGCGATCTGGAGGAAGAGCGCCTTGCCTTCTTCGATCACTGATGCCTCCAGGTGGTCAATCGGTTACTTACTCGACTAACTAACCATATAACCCAGAGTGCGTCAACCCCGCCCGCAGCACGCGGCGTCCTCGGCATAACTCCGGAGGATCTTTGAGATTCCGTATGTTGCCGATCGTGGGATGGCGCTTCAGCGCAGAAGCTCCGGAGTTGTG
This sequence comes from Microbacterium xerophyticum, assembly GCF_053543555.1. NCBI lineage: Bacteria > Bacillati > Actinomycetota > Actinomycetes > Micrococcales > Microbacteriaceae > Microbacterium > Microbacterium xerophyticum. The sequence goes on along the minus strand of NZ_JBLVOB010000007.1, from coordinate 917,018 downwards.
CGGCGGAATCGGGTGGGCGAGCGTGATGGGCGCACAGCGCCCGTTCAGTCGAGTCGCGGGGCTCAGCCGCGCAGGTCGCGGGCGCGCAGCGCGAGAGCGGATGCTGCGGCGAGAACCAGTCCGATCGCCCAGGTGAGTGCGAGGCCGCCGACGTCGACGCCCTCGGCGAGCGGCGACTGCCGGAACACCCAGGCGTACGGCGACAGCGCGTTCAACCACTCGAGATCGTCCGACTGCTTCGCGAGCGCCTGCAGGATGTACCCGAGCACGGCGATGCCCGCGCCCACTCCCGTCGCCCAGATGCGGCGTCCGGTCGCCGCGCCCGCGAGCAGTGCGGCACCGGCTGTGAGGAAGGCGAGACCGACGAGCGCGGCGCTCGCGCCGACGATGCGCACCGGGTCCAACTCGAGCTCGGCCGGGCCGTTGAGCCCCCAGATCACGAGCCCGGCGAAGGCGCCGAGCCACGCCAGGCGCACGAGCACCGAGACGGCCGTCTCGAGTGCGTACTGACCGCGCCCGATGCCGTGTGCGAGGTCGAGCTCGGCGCGGCCGCTCTCCTCCGCGGCCGCGAGCGACGAACCCCACAGCACCGCGGCGATCGTCATGAGGAGGAACCCCATCAGCCCGTAGAACGTGGCCTCGGTGTAGCCGGCGCCGCTGGCGATCTGGTCGTATCCGAGCGTGTCGACCAGTTGCTCCGGCATCGAATCGATGAGCTGCTGCATCTGGTCGCTGGCGCCGATGCTGGGGTACAGCGGCAGATACAGGAACAGCACGGCGGCGATGCCGATGCTCCAGCCGAGCAGGCTGCGCCACGATTCACGGAGGCTCCGCCGGAAGACCGGGAGGATGCTGCGCATGTCAGTGCCTCCGTCCGCGGTTGGAGCGTCTCGTCGTCGGGGTGGGCTCGGCTCGTCCGCGATCGCCGTACAGCCTCAGCACGGATTCCTCGAGGTCGGGCTCCTCGACCGTGAGATCCTGCACCTCGTATCGCGCGAGTGCCTTCACGAACGGATCGATCGCACCCTCGATCGTGGTCGAGAGCTGCACGCCCTCCCCTTGATCGACGACATCCAGCGCTTCGACCCCGGCGATCTGCTCGAACGCCGCGCGCGCGGCCGTGGCATCCGTCCCGCCGATGCGCCCGCGCACGCGGCGCACGGATCCGAGGCGGAGCGAGGCGACGTCTCCCTCGGCGACGATGCGACCGGCGCTGAGCACGGCCACCTCGTCGGCGGTCTGCTGGATCTCGCTCAAAACGTGCGAGCTCAGCAGCACGGTCTGACCGGCGTCGCGGGCTTCGCGCACCATCGAGAGGAATTCGCGCTGCACGAGGGGGTCGAGTCCGCTGGTCGGTTCGTCGAGGATGAGCAGCTCCGGGCGGTGCATGAACGCCTGGATGAGCCCGACCTTCTGCTTGTTGCCCTTCGACAGCGTGCGCACCGGTCGATCGAGGTCGACGCCGAGACGATCGGCGAGGTCGCGTGCCGTGCGCAGCACCGAGGTCGAGGTGCCGTTCGAACCGGACACCTCGGCGTAGAACGTGAGCAACCGGTGCCCGCTCGCACGGCCCTCCAGATGCAGCTCGCCAGGCACGTAGCCGATCCGCCTGCGCAGCGCGGCTCCGCCGTGACGCGGCTCTTCGCCGAGCACGCGCACCGTGCCGGATGAGGGGCGGATGACGTCGACCAGCGTGCGCAGGGTGGTGGTCTTGCCGGCGCCGTTCGGGCCGATCAATCCGAAGACGGTACCGGGCTGCACGCGCAGATCGAGCTCGTGCAGCGCGACGTTGTGCCCGTACCGCTTGTGCAGGGCGTTCACTTCGATGGCGTCGGTCATCACTCCTCCTCGGTGCGGGATTCGGTGCGGGATGCGTCGTCGGCGGGGTCGGCGCTCATGGCCGCCCGGGCGCCGTCGAGAAAAGCATCGGTCGCGTACATGCCGTGGGTCAGCAGCTCCATCATCGGAACGGTCGTGCGCCTCAGGCCTGCCGGGCTCAGCTGATCCTGTCCGAGCGCGCGCGTGATCTGGGTGCGCATCACGACCGGGGCGAGTCCCATCAGGGCGACCAGGAGCGCCGTCATCTCCGGATCGCTCGCCGGCTCGAGCAGGCCGGCGGCGCGCTGATCGTCGAGCACGTATCGCGTGCCCTCGAGGATCGTGTCGAACAGCCGGTCCGCGGCCGGAGAGCCGTCGACGAGCATGCGTGCGAGGTAGTCGATGAACGGCCCGTAGCGGTCGATGTCGTGCAGCGCGGCGCGGATGCGGTCAGCTGTCGGTGCGTCGATGAGCTCATGGTTCTCGTCGGTGAAGATGCTGACGACGTAGTCGTCGCAGACCGCTCGCAATGCGGCCTTGTCTCCGAAGTGATGCACGATCAATGCCGCGCTGACGCCGGCGTCTCCGGCGATCGTGCGCAGGCTTACGGAGTCGAAGCCGTTCCGGCCGAACGCGGCGATCGCCGCATCGCGGATGCGGGCGCGAGCGGTGAGATCGTCCGAGACTGAACGCATGTACAGCATGCTAAACGCATGTTCAGGAGTTGTCCAGGCCCCGCGAAGAACGATTCCGGAGCGGGCGGCCCGCGTACAGTGGGCGGGTGCCAGAGTTCGCCTTCGACAGGCTTCGCCGTTTCCCCGATGTGGAGGCGCCGAACCTCCAGGCTTGGGATGCCACCGACGAGCTACTCGTCCGGCGCGCGCTCGCCAGGGACCTGCACGGTGGCGAGATCGTCGTGATCGGTGACGAGTACGGCGCGATCACGCTCGCGCTGACGGATGCCGGGCGCACGGGTGTCCGCGTGCATCAGGATCTGGCCACCGGTCGGCGGGCGCTCGCGCGCAACGCCGAAGAATTCGGCCTCGGAGGATTCGCGTCGCACGAGCTCGATGCATCGCTGCTGGTCGGCGCACGGCTCGTGCTGCTGCAACTGCCGAAGGCGCTCGCCGAGCTGGAGGAGATCGCGGATGCCGTGGCCCGCTGGGCCGCGCCCGACGCGGTGCTCATCGCCGGAGGGCGAGTGAAGCACATGACGCTCGCGCAGAACGAGGTGCTCGCGCACAGCTTCGCGGAGGTGCAGCCGCAGCATGCCGAGCGGAAGTCCCGGCTGATCGTGGCGAGCGGACCCCGTGAGGTGCCGGGTGAGCCGCCGTACCCGCAGCGGGCGGAGCATCCGGAGTTCGCCCTGACCCTCGCAGCGCACGGCGGCGCGTTCGCCGCGAACCGCATCGACATCGGAACGCGTGTGCTGCTCGAGGTGCTGTCCGGCGGGGGAGGACCCTCCGCACAACTCCGGAGCATCGGCCCCTCGGCGGACCGAACCGCTGCTGATTCCGCCGAACTCCAGAATTCCTCCGGAGTTATGCCGGATGAGATCCGTGACGTCATCGACCTCGGCTGCGGCACTGGCGCACTCGCCGCGTACTACGCACTGCACCACCCAGAGGCCCGTGTCACCGCGACCGACCGTTCGGCTGCAGCCGTGGCATCCGCGCGCGCGACGATGCTCGCGAACGGCCTCGCCGACAGGGTCGCCGTCACGCACGACGACGCCGGCTCCGACCTTCCGGACGGCAGCGCCGACCTCGTCCTTTTGAACCCGCCGTTCCATCTCGGGGCGAGCGTGCACACCGGTGCGGCGACCCGGCTGTTCGAAGCATCCGCCCGTCTGCTGCGCCCGGGCGGCGAACTGCTCACGGTGTTCAATTCGAGCCTCGCGTACCGTCCCGAACTGACGAGGATGATCGGCCGGACCGAGCAGCTGCATCGCACGTCGAAGTTCACTGTGACGCGCAGCATCCGCGGCTGACACGCCAACACTCAGATTGTCGACATTCGACAGAATCCCCGTTCAGGCAATAAAAAGAAGCCCGCTCGAGCAGGTCGAGATTTGCCCCTGACCGGCCCTTTTGTTACGTTGAAATGTAGGCCTTTCGGCTTATAGACCAGTCCGCGGTCACGTCCTTCATTCGATGAGCTGTGCTGCGAAGAGGCGTGGACGTACGGTCGATGCTCTTTGCGCGGATCCGAAATCCGTCGCCTGTGCCGCAGTGCAGAACTGTCGAAGCGGCCCCGTGATCATCACCCGGGCGCAACCGAAGTCGGCTCCCGAGACCCGAAGAATCGGAAGCCACCGGGGGAAACGTGACCGAAACCGCTCTCGAAGCGCGCCATCTCTTCAAGGTGTTCGGAAGGAATCCGAGCCAGGCCGTCCGCCGTCTGAAGGCGGGCGAGTCCCGCACCGACACGCTGGATGCCGGGACCGCCGCCGTCATCGACGCCAGCTTCACCGTCAACCGTGGCGAGATCTTCGTCATCATGGGCCTGTCCGGATCGGGCAAGTCCACCATCATCCGCATGCTCAACGGCCTGCACGACATCACCGACGGCTCGGTTGTCGTGGGCGGCGACGAGATCGCCGGCGTGCCGGCATCGCGCCTGCGCGAGATCCGCCGCGAGAACGTGTCGATGGTGTTCCAGCACTTCGCACTGCTGCCGCACCGCACCGTCGCCGCGAACGTCGCCTACCCGCTCGAACTCAAGGGCGTCGGCAAGACCGAGCGCATGGCCAAGGCCGATGAGGTGCTCACCATGGTCGGCCTCGACGGCTGGGGCGACAAGCTCCCCTCCGAGCTCTCCGGCGGCATGCAGCAGCGCGTCGGCATCGCCCGTGCGCTCGCCGCAGACACCGACATCCTGCTCATGGACGAGGCGTTCAGCGCCCTCGACCCGCTCATCCGCCGCGAGATGCAGGAACAGTTGCTCGAACTGCAGCAGAAGCTGCAGAAGACCATCGTCTTCATCACGCACGACCTGAACGAGGCCATGTTCCTCGGCGACCGCATCGCGGTCATGCGCGACGGCCGCATCGTGCAGATCGGCACGCCGGAGGACATCCTCACCGACCCCGCCAACGACTACGTCGAGCAGTTCGTGCAGGACGTCGACCGGGCACGCGTGCTCACGGCATCCAACGTCATGGAGCGTCCTCGTCCCGTCGTCGCCGACAATGCCGGCCCGCGCACGGCACTGCGCCAGATGCGTGATGCCTACATGTCGGCCGCTTACGTCACCGGGCGTGACCGCAAGCTGCTCGGCATGGTCACCGACCGCGACGCCGTCAAGCTCGTGCGCAAGGGCGAGACGCAGCTGACCTCGATCCTGAAGCCGGTGCCGCAGAGCGTCTCCGAGGACGAGGTGCTGATGAACCTCTTCGTCCCCGCCGTCGAGTCGCAGCTGCCGCTCGCGGTCGTCGATGCGGAAGGGCGCCTGACCGGCGTCATCCCGCGCGTCACGCTGCTCGCGGCCCTCGGCCCTGGCCCGAACTCCACCGAGGAGATCACCCTTCCGCTTCCTCCGGTCTCGCACGCCGAGATCGCCGCGGTGCTGGGTGAGGCGGCGGATGCCGTCGCTCCTTCGTCGACCGTGGTGCTCGGAGAGGCGGCCGATGCCGTCGCCCCGGACGTCGCGACGGAAGAGGAGGTGCGCTGATGGACGGTTTCCGCATCCCGATCGGCGAGTGGGTCGCCGGCGCTGTCGCATGGGTCAAGGACAACCTCGAGGGCCTGCTCGACTTCATCTCGTTCATCGTCAAGTTCCTCGTCAACGGCCTGACCGAAGTGCTGCTCGGCACGCCGATCGTCGTGCTCATCATCATCGCCGCGCTGATCGCCTGGGCGGTCCGTTCGCTGTGGATGGCACTGGGCACGGCCGTCTCCTTCGCACTGATCCTCAGCATGGGGCTGTGGGTAGGAGCGATGCAGACGCTGTCGCTGGTGATCGTCGCGGCGCTGGTCGCGGTGGTCATCGCCATTCCGCTGGGCATCTGGTCGGCGCGCAACGCCACCGTGCGTGCGGTGCTGAAGCCGATTCTCGACTTCATGCAGACGATGCCGGCCATGGTCTACCTGATCCCTGCCATCGTGTTCTTCAGCATCGGCGTCGTGCCAGGACTCGTCGCCACCGTGATCTTCGCCCTGCCTCCCGGCGTGCGCATGACCGAACTCGGCATCCGCGGCGTCGACTCCGAGACCGTCGAGGCCGGACACGCGTTCGGTGCGACGCCGGGGCAGATCCTGCGCGGCATCCAGCTCCCGCTCGCGATGCCGACCATCATGGCCGGTGTCAACCAGGTCATCATGCTCTCGCTGTCGATGGCGGTCATCGCCGGCATGGCCGGGGCCGACGGCCTCGGAAAGCTGGTCGTCGAGGCGATCGCGACCGTCAACATCGGCAAGGGCGCGGAGGCGGGACTCGCCGTCGTGCTGCTCGCCGTGTTCCTCGACCGCGTCACCGCCGCGCTCGGCACCCCCGGCGAGTTCCCGTCGTCGCTGCTGGGCATGGTGAATCGCCGCCGCGCTTCGCAGCAGGCGAGCAAGGCGGATGCCGCGGCTGAGGCCGCGCGTGCAGTGGCGTCACCGCACCGCACACCCATCGGCGGCGGAGCCGTATAGACCCATCCCTGTCCCATACGAAACGCAGCAGAACATACGGAAGGAAGCACCATGAAGAAGTTCCGGCACATCACAGCCGCCGTGGCCCTGGGGGCCGTGGCATCCCTCGCCCTCGCCGGTTGCGCGACGGGCAACGACACCGCAGGCGGAAACGGCGGCGGTGACAGCGAAGGCGGAGACAAGGGCACCATCACCCTCGGCTTCATCCCCTCGTGGACCGACGGCCTCAGCATGGCCTACCTGGTCCAGGACCAGCTCGAGAAGCTCGGCTACACGGTCGAGCTCGAGACGCTGACCGAGGCGGGCCCGCTCTACACCGGTCTCGCCCAGGGCGACGTCGACCTGTTCCCGTCGGCATGGCCAGAGGTCACGCACGCCGAGTACATGAAGACGTACGGCGACGACCTCGAAGACCTCGGCGCGTACTACGAGAACGCCAAGCTCACGATCGCGGTGCCCAGCTACATGGACATCACGTCGATCGAGGACCTCAAGGGTCAGGCCGCTCGCTTCGACGGCAAGATCATCGGCATCGAGCCGGGCGCCGGCCTCACCGGCGTCACGCAGGACTCGATGATGCCGGAGTACGGCCTCGACGGGGAGTACACCCTCGAGACGTCGTCGACCTCGGGCATGCTCACCGTTCTCGGTGAGGCCATCGACAACGAGGAGGACCTCGTCGTCACGCTCTGGAAGCCCTTCTGGGCCAACAGCAAGTACGACGTCAAGGAGCTGGAGGACCCGCTGGGTGCGATGGGTGAGGCGGAGACGCTGAACTTCATGGCGCACAAGGGCTTCGCCGAGGAGTTCCCCGAGGCCGCTGAGCTTATCGAGCAGATCAAGCTCGACGACGACCAGTACGGCTCGCTCGAGGACCTCGTCGTCAACGAGTTCGGCGAGGGCCAGGAGGCCGACGCCGTCGACAAGTGGCTCGAGGAGAACGGCAACCAGTTCGACTGGGTCGTCACCGAGTGATCACCTTCGCTCACTGAGCGCACAAGGGCGTCGCGGCTTCGGCCGCGGCGCCCTTCTTGTGCACGCGTGCGGCGGGATCACGGAACGATCGAGTCGATGTACCCGCCGTCGACGCGCACCGCGGCTCCCGTCGTCGCCGACGCCAGCGGGGAGGCGAGGTAGGCCACCATGTTGGCGATCTCCTCGGGCTCGATCAGGCGCTGCAGCAGCGACTGCGGCCGGTGCAGGCGCATGAACTCGCGCTGCGCCTCTTCCCACGGCAGGGCCGAGTCGACGAGCTCGTAGACGAAGGTCTCCACGCCGCCGGTGTGCGTCGGGCCGGCGAGCACCGAGTTCACGGTGACGCCCGTGCCGGCGGCATCCTTCGCGAAGCCGCGCGAGACGGCGAGGAGCGCCGTCTTCGACATGCCGTAGTGGATCATCTCGGCCGGGATGACGACCGCTGAGTCGCTGGCGATGTTGAGGATGCGCCCCCACCCGCGCGTCTTCATGCCCGGCAGCGTCGCGCGGATCAGCCGCACGGCGGCGAGCACGTTCACGTCGAAGTAGCGGCGCCATTCCTCGTCGGAGATCTCCAGCGCATCCGCCGTCCCGAAGATCCCGAGGTTGTTGACGAGCACGTCGATGTCGCCGGTCGCGGCGAGCACGGCATCCGCCCCTGCCTGGTTCGTGAGGTCGCCCGGCGCCGCGATGAACTCGCGCTCGCCCGACTCCGCCTGCAGCTCCGCGATCACGGATGCCACGGTGTCGGCGCTGCGGCCGTTGATGGCGACGCGTGCGCCGGCGTCGGCGAGCGTCGCGGCGATGGCCCTTCCGATGCCCTGGGTGGAGCCGGTGACGAGTGCGGTCTTGCCGCGGAGATCGATGCGCATGGTGGGTGCAACCACGTGAGAGGTCGGAACATGCCCAGCTGCGCCGAGGCCCCCTGCTCGCGCCGACGCCCCCTGTTGCCTGCGCGGTTACGACGGGGCGTCGGCGGTAACAGGGGGCGTCGGAGCCCGATCGCGCGTAACCTGATGAGATGGACGGTTTCGCGGCTGTCGACTTCGGTTTCGCGCGCGAGGTGCTCCAGCGGGGCATCGCGGCGCTGTACCTCGTCGCGTTCGTGTCGACGGTGAACCAGTTCCGTCCGCTGCTCGGAGAGCGCGGGCTGCTGCCTGCGCCGGCACTGCTGGAATGGACTGCCTCGTCGAAGGCGAGAAGGCGGATGCTGCGCCCGACGCTCTTCCACCGCATCCGGTACACCGACCGGCGACTGGCGGCGCTGTGCTGGGCCGGCATCGTCGTCGCGGTGCTGCTCGTGGTCGGCGTTCCGCAGCTCGCGCCGCCGTGGGTGCCGATGCTGTGCTTTCTCGCGCTCTGGTTCGGATACATGTCGATCACGAGCATCGGGCAGACGTTCTACGGCTTCGGGTGGGAGATGCTGCTGCTGGAGGCGGGGTTCCTCGCCGCGTTCCTCGGCTCGCGGGATCAGCCGCCGCCGACCGTCGTGATCGTGCTGCTGTGGTGGCTCGTGTTCCGGCTGGAGTTCGGTGCGGGCATGATCAAGATCCGCGGCGGGACGGAATGGCGCGACCTCACCGCGCTGACGTACCACCACGAGACGCAGCCGATGCCGGGGCCGCTCAGCCGTCAAGCCCATCTGCTGCCGCGGTGGTTCCACAAGGCCGAGGTGGTGGGCAACCACTTCGCGCAGCTGGTGGTGCCGTTCTTCCTGTTCGCACCGATCCTGGGGCTGTGGATCGAGAGCCCTGTGCCGGCGATCGTCGGGGCCGTCGCGGGCGCGATCGTCATCGTCACGCAGTTGTGGCTCGTGATCACCGGCAACTTCGCGTGGCTCAACTGGGCGACCATCGTGCTGGCCTTCTCGGCGATCGGTCTCCCGTCAGGCGGCACCGGACAGGAGCCGATTCCGCTGTACTGGGTCGTGATGACGTCGGCCATCGGCATCCTGTACCTCGTCGTCAGTTGGCCGGCCCTGCGCAACCTGTTCGCCCGCCGCCAGCGGATGAACGCGAGCTTCAACCGCTGGGAGCTCGCGAACGCCTACGGCGCGTTCGGCACCGTGACGAAGGAGCGGATGGAGATCGTCATCGAGGGCACGCTCGACGACGACCCGGATGCCGCGACCTGGCGCGAGTACGAGTTCAAGGGCAAGCCGGGTGACGTGCGCCGCGTGCCGCGGCAGTTCGCGCCGTACCATCTGCGCCTCGACTGGCTGATGTGGTTCCTGCCGCTCGGGCGCTCACTGGATGACTGGTTCACGATGCTGCTGGCACGACTGCTGCAGGCGGATGCTGCGACGCTGGCGCTGCTGCGCACCGACCCGTTCGCGGGGCGGAAGCCGCGGTGGGTGAGGGCGGTGTCGTATCGCTACCGCTTCGCGACCAGGGAGCAGCGGCGGCGCGACGGGGTCGTGTGGGTGCGGGATCGGCGGCGGGAGATCGTGGGGCCTGCCGAACTGCCGTGAGTCGCGCGCCAGCGACGTCGACGCCCCCTTTCTCCGTCGGCGCCCCCTCTCGGGTGCGTACATACGAGGGGGCCCCGGCGGCAGGAGGGGGCCCGGCGCAAGTGCTTCTACGAGGCGTCGCGCTTCGGCTGACGCATCGGCTCCGGTTCGGGGGCAGGCTCTGCGACCGGTTCCGGCTGCGGCACCGGGCCGGTCGTGATCTCCCTGGCCACCTGATTCTCGAGCACTGTGACGGCCTCGTCCGAGAGCAGGATCAGCCCCTCGAGCTCTTCGCGCACGCGCTTGTAGGCGACGTTGCGCTCGGCCTGGGTGGCTGACTCGTCGACGGCGACCTTCAGCAGTTTCTGGGCGCGATCGAGGCGTTTGCGCTCGGCATCGGTGAACGACGAATCGCGCAGGCGCCTGGCATCCTTCTCGGCGATCTCGAACGCGACGGCGTAGTTGCCGACGGCATCCAGATACTCCGATACCCGCTGCTCGCTGACCTCGGTGTCCGCGGACACCGGACGCAGCGCATCAGCCGTCTTCTTCGCCCGCAGGAATGCGGCGGTCAGCGGCTGTCGGCCGTCGCTCATGGCCGGGAAGGCGATGAGCTTCGCGACGTCGAGCTCGTAGTCCAGCCACCGCGCGGTGATCTCGTCGTGCTCCTGGAACAGCCGCTCCAGCAGCTGGTTCGACGACACCCTGGCGTCGGACGCGATCTCCCGCGGCTTCTTCGAGGGTGCGACCCGGCCGCCGCGGGCGGCGAGTTCGGCGGCCTTGAGCTCGCCCTTCAGCCGCAGCGTCTCGAGGCGTCGTTCGTGCCGGCGCTTCGCGCCCTGCTCCCACGCCTTCGCCGCCCCGCCGGCCATTCCCATGATCGGGAAGATGAGCCACCAGAAGCTGCCCGCCCACTGCCAGAACTCTTGCATGATGCGTTCAGCCTACTGCGGTGGATGCCGCGCACCCGCCTAGGATCGATGAGTTCCGCTGAGGTGACGCCGGATGCTGGCATCGCGCCGCGGGCCGTGTCAGGATGACCACGACTCGGCTCACCGCGGGCCGAGCGGAACGGCAGGAGCGGGATATGCAGCTGGCCATGATCGGACTCGGCAGGATGGGCGCGAACATCGTCCGGCGATTGATGCGCGACGGGCACGACTGCGTCGTCTACGACGTGAACGCGGATGCCGTCGCCGCACTCGTCGCGGAAGGAGCGACCGGCGCCGACAGCATGGCCGACCTCGCCGCGAAGCTGACCCCGACCCGCGTCGTCTGGATGATGGTGCCCGCCTCGCTCACCGGACAGGTGGCCGAAGAAGTGGCGGCCGTCCTGGAGAAGGGCGACATCCTCATCGACGGTGGCAACTCGAACTACCGCGATGACGTCCGCCGGGCGGCGAAACTGCGCGAGAGCGGCATCGAGTACGTCGACATCGGCACGAGCGGCGGCGTGTTCGGACTCGAGCGCGGCTACTGCCTCATGGTCGGCGGCAGCGAGAGGGCGTTCGAACACATCGAACCCGTGCTGCGCACGATCGCTCCGGGCGCCGGTGAGATCGAGCGCACCCCTGGGCGCTCCGGCGACCTCACCCCCGAGGAGCAGGGTTACCTGCACTGCGGCCCGTCCGGTGCGGGGCACTTCGTCAAGATGGTGCACAACGGCATCGAGTACGGCATCATGGCGTCGATCGCCGAGGGCCTCAACCTGCTCGAGAACGCGGATGCCGGTGTGCGCGAAGCCGAGCACTCGGCAGAGATCGCGCCACTGGAGGAGCCGGAGTTCTACCAGTTCCCGATCGACACCGACAAGGTGACCGAGCTGTGGCGACGAGGCTCCGTGATCTCCTCGTGGCTGCTCGACCTCACCGCGGCCGCGCTGCATGAGAACCCCACGCTCGACGGGCTGGCCGGGCGGGTCTCGGATTCCGGCGAGGGCCGATGGACGGTCAAGGCCGCGGTCGATGTGGGCGTTCCCGTCCCGGTGCTCGCGGCGTCGCTGTTCGAGCGCTTCTCCTCGCGTGACGAGGACCAGTTCGCCAACCAGGTGCTCTCGGCGATGCGCCTGCAGTTCGGCGGGCACAAGGAGCGCCCGGCCGGCGACGTGCTGGAGGCGGGAGCCCGCAAGGCCGACGCCGGCTGACCCGCGGCAGTGCGGGCCTGCGGTGGGCGCACACATGTCAGTCAGGATCACAGACGTCAGTCGAAAACTACTGTTTCAGGCCGACAACTGTGATTCGAGCTGACATGTGTAGCCGGGAGTAAACCGGCACTGCACCCTCAGCCCTTCCGAACCCGCTCTTCGGCCCCGAACCGCTGCGCCCCGAGCACGCCGAGCAGCCGGATCTTCTCCTCGTCCTCGCTGCGGGGTGCCGCGGTCAGCACGAGCAGCGCCTGACCGCGGTCCTCGGTGAAGAGCACCTGGCAATCCACCTCGATCGGTCCGATCTCCGGATGGATCAGCGTCTTGTGATCCGCGAAGCGCTGCGCGACCTCCTGCCGCTCCCACAGCTCGACGAACTCCTCGCTGCGACGCGACAGCTCGGCCACCAGCATCCCGGCCTGCGAATCCGCTCCCATGGCGCCGTATGCTGCGCGCAGCCCCGCGACCTGTGCACGACTGTTGCGGGCGTGGTCGTCTTCGGGATAGTGCGCTCGCGCCTGCTCCGGCTGCATGAACCAGCGGTACGGCTCGTAGCGTTCGAACCCGGCCGCCCCGACGTTGTCACCGAGCAGTGCGGCGGCCAAGGCGTTCTGCACCAGCGTCTCGCCGAGCGTCGAGATGATCAGGGCGGGCGTGTCGGTCAGACGGTCGAACACCCGCTGCAGCGCGGGCGCGACATGGTCGGACGGTGTGATCCGGTCGGGCACGGCGTGACCGGCGGCGCGGTAGAGGTAGTCGCGTTCGTCCGAGGTGAGGCGCAGCGCCCGCGCGAGCGAACTGAGCATCTGCGTGCTCGCCTGGGGTCCGCGCTGCTGCTCGAGCCGCGTGTAGTAATCGGTCGACATGAGCGCCAGCTGCGCGACCTCTTCGCGACGCAGTCCCGGCGCACGCCGGCGCACTCCCGTCGACAATCCGACGTCGCCGGGCTGCAGCTGCTCCCGGCGTCGGCGGAGGAACACGGCGAGGGCTTCACGATCCATGACTCCATCATGCGCGTGTGCCGCCGCGGTATCCAGGGATCGCCGATCCCCCGACAACCGCTCTCTGCCGTGCTCCGCGTGACCGATCGACACTCGAACCATGCGAATCAACGGAAACACCATCTTCATCCCCGGCGCGACCAGCGGCATCGGCCTCGCTCTCGCACTCCGCCTCCACGACGCGGGCAACCAGGTGATCGTCGGTGGGCGGCGCACCGGCCTTCTCGAGGAGATCGCCGCGCAGCACCCCGGCATCGACACCGTACGGATCGACACGACGGATGCCGCATCCATCGCCGCCGCCGCGAGCGAGGTCATCGCGAAGCACCCCGAACTCAACGTGATCGTGCCGATGGCGGGCATCATGCGCGCGGAGGACTGGACCACGCCCGGCAGCTTCCTCGCGGACGCCGAGGCCATCGTGACGACCAACCTGCTCGGACCGATCCGGCTCATCTCGGCGTTCGTCGAGCACCTGCTCGCGCAGCCGGATGCCACGATCATGACGGTCTCGTCGGGATTGGCGTTCGCTCCGCTGCGTGTCACCCCCACGTACAACGCGACCAAGGCTGCCATCCACATGCTCAGCGAGTCGCTGCGGCTGCAGTTCTCCGGCTCGAACGTGCGGGTCGTCGAGCTCGTGCCGCCGTCGGTGCAGAGCGACATCATCCCCGGTCATCGTGACGACCCGACTGCGATGCCCCTGGACGACTACATCGACGAGACGATGTCGATCCTCGAAACGCAGCCGGAGGTCACCGAGGTGCAGGTCGAACGCGTGAAGTTCCTGCGCTACGGCGAAGCGCGCGGGGACCAGGCGCAGGTCATCAGCGCGCTCAACGGCTCGGACGTGCTGGCCGCGAACTGAGACTGCGTGGGCGGCCGCGATGCCGGCCG
>NZ_JBLVOB010000007.1:883772-903074 GCF_053543555.1 Microbacterium xerophyticum | reverse complement strand
GCCGGCCGCGCACGGGCTCAGGCGTCGGCATCCGCCTCGTCGGAATCGTCGTCGTCCTCTCCCCCCACCTGGGCGGGCGGGAGATCGTCGAGGTACGCGCGGTCGTCGTTCGGGTCGCCGGTGCCCCCGTCGAGAGAGGTCTCGATGGGGTCGTCCATGCGGGGTTCGCCGGTGTTCGGGTCGCTCATGGGATGCTCCTGTCCGTGGGTGGGTGCGCCCAGCGTCGTCCGTCCGCCCGCCGACGGACAGAGGGTTGACAACGCGCTCGTGCGCGAGGTCAGCGCCCCAGTTTTTCCGCGCAGGGCACGCAGAGAGTGGCGAAGGGGCGCACGCGCAGTCGCGCGATCGGGATGCTGCGACCGCAGTTCGCGCAGACGCCGTAGTCGCCGGCATCCATCCTGGTCAGCGCGTCGTCGACCTGCTGCAGTTCGTCACGGGCACCGTCGAGCAGTCCGCTCAATCGCGACCACTCGGCCGACAACGGAACGCCCTCTGGATCGTGCTCGTCGTCATCGCTCTGGCTGCTGCGATCGTGCGTGAGCTCGGCGAGGGCAGCGGAGAGCGACTCGGTGCGGGCGTTCGCCTCGCGGCGCAGCACCTCCAGCAGGGTGCGCAGCTCGGTGTCGGTCATGGTGTCAGGCTAGCGCCGCCCGCCGACGTACGGATGTCAGTGGATCTGCACGGATGGCTGCCGGAAACCCCCGGTTTCTCCAGCCATGTGTGCAAATCGACTGACAAGTGTGCGGGTCGCGCGAGTTCGGGGTGGGTGGCGGTGGCCGGCGCGCGGGGCCGCGGGGACGCGGCGGCGTGCGGGCTCGCGCGGGGGCCGAGGCGGCGGGCGTGCGGGTCGGGCGCAGCCGGATTACTCGAGCCACTCCGTGACGAAGCGATCGTTCGCGTGCACGTGCGTGGCCTCGTACGTGCCGCCGTCGAGAGCCTCGAAGCGGTGCACGACCAGCGCGGGCACGACGAGGATCTGCCCTCCCGTGCCGACGACCTTCTCCTCACCGACCGTGAACAGCGCCCGGCCGTGGTGGATCACGAACGTTTCCGCGTAGGGATGCCGGTGCAGGCGCGGACCTCTTCCGGGTGTGGTGATGTACTCGCGCATGACGCTCACGGGTGAGCCGAGCAGGTATCCCTCGATGTCTTCGTCGCGGGCGACGTCGCGGGGCTGGATGGTCATGGTTCCTCCGTTCACGCCCGAGGGTACCGCCCGTGCCGCGTCAGGGGAACCGCACCGCTCAGCCCGCCAGACCCCGCCCGGACGTGACGGCGCTCCCACCGGTGTTCGCCTCGAGGCCCGATCGATGCCCGTGTGTGAAGGCGGAACGATCGGCACCCTGGCGTGATCGCCCTCGACGATGGGGAATCGCGTCGACGACGGCATCCACCCGGTCCTGCCGATCCGCGAGCACGAGCGCGGTACCCGAACCCTCTTCCTCCACGATCGCGGCCCGGCTCTCGCGGAGGCGCTGGGCGGCACCGATGCCGAAGCCGCGGATGAACCCGCTGCGCGCGCGGCGCTTCTCACCCTCGGAGTGCCACCGGTACAGCTCGCGCCGACTCGACCACCACGCCCTCATCGCGACCATCGCCTGCACTTCGAGGCTCGCCGTGAGGATCTTCGCCTGCTGCACGTCAGAGGTGAAGCCGACAAAATACAGGATGAATCCGCCACCCGGCCGCTCGGACTGCATCGGCCTGATCGAACCGAGCGCGAACGCGACGTTGCCGCCCAACTCGCGGATGTCTCGCGCGTACGAGCCGGTGAAGACCATCTGCTCCTGCACGATCTCCTCGCCCTCTTGGCCCAGCTCCGCGCGCCGCGCATCGAGCCGCGCCTGCTCGATGCCGTACTTGACCATCAGCCTCTCGGCGTGCTCGGTCAGCGCCTCGGCCTCTTCGGGCGTCGTGCTCTCGGCCTTCGCGAGCAGCTTTGCGATCAGGTCCAACTTGGATTCGCTCATCGTGTCTCCTTCGTCTGCGATGCCGCTCAGTCTTCGCAGATGCTCCGACATCGCAGAGCGCGAGAGCGCGAACGGTGGAGGCTTCGACGACCTGCGGCAGCTGTGGAGGAGAAGTGGTGCCAGGAATGACGACCGATTCTCCGTGCGGCTCGCTCGACGACCCGCACCGCGACGGGCGGATCTCTCCCCGTTCGGCGGAGGATTTCAGCCCAGATCTCCGCCCATGGGTGAGATCTCCGCCGGAAGCGGAGAACCGTCCGCCGGTAGCAGCTGCGCGAGCCGAACCGCCGGTTTCCGGTACCGTAGGTCGAGCTCAGCCGAACAGCAGCGAGAGCACGGTCGAGCCGCCGCCGATGAGGATCAGCGAGGCGATCGTCACCCAGGCGACGATGCGCATCCGCCGGGTGCGGCGCTCGCCGAGCCGGCCGTAGTCCTCTTCACCTGAGGCGGAGCCGGGCGCCGGGACAGGACTGCCCTGGCCGTGACGCTCGATGTCGCTCACACAGGCTCCGATACGGTCGGACCGAAGGCCGCCGGAAGAGTCGCCTGCGAACGCTCGCGCAGTTCGGATGCCGGGATCGTGAAGAGCCCGGTGACCTCGAGGTCGGAGACGGTGTCGGTGACGCCGATGCGCAGCACGGGGTAGCCGCGTCCCTCGCACAGGCCCTGGAACTTCACGTCGTCCTCACGGGGAACGGTGACGATCACGCGGCCCGTCGATTCGGAGAACAGAGCGGATGCCGCGTCCACACCGTCGCGCTCCATGAGCTCGGTCAGCCACACGCGAGCGCCGATGCCGAAGCGCATGACGCCCTCGGCGAGGGCCTGGGCGAGCCCGCCCTCCGACACGTCGTGCGCCGAAGAGATCAGCCACTCGTCGCGCGCGGCCCCGATGAGCCCTGCGAGGGTCTTCTCACCCGCGAGGTCGACCTTGGGCGGCAGACCGCCGAGGTGGTTGTGCACCGTCTCGGCCCACGCCGAGCCGGACAGCTCGGTCGAGGTGGTGCCGAGCAGGTAGATGTTCTGCCCCTCGTCCTGCCAGCCGGACGGGATGCGGCGCGAGACGTCGTCGATGATGCCGAGCACGCCCACCAGCGGCGTGGGGTGGATCGGAGTGTCGCCGGTCTGGTTGTAGAACGAGACGTTGCCGCCCGTGACCGGGGTGCCGAGCTCGTAGCATCCGTCGGCCAGGCCGTCGACCGTCTGGCCGAACTGCCACATGACCTCGGGGTTCTCGGGCGAGCCGAAGTTCAGGCAGTCGGTGATCGCGGTCGGTGTGGCGCCGGTGACGGCGACGTTGCGGTACGCCTCGGCGAGAGCGAGCTGAGCGCCCGCGTAGGGGTCGAGCTGGCAGTAGCGGCCGTTGGCGTCCGTGGAGATCGCGAAGCCGAGGCCGGACTCCTCGTCGACGCGGATCATGCCGGCGTCGTCGGGGAAGGCCAGGGCGGTGTTGCCGAGCACGTAGTAGTCGTACTGGTTGGTGATCCAGCTCGTGTCGGCGAGGTTCGGCGAGCCGACCAGGGCGAGGAACTGCTCGCGCAGCACCTCGGCGTCGTCGGTGCGCGGCAGCAGCTCCGCAGCATCCGCCTGCAGCGCGTCGATCCACGTCGGGTACGCGACCGGACGGTCGTAGACGGGGCCGTCGACCGCGACCGTGGACGGGTCGACGTCGACGATGCGCTCGCCCTGCCAGTCGATGACGAGGCGGCCGTCTCCGGTGACCTCGCCGAGCACACTGGTCTCGACCTCCCACTTGTTCACGACTTCCATGAACGCATCGAGCTTCTCGGGGGCGACGATGGCCATCATGCGCTCCTGCGACTCCGACATGAGGATCTCCTCAGCGGTCAGCGAGGGATCGCGCAGCAGCACGTTGTCGAGCGAGACCTTCATGCCGCTGTTGCCGTTGGCCGCGAGCTCCGATGTCGCGCACGAGATGCCGGCGGCGCCGAGGTCTTGAATCGCCTCGACGAGCTCGCCCTTGTAGAGCTCGAGGCAGCACTCGATGAGCACCTTCTCGGCGAACGGGTCGCCGACCTGCACCGCGGGACGCTTGGTGGGGCCGCCGTCGTCGAACGAGTCGGATGCGAGGATGCTGGCGCCGCCGATCCCGTCGCCGCCGGTGCGGGCGCCGAAGAGGACGACCTTGTTGCCGACGCCCTCGGCGTTCGCGAGCTTGAGGTCCTCGTGGCGCAGCACGCCGACCGCCAGCGCGTTGACGAGCGGGTTGGCCTGGTAGACGGAGTCGAAGACCGTCTCGCCGCCGATGTTCGGCAGGCCGAGGCAGTTGCCGTAGAAGCTGATACCGGCGGTGACGCCGTGCACGACGCGGGCGGTGTCCGGGTGGTCGATCGCGCCGAAGCGGAGCGCATCCATCACGGCGACGGGGCGAGCGCCCATCGAGATGATGTCGCGGACGATGCCGCCGACGCCGGTGGCCGCACCCTGGAACGGCTCGATGAAGGACGGGTGGTTGTGCGATTCGGCCTTGAACGTGACGGCCCAGCCTTCGCCGACGTCGATGACGCCCGCGTTCTGGCCCATGCCCACCATGAGGCGTTCCTTCATCTCGTCGGAGACCTTCTGGCCGAAGCGGCGCAGGTAGTTCTTCGACGACTTGTAGGAGCAGTGCTCCGACCACATGACCGAGTACATGGCCAGCTCGCCCGAGGTGGGGCGGCGGCCGAGGATCTCGCGGATGCGGGCGTACTCGTCGGGCTTGAGTCCCAGCGCCGCGTACGGCTGCTCCTTCTCGGGAGTCGCCTCGGCGTTGCTCACCGAGTCGGGGACGTGCTGACGAGTGGATGCTTCGGGGGTGGGGGTGGTCACGCGCACTCCAAGATCAGGGCCGGCGGGGCGAGGTCAAGTCTACCGGCGTGCGCGGAGGCGATCGGCGGGGCGGCCGTCGACGTCACCCGGCCGAGCCGGAGGGAGTTCCCTGCTGAGGAAGAGTCGCGTACGCGAAGCGGACGAGGTAGTCGTTGAGCGCGAGCGACGCATCGGCGGCGGCGTCCACGTCTCCGCCGGCGACGGCATCCAGCACCGCCGCGTGCAGGGCGGCGGCCTCGGCGACGTCGTCGGCCGGCTGAGACAGGTGCGAGAACCAGAAACGGCGGGAGAGTCCCTGCAGCGGAGCCATCGCCACGGACAGGAACTCGTTGTGCGCCGCGGCGACGATGAGGTCGTGGGCGTCGCGCAGGAACTGCGGGAAGTCCTCGAGCGGGATGTCGAGCGAACGGGCGCGGGCCGTGAGTGCGCCGGCGCGATCGCGCTGCTCGGCGGAAGCCCGCTCGGCTGCCAGCCGCACGGCGAACGGCTCGAGGTTCCGGCGCAGTTCGAGCAGTTTGAGCTGCGCCTCGATGCTGCTCGGCGGCACGAGGACGCCTCGTTGCGGGTGGATCTCCACCATCCTGTCCCTCGCGAGGCGTTGGAGGGCCTCGCGCACCGGTGTGCGCCCGATGCCGGTCGCCTCGGTGAGCTGCTTCTCGGAGATCAGGCTCCCCGGCGCGATCTCCTGCAGGACGATCATCCGCTCGATCTTCTCGAACGCGTCATCGGTCATGTTCCCAGCCATTTTCGCCTCCCTTATAGACAGTAGTCGAACAACCGATGTACGTTTAATACATGACTGATATCTCAGTTGGGCATTGGAGCCTCACCACACCCGTCATCGACACGGACCGCCTGCCGGTGATCGCCGACGTCGATGTGCTCGTCGTCGGAGCCGGCGCCGCGGGCGTCGCAGCCGCCACGGTCGCCGGCGAAGCCGGAGCGCGCGTGCTGATCCTCGAGAAGTACGGCTTCGCCGGCGGCGCGGCCGTCGCGGGGATGTCGGGGACGATCTGCGGCATGTACCTCGCGTCCGACTCCGGCGCCGCGCCCGAACAGGTCGTCCATGGCTTCACGGAGCGCTTCGCCGGCGAGCTGCGGCAGCGCGGCGGGCTCACGGCTCCCCAGAAGTACGGCAAGACGTACACCAGCGCGCACGACCCGCTGAAATGGCGCGAGACGGCGGATGCGCTGCTCACCCGCGCCGGCGTCGAGATCCTGTTCCACACCGATGTCGTCGGCGTCATCAAGGACGCCGACGTGTATCAGGGCGTGGTCGTCGCCTCCAATGCGGGCCTGGGCGTCGTGCGCGCCGCACGCATCATCGATGCCTCGGGTGACGCCGCCGTCGTGGCACGCGGAGGCGGTTCGTACCGGTTCGGCGCGAACGGCCGCATCCAGAACCCCACCATGTTCTTCCGGCTCGGCAACGTCGATCTTCCGGCCTTCTGGGACGCGTGGGGCGATGACACGATCAGCCCCCCGTGGGTCTCCGACCGGATCAGGGAGGCTCGGGCCGCCGGCATGGAGCTTCCGCGCGACAAGATCTGGATGTTCGACACCGGGCGCCCGGATGAGCTGCTCGTGAACGCCACGCGGTTGATCGGCGAAGCCGGGCGAGTGCTCAACGTGATCGACCCCGCCGACTTCACGACCGCCGAGGTGCGGGGGCGCGAGCAGGTGCGGGCGTACGAGGCGTTCCTGCGCCGGAACGTTCCCGGCTGCCGCGATGTCTTCGTCGTCGACACGGGCGTGGAGGTCGGCATCCGTCAGACGCGCACCGTCGAGGGCATCGCGACGCTCACGAACGATGATGTCGTGGGCGCGCGCAAGGCGGCCGACGGGATCTGCCGGTCGCCGTGGCCGATCGAGCTCCACGACGGCGAGCGGCCGAAGCTGCACTGGATACTTGACGACTACTACGACGTGCCCTACGGCACCCTCGTGCCGACGACGGGCGAGAACGTCATCGTCGCCGGTCGCTGCCTGAGCGCCGAGCATGAGGCGCTCGCATCCGCGCGGGTCACCGCGCAATGCTTCGAATACGGCCACGCCGCCGCCCAGGCGACGCTGCTCTCCCTGAGCACCGGCCGCGCATACCGAGACCTCGACGGACGCGAGGTCGCCACCAGAATGATCGCCGAGGGCAGCGCGCTGAGCGTTGATGCTCCGGCAACCGACAAGGAAGAAGTTCGACGATGAGCCAGGCGACACCGACCGAGACGCTGCGGAGCAACTTCACACCCGGCACCACGAGATGGGCCGTCCGGCGCGCGCAGTGGAGTGCCATGGGCATTCCCCTCGCGGATCAGGAGAAGCCCAAGATCGCGATCGTGAACACCTCGTCCAAGCTGTCGGTGTGCTTCGCGCACCTCGACGACGTGGCGGTGCGCGTGGCCGACGCCATTCGCGAAGCGGGCGGCCTGCCCTTCGAGATCCGCACGACCGCCCCCAGCGACTTCGTCACCAGCGCGGGCCGGAAGGGCCGCTACCTGATGCCGACGCGGGACCTGATCGTCAACGATGTCGAGGCCGCGGTGGAGGGTGCCGTGCTCGACGGCATCGTGTTCCTCTCCTCGTGCGACAAGACCACGCCCGCCCACCTGATGGCGGCCGCACGGCTCGACCTGCCGAGCATCGTCGTGATCGGCGGGTACCAGCGCGGCGGCACCTGGAACGGCTGCTCGGTCGACATCGACACGGTCTACGAGTCGGTGGGCGCGATCTCCTCCGGTGAGATGACGGCGCCGCAGCTCGGCGATCTCGCCGACTCGGCGATCCAAGGACCGGGTGTCTGCGCGGGACTGGCCACCGCGAACACGATGCACTGCATCGCCGAAGCGCTCGGGATGACGGTGGCCGGCTCCGCTCCCACCCGCGCGAACTCCGAGCAGATGCTCGGCAACGCGACGGCGGCCGGTCATCGCATCGTCGACATGGTCACCGAGGGCATCACCGCCCGTCAGATCATCACCGCCGAGTCGATCGAGAACGCGGTGGAGGTCGCGCTCGCCCTGGGCGGGTCGGTCAACTGCGTCCGCCATCTCACCGCGATCTCGGCCGAGGCCGATCTCGATCAGGACGTCGTCGCACTGTTCGAGCAGAAGGGGCGCGATGCCGTGCAGCTCGCCGCCATCCGCCCGAACGGCGCGCACCAGGTCTGGGATCTCGATGAGATCGGCGGGGTGCAGACCGTGCTGCGCACGCTGATGCCGCGACTGCACGGTTCGGCGCTCACTGTCGAGGGCGTCAGCGTCGCCGAACGCGCAGAGCGTGCGCGCGATGCCGACGGCGACGTACTGCACACGCTCGACGATCCGGTGAAGCCGGAGCCCGGTCTCATCATCCTTCGCGGATCGGTGGCGCCGGACGGCGCGATCGTCAAGGTCGCCGGCGTCGGCGCGGCGCGGCGTCAGTTCGACGGCCCCGCTGTCGTGTTCACCGCGGAGGACGACGCCATCGACGCCCTGGGCGCGGGCGAGATCCACCCCGGCGACGTCATCGTGCTCCGCGGCATGGGCCCGAGGGGCGGCCCCGGCACCGTGTTCGCCGCCAGTTTCGTGGCGGCGTTGAACGGGGCGGGGCTCGGCGGTCAGGTCGCTGTCGTCACCGACGGCGAGCTGTCCGGTCTCAACCACGGCCTCGTCGTCGGCCAGGTCATGCCCGAAGCCGCGGACGGCGGACCTCTCGCCGGTATCGAGCAGGGCGATCTCATCCGCATCGACCTCGACGCCCGCCGCATCGACGCCGACCCCGCGCGGAACGGGGCGCCGGTGCGCGCCGGAGATTCCCGCGTCGAACGCGGCTGGCTCGGACAGTACGCGGCGCTCGTCGGACCGATTCAGAAGGGCGCCGTGCTGCGTCGCCCTTCTTCCTGAGGTCGCAGTGATGCGACCAGGAGTTCCCTCAACCAACGAAGGAGATGGACCAGTGACAGTAACCACCACTGCTGCGCCAACGGCGGCGCAGCGCAAACAGGCGAGGAAGGCCGGCATCGCCGCGCTCGTGGGCACCACCCTCGAGTGGTACGACTTCCTGATCTACGGGACCGCGGCGGCCCTCGTGCTCAACTCGCAGTTCTTCCCGGGGACGGATCCCGTCGTGGGAACCCTGGCGGCGTTCGCGACGTACGCGGTGGGCTTCCTCGCCCGTCCGTTCGGCGGGATCATCCTCGGCAACATGGGCGACAAGGTGGGTCGCAAGAAGATGCTCGTCTTCACCATCGTCCTGATGGGCATCGCGACCACGCTGATCGGCGTCCTCCCCACATACGCGGCGATCGGGGTCGGTGCGCCGATCATGCTGATCGTGCTGCGTCTTCTGCAGGGCTTCGGTGCCGGTGGCGAGTACGCGGGCGCCGTCGTGCTCTCCGTCGAGCACGGCGACCAGCGCCGTCGCGGTCTCGCCGGGGCATGGGCGCCGATGGGTTTCGCTGTCGCGACGCTGCTGTCGACGGGCGTGTTCCAGCTGATGACGACCATCCTCTCGGAGGAGGACTTCCAGGCGTGGGGCTGGCGCGTGCCGTTCCTGCTCGGGGCTCTCCTGCTCGTCGTCGGGTACTTCATCCGCCGGACGATCGATGAGACCCCCGCCTACGAGGAAGCGGTCAAGGCCGAGGCGCAGGGCGTCGCCAAGCAGACGAAGATCCCGGTGTTCGAAGCTATCCGCCGCCACCCGCGGAACTTCCTGGTCGTCGTCGGCGCGCGGTTCGCGGAGAACGGGTTCGCGTACCTGTTCCCGGTCTTCGCCGTCGGCTTCGCGGTGAACTCGCTCGGTGTGCCGACCTCGGTCACACTCATGGCCGTGGTGATCGCCTCGGTCGTGCAGGTGATCGCGATCCCGCTGTGGGCGGCGCTGAGCGACAGAGTCGGTCGTCGCCCCGTGTACGCAGGAGGAGCGATCGCCTCGATCATCTGGCTCGTGCCGTTCTTCATGCTCGTCGAGACGATGTCGCCCCCGCTTCTGGTGCTCGGGTTCGTCGTCGGGCTCGGAGTGCTGTACCCGGCGATGCTCGCCCCGCAGGCGGCCTACTTCGCCGAGCTGTTCGACACCCGCACGCGATTGTCCGGGTTCGCTTTCGCCCGAGAGATCGGATCCGTGCTCGCGGGAGGATTCCTCCCGCTGATCGCGACCGCGCTGCTCGCCGCGGTCGGGCACTGGTGGATCATCGTCGTGTACCTGCTGGTGCTCACGATCCTCACCCTCGTCGCTCTGGCCTTCGGCCCGGAGACGAGCAGCAACGACATCGAGGCGGTGCCGGAAGAGGCGCGCTGACGATGAACTCGCGAGCTGCCCGGGGCATGGTGCTCCGGGCGGCTCCGCGCTGACTGCGGCGCTCCGCCTCACCCTCGCCGGATCATCGCGCGGATGCTGACCACGAGCGCGAGCGCGCACCAGATGACGAGCACGATGAGATCGCGCCCGTTCATCGGGTAGATGTCCGCCAGCAGACCGGAGCGGATGAGGTCTGCGGCTGGTCGGAACGGCAGGAAGTCATGCACGACTCGGAACCATTCCGGGAGCCGGTCGGCCGGGAACGTGACCGGAGAGAACAGCATCACGAAGAACACCAGCACCTGAGTGACGAGCTGCGTCAGCAACGGCGGCAGGGTGACGGCGATCGCATAGCCGATCGCTGATGCGGTGAGAGCGGTCAAGACGGATGCTGTCACGAGAACCGGCCAGTCGAACGAGTAGTTGAATCCGTACCTCAACTGCGCCACGAGCACCGCGACCGCGACGCTCGGGAGCATGACGGTGAGCCACACGGTCAGGTCTGCTGCCAGCACGAGTGGCCGAGGCACCGGCAGGGAACGGAGGTACGTGAACGTTCCGCTCGTGCGGGCCTGTGCGACGCCGGTGGCGACCATGACGAGCCCGATGATCATGAGGATCACCGTGGGCGCTCCGGTGGAGAGGAACTGAGCGGATGCGGTGGTGATGTCGGGGATGAGCAAGCCGAACCCGACGATGATTCCGGCAGCGAGCACCGCCTGCACGACGATGACGAAGGGCAGCATGCTGCCGGTCTGTGCCATCGTCCAGCGCAGCAGGGTCGTGTAACCGACCCAGAGTCCGGTGCGTCGAGGCACTGAAACGGCGATCGTCCTCTGCTCAGACATCAGCGGTCTCCTTCGCGCGTGGATCGGTGCTCGCGGTAGCGGCGAGATAAGCGTCCTCGAGAGTGGCCGGTGCCAGCGCATATCCGTCGATGTGCTCGGACGTGCGGAGAGCTGTCGCCCAGGACACAGCCGCGGCAGCATCCGCTGCGGAGATCGTCAATAGCACCCGGCGCCCCGGCGCAACCCGGCGGGCGATCGGGAACGGCGCCCCGAGAAGGGATGGGTCGGTACCGTCAGGATTCAGGGAGAGCTCGAGTTGGAGGTCGTCGTCGCCGGATCCGCGGAGCCGGCTGGGAGAACCGCTGGCGACGACCTTGCCGCGATCGAGCACGACGAGGGAATCGACCACTCGTTCGGCCTCGACGACGTTGTGGGTGACGAGCAGCACGGCTGCTCCTTCATCGCCCAGACGGCGCATTGTCTTCCACAGGCGGCGGCGGCGCGAGGCGTCGACGTCGTTGGTCGGCTCATCGAGAACGACCAGCGGTACCGGGGCCACAGCAGCCATGGCGAAAGCAGTGAGTCGGCGCACGCCTCCAGAGATCCCGCCGCCGTCAGGCGCTGCACGGCGGTTGAACCACTCGCCGATGTCGAGTTCGTCGGAAAGGGCAAGCGCGGAGCGGCGTGCATCGCCCCGCGACATCCCTCTCAATCGGCCGGCGATCTCGATCGCTGCTTTCGGAGTCAGGCCGTCCAGCGGAGCCTGGGCCTGGGGCTGGAGTGCCACACAACGCCGTGCGGTCGCCGGAGCGGCGATCGCATCGACACCTGCCACCCGGATCGCTCCGCCGTGCGGCCGAAGCAGACCGACGATCTGCGAGACGAGAGTGGTCTTGCCGGCGCCGTTGTGTCCGAGGAGGCCGAGGACCTCTCCTGCCCGCACCTGCAGGTCGATCCCGTCGTTCGCGACGACCGCTCCGAAGCGTCGAGTGAGGTCGTCCACCTTCAGCACTGTGTTCATCTCCGCCTGCTCTCTCAATTCGGATACCAGCGGTATCTCGCATACCGACAGTATCTAGATTCGAGCGGTAGGTCAACGGATACAGTGGAGAGATGGTCACTGGCTCGACTTCCCGTACACCGCGGACCCGCGTCGAGCGGCAGCGCGAAACTCGCGAAGCGCTCATCCTCGCCGCGCTGGAGGCGTTCTCCCGTGACGGTTACCACGCGACGAGTCTGGAAAGCATCGCGAACGACGCAGGATTCTCCAAAGGTGCCGTCTACTCCAACTTCGCCGGCAAATCAGATCTTTTCCTCGCTCTGATGGACTTCAATCAGGAGATGTTGCGCGACGGGCGATGGGATCCGTTCTCCGTGGCCGATGCGCCTGATGCTGGTACGGCGATGCCGAAGACCATAGGCGGGCTGGATATCGCGGAGATGGTGCGCGGGTTCGCACTCGCGACACTCGAGTTCATCGCGACTGCGGCCAGGGATGAGAAGCTCGCTCTCGCGCTGCGCGAACGGATGCAGGTGATGATCGACGCATACGAGCGAACCGCCGCTGACGCTCGACCTTCCGACGAGAACCTCCCGCCGGAAGATATCGCACGCCTCATGACTGCGCTGGATCAAGGAGCGTCTGTCCTCGCGGTGAGCGGTATCACGTCGATGGACCCCGCCATCATCCGAGTCGGCCTGCGCCGGCTTCTGGACCCGGCGAGCGCCGCAGGCGAGCCTGCGCCGGAGCGGGAGGAGCTCGTTTCCTTCCCCGGCGTCGATCAGGTGCAGCGTCTGTTACAGAAGGAGGCGCGCGAAGACTGACCGGAGTGTCCCCGGCGCTCGGTCAGCTGCGCTCTCCCGACCGGTCAACGAGGCGCCAGGTCGCGGGCAGCAGGCCCGCCATCGCGACGATCTTCACGGCATCGCCGATGAGGAAGGGCAGCACGCCGAGGGTCAATGCCGTGACGAGGTCGATGCCGAGGAACGCGGCGAGCCACGGCACTCCGAAGGCGTAGATCGTGAGCGATCCGATCGCGGCGAGGCCGAGCGTCGACCACACCGAGCGGTCGGAGCGGCGCCGCGCGAGTGCGCCGACGAGCAGTGCCGCGGCGACGTAGCCGAGGATGTAGCCGAACGACGAGAACGCCCAGCCGGATGCACCGTTCGCGAACAGTGGCACGCCGACGAGGCCGAGCACGAGATAGAGGCCGGCGCTCGCCGATCCTCGAAGCGGGCCGAGCGCCGCGCCGGTCAGCAGCACAGCGAAGGTCGCGAGCGAGATCGGAACCGGCGTGAACGGCAGCGGGATCGTGATGTAACCGGCGACCGTGATGAATGCGGTGCCGATGATCGTCAGGACGACGTCGCGCACTCGTGCGCCGGGAATGAGGTCTGCCAGCACCGGGAAGGTGCGGCGCGGGGCTGCTGCGGTCGACATCGGTCTCCTTGGGGTCTTCCAGAACAGTGCTCACTAGAACAGTGTTCACCTGAACGGTGTTCTGTAGAGTAGCAGGATGAACGCCGTGCCTGCATCCGCCCGTAATGACCGCACCGGCGTCGTCGACGCAGCGATGCGGGTTCTCGCCGAGAACGGACTGCCCGGCCTGTCGATGCGGCGGATCGCCGACGTGCTCGACGTGCAGGTCAGCGCGCTGTACTGGCACTTCCCGAACAAGCAGAGCCTGCTCGCGGCGGTCAGCGCGCGGGTCGTCGCGCTGGGTGATTCGGCTGCTGACGCAGACCTCGCCGCCATCGCGACGGGCCTGCGCGAGAGGCTACTCGCGCACCGCGACGGTGCGGAGCTCGTGTCGAGCTCACTCGCGCTCGGGCTGCTGGAGCTGCCGAGCCGGATGCGACTCGTGGCGGCAGCGGAAGCCTCGGGACTCGACGCGGTGTCGGCGCGGATCGCGGCCGACACCGTCGTGCACTACGTGATCGGCTACACGTTCCACGAACAGCAGCGCGTGCATGCGGCTGTGGTGGGCGCGGCGGATGCCTCGGCCGATCTCACGCCTTCGCAGATCGACGACGACGGCGACGCCTTCGACGCCGGGCTCGCGATGGTGGTCGCCGGTGTGCGGGCTGCCGCGGGAGCGCCGGCGCCCGGCCGTTAGTCGGCATCCGCCTCGCAGGCAAGGGGGTTCGCCGGTCGCCCGCTCCGTCGTAGGAAGGAAGCACCACGACGGAGGAAGGCGACATGGCTGCAGGAGACATCGAGACGTTCCGCCAGGACGGGCTGTGGTTCAACCGCATCGAAGGCGAATCGCGCACGCTCGGCCCCGGCTTCGAGAAGGAGAAGGAGGCGATCGCCGCGGGGCGTGAAGCGGCCGTCGCGCGGCAGGTCGAGCACAACCTCAAGTTCTCCGAGGGCCCGACCGACGACCGCGCCGCCTACGGCACGAACCCCCGCGACCTCGTCTGAGGCCGCGGGGGCGCGGCTCGTTCGCGCCTCGGCTACGCCGTGAAGCCCACGCTGCGAAGCGCGTTCACCTGCTGCTGCCAGAAGTCCTTCACGACGTCGGTTTTGGTGAACATCTGGTCGAAACCGTGCGTTGCGCCCGGAACGACGTACAGCTCGCACGGCACCCCTGCCGCAGTCAGCCTTCGCGCGTAGTCGACGTCTTCGTCATGGAAGAGGTCGATGGATCCCACGCCGATCCACGTCGGCGGAAGACCTGCGAGATCTTCGCGGCGGGCGGGCGCTGCGTACGGCGAGACGCCGGGCCGCCCCGGTTCACCGCCTGTGTACGTCGTCCATCCGTGCCGGTTGTTCTTCATGTTCCAGCCGCGGTGGTACTTGGACTCGGCGTCGGATCGGAGCACGGTGCGGTCGTCGAGCATCGGGTAGACCAGCAGCTGGAACAGGGGCTGCACGCCGCCTATGTCGAGGGCGTACAGCGCGAGCCCCGCCGCGACCCCGCCGCCCGCGCTGGCACCGCCGATGGCGAGCCGCGCCGGATCGATGCCCCACTCCGCACCCCGGGTCGCGAGCGCATCGAGGGCGGCGTAGCAGTCCTCGACCGATGCCGGAGCCGGTGCGTCCGAGCCGATACGGTAGCGTGCCGCCGCGACGGCGATTCCCAGTTCTCTGACGAACGCGATACTGCTGCGGTCGTCCTGTTCGGGTGTTCCGAAGAGGTGACCGCCACCGTGCATCCACAGCATCGCAGGCACGGGGTCGATGCTGACGGCGGGGCGGAAGAGGCGGATCGAGACCGTCGGGGAGATGGAGATCTCCTCGACGGTGACGTCCGGACCTGGATCGGTGCCCCGTGGCCTTGCACTTCGCATCAGCTTCACCATCCGCGGGCCGGTCGGAATGCTCGGCAGGAAGCGCGCGAGCGCGAGCTCGGGATGATACGGAGAGCTGGACATCGGCATCCTTCAATCTGGCCGGTCGGTGCTTACTGCACGGACCAGCCGCCGTCGCTCGCGACGATCGCGCCGTTGATGTTCACGGCGTCATCGGAGAGCAGGAACGTGATCGAGGCGGCGAGCTGCTCGGCTGTCGCGACGGTCGGGATGGCCTGCTGGAACGGCGCGAGTCTCGCCGAGCCGACCTCTGACATGTTCGGCGGCATCGGGATGCCGGTGGCCACGCCGCCCGGAGCGACCGAGTTCACGCGGATGCCCTTCGGCGCGTACATGAACGCCGCCGACTTGGTGACGCCGATGATGCCGTGTTTGCTCGCCGTGTAGGCGTTGCCCGACGCGTTGCCGCGCAGACCCGCTTCGCTGGCGACGTTGAGGATCGCTCCGCGGCCGGCGGCCTCCATGAGGGGCAGCACCGCGCGCATGAGCTTGAACGGAGCGGTGAGGTTGATCGCGATCACGCGGTCCCACACGGCATCCGGAGTCTCGCCCGCCGGCGAGAAGTCGTCGTTGATGCCGGCGACGTTCGCGAGGCCGTCGACCTTCTCCCCGGCGGCGGCGACGACCGCGTCGATCGATTCCTGCTTGGTGAGGTCGCCGGCGACCGTGATGATGTCGGCATCCGCGAGCTCTGCCTTGAAGGCGTCGAGCTTGTCGGCCGCGATGTCGACGGCGACGACGCGGCCGCCTTCGCGGGCGATGCGCGATGCGGTCGCCTTGCCGATTCCGGATGCTGCGCCGGTGACGATGATCGTCTTCCCGGCGAAGCGGCTGGGGGTGGTCTTCTCGACCCAGCCGGTCGGCTCGGTGTCGGCGGGCATCTCGCCGTCGTTCGCGGCGCGGACGAGGTCGTCGACGACCGACTGCGCCATCGCGCCCTGGCTGAGCACGACCATCTGCTGCAGGGGAAGCCCGAGCACGGGCGTGAGGGAGTCGGCGTCGGCACCCGCCTGGGCGAGCATGCCGCGCACGAGCTCGCCGCCGATCGGATCGTTCAGCCACTCGCCGATGGTGGAGTGTGCGGTCAGTGCCATGATTCTCCCTTTCGTCCGTGTTTCGCAACGGTGCGTCTACTTATCTTCCATGGTACTCCTCGATACTCTGAAACGGTGCCGAGACCTCGTAGTGAGAAAGCGCGCCAGGCGGTGCTGGCCGCGATGCGTCGCGCCATCGCGGGCGAGGGGTACGCTGCGGTGACGATCGAGGGCCTCGCCGCTGAGGCGGACGTCGCGAAGCAGACGATCTACCGGTGGTGGCCGTCGAAGGCGGCCATCCTCGGCGAGGCACTGCTCGAGGGTTCGCTTCCCGGTGGCGACGTCGCTCTGGCGATCACCGACGACCTCGAAGCCGACCTGCGCGCCTGGTTCTCAGCCGCCTCGGTCGGGCTGGGGAAGCCGGAGTCCGTCGCGCTCGCGCGCGCACTGATCGCTGTGACGGCGACGGATCCCGAGCTCGGTGCGGCGCTCAACGAGCGCTTCGCCAGCCCGATCGTCCGGTGGGTGGTCGCGCGGATCGCGGCGGCGAAGGAGGCCGGCGACGTGCGCGCGGATGCCGACGCCGAGGCCATCGCGGATCAGTTCGTCGCGACGGCGTCGTATGCCGCACTGCAGGGGCGTGCGCTGAGCGAGGAGCGCGTCCGCGTGACGGTCGAGCTGCTGCTGCACGGGATCGCCGCGTAGAACGCGCGCGCCCACCGCGTAAAGTCATGGGGTGTCCGCATTCGCCCTGAAGTACGCGCTGATCGCGCTGGCGATCCTTCTCGTCGCCGCCGGCGTGTGGTGGGCGATGAAGCGTCCGAACCGCTCCAAGCGGGCGCCGTCCCGGGTGCGGATGCCGATCTTCGTCCCGCTCGCCGGATGGTTGCTGCTTGCGGTCGGGTTCCTTCTGGCGCTGAGCGCATTCACCTCCCGCTACACGGCCGATCTGCTGCCGATGCGCATCGCCTCGCTCGTGATCGCCGCCGGCGGGGTGTTCTTCCTGGTCATGTACAACAACTGGTACGTCGATGCCCGGTCCGACGAAGTGCATTTCCGCACGATCCTGGGGCGCGAGCACGTGATCAGGTACGTCGACATCGTCGACTACCGGATGCGGCAGGTCAACGGGCAGCCGAGCTTCCGGGTGCGCTCGGCGTCCGGCGTGAAGTTCAGCATCAATCCGCGGATCTTCCCCGTCGAGCCGCTGTTCGACGCGATCCGGTTCCGCGAGCGCACCGGCCGCTGGCCGCTGGTGGGCGCGCGGCGCTAACTCGAAACGCCGGTGGTGGGCGCGCTCGCCGCCGTGCGGCCGCCCACGAAGCGCGCCTGTGCGCGGTCGTGCCGCCTGCCCACCGCGCCGTGCTCGGTGGCCTTCGCGAGCCCCATCGGTCTGGTCGACACGTAGACGCTCTCGGCGCGCTCGGCGAGGAACGTCTCGTGCCACACGCCGACGGCACCCGGCGCCTTGCGGGCCGCCTTGTTGAACGCGGTCCATGCCGGACGATGCTCCTGCGAGGGCGCGGATGCATAGGCGTAGAGCTTCTCGATCGATGACCAGTACTGCACGACGTACGGACCGCCGTTGCCGAACAGCAGCTGGTACCCGAGGAGGCCGGAATCCTCGTCCATCGACAGCTCGCGCAGCATCCGGGGCATGGCCATGAATGCCGGCACCCAGAGATCCGGCCGCCACCAGCGGTTGATCTGCATACCGATGTGGAACACGACGAGCTCGCCCTCGTGGTGATGGGTCATGCGTCCGTTGACGACCTTCGACATGGCGTCCTCCCTACTGGATAGCTGTACTATCCATAATGGATAGCGCTACTATCGATGTCAAGAGGTGATCATGAGAATTTCTGAGTTGTCGGCGCAGACGGGTGTGCCGGTGCCGACGATCAAGTACTACCTGCGTGAAGGGCTGCTGCCGGAGGGCGAGCGCAGCGCCCCGACCCAGGCGGCGTACGGAGAGGCGCACGTGCAGCGGCTGCGCGTCATCCGCGCTCTCATCACGGCCGGGGTCAGCATCGCCGAGACGCGGAGGGTGCTCGATGCGCTGGACGATCCGCCAGAGAACGCCCACCGGCTGCTCGGCACGGCGCACGCGGCGATCACCCCGCCGGCCGATGAGTCGCTCGATCTCTCCGCCGCGCAGGAGGCGGTCGCCGGCCTCGGATGGAAGCCAGGGATGTGCGACGACGCCGTGCTGCACGACGTCGCCCGCGCGCTGCAGGGTCTCGAGAACGCCGGGTTCGACCTGGCGAACGGGGCGCTGCCGGTCTACCTCAAGAGCATGCGCGATGTGGCGGATGTCGAGATCGCCGGCGTCCCGACCGAGTCGGTGGAGGCGGCGGTCAGATACGTCGTGCTCGGTTCGGTGCTCGTCGAGCCGCTGCTGCTGGCACTGCGCCGCGTGGCGCAGCAGGTCGCGTCGGCAGAGCGCTTCGGCGCACTGGACGCCCAGTGAAGCCCGGATGCTGCGCGGTTAGGCTGAAGGCATGAACAAGAACAACGTGTGGACCATCGTCGGCGTCGTGGTCGCGGTCATCGTCGCGTGGTTCGTGGTCAGCGCGCTGTTCTCGGTGCTGTGGTTCATCGCCAAGCTCGCCCTCGTCGCCGTGGTCGCCGTGGTCGTGTACCTGGTGCTGCGTGGGGCGTTCAGCAAGCAGGAGTAATGCCGGGGGCGCTCTCGCCGCGTCTGTGCGGTCGTCACCTGGTCACGCCGACCGGGTAGCTGTAGACATCCGTCACTTCGACGCGATGGGTAGGGCCGTCGTCGATGAGGCGTTGCAGCACGAGGTCGCGCTTCCCGATCGCCCACTCGGGGACGACTTCCGGCCATCGGGCGGCGCTGGGGAAGTACGTCACGAAGGGCCGTACGCCCCAGCCGCCGTCGAAGTACAGGCCGCGGGATCCCTCCCAGTAGAAGACCTGCTCCTTCCAGCGGAACTCGATCTCGTACTCAGGCTCCGTGCTCACACCGCGAGCCTAACGGCGGCGCGCGGTGCGTATGGGAGAAGACTTTAGGGGGTTCTCGCGCCTGAGAACCCGCGAAAGTCTTCTCCCATGGCGGATGCGTGGGGCGTGCGC
>NZ_JBLVOB010000007.1:876420-883718 GCF_053543555.1 Microbacterium xerophyticum | reverse complement strand
GGGCCGGCGGCTCACCCGCGCAGCAGCGCACGCAGGGTCTGGATGCCGTCGGCCTCCGCCGCGGTCTTGTCGGGGCGGTACCCCTTGACGCGGGCGAAGCGCAGGGCGATGCCGCCGGGATAGCGGGGCGAGGTCTGCACGCCGTCGATCGCGATCTCGACGACGAGCTCCGGTCGCAGGAACACGGTGTTCGCCGTCCGCCGCGTCTCGTACGCCGGGAAGGTCTCGGTCTGCCACCGCAGCAGTTCGTCCGTGAGGCCCTTGAAGGTCTTACCGACCATCACGTAGCCGCCCGGCTCGCCGAACTCGCCGGACGGGTCGTACGCTCCGAGGTGCAGGTTCGAGAGTTTGCCCTGCCTCCGCCCGGAGCCCCACTCCGCCGCGAGCACGACGAGATCGTAGGTGAGCACCGGCTTGACCTTGATCCACGACTTGCCGCGTCGCCCTGCCGTGTATGTCGAGTCGATCGCCTTGACGAGGACGCCCTCGTGCCCGGCGGCGAGGGCTTCGCGGGAGAGCTGCTCGGCGGCATCCGCGTCGGAGGTGATGATCCCCGGCATCCGCCACTCGCCTGCGATGCGCTCGAGTTCTTCGAGGCGTGTGGTGAGCGGTTCGTCGATGAGGTCGCGGCCGTCGACGTGCAGCAGGTCGAAGAACCACGGCCGCAGCACGACGTCGCGCGCGACATCGGCGCCGAAACGCGACATGGTCTGCTGGAACGGACGCGGTCCGCCGTCTTCGTCGAGCGCGAGCGTCTCTCCGTCGAGGATGAGATCGGTGGCGGGCAGGCCGCGCACGATCTCGACGATCTCGGGCACGCGGTGCGTGATGTCGGCGAGGCTGCGGGTGTAGACGCCGACCTCGTCGCCGTGCCGGTGCACCTGGATGCGTGCGCCGTCGAGCTTGTACTCGACGGATGCTTCGCCGGTGAGTTCGAGCGCCGCCGTCGCGGTCGTCGCGGTGCCGGCGAGCATCGGCGACACGGGCCGGCCGACCTGCAGGCCGACCTCGTCGAGCTGCTCGGCGGTGCCGGTCAGCGCCAGGAGCGCGGTGTCGCCGAGGTCGCCGGAGAGCATGGCGGCGCGGCGCACGCTCGCGACAGGGCGGTCGGAGGCGCGGGCGATCGCGTCGAGCAGCACGCCGCCGAGGGCGCCGGTGCGCAGCTCGCCAAGCATCGCGCGGGCGAGGAAGTCCCACTCTCGGGCGGTGGCGCGGGATGCGATGTCGGTGAGCAGTCCGGTGCGGAGGGCGCCGGAGCCGGTTCCGGATGCCGCGGCAAGCGCATCGAGGGCATGATCGACGTCGCCGATGGTGAGGGTCGGTTCGTCGGCGTGCTCGACCGCGAGCGCCGTGAGTCCGCGCCAACCGACACCCAAGCGCCCCTGGCGGGGAGAGGCGAGCAGCAGCCCGACGAGCGGGGGGATCTCATCAGGCGCGGCGCGTTCAAGTAATCCGGCGAGCGCGTCGGTCTTCGCCAGTCGCGACGATGTGGCCGCGACCGCGTCGGCGGTGTCTGCGAGCTCGGAGAGCTTCATGACGGCATTCTCGCACCGGGGTGCGACGTTCGGGGTCAGACGGTGAAAGGCCGCGCGGCAGGGTCGTGAGCGCGGCCGTGCCCGCCGGCATCCGATTTCGTCGTCAGCGCGCAGGCGGAGCGAACGCCCGAGCGACGATGCGGCGGAGCACCTCGCGACGTCGTTCGTGATCCTCGGGGTCGTCGTCGCGCGTGGCGGTGAAAGTGGCGCTGGCCGGCGACCAGGTCATCGACATCGCGATGACGGTCGTGAGCACGTCGAAAGGCTCGAACCAGGGGTCGATGTGGCCGGACTTCTGGCCGGCTTCGATGGCGCGGAGCTTGGATTCGTCGAGGTTCTCGGCGTCGGCTGTCAGGTGGCCGGTCGAGCGTCGCTCGAGACGGGCCCAGGTCGCGAGCCGCACGAGTTCGGGGGTTTCGAGGTACTCGTCGTACAACCGCACGGCATAGCCCGGCAGATCTTCGCCGTCGATCGGGACGGCGTTCACGATGCTGTCCAGTGCGATGGAGAAGACGGCCTCGAAGAGTGCGCTCTTGTTGCCGAAGTACGCGTACAGCTGCGCCTTGTTGGCCTGAGCGGATGCGGCGATGCGATCCACGCGCGCCCCGGCGATGCCGTGCTCTGCGAACTCCGCGCTCGCCGCGTTGAGGATGCGTTCGCGGGTGCTGTCTCCCCGTTTCATTCCTCCAGAGTAACGAACCGGTTGGTTGCATCCTGGGTCGGCAGGGCGTAACGTCTACGACGGTCAAACAAACTAGTTGGTTACTTCGCCGTACGGCGAGAGAGACAGCATCCATGAACCGAACTCCTGCATTCGTCGCGACATCGTCCGATGCGCCGCTCACGCTCCAGACGATCCAGCGGCGCGAGCTGCGACCGCACGACGTCCTGATCGACGTCACGTTCTGCGGTGTCTGCCATTCCGACCTCCACGAGATCCAACGCACGGGCGATAAGCCGCTCGTCCCCGGCCACGAGTTCGTCGGCACGGTCGCGGCCGTCGGCACGGACGTCACGCGCTTCCGCGCGGGGGATGCTGTCGCCGTCGGCAACATCGTCGACTCATGCGGCAGGTGCAGCATGTGCCTCGCTGGTCAGGAGAACTACTGCGTCGAGTTCCCCACTCTGACGTACGGCGGCAACGACCGCATCGACGGATCGGTCACCCAGGGTGCGTACGCGAGCACGTACGTCGCCGACGAGAAGTTCGTCTACGCGCTGCCCGAGAACCTCGACCCCGCCGGTGTCGCACCCCTCATGTGCGCGGGCATCACCGTATGGGAGCCTCTGATCCGCTGGAACGCCGGCCCCGGCGCGACGGTGGGCATCGTCGGACTGGGCGGCCTGGGGCACCTCGCCGTCAAGTTCGCCCACGCGCTCGGAGCCCATGTCGTGCTGTTCACGACGTCCACGCAGAAGGCGGCGGATGCGAGCCGACTGGGTGTGGACGAGGTGGTGGTCTCCACCGACCCGCAGGCGATGGCCGCTCAGAACCATCGGCTGGATCTCGTCATCGACACGGCATCCGCGCAGCACGACCTCACTCCCTACATCAGGGCGCTCGCGCTCGACGGCACCCTGGTCTCGCTCGGCGCGCTCGGATCGATGCAGTTCGACCCGATGGCGCTGCTCATCGGGCGCAAGAGCCTCGCATCGGCCGGCAGTGGCGGCACGAAGGGGACGCAGGCGATGCTCGAGTTCGCCGGGGAGCACGGTATCACCGCCGACGTCGAAGTGCTCCCCGCCCGCGACGTGAACATCGCCCTCGACCGGCTCGAACGCAATGACGTGCGGTATCGGTTCGTGCTGGACATGGGGCAGATGTAGACGGGGGCGGCTCTCAGCGCACGGTGGGCTGCCCGTCGGCGGCCCACGCCGCTCCCAGGGCGAACAGCGTCGACACGCCGTACTGCTCCATCGCCGCCGCAACGCGACGCCGGCCCGTTCGTGGGTTGATCCCGAGCTGGTGAGATGCAGAGTCGAGAGTGATGCCCTGCTTCATCAGCATGAGAAGCGGCGCCCACGGCTGCTGCACGCCACCGATCGGCTGGCCGCGGTGCCAGAGCTCGCGGTACAGACTCCGGCCTAACTCGGCGAGCGACGCGCTGCGGACGCCGACCACACTGGTCGGCCACCCTTCGCCCCATTCGATCGGCAGGGCGAGCACGTCGCCGTCGATCCAGAACCAACTCGGAAGGTCGTCGAGAACGCGGAACTCCACTCCGACGGCAGCGTAGCGCTCGGCGATCGCCACCAGGCGGGGGTCGTCTGCCATCGAACGGGGGAGTATGGCTCGCACCGATTTCTTGCCGGCGAACATCTCCGCGAAGCGGCTGGAGCGCGCGGGATCGGTCTGCAGGTAGCGGCCGAGATCGGGAAGTACTGACCACGCGGTGTCGCTGTGCTCCCGCGCGACGTCGTACCAGAGGTCTTCTGCCGCCTGCGGCCCGTGACGCACGAAGACGGGAACCAGTTCGCCGGATGCTTCGCCCACCGCCCAATGGCGCAGCAGGCCCGGCAGATCGGTGACGAGCGTCTCGATCCGTGAGGTGGCCTCGTCGGTCGTCTGCCGCAGTGCGCGTACCTCGCGTTCGACGGCATCCGCCGCCCAGGTCGCCGGTGTCGGGTACGCGATCTTGCCGTCGCGTACAGAGATCGCACCACTCTGCGCGAGGCGCGCGACGGCGTCGGCTGTCTCGTCCTCATGCGTGTGCGCGGCGATCGCAAGCTCCGCCACCGTCCTCGGGCGGCTGCGGTAGATCAGCTCGAGCAGTGCCCTGTCGTCCATGTCTGCCTCCCGAGCGCGTGTAGTCACCATCATTGCGTACGTGACCGTTTCCGGACGCCCTCTAGCGGTCATGACCTGAAGCGGAGCTTGTTCTGTCCGCTTCTGTCCATACACACTGATTTTGTGGGGACCCAGGGGCCGTGGCTTCCTATGTGCGCACGTACGAAGCCACGGGGGCCACCAGTGCTTCACCGACGTTCGGCCAGATTCCGCC
Organism: Microbacterium xerophyticum; assembly: GCF_053543555.1. NCBI lineage: Bacteria > Bacillati > Actinomycetota > Actinomycetes > Micrococcales > Microbacteriaceae > Microbacterium > Microbacterium xerophyticum. Next base: position 879,181 of record NZ_JBLVOB010000007.1, on the reverse strand, counting down.
AATGGAAAGCAGCGACATGAACGGCATGAGCAGCACGCACAAGGGCATCGCACGCGTCATCGCCGTCTCGACGGTCGCGGCCATCACTTTCGGGATCACGGCGTGCACCGGGGATGCCACTGCTGACACTTCGTCATCGAGCGGCCCCGCCGTCGCGCTCGGGGAGGAGCCCAATCAGGACGCCGTCGATCTGTACACCGATCGAGACACTGCTGTGGAGGCTGCCGTCGAGGCGCTTCCCGAGTTCGTCGAGAAGGCGCTCGAGCAGACGGGAGTGCCCGGCGCCGCGGTCGCGGTCGTCTCGAATGGCGAGGTCGTGTTCGAAGAGGGCTTCGGGGTGCGGGACGTGACGACCGACGAGCCCGTCGATGCCGACACCGTCTTCCAGATCGCCTCTCTTTCGAAGCCCCTCTCGTCGAGCATCGTGGCCAAGGCGATCACCGACGACGCAGAGTTGTCCTGGGAGGATCCGGTCGTCGAGTACCTTCCCGACTTCGCGCTGAAGGATCCCTACGTGACTCAGCATGCGAAGATCAGCGACTTCTTCTCGCACCGCACCGGCATTCCGACCGGCGGCGGGGATGACCTGGAAGACATCGGCTTCGATGCCGACTACATCATGGCTCACATGAACCAGATTCCTCTGGCGTCGTTCCGCGACACCTACCAGTACTCCAACTTCGGGCTGACGGTGGGCGGCGAGGCCGTCGCCGCGTCGCGCGGACAGGCGTGGGCCGAGACTGCGCATGAACTGCTGTTCGAGCCGCTCGGCATGACGTCGACGACCACCGTCCACGACGACTATCTCGCCGTCGAAGATCGTGCGGCTATGCACGCGCGCACGGGAGAAGGCGTGTACGAGCAGCTGTTCGACCGCGACGCCGACGCCGAGGCTCCGGCAGGCGGCGTCGCCTCGACAGCCGGCGACATCGCGAAGTGGATGAACATGGTGCTGGCGAACGGAGAGGTCGACGGCGAGGAGTTCATCGATCCGCTCGTGCTGGCGAAGACGTACTCCGCCCACTCGATCACCGGCGGCGACGCCAGGAACCTCACGTCGCGCACCTCGCACTACGGCTTCGGCACGAACGTCGGGGCCACCGTGACCGGACGTGTCAGCATCAGCCACTCCGGTGCGTTCGGCTGGGGCGCCGCCACCAATGCCACGATGATCCCCGATCTGAACCTCGGCATCGTCGTGCTCACGAACGGAGCGCCGTCGGGAGTTCCAGAGGCGGTCGCCTCGGAGTTCCTCGACCTCGTGCAGTTCGGCGAGGAGACGCGACCGTGGTTGGAGATGTGGCCGGCCGTCTTCGCGCACTTCTCCGACCCGGCCGGCGACCTCGTCGGCGAAGAGCCCCCCGCAGAAGCCGCGGAAGCGGGCCCGGACGGCGACTACGTCGGCACGTATACGAGCCCGTACTTCGGTGACTTCGTCGTGACCGAGGCGAACGGCACCCTCACCGGTGCGCTCGGCCCGGAGGGCGGCTACACGTTCGAGATCGAGCCGTGGGACGGTGACACGATGTCGTTCGTGCCGACCGGTGAGAATGCACTGCCGGGGTCGCTCTCCTCGGCGGTCTTCGTCCGCGAGGGCGAGCAGATCACCGGGGTCACGTTGACGTACTTCAACAAGTTCCCCGCGGAGGGGCAGGAGCCGAACGGGCTCGGGGTCTTCACCCGGGCCGGCTGAGCTCAGATCAACCGATGCACGTCGGACGCGCAGACCGCGTCAGCGCGAACCGTCGCCCGTGGAAGCGCGGAGCATCACATCCGGTTCGATGTAGTCGGCCACGACACCTTCCGTGGCGGTGCCGTTCAGGAGCGAGAGCAGCCGCTGGGTGGCCCGGCGGGCCCCCTCGACCACCGGGAGGCGCACGGTCGACAGCGGCGGGTCCATGTAGCGGGAGAACGGATAGTCGCCCCAGCCGATGACCATGACGTCATCCGGAACGCGAATGCCCCGATCCCGCAGCGCCGCATAGATCCCGAGCGCGAAGTAGTCGTTGCCCACCATGAAGGCGTCCGGGACGCGACCGCTTTCAAGGAGGTCCACTCCGACCCGGTGCGCATCCTCTCCGCGCCAGAGGGAGGCGCCGCGCGCCGTGCGCCGTGACGGTACGAGTGCAGTCCTCCGAGAGTCGAACGGGATGCCGTGGGCTTCGAGCGCGTCGCGGAAGCCGCCGAGTCGATGAGCCACGGTCGAGATCTGCAGATCTTCCTCGACGAGCACGATGTCGCGTGCGCCGCGTTCGATCAGGGCGGCTGTCGTCATACGACGGCCCGCCTCGTTGTCGCTGGAGTAGAAGTCCGCCTCGAGGTCGGGAAGCTCGCGCGCGACGATGACCAGCGGGATGCCCGCTTTCGTCACCGCCGTCCACGGGTTCGATCGTCCCTGCACCGGGACGGCGATGATGCCGTCGACTCCTGATCGCAGGGCGGTGTCGACCGCGAACTGCTCTCGGTCCGGATCCTCATCCGAGAGCAGCAGCAGCAGCGTGTAGCCCTCCTGGATCGCCTGCTCCTCGATCTCGGTGACGAGGTCGTTGAAGAACGGGTTGGCGAGATCCGTGATGATCACGCCGATGGTCCGTCGGGATCCCAGCACGAGAGAGCGGGCGTTCGCGTTCGGCACGTAGCCGATGCGCTCGGCCTCGGCCTTGATCCGCGCGCGCGTCTCGTCACTGACTCCCGGCAGGTCTCTGAGCGCACGCGAGACAGTGTTGACCGTGAGGTCGAGGGGCGCGGCGACGTCCTGCAG
>NZ_JBLVOB010000007.1:799938-876383 GCF_053543555.1 Microbacterium xerophyticum | reverse complement strand
GCAGCGTTCGTCGCCGCCGCTCCTGTCGTTCTGGGCATTAGTGGTCTCCGATCACTCCTTCAACTCAAGATAGATGCGCAGCAGGGGCTCCGCCGCCCCGGACAGGCGCGTACTGCGCAGCCTCAACCAGTGACCGAAGCGATCGACGGGAATGGAATGGAAGCCCTCGGCGTCGGTCACCAGTGGTTCGATGCCGTCGTGATCGATCCAGTTCAGGCCGTCCGGCGAGATCTGGACGCGGAACTCCGCGGACCCGCCTTCGACGGGACGGAGGAAGTGGATGTACCAACGGGCCTCGCCCGCCCATGCCACTTCGAAGGGCTCTGTGTCGTGGACGTCGACCAGGTCGACGCCGCGCTCGATGACGGCGCTCTGCGACTCACGCATTTTCGTGCTCACCAATCTGCCGAGATGACGACGGAATCGAGGAAGAGGAAGTTGCGGTGCGGGCCGAGGGTGCGCACCGAGAAGTAGAAGTTGAGCAGGCTCTCCAGCGACTCGTACTTCTCGGCGTACGGCGGAACCGGCACATGGCTGAGATCGTAGGTGTCGTTGTTGAACTGCAGCTCGACGTTCGAGCGGGTGGTCGTGTCGATCAGGAATCGCAGGTAGTGCCAGTTGACCTTCGTCGGCACCTCGTTGTAGCAGGCCTCCTGGCGCACGTCGTTGAGGTAGGTCCAGTCGTCGGGATTGGGCGCGGTGAAGTCGGTGTACCGGCCGTAGTCGTGCTTGCCCTCGAAACGCTCATGCGGGGTGGGCTCGGCGACCGTCGGATACATCCACTTCTGGATGATCCTGCCGTTCTCGTCGGCATTCTGGAAGCGCATCACATTGTGGTACCGGATGCCGTCGTGGTCGAGGTCCGTCGCGACGGTGAAGGCGCCGAACTGCGCCTCGGTGGGGTGGGAGTTGGCATCCCAGCTGATGTCGCCGTACGTGTTGGCCTCTTCGCCGCCGCCGAGGTTCGCTTCGCCCTTCCACGCGATGTACGCCTCGATCTGCAGCAGACCCCTGCCGCTCATGGTGAGCCGGCGGATGGCGGTGGAGGTGTGGCCGGCGGCCTTGCGGGTCGCGAGCTTGAGCGAGTACGTGCCCGACATGGCGCCGTGGGTGCCGACGTCGAAGAAATTCTGGTTCGACAGCATCGGCGGGCGGAAGTCGCGGAAGTGCTCATCCATCGAGTCGAGGTCGCCGCGGCCGTTGTAGTTGCCGCCGAGCTCGACCCATCCATGCGCGCCTTCGTTGAAGTCGTCGAAGGTCAGGATGCGCGAGAGCGGATTGAACTTCGACAGACGCAGATCGCTGCTGCGGATCGCGTCACGCAGGCTTGCTGCGGTGCTCGCGACTTCGGGGGTAGTCACCTGTGACTCCTTGACGTTGTGTCGGGCCCCGGCATCGGTGTCGGGGCGATGTGAGGCAACATTAGTGTTATTGCTCTCGGCTGTCAAAGCCCAATTTCCCCTCGAAGGTAGGGCGGTGCCTTTTCTGCAGCATCCCCGGAAAATCAAGGAAGAAGACGAGGGGTTGACAATCCTCCCGGGATGCGGAAGGTTCATTAGCGATAATGTTCTGGGCTCGAAGCTGAACCCGGAACCCGGACTCGGAGGTCTACGGTGACCTCCCTCGGAGGTGAACATGCTCGGTTACACGATCCGGCGGGTGCTGCTCGCCGTCTTCGTGCTCTGGGGCGTCGTGACCGTCGTCTTCATCATCGTGCGGCTCGTACCGTCGGACCCCGCGGTGCTCGTCGCCGGCATCGACGCGACGCCTGAGCAGATCGCCACGATCCGCGCACGGATGGGCCTCGATCAGCCGCTTATCGTCCAGTACCTCGGTTACGTCGCCGGCGCGGTGCGGGGAGACTTCGGCACCTCCTACACGTACGGTGCGCCGGCCATGGAGCTCGTCGGGGAAGTGCTGCCGAACACGGCGCTGCTGGCATTCCTCGGCTGCACGCTCGCCGTCATCGTCAGCTTTCCGCTGGGCCTGCTCGCCGCGCTCCGCGTGAACCGCTTCACGGACCGGGCCGTCACCACTGCGAGCCTGCTCACGCAGTCACTTCCTGGGTTCTGGGTCGGCGTCGTGCTCATGCTCGTCTTCTCCCAGATGCTGCGGCTGCTGCCGAGCGCTGGCCTCGGCAGTCCGGATGCGCTCGTGCTCCCCGTCGTGACCGTCGCACTGCCCTTCATCGCGATCCTCACCCGTATGACCCGCAGCGGTCTTCTCGAGGTGGTCGGCGAAGGGTACATCACGACGGCCCGCGCGAAGGGCCTGTCCGAGCGCGTCGTGATCCTCACCCACGCCGCACGCAATGCCCTCATCCCGGTCGTCACCCTCGTCGGCCTCGAGTTCGGTGCGCTACTGGGCGGTGCGGTCATCACCGAGACGGTCTTCAGTTTCCCCGGCGTCGGCAAGCTCCTCGTCTCCTCGATCCTCGCCCGTGACTACAACCTCGTCCAGGCCTGTGTCGTGGTCATCGCCGCGGCGTTCGTCATCGTGAATCTGCTCGTCGACCTGCTCTACGGCTACCTCGACCCGAGAGTGAGGCTCGCGAAATGACCGTCCCACCCACGATCGCCATGCAGACCATGCAGCGCGCTCGTCGAGCACGCCGCGGGGTCACCGCCCGGATCACGATCCCTCTCGTCGTCATCGGCCTGTTCATCGTCGGTGCGATCGTCGTGCCGATCCTCTATCACTTCGATCCTCTGCACACCGATGTGCTGCTGCGCCTCAAGTCGCCGGGCACGACCCTTCCCGACGGGTCGTTCGCGATCTTCGGCACAGACCAGGTCGGGCAGGATCTCTTCGCCCAGATGATGATGGGCGCGCGCGTCTCACTCACCGTCGGCTTCTGCTCGCTGCTCTTCGCCGGCGTGTTCGGAGTACTCACAGGGCTGCTCGCCGGGCATTTCGGCGGCTGGCTCGACAACGTGCTCATGCGCATAGCCGATGTGCAGCTCGCGTTCCCATCGATCCTCCTCGCGATCCTCCTCGCGTCGGTGCTCGGCCCGCGCCTGTGGAACGTCATCGTCGTCATCTCGATCACGAACTGGGTCGTCTTCGCACGTGTCACCCGCAGCCAGGTCCTCACACTGCGCGGCCGCGAATACGTCGAGGCCGCCCGCACCCTTGGGGCGAGTAACTGGCACATCATCGTCCGCACGCTGCTTCCCGGCTGCATCGCTCCGATCCTCGTCGTCGCCACGGTCGAATTCGGCCACGTCGTGCTGCTCGAGGCGGCGCTCTCGTTCCTCGGCGTCGGCGTACCACTCGGCATCCCGAGCCTGGGAACCACCATCAGCAACGGCACCGCGTATCTCAGTACCGCCTGGTGGATCTCGACCCTGCCCGGCATCGCGCTCGCCGCTCTCGTCCTCGCCACGGGAGTGCTCGGCGACGCCATGCGTGACCGATTCGACCCGAAGTTGCGGAGCGCCTGATGACGATCTCCCACGCCCCCGAGGCCAGAACCCCCAGCGCCCGAGCGGGCGAGCCGCTCCTGAGCGTGCAGGACCTCAAGGTCGAGTTCTCCACCTCGGCCGGCGTCGTCCGTGCGCTCGACGGCGTGAGCTTCGACGTCGGAGCCGGTGAGACCGTCGCGGTCCTGGGCGAGTCGGGTTCGGGCAAATCGGTCACCGCGCAGGCCATCATGGCGCTGCTTCCCCAGCCCGCAGGCTCCATCGTCGGCGGCCGCATCCTCTACGGCGGCCGCGACCTCGCCGCGGAACCCGTCTCGAAGGTGCGGGAGCTCTGCGCCACCGAGATCGCGATGATCTTCCAGGACCCGCTCAGCTCGCTGAACCCGGTCTACCGGGTCGGCTGGCAGATCGCAGAGCTGTTCCGACGACGCCGCGGCACGCCCAAGCAGGAAGCCTGGGCGAAGTCGCTCGCGCTGCTCAAGCGCGTCGGCATCCCCGATGCCGAGACGCGCATCCGCGACTACCCGCACCAGTTCTCCGGCGGGCAGCGCCAGAGAATCATGATTGCGATGGCGATCGCCCTCGAACCCAAGCTGCTCATCGGCGACGAGCCGACGACCGCACTCGATGTGACGGTGCAGCAGCAGGTCATGAACCTTCTGGCCGACCTGCAGGCCGAGTCCGGCATGGGCATGATCCTCATCAGCCACGACCTCGGCGTCGTCGCCGAAGTGGCCGATCGTGCCGCGATCATGTACGCGGGTCGGATCATCGAGACCGGCGGCATCCAACAGGTCTACGATCACCCCGCGCATCCGTACACCCGAGGCCTGCTGGATTCGATACCGAGCAACACCTCGCTGGGTGAACGGCTGACTCCGGTCGTCGGGTCGCCTCCCAATCTGCTCGCCCTGCCGAGCGGATGCTCCTTCCACCCGCGCTGCCCGTTCGCGACCGAACTGTGCCGCACGACGTCTCCGGCTCTGCGGCAGCCGGAGGGCTGGAGCGCCGGCCATCTTGCGGCCTGCCACCGGACCGAGGAGGTGCTCACCCATGACTGACCAGTCGAAACCCCTGTTGAGCGTCGAGCATCTCAAGGTGTCGTATCCGATCCGCTCCTCGATCCTGTTGCGAAAGACCGGCGAGAACGGCGCCGTCTCCGATGTGAACTTCGAGCTGCGTGCCGGCGAGACCGTGGGGCTGGTGGGCGAGTCCGGTTCGGGCAAGTCGACGATCGCGCGCACGGTGATCGGGCTCGTGCCGGCAGCGGATGGTGTCATCCGCTTCGAGGGCCACGACATCACGAAGCTCTCGCTGCGGCAGATGAAGGACATGCGCCGCGACATGCAGATGATCTTCCAGGACCCTTATGCCTCGCTCAATCCCCGGCTGACAGTGCGCGACATCATCGCCGAGGGGTGGCGCGTCCACTCCGGCATCGTGCCGCGCGATCGCTGGACGGCCGAGGCGAAGGAGCTCATGGAGCGCGTAGGGCTCAACCCCGACTACTCCGACCGGTATCCGCACCAGTTCTCGGGCGGTCAGCGTCAGCGCATCGGCATCGCTCGCACACTCGCGCTGCGGCCGAAGATCATCATCTGCGACGAGGCGGTCAGCGCGCTCGACGTGTCGGTGCAGGCGCAGGTGCTCAATCTGCTCGAAGACCTGCAGGCCGACCTCGGTCTCTCCTATCTCTTCATCTCGCACGACCTGTCGGTCATCGAGCACATCTGCGATCGCGTGCTGGTGCTCAACAAGGGCGTCGTCGTCGAAGAGGGCACAGCGCGGCAGCTGTTCGAGCATCCGCAGCATCCGTACACGAAGACGCTGTTCTCGGCGATCCCGGTCGTGCGGCCATGGCTCGAGGAGACATCGTGAGCCGGACCATCACGCTGCACCTGGTGCGCCACGGCGAGTCGCTGTGGAATGTCGAAGGGCGGTACCAGGGGCAGCAGGATTCCGGCCTCACTGCGGATGGCCGAGCCCAGGCCGCTCAGTTTGCAGAGCTCTTCGCGCGGCAGGTGCCGGCACCCGACCTCGTCGTATCGAGCGATCTGCCACGGGTGAAGGACACCGCCGCGCGCTATGTCGCGCGCATCGGGGCGAGCGTCAGTCATGACCCTGCGCTGCGGGAGATGAGCGTGGGCGACTGGGCGGGTATGACGCTCGAGGAGGCCGAGCAGCAGCATCCCGAACTCGTGGCCGCAGTCGCCGCCGGTGACGACCTTCGACGCGGAGGGGGCGAGACGTTCGGCGAGACCCGGGAGCGGGTCGTCAAGGCGATCGAAGAAGTCGCGGCCGAGCTGGAGAAGCGGGGCGGCGACCGGGTCGCCGTGGTCTTCACGAGCGGCAATCCCATCCGGCTCGCGGCAGCGCACATGCTCGGCATCCCGTCGCCGGGCCACATGCCCCTCGGCGCGCCGGACAACTGCTCCGTCACGACCTTCCGTCTGGGTGACGGGCGCAGCGAGGTCGTGCGATACAACCACGACATCGCGCCAGTTCGCCCCGCGGACCCGAGGGAGATCTCATGACCGCACCGCTCACCTTCATCGCACAGAGCCACAACCTGTGGGGCGATCATCACGCCGCCGAGCGGGAGACCGCGATGCGCGCCCTGTACGACCTCCGTGCCCCCGACCTGCTCGCCACGCAGGAGACGCGAGCGTGGTCTCGAGACCTGCTGGATGCCGCGATGCCTGGTCACGACCGGGTACACGATGACTTCCCCGGATGGGAGAAGCAGAGCAACCTGTGGTGGAACCGCGAGCTCTTCAGCGAGGTCGAGCACGGCGCTGAGGATGTCGGCATCCACGATGCGAACGCCCGCCTGTTCTGGGTGCGATTGCGTGCCGAAGGGGGAGACCGGACGATCCTCTGGACGACCGCGCATCTCTCCTACTCCGGCAATGCGGTCGAGGTCGAGACCGGGATCAACCAGCGCACGCCGCAGGCGCATCGCGTTGTGGAAGAGCTCGCGCGGCTCGGCAAGGACGACGAACCGGTCTTCTTCGCCTCAGACACGAACGCGATCGCGACGGCCATCTGGGTGATCGGCAACGCCGGCTACCTCGACTCGTTCAGCGCGCTGAACCGGCAGGCTCCGCCGACGCATCCTGTCGTGCCCAATCCGTTCCGCGAGACCGTCGGCACGCCGAAGTCTCCCATTGCGAGCCCGCACAAGACCATCGACTACATCTTCTTCCGAGGACCGGTGCGCCCGCGCAGCGCCGAGGTCGTGGAGTTCTTCGACCGGGGGATATCGCCCAGCGATCACCACCCGGTCGCATCAGCGTTCACCCTGCCCGGCCAGTCCGAGCTCGGGTGAGCAGCACGAAGTCATACCCGACAGAACTAAGTCATACCGATTCAAAGGAGACAGCAATGACATCGCTTCGCGCAAAGATGCGCTCGATCGCCGCAGTCGCGGTGGCCGGCGCTCTTCTGCTCACAGGGTGTTCGGGCGGCGGCGAGGACGCCGGTTCGACAGAGCCGCTGCCCGACGACCAGCAGACCCTCACCTACATCCCCGCCTACGGCTGGGCCGCGTCCGACATCTCGCAGGCACCGCTCGAGATCGGCATCAACATGGCGATCTCGCAGACGCTCGAGACCCTCGTCACGCTCGACGACGAGAACCAGCCGCAGCCCAAGCTGGCCGAGTCGTGGGAGTGGGTCGATGACACCACCCTCGTGTTCACGCTGCGCGAGGGAGTCACCTATTCCGACGGCACGCCGTTCACCGCTGCGGATGTGAAGGGGTCGATCGAACGGTACATCGCGTGGGAGGCGGCGCTGAAGACGGTGCTCTCCCCGATCCAGTCGGTCGAAGCCACCGATGACCTCACCGTCACGATCAAGACCGCCGGCCCCTCCGGAACGCTGGTCGGCGTGCTCTCGATGGTCTACATCGGCAAGGCCGAGTTCTCGCATCCCGACACGACGATCCAGGCCGACAACGACTACTGGGCGCAACCCGTCGGAACGGGACCGTTCATCATCGACGACTACGTCGCCAACGATCACTTCACGTTCGTGCGCAACGAGGACTACTGGGGTGAGAAGGCCAAGCTCCAGACGCTGACGATGAAGCAGATCACCGACGTCAACGGCAAGATCACCGCGCTGTCGAACGGTCAGGCGCAGATCGTGGGAGATGTTCCCTACGACCAGGTCGCGCAGGTCGAGGCGATGGACAACGTCAAGTTCGTGCAGGAGAGCAGTCTGAACTACTACTTCCTGTGGTTCGACAACAAGAACGAGTTCCTCAAGGACCAGCGCGTCCGAGAGGCGATGTGGGCCGCTCTCGACCTGAAGACGATCCAGGAGTCGCTCTACGGCGACACGGCGAAGCCCATGACGTCGTTCTGCCCGGAGGCCGCCTTCGGATGCGTCGAGCCGACCGACGGCATGGTCGAGTACGACCCGGAGCACGCGAAGGAACTGCTCGCGGAGGCCGGATATCCAGACGGCTTCGCCGTGGACGCGATCTACAGCACCGCCAACGGTGCCGGCTTCGCCAACATGATGCAGGCGTTCATTTCGGCCTGGCAGGAGATCGGCGTCACCGTCGAACCGCGTGCGCTGGATGCCGCGTCCTGGCTGAAGGAGTTCGGTACGGTCAACGAGGATGGAACGCACGCATGGGACATGGACGTGCAGCCGAATCAGACGATCACCGGTGATGCCGACTACACGATCTACCGTCTGTACAACTGCACGGCGGCTCGTCTCGGGTACTGCAACGAGGATCTGGACGCCCTCACGACGAAGGCGCAGCAGCTCACCGATCCCGATGAGCGTCTCGAGCTGTACCAGCAGGCTGTCGACATCATGCGGGCCGACACCCCGGCGATCCCGCTGCTCGAGATCAACGTCAACGCGGCCATGGCCTCGAATGTCGAGGGTCTCGTGATCCCCGCGAACGAGTTCATCGACTTCAGCTCGGTGTATCTCACGCAGTGACACCCGATGGCGGGGGCGGCGCGAACCGTCCCCGCCATCCTCGTCTCGGCATTCACGTTTCAGCATCCCGTCCCAGCATCCAAGGAGAGCATGCGCATGGAGAGATTCCTCAGCTACGACCGTGGCCTCGAGCGGTTCAACCCGCTGACCAGGGTGATCACGTACGACGACTTCGACACCGGATACAACGGCTGGCTGGATCTCACCCCGAACTTCGTCTATGACGACTACGAGTCCTTCGGCTCGGTCGTCGATCTCTCCAGCTGGGCGCCCACGCAGCTCAGTTCGGGCGCGATGCGATTCGCCTCCTCGCACGGGTCGATGGAGGGCACCTACTCGCTCAAGCTCAGCACCGCGCCGCCCGGCGGTCCGCACACGGCGCCCCCGCGGCCGGGGAGCATGGGGCACGCGATCAAGCGGCTGTCGCGCTTCGGCGATCCGGATCTCATCCAGATCGAGGCGTGGTACTCGTACACGCCGACGCAGGATCGCTTCGGGATCGGTGAGGAGGACATCCGCGCGTTCGGCTTCTTCTTCGATGTGCAGGATGCCGAGTACCGGTACATGCCCGGCGTGAGATACCTCAATGCGCTCGACGGGAAGCCGGTGCGGCGGTGGCAGTACTACCGGGTCACTGATGGGGTGAGCCGCGCGGACTGGAACTTCGGTGTCGAGGACGGCTGGTGCGTTCCCGGCGTGGACAACCAGTGGTACGGCCGGCGCTTCGAAGACGGCTCCGCCGACGGGTACCAGTGGATACCCGGCGGCGAACAGCAGCTGGTGTTCAACGAGAGCCCGGACAAGATCAACTGGATGTACTTCCGGCTCACCGTCGATGTGCGCCGCAGGCGCTATGTCGAGCTGCAGTCGATGGATCAGGTGTTCGACATGCGCGACCTTGAGCCGACCCTCGTGCCGGGCTACAAGTCGATCAAGGACCTCATCAACCCGGTGTTCTTCATCGAGACCGACACCGATCGGTCCGTCAATCTCTACCTGGATTCGGTGGTGTATTCGTGCGAGTGAGCGGGGAAAGAGCGCTCGAGTCGGTCGCAGAGCCGGCCCGCGAGACTCGCGTCGTCGGATCGTTCGACGTGATCGTCGCCGGCGGCGGTCCTGCCGGGGTGATCGCGGCGGTCGCCGCAGCCCGTGGCGGGGCGCGGACGCTGCTCATCGAGCGCTATGGCTTCGTCGGCGGGATGGCGACGAGCGCGCTGGTCACCCCGATCAGCGAGTTCCGCGTCGGCGGCCGGCAGCACATCGGCGGTATTCCGCTGGAGCTCATGCGGCGTGCGGCGGAGTTGGGCGGGGCCGAACTCGAACGAGACAGCGGCAACTGGCCGGTCAACGACGAGATCTTCAAGCTCGCTGCCCAGCGCCTGCTGCTCGAGAGCGGCGTGACGCTCCTGCTGCACAGTTGGATCGCGGATGCCGTGGCCGAGGACGGCCGGGTGAGCCACGTGATCGTGCAGAACAAGGCCGGCCGGGTGGCATACGCCTGCGAGGCGGTGGTCGACTGCACAGGGGATGCGGATGTGGTGCGCGCGGCGGGGCTGCCGACCACCAAGGGCGACGTGCTGCAGCCGGCGACGCTGTGGTTCCAGCTCGGCGGCGTCGACACCGACGCGCTCGGGTACGTCTTCGGGGATGCCGTGGACGGCATCCTCCCCGTGTCGGAGTCGATCCGCGCCCGGCTGGCCGAACTGCACACGGCCGGAGAGGTGCCGCTGTTCGGCGGTCCGTGGATCAACAGCTTCTTCCACGACGGGCTCGTCAGCATCAACGTGCTGCGCGAGGCCACCGACGCGAGCGATCCGGAATGGTTCTCCCGCACCGAGACGAGCCTGCGCGAGAAGATGCACGCGATCATCGATGTGCTCCGCCGGGAGTTCCCGGAGTTCCGCGATGCGTGGCTGGCGAAGTCCGGCATCCAGACCGGGGTGCGCGAGACGCATCACATCGTCGGGCTGTACGAGTTGAGCAAGGACGACATCGTGCATCCGAAGGCCTTCCCCGACACGGTGGCGAAGGGCGCTCATACGATCGACATCCACCACACGGACAGCATCGATCAGAGCGAGTTCGTCATCCTCCGCCATCCGTACAACGTGCCCTTCCGCGCTCTCGTGCCCGAGGGCAGTGAGAACGTCGTCATCGCCGGCCGGTGCCTGTGCGCCGACGGCCCCGGGTTCGGGTCGGTGCGCGTGATGGCGACGTGCATGGCGATGGGGCAGGGTGCGGGAACCGCCGCAGCGCTCGCCGTGCGTCACGGCTTGTCGATGCCCGAGATGGATGTCGACCTGCTGCGTTCGGCGCTGATCGACGACGGGGCGATCATCGACTTCGACAACGTCCACCTCGAGAACATCGCGGCGTTCGCCGGAACCGACAGGAGCTGACACCATGCTGCAGAACAACACGTCCGTGCTGGCCAGGAGAGTCGTCGTCGACAGAGACTTCGCGACGCTGGCGTACGAGGCCGGGTGGGCGCGCGAGGCCGTCGTCTTCGTGCAGGCAGAGGGCGGTCATCCCGATCTCGTCGTGGCGACCGAGATCTCGCCGGACGGGATCAACTGGATCCGTCGCGGCGCACCCGTGACGCTGTCTGCGGATGCGAGCATCGCCGAGCTGTCGCTGTCGGAGTTCGGCAACTGGCTGCGGGTCACCGTGACCGGCGCGTCGCCGGAGGCGCCCGCCCGCATCCTCATCCACGTCAACGGGAAGGGCTGAGCGGGGCGGCTCAGTCGGTACGAGAAGCCGCTGGCTCGATGACCTTGGCGAGGTCGTCGGGACGACTCCACATCGGCCAATGCCCAGTCTGGAGGTCGATGACGCCGAGGTGCTCGATGTGGGCGACTTCGGCGAACATGGAATGGCCTGCGCGTGCGTGCGGTTGCCATCGCGTCCACGACGTCGGAGAGCCCCCGGAGGGCGCCAGAGCGGTGCACGGTCGGGGCGAGTGACTCGCTCGATCGAGCTCATCCCAGATGCGGTTGCCGCGCCAACCATTTGATTCGCACGCCGCCGGAGCGTCACTCCTCGAGGATTGCGCGTGCAAGCACTTCGTCAGCGACGAGCACGTCGATGAGTCCGGACCCGGCGGCAGCGATGGTCGCGGCAGCGCGGTGCCCGCCGTACGAGGTCGCCACGATATGCGGCACATCGCGGAGCGAGTCGAGCGTGGCACCCAGCACGCGGTCGTCGATGTCCTGGCTGACTGATCGCCCGTCGGCGTCGAAGACCCGGCCGGACACCTCTCCGATGGCGCCCCCGCGACGGGCCGCTTCCGCGAGCGCCGGCGGAACGATCGGGTACAGCGCTGATCCGGTTTCCTCCCATGTTCCGACAGAGACAACTGCGACGTCGAGCGTCGACACGCGATCGAGGCATTCGGCTATCTCCGGCTCTTGGCGCAGAGCAGTCGCGGCATCCAGATCGCCGACGAACAACGGTGCATACATCGGATGCGCCGTGCCCTCAGCGATCCGTGCGACTTGACGGATCACTTCCACCGATCCGAGGCGATCGCCGGGGAACGTCAGCGCCCCGGCTAGCTGTACGACGTCGCAAGGTGGAAGGTACGAAAGGTGGTGTGTCATCGCTTCGATGGCACGACTCCAGGTGAGCCCGACGGTCTGCCCCGCCGTCACCTGCTCTGTGAGCAACGCGGCCAATGCGCGCCCGATACCGTCGATCGTCGGCATGTGCGCCGAATCGTCGCTGCGCGAGATGACGGTCGCCGACTTGAGACGCAATCGCGCTGCGAGTCGACGCCCGAGCTCTTCGTTCTCCTCACTCGGATCGCCGACCTGAATGCGGACGAAACCCCGTGCGCGCGCGGAGGAGAGCAGGCGGGCGACCTGCCAGCGTGAGAGGCCCGTGTCTGCGGCTATCTGCACCTTGGATTCGTCATTGATGTAGTAAGCACGCGCGATGCGCAGCATCAGCTCGTCGTCGAACTCGGTGAAATTCGCTGGCGTCACCACGGATGGCCTTTCGTCATGCAGAAGCGAGCGGAGTCAATCCTGCTCAGATGAGCGAAATTCTACCGCTCAGAATTGAACTTTCTCCGTAAGGGTCGTACGCTAACCAGCACCCGTGCTCAAACGTGAGCTCAGGTATGCTCAAAAGTGAGAATCCTGGAGGATCCAATGACCGAACCCACCCGTGGCACTGTCGCCACCCGGGCTGAGGGAAAGACCGCTCGTCGCGCCACCACCGCTGCCTTCGCCGGCGCCTTCATCGAGTGGTACGACTTCTATCTCTACGGCACAGCTTCCGCGCTGATCTTCCCCGCCGTCTTCTTCCCGGAGACGACGCCGGAGCTCGGTCTGATTCAGTCGTTCGCCGCATTTGCCGTCGGATTCCTCACGCGTCCGATCGGCGCGATCCTGTTCGGCCACTTCGGCGACAAGATCGGCCGCAAACCGATGCTGCTGCTGACCGTCCTCTTGATCGGAATCGGAACCTTCGGCATCGGCCTCATCCCCAGTGCCGAGCAGATTGGCGTGGCGGCTGCGATTCTGCTGATCATCCTCCGCCTCGTCCAGGGCATCGGCATCGGCGGTGAGTTCGGCGGCGGGTCACTCGCCGCTCTCGAGAACGCACCGATCGGCAAGCGCGGACTGATGGGGAGCTTCCATCAGATGGGCACGCCGGCAGGTCTGCTCGTATCGACGGGAGTATTCAGCCTCGTGCAGCTCCTGCCGAAGGAGGCACTGTTTGACTGGGGTTGGCGAATCCCGTTCCTGCTCTCGGGCGTGCTCACGCTGTTCGCGTTCTACATCCGCAGGCACCTGCCCGAGACCAAGTCGTTCACAGACGACGCCGAGGCGACACGCAAGATTCCTTTCTTCTCTCTCATCCGTGAGAACTGGCGTGGGCTGCTCATCGGCATCGGCGCTCGTATGACCGACGCCGTCACGTACAACATCATCAACGTCTTCGCGATCTCTTATGCGACGAACTACATGGGTCTGGACAGCAGTCACATGCTCACGGGCTTCATCATTTCCGCGGGCGTGCAGATCTGCATCCTGCCGTTCATCGGGCACCTGTCAGACCGCATCGGCCGTCGCCCTGTGTACATCGGGGGCATCGTCATCTGCGCGATCGGCGGTCTGTTCTACTTCCCGGTTCTGCAGCTAGACAACGTCGTGCTCACCTGGCTGATGATCATCGTCCTGCACGCGATCGGAACTGGCAGTATGTTCGCCATTCAGGGCGCCTTCTTCGCAGAGCTGTTCGGCACCCGCATGCGGTACACGGGCCTGGGCGTCGTCTATCAGGGCTCTGCGCTGCTGGGCGGGGCGCCGACCCCCGCGATCGCCCTGGCGCTCAGCCTGGCGTTCGGTTCATACTGGCCGGCTGTGATCTACCTCTTGATCATGTGCGTCGTCAGCATCGTGTGCGTCGTGCTCGCTGGTGAGACCAGCCGGATCGATCTGAAAGACGCCGGGCGCCGTCGCGCCGGGCAGGGCGCGTCGGCGGTGCAGGCGGAGTCCGTGACGAAGGAGAGTTCATGACCCGTCCCAACATCGTGCTGGTGATGACCGATCAGCAGCGGTACGACTCGATCGCGGCGCTCGGCTATGATCACGCCATCACGCCGCACCTGGATCGTCTCGTCGCCGAAGGCGCCGCGTTCACGAACACCTACGTGGCGAGTCCCTCGTGCGCGCCGAGCCGAGCCAGCCTGTTCACGGGCCTGTATCCGCATAGTTCGGGTGTGCTTCGTAACGACGACCCGTGGAAGCACTCGTGGGTCGAGCTCCTTGCCGAAGCCGGCTATCGCACGACAAGCATCGGCAAGATGCACACCTACCCGTACGAGGCGCCGGTGGGGTTCAAGGAACGCCACGTCATCGAGAACAAGGATCGCGCGCATCCCAATCTGCCGTACTTCCTCGACAACTGGGACAAGGCGTTCTGGATCCGCGGTCTGCAGAAACCGAGCCGCGTGACCTATCGCGACCTTCCCGACTACGCGGAGCGACTCGGTGCTTTCGAGTGGGAGCTGCCCGAAGACATGCACGCGGACAATTTCGTCGGCGGGCTGGCTGAACACTGGCTGCGCACCTATCCGAATCATGACGAACCGTTCTTCCTGCAGATCGGATTCCCCGGGCCGCATCCGCCCTATGACCCCACGCCGCGTCATCTCGATCCGTTCCGGGACAGGGAGATGCCCGAGGTGCCGCGCTCGCAGGAGGATCTGGACAGTCAGCCAGCTCCGCTCAAGGAACTGCGCAAGCACCACCAGGCCAACGACCACGACGCGATCGTGATGCTCGAGAACCCGACCCTCGAGCAACTTCAGCGTCAACGTCGTCATTACTTCGCGAACGTCGCGATGATCGACGAGAAGATCGGCGACCTGATCACCGCTCTCGACGAGCGGGGTGTGCTCGACAACACAGTCATCGTGTTCACGTCGGACCACGGCGATGCGCTCGGCGACCATGGCCATTCGCAGAAATGGAACATGTACGAAGGCTCCGTGCACGTGCCGGGAATCATCTGGGGTCCGCCCTACATCCGTGGCGGTCAGGTGCACGAAGGCCTCATCTCGCTCATGGATTTCGCGCCCACGATCCTCGAGCTCGCCGGCATCGAGCCTCCGGCATGGATGGAGGCGGACTCACTCGTTCCTGCTCTCTCGGGTAAGCCATGGGATGGCCGCGATTACGTCTTTAGCGAGCATGCGCGCGACTTCATCCTCACCGAGACAGCACTCATGACCATGGTTCGCGACGCGCGCTACAAGCTTGTCGAGTTCGTGGATCACGACGAGGGCCAGCTCTTCGATCTGCAGGAGGACGGACGTGAGGAGCACAACCTGTGGGACGCCCCCGAGCATGCCATCACGCGAGCACGCCTCGAGAAGGCGATCGCGCGATGGCGGGCGGAGAGCTCGATTCAGACGGCGACCTGGGCGAAGGACGTTCGATGATGGATGATCGGAGCACCCTCCCCGAGCGCATGCGCGCGTCCGAGTTGCTCGCACAGGACACGCTCACCGTCGCAGATCGCGCAGTGCCGAGACCGGCTCCTGATGAGGTGCTGGTGCGCGTTGCATCTGTCGGCGTCTGCGGCTCCGACACGCATTACTTCACACATGGCCGCATCGGCCCGTTCGTCGTCGACGCTCCGCTCGTGCTCGGTCATGAGGCATCGGGCGTGATCGTCGCTGCGGGTTCGGCCGTGGATGCTGCGCGGGTCGGCTCGCGTGTGTCGATCGAGCCGCAGCGCGCGTGTCGAGTATGCGAACAATGCAAGAAGGGCGCGTACAACCTGTGTCCGCAGATGGAGTTCTTCGCAACGCCACCGATCGACGGGGCCTTCACCGAGTACGTCACGATCCAGAGCGATTTCGCTCACGACGTTCCTGACTCCGTGTCTTCACACGCTGCGGCGCTGATGGAGCCGCTCTCGGTGGGGGTCTGGGCGTGCCGCAAAGCACAGATCACGGCGGGCTCTCATGTGCTCATTGCGGGAGCCGGCCCCATTGGCATCATCACGGCCCAGGTGGCACGGGCGATGGGCGCGACTGAGATCGTCATCACGGACATCTCCGAGGAGCGCCTCGCGTTCGCCGAGCAGCACGGCGCGACCCGTGTGGTGCTCGCGGGCGATCCCGTGGCCGAGATGACCATCGACGCGTTCATCGACGCGTCAGGAGCCGCGCCGGCGATCCGCGCGGGCATACCCGCGGTCAAGCCAGGTGGGCGCATCGTGCTCGTCGGCTTAGGGGCTGATGAGGCGGTTCTGCCCGTGAACCTGCTGCAGAACCGTGAGCTGTGGCTCACGGGTGTCTTCCGCTACGCCAATACCTGGCCGACAGCTATCGAGCTGGTCGCGACTGGTCGCGTCGATCTTGATGTTCTCGTGACGCACACATTCGGCCTCGGCGAGGTCGAGGATGCACTGATGGCGGGGCGTCTTCCCGGAGCCCTCAAGGCTGTCGTTGAGCCGTGGCGGTGACTGACGGCCGGGTTGTCATGGTCGGCGAGTCTCTCGTCGACGTGATCGTAGACCCCTCCGGCTCGCGGAGGGCGAGACCGGGAGGGTCGCCCATGAACGTCGCGATCGGTGCGGCGAGGCTCGGCATCGGAGTGACCTTGGTCACGGCGTTCGGAAATGACGAGCACGGCGCGATGGTACGTGCGCACATTGAACGCGAAGGGATCACGCTGATCAACCGCGGGCGACCTGAACTTCCGACCAACGTGGCGGTCGCGACCCTCGCGTCCGGCGAGAGCGTCGCTTACGCCTTCCGCTTGCAGAATCACACGACAGGTGTGGCCGACGCCCTCGCTGATCATGACGTCTCCCACCTGCATGTGGGATCGCTCGCGGCGATGACGGACGAAGAATGGCAGGGAGTGCTCGCGGCGGTGGAGGCGGCGCGGCCATGGGCCACGGTCAGCTACGACCCGAATTGCCGCCCCGAGATCGGGATCTCACCGGAGGTGGGCCGCGTGCGAGTGGAGGCGTTCGTCGCAGCATCCGATCTGATCAAAGCGAGCGACGAGGACCTCGCCTGGTTGTATCCGGGCGAGAGCAGCGACGCGGTTGCGGCCCGTTGGCTTGCGGCCGGCGCACGGATGGTCGTCATCACACAGGGGGGATCCGGACCGATCGGGTACGCAGTTGGCGTCCGCGTCGCCGCGCCGGCACCGCGCATCGCGGTGACCGACACGGTGGGCGCCGGCGACTCGTTCATGGCCGCCATGCTCGCCTGGTGCGACGAGCACCGGATGCTGGGACGCCAGGCGATCGCCGGGTTCACGGCGTCACAGGTGGAGGGACTGCTTCAGTTCGCCGCGCGGGCTGCGGCGATCACCTGCACGCGTGTGGGCGCGAACCCGCCGAGTCGCGTCGACGTCGATCTGTAGTGCGCCGCCGACGTCAACTGGCAGCGGTCGGCCAGTGCGGATGCCGCGCCACGGCCACCCGTGCGGTGAGGTCGGGCAGCACTCGAGACCCGGCTACTTCGATCCTGAGCACCCGCGCCAGCTCGAGCGCGATCGCCGCGTGCCCTGCCGCGTTCGGGTGGAACGCGTCGTCGAGCAGGCCCCACGGCATCCCCTCGTTGCCCGGTCCGGTTCCCGCCGAGAACGACGTGAAAACGGCGTGCTGGTCGACGAGGATGACGTCCTCCCGCGCCGCGACTTCTCGAACCGTCGAGGCGAACTCACCGATCCGGTCTCGGTCCGGCGCATGCAGCAGGTCGATCGCCGGCGGAGTCTGCAGCACCGGAATCGCGCCCGACTCACGCACTCGCGACACAAACGACGCGATCCCCGCCCCGAACTCCGCGGGTGAGACCACCGGATCGACCCACACGGTCGAGCAGTCGTTCGTGCCGATCATGAGTGTGACTATGTCGGGTCGCCACGTCGCCACGCGGCGATCGAAGTCCTCCAGGATCAGCGGGATGCGCCATCCGGTGACCGCCGTATTGATCACGGCGTCCTGAACGCGACCGAGATCGCCGCGGATCAGCTCGTGCAGGTGATCGACGTAGTTGCGCGCGCCGCGGGTGTGGATGAGGCCGTGCGTGATCGAATCGCCCGTCATCACCCAGGTCAGCGGAGCACCCGCAGCCAGCGCCGCCGTCAAACGAGAGAGCTCTGTCATCGCACCTCCAACTCGACATCGATGAAGCGCGGCCGGTAGATCGAGGCGTCGTCATACACATCGCCGACGTTGTCGAACGTGTTGACGTTATACGTGACGACCAGCTTGTCGCCCTGGCGTAGCTGCGGGTGCTCGTGCGCGTTGTACGTGAACACATCGGCGTCCTCGTAGCTGCCGAAGAGTCCGGTCTCGGGCGTGCGGTACAGCTCGACCGGCTCCGAGAACGGTCCCGTCGGCGAGCACGACGTGCGCGCGACGATGCGGGTGCTGAAGAGTTCGGAGGTGTCCTGCGTGATCAGCAGGTACCCGTCGCGGTACTTCGCGAGGCTGAACTCGTTCGCGACGTAGGGAACCACAGGCACGGCGGCCCCTTCATCCGCGACCCAGTCGGTGCCGTCCCAGAAGGTCCAGTCGCCGGCGAGTGCGTCCTTGCCCTGGGTGCGCGCGACGTACGACGACCGCACGCCCTCGGGGTCGGCAATGCCGTAGATGTACGTCGTCTGCCCCTCCTGCAGCGTCCACGATCCCCAGTTGATCCCGGTCGCCGACGGCAGATCGACGATCGATTGCAGCTGCAGCGTCTCGTCGTCGAGGGTCGCGAGCCGGTTCGCGGTCCATCGGAAGTCGAAGGGGTTGGGGCCGGTCTTCTCGAACTGCAGCAGCGGCACCTGCACCGTGTGCTTGTCACCCGGCGTCGGGTTGCCGATCCAGTACCACTTGCCGTCCGGCTCAGGAGGGATGATCCCGGCCGGCGCATCCGGCGTGCCACCCGTGATCGTCGACAGACCCTTGCTCGTCTGCACGACGACGGAGTTGTTGACGAACGGCGAGTCGGTCGGCCGCGACCCGTCGGGATTCACTGTGCCGAGGAACGAGTCCGAGAAGAACCAACCGGTCTTCCCTCCGCGCAGCGGCAGGGAGTAGGTGCTGTCGCCGCCGGTCCATTCGCCGCCGGTGTCGGCATAGGTCGTGAACTGCTCGGTGAGCGGGGCGTTGACGGATGCTGTCGCGGTCAGGGTCTTGTCCGTCAGGGAGCACTGGCCGATGGCCGTTCCCGGCGTCACCGTCGCGCTGGCCGGCGCCGCGAGCAGTGCGCCGGTCAGGACGGATGCCGTGGCGAGTCCCGCCGCGAGGATTCTTCTGTTCTTCATGACCACTCCTTTGTGTTCTTTCGGTTGTTGTCGTGCTGGGTGATCCCGGCGCCATCCCCCGATGGAAGAAGAGTTTCGGGGCTTCAGGTCGGCTCGAACCCCGGAAACCCGTCTTTCAAAGGGGTGCGGGCCCGTCGGATGCCGCGACCACGCGCCCGTCCGCATGAACGTCGTACGATTCCCCGCCGACCCGAAGCCCGTGCAGCACGGCCGATGGATCGATCCCCGCCACGCATCCGGCAGCCGTGACCGTGCCGTCTGTCGCTACCGAGACTCCGAACAGCGCCTCGATCACGAGCTCGATCCACGCGCCTGAAGACGAGCACGCCCAATCGATGATGTACGGCAGCTGCGGCGGAGCCTTACGCGCGCCGCCGTTGATGCCGGGCACGGCCTCTTCCACGAAGTGGGCCTGTCCCATGGGGCCTTGGTTCGCGGTCTGCGCGAGTCCGGTGAGCCAATCCAGCAGCACCGCCGGTGCTCCGAGTGCGGCGAGTGCGCGCCCCGCATCCGCCGGCCATGCCGGGTACGCGCCGTTCCACTGGTGGTCGGGTCGCACGCTGTAACTGGCATCCGGATCCCAGGGCGACAGCGCGCGCATCCAGTTGTCGGTCTGCAGCTCGCGTTGGAAGAACTCGACCATCTCGGCGCGCACCGCAGGCGCGAGATCGTCGGCGATCGTCGTGCCGACGCCGCTGAAGTCGTAACAGTGCCGCACCGCGAGCTGCGTGCCGTCTGGCTGACCGGCCGAGAAGATGCCCTCGCCCGGCAGGTAGCGCGCGACGCCCGACGGCAGCAGTTCAGACGCCGATGCCCGCAGCGCCGATGCCTCAGAGGAAGAACCCTGCAGGTCGGCGAGGGACGCCGCCGTCCGCATACTCCACACGTTCGCCGCGTTCAGGCTCGCGACCTCGTGCGTGTACGAGCTCACGCACTCGAGCAGATTGTCGATCTCGCCGTAGTCTGCGAGATCGGTGTCTTGCCGCAGCGCTTTCCAGGCCGTCGCCCACTCTTGGACGGACTCGGCCACGGTCACGGAACCGACCCGCTCCGACAGGAACTCGACGTCGCCGGTCAGCCGCACGTAGTCGTGCACCAGCCGGATCATGGCGTAGTCGTTCACCGAGTACCAGCGTCCGACCGGCCCGCCGGTGAGGGACGACGTGCCGAAGTGCGAGTGGATGTCGAGCGAGATCCAGTGCTTCAGTTGATTGCGCATCTCGGCGGGGTCGAGCAGCGCATGGCTGAGCGAGCTGAGGCTGTAGTCCCAGATGAAGGTCGTCGTGCCCCAGTAGTTCGGCATGAGAGTGTCATACGAGCGGCCGAGAACATTGCCCTCGTAGTCGCGGCGGAACCAGATCACGCCGAGCGCGGCCCACCAGTAGATGCGGCGCAGCGGCTCGGATGCCGTCTCCAGCACCGGCAGCGAACCCGAGAACTCGCCGCTGCCGGGGGTGAAGGTCGCCGACAGCTGCCGGTTCCAGAACTCCTCCGCCGCGGCGATCGCGGCGGGAACGTCGGCGACGATCGTCGAGTACACCGAGCGCGCCGCGGATGCCGTCGTCCCGACCGCCTGCACATAGGAGGTGCGGGCGGTGCCGCCCGCCGGCACCTCGAGCGTCACGGTGAGGTCGCCGCCGCGTCCGTTGCCGCCGATGCCGAGGTCGAACTCCTCCGACTCCGCGACGCCGCTCAGTGCAGCCGAACCGCCGAGCAGCCCCTGCACGCTCCATGCTCCGGCATCCGCCGAAGAGAACTCCAACGTCCCTTCGACCACGGCAACGGCATCCGGTTCTGACGGCGACTCGGCGTCCAACCAGGCATCGGTCGACCGCGTCACCCGTGCCGCTGCCGACAATCCGATGCGCACGGAACGTGCGACAGGCGACGACACGGCAATATCAATGGCCACCGCCTGAGAATCAGGCACGCACACCGTCGTCGTCTCGATCGTCAGGTCGCCCAGCGTCGCCCGGCGCACCACCCGATCCGGCCGCCCCTCGTGCGTGACGGGCACGCCGTACGACGCGAAGAGCCGTCCGTCGACGAACAGCACGGCGGTCTGCGTGAGCCCTTGCGACACGGGCGGGAACTGCACGGCAGACACAGCGGTGAGGTCATGGTCGATACGCACGGTGCCGAGCATGTTCGTGAGTCCAGAGGGCGCGATCATGTCGTCGTAGTGATGCGTGACCGGGTCGGCCGCGAGATCGTCGACGGTGGGGATGAGAGGAAGCAAGATGGATGCCTTTCAGTACTGGCCGAGGGCCAGGCCCTTGCTGAAGAACTTCTGCGTGCAGAGGAACAGCACGACGGTGGGCAGCGACACGATCACGGCCGCGGCGAGCACGGTCGACATCTGCGCGCCGCCGTACGTGCTCTGCATTCCGGAGAGGGTGGTGATGATCGGGCGGATGTCGTCGGACTGGCTGAGCGTGAGACCGAGCAGCAGATCGTTCCACACGAATGTCGCCTGCAGGATGAAGATCGCGACCAGCGCGCTCGATGCCATCGGCAGGTACATGCGGGTGAAGATCTTCCACGTCGTGGCGCCGTCGAGCACCGCGGCCTCGAAAGTCGAGTGCGCGACGCCGGTGAAGAAGTTGCGCATCACGAAGGCCGAGAACGGGATCGAGATGACCGTGTAGATGATGATCATGCCGACGCGGGTGTCGAACATTCCCGTGCGGGAGTAGGCGTCGAACAGCGGCAGCAGGATCATCTGCAACGGGAACACCGATCCGCCGAAGATCACGACGAACCAGGTGAAGCCGTGCTTCAGGCGCAGCGCGACGATCGCGAATCCCGCGGCCGCCCCGACGAGCACCGCGATGGTGGGCGAGATGATCGCGTAGAGCAGCGTGCTCAGTACGCTGCTGCCGAGGCCGGACAACTCGAAGGCCGCCGCGATGTTCTCGAACAGGTGGAAGTCGGTGGGGATCCACGACGTCTTCGAGGTGAAGGTCGTCGGGTCCTTCATCGCGTTGACGACGAGCAGGTACGCGGGCAGCAGCCACACGAATCCCAGGACGATGAGGATGCCGTAGCGGAGGGCTTTCATGTCACATCTCCTTCTTCGGCGAGAGCTGCTGGCGCAGGTACGTCACGGAGGCGATCAGGGTGATGACCGTGAGGAACACGGCGATCGCGGAACCCAGGCCGTAGTCGCTGTTGACGAAGGTCTCTTTGTACATCGTGAGCGCGAGGGTCTCGGAGACGGTGCCGGGTCCGCCCTTGGTCATGCCCCAGACGATGTCGAAGGTCTTCAGGCTGGCGACGATCGAAAGTCCGACGACGACAGCGGTGAGCGGGCGCAGCATCGGCCACAGCATGCTGGTGAAAAGACGGATGCCGTTGGCGCCGTCGATGCGTGCGGCTTCGAGCGGCTCTTTGGGGATGGCCTGCAGCCCGACCGTGAACAGCAACGCGTTCACGCCCACGCCTTGCCACGAGGCGGCGATGATCATGACGATCGTGTTGAGCGGAGCATCCAGAAGCCAGCGTGGGGGATCCATGATGCCGAACATCGCGAGAGCCTGATCGAGCGCGCCGCCGGACGACAGGATGAACGACCACACGACGCCGACGCCGATGCCCGAGAGGGCATACGGGATGAGGAAGGGAAGCCGCAGCCAGAGCCCGCCGCCGAGGTTCCAGGTGAGCAGCGCGACCGCGAGGCCGATGCCCACCGGGATGATCAGCGTGCCGATGACCCAGAGCAGGGTGTTCAGTACCGAGGTGACGAAGTCGCCGTCGGTGAACATCTCGACGTAGTTGTCGAAGCCGATCCAGTCGGGGCTGCCGAGGCCGTTGTAATCGGTGAAGCTGAGGAAGACCGTCCACAGCAGCGGCAGGTAGAGCAGTACGGCGATGAGCAGCACGCCCGGGGCGATGAAGCCCCGGGCGGACCACTGATAACGCGTCTTCTGATGCGCCATGCGGGGCGTTACTCCTGCTCAGCCCAGTACTTGTCAGCCGTGGCCTGGATCTTCTCCAGGAACGGCATCGGGTCGCCGGGGTTGGCGTTGAATGCGCCGAACTGCTCGATCGCGGTGGTCACGATCTCGGTCGGCATGGCCTCGAAGAAGCGGTCGTAGAGCTGGTAGTCGTCGCCGGCGATCGCGGTGCCAATCTCGGCGAGGGCGGGGTCGGCGACCTCGGCCTTCGGGTTGAAGGCGACGTCACCGTGGGCGGCGTTCCACGCGGTCTGCGCACCCTCCGACATCCACCACTCCGAGTAGGCGAGGCCGAGATCCTTCTGTGAGGAGCTCTCGGCGACGCAGATCGGTCCGGACTCGACGGCGACGGGGGTCTTCTCGAGGTCGGGATTGACTGCCGGGATGGCGAACATGCCGTAGTCGTCGGCGCTCATGCCGGCACCGTCGAGGTTGCCGGCGTAGAAGGTGCCGAAGTTGATCATCGCGAAGTCGCCCTGCTTGAGCGCGACGGCGGGATCGGTCGTGCTGCCGGCATCGCTGAACCAGCCGTTCTCGTGTTCTTCGAGCCAGATGTTCATGACGTCGACGATCTCGGGGTCGGTGTACTTGACCTCACCCGTGGTCAGACCCTCGTAGAGCTCCGGGTCGGTCGAGGCGACCAGATGCTGGAACCACTGGAAGGTGAACAGCGTGCTGGTCTGGTAATACGGCGTGACGCCCGCGGCCTTCAGCGTCTCGGCGGCGGTGTCGAGCTCGTCCCAGGTGGTGGGCACCTCGACGCCGTTGTCGGCGAATGCGGCCTTGTTGTAGAACATGATCCAGTAGGCGATGTTCATCGGCACGCAGTACTGCTTGCCGTCGAAGGTGTAGCTCTCGGCGAGGTCTTCACTCACCCAGCCCTCGTCGATCGCCTTCTTCCAGATGTCTGTGGTCTCGGCGATCAGGCCGTCATCGACGAGCTCTTTCAGCGCCTGGCCGGTGTGCCAGGTGAACAGGCCAGGCGACTTGTTGGTGCGGAACGACTGCTTGATGAAGGCGTCGTACTGGTTGGCGTCCGAGTAACCCGTCGTCTTCAGTGTGATGTCGACGTCGGCGCCGCTCGTCTCGTTGAGCGACTCGAAGTCGGGCTTCCACGCGGCCTTGTCGGTGTAGAAGTTGAGTGTGCCGGTGGTCTCACCGTCACTGCCGCCGGAACCGCCGGAGCAGCCTGCGAGGGCCACTCCGGCCAAGACCACGCCGGTGATGGCGATGGCGATCTTGCGTCGCGAAATCATGGGAACTCCCTTGTTCTTGGTGGTGCGTTGTGGGGTGCTGTGTGTTCAGTTGTCGCTCGTGCGGGATCCCCGCACGTAGGCCTTCAATGTGGCGAATCGGGCGCTCTGCGAGTGCTCGGTCCGTTCGATCCGGTACGGGCCGACGGATGCCGGGACGATGAAGGTCTCGGCGTAGTGGACGACGAACGGCTCGAATGACCCGGTCGGGCTGACGACCCGCGCTTCATCGCCCTCGACGAGGTTGATGACGTTGACGGTGCCCTCGGTATCGTGGTCGGCGCTCTGGGTGAACCAGTGGCGTCGGGTCTCGATGAACTCGAGCTCGTGCAGGCCGGTGCGCTCTTCGACGACGTCGCCGTCTTCGCGGATCGTGTCGACCTGGTCGATGAGGTTCTCGTTCACCCAGTTGGTGTCGCGGTCCCACTGGATGTTGCGGGCGCCGTGATCGAGGTGCACGGGGCGCGGGATGCCGTCGAGTCCGACCCGGCCCCAGTCCCACAGCTTGAACGTGAAGATGAACGGCGTCGCCGAGATCTCGAGCACCATCGAGTTCGCCCCGGAGCAGTGGATGGTGCCGGCGGGGATGGCGAAGTGATCGTGCTTCTTCGCCGGGAACGAGTTGATGTACTTCTCGGCGGGGAACGGCTGGTCGCCGTTCTGGGCGGTGACGAGGTCACGCACCATGGCGTCCTGGTCGATGCCGTTCTTGGTGCCGAGGTAGACCACTGCGTCGTCGCCGGCGTCGAGCATGTAGTAGCTCTCGTCCTGCGTGTAGGGCATGCCGAACGTGTTCTTGATGTAGTCGGTGAGCGGGTGCACTTGCAGGCTGAGGTTGCCGCCGTCCATGGTGTCGAGGAAGTCGAAGCGGATCGGGAACTCCGCACCAAAGCGTGAGAACGTCTTGGCGCCGAGCAGCTCGACCGGCTGGGCGAAGACGAGGTCGAGGGAGGGGATCTCGATGACGCCGCCGTCGCCCTCGAGCAGCAGCGAGTTCTCCTCCGGTACGCAGTCGAAGCACCACGCGTAGTTGTCCTTCGACGGGTCGAGGCCGATGAGGTTCTTCATCCACTGGCCGCCCCATACGCCGGGGTCGAAGAAGGGCACGACGCGGAAGGGACGGGATGCTGCTTCCTTGAGCGCGGCGCGGAACGCGTCGCCGGTGATCATGCCGGCGTCGTGCGCGTGCTCGGACGGCTGTGCTGGGGCGATGGCGTTGCCGTCGACGACGAAGTCGACCGTGTCGAAGAGGGAGCGCTTGTGGCGGTCGGCGACGCGCCACTCGACGAAGAAGCCGCGCTTGTACTTGCGCAGATTGTCTTCGCTCGGGTTGTTCGCACGCCAGTTGGTGGCGCCGGCGCGCTGCCGCAACTGGATCTCCCAGCGAGCCATGTCGACGATGACGGTCGTGGCGTCCTCGGTCTTTTCTGCCAGCAGGGCTGCGCCCCAGCCGATGACGACGGTCTTCTCGGTGACGGTGCCGGCCAGCGCGGCGAGCTTGGCATCGTCGTAGAAGTCGGTGAGCGTGAAGTGGCTCATGACGCCGAAGACCCGGTCGTCGGTGAGGTTCGGGGCGATGAGCTGCTCGACCTCGGTGACGGGGCGGGCGGCGTCTTCGACGTCGACGATGTTCCAGGCGGGGAGGGCCTCGCGGATCTGCGCGGTGAGGGCGGGAACGTCGACGCCCGGGTAGGTGTCGACGAGGAGGATGCTCGTGCCCTCTGCGGCTGTTTGCCACGCAGCCGCTCCGCGGAGGATCTTCTCTCCCTCGGGCAGTGCCACGGTGGGTTGGGTGTCGTAGCGGCCGCGTTCGGTGTGGCCCTCGTGCATGTCGCTGATCGGCGTGCTCACTTGTTCTCCTGGTCTTGCTCGGTGTGTGGATGCGCCTGGCGGGCGAGCGTGCTCAGCCCGCGGGCGACGGAGTATTCGGGTTCCGGCGGCACGATGAATCGTGGCGCGGTCATGGACGGCCAGAGGTGCTCTCGCACGTATGCCTCGACAGGCGCGCTGACGGCGTCGCCCGCGCGCAGGATGCCGCCCGAGAGGATCACGACCGAGGGGTCGTACATGTGGATCAGCGTGACGACTGTCGCGCCCCACACATGCAGGAAGCTGTTGCGGACGTCGGCGTGGTCGTCACTCTCGAAGAGTTCGCGCATGGTCGAGTTGCGGGTCGTTGAGCGAGCGGAGCGAGACGAAACGCGCTGAGCGACCGAAGGGAGTCGAAGCGTCCCCTCCCTGAGCGCCCAAGCGCTGGCCAGCACCTCCGCGCACCCGACGTTCCCGCAAGGGCAGGCCGGTCCATTGATATCGACGGTGACGTGCCCACCAAGAATGCCGGCATGCCCGGTGACCCCGCGCAGCGGGACCCCGTCGATCATCGCGGCCGTCCCGATGCCGGTCCCCAGCGTGACGAGCACGGCATCGCGCTCGCCGCCGGCGGAGCCGGTGGATGTCTCGCCGATGAGTGCCGCGCGCGCGTCGTTCTCAACAACGGCGGGCAGGCCGAGTTCGCTCTTTGCCCAGGAGTGGAGATCGAAGCCGCGCAGGAAGTCGTACTTGTCGTTGGCGTGCAGCATGCGTCCGGATGCCGGGTCGACGACACCGGGAACGGCGATCCCGACCGCGGTGGGTGCGGTGTCGGTCTGCACAATCAGTGCCTGGGATGCCATGATCGCTGCTGCGAGGTCGGTCTCATCGCCGCGAATGGGGATGCTGTCGATGCCGAGGACGCGTCCGCCATCGATGACGGCGAGCTTGATCTCGGTGCCACCGAAGTCAATGCACAGCTCCATCAGGCCTCCTCGTCTGCTGCGTGATTGGTAACGTTACCAATCTGATCAAAGGGTGTCAACTACTTTTCTGCAATGGTCCTCCGCGCGGCCAGCGAGCACCACTTTGCGGGGCGTTGAGAGAGCCGAAGGCGAGACGAAACGCGTTGAGCGAGCGCCAGCGAGTCGAAACGAACGCCCTACCGCACGTGCATCCGTAACGACACCGGCAGCTCGACCTCCCGCACCGCAGCATCCTCGCCACCAGCATCGAGCCGGTCCAACAGCATCCGCGCCGCTGTTCGCCCCAGTTCCCGCGGGTCGTGGTCGATGACGCTGATCGGCACCGGTGACAGCTCGGCCAGCTCGAAGTCGTCGAAGCTCATGAGTTCAGGGAATTCGTCCGCCGTCTTGAGCCCCGCGTGCAGTTGCTGGCTGATCTCTTTGACGGCGCCGATCGCGTTGCGGTTGTTGGCGCAGAAGATCGCGGTCGGCGGGTTCTTCATTCCGAGCAGCGCGCGGGTGGCGTCGCGGGCCTGGTCGACGGTCTGCTGACCAGCGGCGATGAGTGTCGGCTCGATTTTAATGCCGCGTTCTTCGAGAGCACGGATGAACCCCGCGTGCCGGCGCTCTCCGGTGAAGATCGAGAGCGTGTTGCCGAGGTATCCGACGCGTGTGTGGCCGGCATCGATGAGGGCGATGGTTCCGCGATAGGCGCCGTCATCGTCGGCGAGCACGACGCTGTCCGCGTCGAGCCCGTCGACGCGGCGCGAGGCGAGCACGACGGGCACGCCCTGACTCTGCGAGTGCGCGAGGTGCAATGAAGTGGAGCTGGCGGGGACAACGATGAGCCCGTCGACGCGTCGTCCGAGGAAGTCGCCGACGAGTTCCGCTTCGCGGGCCGGATCCTCCGATGTATTGCCGAGCAGGATGCGCCGGCCAGTGAGGGCGGCTTCCTCTTCGACGCCGAGGGCGAACGTGCTGTAGTAGGGGTTGGCGATGTTCGTGATGGCGACGCCGATGAGCCCGCTGCTCTGGCCAGGACGGATGCTGCGCGCGTTCTCGTTGCGGTGATAGCCGAGCTCGGCCACGGCATCCATCACTCGCTGCTGTACGTCGGGCTTGACGTTGACACCGCCGGAGAGCGTGCGCGAGACCGTCATCGGGCTTACACCCGCGCGCTGCGCGACCTCTTTGACGGTCGGACGGTGCGGCTTGCCAGCCATTATGTTGCCCTTCGACGCGCGCTCACATAGGGAGCATGAGAGCGCTACGAGGGAACGTTATCAGTCTGGGTGCCCAGCTTTCGCAAGATGCGGCTCGGCTCACTGCGGCGCAGGCTCATTCCGGATGCTGGGCATGATCCTCGACGTCGGGTTCTGCCCGGAGCAAGTCAGCGACTACTTCCTCCGGTCGGGGCGCGATGTTCTCGTCTAGCTCGATCTCCGGCACGGTGGCCTCGGTCGGGTCGGGGATGTGCTTCCGGTGTGGCTGGTCCTCGGGGGAACTCATGGCGCCTCCTTCGTTATATGGCAGCCTGCGCTCGTCGCGCCCGCCGGCTCAGAGATCCACCTTGCCGCTTTCGCCGCCGTCGTAGCGCTCGCCGGTGATCTTCGACTTCACGAAGCTGAACGCTGTGGCGATCTTTCCGCCCGGGGTGTCCCAGTACTCGGCCGAGTCCGCGCTGAACTTGAGCAGGCCGACAGCGGGGTCATCCGGGCCATCGGGGAACCAGGCCTCAACCACCGGGTTCCACAGCTCGCCGATCTTCTCGCGGTCCTCGATGAGTCGGGCCGTGCCCGAAAGCGAGACCCAGGCGTCACTCGAACTGAGCGAGACGTTGGCGTGCGAGTCGGCGGCGAGGTCTCTGATCGGCGACGAGTTCTTCGAGACGAGGAACCACAGGTCGCCGTCGAACTCCGCCTCCTGCACTGTGAGCGGGTGCGCGACGAGCGTGCCGTCGGTGTGACGGGTGACGAACATCGCGAATCGGAACTTCTTGACGAGTTCTGCGACCTTCGCGCGATCGTCCGTGGAGTCAGTCATGTCGTACACCTTTCTCTTCCGTTCCATCTGTCGCAGCCAACGATGCGCTGTTTGCGCATTCGCGGGAACGGGGTTGAAAGCGACGCGGGTCCGGGATATGGCGGGGTGATCAGTGCTCAGCGATTCTTGGCTTCATCAAGTGGTGAGCTGGTCCGACCGAAGTCGCTGGCCAACCAGCTCTCGATCGATGCGAACGGGAACTCCCGGGACGAGTGCGCGCCGGGAAGGATGCTGGTCGACTGCATCCGGTCCAGTCGGAACAAGCGCCAATCGCCTCGGTCGAGATCGAAGCCGACGACGTACCAATGCCGGTTCCGTAGAAAGTGGCGGTGCGGCTCCACCACGCGCGCCGACGGCCGCCCGGACTGATCCGTGTAATCGAAGCCGACGCGTGCACCCTGGGCGACCGCATCGGACAGGATGCCGACGATCGCCCAGTCCACGGGTGCGGGCGGCTCCTGCAGGATCTGGGTCGAGATCGCGGTGGCGGCCGCGCGTCGGCGCAGGGCGGGCGGCAATGTCTGCTCGAGCTTCGAGCGGGCGACGGATGCCGTCGGGTCATCGGGGCTCCACGTCTCGAGCACGAGCAGGCTCGTGATGATCGTCGCGACCTCATCAGCGCTGAGGAGGAGCGGGGGGATCTTCGTCCCCGGGCGCAGTTGATATCCGGCTCCCGGACCCGGTCTGGACTGCACGTCGTACCCGAGCTCCCGCAGTCGTTGCGCGTCTCGCCGCACGGTTCGCTGGCTCACTTCCAGTCGCTCAGCGACCGCAGCAACGCTCCAATCGCCACCTGCCTGAAGCAGTGACAGCAGACGCAGGGTGCGATTCGATGGCGAGTCCACGATTCCATGATCGCCGAGGATGCGGCCAAAAACAGGCCGCATCTGCATCTAACGTGGCCAGTCCCACACGAAAGGACTAGTTATGCGAATCGCTGTCACCACCCCCAACGGCAACGTCGGTCACCACCTCACGCGGATGCTGGTGCGCGCAGGGATCCGGCCGCTGCTGCTCACGCGGCACCCAGAACGGATCTCCCCGGAGCTGATCCCCTACGTCGACGTGGCGCGCGCGGACTCGCAGAATGCCGACGAGGTCGTGGACGCGACTCGCGGCGTGAATGCCATCTACTGGGTCGATCCGTCGGTCATGTCTGAGGATCCGCTCGCGGACTACGCCCGCGCCACCGAGGCTCTCGTGCGTGCGGTCGCCGAGAACGGTATCGGTCGCGTCGTGTTCCAGAGCAGCGTCGGCGCCGAGAAGCGTCACGGTGCCGGTGAGATCGACGGGCTCGCAGCGACCGAGGTCGCGCTGGACCGTCTCGACACCGACGTCACCCATCTGCGGTGCGGCTACTTCTTCACCAACCTTCTGCTCGACGTCGAGTCATTGAAGTCAGGCAGGCTGCAGACGGTACTGCCGATCGACGCCCCGATGGCCTGGGTGGCGCCCCGCGACATCGCTGAGGTAGCGGCGCTGACGCTGCTCAATCGCGAATGGACCGGACATCGCGTGCGGGCCGTGCACGGGCCTGAAGACCTGAGCTGGTCGCAGGTCGCCGGGATCCTGACGCAGGAGCTCGGGCGAGATGTGACCGTCGAGCGGATCGCAGATGAAGAGATGCGGCAGCAGTACGTCGACGCCGGATTGCCGGAGGCGATGGCGGATGCCGTGTTGGGGATGTCGACCGGACTGCGCGACGACTTCACGCCCGAGCAGGAGCGGTCGGTGGTGACGACCACTCCGACGACGTTGCGGGCGTGGGTGCGGGAGGAGCTTGCGGGGTGACGGATGACGAGGCGCCGCAGCGCGAGGCGCATGGAGGCAGCGGCGGAGGGTGTCGAGGACAGGGTTCTTGCCTCGACATCACAATGTCAAGAAAGTTGGCACCGACGCCATCGCACTTCCCTGCGATAACGTCGGACCGGAGGGGGGCTTAATGGAGTTCGGAACTTTGGCGGATGTCGTCGCGGCAGTTGGAGGGCTCGCGGCGGCCGTCGTCAGCGTGCTCGCGTTGCGCACCGCACTTGCCGCAAATCGGACGGCTGAGCAAAGGTAGCGCTGCCGCGACGAGTCGGCGTGAGGAACAGCGACGGCTTGCTACGGTCGCGCGTCAGCTGCAGGCCTGGTGGGTTATCTGGCACGTTGGCGGAGAGAAACTATTCGGAGTTCTGGTCACGAATGCCGGCGAGGGCGCGACCGTCTTCCGCAATGTCCGCATCGAGACGTGCGGCAACGCGCTCGCGACAGGGAGATCCGGCGACATTACGTTCACTTCGCTTCCGCCGGGATCGTATGTGATCCCGAGCAACAAACGCGGCGCTGATCAGGCGTGGGGAGACCCGCAGTCCGTGGCTTCGGACGTGTCATACGAACCTCTCGTCAAGGCGCAGAGGTATGCAGTGACCCGTATCTCATTCGAGGACCCGACGAAGTCGCATTGGTCGTGGACGCCGGAAGACGGCCTGGTCACGTCAGACTCCAGCGAGAGCTGACCGGAGCTTCTCCCGCAAGCCGGAGTCGCACACGTACACGTACGTTCCAAGCATTCCGCGCGTCAGCAATACACCGTAGATGTTGCGGATGAAAACGAGCAAGTCGTCGTCACCGAACGCACCTTTGAGGTGACCGGTGTTTTCCTTGCCTTTCTTGTCTCGGTAGTTCTCGCGGTCGGCGACGATGTGTCCCGTCTCGGCATCCAGGCGAAGGTCCGGACCGATGATGACGCCCGCATAGTTGAGGTCGTATCCCTGCACGGTGTGGATCGAGCCGACTTCCTCGAGGGAACCGGGTGAGTTAATCCAGTCTTTCTGCGCCTTGTTCCAGCGCATCTGCTCGCCGTCGAGCTCGATATCGAATGCATCCGGGTTGCGCTTCGGATGAGAAACCCAATCCCAGGCGTACCCGGCGACCATGCGCGACAGACCGGCTTCGCTGTCGCGGGCACGGATAGCCGCGCGCATCTCTCCAAGATTGTCGAAGAATCGCAGGTCGTAATCGCCGAGATGAGGCCTAGCGGCGGCATCTCCACGCAGCAGCGATCGGATGTACTCCACATAGTCCGCACCGGCCCGTACGCGCATCTGCGTCATCAGGGGATATAGCCGGTGAGCGTTGCGAGCTGATTGAATCTCGGCACCGAGCACACTCGGCGACAGGTCGTGCGGGCGCACCGTCTGCTCGCCGTCGACGAGTAGCAACTGATGTCGACTGCGCGCCTTGATCCAGTCGAGCTGCGTGTAGCGCGGATCGTCGCTGCCAAACAACTTCTCGTTGAGCTGCGTGAACTTCTTGTTCTGCATGCCGGACGCCTGATTCGCCCGCTGCCCTAGGCGGTGAGTTTCGTCGACGAGGACCAGATCGAATGCATCCGCTGACTCGGCGAGCTGGAACGGGGTGAGAACCATCGAGGGATGCAGCTTCGGGGTCTTCTTGAACACCCGCTTGACGGACTCGCGCAGGGACTGCTGGGGGATGACGAGGGCCATACGCAGGGTTCTGAGCAACTCGCGATTCTCCGGGACGAAGAACTCCGCGAACATCGAGTCGGGTTCGATGTCGTCCTGGTGATCGAAATCGCGGATGTCGGCGAGGAGCTTCATTAGGTAGATCGCGATGATCGTCTTGCCTGTCCCGGGGTTTCCCTGTACGACGAGCGTCGATCGGCGATCGGGATGCTGGAGGTCTTGGAGCAGACCCTCGACGATGTCCTCGATTGCTGCCGCTTGGTCGGGCGTCAGTGCTTTGAAGGGCGACAGCTTGAAGAGGTCGGAATTCTCGATCTCGGGAATGCTGCGGGTGAAGAGCCCCTCATCGCGGAGTCGTTCGAAAACATCGTGGAAGGATTGCCGGTACAGCTCGCGGTCGTAGTAGTTCGCGTCGGTGAGACCGTCGTTGCCATTGAGGACCTCGTACCGCCCGTCGCCGGAGAACCAGCGTATGAGATGCGATTCGAGATCGAGGCAGGCGGACTTGTTGAAGGTGTCATCGACGACGACACGGACCGACTTCAGGCCTGCGTGCTTCTTGGGGCCGTCAAGATGCTGGCGCAACCGCTTCTGCGCACTGATGGTCTCGCCGACGTAGAGCTTGTGACGACCATCGATGACGTAGACGACGGGCCAGTCTCGGAGCTGCGCGTCATGGTTCTCGTTGATTGCCGCTTTGATGAACGGCAGACGATGGATGCTCGTCACTCGGGTCGCTCTCGCTTGTTGATGAGGCCTTGGTTTAACTCGACTGGATATTTCTGCTCTGTCTTTGCGAGCTTGGCCATCACGATGTCGTCGAGGTCGACGCCGATCTTATTCGCCAGGTGAATGCAGTAAGTAACGATGTCTGCGAGTTCTTCCTCAACACGCGTCTGGTCGAAGTCGGGCGACCACTGGAAGCACTCGAGTAATTCTGCTGCCTCAATCGAGACGCTCTTCGCTAGGTTCTCGGGCGAGTGGAATTGGTCCCAATCACGCTCGGCCACGAAAGTGCGGAGGGCGGCGAGAGTATAGGAAGTTGGCATGGGGCCGAGGCTAGCAGGGCAGATGGCGATCTCGACCCCTGCCCACGGTAGCCTGTCCACGTGACTCGCCCCCATCCCGAACAAGACGCCATTCGCGATGATGTCTTCCGGTGGCTCGACCTGCGCCGCAACGCGGGGGCGTACGAGTACAGCCGTGAGGAGTTGGTCAACTACACGTTCAATGGTGAGCGGATCCCGCTTCTCGACACGGGCCGCGGCATCCGTAATCCTGCAGACTTCGACTCGACTCTGACGATTATGACGAGCTCGAAGAAGACGGCGTACTCGGATGGGATTAGTCCCGAGGGGCTCGTCACGTACTCGTATCAGTCGCGAGAGGGTGGGGACAATGTCAAACTACGACGCGCCTTCGAGAGCGCTGATCCGCTCGTTTACTTTCTGGGCGTGCGACCGGGTTACTTTGTCGCCTTCTACCCCGCGTACATCGTTCATGACGATCCGGTTAGACGCACCGTGAGTATCGCGCTCGATGAGACTCTCCGTCACTTTGACGATCCGCTCAATCTCAAAGAGTACGAGCGTCGATACGCCGAACGTCTCGTCAGGACGCGCCTGCATCAGCCGATGTTCCGCGCCCGTGTGCTGCGGGCTTACGACACAACGTGCGCCATCTGTGATCTAAAACACGCTGAACTGCTTGACGCCGCACATATCATCGCGGATTCGCAGACGGGTGGCGTCGCCGAAGTGACCAACGGGCTCGCCTTATGCAAAATTCATCACGCGTCGTACGACCAGAACCTCCTGGGCATCACACCCGACTATGAGGTTCGGATTGACCGAGACCTTCTTGAAGAGGTCGACGGGCCGATGCTTCGGCACGGCCTACAGGACATGCACGGGCGGCCATTGACGTTGCCACGGCGCATGTCCGATCACCCATCGAGAGAACGACTAGCTGAGAAGTTTGCGCTGTTCGCCGCGTAGCGGCGAGGATTCATGCGGCGTGGTCGCGGAGGACGCGTCTCATGGCCGGGAGGTCTGCGGGAGCCCAATTCAGGTTGTGAAGATCTTCCATGGGGATCCAGCGTAGGTCAGCGTGTTCGGTGACTTGGGGCTCGCCATCGAGGATGGTTGCATAAAAGGTGGTGAGCGCAACAACGCCGAATTCGTACTCGTACGTCGTCGCCTCCACGCGTTCGCCGACGGAGACTCGGCAGAGAAGCTCCTCTTGTATCTCGCGTGCGAGCGCTTCCTGCGGGGATTCGCGGGACTCGATCTTCCCTCCCGGAAACTCCCATAGCCCGGGTAGCGACATCGTCTGGCTCCGCTGCGCGGCGAGCACCGCGCCCGCCCGGATCACCACTGCACCCACGACGTTTATCTGCTTGCTCACGCGCCGCTCCATGATTTCGACTGCCTGGCCGCAGCCTAGCGAGTAACGACGCGAGACTGTGGCTCCCCACACCACCCCGTGAAGTCGGAGTTGTCCTACGGGTTCTTGGGGCCCATCTCGATGGGCCGCTAACGCGAGCAAGACGTAGACGCTCAGGCCGCCGCCCACCGCAATTATTTGTCTGAATAGACCCGCAGCTCCGATACGCTCTGAATCACCCGCAGGTCTACGAAAGATCGGAAGCATCAATGGAGTTTGCAGAGCGTCTCGACTCGATCGCGACAAAGGTGAAGAACCAGGCCACCGCGATCGGCACTGAAGAGGCGACGAAGAACGCATTTGTGATGCCGTTTATTTCGACGATCCTTGGCTACGACGTGTTCGACCCGCTTGAAGTAGTGCCGGAATTTACCGCCGATGTGGGAACGAAGCGTGGGGAGAAGATCGACTACGCAATCATGCGAGATGGCGAGGTGCAGATCCTCATCGAATGTAAACCGTCCATGGGGTCGCTCAAGATCGAGCATGCTTCTCAGCTCTTCCGCTATTTTGCGGTGACCAACGCGCGCATCGCGGTCCTGACGAATGGCGCGGTCTGGCACTTCTATACGGATCTCGATGCCCCAAATCGCATGGACGCGAAGCCCTTCCTCGTCCTCGATTTGCTTGACATCGATGAGACTCTCATCGCAGAAATTCAGAAGCTCAGTAAGGAGAGTTTCGATCTCGATTCGATCATCAGCGCCGCGGAAGAGCTGAAATATATCGGAGCGCTCAAGCGCGAGATCGCGAGCCAGTTCCGGGAGCCCACGGATGAATGGATCAAGTTCTTCGCAACGCGGGTCTACGAGGGCTCGTACACGCAGAAGGTTCGTCAGCAGTTCACCAGTCTCGTTGGAAAGGCAGCGCACCAGTTCCTCAACGAGCGCGTCAATGACCGCCTGAAGACAGCGCTGGGCGTCTCTGGAATCACCTCGACATCGTCCGCGCCGCCGACGACAAGTGCGGAAGCCGCGGCGGACGATCTCGATCGCGATACCGAGATCGAAACGACGCTCGAAGAGCTCGAGGGTTACCAGATCGTGAAGGCGATCGCGTGCGGAGACGTGAAGCCGCAGCGAGTGACCCATCGCGACGCGAAGAGTTATTTCGCGGTGCTTCTCGACGACAACAATCGCAAGCCGATTGCGCGTCTGCACTTCAACGGCAAGCAGAAGTACCTCGGTCTGCTCGATGAGGACAAGGTTGAGGAACGACACCCGATCAGCGACCTGGACGAGCTGTATAGCCATGCAGAAGCCATCCGTGAGGCTGTGCGGCGGTATCAGTAGGTGACGTTCGGGCACTGGCGCCCCACCATCGAACTCCGCGTCGACCGCGACAGCGTCGCGATGGGCGACGATGCTGTGTCGCACGCCAAGACGACGACGGTTCCCCGGGGCACTCTGCTCAGCGCCGCACTCGAGCAGTGCTCTCCCGAGATCCGTTCCTCAGGCTGGTCATGGGTCGCCGATGTCGACGGCGAGACCGCCGCGGTCTGGTCCGTCGACCACGGCGTGCAATTGCTCGTCGAAGACCGGAAGCTCACGCATGGGCCGATCGACATCCACTTCCGCTACTTCGTGCAGATCGATCCGAGGTGGCTCTTCGAACGCCTAGCCCAGGGCGCGCCCGCCAATCGCCGCGACCTCGAACGCGAGTACGCCCCCATCGCGCGAGAGAAGTACCGAGCCGAACTCCTCCGCCGCGAGCGGGAGATCGATGCCCGGCTGCTGACCTCCGAGTGCATCATGGCCGTCCGGCATTACGGTGCCGACGTCACGTTGCACGCCGACGTCGCCTGCGATTTCACCTACCGGGGCGATGAGTGGGCCGTGCGGCGCGCCGATACGATGCTCCAGGTGTTTGTCGGCGGAGGAGCGCCGATCGCGTCGATCCGGCCTCACGTACTCGGAGAAGCGTGGCTCGTCGGAATACTCGGCACTTCGGCGCGCGCCGCCGCGGGGCTTCCTGACCTTCCGGATGCCGACCCCCTGCCTGGTCTGGAGCTCACGCAGACGGGTGGGCGATGGATGTCACACGGAGCGACTGTCGTCCAGGTCAGGACGGAACGCGCAGCACGCGTCGCCCGGCTCGCCTTCGGACGCTCGATCGCTGAGGTGCGAACGCTTCTCGAGGTCTGAACGCCCTACCCGACGTCCCCGAACTCCACGACCCCACCGACGACCGTCGCGGTCACTTCCTGCTCCGCGATGCGCTCCGCCGGAATCTCATACAGGTCATCACTCAGCGCGATGAAGTCCGCCAGCATCCCGACCTTCAAGGTCCCCTTCGAGAGTTCCTGGCCCACTGCATACGCCGATCCGTGCGTGTACGCCCGCACCGCCTCGTCGACGCTGATCCGCTCGCGTTCGCCCAGCACGGCACCGGAACCTGTCCGCCGCAGCACCATGTCGCGCAGCGAGACGAGCGGGTTCGCGTCCGACACGGGGGAGTCCGTCGATCCGTTCAGCACGATCCCGGCATCCGCCAACGACTTCACCCGGTAGATGTCGTCGCGACGACCCTCCGCCACGGCAGCGGCCATGCCATCGCCGAAGTCCGAGAGGAACACGCCCTGCGGCACCGGAATCACCCCGAGGCGGGCAGCGCGCGCGACATCGGCATCGCTCGCCAGAGCGAAGTGCTCGATACGGTGACGAACATCCGGCCGCGGCGCGATGCGCTGCGCCTCCTCCACGGCATCCAGCACATGCCTGATCGCGCGGTCGCCGATCGCGTGGGTGGCGACCGTCCAGCCCGCGCGATGCGCGCCGACGATGTAGTCACGAAGTTGGGAAGGCTCGTGCAGCAGCACACCGAAGTTGTCGGCCTCGCCGTGGAAGCACGCGTGCATGGCCGCC
Source organism: Microbacterium xerophyticum (assembly GCF_053543555.1). NCBI lineage: Bacteria > Bacillati > Actinomycetota > Actinomycetes > Micrococcales > Microbacteriaceae > Microbacterium > Microbacterium xerophyticum. Next base: position 838,398 of record NZ_JBLVOB010000007.1, on the reverse strand, counting down.
GATCGCCCGATGAAGGAACCGTCCGCGACGATCTTCACCGGACCCACGCGCAGCATGTCGTCGCCGAGCCCTGTGCGGATGCCGAGGTCCAACCCCAGCACGTCCTTGTCGGGCAGGTCCTCGAACGGGTGCAAGACGGTGATGTACGGCATCAGGGTCGTCCGCACCCGCAGCATCCGCTGCTCGATCGCCGTCTGATACGCGTGGTAATCGAGCGGGCTGTTGCCGACCACGCGGATCTCGCCGACGCCGGGCTCAGTGACCGACGTGAGCCCGTAGCTGAGCGCCTGATCGCTCGCCAGCTGCAGATTCCGCTGCACCTCGTCCAGCTCGACGGGCCGCACCAGCGCATTGATCGGGCCCATCGCCGACTCCTGCAGCAGACCCTGCGGTCGTCCGTCGGCATCGCGCGGGATGCTGCCACCCGCGATGTCGGGATAGCCCTCCCTGCGCGGGTAACCGGCGAGCTCGAACGCACGCGTGTTGGCCACGAGCATGTGCCCTGAGACGTGCTCCAGTAGTACAGGCCGGCCGCCGGCTACGCGGTCCAGTGCCTCTGCGGTCGGATGATCCTCGAGGAAGTTCTGGTCGTAGCCGGCGCCCCGCACCCACGCATCCGGTGCGAGATCGTTCGCATATTCGCGAACCGCGTCGTACAGCTCCGCCAGCGAGTTCACTGCGCCAGGGCGCAGGTTCAGTGACGCCAGGCGGAACCCCGTCAGCGAGAGGTGATGGTGCGCGTCGTGGAATCCGGGCAGCACCGGCTGCCCGCCGAGATCGACGATGCGGTCGGCGTCCAGGCCGTGCAGATCGTCGTCGAAGCCGACGATGCGGCCGTTCAGCGTGCCGATGCTGTGCGCGAACGGCCGCTCGGGGTCGAGGGTGCGGATGCGGGCATTGGTGAAGATCGCGTCGATGTGCATGTCAGGCCGCGCTCTCCCGCTCCACCTGCCGCACGATCTGACGCTGCAGACCCCACACGCCGGCGATCGTGACGAGGATCATCACGGCGTAGAACACCGCGACCGCCCAGACGCTGCCGCCGCTGGAGTTCAGGATCCACTGCGCGACCAGCGGCGTCGAACCGCCGAACACCGTGGCGCACAGCTGGTAGGCGAGCGAGACGCCCGAGTATCGGATGCGGGCGGGGAAGGCCGACGCGAGGAACGTGGCCAGCAGTGCGTAGTAGGCCGTGCTGCCGAGGATCGTGGCGTAGAGCGTGACGGTGATCCACAGCGCGGACGCCGCCTGGATGGCCAGGAAGTACGGCACGGTCAGCAGCACGCTGAACACGAGTCCGGTGAGCATGACCCTGGCGATGCCGAAGCGCTCGGCGATCTTCGCGGCGATCGGCTGCCAGATGAACTGCAGCACCGCCATACCCAGCAGGATGTTGAGCATCAGCTGTCGGTCGAGGCCCAGCGATCCGGTCGTCCACGAAAGCAGGAACGTGTTCGAGAAGTAGGCGTTCGAGATGCCCATGACGGATGCCAGGACACCGAGCCCGATGAAGAGCGGAGCTGTGCGCAGAGCGACGAGCACCGGCGCGCTCACGACCTCCTGCTTCTGCTTCGCCGCCACGAAGTCGGGCGACTCCTCGACCTTCAGACGGATGACGAGACCGACGACCACGAGGATCGCGGAGAGCAGGAACGGGATGCGCCAGCCCCACGTGATGAACTGCTCATCGGGCAGCAGTCCCACGAGCAGGAACATCAGGGTGGCGAGAATGGATCCGGCAGGCGACCCCTGCTGCACCCACGCGCCGGCGAGGCCCTTCTTCTCAGGCCGCGCGTTCTCGGTGGACAGGAGCACGGCACCGCCCCACTCGCCGCCGACCGCGAAGCCCTGCAGGCCACGGAGCACGACGAGCAGGATCGGCGCCAGCATCCCGATCTGCGCGAACGTCGGCAGCAGACCGATCAGGGTGGTCGCTGCGCCCATCATGATCAGCGTGATGACGAGCACGTTCTTGCGTCCGAGCTTGTCGCCGAAGTGCCCGAAGACGAGCCCGCCGACGGGGCGCATGAGGAAGCCGACCCAGAAGGTCGCGAACGATGCCAGCAGCGCCGCGCCGGGAGCGACATCCGGGTAGAAGACGCGGCCGAACACGAGCGCGGCGGCCGTGCCGAAGATGTAGAAGTCGTACCACTCGATCGCGGTGCCGACGAAGGCGCCGACCATCGACCGTCGTTGACGAGCCGGGGAGATCTCAGTGTGCGATGTGGCCATCAGTGGCCCTCTCTGTCAGGGAGGAAGTTGTCGGGAATCGGGTTCAGGCCATCTTGACGGCACTCCGTCATGCCCGTCCAATGAGAAAAACGGGTATGCCTATACGCTTTGTGCATGTACGGGGAACGAGAACTCGAAGCGTTCGTGGCGGTCATCGACAGTGGATCGGTGAGCCTGGCTGCCGAACGGCTCATCCGCACGCAGCCGACCGTGTCGCGGCAGATCGCCTCGCTCGAGCGGCAGGTGGGTGCCGCGCTGTTCCGCCGGATGCCGAACGGCATGATGACGACCTACGCCGGTGAGCGCCTCGAACCGATGGCCCGCGACCTCGTGCGCCGCGGGCGTCGCGCGCGGGAGGTGATGACCGGCATCGTGCAGGAGCAGCGCTCGTTCGTCGTCGCCGCGCCCGAGATGACCAGCGTGCTCGTGCTCGCACCGTTCATCGCCGAGGGCGGCCCGATCTCCGACGTGATGATCGCGACACCCGCCGAGACCTACGACCGCCTGCGCACCGGTGCCGACCTCGCGGTGACGACGAGCCCGCCGGCCTCGAGGCTGCGCGGCACCCGGGTGACGACGCTGCCGCTGTTCTGCCAGCTGCCCGCGTCGCATCCGCTCGCCGACGGCGAGCAGATCGAGCTGAAAGACCTGCTCGCAGGTCCCTTCCTCACGTCGGGGCGCGGGTCCGCGGCCTGGGCGCAGATCCAGCAGGTCGCGGAAGGCGAGGGGTGGTCGCTGGAGATGGCGAGCCTCGGGGCGGATGCTCCGATCATCCAGGCGCGATCGGCCGCAGGGCACGGGCCGTGCGTGGTCGTCGAGCCGCCGCGGTTCGGCCTCGTCACCCGGCGACTGATGCATCGAGGAACGGCCATGCACGCGGCGCTCTATGCGGGGTGGGAGCGCACGCACTACGCGGGCGATGACATCCGGCGTCTGGTGAAGCAGCTCAGCGATTACGTGTCGACGCACGTTCCCGATCTGTACCCAGTGGGGGCGTACACGGCGTCTGACTGACTCGAGGCTGTCGACCGAACGCGGTTCGGGGCCACTTGTTCAGGAACTCCGCTCGCCGGCGAGCCGCTGCACGTCCAGACGCGAGTGGTCGATGTGCTCGCGCATCTCCTTCCCAGCGCGGTCTGAGTCGCCAGATGCGATCGCCTCGAAGATCCGCTTGTGGTGCGGCAGCGCGAGCAGCGGATCCGCGGGCGGCGAGAAGACCCGAGCGCGGTACTCGCGAAGGCTGGGGATGAAGGTTTCGTAGAAGACGCTGAGCCCGCTGTTGCGGCTCGCGCCCAGGATGATGCCGTGGAAGCGCTCGTCCGCGGCGACCTTCGCCTCCACATCGTCGCCGAGCAACACTTCTTCGAATCCTTCGACCGACTCACGGAGCTCGGCGAGCTCCTCTTCGGTGATCCGCTCGGCGGCGAGCTCGGCGGTGAACGGCTCTACAGCCGTCCGCATCTCGAGCAGTTCGGCGATCTCGAACTGCTTGCCGTTGAACCACTCCTGGAATCGCAGTCGATCGCCGGTGGCCTTATCCGTCGCGAAGGCTCCGCGGCCGTGTTTGATCTCGATGTACCCCTCGGCGCGGAGTGTGACGAGAACCTCACGCGCAGTCTGCCGGCTGACGCCGAACTCTTCGACGATCTGTCCTTCGGTCGGCATCTGCTGACCGACATCAAGGCCCTCGGCATGCTTGCGAAGTACGAGGAGTACTTCGTCTACCAGACGAAGTCTTGGCGGTCGCATGATGCCCCTTTCAAAGGATGGACGAGATAAACATACCGTGCAGCTGTGTATGAGGTCAGACAACCGCTGACCGGGAGAGCCGCGACGAACTTCCGGCGCGATCGGGCATTCTGCTCACGTGTCGGTATCAGAACGGATCTCCTCGAAGACCTGGCGCACGGCGTTCTCAGCGACGGGGTCGAGCTTCGCGAAGGGCGCGCGGCACCGCCCCGCATCTATCCCGCTCAGCTGCAGGTAGAACTTCACGCACGAGAAGATGCCATGCTCGATGAACGTCTCCACGGCGTCGTTGATCCGGCGCTGCATCTGCTGGGCTCCGTCGATGTCTCCGTCGTCGAAGCGCCGGCGCAGCTCGACGAACCGCCGAGCCTGCACGTTCACCGTCGTTCCGACGCACCCGCCGGCCCCGGCCACTAGAGCGGGCAAGTACATCTCATCGAAGCCGTTGAGGAGCGCGAGATCGGGATATCCCCACCGGATGCGCTCCAGCGCGAAAAGGTCCTGCGACGTGTGCTTCAACCCGACGACACGAGGGTCCGCGAACAGCTCCGACCCGCTGACCTTGTCGAACGCCACGGACGTGAACTGGGGAATGTTGTACACGATCATCGGCAGGCCGCAGGCATCCATCGTCTGCCGGTAGTGATCGATGATCTCCCGCTGAGAGAACCCGTAATAGTAGGGCGGAACCATCGAGACGGCGTGCGCGCCGTCTTCCTCGGCGGCTACGGCGAGACGGATCGTGTCAGCCGTCGACACCGTCCCGACGTGCGCCACGACCGGCACGCGACCGGCGACCGACCGGATGACGCGCTGCACGAAGCTCCGGCGCTCGTCGAGGCTGAGCAACGGCGCCTCGCCCGACGAGCCGCAGCAGTAGAAGCCCTCGACGCCCTGGTTCAGTTGCCACTCGACCAGCCCCTCGATTGCGGCGTCGTTGACCGAGCCGTCCTCCGTCATCGGGGTGCCCAGAGCCGAAAAGATGCGATCGAGGTCCGCCGTAACCGTCTTCGTCGTCACCACGCTGTCCACCCGCCGTCGACGACGAGGTTCGCGCCCGTCATGTAGCGTGACGCGTCCGTCGCCAGGAACAGTGCTGCGCCGTTGAACTCGTCCGCCTCCGCCATCCGCCCGATCGGCATGCGTGCGATGTAGTTCGCCTGGAATGTCGCATCCTGCGTGTCACGCCGGACGCCCGACGGAGAGAGCGTGTTCACCCGGATACCGTTCCTGCCCCAGTACGTCGCGCAGTAGCGCGTCAGGTTGTACACGCCGGACTTCGCCGCAGAGTAGGCCACCGGCTTGATAAAGGGGATTCCGGTCTGCTCCTCCTTGTAGGCGTAGATGTCCTGCACCGGAGAGCCCATGCCGTAGATGCTGCCGACGTTGATGATCGATCCGGGCTTGCCGGCCGACCGCATTCGAGCGCCGACCGCCTGCGTCATCAGGAACGTGCCCACGAGGTTGACGTCGACGACCTCCCGGAAGACCTCCTCCGGGAACTCCTCGAACGGCCCGGAGACCTCCGGAGGTGCCGAGGGCTGGGTGTCGAGCCCCGCATTGTTGATCAGTACGTCCGGTGCACCCCAGTGCGCCTCGACGGCATTCACCGCCTCACGCACCGAGTCCTTACTCGTGATGTCGACAGCGAAAGCAGCGAGCGTCTCACTGCCGGCGCGCGCACCGAACACCTCCTCGAGGCGCTCATGACTTACCGACCGTGACAGCACGGCTACGCGCGCCCCGCGGTCATGGAACGCCTTCGCGAACTCGGCGCCGATCTGGCCGAGCGCTCCTGTGATGACGACGACTTTACCGGTGACGTCGAACAGCGGATCGCTGCTCATAGTTACCTCCTCCATGTCAGTCCACCCCTCCGCGCACCTTGACGGCGTCTGCGCTGCCCTCTTCGAACATGGTCTCCATCTGCTTCCGCTGCTTCTTCCCTGAGCGCCACACGTAGATGAGTGAGAGCACGATGAGCGCCCAGAAGATCAGGGACGCCGGTCGAGTGAAGAACACCGTCCAATCGCCGCCGGTGATCGTCATCGCCCGGCGGAAGTTCGTCTCCGCCATCGGGCCGAGGATCAACCCGAGGATCAGCGGAGACACCGGGAACTCATGTGTGACCATGAAGTATCCGAGTACTCCGAAGGCGATCGCGATTAACACGTCGATGAACCGGTTGTTGATCGCGTACGCCCCCACCAAGCACAGCACCACGATGATGGGCACGATCACGTGCGTCGGAATGCGCACCACGTAGGAGAACGCGCGAGCGGCGACGAAGCCGACGAGCAGGATCATGATGTTCGCGACGATGAACGTGGCGAAGATCGTATAGACCATCGACGACTGCTCGCCGGTGAACAGCTGCGGTCCCGGGGTCAGGCCGTGGATGAGCAGGCCGCCCAGCAGGACAGCCGTTCCTGCCTCGCCCGGAATGCCGAGGGTGAACATCGGAATCATGGCGCCGCCGACGACGGCGTTGTTGGCGGATTCGGATGCCGCGACTCCCTGTGGATTGCCCTTGCCGAAGGGGATCCTCCCCTTCGGTCTGCGCTTGGCCTCCGAATAGGAAAGGAACGCCCCGATGTCGGTGCCGGTCCCGGGGATGACTCCGATGCCGGTGCCGATCAGCGAGCCTCGAGCCAAGGTCGTGGCGCTGTTGCGCAGATCCGTCTTGGCGATCCAGCGGCGACCGCTCATCGTCGGCACGGCCGTTGCCGTGGCCGACTGCCGGATCATCGCCAGCGCCTGCGTGATTCCGAAGAGACCGATGAGTACGGGGATGAGCGAAATCCCTCCATTGAACTCCTGCATCCCGAACGTCAGCCTCAGCTGTCCGGCGATGGGGTCGAGTCCGACGAGACCGACGATGAGACCGAACAGGCCGGCGACGTACCCCTTCAGCAGCGACTTACCGGCTACGGCCGCGATGATGGTCAGACCGTAGATCGCCAGGACGAAGAACTCCGGAGCCTGGAAGTTGAGCGCCAGCCGCGCGATCAATGGTGCGAACACGCTCAGCAGCAGGGCGGAGAACACGCCGCCGATGGCGGACGCGAACATTGCCATGCTCAGCGCCTCGCGTGCCCGTCCGGCCTTCGTCATCGCGTAGCCGTCGAGTGCTGTTGCAGCCGAGGCCGGCGTGCCCGGCACGTTCAGGAGGATAGCGGGGATGGAGCCTCCCGCGATTCCGCCGGCGAAGATGCCCATGAGTACGGACAGCCCGACGTCGGGTTCCATCAAGAACGTGAACGGGAGGAACAGTGCCATCGCCATCGTGGCGGTGAGGCCGGGCAGCGCGCCGATCACCATACCCGCACCGACCGCACCAGCGATCGCGACGAGCAGCAACGGAGACGAGACGAGGGTGCCGAACCCTCCGAGTATCGAATCGAGAACGTCCACCGTCAGCCTCCCAGGATCACATCGATCGGTCCCGCAGGCAGCGGTACCGAGAACAGTCGGCCGAACACGATCATGACGAGCCAGGTGGTCGCAATCGCGACAATCAGGTTCACCCACCAGCGGCGCGCGCCGGCGAGCCACCCCATCACGAACATGAGTGCCGCGAACACGACGAAGAAGCCGAGCTCCTTGAACAGGATCGCTCCGGCGATGAGCGACGCGAACGCGACGAGGATGCGTACGGGCACGATCTTTCCTGCACCGTCGTCCTCGATCTCGTGTGCACCTCCCAAGGTCTGCACGATCAGGAAGATCGCGGCGAGCGCACTGAGACCTGCCACGATCAGCGGCAACATGGCAGGCCCTGGCTCGCCGCCGGTGGTGGCGCGGTAGCCGGGCACCTCGATGACGATGAGTACAGCTGCAACGAGAAGGAGGCCGGCGAGGGCGATCGGCACCGCCTTGCGTGACAGCGAGGATCGCTCGGTCACGGCGGAGTTCTCTATCGCCGGAGCCGCGTTCGCTTCGCCTTCTGGTGTATCTGCGGATGACACGACTACTTCTCCGTGCCTGCGTTCAGCAGCTCGACGTACATCTCACGAGCGCTCTCGAAGAAGGGCTGGAAGTCGTCGGTCTCCATGACACGGATGCCGAAGCTGTTGTTGTTCATCACATCGACGAAGACGTCTTCTTCAGCCATGTCGACGAACGCGTCGTTCAGCTTGGAGACGATCTCGGGATCCATCCCTGCTGGGCCGGCGACCCCGCGGAACGTGCCGGTGACGACGTCGTACCCTTCCTCGGTGAACGTCGGCACGTCGGGCAGCGCCTCGAGCCGTTCCTCATCGGCGAGGGCCAGCACCTTCATCTCGCCCGAATCAACCTGAGCACGGACCTCGCCGATGGAGAAGGTCATGGCGTCGAGGGTGCCGCCCAAGACTGCCTGCACGGCGGTGGCCGCGCCGTCGTAGGGGACGTGAGTCAGCTCGACGTCGGCTTCCATCTCGATCGCCGTCGTGGCGAGGTCCCAGGCCAGTCCGGGACCGGAGTTGCCGACGGAAATCGATCCGGGGTTGGCTCGCGCATCCTCCAGGAACTCTTCGAGCGTGTCCCATGGCGCGTCGGCCTTAACTGCCAGAGCGGCCGGGTCCTGGTTGATGAGTGTGATGAGGGTGAAGTCGTCGAGCCCGAAGTCATACAGGCCCTGCTCTTCCATGAATCCGATCTCGGGTGAGACCAGGGTGAGGGTCGAGCCGTCCGGCTCCGTCGAGTGCGCGATCTCGCCCCAGCCGACCGCTCCTGAGCTGCCCGGCTTGTTGACGACATTGATCGGCACCCCGAGATGCTCTTCGGCGCTCTGCGCGAAGGCACGGGCCATCACGTCGGTGCCGCCGCCGGCACTCCACGCGACGACCAGCTCGATGGGCCCTGTCGGGTAGTCGGCCGCGGCACCGCCGTCTGAGGAGCCTCCATTGTTGGAGGCCGTGTTCGCGCATCCGCCGAGCACGAGCACGGATCCGGCGAGGACGGAGAGGGTTGCGACGAGTTTCTTGCGCATGATTGCTCCTTCTGAGAAAACGAGTTGTTCTGAACGGTCGGTTTCAGACGGTTTCTCAAGTGGAACGCTCCGCCATTGAAACGCGTCTCCGTGGGCCTCTTCGTGAGGCCTCAGCGTGGCGCCAGGGGATGCCGTCTCTGTGCGGCGCCCCCTGGCAACGATCGATTATGAAGTTGTGATGGTCAGACGGGCTCGCTCATCGCGGCGAGCGCACTTTCGATCGATTTCCTTGTCGTGCTGTCCACGGGCGTGGAGGGGCTGCGGGAGAACCCGCTCTCCACGCCCCGCTGACGCATCGCCTCTTTGATGCGCGACGGGAACTGCGGCCCGGTGATCTTCATCCAGAGCTGATGGATCTCGTTCTGAATGCGCATCGCCTCGGCGTGCTCGCCGGTGCGGTTCAGGTCCCACAGTCGGAGCGAGAGCTCCGGGAAGAGCGCGAGGACCGCGGAGATGGCGCCATCCGCGCCGAGCGTGAAGCAGGAATAGAGCATCTCGTCTGTCGCCGCGTAGACCAGTGCATCAGGATCGGCGATGCGCATCGCGTAGAGCGACTGGATGCCGCCCACGCTTTGCTTGACCCCCGCGAGGTTCGAGATATCCGCACGCATCCGGGTGAACAGCTCGGGCGAGATCGTGTTCTGCGGAACCACGTTGTAGATCACGATCGGCAACCCGACCTCGTCCGAGATCTTCGCGTAGAAGTCGGTGTTGCCCGCGTCGTCGGGGACGAGCACGTTGTAGAAGACCGGGGTGACCATCAGCGCATCGGCGCCGGCATCCCGTGCGATCTTCGCGGTGCGCAGCGCCGCGCTCGTCGACGAGCGGATCACGCCGGCGACGACCGGCTTGTCGCCGGCGTTCTTCTTGGCGATCCCGACCATTTTCGACAGCTCGTCGTCATTCAGCGCCGCACCTTCGCCGGTGCTCCCGCCGGGGCTGATGCCGTGCATGCCCACGTCGAGCAAGCGCACCACGTGCCGCTCGAACAGGGCGTAGTCCACGTCGTCGTTGTCGGTGAACGGTGTGATCACCGGGGAGATGATTCCCGTGAGGTCCATGTGATTCTCCAGATCGAGTGCGTAGGTCAGCGGTCAGATGAACTGTCCGGCTTCGAGAGCCTCGCGAATCGCCGTCTTCTGGGCATCGTTCGGAGGGAGGATAGGTCCGCGTGAGACACCCACGTCGCGGCCGAGCAGACCGATCGCATACTTCGCCTTGGCGGTCATGGTGTTCCCCTCGATCGTCCGCCACACCGGCAGCAGTCGATCGTGGATCTGCTTGGCCTTGGTGTGGTCACCGTTCTGCACGGCGTCGAACAGCTCCTGGGTGAGCGCGGGGAAGATGGCGCACAGGCATGAGACCGCCCCATCGACGCCGAGCGCGAACGTCGGGTAGAGAAGGTCATCGATGCCGGTCGTGATCGGCACGCGGTCGTGCAGCGCCGCCCTCATGTCAGCGCCCTTGTGCATGTCTCCGCCGCTCTGCTTCACGCCGAGCACCCACGGCGCCTCGTCGATGATGCGGCTCATGGCGTGCACGTCGATGTCGACCCACGGCACCACGTTGTAGATGAGCAGGGGGAGCTCTACGGCCTCGCCGACGTTCTGGAAGTGCTGGACGAGACCTTCGGCATCCGGCGCCCAGAGGTAGTGGGGCGGAGTGATCTGCAGCGAGCCGGCGCCGCCGCGCTTCGCGGCGAGCCCCTTCTCGATCGTCTCGTGGGTGGTGTCGGCGATCACGCCGCCGATCACGTGCACATCTTCGCCGACCGCCTCGACGATGGTCTTGGTGATCTGGTAGATCTCGTCGGCGCTCAGTCCGTGGCCCTCACCGGTGCTTCCGGTGGCACAGATCGCGTGCACCCCCTGCGAGGCCAGGAACTCGGCTTCCCGAGCAAGCAGCTCGAAGTCGATCTCCTCGGTGCCTGCGATGAACGGCGTGACCATCGGGGGGACGATCCCCTGCAGGTTCAGTTGGATGCCGTGCTGCGACTTGGAAAACGTGGGCATGGACTGCCTTTCTCAATCTTCGTTGATGGGACTTCCGGAAGCTTAGCGGATGTCAGACAACTGTCAACCGCATCGCAGGTGTGATTGAATGCCGTTGTCTGTTGTCCTAACGGATCATGCTCGCACGTCGAAAGTCAACGGAGGCTTCACTCACGATGTCAAAGCTCTTCCTTCCCCCGGGCTCCGAGCGGCTGTCCTCAGCACTTCGCGGGTTCGAGCGCGCTCACGCCGCCGAAGTTCAGCTCAACGATGATCCGGCGTACTTCACGACCAGACACCGCGCCTCCGGCCGGAAAGTCGGTCTGGTCTCGGGCGGCGGATCAGGGCACGAGCCCCTCCACGCCGGGTTCCTCGGGCCTGGACTGCTCGACGCGGTCGCCCCAGGCCAGATCTTCGCGTCGCCGCACAATCGTCAGGTCTACGAGGCCAGTCGTGCTGTCGCGCTGAGCGGCGGCGTTCTCCACATCGTCAAGAACTACACGGGTGACCGGATCAACTTCGGCATCGCAGCCGAGCGTCTGCGCGCCGACGGCATCCGGGTGGAGCGTGTGCTCGTGCAGGACGATGTCGCAACGGAATCAGAGCACACGGCGACCGGGCGACGAGGCACGGCGGCGACTGTGCTCATCGAGAAGATCCTGGGAGCCGCCGCTGACGCCGGGGCGTCGCTCGACGACCTCGCCCGGTTAGGCGCGGCCGTAGGGGAGCGCGCGAGGAGCATCGCCGTGGCGAGCGAGTCACTGACCTCGGTGCACACCGGCGAGCGGGTGTTCGATCTGCCGGAGGGTGAACTCGAGTACGGTGTCGGCATCCATGGCGAGCGAGCGGCCTCGTCGGAGCGATTCTCCGATCTGCGGTCTCTGGTGCAGCGGATGCTGGATGACGTGCTGCAGTCGCTGGGAACGCCGTCGGGCGACGTGATCGTGCTGATCAACGGGCTGGGGTCGGCGACCCCGCTCGAGCTGTACGCCGTTCTCGACGAGGTGGCGACGCAGCTGGACGCGCGGAGCATCGGAATCGCCGACACTCTGGCGGACACTCTCGTCTCCGCGCTCGATATGCATGGCTTCTCACTCACACTTCTCGACATCAGCGAGCCGGAATGGCTCGACCTGTGGCTGGCCGACGCCAGCGCCCCCGGCTGGAAGGGAACGAACCGATGACCTCGCTCGACACCGCCCTGATCGACGCGTTCGATGAATACCTCGCATTGGCGCGCACCCACGAACCGACGCTGACAGCCCTCGACGAACGATCGGGCGACGGAGACTTCGGCACGAACCTCACCGGGGGCCTCGAGAGTGCAGCGGTCGACAGCGTCACGCGTTCCGGACGCGACCGCTGGGGTCGTCTCGCGCGGGTCTTCCTTGACGATGTCGGCGGGACGAGCGGCCCGTTGTTCGGGCTGCTCTTCGACCGGATCCATACCGCTGCCGACGCAGCAGAATCGCTCGATGACGTCCTTCGCGTCGGCGTGCGTGAGGGGCTGGATGCGATCCAGCGCGTGGGCGAGGCGGAGGTGGGCGACCGTACGATCGTCGACGCACTCGCGCCGGCCGCCGCATCCCTTGATTCCGGTGACGGGGTCGCTCAGGCGGCGCGAGCCGCGGCCGACGGAGCGCGCAGCACCGAGGCGCTCATCGCGCGGCGCGGCCGAGCAAGCTACGTCGGCGAGCGCGCGGTCGGCAGTCCTGACCCTGGCGCGGTGGGGATCGCACTCATGTTCATCGCCTTCAGCCGGGCGATCGGCGACCCTGCAGCAGACTCACTCCGCAAGGTGACCGAGCTCACGCTCTCGGAAGGGGAAACCGAGCCGGCCCGGAACGACGACGTCGACGACGTGCTCGTACAGGCCGACGCTGCGCGGCGTCCACTCGCGCGGATGCCGCTCGACGAGCGTGCCGTGCTGCTCGAGGCGCTGGCCGACATGCTCGAGGGAGAGACCGACGCCCTCGTCGGAGTCGCCCGGGAAGAGACGTACCTCGCGGACGCGCGGCTGCGGGGCGAGGTCTCGCGCACGGCATTCCAGCTGCGTCTGTTCGCGTCGATGGTCAGAGAGGGCTTCTTCCGCGATGTGCGCATCGACCACGCGGATCCCGAATGGCAGAACGGGGCTGGACGGCCCGATCTGCGACGCTCCCTACGACCGATCGGCCCTGTGCTGGTCTTTGCGGCGAGCAACTTCCCGTTCGCGTTCTCGGTGCTGGGCGGGGATACGGCATCGGCGCTGGCTGCCGGCAATCCGGTGATCGTCAAGGCTCATCCTGGCCACCCCCGGCTGTCCAGGCTCACGGCCGAGCTCGCAAGCGCGGCGCTTCGCGAGGTCGGCGCCCCAGACGGCACCTTCGCGCTGATCGAAGGCACGGAGGCGAGTCTGCAGGCTCTGCGCGATCCCCGGGTGACGGCCGCGGCGTTCACCGGCTCGATCACCGGAGGGCGAGCGCTGTTCGACATCGCTCAGTCCCGACCGGAGCCGATTCCGTTCTTCGGTGAGCTCGGCAGCACGAACCCCGCGTTCGTCACGCGTGGGGCGGATGCGACATCCGCCGACGAGATCGCTGCCGGGTTCATCCAATCCTTCACCGGCAGTGCGGGTCAGCTGTGCACCAAGCCGGGTGTGCTCGTCGTGCCCCGGGCATCCCGGATCGCGGAGAAGCTGCGGGGTGAGGCGCTGCCAGTCGCGATGCCGATGCTGAACTCTCGTATCCGCGACGGGTACCTGACGGGGATGCGTGCGCTTGTGGATGCCGAGGGCGCCGAGGTGATGCGATGTGACGGCGATCCGTTCGGCGATCATCCGGCCGCGACGCTCGTGCGGGTGGATGCGAAAGCTGTGCTCGCCGATCCTCCCCACTACCTCGATGAGCGGTTCGGTCCTGCCGCGCTCGTCGTCGAGTACGACACTGATGAGCAGCTTCTTGCGCTCGCCGAGGCTCATCCCGGGCAGCTGACGGCGACCATCTTCGCGACGCCTGACTGCGAGGTGGATGAGCTGGTGGACGTGCTGACGGACCGGGCCGGCCGGGTGCTGTGGGGGCAGTGGCCGACCGGGGTGTCGGTCACGGACGCGCAGCAGCACGGCGGTCCCTACCCGTCGAGCACCGCGTCGCAGACGACCTCGGTCGGAACAGCGGCGATCGATCGGTTCCTTCGTCCGGTGGCGTACCAGAACTTCCCGTCGGCACGGCTTCCGGACGAGATGCGGGACTGACCGAGGGGTGGTCAGCGCACGGAGATGGTGAAGATGCTCGAGGGCGGTGACCCCAGCATCCGACCGTCGGTTCAGGCCGAGCCCCATGACCTATGCGAATGCGCGTCGAGCGGGCGTGTCCAGACCGTGGTGTCCGACCATCGCAGTGCGTCCTTGTCAATCGTCACGCTCAACCGGCGCGGACGGGACGGAGCTCAAGTTGTCCGTCCGCGGGGATCAGCTCCCTGCATCCACCGCTGCCAGCCCCACGCGCATGGCCTCACGCCCCGCCGCATCCCACGGGCCCGACACGGCCAGTGGGATCTCGGTCATGAAGCGGCGCTCGCTCTCGGGGATCCGCTCGGCCACCTGCTCAGGGTTCGCCGCCGCCGTCGCATACAGGTCGGGTCCGTCGGCGTAGAACAGGTCGCAGATCACGAGGCGGCCGTCGGATCCGCGCATCACGTTCGACGGGTTCTGGTCGAGCGGTCCGCACCACGGCAGCTCGCGCAGCGCACGCTCGTGGATGCGACGGACGATGTCGACCAGCTCGGCGACCGGCTCCTCGCGCTTCTCGATCGCCTGGTGGAACTGGACGGCGTCCTGCTCGTCCACGGCGTCGAGCCACTCCATCACCTGCAGATCACCGCCGCCGACGAGGCGTCGGTGCGCGAACAGCTGCGGTACCTGCCGCGTGTGCGAGGCCTCGCGATACAGCTCCGCCGTGTACGGCCCTGTGGGGTCGAACGGGCTGATCCGCACGGCCATGGTCTCGTCGGGAGAGCGCAGCGCGATCGCCCAGTCGCCGGCGCCGCACGGCGTCCAGCCGGCCTCGGCGAACACGCGCTCGGCGTCAGCATGCGTGGCACCCGAGGGGAGAAGGTCGAGGATGTCGCTCATGCGTCCAGTCTGCGGCACCCGCCGCAGAGCGTCACGCGCTGAACGCCGGGACGGCCTCGATCAGCATCCGGGTGTACTCCTGCTGCGGATTCGTGAAGATCTGCGCGGCGTCGCCGCACTCCACGAGTTCGCCGTGCTTGAGCACGGCGACGCGGTCGGCGGTCTCGGCGACGACGCCGAGGTCGTGGGTGATGAAGAGGTAGCTGAGCTCGCGTTCGCGCTGCAGCTCGTCCAGCAATTGCAGGATCTGCGCCTGCACCGACACGTCCAGCGCCGACACCGCCTCGTCGAGCACGATGAACTCGGGGTCGAGGGCGAGCGCGCGGGCGATCGCCACCCGCTGTCGCTGGCCGCCCGACAGCTCATCGGGGTAGCGGTCCAGCATCCCGTCGGGAAGCGCCACCTGCTCGGAGAGCTCGACGGCCCGCTTCGAGCGTGACGACCGGTCCCCCTCGCCGAACGACAGCAGCGGCTCGGTGATGAGCTGCTCGATCGTCATCCGCGGGTTCAGCGAGTCGAACGGGCTCTGATAGACCATCTGGAACCGCCGACGCAGCTGACGCAGCTTCTCGCCCTTGGTGTGCGTGATGTCCTCGCCCGCGAACGAGATCGCGCCAGAGGTCGGCTCGTCCAGGCGCAGCACGAGCCGCGCGAGCGTGCTCTTGCCCGACCCCGACTCGCCCACGACCGCGAGCGTCTCGCCGCGTCGCACGGCGAGCGACACGGCATCGACGGCCGTGAGCGAACGGCGTCCGCCCTCGCCCTTCGGCAGCGAGAAGACCTTGGTCAGCTCCGTCACGCGCACGATCGGCTCTCCGCCGAACTCGATGCGCGCCTGGGTGTCTGCCGTCCGACGCGCATGCGCGCTCAGCCGAGGAGCAGCGGCGATGAGCTTGCGGGTGTACTCGTGCGTCGGCGTGTTCATCACCTTCGCAGCTGGTCCGGCATCCACGATCTCGCCGTGCTTCATCACGACGACCCTGTCGGCGCGCTCGGCCGCCATTCCCAGGTCGTGCGTGATGAGCAGGATCGCCGTGCCGAGTTCGCGGGTCAGGTGCCCGAGGTGGTCGAGGATCTGCTTCTGCACCGTCACGTCGAGAGCGCTCGTCGGCTCGTCGGCGATGATCAGGCTCGGCTGCGCCGCGAGTGCTCCTGCGATGAGTGCGCGCTGCTTCATGCCGCCGGAGAACTGATGCGGGTACTGCTTCGCCCGCTCGGCCGGATAGGTCAGCCCCGCCATCTCGAGCAGCTCGACCGCGCGATCCGCGGCGTCGTGCTTCGACGCGAGCCCGTGCACGATCAGCGGCTCCGCGACCTGCACGCCGACGCGGCGCACGGGGTTCAGTGAGAGCGCCGGATCCTGCGGGACCAGCCCCATCAGCCGGCCGCGGATGCCGCGCCAGCGCCGTTCGCTCAGCGGAAGCAGGTCTTCGCCGTCGAACTCGATGCGCCCGCCGGTGACCTCGGCGTTCGGTGCGAGGAGGTTCATGATCGCCTGCGCGATCGTGCTCTTGCCCGATCCGGACTCGCCCACGATCGCGACGACCTCGCCGCGCTTCACGCTCAGGCTCACTCCGCGTACGGCGTCGACCTCGCGGTCGCCGATCCGGTACGCCACGCGCAGGTCGTCGACGCGCAGGATGTCGTCCTGCACAGGAGACGGATGCTGCGCGGCGGGCTCTTCACGCTCGATGGGATCGCCCGACTCGGTGTGCCGAGCGGGCTCATCGACAGTCGCGGCGACGTCGTCCTGCAGCATGCGTCCTCCTCGTCGAGCACGGTCGTTTTCCTTCACGCT
This sequence comes from Microbacterium xerophyticum, assembly GCF_053543555.1. Taxonomy (NCBI): domain Bacteria; kingdom Bacillati; phylum Actinomycetota; class Actinomycetes; order Micrococcales; family Microbacteriaceae; genus Microbacterium; species Microbacterium xerophyticum. The sequence goes on along the minus strand of NZ_JBLVOB010000007.1, from coordinate 821,545 downwards.
ATGCGGGTCGATTCATCCGGATCAAGCACTACATGAGCATTGGGCAATGCGCTCGCTGCATGGATCACTCCTCGTCGTCGACGTCTTCGACCAGGGCCAGCAACCGCTCGACCAGAGGATTGTGCGACTCGGAGTTCCACGCGATGTCGAGCTCGACGCTGTTCACGCGCGACGAGGGATCGGTGTCGCTGATCGGCAGCAGCGTCACGGTGTCGGGGGCGATCCGCTCGGCGGACTCCGGCACCAGGCTGAACCCGAGGCCCGCACTCACCATGGCGAGCAGCGCGGGCACCTGTCCCGCGTACTGCACGATGTGCGGATGCACACCGCTCGCCACGAACATCGAGAGCAGCAGGTCGTGGAAGTACCGCGCGACGCTCGGCGAGTACATGAGCAGCCGCTCGTCCTTGAGATCGATGAGCTTCAACGGCTCCTCGCGCTGCGCCAGCTCCGAGTCGCTCGACACCGCCACGGCGAGCCGTTCGCGATACACCGGGCGGCTGCTGATCTGCGGCCGCGCGAGCAGCGGACGCATCAGCCCGACATCGACCGTGCCCTTCTCGAGCTCTTCCATCTGATCCAGCGAGACGAGCTCGCGCAGCAGCAGCGTGACCCCCGGCAGTTCGGCGGAGGCCCGGCGCAGCAGATCGGGCACGACGGCCTGTCCCGCCATCGCCGTGTAGGCGATCGTGATGGTGCCCGCCGCGCCCTGTCCGACGGAGCGCACATCCGACACCGCCTTCGCCGCGAGGTCGATCAGCCGCCGCGCGTTCGGGAGCAGAGCCCGCCCCGCCTGCGTCAGGGCGACCCGGCGGCTGGTCCGGTCGAACAGTCGCGTCGACAGCTCGCGCTCGAGCTGCTGGATCTGCCGGCTCAGCGGCGGCTGCGTCATCTTGAGCCGCGTCGCGGCGGCACCGAAATGCAGTTCCTCGGCGACCGCGATGAAGCACTCGAGTTGCACCAGTGAGATCATCGATCCACTCCTGACATCAGTCAGTGCGCAATTTGGTTTGTCTGCGCATCCGTCCCCACCTTAGTGTCGGAGCAGTCCCACCAACGGAGGCGCGATGCCCGAAGAGATCCTGCTGTCTGTCCCCGCGTCCACCCGGCTGGCGGAGAACGCCGTGCGGTCGATCCGCATCACGCCGGTCGCCTTCCAGGATCCTCCGCTGCTCAACACCGTCGGCGTGCACGAGCCCCTCGCGCTCCGCGCGATCGTGCAGGTCACCACCGAATCCGGCGTGCGCGGACTCGGCGAGACCTACGGCGACAGCGCGCACCTGCAGCGTCTGCGTGCCGCCGCTGACGCCGTGCTCGGCTGCGACGTGTTCGCGACCAACGAGCTGCGGGCACGGGTCGAACGCGGCGTCGCCGGCGACGGCGTGCAGGGCGGGCACGGCATGTCGGGCATGGTCACGGGAACGAGCACCGGTGACCGGGTCCTGTCGCCGTTCGACGTGGCGGCGCTCGACATCCGCGGCAAGGTTCTGGGCGTGCCTGTCAGCGAACTGCTGGGCGGGCGGGTGCGGGATGCCGTGCCCTTCAGCGGCTACCTCTTCTACAAGTGGGCTGGTCACCCCGACGCGGCATCCGACGAATGGGGAGAGGCGCTCACGCCTGACGGCATCGTCGCGCAGGCGCGGAACATCGTCGACGGATACGGCTTCACGGCGCTCAAGCTCAAGGGCGGCGTGCTCCCGCCCGACCAGGAGATCGCCGCCGTGCTCGCTCTGCGCGAGGAGTTCCCCGATCACCCGCTGCGCATCGACCCGAACGGCGCATGGACCGTCGAGACCTCGCTGCGCGTCGCGGACGCCCTGAAGGACGTGCTCGAGTACCTCGAAGACCCCACCCCCGGGCTCGAGGGCATGGCCGAGGTGCGCCGCGGCACCGAGCTGCCGCTGGCCACCAACATGTGCGTCGTCGCGTTCTCGCACATCGCGGATGCCGTGCGCCTGGGTTCGATCGACATCGTGCTGTCCGACCACCACTTCTGGGGAGGGCTCGAGCGCTCGCGCCTTCTCGCCGGCTTCGCCGAGACCCTCGGCTGGGGCCTGTCGATGCACTCCAACTCGCACCTCGGCATCAGCCTCGCGGCCATGACCCATCTCGCCGCCGCGACTCCCGGCCTCGACTACGCATGCGACACGCACTGGCCGTGGAAGCGCGAGGACGAGGACGTCATCGTGCCAGGCGCGCTGTCGTTCACCGGCGGTGCGCTCTCGGTGCCGACCGCGCCAGGCCTCGGGGTCGAGATCGACACCGAGGCGCTCGAGCGCCTGCATCGCCAGTACCTCGACGGCGGCATCCGCGAACGCGACGACACCGGCTACATGCAACGCGTCGATGCGGGGTTCGTCCTGGAAAGCCCGCGCTGGTGAATGCCCTGCTGCGGATCGCCGTCACGGATCCGATCATCTCGGCGTTCGCCGACGAGCTGCGCCGCACGCAGCGTCCCCACGACTGGACCTTCGCGGATCCCGCTGTCGCCGGTTCCGTCCGAGCCGCCATCGACGGCGCCGACGTGATCGTGTGCTCGCAGCTCACGGGCGATGACGTGGCCGGAGGCGGCCGTGTGCGGCTCGTGCACGCGACGGGCGCCGGCATCGACCGGATCGATCTCGATCAGGTGCCGACGGCCGCCGTCTGCAACACCGGTCACCACGGCCCTGCGATCGCCGAGCACGTGCTGATGACCGCGCTCATGATGCGCCGCCGCGTGCTCGAGGTCGACGCGCAGATGCGAACCGGGCAGTGGCGCACCGTCGCCACGGCACCGGGCACGCCGTATCACCGCGCGCTCGCCGGCAGCACCATCGGGCTCATCGGCTACGGCGAGATCGGGCGATCCGTCGCCCACCTCGCGAAGGCCTTCGGGATGCGCGTGATCGCCGTGCGACGGCATCCGGACGCCTCGGGCACCGGCACCGAACTGCTCGACCGCGTGTACGGCGAGGACCGGTTGCATCCGCTCCTCGCCGAGAGCGACGTCGTGGTCGTCACCGCGCCGCTGACCGAGGCCACCAGGGGCCTGATCGATGCCGAAGCGCTCGACCAGCTGCATCCCGACGCCCTGATCATCAACGTCGCCCGGGGCGCGCTGATCGACGAGGACGCGCTTCACAACGCGCTCGCCGCCGGCCGTATCGGGGGCGCGGCGATCGACGTGTGGTGGGATGCACCGCAGGGCACCGAGGCTCCACCCGTGGTGCACCGTTTCGCATCGCTCGACCGTGTCGTGCTGACGCCGCACTTCTCCGGCCACGCACGTGAGGTGTTCACGGCGCGCGCCGCCGACATCGTGCGGAACATCGACCTGCTCGACGCCGGACTTCCCCTGGAGCGGCAGGTGCGCTGAGCGGACAGCGGCGTCGGCGTCACCCCATGCCGAACAGGCGGGTGGCGATCAACGTCAGCGCGCCGAGCGCAGAGGCGCCGAGCGCGATCGCCCTGGTGCGGCGGCGGTTGAGGAAGCGGTTGACGAAACGCGACAGCGCCACGCCGGCGATGGCGAACGGCATCATCCATGCCGCGGTGAGGACGGCGTGGGGCGGCACCGCACCCCAGAGGAACAGGGCGACCAGCGACAGCGACGATCCGACGAGGAAGAACGCCGACATCGTGCCGCGCAGCCTCGGCCCGTCCGAGCCCTGCCACACGATCGCCATCGGCGCGCCGCCCACCGAGGTGGTGGTGCCCATGACGCCCGACAGCGCGCCGGCCAGGGCCTGCGTCGACCGCGTCACCCTGGGGTGCCAGCCGCGCAGCGACACGAGCACGCCCAGCAGCACCACCGCGGCGACCGCCCACGACAGCACGGCCGTCGACATGATCGTCAGCAGGCCCGCACCCACCACGCTGCCCGGCACGCGACCGGCGAGCGCCCAACCGGCACCGCGCAGGTCGAGTGAGGCGCGATCGAGCACGACGACGATCAGGGTCACGACCATGGCGAGCACGATCACGAGCACCGGCAGCAGGGTCGCGTCGATGAGCGCGATGAACGGCGCCGCCAGCATCCCCATGCCGAACCCGATCGAGCCCTGCAGGCAGGCGGCGGCGAGGATGACCAGCGCCAGCAGTGCGAACTCGAGGGGCGTCACCGGATGCTCAGCGCTGGGGGACGACGGAACCGATCAGTCGGCGCCGCTTCTTCGTCTGCAGGCGCCAGCGCTGACCGGGATCGGTCGCGAGACGCAGCCAGGCGGCGAGGACGTTCGCGGCGACCGTGGTGATCACGATCGCGAGGCCGGGGAGCACCGACTGCCACCACGCCTCGGCGAGGTACTGACGGCCCTGGGCGACCATCAGGCCCCAGCTGACGTCCGGCGGCTGGATGCCGATGCCGAGGAAGCTCAGCGACGACTCGGCCAGCATCACATAGCAGAACTCGAGAGTCGCGAGCGTGACGAGCGTCGGCAGCACGTTCGGGACGATGTGCCGGAAGACGATCGCGCCCTGCTTGGCGCCGAAGTTCGTCGCGGCGTCGACGAACATGCGTGAACGCAGCTCGGCGGCCTCGGCGCGAGCGGTGCGCAGGTAGAGCGGGATGCGGGTGATCGCCAGCACGAGCACGATGTTCGCCGCGCTCGGGTTGAACACGTAGAGGATCACGACGGCCAGCAGCAGCGACGGGAAGCTCATGATGACATCGGCGATGCGCATCGAGACCGCTTCGCGCCATCCGCGGTGGAATCCGGCCCACATGCCCCAGATCGATCCGACGACGGCCGAGACGAGCACGGCCGCGCCGGCCACGCCGAGCGTCGTGCCGCCGGCGGCGATGATGCGGGCGAGCAGGCTGCGACCCAGCGAGTCGCTGCCGAGGATGTACTCCCAGCCGAGATGCATGCTGAACGGCGGCATGTTGCGGGCGCCGAGATCCTGACGCTGCGCGAGATCGCCGAACAGCGTCGGGCCGATGATCGCCGTGAGGATGATGAAGGCCAGCACGATCGCGGCGGCCGTGGCGACCTTGTCCTTCAGCAGCAGCTGCCAGAGATTCGCACGGCCCGTCCCGCGGGTCTTGCGCGCCTTCTGCGTGAGGACGGTGACGGTGGATGCGTTGTCGTCAGACATTCGTCAGTGCCTCTGCCTTCGTGTCGGAGATCGCCCCTGGCCCTCGACGGCGGGCACGGGTGCCGGCCGCCGGGCGCACGCGAGGATCGAGCAGTGCGTAGCCGAGGTCGATGATGATGTTCAGGGCGAAGATCGCCAGTGCGGTGATCAGAACGGCGGCCTGCAGGACGGCGAAGTCGCGCTGCAGGATCGAGTCGATCATGAGCTTGCCGATGCCGGGCCAACCGAAGATCGACTCGACGACGACCGCGCCGTTGACGAGGCCGACGGCGAGGTCACCGGCGACGGTGAGGGCGGGCGCGGCGGCATTGCGCAGTGCGTGCTTGGTGACGATGTGCATCTCGCCGGCACCACGACTGCGGGCGACCTTGATGTAGGGCTGTCCGAGCACCGTCACCATCGACCCGCGCACGACCTGGGCGAGCACGCCGACCGGTCGCAGCATGAGTGTCGCGATCGGCAGGATCCACACGAGCGGGCCGGAGGTGCCCGAGGTGGGGAGCCAGCCCAGCGTGATCGCGAAGATCCAGATGCCGAGGATCGCGATCCAGAAGTCCGGCACGCTCGCCGCCGTCATCGAGAAGAAGCTCACGATCCGGTCGGCGATGCCGTTGGGCTTCAGCGATGCCCAGCTGCCCAGCACGACGGCGACGATGATCGCCAGCACCATGGTCACCGCGGCGAGCTGGAGCGTGGCGGGGAAGGCGCGCAGGGCCATCTCGGCGGCGGGCTCTCCGGTGCGCAGCGACTCACCGAAGTCGAGCCGCAGCACTCCGAGGAAGTAGTCGCCCATCTGCTCCCAGATCGGCTTGTCGAATCCGTTCCTTGCCGCGAAGTCCTCGCGCATCTGATCGGTCGCGTTCAGCGGCAGATACAGCTTCGACGGATCTCCGGTGAGGCGGGCGAGCACGAAGACACCCAGTACGACTGCGATCAGCGGCAATGCGCTCTGCAGGATCCGTCTTCTCAGGTAGGTCCACATGGTCGCCCGCCTTCCTCACTCTCGCTCGCGGTCAGCCCGCGAGCACCTCCTTGATGCGCAGCTCGTCACCGGTGGACGAGTTGGGCTCGTACGTCACCCGGTCGGCGAGTCCGAGCATGACGGTCTGGTGGGCGATCGGTGCGAGGGCGACGACGTTCTCGCGCTCGAAGGCGAACGCCTCCTCGTACGCGGCCTGGCGCTCTTCGCCGGTCAGGGTGCGAGCCGTGTTGATGAGCTCGTCCAGACCCGGGTCTCCGAACTCGGCCTGCGCACCGCCCGTGAGCATGTACTGCTCGACAGTGAACTGCGCGTCACCCGCCTGGTTGCCGTGCTGCACGAGCATCGCGATCGGACCCTCGTTCGTCACGAACGGGCTCAGCTGGTACTGCAGGTGCTGCGTGGTGTCGACCATGCGAAGTTCGACGTTCAGGCCGATCGCGGCGAGCTGCTCGCGCAGCACTTCACCGAGTTCGCTGACCTTGGGGAACTGCGCGGTGCGCACCGGCATGATGATCTGCGTGTCGACGGGAACGCCGTCGGCCTTCGCCTCCTCGACGAGCGACTTCGCCTTCTCGACGTCGAATGGCCACGGCTCGAGGTCGGCGTTGAATCCGACGATGCCCTCGGGGATCAGCTGCGCTGCGACCTTGTCGCCATCGGGGTACAGCGACGACACGATGCCCTCGCGGTCGATGGCGTAGTTGATCGCCTGGCGGATGCGGATGTCGTCGAGCGGTGCGGTCTGGCCGGAGAAGCGCAGCGCGATCGTCTCGTTGTTCGGGTAGCTCACGCCGAGATCGCCGATGCCGTCCTCGGCGCTGAGCCCGAGGGCGATGTCGGCCTCGCCGCTGGTGATCATCGCCGCGCGGACAGTGCCCTCGGAGCGCCACTGGTACTCGACCGACGAGAACTCGGGAGCGTCGCCCCAGTAGCCGTCGTTGCGGTCGAGAGTCAGCTTCGTGCCGGCCTGCCACTCGCCGATCGCGTAGGGCCCGGTGCCGATCGGCTCGCGCACGAACTCGGTGTTGGAGGTCTCGGGCGAGACGATCTCGATGAACGAGAGCTTCAGCGGAAGGATCGGGTCGGGGTTCGGGGTGGTCACGGTGAGCGTGGTGGCGTCGGTGGCCTCGACCTCGAGGTCGTCGTCACCGAAGATGTAGCCCTCGACGTTGCAGCCGAGGTCGCCGTTCACGGCGCGATCGATCGAGTAGGCGGCCGCCTCGGCGTCGAACGGCGTGCCGTCCTGGAAGGTCACGCCCTCGCGGATCGCGAAGGTCCATTCGTTGTCGCCCGTCTGCTCCCATTCGGTGGCGAGCAGCGGCTCGAGGTCACCGGTGGACGGGTTGCGCTCGACGAGGGGCTCGGTGACCGTGCTGCGCACGACCACACCCGTCGAGGTGAGGTTCGCGTCGCACGCCTCGAGTGTCGGCGGCTCCTGCGTGAGCACGACGCGGAGGGTCTCATCCGTGCCGCCCTCGCCGCCGCCTTGCGACTCCGAGTTCGCGACCGAGCAGGATGCGAGCAGTGCGATCGACGCGATTCCGGCGGCGACGGCCGACGCTCGGGAGGCTGTGCGTCGGGGGGAAGAAAGCTTCATCGGTTCCTCCAGGTAGGGGACGGCCGCGGCCCCGAATGGCTGACGGCTCGTTGTGAATGTCGCAGAGCGCTTCACGGGCGTCAACCGATGCGTCGGGTGCATCGGCCGGTGTCATCGGACCTCGGTGCCTGGCTGTCTGCGCCGAGCGCGATGCGACCCGCGTGATTCCGCCGTTCTTCCCCCATGAATACAGCACGCGCATCAATCCATGCAAGTTCGCTTTTGGACGCGCATCGTTCGCGAGTCGTAGTCTCACGCCATGACGAACCTTCCCTCACATGCTCCGTCGGTCGCACCCGGCACTGTCGCCCAGGCCGGTCCTCTGCTCGGATCCCTCGAGCAGACCATCCGCGACGAGTACGACGCGGTGCGTCTTCCCGACGACGTCGCGAACCTCGATCCGGCGGATGCCGCGAGGGTGCGGGCCGTCGTCACCAGCGGCCGCTTCGGTGTTCCGGCCGAGCTCATGGCGGCGCTTCCCCACCTCGAGATCGTGACGAACTTCGGAGTGGGGTACGACACCACCGATGTCGCGCAGGCGGCTGCCAGAGGCATCAGGGTGACCAACACACCTGACGTGCTCACCGATTGCGTCGCCGACACCGCGCTCGGCCTCATGCTCGACGTGTTCCGCAGGTTCGGGGCGTCCGAGAGGTTCCTCCGTGACGGCAGATGGGAGTCGGGCGGGTTCCCGCTGACCCGCCGCTTCTCGGGCAGCACGGTCGGCGTGCTCGGGCTCGGTCGCATCGGGCAGGCGATCGCCCGGCGTGCCGCCGCCTTCGACACGACGATCCTGTACACGACCCGCCGCCCCGTCGAGGGCGTGCCGTGGGAGCACGTGGCATCCGCCGTCGATCTCGCGCGGCGATCCGACGTCCTCGTGGTCGCCGTTCCCGGAGGGCCGTCGACCGTGAACCTCGTGGATGCCGAGGTGCTGCGCGCCCTCGGATCGGACGGGTTCCTCGTGAACATCGCACGGGGCTCGGTCGTCGACGAGGATGCGCTGATCGCCGCACTGGAGGCCGGAGAGATCGCGGGAGCGGGTCTCGACGTGTTCGCGAACGAGCCGCATGTGCCGGAGCAGTTGATCCGCGACGACGTCACGCTGCTGCCGCACGTGGGCAGCGGTACGCACGAGACCCGCCAGGACATGCGGGATCTGACGCTCGCGAACCTGCGGGCGTACCTCGCCGGCGAGCCCCTGCTCACGCCCGTGCCGGAGACTTCCGCACGTTGATGCAGTCGGTGCATTGATCTATCCACCATTTGGTTTGTAAGCGCATCGTTTCACGCCTAGCGTGACCATTGTTCAGATCCCCGCCGGTCACCGGCAGCAACCCCAGCCGGACCCCGGCGAGAAACCCCAGGAGTGCACCGTGGCACGATTCACGCCCACCGAGCTGGCCGACCACCTTCGCGATGGTCTCCTCTCCTTCCCCGCGACGGCGTTCACGCCCGACCTCGAGTTCGACGAGAAGCGCTACCGCGAGCACGTGGAGTGGCAGGCCGGCTTCGGCGTCGCCGGCCTCTTCGCAGCGGGCGGCACGGGCGAGGGCTTCAGTCTCGACCCGGCCGAGTCGGCCCTAGTCGTCCGCGCGGCGGTGGAGTCGACGCGGCCAGAGGTGCCGGTGCTCGCATCGGCCGGCGGCTGGACCCGCAATGCGATCGCGAACGCCCGTGCCGCCGAGGAGGCCGGCGCAGAGGGCCTCCTCGTGCTGCCGCCGTACCTGACCGAGTGCGACCAGGCGGGCCTCGTCGAGCACGTCTCGGCGATCGCCGCCGCGACGCGCCTCGCGATCATCGTCTACAACCGCGGCAACGCGATCTACTCGGCCGAGACCATGGCGATCCTCGCCGACCGCCACGAGAACGTGATCGGCTTCAAGGACGCGACAGCCGACATCGAGCACCTCGCGTCGGTCTACGTGCGCAACGGCGAGCGGTTGTTCTACCTGGGCGGCCTTCCGACCGCCGAGACCTATGCGCTGCCCCTGCTGCAGATGGGCATGAGCACGTACTCCTCGGCGATGTTCAACTTCGTCCCAGAGTTCGCGCTCGAGTTCTACCGTGACGTGCGGGCGCAGGACCGCGCCGCCGTCACCGAGAAGCTCGGCCGTTTCGTCTTGCCGTACCTCGCGATCCGCGACCGCGGGCGCGGCTTCGGCGTGTCCATCGTCAAGGCGGGGCTGCGGGTGACCGGACGCGGTGTCGGGCCGGTGCGTCCGCCTCTGCACGACCTCTCGGAGCAGGACGACGCCGACCTGCTGGCGCTGATCGAGCGCGCCGGAGTGCGCGCCTCGGTTCCGGCCTGATCCCTGCTATCCCTTCATAGACGCATCGCTGACTCAAGGAGTGTGACATGACCGCCGTCGTCCTCACCGGCCATTCTTCGATCGCCGGACGTTCCGTGCCAGGCACAGGCACGGCGCTGCACGCCATCGCGCCGGACACGAACGAGCAGCTCGAGCCGCCGTACTCGCAGATCGACGTCGAGCAGCTGCGTGAGGCGACGGCCGCCGCGGCCGAGGCGTTCGAGTCGTTCTCGCGTCTGGACCCGGAGGCGCACGCCGCGTTCCTCGAGTCTGTCGCCGACGAGATCGAGGCGATCGGCGACCCGCTGATCGAGCGGGCGATGCGGGAGACCGGGCTGCCGCAGGCGCGTCTGGTCGGAGAGCGGGCGCGGACGACCGGACAGCTGCGCCTGTTCGCCGACGTCGTGCGCGCAGGGCGGTATCGCGGAGTGCGGATCGATCCCGCTCAGCCGGATCGCACGCCGATGCCGCGACTCGACATCCGCCAGCGCAAGATCCCGCTCGGGCCGGTGGCGGTGTTCGGGGCGTCGAACTTCCCGTTCGCGTTCTCGACCGCGGGCGGAGACACGGCCTCCGCGCTCGCCGCAGGCTGCCCTGTCGTCTTCAAGGCGCACAGCTCGCACCCCGGCACGAGCGAGCTCGTCGCGTCCGCGATCGCACGGGCGATCGAGGCGAACGGACTGCATCCTGGAGTGTTCTCGCACATCTTCGGACCTGGACGCAGCGTCGGCCAGGCGCTCGTCGCCGATCCCGGCATCCATGCCGTCGGGTTCACCGGTTCCAGGGAAGGCGGACTCGCGCTCGTACGCACGGCGCAGGAGCGGCCGGTGCCGATCCCGGTGTACGCCGAGATGAGCTCGGTCAACCCGGTGTTCATCCTGCCCGGGGCGCTCGACGGCGACATCGCGGCGCTCGCCTCCGGATACGTGCAGAGCGCGACGGGGTCGAGCGGGCAGCTGTGCACGCAGCCCGGGATCGTGTTCGTGCCGCGCGGCGACAAGGGCGACGAGTTCGTGCGCGCCGTCTCGGGTGCGGTGCTCGAGTCGACAGGGCAGACCATGCTCTCGCCGAGCATCGCCGCCGCGTGGCGTGACGGCGTCGCCACGCGCGACGCCAATGCGGCGGTGCTCGCACGAGGGGCGGACGGCGATGGACCGCACGCTCCGGCGCCGGTGATCCACACTGCCGACATCTCCTCGTTCGAGGAGAACCACGTGCTGCACGACGAGATCTTCGGCGCCGCGTCGCTGGTGGTGCGCTACGGAGATGCCGCCGAGCTGGTCGAGGCCGCATCGCAGCTGGAGGGCCAGCTGACCGCGACGCTGCAGCTGTCCCCGGCCGATCACGAGCTCGCCGCCGCGCTGCTGCCCGTGCTCGAGCGCAGGGTCGGGCGCATCCTCGCCGGCGGCTGGCCGACAGGTGTGGAGGTCGGGCACGCGATGGTGCACGGCGGTCCGTTCCCTGCGACGAGCGACTCGCGTTCGACGAGTGTGGGAACCCTGGCGATCGAGCGCTTCCTGCGCCCGGTGGCGTATCAGAACATCCCCGACGAACTGCTGCCGGAGCCGCTGCGCGATGCGAACCCGTGGAACGTCCCTCGACTGATCGACGGGCGCGGCGAGGCGCCGGCATGACCGTTCCCACCGTCGAGCGGATCGAGGTCGTCCCGGTCGCCGGGCACGACTCGATGCTGCTGAACCTCTCCGGCGCTCACGGGCCGTTCTTCACGCGGAACATCGTGATCGCGACGGATTCGGACGGGCGAGAGGGCCTGGGCGAGGTTCCCGGTGGTGAGTCGATCCGTTCGACGATCGCGGAGGCGGGGGAGATGCTCGCGGGGCAGCCCGTCGGCCGGTACCGCTCGCTGCTGCGGGCGGTCGCGACGCGGTTCGCCGACCGCGACGCCGGAGGGCGCGGGCTGCAGACGTTCGATCTGCGCACGACGGTGCACGCCGTCACCGGGATCGAGTCGGCGCTGCTCGACCTGCACGCCCAGCACCTCGGGGTTCCGGTCGCTGAGCTGCTCGGCGACGGTCAGCAGCGCGAGAGCGTGCCGATGCTCGGCTATCTGTTCTTCGTCGGCGATCCGGATCGCACCGATCTGCCGTATCTGCGGGAGGGAGGCGACGCCGGATCGTGGGAGAGCGTGCGGCGCGAAGAGGCGATGACCGCGGACGGCGTCGTGCGTCTGGCCGAGGCGGCGCAGCGGCGCTACGGCTTCGCCGACTTCAAGCTGAAGGGCGGAGTGCTCGACGCCGAGGTCGAGGCGGACGTCGTCACCGCTCTCGCGCAGCGGTTCCCCGAGGCGCGCGTCACACTCGACCCGAACGGGGCGTGGCTGCTGGAGGATGCCGTGCGCATCGGGCATCGCCTGCGGGATGTGCTCGCGTACGCCGAGGATCCGTGCGGTGCGGAGGGGCGGTTCTCGGGGCGTGAGGTGATGGCGGAGTTCCGTCGGCGCACCGGACTGCGCACGGCGACGAACATGATCGCGACCGACTGGCGCGAGATGGCGCACGCGATCCGATCGGATGCCGTGGACATCCCCCTCGCGGACCCGCACTTCTGGACCATGGCCGGTTCGGTCAGGGTGGCGCAGCTCTGCGACGACTTCGACCTCACGTGGGGTTCGCACTCGAACAACCACTTCGACATCTCTCTGGCGATGTTCACTCAGGTGGGCGCGGCGGCGCCTGGCGAGATCACGGCGCTGGACACGCATTGGATCTGGCAGGACGGTCAGCAGCTGACCGTCGACGCGCCGCAGATCCGCGACGGAGCGGTGCGCGTGCCCGAACAGCCAGGGCTCGGGGTGACGCTCGATCGTGCACGTCTGGCCGAGGCGCACGAGCTGTACGTCGAGCACGGGCTCGGCGCGCGCGACGACGCCATCGGGATGCAGTACCTCGTGAAGGACTGGACGTTCGACAGCAAACGGCCCTGTCTCGTGCGCTGAGCTCGCTCTTCGCGCCGGAAGGCGCCGAGATCAATACGTAATGCCGATTGCGTTGTTCGTGCGCAGATAGCCCACCAGAAGTGGCGCTAGGGTGTGCGTATTGCATCTGGATTTGGTGCGACACGCCGAGCGGGCGGATACTCGTGGCATCTGAGCCGTCCGATCCCGGCCCCGAACCACCATGACATCTTCCGTCACTCTCGCGCCCGAGACGACCATCGCCATCATCGGCGCCGGCCGCCTCGGTGGCGTGCTCGCGCGGGCGCTCCGCGCGCAGGGCCTCGTCGTCCACGGTCCGCTCGGACGCGGTGATGAAGTCCCAGACGCGGACATCGCGATCCTCTGCGTCCCGGACTCGGCCATCCTCGACGCCGCCGCCTCGGCTCGACGGACGGCGACCCGCATCGGTCACGTCTCGGGCGCCACCCCGCTCGATGATGTCGACTTCAGCGTGCATCCGCTGCAGACGTTCACGGGTGCCGAGTCCCCTGACGTGTTCCACGGCATCGGCGCCGCGATCTCCGGTCGCACCCTCGACGATCAGCGTCTGGCCGCGCAGCTCGCACGCACCCTCGGCGCCAGACCGTTCGAGATCGACGACGCCGACCGTGCCGGTTATCACGCGGCCGCGTCGTTCGCCTCGAACTTCGTCCTCACCGTGCTCGACGCGGCGGAGCAGCTCGCGGCATCCGCCGGCATCTCGTCCGACGAGGCGCGCGACCTCCTCGCTCCGCTCCTCCGCCGCACGGTCGACAACTGGCAGCGCGGGGGCGCGGCAGCATCCCTGACCGGACCGATCGCCCGCGGCGACGAGGTCACGATCGCTCGCCAGCGCGCGGCCGTCGACGAAGCCGACCCCGCGCTGACGAGTCTCTTCGACGAGCTCGCCGCCGCCACGCGTGCGATCGCCCGCGAGAAGGCCGCGGCATGAGAATCCTCCGCACGATCCCCGAAGTGCGTGCCGCCGTCGAGAACGCGAGGCGCGCCGGTCACAGAGTGGGTCTCGTCCCGACCATGGGCGCCTTCCACGACGGCCATGTCTCGCTGATGCGCGAGGCGCGGAAGAACGCCGACCTCGTCGTCGTCTCGCTGTTCGTCAACCCGACCCAGTTCGGTGCGAACGAAGACCTCGGCAGCTATCCCCGCGACGAGCAGGCGGATGCCGCGCGCGCCGAGCAGGAAGGCGTCGACATCCTCTTCGCCCCCGATGCGGCCGAGATCTATCCCGACGGTTTCGCGACCAGCATCCACGTCGCGGGCGTCACCGAGATGCTCGACGGCGCGGCCCGCGGACCGCATCACTTCGACGGCGTCGCCACCGTCGTCGCCAAGCTGTTCGGCATCGTCCGCCCCGACGTCGCGTACTTCGGGCAGAAGGATGCGCAGCAGATCGCCGTCGTCCGCCGTCTCGTGCGCGACCTCGACCTCGACGTGCGTATCGAAGCGTGCCCGATCGTGCGTGAAGCCGACGGACTCGCCATGAGCTCGCGCAACGTCTACCTCGACCCCGACGCCCGCGTGCAGGCCACGGCACTCAACCGTGCACTCGACGCCGCCGCGGCTCTGCACGAGTCGGGCGAGCGCGACGGCGACAGCATCCTCTCCGCCGCGAGCCGGGTGCTCGACGAGGCCGGCATCACGCCCGAATACCTCGAGCTCCGCGACGCCGAGAGCCTGCGGTCGGTCACGAGCGTCGAAGGCGACGCCCTGCTCGCCGTCGCCGCCCGTGTGGGCGCTGCCCGACTGATCGACAACCACATGCTGAAACGGAGCGCCTGATGCGTCGCACCATGCTGAAGTCGAAGATCCACCGCGCCACCATCACCGGCAGCGACCTCAACTACGTCGGCTCGATCACGATCGACCCCGATCTGCTCGAGGCCGCCGACATCCTCGCGCACGAGCAAGTGCACGTGGTCGACGTCGACAACGGCGCTCGTTTCGAGACGTACACGATCGCCGGGGAACGCGGATCCGGTGTCATCCAGGTCAACGGCGCCGCTGCCCGGCTCGTGCACTCCGGTGACACCATCATCGTCATCTCCTACGCCGACTACTCGCGTGAAGACCTCGAGACGTACGAGCCCGTCGTCGTGCACGTCGACCGGGCGAACCGGATCATCCAGGTCGACGACGTCGTGGACCGGCTGCTGACCGAGGCCTCTTCCTCGGTCGGAGCAGGCGCATGAGCGTGCACGCGACGACGCGCACGCGGGTCACTCTTGCGGGTCTCGTCGAGAAGAAGCGCGTCGGTGAGCCGATCGTCATGGTCACCGCCTACGACCATCCCGGCGCGCAGATCGTCGAGGCCGCCGGCGTCGACGTCGTGCTGGTCGGCGACTCGGGTGCGATGACGGTGCTCGGCTACGACAGCACCGTGCCTGTCACGGTCGACGAGATGCTCATGCTCACTCGCGCGGTGCGGCGCGGTCTGACGGTTCCGCTGCTCGTCGGTGACCTGCCGTTCGGATCGTACGAGGCATCCGATGCGCTCGCCATCGCCACGGCGCAGCGTTTCATCAAGGAGGCCGGCTGCGACCTCGTGAAGATCGAGCGCGGCGGCACCTCGGTCGATCGGGCGCGTGCTCTCGTCTCCGCCGGCATCCCGGTCGTCGGTCACGTAGGGCTCACCCCGCAGACCGCCACCGCTCTCGGCGGCTACCGGGCGCAGGGTCGTACTGCCGAAGCTGCGCGTTCCGTGATCGATGACGCGCTGGCCCTGCAGGATGCCGGTTGCTCGCTGCTCGTCATCGAAGCCGTGCCGTCGGAGGTGACTGCCGCACTCAAGCCGCTCATGCGAATCCCCGTGATCGGGATCGGCGCCGGGGCGGATGCCGACGGCCAGGTACTCGTCTTCCACGACCTGCTCGGGCTGTACGACGGCGGTGCGGCGAAGTTCGTCAAGCGCTACGCGGACTTGCGGGTGGATGCTGTCGCCGGGGTCGCGGCGTACGCCGAAGACGTGCGTTCGGGAGCGTATCCGGCGACGGAGCACTCGTACTCGATGCCGGCTGATGAGGCGGCGGAGCTGCGGGGGATGCTCGTCGGGCGGTGAAGCGAGACTACGCTGATTCTCCCGCAGTCAGCGTCTGAAGCACCCGTGGCGCGACGAAGCGTCGATCGTAAGAAGCGCCTGAGACCTGACGCAGAATTCCGAGTTCCACCAGTTGGCTCACGAGCTTGTTCGCGCGGGGGTAAGAGACGCCGAGATGGGCACCAACGACCCTGTGGCGGTGTTCTGGAACATTGCCAGGTCCATAATGTAACTCTATGCCCCTTTGGCGATCATTTGTGATCCTCAAATGATCGTTTAGTGCGACGTTCAAACCTCAAGGTAGGCGTAGTCAGGCTGAGGCGCCTGATGGATA
This sequence comes from Microbacterium xerophyticum, assembly GCF_053543555.1. Taxonomy (NCBI): domain Bacteria; kingdom Bacillati; phylum Actinomycetota; class Actinomycetes; order Micrococcales; family Microbacteriaceae; genus Microbacterium; species Microbacterium xerophyticum. The sequence goes on along the minus strand of NZ_JBLVOB010000007.1, from coordinate 805,251 downwards.
GGCTGTCGGGATGCGCAGCCGTGCCGAGACCGATGATCTCCTCGCGCGGGATGCGCGCCGACCACGGGTGATCCACACCGGACAAGCCCTGGTCGACCTGGTCATCGAAGTGGCAGACCTTCCCGCGCGGGGGCAGAACCTGATGGCCGACTCCGTGGCCGAGTACGCGGGCGGCTCCGTCACCGTGCTGCTCGCGGCGGCGCGGCTGGGCGCTGATTGCCTGCATGCCGGGGCGATCGGCACCGGTCCGTACGGCGATCTGATCCGTGAAGCGCTGGATGCTGACGGCATCGCCGCATCCGCCCCGCCGGTGACCACGCAGGACACCGGGGTGTGCGTCGTGCTGATCGAGCCCTCCGCGGAGCGCACGTTCGTCACGACGCTGGGCGCGGAGCGCGAGATCACCGTCGACTCGCTCGCCACCGCCGACGTGCAGCCCGGCGATCTCATCTGCGTCACCGGATACTCGCTGGCCGTCGCGCAGACCCGCGATCCGCTGCTGGCGTGGTTGAAGACGCTTCCCGAGGATGCTGTCGTCGTCCTCGACCCCGGTGCGGCCTTCGCCGAGCTGCCGGCAGACGTGCGCGACGCGATGCTCGCCCGCACCGACGTGTGGACGGGCAATGCCGAGGAGGCGACCGATCTGATGGCTGCGCTGGCTGTGCCCGTCGAGGACTCGACCGACGCATCCGAACGCGAGATCGTGGCCCACGCTCGCGCGCTGGTCCCGCTCATGCGCGCCGGCGCCGTCACCATCGTGCGCGACGGAGCTGAAGGATGCGCGGTGCACGCGCACGGCGAGAGCACCTACGTGCCAGGCTTTCCGCAGACTCCCGTCGACACCAACGGCGCCGGCGACACCCACACCGGTGCGCTGCTGGCGGGCGTCGCCGAAGGTGCGACCTGGGTGGATGCGTGCCGGCGTGCGAACGCCGCGGCGGCGATCAAGGTCACGCGCCGCGGGCCGACGACCGCTCCGACCGCGGACGAGGTCGAGGAGTTCCTGCGCGGGCGGTGAGGCCGCGGCATCCTCAGCTCCTGCTGCGCACCCAACGCCAGCGTGTCCTCAACCCCAGCTGCGCACCCGGAATGCCAGTGCGGGATCAGCTCCTGCTGCGCATCCGGAACACCAGCGCGAGCACCGAGAGCGCGATGACGACCACGCCGTAGCCGACGCACACCGCACCGAGCCCCACGACGCCGACCAGCATCCCTGCGATCACGGCCGGCACGCCGAACGCGAGGTACGCAAGGAGGAAGATGACCGCGAACGTGTCGGCGCGCTCAGTCGCCGGGATGCGCGGTGCGAGCGACGCGATCACGCCCGAGAACGCGGTGCCGAAGCCCATCCCGGTCACGCCGGCGGCGATGAGGTAGGCCGGGAGCGAGCCGAGGGCGAGGGCTCCGAGAGACATCGCCGTGCCGGCGGCGAGGGCGGCGGTGCCGAAGATCGTGATGGTCCGCGGTGAGCGGCGGCGGAGGACGAACGCCGTGATCGCCCCGACGCCGGTGAGGATCGCGAGGCCGAGACCCTGCCAGATGTGCGCGACGCCGCCGAGCTCGTTGTGCACGATGTTCGCTCCGAGGGAGAGGAACAGTCCGCCGGTCGCCCAGCCCGCGACGACAGCGGGAGCGGCGCGCCAGAAGTCTGCACGGATCGCGGGCGGGATCGAGAGGCGGAACTGCAGCGAGGCCCAGACGCCCGGCTTCTTCGGGGCGGTCTCGGGGGCGAAGAAGAAGAGCACCGCGAGGACGAAGTAGGCACCCGTGAGCGGTACGAACACATCGACCAGCGGTTCGCCCAAGATGTCGAGCGCGGCGCCGGACAGGAGCGCACCGGTCGCGAGGCCGATGCCCGGGGCGAGCGCGTTCCACAGCGCCGCGGTCGCGGGGCGTGCCGGGTGCGCGAGGTCGAGCACCGAGGCGGAGAGCGCAGAGAGCAGGAGCCCGCTCGCGATGCCCTGGATGATGCGTGCCATGAAGAGCAGCGCGACCGAGTCCGCGTGCGAGAACAGCAGCATGCTGCCCGCGAGCAGGACGAATCCGACGATCGCGACCGGACGCCGGCCGACGTGATCGGACAGCGACCCGGCGGTGAGCAGCGTGAGCAGCAGCGCGATCGCGTAGACCGCGAACACGGCGGTGATCACGATCGGGGCGAAGCCGATCTGCTCGGCGAGGACCGGATAGAAGGGCGAGGGTGCGCTCGCGCCGGCCATCATCAGGATCTGCGCCACGACCGCCAGCGCGAATCCGAAGCGCGTGCGGGTGGAGCGTGAGTACGACGGGATGCCGGGGCTGGTCTGCCGGATGGTGATCGGTTCGGTCGTGGTCATGCGTGCTCCTCGAGTTCGAGACTCTGTCGGTTCGAGAATCATCGAACTATCGGAGCGTACTCGCCCTTCTTCAATTGTTCAACTATCATCGAACCATGCCCGGTGATCTCCCGCATCCGGAGCGCTCCGACATCCAGCTGACGGACGTTCTCTTCGCGCTCAGCGACCCTGAGCGCCTCGCGATCGCGCGCCAGCTCGCCGACGGCCCCCTCGACATGGCCGCCTGCCATGCCACCGATCCCAACCTGCCGAAGTCGACCAAGTCGCACTTCATGAAGGTGCTGCGCGAGGCCGGCGTCATCCGCAACGAGCCCAACGGGCGCCGGCGGATGCTGACGCTGCGGCGCGACGATCTCGACGCCCTGTTCCCTGGGCTGCTGGATTCCGTGCTGCAGGCATAGGGCGCTGCAGCGAGCGACCGCCGGCATCCTTCAGGTCGCTCATCGAAGGTGAGAGGCCCCGTTGAAGTCGAGGATCGTGCCTGACGCCCACGTCGCCGAACCCGATGTGAGGTAGGCGACGGCTTCGGCGACCTCGTCCGGCGTTCCCACTCGACCGAATGGACTCTGTTCCTTGATGCGGTCGCCCGATGCGCCGGAGAGGATCTCGGCCTGACGCTCGGTCGCGATCATGCCGGGCGCCACCGAGGCGACCGCGATGTCGTGCGGGGCCAACGCGAGCGCCATCGACTGCCCGAGTGCCTGCAAGCCGGCCTTCGTCGCTGCGTAGGCCGGGTGATCGGGCTCGCCGCGGAAGGCACCTCGCGAGCCGATGTTCACGATCGCGCCGCCGGATCCGCGGGCGATCAGGTGCTGGGCGAACAACAGGGTCACGTTCGCGGCCCCGAGCAGGTTGACCTCCACCATCGGGATCCAAGCCTCTTGCCACTGCTCGAATGTGGTCGAGTCGGGCCGGTGCGCGTTGCCTGCGTTCGGCGCGACCGCGGCGTTGTTGACCAGGATGTCGAGCGATCCGAGTGCGGCGACCGCATCGTCGACGACTTGCTGGTTGCCTGCTGGTGTACCGATATTGCCGCCGACGATCGCGTGCCCGGTGCCGTGGAGTGATGCGAGCGTCTGCTCCGCGGCTGCCCGATCGCTGGAGTAGTGCACCGCGACCCGATCACCGCGGCGGGCGAAGTTCTGCGCTATCGCGCGACCGATGCCGCGGGAACTGCCGGTGACGAGGGCGTTGGGCATGGTGAGCTCCTTCGAGGATGCCGGGGCGCATCAGCAGTCCACCGCGTTGACGGCGAGGTCGAGGAGCGGCGTCTCCTTGTGCTTCGCGAGTATGTCACGTCCCGTGCGGCGCACCGTGAACGTCTCCCCGCCGCAAGCCGCTACGCCGTCTTGCTGCTCCTCCGCCTCGTCGCAGACCGCGGAGGGTTCGCGCGCAGGTGACCGCTGACCTGCGTCATCACTCGGGCGAGCACCTCGACATCGTCGCCGGCGAGTGACTCGAACAGCAGACTCTTGACGACTTCGATGTGCCCGGGGAACACCTTCGCAAGCACCTCGAGTCCCTCAGCCGTGATGGCGGCGATCGTGCTGCGTTCGTCCTCGGGGGAGGGCGCTCGGGTGAGCAGGCCGCGCTCCTCGAGCGACTGGGCCTGGTACGTCAGCCCGCTGCGGCTGTAGACGAGGTCGTCGGCGAGGTCCGTCATCCGCTGGCTGCCGTTCGGTGCGTCTCTCAGCCGCGCGAGCACCTGGAACTGCACGTAGCTGAGCTTTCCGACGTCGCGCAACTGCTTCTCCACCGCATGCCGCAGAAGGCTGCTCACCTCGGTGAAGGCGAAGTAGGCCGCGAGCTCGGTGGAGGAGAGCTGGGGAGGGCGAGTGCTCATGCTTCAAGTATACGTGTTGCTTCGAATTCGAAGCAGTGCTACTGTCACAATGTGCTTCGAATTCGAAGCACATTCGAAATGAGAGGACAGGATCATGAAGGCAGTGCGGTTCCACGAAGTGGGCGGACCAGAGGTACTCCAGTACGGCGAGATCGATCGACCAGAGCCGGGTGCGGGGCAGGTGCGGCTGCGGGTCGCGGCATCCGCGTTCAGCGCAGCCGACAACGGCATGCGCGCAGGATTCCTGCCGATCCCACTCACGCTCCCGCACGTCCCGGGGTACGACGTGTCGGGCACGATCGATGCGATCGGCGAGGGAGTCGACGGGTTCGCCATCGGGGACGAGGTGATCGGATTCCTGCCGATGGGTGAGGACGGCGGGGCGGCGGAGTACGTCGTCGCACCCGCGGATGTGCTCGTCGCGGCACCGACCAGCGTGCCGCTCGCGGATGCTGCGGCTCTGCCCTCGGTCGCGCTCACCGCGTGGCAGGCGCTGTCCGACGACGGAGGACTCGAGGCCGGTCAGCGGGTGCTGATCGTCGGCGCCGGCGGGGTGGTCGGAAAGTACGCCATCGCCCTGGCGAAGCGAGCCGGGGCGCACGTGATCGCGACCGCGAGCCCGCGGAGTGTCGACGCGGTGCGAGCTGCGGGTGCGGACGAGATCATCGACCGCACCGAGGCCGAGGTGCTCGATGCGGTCTCCGAGCCGGTCGACCTTCTGCTCAACCTCGCTCCCATCGAGCCGGCGGAGTTCACCGCCCTGGTGAGCCTCGTCCGATCGGGTGGAGTCGTCGTGAGCACCACCGCCTGGATGCCGGCGCCTGACGACGCCGAACGGAACGTGCGCTCGGCCGTCGTGTTCGTCCGCAGCGACACCGAGCGGCTCGCCGAGTTGGTCTCACTCGTCGACAGCGGCGCCCTGCATCTCGAGGTCACCCGCCGGATCCCGCTGACCGAGTTGCAGGCTCTGCACGCGGAGGCGGCCGAGGGTCGGATCGCGGGGAAGGTCATCGTGATCCCGTGAGGCCGGGCGCGGGGCGGGCCGCGATCCGATCCTGGAACGCGATCGTTGCGACGATGCCGATGAGCAGGATCAGCTCGAATGCGTTGACGATCGCGGCGCTGGGGAGCGGC
>NZ_JBLVOB010000007.1:770328-799877 GCF_053543555.1 Microbacterium xerophyticum | reverse complement strand
GCTGCCGGCCACCATCAGCACGGTGACCACGGTGAGCCATGGCCAACGCTCGCGAACCCAGAGGACGATGCCGGCCACCAGCAGGGCGAGGGCGACGAGGAGGACCATGACCGGCGGTCCGCCTGGAGCGTTCTCGTTGCCGTAGCTGAGCGCGCCGTACTCCCGTTGCGCCACGAGTCGCATCGGCAGCGCACCCACGATCACCTCGTGGACCATGAGTGCCGCAGTCGCGGTGAGCGCCGCCACCGCCGCCCAGGTGGTGCGTGCCCAACGCAGTCCGGTGCGGATCAGCACATGCCAGGCGACGAGAACGAGCAGCGGTGTCAGGAAGGCGTGCAGCCAGTAGCGGGCGGCGTTCAGCGCTTCGAGTGCGTCGCCTTCGCCGATGGCCGCACCGAGACCGATGACGGTGTTGTCGTAGACCAGACCGAGCACCACCAGGAGGGAGAGATCGGAAACGATCGCACGGCGTCGCGCGAACAGCATCCACACGCCCCAGACGAGGAGCGCGAGATATGCGACGGCGAACCCGAGGTGTATGAAACTGTCCATGTCGCTTCACGGTAGGTGCGCGGCGTCATAGAGCCCGGGCCCTTGACGCGAGGCGGTCGCGCATGGCATCTCGACGAGTCCGGCCGGCGGGTTCGCCTATCCGGCATGCGGCGCGTCACTCGTCTGATGCGATTCTGAGACGGTTCGCCTGCGCCCGTCATGTCCTTTGTACGGGACGATGATCAGGAGAGCGCGATGAACGAAATGTTGAAGTCGGATCTCGCATCCGCCGATCCGGTTGCCGGGGGTGAGGATGCGACACTCCATGGGCTCGTGCAGCGTATGGCCCGCGATGCTCAGGCCGCGGCCGCGACGGGAACCGCGGGCCGGAGCTCGTGGTGGAAGCGTCCACGCGCAATGGTCCCCATGGGCTTCGTCGCTCTCGTGGCTGTGACCGGTGCGGCCGTGCTGATTCCTCTCCAGCTGGGCATCAACGGGACGCACGTCGAGCTCGACGCAGAGATCCCCATCGTGTACACGACCGACACGGGTGTCGAGGTCAGTTGTCGGTTCGGGATCTATTTCGGCGATCCTGCCGATCGGAGCCCGGCCGACGAGCGGCTCGCCGCGTTCATGAACGAGCACGATTGGACAGGCATCGGGCAGCGCATCTACGACGAAGCGATCGCCGACCCGTTCGTTCCCGGTCCCAACGACGAGTGGGAAGTCGATACTCCGGAACTGCGGGACCAGTCATCGTTCTTCCGCGCCACAGAAGTGATCTGGGAGGAGATACCTGACGACCTGATGCACGACGGATGGTCCTCCGGCAGCACCATGGATTGCAAAGGCCAACTCCATTGATGCGTCGACGGTCACTCCCTCCGGAGATTCACGACTGGGTCGAGCTCGTCATCCAAGACAATGCCGACGATCTTCTCCGATATCTGACGCGACGAGTGAACCAGCGAGAGGATGCAGCGGACCTGCTCGGCAATGTGTTCCTCGTTCTGTGGGAGAAGGGTGCACGGGTGCCGACTACGGACGAGGGCGCCAGAATGTGGTGTTTCGGAATCGCCCGCAACGTGCTCCGCGAGCATCGCCGGAAAGCAGTGAAATCGATCGACCTCGCGAACGCGCTACGAACTCGTCTCCGCGACGTGCCCGAGCCTGACAACGCCGCGGATGCCTTAGCCGAGACAGCGTTACGAGCCAGCGATGTGCGAAGCGTGCTGATGCGCCTCGACGAGCGAGCGAGGGAGCTTCTGATGCTCATCTACTGGGACGATTTCAGCATCGCGGATGCTGCTCGTCTGCTGTCCATCAACGAATCAACCGCAAGGACGCGTCATGTGCGCGCACTTCGCCGCCTCGAGGCGATGCTCGAATCGAGTCATCACCGAGCCGTCATCGGTGGGGATCGCAGTGACGCCGCAGTGACGCGAGGAGTTTGACCACAGACTGTCCGGCGGACAATGCACGCGTGCTCTCACCCCCGCGCGGTGCCCACGATCCGTTCGACGGCCAGTCGTGCGACCGATCGGTCATGCGGCACGACATCGAGCGCGCGATGGATCGTCAGCCCCTCGATCAAGGCATCCAGCATCCGCGCCGTGATCGGATCGAAGTGCCGCTCGAGGGCGGCGCGGCTGCGGGCCATCCATCCGCTGGTGAGTTCGCGGTAGGGCGCTTCGCGGGCGGCGAGGGTGTACAGCTCGTGTGTGAGGACGAGATCGCGTTCGGTGCCGAAGACGTCTTCGGCGATCAGCATGACAACCGCCTCACGGGCCTCGTCGACCGTGGTCGCTGCCGAGAGTCTGCGCTCGAACTGCTCGGCGATATCCCGACTGAAACGCCCGAAGGCCTCGCGCAGCAGCTCATCCATGCCCGAGAAGTGGTACGTCATCGAGCCGAGCGGCACCCCGGCCGCGACGGCCACGCGCCGGTGCGATGTGCCGGCGACTCCGTGCTCTGCGATCACATCGAGGCAGCTCGCGATGATCCGCTCTCGCCGATCCGGGTCGTAGCGCCGGTTCGTTCGCGGCGCCTTCGCGCCGGCATCCGTCGTCATGCGTACGAGTGTACGCGTCACGTGTACGATCGTCCATATGTCTTCTTCGATCGTCGTCGCCCCGGCCGTGCGCCGTGCACGCATCGGCGTCGCACTCCTGTTCCTCACGAACGGCGCGTTGTTCGCGAACATCCTGCCGCGCTATCCCGAGATCAAGGTGCAGCTCGGCCTCGACGCCGCCACCTACGGAATCGCGATCGCGGCGTTCCCGGCCGGCGCGATGGTGGCAGGGCTCGGAGCAGCTGTGCTCATCCGGCGCTTCGGGTCGGCGAAGGTGGCGGTGGTCGGCACCATCCTCACCAGCCTCGGCATCCTCGCCGCCGGCCTGGCGCCGTCGGCCGTTTTCTTCGCACTCGGCCTCTTCCTCGGCGGCGCGGCGGATGCCATCACCGACGTCGGCCAGAACGCGCACAGTCTCCGCGTGCAGCGTGGATACGGACGCTCGATCATCAACTCCTTCCATGCGATCTGGTCGATCGGTGCGGTGCTCGGCGGCTCGATGTCCGCTGCGGCGATCGCGCTGGCGCTGCCCCTCGGCATCCATCTGGGCCTCTCGGCCATCGTGTTCTGCGTCGTTTCGCTGGTCGCGCTGCGGATGTGCCTGCCGGGGCGCGACGAAGTGACGGAGGAAGAGGCGATCGCCGGCGGAACGGAGATCAGTGGTGCACTGCGCCGCGGTATCTCAGGAAAGACCGTGTTCGTCATCTTCGCACTCGTGCTGCTGTCGATCGCCGGCGCGATCGTCGAGGATGCCGGAATGTCGTGGGCGACCCTCTACCTCGGTGCGGATCTCGCCGCACCGGCCGCGATCGCCACCACCGGATACATCGCCCTCGTCGGCGCGCAGTTCATCGGGCGGATGATCGGCGACGGCATGGTTGATCGCTTCGGGCAGCGTGCCGTCGCGCAGGTCGGCGGACTCCTCATCGCGGTCGGGATGGGGCTGGCGCTGGCTTTCCCCACGATCCCTGGAACGATCCTCGGCTTCGCGGTCGCCGGGTTCGGCAGTGCCACTCTCATCCCCGCTGCTCTTCAGGCCGCCGATGCGCTGCCGGGTCTTCGACACGGCGCCGGACTCACGATCGTGTCGTGGCTTCTGCGACTGGGCTTCCTGCTCTCGCCGCCATTCGTCGGGTTCATCGCCGACAACGCCGGACTGCGTGCGGGACTTCTCATCGTGCCGATCGCGGGGGTGGTGGCGATCGCGTGCGCCGGTGTGCTTGGGCGTCGACGTTTTCGTACATAACTTCTATCCTAGCCAGGTGGGCAGGTCGGGGTTGAGAGCCGTAATGGAGGAGATCGTGGCACGTTCATGCGAACAAATGTTCGACAAAATGGAGAATGTGCTGTACGCTTGAGACATGTCGAAGCTGACCGGTCTGCACGAGGCGATCTCCCGCCTCGATGAGGCCTGGGCGGATGCTGGCGACTCGAACGATCTTTCGAGAGATCAGTTGATCGCGGTGACACAAACGATCGGTGTGCTGCAGCGTCGGCTGGATGCTGTGCATGTGGGCGTCGCGGCGGGGATCGCGAGTGAGTCCCGCGCCGAGCTAGGCGCGGATTCCTTGGCGAAGCAGCAGGGATTCCGCACGCCGGCGAAACTGATCGCCGCGTCCACTGGTGTGTCGACCGGCGATGCGATCCGCTTGATCAAAGTGGGCGAGGCGACGGCGGCGCGAACGGATCTGCTCGGTGCGCGGTTGCCGGCGAAGTACCCGCTGGTGAGCGAGGCTTTGGAGGCAGGGACTCTCAGCGCGCAGGCCGCAGCGCTGATCATCGCAGTGCTGGAGCGGTGCCGCGTCGCCGCCGGACCAGGGCGGACGGCCGAGGGTGAGAAGCTCCTGGTCGACGCCGCTCCCGGTCTCGGGCTCGACGAAGTGCGCCGGCTCGTCGTGCGGGTCGAGGCATGGCTCGACCCTGATGGTGTCGAACCGCGAGAGGACGAGCAGCGGGGCAAGCGTTCGCTCACGTTCTTCGAGCGCGGTGGGCGGCTGCATCTCAACGGCAACTTCGATGTCGAAACGGGTGCTCCGATCGTCGCCGCGCTTCGCGGATACGTGAGCGCCGCGTTCGCGGCCCGCAAAGACGCACCCGATCCGGATGCTCCGGATGCCGACCGTCGCACGGTGCCCATGCTGCAGGCCGACGCGCTCGCCCTGTTCTGCGCGCACGTGCTCGGCTGCAAGAGCGAGAAGCTTCCCCTCGCGGGAGCCACCGTGGTCGTGCGGATGCACGTCGACGCCCTGGACTCCGCCACCGGAACCGCCACGATCGACGGCATCGACCAGCCCATCAGCGCAGCCGCCGCCCGGCGGATGGCCGCTGACGGCGGCGTGATCCCCTGTGTTCTCGGTGGCGACAGCGAGATCCTCGACTGGGGCCGGAAGAAGCGCTTCTTCACGAAGGCGCAACGCCTGGCTCTCGCCGAGCGCGACGGCGGATGCGCCATGTGCAACCTTCCGCCCGAAATGGTCAAGGCGCACCATCTGCGATGGTGGAAACGCCATCATGGGCGAACCGATCTCTCCAACGGGATACTCCTGTGCGAGAGCTGCCACCATCGCATCCATGACAACGGATGGGACATCCACATCGACGGCACAGGGGTGGACGCACGGGTCTGGTTCATCCCGCCGGTTCACGTCGATTCCGCTCGCACACCCAGGCTCGGTGGCCGCGCGCGCTTCGACATCGCGGCCTGAGAGGCTGGGCCATGGCGTCGGGCGCGATGGTGCGAGGCTCAGGCTGGTCCCGCTCGCTATCGCGGACAGGACGCCCCAGATTGATCACGAGACCCATAGCAGGAGGCGCACCATGGACATCGAAGCTCTTCTGGCCGAGCTGAACTCCGGCCGCACCATCACCGGAGACTCGCCGCTCCACGAAGTGATGCATCACGCGAGCCAGGAGGCGATGCGCGTCACCGGCGAACTCAACGGCGGCTATCACGAGCCGGCCGAGGTGCGGGCGCTGCTCTCGCGGCTCATCGGCAAGCCCGTCGACGAGACGGTGACCGTCTTCCCGCCCTTCTCCGCGGACTTCGGCCGCAACATCACTCTCGGCAAGCGGGTCTTCATCAATGCCGGATGCAAGTTCCAGGACCAGGGCGGCATCACCATCGGCGGCGACTGCCTCATCGGGCACAACGTCGTGATCGCCACCCTCAATCACGACCTCGCGCCGCGCAGACATGCACCCGGCGCCCGTCACGATCGGCCGCAACGTCTGGGTCGGTGCCAACGCCACCATTCTTTCGGGAGTCACGATCGGTGATGACGCCGTGATCGCCGCGGCGTCCGTCGTCACCAAGGACGTGCCCGCAGGGTCGATCGTCGTCGGCTCACCTGCACGCGTCGTGCGGTCCGTTCCCGACTGAACCTCGCTCGCGACCCAGCGTCGGGCGCGCGAAGACTGAACCGATTTCGCGCAGACGAGTACGGCGCTATACGCTCAGTTCATGCGACTGAGAATCATTATCATTAGTGCGATCGCCGCGGCGACGCTGGGCCTCGCCGGATGCGGTACGGCATCCGCGCCCGCCACGAACGACGCGGCGGCCGCCGCCGGTGGAAGCGACGCCTTCCCGCTCACCATCGACAACTGCGACACCGAGGTCGCGATCGAGCGCTCCCCGCAGCGCGCGGTCTCGCTCAACCAGTCCGCCACCGAGATCATGATCGCTCTCGGGCTCGAGGGCCGCATGGCCGGCACCTCGTACGAGACCGACCCGATCGGGGACGACATCGCCGACGCTTACGCCGAGATCCCGCTGCTGACCGACGGCCTCCTCAAGCACGAGACGCTCCTCCAGGCCGAACCCGATTTCGTCTACTCCTCCTTCGCATCCTTCCTCACGGCCGAGAACGCGGGGGAGCGCGCCGAACTGCACGACCTCGGCGTGCCGACCTATCTCAGCGAGTTCGACTGCACGTATCACGTGGCGGTCGAAGGCGGCGCGACCTTCGACATGCTCTTCGACGAGATCGAGACGATCGCCCAGATCTTCGACGTGCCGGATACCGGCGAAGAAGTGGTCGCAGCCCAGCAGGCCGTCGTCGACGAAGGACTCGAGATCGCAGAACAGATCGAGGGCACGCCGAAGCTGGTCTGGTTCTACTCGACTGCGGCCTCGGCATCCACCCCGTCCGTCGCCGGTCCTGGCGGCCTGCCGCAGACCGTCACCGAGATGCTCGGTGCCGAGAACGCCTTCGACGACGCCGCCACCAAGTGGCCGGAGGTCAGCTGGGACGAGATCGCCCTGCGTGATCCCGACGTGATCGTGCTCGCCGACCTCACCCGCGGATACCCGGGTGACACCGCCGAGGAGAAGATCGACTTCCTCAAGAGCGACCCGCTGACGTCGACGATGGACGCCGTCATCAATGAGCGTTTCATCATCGTGCCCGGCCAGTACATGGACCCCTCGATCCACAGCGTCCAGGCCCTGCCGACCGTCGCCCAGGGGCTCGTCGACCTGGAGGAGAAGTGATGACCGACGCCATCTCGAACCTCGTCCGCCGATGGGATGACCAGCAGGCGGCGTACATCACGAACCGCGAACAGCGCTTCGAGATCATGCTCGACGTCATCGCTCATCTCTGCGCGACCACGCCCGGCCTGGAATCCGACGGATCAGGGCTCGTCGCCCTCGACCTCGCCTGCGGTCCGGGCAGCCTGTCGCAGCGGATGCTCGAGCGCTTCCCCCGTGCCCGGGTCATCGGCATCGACTACGACCCGGTCCTGCTCGCCGTCGCCACCACCTGGCTCGGCGATCGATACGGTGAGCGTTTCACGGCTCTCGACGCGGATCTCGCCGCGTCAGGATGGGAAGCGGGTCTGCCCGGCAGGCCACCGCACGTCGCCGTCTCCTCGACCGCGCTGCACTGGCTGGATCCCGCGCAGCTCGTCGCGCTCTACGCCGCACTCGGTGCGCTGCTGCCGGAGGACGGGGTCTTCATGGACGCCGATCATCTGCGCTACGACCCCACCGCGCAGCCGCTCCTCAGCGCGCTCTCCGCCGCAGACGACGAACGCACCCAGGGCGCCGCCCATTCGCAGGGCGTGCAGACCTGGGACGAATGGTGGGCGGATGCTGTCGCGCTGCCGGAGCTCGGACAGCACAAAGCCGAGCGGGACCGCCGCTTCGCGGACCGCCCGCCCACGCCGCACGCTCCGCTCGACCTGCACCTGAGCGCGCTGCGCACGGCCGGGTTCTCCGAGACCGGTGTCATCTGGCGCCACTACGACGACGTCGTCGTCCTGGGACGGCGATGACGAGGGTCACCGAGACGGATGCCGGGGTCGCAATGCCGACCCCGCATCCGTCAGCCGCTGCCCGCTCCGACACCGGCAGCGTCGCCGCCGACGACGCGCAGCCCTCGACCGTCGACGCGCAGCCCTCCACCGTCGGCGCGCCACCCAGCCCGGCCGCCGGCGATCGCACGCGGCGACGGCTGCGGTCGTCCGGCGTGGTCATCCTCTTCGCGGCGGCGCTCGTCGCGTCCATCGTGGCGGCGACCTTCGTCGGCACGGCGAGCATCGGCCCGCTCGACGTCATCGGGATCGTCCTGCGCCATCTCGGTCTCGAGGCGCTCGCCCCGGTTCCTCCGGTGTCTCCGCTCATCGACGCGCTGATCTGGGAATCACGACTGCCGCGGGTGCTGCTCGCCGCGACCGTCGGCCTGGGCCTCGCCGTCTCCGGCGCCGTGCTGCAGTCGATCACCCGCAACCCGCTCGCGGAGCCGTACCTGCTGGGCGTGTCCTCCGGTGCCTCCACCGGCGCTGTCGCGGTCATGATCCTCGGGTTCGGCTCTGGCGCCGTGAGCCTCTCGATGGGGGCGTTCGGCGGAGCGCTCGTCGCCTTCACGATCGTGCTGCTGCTGATCGGCGGAGGGCGGGTCTCCAATCCGTCCCGAGTCGTCCTCACCGGAGTGCTGGTGTCGCAGTTCTTCTCGGCCGTCACATCGCTCGTGCTCATGCTCAACGGCGACGCTGATTCGACCAGGGGCTTCACCTACTGGCTGCTCGGATCGCTCGGCGGTGCCCGCTGGGAGCCGCTCATCGTCGCATCCGTCGTCATCGTCATCTGCGCCGTCGCCTGTCTGCTGTTCGCCCCGGCGCTCGACGCCTTCACCTTCGGCTGGGACACCGCCGCCTCGCTCGGCATCCGTGTCGCGCACACGAGGGTGACTCTGATGATCCTCACCGCGCTCATGACGGCCGCGGCGGTCGCGGCATCCGGAGCGATCGGGTTCATCGGCCTCCTCGTCCCGCACGTCGTCCGCCTGCTCGCCGGCCATACGCACCGGATGCTGTTGCCGCTGTCCGCGCTGGGAGGAGCGATCTTCCTCATCTGGGTCGACACGTTCGCCCGCTCGGCATTCGCTCCTCACGAGGTGCCGGTCGGTGTCATCACCGCGCTGCTCGGAGCACCGGTCTTCGCGCTCGTGCTCCGCAAGGCGGCCAGACGATGACCGTGCTCACCGCCCGTGCCATCGCCTGGTCGGCGGGGGCAACCGCGATCCTCGAGGGCGTCTCGTTCGAGGCGCGGCAGGGGGAGATGCTGGGCATTCTCGGCCCGAACGGTGCGGGCAAGACCTCTCTGCTGCGCATCCTCGCCGGCCTGCGCCGACCGGATGCGGGCACGGTCACCCTCGACGGCCGCGATCTTCGGACCCTGCGGCGCCGCGACATCGCCCGCCGGCTCGCGATCGTCGAGCAGTCGCCGGAGGTGCACGACGACATCACCGTGCAGGAGACCGCCGCGCTGGGACGCACACCGCACCGCGGCACCTTCGCGGCGCTCGATCGCGAAGACCATGCGGCGATCGAACGCGCACTCGCATTGACCGGAATGGCATCGTATCGATCCCGCACCTGGCGCAGCCTCTCCGGGGGTGAGCAGCAACGGGCGCAGCTCGCTCGCGCGCTCGCGCAGCATCCCGACGTGATCGTGCTCGACGAGCCGACGAACCACCTCGACATCCGCTACCAGCTCGACGTGCTCGCCCTGCTCAGATCGTTGGACATGACCGTCATCACCGCGCTGCACGACCTCAATCTCGCGGCGCGATTCTGCGACCGGGTCGTGGTGCTCCACGACGGCGGTGTCCGGTCGGCGGGGCCTCCGGCCGATGTCCTCACCGCTGAACTGCTCCGCGGCGTGTACGAGGTGGATGCGGTGGTCGAGACCTCGCCCCATACGGGATCGCAGGTCGCGACGTACCTCGGCGCTGCCGGCGATCGTGCTCCGGCGACCCGCTAGCGGCGGCTACGAAGCCAGCTTCTCGCGCGTCTTACGGGCGGATGCCGTCTCCCGGTCTGCGCCGCCCATCTCGGCCCACACCGTGTCGAGTGAGAGGCCGAGCACGTCGGCGATCGCGGCGATCGTCGGGAACGCGGGCGTGGCCACGCGCCCGGTCTCGATCTTGCGCAGCGTCTCCGGGGAGACGCCGGCATCGAGCGCGACCTCGAGCATCGACCGCGCGCCTCTCGCGCGACGCAGCAGTGCTCCGAGGCGTTCGCCGCGCGCGACCTCGGCGGCGGTGAGCGGCATCCTGACCATCATGTCCCGATTCTAATACCGGGATGATATGACCGGTATAGTTATTGGATGATCGAGATCCTGAACTCCGCTGAACTCCTCCGCGCCAGGGATGCCGGCGCGCTCGTCGCCGACATCCTGCAGGCGATGAAGACGCGGGCCGTGCCGGGGGCGAACCTGCTCGACCTCGATCGCTGGACGAAGCAGATGATCGAGGATGCCGGAGCGCAATCCTGCTACGTCGACTACGCCCCCTCGTTCGGGCGCGGACCGTTCGGCCACTACATCTGCACCGCGGTGAACGACGCGGTGCTGCACGGCATGCCGCACGACTATCGTCTGGTCGACGGCGACCTGCTCGCCCTCGACCTCGCCGTCACCCTTCGCGGGATCTCGGCGGATGCCGCGATCAGCTTCACCGTGGGAGATGCGCGTCCCCCGGAGAGCCTCGCGATGATCGATGCGACCGAGCGCGCGCTCGCCGCCGGCATCGCGGCTGCTCGCCCCGGCGCTCGCATCGGAGACATCTCTCATGCCATCGGATCCGTGCTCAGTGATGCCGGCTATGCGATCAACATGGAGTTCGGCGGTCACGGCATCGGCTCGACCATGCATCAGGATCCGCACGTCGCCAACGACGGGCGCCCCGGCCGCGGGTACAAGCTCCGCCCCGGCCTGCTGCTCGCCCTCGAGCCATGGGTGATGGCCGACACCGCCGAGCTCGTCACGGATGCCGACGGCTGGACGCTGCGGAGCGCGACGGGCAGCCGCACCGCGCACAGTGAGCACACGATCGCGATCACGGAGGACGGTGCGGAGATCCTCACTCTGCCAACTGCAACTTGAAGGTTGCAATAGGATGATCGAAGTGCAACCATGGGATTGCAGTTGGTCGATCGGCCAGCGAAACATCCTGAAAGGAACCATCATGGTGAGCATGACCGAGAACCCGGCATCCGTAGTCGATGAGAACGCCTTCACCGTGCGCCGCAGCATCCGCATCGATGCTCCCGTCGAGAAGGTGTGGCAGGCCGTCACCCAGCCCGAATACATCTCCCGCTGGTTCGGCCGCACTGTGCTCGACGGCGTCGGTGTCGGCGCCGCAGGCACGATGACCTTCGCCGACTACGGCTCGATCCCGCTGCGCGTGGAGGAATGGGATGAGCCGCGTCGCGTCGCCTACCGGTGGAACAACGACGATGCGCTCGGGTCGCTCCCCGAGCAGGTGCAGGAGAAGGGCTCGACCGTCTTCACCTTCACGCTCGACGCAGTCGACGGCGGCACCCAGCTCGACGTCGTGGAGACCGGATTCGACAACACCTCCGCCCCGCTCGAGAACCTCGACAGCCACCGCACCGGCTGGGACGAAGAGCTCGACAAGCTGGTGGCGCTGGTGGAGCGCGACGCGGCCGAGGGTGACGCGTGACCGCAGAGACGCTGGCACCCATGTTCGCGGCGCTCGCGGACGAGACGCGGTGGAGCATTCTGCAGGCGCTCGGTGAGGGGGATGCTTCCGCATCCGCCCTCGCCGGGCGCCTCCCGGTCTCGCGCCAGGCGATCGCGAAACATCTCGCGGTGCTGCAGGAGGTCGGACTCGTCGAACCGGTCAAGGCCGGCCGCGAACTGCGGTTCCGTGTGATCGGCGCCGAGCTCACGGCCACTGCGCAGCGGCTCGACGCGATAGGACGCGACTGGGATCGCCGTCTCGCCGCGATCAAGGAGATCGCCGAAGGTCTGTGAGCGGAGGCAAGGTCCTGCGTGTCGTCCGACGATTCCTGCTTGCTCTCAGATAAGAGTGAGTGTACAGTCACTCATATGCCAGCGAGTCGCAGTTCGATCCTCTCGACCGCCGACGCGCGACGGCCTCTCGTCGCCGCCGCGGCGCTGACGGAGTTCGCGCGCGGCGGCTACTACGCCACGACCGTCGCCGACGTCGCCCGCGAGGCGAAGATCTCCCCCGCCTACGTCTTCAAGCTCTACTCCGGCAAGGAGGCGCTCTTCGTCGCCGCGCTCGAGGCGTGCTTCGAAGCGATCCTCTCGGCCCTCGAAGCGGGTGCGGATGCTGCCGTCGACCAGTCGCCCGAGAGCGTCCTCGATGCGATGGGAGACGCCTACGCGCAACTGATCAGCGACCGCACCCTGCTGATGCTGCAGGTGCACGCGCAGTCGGTCGCTGACGTCCCGGTCGTGGGCGAGGCGCTTCGCGCCGGCCTCGCACGCGTGACGACGTTCGCGAAGAGCCGCTCGGGCGGCGCGGATGACGACGTGCAGCGCTTCATCGCCTACGGGCAGCTGTGCCATCTGATCGTCACGACCCAGCTCGAGGGGCGCCCGGAGGACTGGGCGAAACTCCTGACCAAGGGGATGAGCCACCCGGCATGACCGGAGCAGTGGCCGCCTTCGTTCTTCTTTGCCCAAAAGAGTGAGTGAGTAATCACTCATCAGTCTCAACCGAAAGGAACGTCAATGAACACGCTTTCGAGTCCCGTTCGAACCCGCAGTACTGCACCACACAGTTCACGCCGATGGGTGGCCCTCAGCATCCTCGCGCTCGCGCAGTTCCTCGTCGTGCTCGACGCCTCGATCGTCAACATCGCCCTTCCGGTGCTCGGTCGGCAGCTCGGCATGGACACCGCCGCTCTCACCTGGGTGATCACCGCGTACGTGCTCGCCTTCGGCGGGCTGCTCCTGCTCGGTGGGCGTCTCGCCGACCGGTACGGCCATCGCCGCGTCTTCCTGATCGGCACCGCCGGCTTCGTGGCAGCATCCGCTCTCGCCGGCTTCTCGATCTCGAGCGAGATGCTGCTGGCCGCCCGCGCGGTGCAGGGCGCGTCCGCGGCGCTTCTCGCGCCGGCCGCGCTCGCGCTGCTCACGCAGCTCTTCCCCGATGCGAAGGAGCGCACCAAGGCGCTCGGCGTCTGGGGTGCGGTGGCGGGCATCGGCTCGGCGGCCGGGGTGCTGATCGGCGGCATCCTCACCGCGACGCTGGGCTGGCAGTCGGTGTTCTTCGTGAACGTTCCGATCGGCGCCATCGTGCTGATCGCGATCCCCGTCCTCGTCACCCGCGACGGCGTGCGCGAGTCCGGACGCCTCGATGCAGCGGGTGCGATCACCGTGACGGCGGCGCTCGTCTCGCTCGTCGGCGCCCTCAGCGCGGTGGAGCGCCTCGGCTTCACGCATCCGCTGCCTCTCGTGCTCTTCGCGGTCGCGGTCGTCCTCGGAGTCGCCTTCGTCATGATCGAACGCCGAAGCGCCGCGCCGCTCGTGCCGTTGGCGGTGTTCCGCAACCGTGATCTCGCGCTCGGCAACGTCGTCATGCTGCTGGGCGGCGCCGCGATGGTGGCGCTGTTCTTCGCACTGTCGGTCTACATGCAGGCCGTGCTCGGCTATGACGCGCTCACCGCGGGCCTGACCCAGCTGCCGCTTGCCGGTGCGCTCGTGATCATCGCGGGGGCGGTGCCTTCTCTGATCGGACGACTCGGCACCAGGCCGGTGCTCGCCACTTCGCTGCTCGTCCTGGCCGGCGGCCTGGTGTGGCTCGCGACCGCGCCGTCGGATGCCGTCTTCCTGACGCATCTGCTCGGGCCGACCCTGCTCATCGGAGTCGGTCTCGGTGGTGCGTTCGTCGCCACGACGCAGTTGGCCGTCGAAGGTGTCGAGGGTGGTGAAGCGGGCCTCGCCGGCGGACTCATCAACACCAGCCAGCAGATCGGCGGCGCGGTCGGTCTCGCCGTGCTCGGCACGATCGCCGGTCTCAGGACGGCGGCGCTCGAGTCGAGCGGAGCGTCGTCTGCGGATGCGCTCACCGGCGGCTTCGCATGGCTCTTCCTCGGGGCGGCGGGGCTGTCGGTCCTCGGCGCCGTGATCGTGATGGTGTCGCGGCGGCGCTGAACCCCCACGCCCGCCCTCCTCGGATCGGGAAGGCGGGCGTGGCTCAGTCCTCGCTGGAATGCAGCCCCCTGCGGGTCGCCAGCAGGGTGACCTCAGGGTGCTCTTCCGCCAGCATCCGCTCTGCGCGATCCAGCACCTCGCGCACATGCGTGATCTCGGCTCCGACGACCGACAGTCCGATCGCCGTGCGTCGGTGCAGGTCGTGCGCGCCGACCTCGGCGGCCGCGGCCTCCGTGCGGCGTGACAGGTCGGCGATCAGCGGCCGGATGACGCTGCGCTTCTCCTTCAGGGAGCGCACGTCACCGAGCAGCACGTCGAACTCGATCCAGCCGATCCACATGCCTTCACCCGCCGCGGATCATGGCGCCGTGTACCCGCCGTCGACGAGGTGGTAGCTGCCGGTGATGAAGCTCGCCGCGTCGCTCGCGAGGAAGGCGATGAGGTGCGCGACCTCGTCGGCCTGCCCGAGTCGGCCGATCGGATGCTTCGACACGAGGAACTCCTTCGCGTCGGCATCCATCTGCGCGAGCAGGGGAGTGTCGATGAAGCCCGGTCCGACCGAGTTCACGCGCACGCCCTGAGCGGAGTACTCCAGCGCCGCGGTCTTGGTCATGCCGACGACGCCGTGCTTCGCCGCGACGTAGGCGGGGGACGAGGCGAAGCCGACGCTGCCGAGGATCGACGCGATGTTCACGACCGAGCCGCCGCCGTTGCCGAGGATCGACGGGATCTGCGCCTTCATGTTGCGGAAGACCGCGTTGAGGTTGATCGCGATGACCTTGTCCCAGTCGTCGTCGCCGTACTCGGCTGTCGGCGCCGCGGCGCCACCGATGCCGGCGTTGTTCACGCCGATCCGCAGCGGTGCGAGGCTGTTCGCGAGCTCGATCGACGACGCGATCCACTGCGGGTCGGTCGCGTCGCCGGCGGACGCCTCGGCGACTCCGCCCGCGGCGCGGATCTCGTCGACCACGGACTGCGCGGCCTCTGCGTTCAGATCGTTCACGACCACCGATGCGCCGTTCTGCGCGAGCAGCATCGCGGCGGACCTGCCGATCCCACTGCCCGCTCCGGTGACGATCGCCGAGCGGTCCGAAACGTCGTACTGAGCCATGACGGCTCCCTCCCGGACGGGCACGTCGCCGAGAGAGCTTCTCGGTCGGTCCGCCCTCTTCGAGCCTACGTCGCGTGGATGATTCGGGGGCGGGGTTGACTTCGCCGGCGGCTATGCGTTCGCGGCGAGATCCCGCTGCATCAGAACGGCGTCTCGTCCGCCGTCGACCAATCGGTGTTGGTCGTCGACCACGAGTCGGTCGTCGCCGCGGGAGCCGCACCGCCACCTGCTGCCGCGACAGGCGCACCGCCACCGCCCGATCGATCGCCGCGGACGACCTGCGCCGTCGCGTACTTCAGCGAAGGGCCGACCTCATCGACCTGCAGCTCGAGGCTCACGCGGTTGTTGCCCTCACGGTCCTGATAGCTGCGCTGCTGCAGGCGACCGGTGACGATCACGCGAGTGCCCTTCGTCAGAGACGCGGTGATGTTCGTCGCGAGATCGCGCCAGGCGGAGCAGCGCATGAACAGCGCGTCGCCGTCCTTCCACTCG
The DNA here is from genome assembly GCF_053543555.1 of Microbacterium xerophyticum. NCBI lineage: Bacteria > Bacillati > Actinomycetota > Actinomycetes > Micrococcales > Microbacteriaceae > Microbacterium > Microbacterium xerophyticum. Next base: position 784,274 of record NZ_JBLVOB010000007.1, on the reverse strand, counting down.
TTGGTCTGCCGGTCGAAGTTGCGCGGCGTGCTGGCGACGGTGAAACGCGCGACCGCCACTCCTGAGCCCGTCTGGCGCAGCTCGGGTTCGGCGGTCAGGTTGCCCACGATCGTGAGGATGGTCTCGTTCATGTTCTTCACTCCGGTTCCGTATGTTCTTCATCTCGGCATCGAGACTGCCTCATCGGTGAGACGGGATCAGAGTATTCCCGGCATCCGACATCGGGATGTCGCCACGCGTACTCGAGAGGGTCTCTTCCCGAACGACACTGAACGATATATCGTTAACGCACATCGTCCGCTCGACTCTGGAGGACATCATGAACAGCTCATTCCCCACCGGCCCCTTCGGCGGAGCAGGCTCAGGCTCACCGTTCGGCGGAGCAGGTGGCCCGGCATCCGCGATCTTCGACGCGATGGACCAGCTCCGAAAGTCGTTCGAGCAGCGCACCGGCGGGCCCTCCCGCATGGCTCGCGGCGACGTGCGCGCGGCGGTCATCTCCCTTCTCGCCGAAGAGCCGATGCACGGCTACCAGATCATCAACGAGATCGCCGAGCGCTCCGGCGGCTCGTGGAAGCCGAGTGCGGGATCCGTCTACCCGACCCTGCAGCTGCTCGCCGACGAGGGACTCATCACCGCCGAGGAGCAGAACGGCCGCAAGACCTATTCGCTCACCGGCGCCGGTCGCGAAGAGGCCGAGATCGCCGCCGACAAGCCCGCACCGTGGGAGGCCTTCGCCTCACGCGACGGCGGACACCTCACCGCGCTGCCGAAGGCCGGGATGGATCTCGCCGGCGCCGCCGCGCAGGTCGCCCGCACCGGAACGCCCGAGCAGGTGCACGAGGCGGTCACCGTGCTCGACGAGGCGCGTCGTAGGCTGTACGCGATCCTTGCGCAGGACTGACTCGCCCCGCACCGCCCGGTCGGGCATCCTGCCTGATCGGGGCGAGAGGACGAGCCGATGACGGATGCTGCACCTGCGCCCGCCCGCGCGGAACCAGCGCATCGCACGACCCACCGGGCGCGCTATCGCCGCATCGTCTCGTTCGCCGCCCTCGAGTTCATCAAGATCTGGTGGTTCGAGCTCGTCCTGCCCAGGCTCGGCTTCTCCAGGGTCGCCGAGCGCACCCGCGCGGCGCGGATGCTGAGCTTCGCCCGTCGCTTCCGCGTGCTCGCCGTCGAACTCGGCGGGCTGATGATCAAGGTCGGCCAGTTCATGTCATCCCGTCTGGACGTACTGCCGCCCGAGATCACGCAGGAGCTCGCCGGCCTTCAAGATGAGGTTCCCGCGGTCCCCTTCGCCGAGATAAGGGCGCTTGCGGAGGTCGAGCTCGGGGTGCCTCTCGAGCGCGCCTTCGCGCGGTTCGACGAACGGCCTCTGGCCGCGGCATCCCTCGGCCAGGTCCATCGCGCCCGCTTGTCGGACCTCGATGCCGCAGACACCGGGCTGCGCGAAGTGGTCGTGAAGGTGCAGCGTCCTGGGATCGACGAGATCGTCGCCACCGACCTCACGGCCCTGCGCCGGGTGGCCGGCTGGGCGAGCCGCATCCGTCTCGTCTCTGATCGGGTCGACGCCCCGGCCCTCGTGGAAGAGTTCGCCGTGACCTCACTAGAGGAGATCGACTACCTGCACGAAGCCGCCAACGCCGAGCGCTTCGCCGATAACTTCGCCGCCGACCCGCGCGTCGCCGCACCGGAGATCGTGTGGGAGCGCGTGACCCGCCGAGTGCTGACGCTGTCGGACGTCACAGCGATCAAGATCAACGACACGGCGGCCCTCCGGCGGGCAGGGATCGATCCCGACGACGTCGCCGACGTCTTCGCCGAGATCATGTTCGACCAGGTGTTCACGCACAGCTTCGTGCATGCCGACCCGCACCCGGGCAACATCTTCGTGACGCCGCTGGCGACGGATGCCGCGGCCGCCGCGTCCGGCGAGGCGAGGCCGTGGCGCCTGACCTTCGTCGACTTCGGGATGATGGCCGAGGTGCCCGACGGGTTGCGCGACGGTCTGCGGACACTGCTGGTCGCCGTCGCGGGGCGGGACAGCAAGGGCTTGGTGAAGGCCGCGCAGGAGATCGGGGTGCTGCTGCCGTCGGCCGACACCCTTGAACTCGAGCGCGCGCTCGCTGCACTGTTCGAACGTTTCGGCGGCATGGGCTTCGTCGAACTCAGCAAGGTCGACCCGAGCGAGTTCCGCGGCTTCGCGAACGAGTTCGGCGACACCGTTCGCACGCTGCCGCTGCAGCTTCCCGAGAACATGCTGTTGCTGATCCGCGCGGTGTCGCTCACCTCGGGGATGTGCAGCGGGCTCAACCCCGCCTTCAACGTGTGGGATGCCGCTGAGCCGTACGCCGCCCGCCTGATCCGCGATGAGAGCGGCAACGTCATCCAGGCCTTCGCGCGTCAGGCGGTCTCGACGGCATCGACCACATGGCGTCTGCCCGCGCGCATCGACGATGTGATCACGCGCATCGACGACGGCACGGTGACCTTCGACACCTCAAGGCTCGAGCGCCGCCTCGATTCGCTGATGCGCATCGGTCGCCGCGCGGTCGCCGCGCTGCTGTTCGGAGGCCTGCTCATCGGCGGTGCCCTGCTGCTCGTGCCGGCTGCGCCGCTCGGGATCGTGCTGATGGCGACCTCGGCGTTGCCGCTGCTGTACGCGCTGTTCGGCGGCGCGGGGCGGCGGTGAGCGCGCTGCCGACCGCCACCCCTCACGCTTTGGCGTGAACACTCGCGCGGGAACAGTGTTCTACTGAACCATCGGCCGGTGCCGCACGGGCGCCCGCATGACAGAAGGTGCAGAACCGTGATCGTTCCCGAAGCCCTCGTCACAGCGTTCCTTCGGGCGACGCGCGCGAATACCCCGTTCCTCAGCGTCGGCTCTGCACGCCGAGCGATCCGCAATGCGGAGTTGCGACCGGAGCCGTACGGGCCGCCGTCGCGATTGCGGTCCGATCTCCGCGTGAGCGTCGCGCACATCGGCAAGGTTCCCGTTTACACGGTGACTCCCGCTCGAAGCGTCCCGCGCGGAGCTGTCATCTACACCCACGGCGGAGGATGGATCCACCAGATCGCTCGACAGCACTGGGAGCTGATCGCGCAGATCGCCGTCGAAGCGAACGTGACGGTAGTCGTTCCGATCTACACGCTGCTGCCTTTCGGGCATGCGCGCGAAGCGCATGACCTGGTTCTCGGGATCGCCGAGCAGCTCATCGAGCAGCACGGAAGTGTGCGCCTCGCCGGCGACTCCGCAGGGGGACAGATCACTCTTGCCGTGGCACAGACGCTTCGCGACCGCGGGGTCGGTTCGGTCCATACGGTGCTGATCGCGCCCGGGCTGGACCTGACGTTCTCCAACCCCCTCATCCCCGTCATCCAGCCCACGGACCCGTGGCTCGCTCAAAACGGCGGGCGCGAACTCGGCCGAGTGTGGGCCGGCGGACTCGACGTGCGGGATCCGATCGTGAGTCCGCTCTTCGGCAGATTCGACGGACTCGGACCGATGCTCGTCTTCAGTGGAACACGCGACGTCCTCAACCCGGATGCGCGGATCCTTGTGGACAGTGCGCGGGCAGCCGGCGTCGATGTGACGTTCCGCGAGCGGGCCGGCGCGCTCCACGTCTTCCCGCTGCTTCCGACCCGTAGCGGTCGCGCTGCGCGAAGCGGGATCGTGGCTGCGCTGCGCGCCTGAATGGCGGCCCCAGCGCTCGCGCCATGCCGCGGTATTCTCAGGGCATGAGCGGCCCCGAGCTATCAGATTTTCTTGGTCGTTTGTCGTCGCGAGATCACGCCGCGGCATGGCTGGCGCGCGAGTTGCTCGCTGCCGGGTGGTCGATACGCAGTCTCACCGGGCCTGTGCAGATGGATGTGTGGGAGTTGCTTCTGCGCCGCGGAACGCGCACCGTCCGATTCGGGATTGAACGAGGGCGCTCAGACGGCGTGCACTTCGTCGATGGCGCGGAGACCTATCGGCCGGTCGTCGAAGCCATGTCGATGGGCGAACGAGCGGTCAGCACACTTTCAGAAGACCCGGCTGCAGTTCTTCAATGGTTGAACAAGTAGGCCGAGCCGATGATCGGGGCCCCCCTTGAGTGGTTGTGGCGTGCGCGACACGGGTCGCCTCGTCTAGGAGGCCGTCGCGCCTTCGATGCGTCGCAGAGCCAGTCCCTGGCTGAACGCGAACGCCGCGACGTCGATGGCGACAGCGAAGGCCGCGAGGGCGAGCGCGGTCGTTCCCGCGACGATACCGGTGGCCGCCAACCCCACGCTGGCGACGATGTTCGCAATCATGACCAGGCGGGCTCTTGTCCTGATCGGTCGCTGACGCGACGCGCGCCAGACGTAGGCGCCCCACACGAGAGTTGCGCTGCCGACACCGATGAGAAGGGCAGGAGGCAAAGCCACTGCGTTCGCCGCGAAGGGCGCTGTGACTGCGACCACGAGGCCGAGGGCAATGCAGTAGATCGCGTCGAAACGAAGGCTGAGACGAGCGAGTCGGTCACCGGTCATGAACCGATTCTGCCCTACCTGTCTCGGTGGTGCGGTCTCGACAGAACGAAACCAGAGAACTGTCGGGAACGCGGTGGACTGACACTAAATGTCACGTACAACCGATATTCGGTGGCACGGCACGGCATCTTTGCCGTGACACTTTCCACCAGCAGCGCACGATGGCGCTCAGTGTTCGGTGTGCGTTGCGTCTGCTTCTAGCTTCGTCACGTACTCTTTGATCTTTTCGTGAGATCTCATCGAATTGCTCGAGCTGTGGTCGCAGCGCTCGCACTTGTAGAGAGACGCGCCGTTCTTCGCGAAGCACCGAGTACATGTCCAGTACTCCGCAGCGAGCACTACGTCAAGAACCGCGCCGGCGGCGTCCCGGACCGTGGCATCTTCATCGTCGCGGGCCCGAGAAAGGAGCGCCTCATTCATTTCTGTGTCGTCAGCCGCGACGAACCATGCGGCTGCCCACCGACTTCCGTTTCCTTCAGACATGAGGGCACCGGCTTCGTCCATCGGAGATGCTGCGTTGAACAACCGGATCAAGGCGAGGTTCCGCTCGCTGTGCCAATTCGCGGCCGTCGCGGTGGATGCCGCGTCGCTTACCGAGGGATAGCGCTGCTGGACGAGCACGTCGCGGGCGAGGTCTGAGGCCCACCGCGGGCGACCGGCCGCGAGGTCAACGAGTTGCAGGGCTATCTCTTCGCTGATGGACTCGTTTAGGAGCCTTGCAGGTGTCAAGCGCGGGGTGTACAGGTAGTGCGCAAGGTCGTCGTGTTCGTCGCTGGTAGTGCTGCGGATGTCGTCGGCCTGGAGTCGCACGGCCCGTTCGTCGAGCCGGGCGCAGGCCATCGCGGCGTCGAGGAGCAACGATATTGCCGCGCCGCCGCCTTTGTTCGCCTCAATCAGTTCCCAATACGACGCTTCCCTGATGTTGGCTGTATCGACGAGATCTGACAGTGCTGTCATCCTCCATCGTTCCGTCGGATGCACTGCGTCGGCCGTTGCAGGGCTGGCGAAAAGATGAGGCACGAACCAGTCGAGTTCGAAGTCTTCCCGAGGAAAGGATGAGGCCCAGCTGCTCTGAGTACTGGAGATGTAGGGACTCTGGTAGCCGCTCGCAGCGAGCGCTGCGCGCATCTCGTAGTACTGCCCGGCTGGCAGCCGAACACCGATGTTCCAGATGCGCTCCACCGCTCTGGCTGACAGATGGGAACTGATGCAGGCGGCATAGCGTGCCACTCGGTCCAGACCATACGGTGCGGGCTCGTTGCTGCCTCCGATAATGAGAGTGCCGAAGCGGTCAGAGAGGGCTTCCTCGTCGTGATATTCGTCGAGAGGGAAGTCCAGCGCTCGCTCAAGGACTTCGATGAGGACGCTGTCCGTCCGGTGCCCAGGTTCCCCACCCGAGATCTCGGACAGGGCCTTCAGGAGTGCGCCGCGGTCCGGATCCGCTTCGTATGCCGCCAGAAGAAGCATCTTCTGCTCATGATGTGGCGGCGTCACGTCCAGACTCGCCAAATCTGCAGCGAACCGCCACCCGCAACCATCCGCCTTGTCCTTCCACCCTGTAGCCGATGCGAACATGGCTGCAATGCCCTGGCCGTGGCTCGACGTAACGACGCAGATCTGGTCGCGAGCGGCTGCAGCCAACGCCTCGATCACAGCGCTCGTATCGTCTGAGGTCAGGTGCGACCATGAGGGAAGAAACTCGATGAGCCAGGTCGCGGCTTGGGCGCGCCGGTGTCCCACTTCTTCCTTTGAGGCGGTGATGAGCCATCGCGCGATTCCGAGGTCTGCTCCCGAGGAGAGGGCGAACGCGTTTGCCCTCGCGGGCGTGTTGAGGCTCTCCGCAAGCCAAGTGGAACGAGCGTCGCCGTCGTCCAGTCTTAGGAGCGCATAAGCATCACCGAGCTCGGCAAACAGTCGGGATCGGGGCTGAATTGCTGTGCCGGTATTTACGAAGACTCCGACTGTCTCATCCCAGAACTTGACGACGAACTTTGTGATGACCTCGGTCGCAGGGCGTGACAGTTCCCATCTCATGAGAGCGCCGGCGACAAGCTCGTGGGCATCTCGCAGAGTCAGCGTCGCTCCAGCATTGAGTGCTCGGCCAATGGCTGCGAACCCATCCAAGAACATGCGGGTGTTGAATCCCGGGTCGGGCGTGGAGACGCTTTCTCTGAGCCGCTTCGCCTCCCACTGATCGACGCTGTCCTCGATGACCCCGCCCAGGAGATCGACGACTGAGCTTGAGGTCGTCTGGCCCTCGAGGAGGCGCACGGTGGCGAGCGTCGACAGCAGGGGTACTCGCCATATCTCGCGGTGCGCGTCAGAGTGACTCTCGATCACGGCATGTATGGCTTGAACCCATGTCTCGCGGTCCTCCGGCGCAACTGTGGCGATGGAATAGGCCTCTACGAGGGCGGTCCGTGCTCGAATGTTGTTGGACGCCTTCAAGTCCGCGACGGGGAAGTTGAGGTGCTCGGCCGCATCCATCGCGCTCTCGCGCGTGGTGATGAGTACCCCGACGTGTGCACTGAGGTCCTCGAGGATCTTGGCGATTCCAGCGGCGATGATGCTCTGCTTCTCGTATGTTTCGTCCAGGCCATCGAGAAGAAAAACACAATGACCCGACGCAACGGCGGACCTGAGAACCCGCAGGAGAGGAGTTGACCCACCGGGGCTCCCACGCTTGGCTGCAGTCTGAAGCAGGAGCTCGAGCGACATGTCGTCGACTGTCGATACAGCCGAGGCGATGTCTCGGAGGCGGACCGGGAGTGGCAACGGGGCGCCCTGTTGCGTGACCAGCCACGCAGCGAGTTGTCGCATTGCTTCTGACTTGCCCGCGCCGGGAAGGCCCCGAAGCAACATGCGTCCATTGCGGCGGAATACATGAGTCAAAGGGGCGCTGTCTGCGCGCTGCTTCTTTAGATCAAACTCCACTTCAATGGTGGACAAGAAGTCATCGACTGAGAGCTCTGGCACGCGGCGCGAGATCACTGAGAGGTCGAGGCGGTCTTTGCATCTGGAGATGCTTTCGCAGTAGTGCGCCAACGCGGAACGTTCGAGTTCTCGTTTGGCTGCCCGTCGTCCTAGACCCTCGGCAGAGATTTCCAGCCCGGAATCCTTCAGAGCTTGGAGCCAGTCATCACTCGACGTTGCAGTTCGAGCGGCACCTTGTTGCTGGAAGAAGCCTTGGAGCGCACGATACGCAATGTGTCCGGAACCCGGCGTCGTCAATCGCTCCAGGCGTCCAGCAGCCGTGTTCGCTCGCTCGTCAGTGATTTCGTCGACTGCCCATGCGACGATGCGGGTGTGCGAGAGCACCGTCTCCGCCTTCTCGCCGCATTCTTCCCGAACCTTCTTCTCGAAGGTCTCGAAGTCATCGCGCCGCCTCTTCGAAAGCTCGGCCTGACGCCCGGCTCGTCGTGAGTCCAGAACCTCCATGGCGGATTTCAGATAGCCGCGGGCGGACCGTGTGGCGAGGACAAGGAGATCCCTTTCGCCGACTGCTTGTGCTGCGAACTGCCGTAGCGCGCTACGAAGCGATGAGTCGTTTACAGTGCGCTTAGCTTGAACGAACCACCGCTCTCCGTTCGACATGGTGCAGACGATGTCATCCACGTCATCGTCGGTCTCGAGTGCTATCGACGTCGGAACCCGCCCGTCTACGCCGTCCAGAGGGGCGCCGGAAAGTCCGTGCGAGGCAAGAACCGACGCGAATCCGTTTCGATGGAGGCTCCCGAGCTCGTTCGCCGAGCCGCCAGCGTTGGTGCCATTTCTGGTCGGGGCCACCGTCATATCCTTCCACGTCCGCGCCGGTCTTGGCATAAACGTCAGCGAAGACGGCGTGGTTGTAATCCTTGCGCGTGAGAGGTCGCCGTTGCACGCGAGTATCTCTTGACCAGACTCGTAGGCAGGTGCAGCCACGATTGGGTGAAGCCGGCTGTCCGACCTCAACAAAAGCAACTTCTAGCGACTTTGGGAGGCTCGCTGGAGAGTTCGGTCAAATCGGTGCTAGTTGACCTGGGTGACGCCCTTGTGTTGCTGGAGCGTGATCGTTTCCTTCTCGCTCGAGCAGTGCTCGCACCACCAATGCAGGACGATGCTGTGACGGCGGTTGGGATCCGTGACCAGGATTGGCTTAACAGTGACGTCGGCGTTGTCGTCCTCGCCGGCCGCGTGAGCGCTGATCGACCGGCCCGAAGCAGTGACGACATCAACACGGTCGAAGTGCAGCCCCGTGGTCTGCCCGCAGTTTGGACACAGAACGAGGTTGTCCTCGTTGACGCTGAGAAGCGGGGTAGGCATGCAAGAGTCCTTCCGGAACTTTCGAGATGGATCTAGTCGTTGTGCTGTGAGATGGATCTTATCGAGACGTCTGAATCCGGGCCATGGTGGACTGTCTTCGCGGCAGACAGGAAGAACAAGAGTACGGAGCGCGAGCGAGTAGGGCAGCTCGCTGTACTCCTCGTCAGGCAGCAGGTCCTGAAATCGCTCATTGGGTGTTCCGCGCAATTCCGATTGCGCAATCGCTGAGGTCGCCGAAGCTGTCGCTCGGCGAAGTTGGAGAGTGGCGTGCGTCCTGACAACGGAGGATCTAGATATCGTCGTCCGTGTGGAGATTCCGGAGATCGCCGATCTGAGCATTCTGCGGCGGCACCAGCGAGACTCGCTCTTCAAAACCTGGCGTGGGTCCCCCGCTGCGTGGCGCGCTCTCGCTCCACGCGGGCGCATCGAGGCACGTTACGTTCTCGAGGTCTACTCGACAAGCGCCCATGAGCACGGTCGCGATTCGCGTTCACCATCGTCGCCCTGATCTTTGGGCTTGCGGCGTTCGCGGTTGCGGTACTCACGTACTTTGCCGCGCTGGTCCCGCCGTCCCAGGTCACGCTCGACACCACGGTGATGGCCGTCGTTACTTCGTCCTACAACCCGAGCTGGCTGCTCAATGTGGGGACCTGGATCGCCTACGCGGCTGAGGCATTCGGCCTCGGCGCTCTGACGTTCGGTGCGATCCACGGTGCTTTCGCTGCGTCGGAACAGCTGAAGTTGGCTGGCGGGACGGGCTCCAGTGGAAACAGCAGCTGAAGCCCACGTCGAGGGCGTCCTTCGTTGATGAGTGCAGCTGCTCCCCTCACGCGTTGCGCGTGGACCGGCTTTCGCGCCGGTCGGGTGAGCGTGTGGGAACGCGATCTGTCCTCTAAGCGCTCTCATCAAGTACGGCCGCACGCACCTCGTCGGGTGTCAACGTCAGAGCGCCGCTGAGGGGCAGGAGGCCCCGTCGCGTGTAGGCGCCCTGTCGACAAAGAGCAGATAGACACGGCGGATGGCGTCGCGGTTGTCGGCGACAAAGTTTCGCGCACTCGCGGTCCAGGCTTTGATGACGTCGGCGATTTCGTTGGGGGCTCCCCTGCCACGCGACCAGCGCCCACCCGCCAGATCTCGAAATCTTTCCGGCTGCGTGGCCGGGGGCGGCGATTGTCAACTCCTTCCGAGCTCAGCAGTCGAACGTTGACCAAGCGTTGAGGATCCTCGCGGAATCCACGCCATCACACAGCGTGCGGGCGCTCGACGCAATCGGCTCCGGCGAGTCCATCTCGATTGAGCGGAAGGACGCAGGCGTTGACCCGCTGCGCGGGGCCGCGAGGCCTTCGGGTGCGCACAGGCGCTACTCTCCGTCGAGCAAAATTGTTCGCTCCGAGATCCGGGCGGCCTTGGCGACGACCGCTGAGGTGATCTCCTCGATTTCTCCCTCGGCGGCGCGCGATTGGATCAGGACCACGCTGAGCGCTGCAATCACCCGTCCGCCGGCGCCGAAGATGGGCGCGGCGATGCCCATGGCGTCGGGGTCGCCCTCTCCGTAGGAGATCGCGTACCCGTCGCCGCGGACCGTGCGGAGACGTTCGATGACCGAATCGGCATCGGTAAGCGTGGTCTCGGTGAACCGCTCGAGTGCGACACCCTTCAACAGCGTGCGAAGTTCAGTTTCGTCGAGCCAGGCGAGAAGCGCGTAGGCGGAGGCGCCGGCATTCAGGCTCAGCACCTGGCCGCGTTCGTACGAGAGCCGGATGTACTGGGCAGCCGCCTCCTCGCGCTCCAGGCAGATGACGCGGTCCCTGAGACGACGCGTGAGCAGCACGGTGTGGTGGAACTGCTCGGCCAGTTCTCGCATCACCGGTACGGCGATCTCAGAGAGACCGAAGCTCCTTCGTGCCAGTCGCGCCAGCTCGAGGATGCGCATGCCCAGGAAGAAGCCACCACGACCGTCGTCGGCGAGGAAGCCGGATTGCACGAGAGACTGCAGATAGCGATAGGCCGTGGATCGGGCGACACCGAGGCTGTCAGCGACGTCCGTCGCCGACAGGACCAGCCGAGTGTCCGTGAACATCATGAGGATCGTGAGGGTGCGGTCCGCGGTGCTGTTCTTCTCGCGGTATCCCGTTGTCGCCTGAGCCATGGGTTCATCCAACCAGATCAAGGGTGCAGAACCGCTACCCGATTCCTGAGATTCAAGACTATGCGCTCACGGCTTGAGCACGATACGGCCGACGAGGTCGCGGGATTCCTCATACAGCCGGTGCGCCGAGGCGGCCTCGGAGAGCGGGAACCGCGCGGCGATCCGAGGGCTGATCCGGCCCTGCGCGAGCAGATCGAGCACCGCTAGCGCGTCCTCGTGTCGCGCTCCGCGAACGCCGATCATCGTCAACTCGAGCCGTGTGAAGTCGTTGACCGTGAACGGCGGCGGGCCGGGTGGGATCTGGGTGCCCGACGCCGGGCAGAAGACGCCGCCGAGTCGCAGGGCATCGACGGCGAGTCTCATCAGCTCCGCGTTCCCGGTGTAGTCGACGGCGTGGCTGACGCCCTCGCCTCCCGTCCATTCGCGGACGCGCGCGAGTGCGGCGTCCCGGTCGTCCGTGACGACCACCTCGTCGGCGCCGATGCTGTGCAGCCCCTCGATCTTGGCGTCGTGACGGGTCGTTGCGACGACCCGCGCACCTGTGAGCTTCGCCAGGGCGATCGTCGCCTCGCCCATGCCGCCGGACGCACCGCAGACGAGCAGACTGTCGCCGAGACGCAGTCGCAGACGATCGCGCACCAGCCGGTGCGATGTTCCGTACGGCCACAAGGAGACCGCCGCCTGTTCGAGATCGACGTGCTCCTGCAGATGCAGCCAGAGGCTCTGGTTGCGGACGACGTATTTCGCGTACGAACCGAGCGACGCATGTCCGGGCACGTCTATGCCGGTCGACAGATTGCCCAGACCGCGAATCGTCTCGGGACTCTGCGGATTCGCGGGGTGCACGACGGCGACTACGCGATCGCCCGGAACGAATCCCGCGACCGCGAGCCCCACGGCGGCGACGACGCCGGCGCCTTCGCGGCCCAGTTGCTGCGGCAGCGGCGGTGCACTGCGGCCAGGCAATCGCACACCGGAGAGCTTTCCGGCGCGGTACTTGATGTCCCATCCCGAGACGGATGCCGTGTCGATCTCGACCAGAACATCTGTCGGGCCGAGCGGGGCAAGTGGATACTCGCCGAAGCGCAGCACCTCCGGCCCGCCGTGGGTATGGATACGCACAGCGGGCGTGGTAGCAGGTGTCGGTGTCATCCGGCGATCACCCGGCTGTCGATCCGGCCGATGCCGTCGACCTCGACGGTGACCGTGTCACCGGGATGCAAGAACAACTGCGGGTCTCGGCGGTAGCCGACCCCGCCTGGGGTGCCGGTGAAGATGAGGTCCCCTGGGTGGAGTTCGGTGAACTGCGAGATTGTCGAGATGAGGGTGGCCACGCCGAAGATTAGCACCGAGAGGTCGGAGTCCTGGACGGTCGTTCCGTTGACGATCGTCCGGATGCCGCAGGCGGTGAGATCCACTTCGGATGCCGGCACGAGGTGCGGGCCGACGGGCGTCGCACCGTCCCAGGCCTTGCCTTGCAGCCACTGGTGTGTCTTGTACTGGTAGTCACGCATCGTGACGTCGTTGCCGACGGTGTAGCCGAGGACGTACTCGAGCGCTTCCTCGCGGGGGATGCGCCGGCCGCTCCTGCCGATCACGACGACCACCTCGGCCTCGTAGTCGACCTGCGCGGACTCGATCGGGATCGGGATCGGGCGGTCGGCGGCGATCAGGCTCGATGCGTACTTCGGGAACAGTACGGGATACGTCGGCAACTCGCGTCCGGTCTCCGCGATGTGCTCGTTGTAGTTGAGGCCGACGCAGAACACCTTCTGCGGTGCCCAGGACGGCGGCAGCAGCTCCGTCTCGGCGGCGGATACGGCGTTCGCGCTATCCGGCTCCGCGGCCAGCAGTGCGTCGAGCCCGGTCTCGGCGTCGATCCGGCGGATGCCGCGGAGCGGGATGTACTGCTCCCCGTCCACGAGGCCGACGTACTCCTCGCCGTCGTGGCGGTAGGCGACCCAGGCCATCAGTTGCTCCCCTCCGAGAACGCCTCGGCGACCGGCTCGGATCCGACGCGTCGCCAGCTGGGCGTCTGCCCGCCCCATAGGTTGACCGTGGTGGGTGCCGGCGTCCACCGCCGGGTCACGTACTCGACCCGGTCGTCGTGGAACTTCTCCATCTCCGCAGACAGTTCGATGTGGTTGCCCGCGGGGTCGTCGAAGAACACGAACAGGTTGTTCCCCGGGCCGGGGCGCCCGGGGCCCCACGCCACAGGGACGTCGAGATCCGTCAGCCGGTCGCACCAGGCCTTGAAGTCCTCCCACTCGGCGAGGTCGTACGAGTAGTGGTCGATGTCGCCCGCCTTGCCTGTGCGGACGACGGCGAGCGTGTGGTGGTCGCGGTCGCTGCGCAGCCAGGCGAAGTTGCCGTCCTGCAGCTGGTCGGAGATCCGGAACCCGATCACGTCGGTGAAGAATCTCACCACCGGCGTCACATCGGTCGTGCCGATTGTCGTGTGCTGGAACTTGATCGGGCGGCGCCTGGTGTCGGCAGCGTTCTCGCCGTGACGGCGCACCTCGCTGTGGAAGTGCACGGTCGTGCCGTCAGGGTCGGTGACCGCCAGGCCGTCCACGGCGCCAATCGGGTCGTCGACGACCGACGGGTCGATCGGGTCGAATCGGATGCCGGCCTCCGTGAGGCGGGCGCGGATGCCCTCGAGCCCGCCCTCGTCACGCACCTCGAAGCCGTAGTGGATGAGGCCCTGCGGGCCCTCGTGCAAGTCGACCACGTGATGACCGGCGCCCCAGCCGAGGCGGATGCCGTCGGTGAGCTCGGCGTGACGGCGCATGCCGAGCACGCGCGAGTAGAACGACTCGGCGGCCCCGAGATCGGGCACGGAGAAGCCGATGTGCGACACGTGCGTGCGGCGGAGCACTCCGGCGTGCGGTCCTTCGGAGAGGACGACGCGTTCTGGACGTTTCATGAGATTCCTTTCGAACGGATCAAGCGGGGGTCGCGGGGCGCGGCGCGCGCCCGG
>NZ_JBLVOB010000007.1:759949-770268 GCF_053543555.1 Microbacterium xerophyticum | reverse complement strand
CGTCTTCGATGCCGACGCCGACGAGAGCCCAGCCACGCCCCAGCAGGTCGTCGAGGCGCACAGGCCGACGTCGGGCGAAATCGAAGACCTGGGGCTGGCCGATGGCCGTGCCGATGAGCGGATGCTCGGCCGGATCGGCGACGAGCCCCTTAATGATCCGAGGGGAGGGGCGGTACTGCATCCCCTCGAAGAAGGCGCGACCGTCCGGGGTCGCCAGTGCCTCCCGCACCACTCGGTCTCGGAAGCGGGCCAGGCGCTCGTTCGTGGTCATCACCACCCGGCCGAGGCGTTCCGAGCTGCGGATCACGGCGGCGGCGTGCGGTCGACGCTCCTGCTCGTAGGTGTCGAGGATCGTGTCATCGGCCCCGTCGCGCAGGACGGCCGCGAGCTTCCAGGTCAGGTTGGCCGCGTCGCGGATGCCCGAGTTGAGGCCCTGTCCGGCGAACGGCGGCATCATGTGCGCGGCGTCACCGAGCAGGAATGCCCGGCCCACGCGCCAGCGGTCGGCGTTCAGTCCGTGGAAGCGGTAAGCGACGGCGCGCTCGACCTGGGCGGGCGTGATCGTGCGGTATCTCGCCAGCAGTCGCTCGATGAGGGCGAACGGAGGCTCCGCCGTCGCCTCGCACTCGCCGGGGTGCAGATAGAACTCGTAGCGGCAGCGTCCGTGCAGGCCGGGGACGACGACGTGCGGACGGCCCGGATCTGCATGATGCATCCCGTACCGCTCGGTGCGGACGTCCTCGATGCAGTCGATCACGAGCCACACGTCCGAATGGCTGCGCCCGCTCATGGGGATATCGAGCAGCGCGCGCACGCGTGAGCGGCCTCCGTCGGCTCCGAGGGCGGCGGCGGCGCGAACCGAGGACTCACCCTTGGGGCCGACGACGAGAGCGATGACGCCGTCGTCATCCTGCTCGAGATCGATCAGCTCGGTCCCGAAGCGCACGTCGACCAGCGGATGCTCGTCGAGAGCAGTGCGCAGCACCCGCTCCAGGTCCGGCTGCGCGAAGGGATTCTTGAACGAGTAGCCGCCGCGGTACGGCATGGTGGCGCCACCGTGGAACAGCATCCTGTCGTCTGCGTCGTAGTACGTGGTTCCTGTGCCCGGGACGATGACCGGCAACACGCGGTCGACGATTCCGGCGCGCTGATACACGCGCAGCGACTCGTCGTCCAGGCTGATCGCCTTCGGATCGTCGGCGGTGGTGGTGTTCTTCTCGACGACTGTGACGGGGATGCCCTCTGCGGCGAGCAGGATCGCGGCGGTCATCCCGACGGGGCCCGCCCCGACGACGAGGACTCGCTTCTCCGACTCGTGCTGCATGTGCCGTGGCTCCTTCGTGCCGACAGTGGGGCTGAATGACGATCACACTACCGCACGTCCTGAAAAAGGGGAATATGGTCTTGTTTTGCAGGACAGCGTGTGATTGTCTCGTATTCAGTGAATTCCGTGACAAGCGAGAGGATGGCCTGATGGAGACGTCACCCCGAGAGACCGTCGCTGTCGCCACTCGCGCACTCGCGGCGGCCGGCCAGTCCGACCTGATCTGGGGGCATCTGTCCCTCCGCGACCCGGAAGGGCGCGGACTGTGGATGAAGGCCGCGGGCTGGGCCTTCGAGGAGGTCGACGCGTCCCGGGTGCTGCTCGTGGACTGGGATGGAGACGTTCTGGAGGGCGACGGCCGCGTGCACGTCGAGTACCACATCCACTCCGAGATCCTTCGGGCGCGGCGCGATGTGAACGCGGTCGCGCACACGCACGCCGAGGCGGCGAACGTCTTCTCCTCGCTCAACGTGCCTCTGCCCGCCATCTCCCACGACGGCGTGCTCTTCGCGGAGCCGCAGGTTCCCCGTTTCATGCAGACCGGCGACCTGGTGCGCGACGAGGCCCTCGGACGAGCGCTCGCCGACACCCTGGGCGATGCCCCTGCGTGTCTCATGCCGAAGCACGGCCTCGTAGCCGTCGGCACCGATGAGGGGGAGGCCGTGATGCGCGCCGTGCTGCTGGCGCGCGCCTGCCGGTCGGCCGTTCAGGCGATCGCAGCGGGCGGCCCGGTGGTGCGATCGGACGCGGCTGAGGTTGCGGCCAAGCGCGAGCACGCCTGGCCGGCGTCGCAGATCGCCGCCGGCTACGCCTACCTCCGTCGCCTCGCCGACCGCGGCGCCGATCCCGAGAGCGAGATCTGAATGGATGACATTCAACACCTGCGCATCCTGTGCCCCGGTCAGAACTTCATGACCATCGGCAGCCTGGTGGCCAACGGCATGGGCGGCTACCACGGAGCGCTTCCGGCGGGATCGACGATCTCCGCCGTGACCGGCACGCCGCCCTCGGCACTCGCCCTCGACGGCCCTCGGCTGGTTGCCGACGGCCAGTACGACTTCGGGATCACGACCCCGACGTGGATGCTCCGCCATGCACGCGAGGGCCTGGGCATCTTCGACGAGCCGCTCCCGCTGTGCGCGATCGCCGAGTTCCCGCACGATGACCGGCTCGCCCTCGCCGTGCGCAGGCAGACCGGCATGACCTCCATGCGTGAGATCGCCGAGCGTCGTCCTGCGTTGCGACTGTCGATGCCGACGCGCGATCAGGGGCATCCGGCGGGGTGGATCCTCGACGAGATCTTCCGGCTCTACGGATTCACCCAGGAGGACATCGCCGCGTGGGGCGGCGAGGTCCTTCGTGACCGGCCGCGCAACCAGAACTCGCCGGAATCGATCCCGGTCGACCCGACGTTCGACGCCGTCTTCGACGAGGCGATCATGACGCTGCGCTGGAAGCGGCTGACGGCCGACTACGACCTCGACTTCCTCGCCCTCGACGAGGAGGTCCTCGAATGGTGCGAGGAGCGGGCGATCCCCCGCGCCGTCATCGAGAAGGGCCGCTTCCCCGGGGTCGAGGCTGACGTTGCCACGATCGACTTCTCAGGCTGGGTGCTCTACTGCGCTGAGTCCACGCCCGATGACATCGCGGCGCTCGCCGTGCAGGCGCTCGAGGAGCAGACCGTGCTGATCAACCGGCGCTTCGAGGGTCCGACGCCGCCGATGACCAGCCCCCTCGACCTGTCGCGGGCAGCGCGGGTCGACGGCGTGCCCCTGCATCCCGGCGCCGAGCGCCACTACCGCGACCGCGGATATCTGAACGACTGACACGACGGCCGGCACCGGCCGAGATGAGGAGAAGGCGATGGCCATCGTCGAAGAGCACTGGAGCAGTTACCCGTTCGAGGCGGCGCCCAAAGTCTGGAAGCGCGACGAGTCGCTGCTCCTGGCGCCGTCACTGCCCAGCCGCAAGGTCCTGACCGACCACACCCCGATCCAGGTGATCCACTTCCCCGCCGAGTACGAGCCGGTGCCCATGGGGCATCCGCGACCGGTGTTCGAGAGCAGCTACCTGCGCCTCGAGTGGCAGACCATGCCCGATTCCCGGCAGCCCTTCTATCACCGCAACACCGACGTGGACGAGTTGTCGTTCCAGGTTTCCGGGGAGCGCACGCTCATCACCGACCTCGGCACCGTCGAGCTGCGCCCCGGCGATTACACCCGGATGCCGGTGGGCACAGCCCATGACAACTACGGGCGCGGCGACATCCACATCCTCTTCTACACGCCGGCACCGGTGACGGAGCTCGCGCCCTCGGATCGGCGCACCGAGGCGCTCATCCCCCCACGCGACTGGGAACCGGCCGTCGTCAACGAGCTCGTGACCGAGTGCTTGGGCGGCCCGGAGCACGACGTGGTGATGTTCCCGACGAACGAGCTCGACATCTGGGAGAACGCCCTGCGGACTGACGAGCGCCTCGAGATCCTCCGCGCCGACGGCGGTGAGACGGGCACCACCTGGCTGTATCGCTCTCCCCACATCATGATCGGCCAGACCCGCCTGTCGGGCGACCGCGGCGAGGTGTACGAGCGGCACCACGACTGCGAGGAGATCCAGTACCAGATCAGCGGCGAGCGGCTGCTAGTCACGCAGCGCGGCATGGTCCGGGTCGTACCGGGTGACTTCGTGCGCATCCCGATCGGGGTGGCCTTCACGAGCATTGCCCGCGGTGAGAGCACGCACATCCGGGTCTGCTCGGGGACGACCTACCTGCAGGAGATCGACGGTGTCATGTGCGTCCGCGCCCACGTGCCGCAGATCGCGGAATCCACGGGTGCGGCGACGCCGGTCGATCTCGCCGTGGTCGAGGCGGAGCGAGCAGGATTGTGAGCGCGGATGCCGGAGGCGTGGTTCCCGCGACGATGAGGGCCTGGGTGGCGGAATCGGCCTCGGACCCGATCCGCTTCGTGGAGCGCGCGGTGCCGGAGCCCGCCGCCGACGAGGTGCTGGTGAAGGTCGTCGCGGCGGGCATCTCGCCGATGATCCTGAAGCTGCTGCGACTCGGACGGTTCGGCCAGCTGCCCACGGTGATCGGCCACGAGGCCGCCGGGGTGGTTGTGAAGTCAGGTGGCGCAGCCAGCGAACCGCTGATAGGCCGGCGCGTGCGGGTGCATCCGATGCTCTCCTGCCGGTCCTGCGAATACTGCCTGACCGACCGTGAGCAGATGTGCGCTCAGACCGCCATGATCGGTGCGGCGGCGCACGGCTCGGGGCCGAACCCCGGGTACGAGCGGTACCACGACGGCGGGCTCGCAGAGTACGTGCGGGTGCCGATCTGGCTGATCGACGAGATCCCGGATCACGTCTCGTTCGAGGTCGCGGCGAAGCTGCACGACCTGGCCAACGCCTACCGCGCACTCCGCACAGCGTCCATCCCCGTGGGCGGAACGCTCGTGATCACCGCGGCGACCGGGGCGATGGCGACCGCCTCGCTGCTGCTGGCCCCTCACCTCGGAGTTGGGCGCGTCATCTTGGTCGGCCGTTCCGCCGAGCGCCTGCGCGCGGTGGCCGGGCTGCCGGTGAGGATCCCGATCGACAGCATCGCGTTCGATGAGCTGCCCGATGACTGGGAGCAGAGCGGGGCACTCACCCGACGACTCCGCGAACTCGCCCCGGACGGCCCGCACGCGGTCGTCGACTTCCTCACCGCCGGAGCGGGCGCCACGCAGGCGCTGCAGTCGCTGCGGATGGGCGGCAGCCTCGTCCATATGGGCGGCGGCCAGGCGCCAATCGACGTGCCGCTGCGCATCCTCATGAACAGCATGTGGAGCGTCATCGGATCCCGCGCATGCACCCGGGCCGACGTGGCGGCTGTGCTCCGCCTGATGGAGTCAGGTGCGCTCGACGCAGAGGCTCTCATCACGCACCGCTGGCCGCTCGCGGAAGCCGATCGCGCCTTCGCCACCCTCGAAGCCAGGGCCGAACCGATCTGGATGGGCGTGGTCGCCGGCTGAGGTCGACCGTACGCCGCTCCGCCGGTGAAGACTCACGCTGGAAGCAGCCCCGGACGGCAGAGCGTGGGAGGTATGCGGACGCGCCCCGGGCTGGCTCGCCTCCAGAGTGTGAAGATCGCTGCTGCACCAGAGCAAGAAAGGCGGAGAGTGTCGCGGTCAGCGACGACTTCGAAGAGGTGAAGCGCCGGAACGGATGCTTGCTTCCCGCGAGCCCGTCCCATAGAATGAAACTGGTGTTCTGCAAAGCGAGACACCAAACTCTCAAGGAGGAGAGATCATGAGAACACGCACCACCCGTTCTGCAGCAGCAATCGCCGGACTCGGCCTGATCGTCGCCCTCGCATCCTGCTCGGGCAGCCCTGCCCCGGCCGACACGTCCGGGGAGTCGGCTCCGGTCGAGAAGACAGAAGCCCTAACCGCACTCGTCGAAGAGGCGGAAGCCGAGGGAGCGCTCACCATCACATGGGCGCTGTTCCCCGACGCGGCCAGCACCAAACTCGCCGAGGCATTCAAGAAGGAGTACGACCTCGACATCCCTGTGCGGCTCGCATTCGAATCGAACATCGACACGCTCGCCGCCAAGCTCACCGAGGAGGCCGGAGCAGGGGTGAGCGCCTCGAGCGACCTCTTCCTGACCACCGCGGCCACGGCAGGCACCGTCGGCAACGATCTCATCGCGCCGCAGGACTGGGCGTCGTTCTCCCCCTGGAACGCGGACCTCGAGGCCGCCGCTGGCCAGTACATCGTCGTGGCGCATCAGTTCCCCGGCTTCATCTACAACATCGACCGGGTCGACGAAGGCGACCTGCCGAGCTCTGCCGATGACGTGCTGAAGATGGACGACTACGCCATCGCGAGCACCCCCTACGGTGCGAGCTTCAACACGCTCGCAGTCGGGATGGGCGGTACGGAGGCCGTGCTCAAGCACCTGTCGGAGTTCGCGCCCGCAGGGCTGATCAATTGCGGAGAGGTCGATCGCATCGCATCCGGCGAGTTCGACGCGATGTGGGTGGCCTGCGGGAAGTCCTACGTCGATGAGGGAGTGCGCGAGGGGGCTCCGCTCGGCTTCGTCACGCCGGAGGACGGCGCTGTTGCGAACTCCGTGTACGTCGGGGTACCGCAGAACTCCGCGCACCCGGCCGCTGCCGCGCTGTTCGCATCGTGGCTGAACACCTCGACCGCGCAGGGCATCATGTGGGACGGGATCGCGGTCGACAACGCGCTGATCGAAGGCACGCACAGCGCGGAGTACGTGGCGGAACTAGAGGACGAGGACATCGAACTCACCTTCGTCGACGTCGCCTTCGTGCTCGACAACGCCGACCTGTTCACCCGCGAGTTCAAGGGCGCGATCGTCGCGTCCCTGAAGCAGTAGTCCCAGCGGCCGAACAGGGACAGAGTGATGCATACAGACACCACGACGATCTCACAGGAGGCGCTCCGTGAACAGGAGCGCCTCCTACGGGGGACGGAACTCAAGCCGGAGCGCCGGAGCACGGCCGTCACCCGGTTCTTTATCGTGGTGGCCATGTTCCCGGTCGTCGGGATCATGGGCCTGCTGCTGGTCGTCTTCTCGCTGAGCATCCGCGAGAACGGCACGCCCAGCGGCGCGTTCACGCTGCAGAACTACGCCGCGCTCGTCACAGACCCCGCTCTGCTGGAGGTGGCGCTCAACACCGCGCTCTACATCGCGATCACCGCGCTGATCGCCCTCACTCTGGGCACCGTGCTCGCACTGATCGTCGAGCGGACGGACTTCGGACTCACCCGCACAGTGAATGGGCTCGTGCTGTTGCGCATCCTCATTCCCAGCTTCTTCACCGCCATGGGCTGGCTGTTCCTGCTGCATCCGCGGATCGGGGCGCTGAACATCTGGATCATGGATCTTTTCGGCCTTGAGGAGGCACCGTTCGACGTCTCCACGGTCGCCGGCATGGGATTCGTCGAGGGGCTCTCCCTCTCCGGGCTGGTCTTCATGATGGTGTCCGGGAGCCTGCGCAACATGGACGGATCGCTGGAGGAGTCGGCACGCACCGCCGGGGCGAACACGCTCACAGTCATCCGCCGGGTCACGTTGCCGTTGGTGACGCCAGCGCTGCTGAGCTCCTTCATGTTCGTGTCGACCATCGCGCTCTCCGCACTGGACGTGCCGCTCGTGCTCGGACTCGCCAATCGCACCCTCGTCTTCAGTACGTTCCTGTACCTGCAAGCGAATCCGGCCGGCGGGGTGACCGACTACGGGGTCTCGACGGCGTTCTCGGCGGTGCTGATCGTCGCCGCGATCGGACTCAGCCTCTGGTACATGCGTGTGCTCCGCTCGGGCAGCAAGTATCAGGTGCTCTCGGGCAAGGGGTACCGCCCGGCGCGCAACCGGCTCTCGCTGTCGGGACGGGTCGCGGCCGGCGTCTTCGTCCTCGCCTACTTCCTGCTCTCCATGGTGCTGCCGCTTCTCATGGTCATCTGGGCGTCGCTGCTGAAGTACCTCCGCCCACCCTCGATCGAGGCACTCGGCTCGATCACCCTCGCGAACTATCAGCAACTCAACTGGGACAGCCTGATCCGCGGATTCATGAACACCCTCCATCTTGCGATCGTCGCGCCGACGCTGGCCGTCGCCGTGAGCGTGGCGATCTCGTTCATCGTGATCCGCACGCGGCTGCGGGCGAGGTTCGCGTTCGACCTCGCCGCGTTCTTCCCCCAGGCCGTCCCGACGACGATCTTCGCGCTCAGCGCGATGATCACGGTCGTGTACTTCTTCAAGGGCTGGCTGTACGGCTCGATCATGCTGATCGCAATCGTGCTGGCTCTCGTGCAGGTGCCCTTCGCGAACCGCAACATCTCCGCGGCGCTCATGCAGATCCACCCCGAACTCGAGGAGTCCGCACGGATGTCGGGCGGAACAGTCCGTCAAGTGCTGCTGCGGGTGACCCTGCCGCTGCTAATGCCCACGATCCTCTACTCCTGGCTCTGGCTGGCGCTACTCGCCATGCGCGACCTCACCGTCCCCGCCCTCCTCGCCACACCCGACAGCGCACCCCTCGCGCTGGTGTCGTGGTCGCTGTTCCAAGGAGGCGCGATGGGCAGCGCCTCGGCTGTCACCCTGATCATGATCGTCGCGATGTCGCCCGTCGTGGCCGTCTATCTCGTCCTCACCCGCAAGAACGGAAGCGTACGCTGATGACCGAGACCACCTCGCTGCCCCTGAAAGTCGACGGTCTGCGAAAGACGTTCTCGTCGAAGACGGCCACTGTTCGCGCCATCGACGACGTGAGCTTCCGCATCGACGAGGGGGAGCTCTACACGCTCCTCGGTCCTTCCGGGTGCGGCAAGACGTCCACGCTCCGCTCCGTCGCAGGGCTCGAACACCCGGACGAGGGTGAAATCTCCATCGCCGGCCGCGTCGTGTGTCGGGGCAGACTCGCGGTCCCGTCCCACAGGCGCGGACTCGGCATGGTGTTCCAGAATTACGGCATCTGGCCGCACATGTCGGTGTTCGATAACGCGGCCTTCCCGCTGCAGGTGCAGCGCAACCGGCTGTCGCGGAAGGAGATCGCAGCGCGCGTCGAGGAAGCTCTCGCCGCGGTCCATCTCGAGGGGTTCGCCGGAAGAGCCGCGACGCAGATGTCCGGCGGCCAGCAGCAGCGCCTCGCCCTCGCCCGGGCACTGGTGAGCCGGCCGAAGCTGCTCCTGCTCGACGAGCCGCTTTCGAATCTCGACGCGAAGCTGCGTGAGGCGATGCGCACAGAGGTGATCAAGCTGCAGCGCGACCTCGGCATCGCCACCTTGTTCGTCACCCACGATCAGGACGAAGCACTCAGCATGTCGACCAGAGTGGCGGTGATGAACGCCGGCCGCATCGTGCAGGAGGGCAAGCCGCGCGAGATCTACCAGAACCCAGCCGACCGGTTCGTGGCCGACTTCGTCGGTCGTACCAACTTCATCGACGGCGTGGTGCGCGACGGCTGCGTCGAGACGACGGCGGGCACATTCACGACCGGGACCGCGCCGCATGTCGATGGGGACCGGGTCTCGGTCTCGGTCCGCCCCGAGGCCATCGGGGTCTCGACGAGTCCGCCGCAGGTGGGCACCGTCAATGTCGTCGAGGGGAAGCTGGTGCGTTCGATGTTCATCGGCGACCGCCTCGAGTGCCACGTGCGGGCCGCCGATCATCGCTGGTTGATCCGGGTCGACCCGTACCTCGAGATCGCGGACCAGCAGACCGTCTGGCTGCAGCTCCCGCCCGAGCGCATCACCGTTGTTCCCGCCTGACAGAGAAAGGCTCCGCCATGACTTCCGCATTGACCCTCACCCACCTCGGCCACTCCTGCGTGCTGATCGAGGCGCCGACCGCCGCCGGCAGCGCTCGCCTCTTGCTGGACCCTGGCACGCTCACGCCGGCGCTCTCGCCGATCCCCGATCTGGATGCGATCCTGATCACGCACGCACATCCTGACCACATCTCACCGGATCAGATCCGCGCGGCACGTGGCGCAGCGCAGGTTCCGCTCTATGGGGATGCCGCAGCGGTCGCGATCGCCGCGGACGCAGGCCTGGGCGATGCCCACGTGCTTGAACCCGGTTCGCAGCTGATCGCGGGTGTCGACGTCGATGTGACCGCCTGGGAGCACGAGACCATCTACCCGGGGCTCCCGCTCCCCGACGACTACGGCTATCGCATCGCAGGCCGGGTCTTCGCGCCCGGTGATGCCTTCGCGCGTCCCGACTTCGACGTAGAGGTCCTGTTGCTTCCGACCGGTGCGCCGTGGATGAAGCTCTCGGAGGCGATCGACTACCTGCGCGAGGTCGCGCCGCGCATCGTCATCCCGGTGCACGAGGGCGGGCTCGCCCCGGCTCACCAGCAGATGCATCGCGGCCTGATCGCGAAGTTCGCACCGGGGGGCACGACCGTGCTCACGCCCGCCCTCGGCGAGCCGGTGCGACTGCACTGATCCCGGTCGGCGAGCCTCTCCGGCCCGCCGCGG
>NZ_JBLVOB010000007.1:730109-759906 GCF_053543555.1 Microbacterium xerophyticum | reverse complement strand
CCGGCCCGCCCCCGCGTCCGTTCCCGACGAGCCCGCCGGAACGGACGCGTCATGAGGGGGCGAACCCCCGGAGTGCCTCGTCGAGCACAGCATCCGGATCGGTGATCCCGTCACCGCGCCACGCGATGTGCTGGTCAGGGCGGATGAGCAGCACGGGTCCGCTCTGCTCGATCGCCGACAGCGGGATGCCACGTGCGGCGGCCGCCCTGCTCAGCGCGGCTGATGGCTCGGCCGGTCCTAGCACCGTCAGCTCCGGCCCGAGGAGGTCGTAGAGCGGGCCTGCGGCGACGATGCGATGGGGGAGGCGGCTGCCCGGGTCCGTGCGCGGGACGTAGTCTTCCGATCCGGTCACGTGGCTGCCGGTGGACGGACCGTAGCCGTATCCGAAGACGAGGTCGTCGGCACGGAACTCCGCGGTCTTGGTCCGCAGGATCTTCGCGGCATCCGACTCGCTCGTGTCGCCGGCACCGGCAAGGTCGATGGAGAGTGCCTTCATGTTCGCGCCGGCTACCGCGATGGTCTCAGCTGCGACGGGGCGACGCTCGGACTCGTAACTGTCGAGCAGGTGCTCCGGCGCCCAGCCGTTGATGACAGCTGCGAGCTTCCACCCGAGATTGACGGCATCGCCGACCCCGGTGTTGAAGCCGTGCCCGCCCCACGGCGGATTCTGGTGGGCTGCGTCGCCGACCAGGAAGAGACGCCCGGATCGATAGCGGTCGGCCAGTAGCAATCGCGCCTGCCACGGGTCGGTGGCGATGATCTCCACGTCTATGGGCCCGCCCACCAATCCGCGAATGATCTCGACGGCGTGGTCATCCGAGCCCACGGAGGCGGTGCCGGTCGAGATCGCCCACCAGGTGCCGTCGAGGTCGAGCGGCCCGACCACACCGGGCCAGGTCGGATCGATGGACCAGTAGTGGATCGACGGCGGGTGAGGGATGCTCGGGCCGAGCTCGCGTGAGCGGAACGTGATGTTCACGTTCGGGCGTCCGCCGGTCGAGCCCTCGTAGCGCGCGCCCATCGCCGCGCGGACGACGCTGCGCGGCCCGTCAGCGCCGATCACCCACGGCGCGGTGAAGGTGCGCCGATCGCCGTTTGCGTTCTCGACGTCGATGCGCGCGAAGCTCTCGTCTTGGGTGATCGTGACGGCGCGGAAGCCCCAGAGGGCGTTGATGAGCGGGCTTTCGGCGACAGCGGCGCGGAGAACCTCCTCGACCACGCCCTGGCTGATCTGCTGACCGGACTCCGGTGAGATCGACGGCGGGGTGCGCAGTCCGAGGCATCCGTCGATGTGCGCCACCTCGGGGCCCAACAGCGTCCTGACGAACGTGACCCGAGCGGACCACGCCACCGGCAGGGGCGCCGCGTCGCGGACTCGCTCGGTGAGACCCCAGCGACGGAAGTGCTCCATTGTCCGGGCGGAGGTGGTCTTCGCTCGGGGACGCGAGTGCTCGATCACGGTGCGCGGCTCGATGATGACGCTGCGCACGCCGTGATGGGCTAGCTCAAGAGCGGTGCTCAGGCCGACTGGACCGCCGCCGACGATGATCGCGTCGGGCTCGTCTGCGTTCATCTTCGTGCCTCTCCGTCGCGGGTGAACTGCATCGATCGTGCCGCGCCCGCGGGTGAAGGGTGCACTTCTTTTCATTGAATGGCAATCTTGGATAATGACGGAGACGCCGAACCGAGGCCGCCGCCCCGCCGTGGGCGAGCCGGTACTCGATCGCGCATTCCGGCTGCTCGACGCCTTCAGCGAAGAGCGCCCGCTGCTTCGGTTGAGCGAACTCGCTGTGCGGGCCGATGTTCCGATCAGCACGGCCCTGCGCCTGGCTCAGCGGCTCACCCGCTTGGGCGCCCTCGAACGACAGGCCGACGGCCGTTTCGCTGTCGGCCTCAAGATGCTCGAGTACGCGGCACTTGCTCCGCGCGGACACGGACTACGTTCGGCGGCGTTGCCCTACATGGAGGATCTGCATCGCGCGACCGGGCAGCACGTCCAGCTCGCGGTGCGCGAAAAGGGCGAGGGTGTGATCGTCGAACGACTCTCGGCCGCCCACGCCGGACGAGTGCTCTACCATGTGGGCGGGCGGTTTCCTCTGCACGGAACGGGGTTGGGCCTGGTGCTGCTCGCTCACGCACGCGAAGAGTTCCGGACGGCCTACCTCTCCCGGCCGCTGGTCCTCCAGCCGGAGGGGGCGGACGTGGATGTCGTCGAGCTCCGAGAGCGCCTCGGCGACATCCGCGCCTCCGGCAGGGCGACCTTCTCCCGCCCGATGCCTGAGCCTGCGAAGACTGTCGCGGCGCCGGTTTTCGGTGCGGACGGTGATTGCGTCGCCGCCCTCTCGGTCGTCGGCGCGGACGCGCTCGTCGACATGCGGATGATCGAGCCGGCAGTCGTCGCGATCGCTCGTGCCGTGTCTCGAGAGCTCGTCCGGGGAGATGTCGGACGCAACACCTGATGTACTCCCTCAGCGGGCTTCCGTTCGTGAAGGGAGCTCCTTCGGCGTGGCCAAGAGAATCTCGCGATCTTCTTGTTCTTGACAAACAGGACAGTGTACGTGCATAGTAGGACAGTCGAGGGAGACGTAATGACACGTGACGACGCGGATGTTCCGTTGAGAATTCAGGCCGATTGGGGCGGGGCGAACCTCACCCGTGCTGCGGGTTGGCTGGCGCAATGGCTGTGGGAGCAGACACCGGAACACCACCGGAGTGTCATCCACAACGGCCGCGGCATGGGCGACAACCTCGCAGCCCTCGGCGCAGGCGAAATCGACGTGGCCATCGCCACGCCCGCCTCCTTCGCTCGACTGGCGCGAGACGGGCGGGGCCCCTTCGACGGTCGCGGCATCCCCGACCTTGTCGCTATCGGCGCCCTCCCGCATCGTGACGCGATGATCCCCGTGGTGAGGGCCGATCTCGGCATTCACTCGCTCGCCGAGCTCGCAGCCGACGGACGACCGCTGCGCGTGTCGCTCGGCGTCAACGACCCCGACGGATTCATGGGATTCGGCGGGGACATCGTACTCTCCGCCGCCGGGATCGACCTGGCCGACATCGAGCGGCGAGGAGGCACTGTCACCCGCCACGAGCAGCCGTTCGACGCGATCGACGACCTTCGTGAGGGTCGGGCCGACCTGATGGTGTCGGAGGCCATCATGACCCCGGATTGGCAGCGCCTTGCCACGGAGCAGGACGTGCGCTTTTTGTCTCTCGGCACCGCGGAGCGCAAGGCGCTCGCCGAGGAGTGGGGTCTCGGCGTGATCGAGATCCCCGCCGGGTACTTCCCGACGGTCCACACCGCGATCGTCGCGCTCGACTACTCCGACTGGATCATCGCGACCACCACCGCACTCGAGGACGAGACTGCGGCGCTGCTCGCCCGCGCATTCATCGAGAACGCCGAGCAGTTCCAGCGCGGTTACCGGCACCTGCCGGTCGACTACTCCCCGCTGCGGTACCCGATCGACCCGGCGGTCGCGTCGTCGACATCCATCCCTCTCCATCCGGCGGCCGCTGCAGAGTACGCGCGCGCCGCCGCCGACAACGACAAGGTGAACTGACATGTGGGCATCCGAGGTCATCGACGAGAACGGTACGCTCCGAGTCGGAGAGGTCCCGGATCCTGTCGCGGGCCCAGGCGAGGCGATCGTGCGCGTGGAGGTGACCGGACTCGCCCCCGGAGCTTTCACCCTGTTGCGCATGGGAGCGGTGCCTCTCCTGCCAACGATCTTCGGGCATGAGATCGCCGGCGTGGTGGAGTCTGTCGGCGACGGGGCCGATGCCGCGCTCGTGGACGCCAGGGTGCGGGTGCATCCGCTGCTGTCCTGCGGCTCGTGCGACTACTGTACGACCGACCGCGAGATGATGTGCGCGCAGAACGCGATGATCGGGCACGCCGTGTTCGGACCGGAGGCCATGCCGCAGTACCGGAAGTACCACAACGGCGGTCTCGCCGAGAAGGTCGTCGTGCCCGTCGCCAACCTCGACCGGCTCCCCGACGGGGTGAGCTCCGAGCTCGGCGCGAAGGCACACGACTTCGCCAACGCGATCAGGGCCCTCAAGCTCGCCGAGCTGGACCCCGGCGCGACCCTCATCGTGACCGCCGCGACCGGGGCCATGGGTGTCGCGACCATCGCCTTCGCCCGCGAGTTCGGCGTGCAGCGCGTGATCGCTGTCGGCCGCGACGCGTCCAGGCTCGAGGAGGTCGCCGGGCTCGATCCCGAGCTGGTGCGCACGGTTGCGCTGCGGGACGACGACTCGCCGCAGACGGCCGCCGGCCGCATCCGCGCGATCATTCCGCAGGGCGCGCACGCAGCGATCGACTACCTGCCGCGCGGCCTGGGCGCCTCATACGTGTTCGGCGGCCTGCGAACCGGGGGACGCATCGTGCACATGGGTGTGAACCCGGAGCCGCTCGTCATCCCGCCCGCCGCGTTCTCGGTGAACTGCATCACCTTTGTCGGGACGCGCAACGGCACGCGCAAGGACGCGCACGACGCACTGCGACTGCTGGCCGCCGATCCTGAGCGCTACACGCGGCTGATCACTCACCGGCTCGCGCTCGATGAAGCCGATCGCGCCCGTGACAACTTCGCCACGAGGCAGGAGCCGATGTGGATGGCCATCGTGAGGCCCGACACCCGCAGGCCGTCGGCAACGGTCGTCTGAGACGAGGAGAGAACTTCATGGGCATCGTCATCGAGCGCTTCGACGCGTTCCCCTTCGACCAGCCGGCAAGGATGCTGCGGCGCAATGAGGCCGAACTCCTCTCCCGCGCCGTGCCGAAGATGCCCGGCGTCTCCTGGGACCCCATCCCGCCGCTGAAGGTCGTGCACTTCGACCAGGCCTATCAAGACGGCGCGTTCGTGCCGCCGCGCATCCTGTGGGAAGGGGAGACCGGCCGGATCGAGTGGCAGCAGATGGACTTCCGCCAGCCGATGTATCACCGCAATCTCGATGTCGACGAGATGTCGTACCAGATCCGCGGCAACCGCACGCTCATGACGGAACTCGGCACCGTCGAGCTGAGCGACGGGGACCTCGTGCGCATCCCCGTCGGCGTCGCGCATGACAACTACGGGCGACGTGCCAGCCACATCCTCTGGTACTTCCCGGCATCACTCGCCGACGTCGGCGAGGTCACGCGCACGAGCGAGATCCTCATCCCGCCGTTCGAGGGCTGGGTCGCCGACGTCGTCAACGAGGTGCACACCGACTGCCTCGGCGGCCGGCACTGCGACCGGGCCGTACAGCTGTCGGACGAGCGTCTCATCCTCGAGCAGGCGCACGAGGAGACCGACCGCCTCAAGGTGCTGTCATCGGATACCGTCACGAACGAGACCACCTGGGTGTGGCGCGGCGACCAGCACGCCATCGGCGTGACAGACGTCACCGACAGCGACGGAACCGTGTACCGCCGGCACCGAAACGCCGACGAGGTGCAGTATCAGCTCGAGGGCACACGCCTGCTGATCAGCGCAAACGGCGTGGTCGAGCTGCGCCCCGGCTCGTTCGTGCACATCCCCGTCGGGGTCGCGTTTGCGAGCATCGTGCATGGCTCCAGCAGGCACATCACGACCATAACCACCGGCAAGCTCGACTGCGTCTGGGAGGACGCCGAGGAGAGCACGCAGTGAGGCTTCGAGCGCATCGCGGCGTACCGGGACCAGCGCCGATCGGAGCGGGCATGAACCCCGACGTGGACGTCGTCGTGATCGGTATGGGTCCGGTCGGCAAGATGGCCGCTCTGCAACTGGCCCGCGCCGGGCACTCCGTCCTGATCGCGGAGCGCAAGGACGCCACCTATCCGCTGCCGCGCGCGGTCGCGCATGACGCGGAGATCGCGAGGATCCTGCAGAGCGCCGGCCTCGCCGTTGACACGATTCCTGACGCCGTCGAGCCGTACGACGACATGTACGTGTGGGTCAACGCGCAGCGCGTGACTCTGCACGAGGTCGACTGGACAGGCCTCGACCCGTCAGGCTGGCACAACACGTACTTCTACAACCAGCCCGCTCTCGAGGCCCATCTCGACCGGAGGCTGCGAGAGCACGACGAGGTCACGATCCGTCGCGGCACGCAGGCCCGGGTGCTGGACGACGATGCCGACGGCGTGACGGTGCTCCTCTCGCCGGTGGGTGGCGGCGCCGACGAGCGGGTGTGCGCCCGCTACGTCCTCGCAGCGGACGGGGCGAACAGCGAGACGCGCCGCTCGGCGGGGATCGGCTGGCACGACCTCGGCTACTTCTTCGATTGGCTCGTCGTCGACGTCCTCCCGTCGCCGCAGGCGGAGGTGACCCACCTCGCCCTGCAGATCTGCGACCCGGTGCGGCCGACGACCGTGGTCCCGGGCGGACCGGGCCGGCGGCGCTGGGAGTTCATGCGCCTCCAGGACGAGACTGTCGAGGAGCTCACCCGCCCGGAGCGCATCTGGGAGCTCCTGCAGCCGTTCGGCATCGACCCCTCCAACGCGGAAATCGAGCGCGGCGTCGTCTACACGTTCAACTCGGGCTGGGCCGATCGCTGGCGCGCCGGTCGCGTGTTCCTCCTCGGCGACGCGGCTCATCAGATGCCACCCTTCGCGGGACAGGGCCTCGCCGCAGGATTCCGCGACTGTCAGAACCTGGTCTGGAAGCTCGACCGCGTGCTGCGCGGGAAAGCCCCGGACTCCCTGCTCGACACATACGGCCCCGAGCGCACGACCCACGTCAGCGACTTCATCGAGTTCTCGATGGCGCTGGGCCGGATCATCTGCATCCTCGACCCGGAGAAGGCCGCCACGCGCGACGCGAGGATGATCGCGGAGCTCGCCAGCGGTCGCACGCCGGAACCGCCGCCCGCCCCACGTCTCGGCGGAGCCGGCGACGGCCTGCACGAGGGTGAGCGGGGTGGGACGCTGTCGCGGCAGGGCCGCATCCGCGGAGAGGGCGGCGAGCCGCGCCGATTCGACGACGTGTTCGGTCCGGCCGCACTGATCCTCCGTGACGCGCGGCTCGCGGACGGGCTCGACGACGCCATCCGGGCGCTGGAGATGGCGGGCATCGTCACCGTCGCCTTCGATGAGGGTGCTCCCGGAATCGTCCCCTTCGAAGACGTCGACGGCTCGTACCGGAACTGGTTCCAGGAATGGGACGCGGATGCCGTGCTCGTACGACCCGACTTCTACGTCTACGGGGTCGTCGCCGCCGGCGGCGGGGGAGAGCTCGCCGCCCTGATCGCCCGGTACCTCGCCCGGGTGACGACCGAACCCGGTCGCATCCGCACCCCTGCTTACGGAGAAGGAATCCATCATGGCTGAACACACCGCCGTCGGCGCAGTGTCCGAGATCGGCTACGTCTCGATGCGCACGAGAGACCTCGCGGCTTCCCTCGAGAACGCCGTCGACGTCTTCGGTCTGCACGAGACCGAATCCACAGGAACGAAGGCGTTCGTCACCGCGCAGAACAAGCACCACGAGCTGGTGTACTCGCAGGCGGACGAAGACGCGCTCGACCACATCGGGCTCGTAGTCCCCAACGGCGACGAACTGGACGCCATCCGCGCGAAGGTCGACCGCTCCGGATTCCGCATCGTCTCCGAGGCGCCGATCGAGGACCACATCGAGACCGGGTTCGCCTTCGTCGGACCCGAGGGGTACACCTGGCAGATCTACACAGAGAAGCTCGACTACTCAATGCTCAAGCGCGGCTCGCTCGCCCCGGACCGGCTCGGTCATGTCAACATCAAGTCGCGCAACGCCCCGGCGATGCCCCACTTCCTGCACGACACCTTCGATTTCCGAGTGTCGGATGCCATCGGCATCGACAACTTCTTCATGAGGTGCAACAACGACCATCACGGCATCGCGATCTTCTCCTCGTCCGACCTCGGCCTGCACCACCACGCCTGGCAGGCCGGCAACATCATGGATCTCGCCCGGCTCGGCGATCGGCTCGCCCGTCGCGGGGCGCGCCTGGCCTGGGGGCCGGTCCGCCACGGAGCAGGCGACAACATCGCGGTGTACTTCGTCGAACCCAACGGCACCGTGATCGAGTACTACTGCGACATGGAGACCATTCGCGACAAGGACCGTCCAGCGCGCTTGTTCGACCCCGACGACCTGTACTGGATCAACCAGTGGGATGGCCAGGTACCTGCCGGCATCCTCGACTATGGCGTCGCTCCCGTCGATCGCTGAAGCCGCATACGGAATCCGAAACCCTCTCACCCAGAAAGCTGTATGACATGAGACTCGCCAACCACGACGGCCGGGCCGTCATTCTCACCACTGACACCACCGGCTTCGACGTCGCGGAGGCCTCCGCCGGCCGATTCGGCCCTGGCATCCAGGGGATATACGACCAGTGGGAGGAATTCACGGCGTGGGCCGCGCGTACCTCCGGGCCGGACGTGGCCGTGGATGCCAGCCGGCTCGGCCCCGTCACCCCTCGGCCGCTCCAGTCGTTCGGCGTCGGCCTGAACTACGCCGACCACGCCGCGGAGAGCGGATTCAGCCGCCCAGAGAAGCTTCCGCCGGTGTTTCCCAAGTTCGCTTCGTCGATCGCCGGACCCTACGAAACGGTCGACCTCGTCCCGGGCGGACACACCGACTGGGAGGCTGAACTGGTGGTCGTCGTCGGAAAGCGGGCCCATCACATCGAAGAAGGCACCGGTTGGGATCACATCGCGGGTGTCACCGTCGGGCAGGATCTGTCCGAACGAATCACGCAGCTCGACGGCCCGGCTCCGCAGTTCGGCCTCGGCAAGTCCTTCCCCCAGTACTCCCCGCAGGGACCCTGGCTGGTGACACCGGATGAGCTCCCCGACCGCGACGACCTCGCCATCACCGGCGAACTCGACGGGGAGGTCGTGCAGGACGGGCGCACAAGCCAGATGATCTTCTCGGTCCCGGCCCTCATCGAGAAACTCTCCGCGATCGTGGTGCTGCATCCCGGCGACGTCATCTACTCAGGCACACCGGCCGGAGTGGGACTAGCCCGCGATCCGCAGCGGTTCATCCAGCCCGGGCAGACGCTGACGACCACGATCGAGGGCATCGGAACACTCCGCCAGACGTTCCGCGGCTGATCGAAAGGCGTCCGTCTAGATCCTGACCAGGGAATACCGGCGGAAAGACCGGCACGCCTCGCAACGCATCCTGCGCCCGTTGATAACAAAACTGTATGGTACAGCTCTGTTATGAATCCATCGATGTCTGCGTACTCGATCCGTCGTGCGGATGCCGTGCTGGAGGCGACCTTGGACACTTTGGCGGAAGTCGGCTTTGCGCGCATGACCGTCGACATGATCGCCACGAGGGCGCACGCATCAAAAGCGACGATTTACCGGCGGTGGGCGACGAAGACGGATCTGGTCTGTGCTGCAGCATCGCTTGTCGAGGTCGAGCTGATCCCTACCGTGGCGGGAGCTGATGCCGACGTCGCACTGCGTGCAATTCTTCAGAGCCTCCGATCGATGACCGTGGGTCGTCTGGGGCGGCTCGTGCGGGCGATGCATATCGCCTCGGCTCATGAACCGGCTATCCAAGCTGCGGTTCGAG
Organism: Microbacterium xerophyticum; assembly: GCF_053543555.1. NCBI lineage: Bacteria > Bacillati > Actinomycetota > Actinomycetes > Micrococcales > Microbacteriaceae > Microbacterium > Microbacterium xerophyticum. Next base: position 750,364 of record NZ_JBLVOB010000007.1, on the reverse strand, counting down.
AGGAACTTGTGCTCCCGCTTCGGATGAACACGGCCTCCGCGTTGACGGAACTGCGTGCGGAAGGGGTGATCGACTTCCAAGTGGACACAGCTTTCGCCGCTGACTGTCTGGTGGCCCTGACAGTAGATCGTGCGTTGGCAACAGGTGTCACGTTATCCCTCGACGAGCTCGAAACCACTCTCCTTTCATGGGTGTTGCCAGTGTTAGCTCCGATGTCGGGCCGCCTGCAGGCGAAGGAGTCTCCAACCCGCCTCATATAGCCGGAGCCCGTTCAACCGCCCTCTTGCAACTATCTTTGGGATCGCTCATGTCTGCTTCACCTCCTATCATCGCGCCGAAAAAGCTCCACTCCACTCGTCGTGGCCGGCCCGGGTGCCAGGTCCGCGGGCTGATCCCCGTGATCCCGTCGGCCTGCATCAGCTTCGCGACCGTCTTCCGCGACACGACCACCCCGGAATCCTGCAGATCCGCGTGGATCCGGGGTGCCCCATAGGTGCCGTCGGACGCGGCATGGAACGCGCGGATCCGCGTGGTCAGATCCACGGCTCGTTGCTGCCGCGGCGAGGGGCCGGCCGCCACCCGGGCCCGCCACTCGTAGAACCGGCGCCGGTCCACCCCGGCCAGAGCACGCATCCGAGCGATCGTCATCGTGCTATCCGGATCCGCCTTCTCCGCCTCGATCACCGCGAACCACTCCTCGGGTTCTGCTTCGATGCGAAGAAGGCCGCCGCTTTTCCCAGGAACTCGTTGTCCATCCGCAGTTCCTGATTCTCGCGGCGCAACCGTTCCAGCTCCGCCCGCTCGTTCAGCTCCAGCGGCGCGTCGACATCGCCACCAGTGCGCGCATGCTCCTGCTGCACCCAGCGGCCCAGCAGTTGCTCTCCGACGCCGATCTCGCGCGCCACCGCCGCGATCGTGCGCCCCGTATCGATCACCAGACGCGCGGCCTCACGCCGATACTCCGGCGTATACGTCTTCCTCTTGCTCGTGCCCATCAAGGACATCCTCCCCGACAGGCCCGCAATCACGCGGATCCCGCCTGGTCAGTGTCCGGAAAACAGGGTCAACCTCAGCCGCCGAGGTCGCGGCTGACGGGAGGATGCTCCCGCCGAAGCGATCCCGCCCCGTGAGAGCCCTGGATTGCGCTGGGTGTCCAATGCAGCTCGGTATGCGGCGATCGACGACGGGCGTTGTTTGGTCTGGCGCTGACCATCGGCCTCATCATGAATCCCCTTTCACGCGTCGATCGGCACCACGCCCACACGGACGCGAGGGCTCAGTTTCGCCCAGTCGCGAACCGGCCGAGACCCAACGTAGAGGCGGATCTGAAAGATCGAATCGCACTCCGGCAGGCGAAGACTTGGACGCTGCACCGCTCGGCGGCCGGCCGGCGTGAAAACCTTCAGGCAGGCAAGAAGGTATTGCGAGCCAGTGGCGGCGACGGGCGCGACCGGAGCGACTTTTCCGGCGCGACGTCCCGGGCGTGTTGCATTTCGTGCAATTGCGACGATCACCAATGCAACGTAAAGACCGTTAGTGCAACGAGAACGCGTTCCCGACAAGGACACTCTTGACACGGCATCCGCCTCGCAGTAACGTACAACCAAATGGTTGCACAACGAGAACTGAGCGAAGCGGAGACCGACCGTGTGTTCCACGCACTGGCGACGGCGACCCGACGCGACATCCTGCGCCGCACGATCAATGAAGAGCAGTCCGTGTCGACCCTCGCGGGCGACTACGACATGTCGTTCGCCGCGGTGCAGAAGCACGTCGCCGTCCTCGAGGCCGCCGGCCTCATCATCAAGCGCGCCGAGGGACGCGAGCGGCTCGTCCGCGCGAATCCCGACATGATCGCGCGCGCCAGGGCGCTGCTCGCCCGATACGAAGAGATGTGGCGGGCCCGAATCGCCCGCCTCGATGACCTGCTGGCTGAAACCAACGAAGGAGATTGAAATGCCTGTCACCGATGTCACCACCGACGCCGAGAATCTGACGATGACCGTCACGGCCGACTTCGCCGCTCCGATCGAGCGCGTGTGGAACGCCTACAGCGACCCGCGCCAGCTCGAGCGGTTCTGGGGCCCTCCCGGATGGCCTGCCACGTTCACCGCCTGGGACCACAGCGTCGGTGGACGCGCGAACTACACGATGAAGGGCCCGCGCGGCGAGGAGTCGTCCGGGTACTGGGAGTTCCTCGCGATCGAAGAACCGCGACGTTTCGAGGTGCTCGACGGCTTCGCCGATGATCAGGGCGCTCCGAATGATGAGATCCCCGCGATGCGGATGGAGTTCACGTTCGAGCCGACCGCCGAGGGCACCCGCATGGTGACCGCCAGCCACTTCGTCTCCGCCGAAGCGCTCGAGCAGGTCGTCGCCATGGGCATGGTCGAAGGCACCAAGATGGCGATGTCGCAGCTGGATGCCGTGCTGCAGGACCTCCGCGAGTACGCCGAGGGCAAGGGTACGCAGGTCGACCTGCTCGACGACACGCACGTGCGCATCACCCGCCTCGTGAACGGGCCGCGCGAACTCGTCTGGCGCGCCTACAACGAGGAAGAGCTCATGCGGCAGTGGATGCTCGGGCCCGACGGGTGGGAGATGACCGAATGCGTCGTCGCCACCGCTCCCGGCGAGAAGCACCGCACGTCGTGGGCGCCGGTGGGCGACACCGAGGGAGAGGCGTTCGGCTTCGAGGGCGAGGTGCTGCTGGTCGACGCTCCCCGTCGTGCCGTGTCGACCGAGCGGATGCAGGGCACTGAGGGTCCTGAGACGCTCAACGACCTCAACCTCTACGAGGAGGACGGCGCCACCCTGGTGACGCTGTTCATCGAGTACCCCGACAAGGAGACGCGCGACATGATCCTCGCCACCGGCATGGCCGATGGCATGGAGGAGTCGTACGCACGACTCGAGCGCGAGGTGCTCAGCTCCACGCGTTCATAGCTCCTCAGGAGTGAGCCGAACGGCCCGGATCCGCTGGATTCCGGGCCGTTCGGCTGTTGTCTTGAGGAGTTGTGCGCCTCAGCGCCCCATCGCCCGCTGTGCGGCGAGGCGGATCGGCGCGTTCGCGCCGCCGTAGCCGTCGTATCCGCCGCGTCGCTCGACGATCTCGAAGAACACGTCGCCGATCGTGCGCGTGTAGAAGTGGATGAACTCGCCATCAGCGTCGCGGTCGTAGAGCAGGTCGAGCTCGCGCAGCGACGAGAGCAGATCTTCGGGCAGGCCGAACCGCGCCGACAGGTCGTCGTAGTAGTTCGCCGGGATGCGCAGGTGATCGATGCCGCGCTCCTTGGCGCGACGCGCCACCGCGAACACATCGTCCGTCCGCACGGCGATGTGCCGCGCCGGGGGCGGTGCCGTGGGAGGCGCGAGATTGATCGGTACCCGCACGATGCCGTCAGGGGTGCGCATGACCTGACTGCGGATCAGCCCCTGCGGACCGGGCACATCCGCCGGTGGCTCGGCACGCAGCGAGAGGGCGCTCGACATGAACAGCACGGCCTCGTCGAAGTCCTGCCACGCGTACGCGAGGTTGATGTGGTCGACCTCGCCGACCAGGCCTCCCGCGGCACCAGTGCCACCGTCGAACTCCTGCAGCCACGACTCCTCGGCCGGCAGCGAGCTCCAGAACACCTGTGTTCCGTCCGGCGCTGCGACACCGCGGAGGTCTTGTTCGCCTTCATACGTGCGACGGAATATCTTCTGCGAACCCAGCGCGATCGCCCGGTCGACAGCGGCCGCCGCATCCGGAACCTGCAGGCCGATGCCGGACAAGCGCGGCTCGTCGTGGCGCACCTGCTCGTTCAGGATCACCCGGGCGGAGCCCGCGCTCCACAGCCGCACCGGCTTGCTGCGATGGCGGCCTTCGAAGGCGAAGCCCAGTTGCGCCAGCAGCTCATCGACCTCCGCGAGGTCTGCTCCGGCGACCTCGATGAAGTCCAGGGCCGAGACCGGCTGCGCCGAGCCGATGCGTCCGTCCTCCCAGTCGTTCTCCTCCGCCGTCCGATCCGCCAGCCACACCAGCGATCGATGAGCGTGCGCGGCCGTACGCACCGTCTCGGTCTGGCGGAACGTGTCGTTGAAGACCTCCAGCGACCAGGGCCCCGTGTATCCCGCGCGCACCACGTGCGTCATGAACTCCACCAGATCGAAATCGCCCTCGCCGGGGAACAGCCGATGGTGCCGGCTCCATGACAGCACGTCCATGTCGAGTGCCGGGGCGTCGGCCAACTGCAGGAAGAAGATCTTCTCGGCCGGGATCTCCTCGATGCCGGCCGGGTCGTGTCCGCGGGAGAGGATGTGGAAGCTGTCGAGGCAGATGCCGAGGTTGGGTCGGTCGGCCCGCTGCACGATCGACCACGTGCGACGGTAATCGTCCACGAAGCGACCCCAGGCGAGTGCCTCGTAGGCGAGGCGGATGCCGTGCACCGCAGCCCTGTCCGCGAGCTCGCCCAGTTGCCGTGCGGCCATTTCGTCGTCGTCGACCGTCGCCGTGCCGACGTTGCTGCACACCAGCATCAGGTCGGTGCCGAGCCGGTTCATGATCTCGAACTTCGCCTCCGCTCGCCGCAGCGTGTCCTCGAAGACGTCGTCCGCGACCCCCTCTGCATCGCGGAACGGCTGGAACATGTCGATCCGCAGCCCCAGCCGTTCGCACAGCGCGCGGATCTCCTCGGGGGATTCCGGTGCAGCGATGAGATCGGCGTCCATGATCTCGACGCCATCGAAGCCTGCCGCAGCGCAGGCGTGGAGCTTGTCGACGAGTCCACCGGAGAGGCAGACCGAAGCGATTGAGGTGTGCATGGCAGTGAACGTACCAGTTTGTACATTAATTTCCCAGAGGTCTTGCCGAATCAATGTACCAACCAGTACATTCGTGTTCAGTACCCGATCCACCGAGCACAAAGGCGTCTCGTGACCCCACAACAGCCCCCACCCGCCACCGGCATCCTGCGCCGCGCGGCTCGCATCATCACGGTGATCGAGCTCGCCATCGGAGCGATCGCCGTGCTGATGATCCTGGTCCTGGTCTTCTACCAGGCACTGCAGCGCTACCTGCCGTTCGAGAGTCTGGCGTGGACCGGCGAGCTCGCCCGCTTCGCCCTGTTGTGGGCGACCTTCGCCGCGATGGGCATCCTCGTCACGAGCAACGGGCACATCGCCCTCGAGCTCGCCGACTCGATCCGCAACCCGATGATCGTGCGCATCATCCAGGTGTTCGCGCTGCTGGTGGTCGCCGCAGCGGGCATCGGCCTCTCGCTCGAAGCGTGGGCGCTCATCGAGACGCAGGGGATCGTGAAGTCCCCCGTGCTGCGTCTGCCGATGTCGTGGGTCTACATCCCGGTCCTGATCGGCACGGTCAGTACGACCATCCGCGCTCTGCTGTCCGCCGCCGACGTCGCGCTGCACGGCCCGAAAGCCGCCGACATCGAAGACGACCAGGTCGAGGTGGCAGGACTGTGACTCTCATACTTCTCGCTCTCGCGATCGCTCTCCTGCTGGCACTGCGCGTGCCTGTGCCCTTCGCCTTCCTCGGGCCGTCGCTGGTGTACATGGCCGTCGAGGGCCAGTCCCTCGGCATGGCACTGCGCACGGTGACCAACGCCGCCAGCAGCTTCCCCCTGCTCGCCGTGCCGCTGTTCATCTTCCTCGGTGCGCTCGCCAACCACGCCGGGATCGCCGACCGGCTGTTCCGCTTCGCCCAGGCAGGGCTCGCGAACATCCGCGGCAACCTCGGATACGTCACCATCGGCACCAGCGTCGGGTTCGCCTGGATGAGCGGATCGGCCGTCGCCGATGCCGCCGCCCTCGGCAAGGTGCAGATCCCCGCCATGATCCGCGCCGGCTACGGCCGCCGCTTCGCCACAGGGATCTCGGCGACCTCCGCGCTCATCGCGCCCGTCATGCCGCCGAGCATTCCCGCCGTGATCTACGCAGGACTTGCTGCAGTCTCCACCGGAGCACTGTTCGCGGCATCCGTCATCCCCGCACTGCTCATGGCCGCGGGTCTGTGCATCGTGGTGTGGGTGCTCGTGAAGCGCATGCCCAACGTGACGAAGGGGCGGTTCGATCGCGCGGAACTGGCGGCGTCGACAAAGGGCGTGCTGCTGCCGCTCGTCGCACCGATCATCATCCTCGGCGGGATCCTCGGTGGATTCTTCACGCCCACCGAAGCCGCAGCGGTCGGAGTCGTCTACATCATCCTCGTCGGGCTGCTGCAGCGCTCGCTGAGCATGAAGAGCTTCATCAAGGCGCTCACCGAGACGGTGACGACGACGGCGTCGATCATGATCATCGTCGCATCGGCGTCGCTGCTGGGCTACATCCTCGCCAAGGAGCGCCTGCCGCAGATGCTCACCGAACTGGTGTTCGCGATCAGCGACAGTCCGACCGTCTTCCTGATCCTCGTCGCGGTGCTCATGCTGATCCTGGGGACCGTGATCGACGCGACGGCGATCCTCGTGCTGACCGTGCCGATCATCCTCCCGATCGGGAACCAGATCGGCGTCGACCCGATCGTGCTCGGCGTGCTCATGATCCTCTCGCTCATGATCGGCCTCCTCACCCCGCCGGTGGGAACCGTCCTGTTCGTGACGGCTGCCGTGTCGAAGACCCGCATCGGAGAGGTGTTCCGCGGATCGCTGCCGTTCATCATCCCGCTGCTGGTGATCTGCGTGCTCATCATCGCGTTCCCGAGCGCCGTGATGTGGCTGCCGGGGGTGCTGGGCCTGTGACGCTCGACACTGCGCTCGCACGCCGGCCGGCCGTGCTGATCGGCCTGATCGGCGAGGGCGTCACGCCATCGCTCACGCCGCCGATGCACGAGTCCGAGGGCGCCAGGCACGGGATGCACTACGTGTACCGCACGATCGACCTCGCCCCGGAAGAGGGCACGACCGCGTCGCTGCGCACGCTGCTCGCCTCTGCTCGACGACTGGGATTCAACGGCCTGAACATCACGCACCCCGTCAAGCAGGCGATCATCCCGCTGCTCGACGGGCTCAGCGAAAGCGCGCGGGCCGTGGGCGCGGTCAACACGGTCGTGTTCACGGATGCCGGTGCCATCGGCCACAACACCGACGTCACAGGCTTCGCGGCCGCTCTGAAAGACGCCTTCGGCGACGAGCGACTGCGACGTGTCGTGCTGTTCGGCACCGGAGGTGCGGGCTCAGCCGTCGCCACGGCCCTGGCGCAGCATCCGATCGCCGAGCTCGTGCTCATGGACCAAGTGCGAGAGCGCGCCGACGTGCTCGCCGATCAGGTGCGCGCGCTGACCACCGCGGAAGTGCGCGCGGCAGGCATCGACGAGCTGCCCGGCCTCATCGCCGACACCGACCTGATCGTCAACGCGACGCCGGTGGGCATGGCCGCGCATCCCGGCACCCCGTTCGACAGCGCGATGCTGCCCGACGGCATCCGCGTCGCCGACATCGTCTACCGACCGGCGGACACCGCGTTGCTGCAGGCGGCTCGCGCCCGCGGCATCCGCACCATGTCGGGACTCGGCATGGCGATGCACCAGGCCGCCGACGCCTTCGAGATCTTCACGGGGCAGCGCGCCGACCGCACAGCGATGCTCGCCGATCTCGACGATCTGGTCGCCGCCGAGGAGGCCGCGGCCCCCCACCCGACATCACCAGACGCAACACCCGAAACAGCACCAGGAAGAGGAGAGAACCGATGAACGCACGACGCACGCGGCGAACGATGTGGATCGCCCTTGCCGCCGCACCAGCGATGATGCTGGTCGCCTGCTCCAGCACCGGAGGCGACGCCACCGGCGACGGAGGCGACGCAGGAACGACGCAGAAGCTCACGCTCGCCCACAGTTACAACGAGGAACAGCCGCAGCACCGCTGCGGCGCGCAGGTGATCGCGGACGAGGTCGCCGCGGCCGACGTCGGACTGGAGATCGAGATCTTCCCGTCCAGCCAGCTCGGCGGTGACGCGGATCGCATCGCTTCGGTCGCCTCAGGAGACATCGACATCGACATCCAGGGCGCCTCGGCGCTCGGCGCCGTCTACGAACCGATCAGCGTGCTCGATGCGGCCTACGCATTCGACGACGCCGATCACCTCGCCGCCTTCATGGCCAGCGATGCCTCAGACACGGTCACCGAGGCGTTCGAAGCGGAGTCCGGCGTGCACACCCTCGGCGCGTGGTCGGCCGGGGCCCGCCAGTTCACCGCGAATGCTGCGATCCGCGCGCCGGAGGATCTCGAGGGTCTGCGCATGCGCTTCCCCGGATCCCCGCAGTTCCTCATGAACGCCAAGGCGCTCGGCGCGACGGCGACCGAGGTCGCGTACGAGGAGCTCTACCTCGCCCTGCAGCAGGGCACGGTCGACGGCCAGGAGAATCCGATCACGAACATCGTGGCCTCGAACCTCAAAGAGGTGCAGGACTACGTCAGCCTGAGCTCGCACCAGTTGAACACCAACCTCGTCATCATGGGCCCGATCTGGAACGAGCTCAGCGACGAGCAGCAGGAAGCCCTGACCGCCGCGCCCGAGAAGGCCGTCACCGAGGTCACCGCCTGTGTCACCGAAGACGAGGAAGCGGTGCTCGAGGAGTGGCGCAGCGGCGGCGAATGGGAGGTCATCGAAGACGTCGACCGCGACGCGTTCAGCGAGAAGGCGGAGGAGTACCTCTCCAGCACACTCACGGGGGACTCGCTCGACGTGTACGAGGCCATCCGTTCGACCTCGGAGTGAGCTGACTGCATGGCGCGTTCGGTCCCGACATTCGCAGGCGCGGTCGACGAAGATGCGCTCGGTGTGACCCTGATCCACGAGCACGTCTTCGTGACCGACCCCGAACTCGATGTCAATATGCCTCATCCGGAATGGGATGAGCAGGCGATGATCGAACGCGCCGTGCAGATCCTCTCGTCGTTGCACGAGCGCGGGGTGCGCACCGTGGTCGACCTGACAGTGATCGGTCTCGGCCGGGACGTGCGACGGGTCGCAGAGGTGGCGGCCAGGGTGCCGGTGCAGATCGTGGCGGCGACCGGATGCTATGCCGCGTCCGTGCTGCCGCCGTACTTCCGGCTTAACGGGCCGGGTCTCGTCGTCGCCGGCCCTGATCCGCTCGTCGACCTCTTCATCGGAGACATCGAGCGCGGGATCGGCGGCACTCAGGTGCGCGCGGGGATGATCAAGATCGCCTCGGAAGGCTCGGAGCTCACCCCTGATGTCGAGAGGGTGTTCGCGGCGGCCGCCACGGCGCACCTGCGCACCGGCGTGCCGATCACGACGCACTCGGATGCGGCCGCGCGCGGAGGGCTCGCGCAGCAGGACGCCTTGGCGCGACTGGGCGTGCCACTCGAGCATGTCGTGATCGGGCACAGCGGTGACTCGCTCGATCTGCCGTATCTGCGAGCACTCGCCGACCGCGGGTCGTACCTGGGCTTCGACCGATTCGGGATGGAGCACGTCGGGCGGGATGAGGATCGCATCCGGATGCTGCGCGCCCTGCTCGACGCCGGTTATGCCGACCGCATCGTGCTCTCGCACGACGCGGCGGTGTTCAGCCGGGTCACGCCGCCCTCGTGGCGGAACGAGCATGTGCCGAATTGGCACATGAGCCACTTGTTCGACACCGTGCTGCCGCAGCTGCGCGCCGACGGTGTCGATGAGGCCGCTCTGCACCAGCTGATGGTGGTGAATCCGCGGCGAGTGCTGACGGGTGGGGCATGATGTGTGCACAGCCGAAATCTCGCGTGGTCGAGAGGAACGAGAGACGATGACGAACAGCGTGACCGAGCCGGTCGTGCGAAAGCGCGACGCCGAGCGGACTCGCGCCGAACTGCTCGAAGTCGCCACCGAGGCCTTCGCCGAATCCGGCTACGCCGGCACCCGCGTCGACGAGATCGCAGAGCGCACCAAGACGACGAAGCGGATGATCTACTACTACTTCGGCGGCAAGGAGCAGCTCTACCTCGCGGTGCTGGAGAACGCCTACCGAGGCATCCGCGAGAAGGAGCAGTCGATCCACGCCGGCGACCTCGCGCCGGTGGAGGCGCTGCGGCAGATCGCCGAGCTCACCTACGACCACCATCGCAACCACTCCGACTTCATCCGTCTGGTGTCGATCGAGAACATCCACCACGGCGAGTTCATCAAGCGCCTCGACGGCCTGCGCACGGTGAACCAGCCGGCCGTGGCCGTGCTCGAGACCGTGCTCGAGAGAGGCCGAGCCGAGGGGAGCGTGCGTGCGGACGTCGACGCGCTCGACGTGCACCTGCTGATCAGCTCGTACTGCTTCTTCCAGGTCGCCAACCAGCACACCTTCGGGTACCTCTTCGATCGCGATCTGCTCGCAGAGGATCGTCGAGAGCACTTCCGGTCGATGATCGGCGATGTCGTGGTGGCGTGGCTGACCGCTGAGGCGTGACGCAGGCCGACCGCCCGGCGGATCAGATCAACCGGCGCAGCGCCTCTTCCAGTGAGACGCCCTGCGCCTTGGCACGGGCGCGGAGCCGTGAGAGCTCGGCGGGCGACAGCGTCACATTCACCTCGACCGGCGTGATCTCGGGCTCGTCGGTCAGGCCGTCGAGCAGATCGGATGCCTCGGCCCAGAGCGGCGCAGTGACAGGCGCTGCAGTGACAGGTGCTGCAGCAGTCGGCGACTCGCGCACAGCGGCCGGCGACTCGCGCACAGCGTCCGGCGACTCGCGCCCTGCCGCAGCCGGAGCGGATGCTCCCGCGGCCACCGCGGCCGACGCGGCGACGGCGGCTCCGGCATCCGTCGCCATCGTGAACCCTGGTCCGCGGCGCGGCTCCTGCTTCGCCTGATACGCCCTCGCGGCGCCGTTCGCCCGTTCATCGGCGGCCTCGTTGAGGTCGTGGCCCGCGTGGCCCTTGACCCACTCGAACCTCACGTCGCGACCGCGCATCGCCTCATCCAGCGACTCCATGAGCTCGCGGTTGAGCACAGGGGCGCCGTCGGCCTTGCGCCATCCTCGGCGCTTCCAACCCGGCATCCACTTGGTGATCGAGTCGATGACGTACTTGCTGTCGCACATGATCAGCAGCGACTCGTCGGTGCCGGCCGTCGCGCGCAGCAGTTCGAGCACCGCCTGCAGCTCGCCCTGGTTGTTGGTGCCGTGCGACGATCCCCCCGCCGCCCAGTTCGCGTCGTCGATGTACCAGGCCCAGCCGTTCGGGCCGGGGTTGCCCAGAGCGGAGCCGTCTGCGGCGGCGATGATCGTCATCCTTCGAGCGTAACGGCGATGACTACTCCCACTCGATCGCCACGATCGTCGTCCTCAGCGCACCGCCGTCCACCGGAGTCTCGTACCGCACTGGCATGCCAGGGTGCCGCATCGAGAACCAGAACGTCGAGGGCTCTGCGTCCGGCTCCTCGCGCACGTCGTACCGCAGGCAGTCGACGAGCCCGATCGGCAGCGACAACGTCTCGCTCGACAGCACGGTGCGATCTGCGGGGAAGGCGGCGTGCGCCTGCAGGTCGCGCCACGTCACCCTCGTCCGGGAGATCCCGCCCTGGACGACGCCGTCGGAGCCCGCGCTCCATCGCTCGAGGGTCGCGCCGGCGGCATCCGTCTCGCGAAAGCGGTTCAGGCGGAAGTGCTGAGCGCGCCCCGGCTCTTCGACCAGCAGCCGGATCGTCTTGCCGTCGCCGGTCGCCTCACGGATCTCGTCGGCGGTGAAGGGCGTCGCCAGCAGCCCGGGGCCGATGACATGCGCGTCGGGTTCGGAGTCGGTCATGCTGCCTCAATCCACGTCGAGATCTCGGATGCCGCGGATGCCGTGACTCACGCCCGACGGAACACGTAGTACCCGACCACTGCGCCGTGATTCACGACGCCCTCGCCGGTGCCGAACATGCGTGCAGACGTGGTCGCGCCGCTCTCGACGAACGTGAAGCCGGTGTGCTCGAGTCGCCAGCCGAGCTTCTCGACCTCGCCGAGGAAGTAGCCGGTGCTGTCGTCGCTCGACATGGTGTTCCCGGCCGAGCCCCAGGTCGACCTCTCACCCGTGAGCAGGCCGACGTCGAGCTGCAGCTGCAGCAGCGCGTCGCCGCGCGCATGCGCGCCCTGCGCGAGTGCCAGCAGCCTCGATGCCTCTTCAGCAGTGGGCATGGTCCCCCCTCGTGTCGTCTCGGAGAGACGTTACCGCAGCACCATCACGACTCGGGCTCGCCGTCCGTCTGCTCCGCCCCGTCCTCCAGAACAGGAGCGACAGGGAAGACGATCGACGTCGTCTGAGCGCCCAGACCCACCTCGAGCGGATCGACGGTGGCCGTGCCGTCGAGCTCGTCGACGGCATCTTGATCCCGCGGCTCTCCCGGCAGTGATGCCCATGGCCCTGGGTCGTCGGGTTTCTGCGTGAAAAGTCCCATGTGATCCTCAGAAGTCGGCGATGACGAGTTTCTTCATCTCCATCATCTTCGCGTACGCACCGGGGCGTTGCATCAGCTCTCCCATGTTCTCCGGAACGATCTGCCAGCTCAGGCCGTAGCGGTCGGCCAACCAGCCGCAGACCTCCGCCTCCGGCACCGTGGTCAGGGCGTTCCAGTAGTGGTCGAGCTCGTCCTGATCGGCGACGCGCACCTCGAGCGAGACGCCGCAGTCGAAGCGGACGTCCTGCTCGACCCCCGAATCCATCATCGCGAACCACTGCCCCGCAAGGCGGAACTCGCCGAACATGACGCTGCCGGCATCCGCTGGGCCGGTCTGCGTCGGGTATTCGGCGATGAAGCCGACCTCGGCATCGGGGAACAGCGACGTGTAGAACTCCGCCGCCTCGCGAGCCTTGTTCTGCACCGGGCCGGAGAACATCAGCTGCGGGATGAGGAACGGTCGCGGCTCCCCCTCGGGGTTCGTCAGCAGCAGCTGCCAGTTGACGCCGTAGCGGTCCTCGACCCAGCCGTATCGCGGGCTGAACGGGTACTCACCGAGCTCCATCCGCACGACGCCGCCATCGGCGAGCCTGGCCCACGTCTCATCGAGGGCGACGCGCGCGGCGTCGCGGTCGCCGTCGAAGCGCAGCGGATCGAAGTTCAGCATGAACGACACCGACGCGTTGGGGCGGAACTGCTCCCCCGCGTTGATGAGCGTGAGCAGATAGCCGTCGATCACGAGGTCGACCGTCAGGGTCTTCCCGCTGAACTCGGCCTGCCAGTCGGGCACATCATCCGGGTACCGCGCGCCGACGATCGCCGTGGCTCCGGGGAAGACTTCGGTGTAGAACGCGCCGGCCTCATCGGCGTTCTGGTCGAACCACAGGTTGGGGATGATCTTCTGCGACATGACAGCTCCTTTGCTGCGAGCGGTTCGCCCGTCCTGTTCGGCGCACCTCATCGCATCCAGAGTGCGCCAGAGGGGGCATCGTAAACAAGGGGCTTCTCTGGAGCGGGTCGACCTGTCTAGGGTGGAACGATGCCTTCTCCCCTCGGTCAGAACGCTCTCGGCGGTGCGAACCTGGACTGGGGCCTGTGGCTCGAGACGTTCGTGGCGCTGCTCGTCGCGGTCGCGATCGTGGCGGTCGTCGTCATCGGGATCCGATTCGTGGCAGGTCGTACCCGCGGCCGCTCCGCCTGGATCGGCGACCTCGAGCGCCGCATCCGCGTGCCGGGGATGATCCTGGCCTTCCTGATTGCGGTGTGGATCACGTGCGCCGTCACCGCGCCGTCGAGCCTGTCGTGGTGGCCGGTGCTGCAGCGCATCCTGCTGATCGCCGCGGTGCTCCTCGGCGCCTGGCTGCTGTCGACGGTCGTCACCTTCGGCATGGAACGGCTCATGCAGTACGACAGCAGGCGCGATGCCACGAGCCCGGAAGCGCGCCGCCGTCAGACGCAGCTGACAGTGCTCAACAGGCTCGCCGTCGTCCTGATCGCGATCATCGCGATCGGCGCGGTGCTGTTCAGCTTCCCCGAGGTGCGCGCGGTGGGCACCAGCATCCTGGCTTCGGCGGGTGTCGTGAGCGTCATCGCCGGGCTCGCCGCGCAGTCGACTCTCGGCAACCTGATCGCCGGAGTGCAGATCGCGTTCACGGACTCGATCCGCGTCGGCGACGTCGTCGTGGTCGAGGGCGAGTGGGGACGAATCGGAGAGATCAACCTCTCGTACGTGGTCGTCAACATCTGGGACGAGCGCCGGCTGATCCTTCCCTGCACCTACTTCACCTCGCAGCCGGTGGAGAGCTGGACCCGCAGGAGCGACAGGATCATCGGCACCGTCTACATGGATCTCGACTGGCGGGTGCCGGTGGATGCCGTGCGCGAGAAGTTCATGGAGATCGTGGAATCGTCGGACGCCTGGGACCGGCGCTCCGCGAACGTGCTGGTCACCGGATCAGAGGGCGGCCACGTCACGCTGCGCTTCAAGATCTCGGCGGCTAACTCCGACGACCAGTGGGATCTGCGCTGTCTCGTGCGGGAGAAGATCATGACGTGGCTGCAACAGGAGCATCCGCAGGCCCTGCCCGTCACCAGAGTGATGCTGGAGCCGCGCCCCGCGCCTTGAGCTGCCGACACTTGTCAGCGGATTTGCACACATGGCTGCTGAAATCGGCGATCTCGACTGACAAGTGTGATCTGACCTGACAAGTGTGCGGTGAGTGTCGACAAGTGTGCGGTTGCAGACGGATGCGCGGCGAAACGGGGCAGCGCGCGTCAGTCTGCCGCCGCGGCGCGCACCGCGTCGACGAGCCTGCGCCACGGACCGTCGAGTGCCGATTCCGGAAGTTCTGTCTCGTGCCGGGCGCCCGGCGTGCGGGCCCGGATGCTCCAGACGTATCGGTCAGCGCCGGGCGGCGTGGGGGCCGGTGCCTCCCACGGGCAGCGGTCGATCAGCTCGATCCACTGCGGCGCCTCTTCGCGCGGTGGCTCGACCTGCCAGCGGCGGCTGATGCCGGCGATGCCGCCGGTGCGGATCACCACGATGAGGAAGCCCGGCTCATCGGCCGGATCACTCGGTGGGGCTACGTCGCGCATCCTCATAGACTCCCACGGTGGTCCACGCTGCGCGAGTGGCTGTCGCGACCTCGTCGTCGACGGCGGCCGCGATCGTCGCATCCGCGAACTCCCGGAAGTCCGCCGTGCTCGCCAGCCCGCCGGTCAGAGCGTTGTACCAGGTGAGGCCCGCGCGCTCCCACGCGTTGCCGCCGAGCGCGGTCGCGGTGAGGGCGAATGCGCGGTTCGGGATGCCGGAGTTGATGTGCACTCCGCCGTTGTCCTCTGTCGTCCTCACGAAGTCGCGCATGTGCGCGGGCTGCGGGTCCTTGCCGAGTTCGTCGTCGTCGTAGGCCGTGCCGGGTTCGAGCATCGACCGCAGCGCCGTGCCCTGCACCTGCTCCGTGAAGATGCCGGCGCCGATCAGCCAGCTCGCCTGATCCGCCGTCTGCCCCTGGGTGTACTGCTCGGTGAGCGCGCCGAACACGTCCGCGATCGACTCGTTCAACGCACCGGCCTGCCCCTGGTACTCGAGGTTCGCGGTGTGCTGGATGACGCCGTGCGCGAGCTCGTGGCCGATGACCGTGATCGAGCCGGTGAAGCCGCGGAACACCTCGCCGTCGCCGTCGCCGAACACCATGCGCTCGCCGTCCCAGAAGGCGTTGTCGTAGTCGGTGCCGTAGTGCACCGACGCGTCCAACGGAGCGCCGGACCCGTCGAGGGAGTTGCGCGCGAACGCGGCGAGCAGCATCTCGAACGTCGCACCGAGACCGTCGAACGCCTCGTTCACGCTGACGTCGTCGACAGCCGGATCGTCTTCGGCGCGCACGACGACACCCGGCAGCGTCTCGGTGTTCTGCGCGTCGCTGATCGTGCGGTTCGGCGCATCCGACAGCTCGGCGACGAGATCTCCCTGTTCGTCGATCGAGAGATCGAGGCGCGCGCGGAACGTCGGACGACCGGCGAGCAGGGTCTGTCGCGCGGCATCCGCCGCCCGGGGGAACCGCCCCGACTCGGCCAGACGGGCGAGGAGGTATGCCGGGATGATGCCGTATGCGCTGTCGTTCATACCGGCGACGATACGCCGGGGCGGAGACACTGTCGCCGGAGTGCGTCAGAACTTCTTCCAGATTTTTCGTGACGTTTCGCGGGGTGGGTGCGTCTTATCCATGACGCGGTTTCCGCGACAGGCATCCAGATCGGATGCGCAGAGCGAACGAAGGACTGAACATGGTGAATGCGACGCCCCGCACCCAGCCCACGACGCCGGCCGACGTGGCCGACAAGACACCGCACGGATCGGGCAGGACGACCATCGAGGACAGCGTGGTCGCGAAGATCGCCGGCATCGCCGCACGCGAGGCGTCAGGCGTCTACGCGCTCGGCGGCGGCGCGGCACGCATGGTCGGGGCCATCCGCGATGCCCTCAACACGACGGACCTCACGCAGGGCATCACCGTCGAGGTCGGCGAGAAGCAGGTCGCGGTCGACGTGACCATCGTCGCCGAATACCCGGCCGCACTCCAGAAGGTCGCGGACGATGTGCGCGCCTCGATCTTCCGCGCGATGGAAGAACTCGTCGGCATGGAGGTCACCGAGGTCAACGTCACCATCAACGATGTGCACATCCCGTCGGAGGACGACGAGCCCGATGAGGCGCAGGAGGCGCGAGTCCGGTGAATGCGACCGTGATCGGCGCCGCCACCGCCGGCGCGCTCGCCGTCGTCTGGATCGTCCTCGGCTTCTGGGCCTTCGTGCTGGTGCTCGTCGCCGCACTGGTCGGCGCCGTGCTCGGTCGCATCATCGACGGCCGCCTCGACGTGCGCGCCCTTGCTGACGCGTTCCGCGGGCGCCGCTCGTCGTCATGAGAGGTGCGGAGGGCGTCCTCGGCGACGGGGTGGGCGCGGCGCCGACCGACGAGGTGGTGCGGCGCGGCCGCACCATCGTCACTGTGCGCGCGCTGCAGCATCTCGCGGCGGCCCTGGCGACGGATGCATCGCAGGTGCCGGCGCGCGACATCGCGGTGAAGCTCTCCGATGATGCCGGCGACCTTCGGGTCAGCGTGGTGACGCCGATCCTGATCGCGACGCCGTCGAGGTCGGTCGACGATCAGAGCGGTCGCCTGCGCGCGGGCATCATCTCGGGGCTGGACGATCTCGCCGGCCGCCGCGTGAGCGCGGTGGATGTCAGGTTCACCGGTGTGAAGCATTCTGCGGAGAGGAGGGTCATCTGATGGATCGTCGTCAACAGATCTATCGGCGCGTGCTGCGCCGTGAGACGCACTCGTCCCGCTCTGCGGCGGCGGTGGTCCTCGCCGCGCTGCTGGCGCTGACGCTCCTCGCACTGCTCGTCCTCGGCATCTGGGCGACAGCCGATGTCGCCTTCCGCGAACGCGCGGCGACCTGGCTCGTCGACATCGTTGGCGCGTGGGATCTCGCTTCGGTCCTCATCGCGGCCGGCATCCTCGCCCTGCTCGTAGCCGTGCTGCTCATCCTCGCCGCTGTGCTGCCTGGGCGTCGGGCCCGTCATGCGCGCGTGACGGATCGCGTCGCACTCGTCGTCGACGACGGCGTTCTGGCGGATGCCGCGGCCGATGCCGTCGCGCGCGAGTGCGCCATCGACCGCCGACAGGTCTCCACGACCGTCGCACGGCGCGGTCTGACGGTCAGGGTCACGCCCACCAGCGGCATCCGCGTCGACCGCGACCGGGTGGAGAGGATCGCGATCGCCGCGGTCTCCGGTGCGGGCTTCGACACCGCGGCATCCGTCGAGGTCGCTCGGGAAGGAGTGGTCGCGTGAATTCGACCAACCGCATCCTCAACCGGGCGGTGCTGCTGATCGGAGGCGTGCTGTTCGCCGCGCTCGGCCTCGTCGCGCTGCTGCGGGCATGGCGCCCTGCGACGGTCGAACCCGTGCTGGCCGGCATCGAGCGCAGCGTCGAGGACGCGCTCGAGGCGCACAGCGTGACCGTCCTCGGCAGCGACATCCCCGTCGTTCTCCTCGCGGCATCCGCTGCCGCCCTCATACTGGCCGTCGCGCTCATCATCTTCGTGTTCGCTCGAGGACGCGGGGGCGTCCCCGAGGTCACGCGGATCCGAGCGGACGACGGCCGGACGGATGTCGACCGCAACGTGGTCGACGCCGTTCTCTCGGGCGCGCTCACCGCGCGCCCTGATGTGCTGTCCGCTCGCACCGGGGTCTTCCGGGTGGAGGGCGTACGCACGGTTCGGCTCGCAGTGACCGTCAGGCAGGGTGCGTCTCTGGGTGACGTGCTCGCGGCGGCCGAACAAGCGATCCGGGACTGGGATTCTCTGCTGGGGGGCGAGACTCCCATCCTGATCCACCTCACCGATCGCGGATGGCTGGGGCGATACCGCTCCGCCACCCGCGTTCGGTGAGGCCCTCCGCGGACGCGGCTCGCCGAGCCCGCGACGTGACAACGGTCCGCTGCTGACAGCCGCAGACTGAACACACAACTGAAAGGCAACACACACATGGGATTTCTCGGATTCCTGCTCCTCGGACTGATCGCCGGTGCGATCGCGAAGCTCATCCTCCCCGGTAAGCAGGGCGGCGGATGGTTCATCACCCTGATCCTGGGCGTCGTCGGCGCGCTGCTGGGCGGCTGGATCGGAAGCGCCGTCTTCGGCGTCGGCGTGGATGCGTTCTTCTCGCTGAGCAGCTGGCTGCTCGCGATCGGCGGATCGGTCATCGTTCTGCTGGTCTACGGCCTCATCGCAGGACGGCGTTCCGCCAAGTGACGCACGCGTGCATCGTCCGCCCCGGTCTCCGCTTCCTGCGGGTGGCCGGGGCGGACGCGCGCGCGGGGATGGGAAGAAGAGGATGACCGACGAAGAACCGGGCAGCAGACTGGCGGGCGCGGACGACCGCATCGTCGCCGGTCGTGCGATCGACGGCGACATCGCCGCGTTCGAAGTGCTGGTTCGCCGCTACACGCCGATGATGCGCGCCTACGTGCGTCGGGTGCTCGGCGCCAGCGCCGACGTCGACGACGTTCTGCAGGAGGCGTTCGTGATCGCCTGGCAGCGACTGTCGGAGTTGGAGGACCCAGCGGCGGTGAAGAGCTGGCTGATGCGGATCGTGAGCCGCAAGGCCATGGATCGCGTGCGATCGAGGCGTCCGCAGGTCGACATCGATGGCATCGAGCCACCGGCGTCGCCGGATACGACGCCGGCGCGCGCAGCGGAGACCCGCGCGGGTGTGGAGGCGCTGAACGCGGCGCTCGCAGAGTTGCCGGAGGCGCAGCGGCAGAGCTGGGTGCTCCGCGAGATCGGTGGACTCACGTATGAGGAGATGGCAGCGGAGCTCGCGATGCCAGTGACCACGGTGCGCGGGCTGCTCGCTCGTGCGCGCAAGCACATCATGGTGCGAATGGAGGAATGGCGATGACCGAAGACGGCAGACTGCCCCTCGGGCTCGAGCCGGACGACCTGGACGGCCACACGATCGAGGAGTTGACGGACTACCTCGATGCCGACCGGACGCCGGCCGATCCATCCATCGATGCTTCCCCCGGCTGCGCACTCGCCCTCGACGCGATGGAGCGTCTTCGTGCGCTCACACCCGCGCTGATGGCCAGCGATGAGGCTGCGGAGCCCGCACCCGAGCCCGGATGGATCCAGTCGATCCTCAGCGGCATCGCGATGGACGCCCGCTCCGGCCGGCGCATCCCCCTCGCCGATCCCGACGACGGATCCGACCTCGCGATCACGGAAGGCGCGGTGCGGGGGCTCATCCGTGCCGCAGAGAACGTGTTCCCCGGCATCCTCATCGGACGGTGCAGGCTCGACGGAGACGTCACCGTGCGCGGTGCGGAGGTCGGCGTAGAGGTCGACGTGAGCGTGCCGTTCGGAGAACCGATCGTGCAGCTCGCCGAGAGGCTCAGATCGGAGATCGCCGTCAGGCTGGCCCGGCACACGCGACTGGCCGTGACCGGGATCGACATCACGGTGCACGACATCTCGACCTGGACGGAGGACAGGCGATGAACGACCTCGTGGTGAAGATCGAAGCCGCGGTGCTCGGAACACCCGGTGTCGTCGCGCTGTACCGCACCGGTTCGGCGGTGACGAACCTGGTCGGGGCGGCCGTCGAGCGCCTGAGCGGATCGGAGGATGCCGCGACACGTGTGGTCATCACGAACACGGGCGGCTCCACTCAGGTGGAGGTGGCGCTCGGCATCGACTCGCAGGGGAGCGCCGTCGAGATCGCGCAGGCGGTGCGCGATCGGGTCACGGCGCTGCTCGTCGCCGCAGGGGAGACGACGCCGTTCGTGCGTCTCACCGTCGTGCACGTGGCGGACGGGCGACCGCTCGCG
>NZ_JBLVOB010000007.1:708220-730089 GCF_053543555.1 Microbacterium xerophyticum | reverse complement strand
TCGCCCCCCCGCGGCGGCTTCTCCCAGCCCGCTCGCGTAAAATCGGCACAATGACCGATGCGCCCGCTGCCGACACCTCTGACCTCGGCGACGGCCTCGACCCGGCGGATCTCGAGACGACGCTGCGGGTTCTCGCATCGATGGACAAGATCAGCGAAGAGCATCCCGATTACATCGCCGTCCGCCGCGCGACTGCGGCGATGTTCAAGGCTGTCAAGCGCGTGCGCCGCAAGGAGATCCGCGACGCGATCGCCGCGGCCGACAAGGCCGTGGTCGCCAACACCGCGACAGGCGCACCCGACCGGATCGACGACGAGACGCGCGGCAACGACCTGAAGACGACGGTGGACGCCCCGATCGCCGGCGAACTGCTCAAGCCGCGCAACTGCTACATCTGCAAGCAGCCGTACACGCTCGTCGATGCGTTCTACCACCAGCTCTGCCCCGACTGCGCGCGCTTCAGTCACGGCAAGCGCAACGCCCGCACCGACCTCACAGGCAAGCGGGCGCTGCTCACCGGCGGCCGCGCCAAGATCGGCATGCACATCGCTCTGCGGCTGCTGCGCGACGGCGCCCACACGACGATCACCACACGGTTCCCGCGCGATGCCGTGCGCCGGTTCTCGTCACTGCCGGATGCCGCAGACTGGCTGCACCGGCTGCGCGTCGTCGGCATCGACCTGCGCGATCCGGCACAGGTGATCGCGCTCGCCGATTCGGTCGCGGCCCAGGGTCCGCTCGACATCCTCATCAACAACGCCGCGCAGACGGTCAGGCGCTCGCCGGGTGCGTACTCGCTGCTGGCGGATGCCGAGATGCAACCGCTCCCCGACGGACCGCTGCCCGAGATGGAGACGTTCGGGCACACGGTCGATCCGCATCCGCAGGCGCTGCAGGCATCCGTCGACTCCAACCCGCTGCTGTCAGTGGCCGCCCTCGGCGGCACTGTGGCGGAGCAGGGCGGACAGGCGCTCACGGCCGAAGACCTCGCACGGCTCGCGATGGCGCCCGGATCGTCGTCGTTGGAGAAGCACGCCGACGGCAGTGCGATCGACGCCGGCGGCCTCGTCCCGGACATCAACCGCGTCAACAGCTGGGTGCAGTCCGTCGAGCAGGTCGACCCGCTCGAGATGCTCGAGGTGCAGCTCGCGAACACCACCGCACCGTTCCTGCTGATCAGCCGCCTGCGGGCATCGATGGCCTCGTCTGACGCGCATCGCAAGTACGTGGTGAACGTCTCGGCGATGGAGGGCCAGTTCTCGCGTCGTTACAAGGGGCCTGGACACCCGCACACGAACATGGCCAAGGCGGCGCTCAACATGCTCACCCGCACCAGCGCCGGCGAGATGCTCGAGACCGACGGCATCCTGATGACCGCCGTCGACACCGGCTGGATCACGGATGAGCGCCCGCACCACACGAAGGTGCGCCTCGCCGAGGAGGGCTTCCACGCCCCGCTCGACCTCGTCGACGGCGCCGCGCGCGTGTACGACCCCATCGTGCAGGGCGAGGCGGGCGTCGACGTGCACGGGGTGTTCCTGAAGGATTACAAGCCCAACCCCTGGTGAGCGGCCTTTGCCGCGGCGCCTGACGCGACCCGTCGCCAACCACCTCGGGGGCCGACACGCCAGATGTCGGACCCTCCGGCGCAATACGTCCGACAGGTGGCGTGTCGGCCCTCCGAATGAGGTGCGTCAGTGCGAGGGGACCTCGAGGTTCGCAGCCGCCCACTGACCGAGTTCGCTGAGGATCGGCAGCAGCCTCTCGCCGCTGTCCGTCAACGCGTACGACACGGTCACCGGCGGGCCGGCGTCGACCGTGCGGTCGACGAGCCCCGCCTGAGCGAGCTCGGCGAGACGGTCGGAGAGCACGGTGTCGCTGATGCCGGACACGGCGCGGCGCAGTGCCACGAACGTGGCAGGGCCTCCGCCGAGTGACGACACGATCATGCCGTTCCAGCGCTTTCCGAGCACGCTGAAGGCCAGTGTGACAGCGGCGTCACACACGTGGATCGCTGTTTCGGCCTCGGCCATGCCCCCATCATACCTGTGCTACGTTAACGCGAGTCGCTAATAAAAACAGAGCGACTCCGAAAACGAAAGGTCCTTCATGTCCCTGTTCCGCCTGGATGCCAGCATCCTCCCCGCCACATCCGCCAGCCGCTCGCTCGCCGATCTCGTGGAGGCCGAGTGGACGGCATCCCACCCCGACTCGATCGTGACCAGGCGCGACCTCGCGGCCGACCCCGTCCCCGCGACGGTGTGGGCGGATGCCGTCACGTCGAAGTTCGTCGCAGAGGACCAGCGCAGCGAGCAGCAGAACGCCGCCCGCGCCCTCGCGGCCACCTTCGCGGACGAGCTGATCGGCGCGGACGCGCTGCTGTTCGCCGTGCCGCTGTACAACTACGGCGTCTCGCAGCATTTCAAGACCTGGTTCGACCTCGCCTACACCGACCCCCGCATCGATCCGGAGGGAACCGCGCTGAACGGCAAGCCCGCGACGCTCGTCACCGTGCTCGGCGGAAACTACGCCCCGGGAACGCCCAAGGAGGGCTGGGACCACTCCACCGGATGGTTGCGTCGCGTGCTCGAGGACGTCTGGGGTCTCGACCTGCGCGTCGTGCAGCGCCCGTTCACCCTCGTCGGCGTGAACCCGGCCCTCGACGCCTTCACAGAGGTCGCGAACGAGCTCAAGGGCAAGGCCGAGGAGTCGGCACGCGTGTACGGGCAGGAGCTCGCCGCGACGCGCGGCACCAAGGTCGCCTGACCGCGCTTCGCGGCTGTCGGGCGCATTCGCGCTTCGATGCCGCGCACTGATGGGCGGAGTTCTCGCGGTTGGGAGGAGGAATACGGGGTATTCCCCCCCCAAACACGGAGTTCTCCTCCCGAAGCGGTGGGATGTCAGTCCGCCCGAGGCCCTGCATCCGAACCAGGCTCAGCGCAGCCCGCGGAAGAACGCCCGCACGTCCGCCAGCAGCATCTCCGGTTCCTCAAGCGCGGCGAAGTGTCCGCCGCGGCCCTCGACATCCGTCCAGCGGACGATGTTGTTCGCCTTCTCCTCGGCGAACCGCAGGCCGACGTCGTGTGCGAACACGATCACGGCGGTGGGAACCCCTGAACTTTCGGGCTCGGCGCCCCAGCCGGCATCCTGCGCGTACCCGACATACGCCGCCGAGCCGCCCGTCGCGGTGAACCAGTACAGCGCGGCGTTGTCGAAGAGGAACTGCTCGCCGATGAGCGAAGCGACCGGTGTCTCGGCCGGATGCGTCCACTCCTGCAACTTGTCATGGATCCACGCGAACTGGGCCACAGGGCTGTCTGCGGTCATCGCGCCGATCAGCGCCGGCCGCGTGGACTGGATCGCGATGTAGCCGAACTCCTTCTGCATGAATTCGCCGACCCGACGCAGCCGGTCCTGCTCGAGCGGTGTGAGCGCCGCCGCCGTCTCGTCGTCGACCTGCCCGACGAATGAACCGAGCGAGCCGTTCGCGTGCACGCCGATCACGCGCTCGGGCGCGAGCCGCCCTATCTCAGGTGCCACCCCCGCACCCATGTCGCCGCCCTGCACGGCGAAGCGCTCATATCCGAGCCTGGTCATCAGCTCGAGCATCACCACGGCGATGTCGCTGCGCTTCCAATCGCGGCCGACCAGTGGCATCGAGAATCCGAATCCCGGATGTGACGGGATCACGACATCGAACGCGTCGGATGCGTCGCCGCCGTGTGCGACCGGATCGGTGAGGGGCCGATCAGGTTCTCGAACTCGAGGAACGATCCGGGCCAGCCGTGCATGAGCAGCAACGGCGTCGCGTCAGGATGCGGCGATCGCACGTGCACGGCGTGGAGGTTCTGCCCGTCGATGGTCGTGATGATCTGCGGCAGGGCGTTCAGACGCTCTTCGGTCGCACGCCAGTCGTGATCGGACCAGTGCGCGATGAGGGCCTGCAGCTCGGACGAGGGGATGCCCGTGCTGCGGTCATCGACCGGAAGCGGATGCGTGAACCGGGCATCGGTGAGTCGACTGCGGAGGTCTGCGACCGCGGAGTCCGAGATCTCGATACGGAAGGGGCGGACGTTCTCGTTCGTGTTCATGACTTCATCCTCTCGATCTAAAAGGACATAATGTGTCCTGATAGCGAATGAGGATGGAGTCATGACTCGCACCACCGGACGCACGCTCGCCCTTCTCTCCCTGCTCCAGGTGCGGCGGGAGTGGAGCGGCGCTGAACTGCGCGATCGCCTCGAGGTGAGCGATCGCACGCTGCGGCGCGACATCGACGATCTGCGCGAGCTCGGCTACGGCATCGAGGCGACGCGGGGGCGGCACGGCGGCTACCGCCTCGGCGCCGGGGCCGAGGTACCGCCGCTCGCACTCGCACCTGATGAGTCCGTCGCGATCGCGGTCGGGCTGCGTGCTGCGGCCGGCAGCGTGGTCACCGGAATGGAGGATGCCGCGGCGCGGGCGCTCGCCAAGCTCGAGCAGTCGCTGTCACCGGCGACCAGGCAGCAGATCAGCGAGGTCGAGCAGGCGATGGTGCCGCTCACGGGTGGCGTGTGGCCGGACGTCGATCTGGGCGTGGTGACGGCCGCAGCATCGGCGATCGCCGGACGGATGCGGCTGCGCATCGACTACACGCGCCACGACGGTGCCGAGGTGCAACGGATCATCGAGCCGCACCGGATCGTGCACACCGCGGAGCGCTGGTACCTGATCGCCTGGGTGCCGGAGCATGAGGCGTGGCGCACACTGCGGGTCGACCGCATCCGCCGACCGGTGCAGCTGCGCGAGGAGTTCCCTCGGCGCGACATCCCCGATGACGCTCTGCGGGAGTTCACGACCCGCAGCATCACCACGGCGCCGTACCCGTATCGGGCCCGTCTGCGCATGCACGCGTCTGCCGACGTGGTGTCGCAGCACTTCGACGCCACAGTCGCGACGGTCGAGGCAGAGGGCGACGGCACCAGCATCCTCACCGCCGGGTCTCGTTCGCCGGAAGAATTCGCGCTCTACATCGGTATGAGTGGGATCGAGTTCGAGGTGCTCGAAGGCGACGAGGTGCGGCGGGCGCTGCGCGAGGTGGCGGCTCGGATGCTGCGGGCTACGGGCTGAGACGAGCGGATGCTGCGCCACCACGTGGGTCGGCTCAGTCTGTCCACCCGGATGGGCGGAATTCGCAGTGATGGGCGGAACAATCTGCAGGATTTCTCCGCCCAAGGGTGCGTTCTCCGCCCAACCGTGCGAGCCAAGCGTGCGAGCGGAAGCGGGCGAGCATCGAGGCGCCCGCCGACCTCACTCGACCGGCAGCCGCACTGTGACGATGAGCCCGCCGCCGCTGCGCGGCTCCAGCTCGAGCGTTCCGCCGTGGGCCCGCGTTATCCCGTCGGCGATCGCGAGCCCGAGTCCGGCGCCGGCATGGGCCGCGTCCGTGCTGCGGAAGCGGCCGGCACCGCGTTGGAACGGCTCGCGCAGTGTGGCCAGGAGGTGCGCAGGGATCACCTCGCCGCTGTTCTCGATGACTGCCACGGCACCGCGCTGGGTCATCTCGGTGCGCACCTCGACGCTGCCGCCCACCGCGATGTTGTGCACGATCGCATTGTGCACGAGGTTGACGATGAGCTGCTGGAGCAGCGCAGGGGAGCCGTCGACAGAGGCCGTCGTGCCCCGGATGTCGAGTGTCACGCCCCGCCGATCGGCGAGCGGATGCAGGCTCTCCACCGCTTCTTCGGCCAGCAGCGACAGCTCGACGCGCTCGCGACTGAACGTGCCGCGGTCGGCCCTGGCCAGCAGGAGCAGCGCTTCGGTCAGAGCGATCGCCCGTGCGTTGACGTCCTGCAGGCGGTCGATGAGAACGTCGACGTCGCGCTCAGGATCCTCGCGCGCGACCTCGAGCATCGCCTGCGAGATCGCCAGGGGCGTACGCAACTCGTGCGAGGCGTTCGAGGCGAAGCGCCGTTGCTCCTCGACGTGCGCCTCGAGTCGCGCGAGCATCGTGTCGAACACGTCAGCGAGGTCGCGGAACTCGTCCTTCGCACCCGGCATGTCGACGCGATGCGAGAGCGAACCATCGGCCGCGAGGCGAGCGGCCTCATTGAGCCGGGTCAGCGGCGCCAGCATCCGACCCGCGAGGAACCAGCCCCCGACCAGGCCGAGCGCGAGGAGGAAGACGAGCGCCGCGATCGTCGGCGGCACGAACGCGCGCACCAGGTCGGAGCGGTTGGGCACGAAGGGGCCCATGGTCCTGATCTGCCCGTCCGGCACGTAGCGCAGCAGGAAGAGCGCGACCACCGCCAGCAGCAGCACCCCCGCGACCATCAGGAATCCGGCGTAGCTCAGCGTCAGTTTGAGCCGAGCGCTCATGCCGCGGCGCCTAGCCATCGGCGGCATCCGTGTCCATCCGATAGCCCACACCCGGCACCGTCAGGATCAGCCATGGCTCGCCGAGCCTCTTGCGCAGCGATGAGACCGTGATGCGCACGGCGTTCGTGAAGGGGTCGGCGTTCTCGTCCCATGCCCGCTCGAGCAGCTCCTCGGCGCTGACCACGCCGCCCGCGGCACTGACGAGCACCTCCAGCACGGCGAACTGCTTGCGCGTCAGTGCGACGTAGCGGTCATCGCGGTACACCTCGCGGCGGAACGGGTCGAGGCGGAGGCCGGCGACCTCGTGCACCGGAGGGCGCACGTGCGTGCGTCGCCGGTCGAGGGCGCGCAGCCGCAGCACGAGTTCGCGCATCTCGAACGGTTTGGTGAGATAGTCGTCGGCACCGAGTTCGAATCCCGACTCCTTGTCGTCGAGGCGGTCGGCGGCGGTGAGCATGAGGATCGGGATGCCGCTGCCGGAGTCCACGATCCAGCGCGCGACCTCATCACCGGAAGGGCCGGGGATGTCGCGATCGAGCACGGCGAGATCGTACGAGTTGATGCTCAGCAGCTCGAGCGCGGTGTCGCCGTCACCCGCGATGTCGGCGGCGATCGCCTCGAGCCGCAGACCATCGCGCACCGCCTCCGCCAGGTACGGTTCGTCCTCGACGATCAGCACGCGCATGAGTCTGCTTCCATGTGCTCAGATCCTACGCACCCGCGCATATCGGGAGCGTATGAAGAAACGCATACGGCGTCGCAACGTCGCGCCGGGTTCGCTGGATGCATGAGAACCACCCATGTGCTCGCCCCTCCGCCGACTTCGCCTGCGGACGCCCGCCGCCAGCAGCGTCGTGCGGTGGCCGCGCTCGTCGTCACCCTGATCGCGCTCGTCATAGCCCTCGTGCTCGTGGTGGCCAACGGGTCCCGGTCGCTCGCAGAGATCGCCGGCGGGTCAGGGCAGCCTGTCGTGTTCGAGCCCATCGGCGATTCGGGCTCCGTCCTCACCTCCGAGCACGGCTACATCGCCGAGGGCGAAGGGCTGTCCGTGTTCGAGGACCAGGCGCCGGCCGTGACCCGATTGAACCCCGCGCTCCTCGACGCACTGCGCCGGGCGGCCACGGATGCCGAGGCGAGCGGTGTCGAGTTCGACGTCAACAGCGGCTGGCGATCGCCGGAGTATCAGAGCTTCCTGCTGCGCGCGGCGGTCGATGACTACGGCTCGGAGGAGGAGGCGGCACGCTGGGTCGCGACGGCGCAGACCTCAGCGCACGTGTCGGGGGATGCCGTCGACATCGGTCCGCTCACGGCGACCGACTGGCTCGCCCAGCACGGCGCGCAGTACGGGCTGTGCCAGATCTACGGCAACGAGTCGTGGCACTACGAACTGCGACCGGATGCTGTCGCCTCAGGCTGCCCGCCGGCGTACTCCGATCCGACCGAGGACCCGCGGATGCACGGCTGAACGCGGTCTGGAGCCGGTCGACGCTCGGGGTTGCCCGATGACGCGAGGCGGGCGAGCATGGCGGGATGGACGATGCCCCGACATCAGCGGAGACGATCACGTGGCGACCGGTCGTCGAGGCCGACTTCCCGCTGCTCTCGGACTGGCTGTCGCGGCCGCACGTGCACCGGTACTGGCATCACGACTTCACTCCCGACGGGGTGGCTCGCGACTTCGGACCGGGCACCCGCGGCGACGAGGCCGGGGAGGATCTGCTCGTGTCGGTGGACGGGACACCCGAAGCCCTCGTGCAGCGCTCGCGCATAGAGGACTACGCGGAGGACTTCCGTGAGCTCAGCGCGATCGTCGATGTGCCGTCCGGCGCGGTCACGATCGACTACTTCGTCGCGGACTCCGCTCGGACGGGGCGCGGTCTGGGGACGGCGATCATCCGCGCGATCGTCGCCGACACGTGGTCGAGCTACCCCGACTGCCCGGCCGTCATCGTGCCGGTGGTGGCGGGGAACACGGCGTCGTGGCGTGCGCTCGAGAAATCCGGTTTCCGCCGCATCGGCGAAGGCGACATGGAGCCGGAGAATCCGCTCGATGCTCCACTCCACTTCGTCTCGCGGATCGACCGGCCGCGATCGAGCACCTAGAGCCGGTCCACCGCGGTCACTGTCACGACCGCTTCGCCGGCTTCATCGGATGCAGCGAGATCGATCGTCGCGGAGATGCCCCAGTCGTGGTCACCGGAGGGGTCGTCGATGATCTGACGCGCGGTCCACTGCGCCTGGCCCTCGGTGAGGAGCAGCAGCTTCGAGCTTCGCGCATCAGGGCCGGTGAGGATGTCGTCGTGCTCGGCGAAGTAGGCGTCGAGGGCGTCGTTCCAGCCGGCTTCGCCGAACGAGGAGTCGAGCGCCGCGAGCGCGTCGACGTCCTCGCGGGCGGCGAGCTGCACGCGGCGGAACAGCTCGTTGCGCACCAGGATGCGGAACGCGCGCACGTTGGAGGTCAGACGCTTCGGCGCCGGCGGCACGATCGGCTCGTCGTCATGGCGGGGAAGGTCGACCACTCCGTTGTCGGTGCCCGAGCGCAGCTCCTCCCACTCATCCAGGAGGCTCGAGTCGACCTGGCGAACGAGCTCGCCGAGCCACTCGATCAGATCGCGCAGATCCTCGTTCTTGAGATCCTCCGGGATCGTCTGCGACGCCGCGCGGTACGCGTCCGAGAGATACCGCAGCACGACGCCCTCCGAGCGGGCGATCTTGTAGTACGCGACATATTCCCCGAAAGACATGGCACGTTCGTACATGTCGCGGACGACGGCCTTCGGGTGCAGTTCGAAGTCACGGATCCACGGCTGCGCAGCGCTGTACGTGTCGAAGGCCGCGCCGAGCAGCTCTTCGAGAGGCTTCGGATACGTGATCTGCTCGAGCAGCTCCATCCGCTCGTCGTACTCGATGCCTTCGCGCTTCATCTCCGCGACCGCGTCGCCTCGCGCGAGGAACTCCTGCTGGCTCAGCACCGCACGCGGATCGTCGAGCGTCGCCTCGACGATCGAGATCATGTCGAGGGCGAAGGTCGCGGCATCCGGATCCAACAGCTCGAATGCGGCCAGCGCGAACGGCGACAGCGGCTGGTTGAGTGCGAAGTTCGGCTGCAGATCGACCGTGAGACGGATCTCTCCGTCTGCCGTCTGCTCGACGATCCCCGATTCCCGCAGCGTCCGATAGATTCCCAGCGCCCGGATCGCCAGCATCCGCTGCCGCGCTCGAGGCTCGTGATTGTCGTATACCAGCGCGCGCATATTGCCGAACACGTCGCCGCCGCGCCCGATCACGTTGAGCATCATCGCGCTCGTGATCTGCATGTGCGAGGTCAGCGTCTCCGGCTCGGCATCGATCAGCTTGCGGAACGACGGCTCTCCCCACGACACGAAACCGTCCGGTGCCTTCTTGCGGATGATCTTGCGCTTCTTCTTCGGGTCGTCACCGGCCTTTCGGATCAGCGCGGCGTTCTCGGTCTCGTGCTCGGGTGCCTGGGCGACCACTGTGCCGGCGGTGTCGAAGCCGGCGCGGCCCGCACGACCGGCGATCTGATGGAACTCGCGGGCGTTGAGCTGTCGCATGCGCGTGCCGTCGAACTTCGTCAGCGCCGTGAGCAGCACCGTGCGGATCGGCACGTTGATGCCGACGCCGAGCGTGTCGGTGCCGCAGATCACGCGCAGCATGCCGCGCTGCGCCAGCTGCTCGACGAGCCGGCGATACTTCGGCAGCATGCCCGCGTGGTGCACGCCGATGCCGGCGCGCAGGAACTTGGACAGCGTCTTGCCGAACGCGGTCGTGAAGCGGAACTCTCCGATGAGCTCGGCGATCTGATCGCGCTGCTCTCGCGTGGCGATCTTCATGCTCGACAGCGCCTGCGCGCGCTCCATCGCGGCGGCCTGCGAGAAGTGCACGACGTAGATCGGCGCCTGGCCGGTCGTCAGCAGATCGTCGACGGTCTCGTGGATCGGCGTCAGCTCGTAGTAGAAGTGCAGCGGTACCGGCCGCTCGACACCCGTGACCGTCGCCGTCTCGCGTCCTGTGCGGCGGGTCAGATCCTCGGCCAGCGCGGTCACATCGCCGAGCGTCGCCGACATCAGGATGAACTGCGTCTGCGGCAGAGACAGCAGCGGCACCTGCCACGCCCAGCCGCGATCGGGGTCGGCGTAGAAGTGGAACTCGTCCATCACGACCTGGCCGACGTCGGCCGACGGCCCCTGACGCAGCGCCAGGTTCGCGAGGATCTCCGCTGTGCAGCAGATGATCGGCGCGTCCGCGTTCACGGAGGAGTCGCCCGTGATCATGCCGACGTTCTCAGGGCCGAAGATGTCGACGAGCGCGAAGAACTTCTCGCTCACGAGGGCCTTGATCGGCGCGGTGTAGTAGCTGCGGCGGCCCTCGACGAGCGCCGCGAAATGCGCGCCGATGGCGACGAGGGACTTTCCGGTGCCGGTGGGAGTGGAGAGGATCAGATTCTGTCCGGAGACGATCTCGATGACGGCCTCGTCCTGCGCCGGGTACAGCTGGATGCCGGTGCCCTCAGCCCATTCGACGAATGCCAGGTAGACGGCATCCGGGTCGATCGCGCCCTCGGTGTCGCGCAGGGAGGTCGGATCGAGGCGCGCGGAAGAAGTCATGGTCCTTCGATCATCCCTCACTGCAGGGGAGGTTCCTCACGGTTCGATTCGAATGCGTCGACGTCGGCGACGCCGACCGACCAGGATGCGCACCAGCACGACGATCGCGACGATGATGCAGAGCACCGAAGTCGTGGCCAGCGCGACGCTGAAGTCGGTGCCTGCGGCGATGAAGCCCACCACCAGCGCGCCGATGCCGGTGCCGCAGTCGAAGCCGATATTCCAGACGGCGCTCGCGACGTCGCGGTGGCGGGGTCCGACCGCAGCGAACGACTCGATCAGCGTGACGTTCTGCAGTGCGCCGTACGCGACGCCGGTGAGCGCCATTCCGCCGACCAGGGCCGCGCCTCCTCCGCCGAGCATCGACCACACGCACAGTGCGAGCCCCGACGCTCCGATCAGGAGCAACGGCGGCTGGAACGCCAGATGCCGGAAACGATCAGCCGGCCCGCCGACGAGCCAGCGGGCGATCGCGGCGCACGCCGTGAGTGCGAACAGACCGGCGACCGCGAAGCCGCCCACCTCGGGGAACTGCGGCACGAAAGTGAGCAGCGCCCCACCAGGGGCGGTGATCGTGAGCAGGACCACGCTCGGCGCGGTCAGTGCGAGCCACACCCGTGCGCTCGTCCCGTGTGCGACATGATCGGACGCCGGTGACTGCGACATCCGGTCGAGTCGTCGGGCGAGGAGGAACGCGGGGACCGTTGCGAGCAGCGGAGCTGCTCCGATGGCGAAGACGACCCAGAAGCCGATGTTCTCCGCGATCCACACCGACGTCGGCACGAGGAAGATCTGCGGGGCGGCGATCGACAGACCGTAGAGGCCGATCGCACGGCCGCGGCGGGCGGGGTCCACCAGCATCGCCACCGCGGACGATCCGCACACGGTGATCACCGCGAAGCCGGCGCCGCGTGCGGCGGAGATCGTGAGGATCGCAGGCAGAGCATCAGTGAGGAGCAGCAGCAGCGACGGTGTACCGAGCAGCGCCACACCGGCCACGAGCGTCGGGGTCCATCCGAAGCGGCGCAGTGCTGCCGGGACGGTCGTCTGCACCGCGACGGTCGCGGCCATCATCACGGCGTTCACGAGGCCGCCGCCGCCTTCGTCCGCGCCGCCGCGCACGGCCGACAGCGGCACCGTCGACACGAGCGCGCCGAAGCCCGCGAAGCCCAGCGCCGACATCGACATCAGTGCGATGATCCCGGGGGTCCGGATCACACTGCCGGGTGTCGACGTCGTGCCTGTCATATCCGATTCAGCCTACCGAGCGTCGCGATCGACGGTCGGCGGGATGCCGGAGATCAGGCCGTCGCCGCGCGCAGAGCGATCTCGATCATGTCGCCGAAGGTCTGCTCGCGCTCCTGCGCGGTGGTCTCCTCGCCGGTCACGATGTGATCGGAGACGGTGCAGATGCTCAGCGCCCGACGTCCGTGGAACGCCGCCAGCGTGTACAGCCCGCTGGTCTCCATCTCGACGCCCAGTGCACCGTGGGCGACGAACGGCTCGGTCAGCTCGGGCCGCGTGCTGTAGAACTGGTCGCTCGAGAACAGCAGCCCGACGTGCACGGCGGCGTCCAGCGACATGGTCTCACTCGCCTCGACCGCCGCGCGCAGCAGCGAGAAGTCGGCGACAGGGGCGTAGTCGAGTCCGTTGAACCGCACGCGGTTGATGCCGGAATCCGTGCAGGCGCCGTTCGCGATGATGATGTCGCGCACGGCGAGCCGCTCGGTCAGCGCTCCGCACGAGCCGACCCGCACGATCGTCTGCACGTCATAGTCCTTGAACAGCTCGGTCGCATAGATCGCCATGGACGGCTGGCCCATGCCCGACCCCTGCACCGAGACGCGGTGCCCGTTCCAGGTGCCGGTGAACCCCAGCATCCCGCGCGTCTCCGAATAGAGCTGCGCATCCGTGAGGAAGGTGTCGGCGATCCACTTGGCGCGCAGCGGATCGCCGGGGAACAGGACGATGGGGGCGATCTGACCGGGCTCGGCGGCGATGTGCGTGCTCATGCACTCAGCCTAGAGTCAGCCCTCGCGGCGTCTGACGATCTCGTTGATCCAGATCGGCGCGAACGGCGAGGTGCATCCCGGCGCGGTCGGGTAGTCGGCGAGAACCTGCAGCCGGTCGCCGATCTCCAGCGCGCGGGCGCGGAGGTGCGGATGATGGATGCCGATCTGCGCGAGCGTCTCGTTCATCGACCACTGCGGCCGTGCCGGCGCATCCTTCATGTCGCGCTCGATGCGGTCGAGCAGATCCTCGAGGTCGAGCCCTTCGGGGTTCTTCGCGACGCGTTCGCTGGTCAGTGACCACGCGGCGGCGGCGACCGTCGGATCGCGGTCGTCGAACCACCGCTGACGCATCTGCTCGGCGAGCGGCGACTTCTTGGCGATGTAGTTCACGAACCAGTCGTTGACCTTCGGCGGATGCGTCTCACGCAGCATCGCGTCGAGCTCGTCCGCTGTGAACGCGCGCGGCGTGCAGATCAGCATCGCGAGCAGGCGCGGCGCGGTCTCACCGGTCGACCACAGCTCCTTCGCCAGGGGATGGTTCGTCTTGATCTGCTTCGCGAGCCCCCGCATCTTCGACAGGTTGATGCCGTGGTCGTCGCCGCGCTTCTCGTTCGCGGCGCGCATCTTCGGGTCCTCGAGGGCCGCGAGTTCGCTGAGCACCTCGGGGACGGTCATCGTGTCGGTCATGATTCCAGCGTACGACCGGCGCCCCGGTGACAGATGTCAGTCCAGAACACAGATGTCAGCACAGATCGGCCGGTTTCGGCTGACATCCGTGAAATCCACTGACGGGTGTATGGTTCGACGCGCCACTCCGGCCCGGGGGGGGACTCCTCGCCGACGAGCTCGTCGCGGACGCGGCGCAGATCCTCCATGAGCGAGCCGATCAGGATCCAGTGACCGGATGCCGGCGGCTTCACCTGCAGCGGAGCGGTCAGCGCCGGGATCGCCGAGGTCTCCGATGACGGTTCGGGTGCGACGTCGGCGACCTGCACGGCAAGGCGCACATCGTGGCCCGCCCGGCGAAGCTGCTCGGCGATCGCATGCACCGTCGGTTCGTCGGCAAGAGTGTCGTCGTAGTGGTCGAAGTACGCTCGCGTCATCCCGATCACCTGCGTGACGATCGGGGAGAGCCTGTCCAGAAGTGCGCGCATCTCGGCGAGGTCGCCGCGCTGCGAACGGCGCGGATTGAGCGTGAGCGATTCCTCGCCCGCGGTGATGGATGCTTCGGCGGCATCGCGCATCGGCCGCAGCAGTCGCGCCTCCACCATCAATCCCTGAAGCTGAGCGGGTGTCTGCGCAGTCGGCAGCGCCGAGGCCAGCCGGTCGAGACTGGCGGCGATCTCCGTGCCCAGCAGGCCGAGATCCCTCCGTGCCGGCTCGGTGAGCACGGGGGGCACGATCAGCGCGTTGACGATGATGCCGATCGCGACGCCGATCAGCGTCTCGACGATGCGGTCCAGGGCGTACTGGGGGCTGGATGAACCCAGCGCGAGCACCAGCATGGCCGAGATCGCGACCTGATTTCCCATCCCCGGCGTCGCACGGAACACCCATGCCACCAGCATCGCGACCACGATCGCGAGCAGGACCACCCAGCTCTGCGGTCCCAGCAGCAGGCTGAGTCCCGTCGCGATCACGACGCCGACGATCACCCCGGCGCTGCGCTCTATCGCCTTCGTGAACGACTGGTTCACGCTCGGCAATACTACGAGCAATGCGGCGATCGCCGCGAACACCGGCAGCGGTCCTGGCACCAGCCAGCCGGCGATCAGCCAGGCGGCGATCGTCGCCACGGCCGACTTCACGACCTGCAGCAAGGGTGCGCGCTTCGCGCTGCGCACCGCCGACGTCATCCGCATGACCCCACGTTAGCGCTGGTGCCGGTGAGCATCGACGCCCCCTTCAGGCGCCGGCGCCCCCTCCGGTCTGCGTGGTTCAGAGGGGGCGTCGATGCCGAGCGGGGGCGTCGGCGTCAGGCAACGCGTTCACACGTGCGCGGTCCGCACCGCTCTCGATTCCGGGACGACCATGGGCGTGCCCGTCGCCGGATCCTCGATGACCCGGCACTCCAGGCCGAACACCTCGCGCACGAGCGTCGACGTCACGATCTCCTTCGGTGCGCCCTCGGCGATGACCCTCCCGTCCCGCATCGCCACGAGGTGGGTGGCGTACCTGGACGCGTGGTTGAGGTCGTGCAGGACCGCGACGAGGGTGTTCCCGGCCGAGTGCAGGTCTGCGAACAGGTCGAGGAGCTCGATCTGGTGGGCGATGTCCAGGAACGTTGTCGGCTCGTCGAGGAGCAGGATCGGCGTCTGCTGCGCCAGCGCCATCGCCGCCCAGACACGCTGTCGCTGACCGCCGGAGAGCTCGTCCACCTGTCGGGCCCGCAGATCGACGATGTTCGTCGCGAGCATCGCGGCCTCGACGGCATCCTGATCCTGGTCGGTCCACTGCCGGATGAGTCCCTGGTGCGGATATCGGCCACGTCCGACGAGGTCGACGACCGTGATTCCCTCCGGGGAGATCGAGCTCTGCGGCAGGAGCCCGATGATGCGCGCGGCCTCCTTCGCCCGGTACGACGAGATCGCCTTGCCGTCCAGCACGACCTCTCCTCTGCTCGGGAGGAGCAGACGCGACAGAGCGCGCAGCAGGGTGGACTTCCCGCATGCGTTCGGCCCGACGATCACGGTGAACGACTGATCCGGGATGCTGATGGACAGTTGTTCCGAGACGACCCGACGATCGTAGGCCAGGGTGAGATCGTCGGCGTGGAGGCGAGTATCCGGTGCGGTCATGTCTACAGTTGCCTTCGTGCTTCGTTGACGAGCAGTGCGATGAGATAGATGCCGCCGATCACGACCGTGACGATGCCGACGGGAGCCGACCCGGGGACGACATGCTGGCCGATGACGTCGGCGGCGAGCAGGAGGAACGCCCCGACGATCGCCGATCCCGCCACCGGGATTCCGGCGCTGGCGCTCAACCTGCGGGCGATCTGAGGCGCGGCGAGGGCGATGAAGGCGATCGGACCGGAGGCCGCGGTGACGATCGCGATGAGGGCGACGCCCACCACCATGACCAGCAGGCGCACGGGTTCGGGTCGCACTCCGTGAGCGTGCGCCGCGTCGTCGCCGAGCTCGAGCTGTCGCAGCGGTCGGATGACGATCATGGTGCCGACGGCGAGCAGCAGGAGGGGGATCGCGGTGACCGCGATCTGATCCCAGCCGACGAGCGAGAGCGAACCGGCGCCCCAGATGGCAGCGCTCATCGCGACCTCGGTCTGCGCTCGGAGGAGGAGGAAGGTGTTCACGCTGCTGAGCAGAGCGGTGACGGCGATCCCGACGATGATGAGGCGGAATCCCTGCACTCCGTTGCGCCATGCCAGCACGTAGACGACGGCGGCGGTCGCGAGTCCGCCTGCCAGGGCGCCCGCTGAGACGGCGATGAATCCGCCGCCCGCGATCGTGATCACGAGGATCGCTCCGGTGTACGCGCCGGTGGAGAACCCGATGATGTCGGGTGAGCCGAGCGGGTTCCGCGTCAGTGTCTGGAAGAGCGCGCCCGAGGCTCCGAGCGCCGCACCGAAGACGATGGCCGCCACGATCCGGGGAAGACGCCATTCTCCGACGATCCTGCTCGCGAACCCCTGGTCGCTGAACAGCGCCGCGATCACCTCGGGCACGGTGAGCGGGTAGTCCCCGAGGGTCAGGGCGGTCACGGCGACGACGATGATGGCCGACGACGCGATCGTGCCGACGAGGAGACCCCGCCGCGGGATCGGTATGCGTCCGCCGGGAACGGGCAGTGCGAGATGGCCGTCCGGCACACGCCTGCGGCGCGGCGCGCGAGTGTTGACCGTCACAGCGCGCTCGCCCTCTGCGTGCGGACGAGGAGGATCAGCACCGGCGCTCCGAGGAACGCCGTCACGATGCCCACCGGTATCTCACCGGGGCGCAGCAGGATGCGGCCGAGGACGTCGGCGGCGACCAGCAGGATGGGTGCGAGCAGCATCGAGTAGGCGATGATCCACCGTTGATCCGGACCGACGATCCACCGGGCGAGATGCGGGATCATGAGCCCGACGAACACGATCGGACCGGCCATGGCTGTGGCGGTTCCGCACAGCAGCGTGACCGCGACGATCGCCAGGATCCGAGTGCTCGGCACGCTCGATCCGAGAGCGCGGGCGAGATCGTCTCCGAGCGCGACCGCATTGAGGGAGCGTCCCAGCAGCAGGGCGAGCACGAGACCGACGGCGAGATACGGCGCTGCCACGGCGACGACCTCCCATCCCCGATCGGCGATCGCGCCCGACTCCCACGCCCGCATCGCGTTGAAGCCCTTCGGATCGGCGAGCACCATGGCGGAGGTGATGCCGGCCAGCACGGCGCCGATCGCGACCCCGGCCAGAGTTATGCGCGCAGGGCTGATCGATGCTCGTCCCGCCGACCCGATGAGGTACACCACGATCGTCGTGACCAGGGCGCCGCCGAACGCGAACCACAGGTACGCGGGTGGGGACGTGATCCCGAACACTCCGACGGCGATCGCGACCGCGAATGCGGAGCCGGCGTTCACGCCGAGGATGCCGGGATCGGCGAGCGGATTGCGTGTCACCGCCTGGATCAGCGCTCCGGCGACTCCGAGCCCTGCGCCCACCAGCAGTCCGAGGACGGTGCGGGGAATGCGCAGCCCGAGCACCGTCTCGGCGTCGCGATCGGCTGAGATGCCGATCAGCGTCTCCCAGACGACCCGCAGCGGCACGTCGCGAGCCCCGATCATCAGACTGAGCATGGTGACGGTGACGAGCAGGATCGCGATGACCAGCAATCCCAGGAGGCGTCGTCCGCTCGGCGGTCGCTCGGCTGCGGAGGCACCGCCTGCGGGGCTCGCGCGTGCGATCGACGGTGGGGTCACCCATCCAGCTTAGGCTAACCTAAGCTGGATGAAGAATGGGGTGGGCAGACGGCCCACGACCCGGAGATGAGCCTGAAAGGCAGCAACGGATGAACTCGAGGCACAAGTTCGCGG
The DNA here is from genome assembly GCF_053543555.1 of Microbacterium xerophyticum. Classification (NCBI taxonomy): domain Bacteria; kingdom Bacillati; phylum Actinomycetota; class Actinomycetes; order Micrococcales; family Microbacteriaceae; genus Microbacterium; species Microbacterium xerophyticum. Next base: position 712,058 of record NZ_JBLVOB010000007.1, on the reverse strand, counting down.
CGGTCGTCGCCCTTCTGGCAGTGACGCTGACGGGATGTGCGAGCTCCGCCGGCGCGGACAAGGAGGAGCCGACCGGCGAGACCTCGACGACAGGATCGTTCCCGCAGACCGTGGAGACCGCTTTCGGAGACATCACGATCGAGAGCGCGCCGCAGCGAGTCGTCGCCCTCGGGTGGGGCGACGCCGAGACGGCGCTCGCATTCGGCGTCCAGCCCGTCGGGGCGTCGGACTGGCTCGCCTTCGGCGGCGACGGCGTCGGACCGTGGGCGGAGGGCCTCTACGACACCTCCCCGGAGATCATCGACACGCTCGAACCGTCCTACGAGGCCATCGCGGCGCTCGAGCCCGACCTCATCCTCGACGTGCGCGGCAGCGGTGACCAGGATCGCTACGACCGCCTGGCCGAGATCGCGACGACCGTCAGCGTTCCGGAGGGCGGCGAAAGCTACCTGACGACCCAGCAGCAGCAGGTGGAGATGATCTCGACCGCTCTCGGCGTGCCGGAAGAGGGCGAAGCGCTGCTGGACGAGATCGAGACCGCCTACACGGAGGCCGCCGAGGCGCATCCGGAATGGCAGGGCAAGACGGTGACGGCCGCCACGAGGACCAGCGAGGGCTGGGGCGCATACATCGAAGGGAGCAACCGGGTCGAGACCATGGAGCGCTTCGGCTTCGTGCAGAACCCGACGATCCAGGAGATCCCGGTCAACTCGGGGGGCTTCTCGGTCTCGATCTCCAGCGAGGAACTGGACGCGATGGAGGCAGACCTGATCGTCGCCTTCCCGATCTACATCGAGACCACCGAGATCACCGACGACCCGCAGTGGCGCAAGCTCAGCGCCGTGGAGGAGAACCGTGCCATCGTCATCGACGGCGACATCTCGGCTGCGTACTCGCTCGGGTCCCCTCAGGCGGCGCTCTACACCGTCGAGAACCTGACCCCTCTGCTCGAAGAGGCCGTCCCGGCCTCGTGAGGCTCTACGGCTGCCGCATGTGATGCCGCCCGATCGGCAGCATCAGCGGTTTGCCGGAGGTCGGATCGACGATCACCTGACTCTCGATGCCGAACACGGACTGCACCATCGTCGGCGTCAGCACGCTCGTCGGATCGCCTGCCGAATGCACGCGTCCGCCGCTGAGCGCGATGAGGTGATCCGCGTAACGGGCGGCGAGGTTCAGATCGTGCAGCACCATGACGATCGTCGTCCCGCGACGCCGGTTCAGATCGGTGAGCAGATCCAGCACCTCGACCTGATGGCTCACGTCGAGGAAGGTCGTCGGCTCGTCCAGCAGCAGCAGATCGGTGTGCTGCGCGAGTGCCATCGCGATCCACACGCGCTGGCGCTGCCCTCCCGAGAGCTCGTCCACGGCGCGGTCCGCGAGCGCGACGGTGTCGGTCGCCAGCAGCGCCTCGGCCACGGCCTCGTCGTCCTCGCGGGTCCAGCGCGTGAAGATGCCCTGATGCGGATGCCGTCCGCGTCCGACCAGGTCGGCCACGGTGATGCCCTCTGGAGCGATCGGCGACTGCGGCAGCAGGCCGAGCGTGCGTGCGAGCTGCTTCGCCGGCATCCGGTGCACCGACGCGCCATCGAGGACGACCTGGCCCGTACGAGGGGCGAGCAGTCGTGACATCGAGCGCAGCAGGGTGGACTTGCCGCACGCGTTGGGGCCGACGATCGTGGTGATCTTCCCCGGCGGAACGGACAGATCGAGCTCCTCGATCACGCTCCGATCGCCGTATCCCAGAGTGAGCTGCTCGGCGACGAGCGTGTGCGATGCGGTCATAGCGACCCTCCCGCGCGGTTGGTGCGGATGATGAGATACACGAGGTACGGGGCGCCGAGTATGCCGGTGACGATGCCGACGGGGTAGCGCATCCCGACGAGGTTCTGTCCGACGAAGTCGGCGACGAGCACGAGCAGTGCGCCCACGAGCGCCGAGGGGATGAGCATCGATCCGTGCGGGCCGACGATCCGAGCGGCGATCGGACCGGACAGGAAGGCCACGAAGGCGATGGGCCCCGTGGCGGCCGTGGCGAAGGCGATCAGTCCGACCGCGGCGATCACGACGATGAGTCTGGTGCGGTCGACGCGCACGCCGAGGGCGGAGGCCGTGTCCTCACCGAGGCGCATCGCGTCGAGATCGCGCGACCGGCTGAGCAGCAGCGCACCGAGGACGATGAGCGCGGCGAGTGTGGGCAGCACCTGGTTCCAGGTGCTGCCGTTGAGGCTTCCGGTCAGCCAGCGCAGCGCCTCCTGCAGCTCCCACTGACCGGCGCGCGAGAGCACGTACTGCGTGAGGGCTTCGAGCATCGCCGCGATGCCGATGCCGATCAGGATGAGCCGGGTGCCTGCCGAACCCGAACTGGTCGACAGCAGGTAGATGACGACCGTCACGACCAGTCCTGCGACGATCGCGAAGACGGAGACCATCGTCCCGCTCAGGCCGAGGACGATGATGGCGAAGGCCGCCGCGGCACTGGCTCCGGCACTGATGCCGATGATGTCGGGACTCGCGAGCGGATTGCGCAGCATGGTCTGGAAGGTGACGCCGGCGACGCCGAAACTGAGCCCGACGATCACCGCCAGCACGGCACGCGGCAGACGGAGGCGACCGACGGTGAACGTCGCGCCGTCGACGTCCTGCCCGAGGATCACGCCGATGACGTCGCCGAGCGGATAGAAGGTGTTGCCGACCATGAGCGAGACGGCGAACATCAGCACGATGAGGGTGGTGAGCACCACGATCACGCCACGGCGCCGACGGTGGCGGCGACCGCGGCCGCGTGCGATCGCGGTCGCGACGTCGTCCATGCTTGTGGCGGGCGAGTGCGTCGATGTCTGAACGGTCACAGCGCACGCACCTTCTGACGGCGGACGATGGCGATGAAGACCGGGGCGCCGACGACGGCCGTGATGATGCCGACGTCGATCTCGCCCGGGCGGGCCACGATCCGCCCGAGGATGTCGGCCGCCACGACGAGGCACGCTCCGCTGAGCGCCGAGAAGGGCAGCAGCCAGCGGTGGTCGACGCCCACGAGCAGACGGCAGGCGTGCGGGATCATGAGTCCGACGAACGCGATCGGACCCGCGATGGCGGTCGCAGCCCCGCACAGGAGAACGGCGCCGAGCGCGGAGGACGCGCGCACGACGGCGACGCGCTCGCCGAGACCGGCCGCGAGGTCGTCTCCGAGTGCGAGGGAATTGAGACCTCGGGCGGAGAGCAGCGTGATGGCGGCGCCGACCACGAGGAACGGGAGCATCTGCTGGATCGATGTCCAGGAGGCGCCGCCGACGCCGCCGACCAGCCAGGAGCGCACGACACCGGAGATGTCGCCACGGGGCAGGTAGACGGCGGTGACGAAGGATGCGAGTGCGGCGGAGGTGGCGGCGCCTGCGAGAGCGAGTTTGAGGGGGGTGGCTCCACCGCGACCGAGCGAGCCCACCGTGTAGACGAAGACGGCGGCTGCGCCGGCGCCGATGATCGCCACCCAGAGGTAGCCGTCGGCGGAGGAGAGCCCGAACCAGGCGATACCGATGACGATGGCCAGTGAGGCGCCCATGTTGACGCCGAGGATGCCGGGGTCGGCGAGCGGGTTGCGGGTCACGCCCTGCATGACCGCGCCCGACAGTGCCAGAGCGGCGCCGACGAGCACGGCGAGCATGGTCCGCGGGGCGCGTTTGACCACGGCGGCCTCGCTGATGCTGTCGGTCGAGCCGGAGAGTCCGGCGACGATGTCCGCCCAGGTGACGTCGCGCGACCCGATCGCGACGGATGCCGCGAAGAGCAGGATCAGCACGATGACGACCGCGATCAGCCAGAGCAGGCGAACGCGGGG
>NZ_JBLVOB010000007.1:703223-708167 GCF_053543555.1 Microbacterium xerophyticum | reverse complement strand
CGCCCCAGCGCTCTGGTCTTCCAGGTGCGTCACTTCACCTTGTCTGCGGCATCCGCGAGGAGCGCGAGGTAGTCGTCGAGCACCCACGAGATCGCCAGCGGCGTCGGGTTGGCGGCGGTTCCCAGCGAACCTGCACCGTCCAGCGACACGATCGCCCCGTTCTTGACCGCCGGCATCTGAGACAGGAGCGGATCGGCCTCGAGCACGTCCACCAGTTCCTGGTCGCCGTACGTCACGATCACCTCGACGTCATCGAAGACATCCACCTGCTCGGCGCTGATCTTTCCGGAGAACTCGCCACTCGCGGATCCCTCCTCCACTGCCGCGGGCGTTCCGAGTCCGAGGTCCTCGAAGAACGCGGCGCGGGTGTCGTTCGCGGTGTAGAAGTTCACTGTGCTCAGGTCAGCAGGGTCGACGTGCGTGAGGAACATGGTGGACGTCCCCTCGAGCTGCGGGTACTCGGCGAGTGAGTCCGTGATCTCCTGCTCGATGTCGGCGATGAGCTCTTCGCCCTCGGCGCCCATGCCCATGCCCAGTGCGTTGTACTCGATGACGTCCTGCCACGAGGTCGCCCATGGGCCCTCGGGGTACGCGACGACGGGCGCGATCTCGCTCAGCGTGTCGTAGTCCTCCTGCGTCAGGCCGGAGTAGGACGCGAGGATGACATCGGGGTCGGTGTCCGCGACGGCCTCGAAGTCGATGCCGTCGGTCTCGTCGAACAGCACGGGGGTGTCGGCGCCCAGCTCGTCGAGCTTCTCCTTGACCCAGGGCAGCAGTCCGTCGCCGTCGTCATCGCCGAAGTTCGCCGCAGCCATGCCGACCGGCACGATGCCGAGTGCGAGGGGGACCTCGTGGTTGGCCCACTGGACCGTGGCCACGCGCTCGGGCTTCTCGTCGAGCGTGGTCGTGCCGAGCGCGTGCTCGATCGTGATCGGATAGTCGCCCGAGGACTGTGCGGTGCCGTCTGCCTCCGATTCCGGCGTGCCGCCGCATGCGGAGAGGACGAGGGCCGCGGAGGCCGCGAGGGCTGCGACGGCCGCATACCGGGAGCGAGTGCGCAAGGTGAACTCCAGTTCGATCGAGGGGGAGCCAGGGATGCCGCGGATGAGCCGCGCACGGATGTCCCCACGCAGCACTGACGCTGACTTAGGGTAGGCTTGCCTAGATCTTAGTCGGCCCGATTCGTCGCTGGCAAATGCCCGTACACCGCAGGCGAAGCCGATACTCACGCCGATCGGAAGGCATCATGTCCGCTGGCACCACCACCACGCAGCGCCCCTCCTATGTCCTCGCCCGCGCCGAGGTGCGCGCAGTCGAACGGGTTTCGCCGAACTTCGTGCGCGTCACGTTCGGCGGGCTCGACCTCGAGGAGTTCGGCACCCCTGGCGATGTCTTCGACGCGCGGATCAAGCTGGTCTTCCCTCCGGCATCCGGCATCCTTCCCGACCTCGATCGCGACGCCGACGACTGGTGGGGCGGATATCTCGCGGTACCGGAGGAGCAGCGCGGGTCGATGCGCACCTACTCGGTGCGCTCACTCGATGTCTCGGATGCCGGCACCGAGGTCGTCGTCGATTTCGTACTGCACCTCGCGCCGGGGCTCACCGGCCCCGCGTCGCTGTGGGCGAGCGGCGCGTCGCGGGGGGACGAGTTGTGGATGGTCGGTCCGCGCCGCGGACGGGAGGACCGCAGCGGCATCGAGTACGCGCCGGGGGCGGCGTCATCCGTGATGCTGGTCGGCGACGAGACCGCAGCCCCGGCGATCGCCCGCATCCTGGAGGACGCACCGCGGAGCCTGCGCGGTCTCGCGTTCATCGAGGTGCCCACAGCGGATGACGTCCTTCCGATCGATGCGCCGGAGGGGGTGGAGGTGCACTGGCTGCCGCGGGGAGATGCGGCTCACGGGCTGCGCCTGATCCCCACCGTGCTCGACTGCCTGGGCGACACCGGCCACACCGAGATCGTCGTGCAGGATGCTGAGGGCGAGGAGCTCGTCTGGGAGACCCCGGTCTACTCGGGCGGCGGCGAAGACGTGGTCGGTGCGGTCGCCGACGAGCGGTACTTCTGGATCGCGGGCGAGAGCGGAGTCGTCACGACGCTGCGCAGGCACCTGGTGAAGGATCTCGGCATCGACCGATCGCAGGTGGCGTTCATGGGGTACTGGCGCCGCGGCGTCGCGATGCGCGGCTGAATCCCTCGCGGTCGCTTCGGCCGGGATCGGAACGTCGCCGACCCGTGGTTCGATGGAGGCATGGACCAGGAGCACAGGATGCGGCAGGAATCCCGAGCGATCTGGGCCACCGTCATCTGCTTCCTGGTCGGCACCGGCATCGGCACGGCGGTGCTGTGGGGCAATCCACGGCCGATCGCCGGTGACGGATCCGTCAGTCTGCCGGCAGCACTCGTCGCCGGTGTCGTCGCCGCAGCATCCTTCGTCGTCAGCACCTTCCTGCATCGAAGAGGCGAGCACGCGTCGATGCCGCTGTGGCAGGTGATCATCTCGGCGTCGTCGGCCGTGGCGTTGACGGTGGCGTTCGCCGGGGTGACCGCGCTGGGCGTGCTGCTCGCGAGTGAAGTGCTCGGCGTCGGTCTTCAAGGGCTCGAGCTGCCCGCGCTCGGCGGAGGCATCATCACGGGGGTCGCGAGTGCCGTCGGCGGCAGGCTGACGTTCGACGCGGGGATCGGGCTGCGCACCGCCGACCTCGCCACCCTTCTCTTCAGCTACCTCGTCATCGGCACGCTCTTCGCCATGCTCACCGCCGCAGATCCGCAGTGGTGGGAGACGAACTTCTCACAACTCGGCATCGGGGTCGGCTCCTGGGTGTTCAACGGCACGCTCGTCGTCGCCGGCATCCTCATCGCGACGGTCGGGTCATACATCGGCCGCGACCTGCACCGCGTCCTGGGCGACGCGGCGCTGGGGCGGATCGCGTGGGTCGTCGTGCTGTGGGCGGCGACCGGTGTCGCGCTCGCCGGGGTGGGGCTTTTCCCGCAGGAGAACATCGTCGTCATCCACAACATCGCCGCCGTCTCCACGCTGGTGCTGTTCGTCGCGTCAGGCGTCCTCACGACCACGGTGATGCCGGGGCCGCCACGGCCGCTGCTGCTGACGACGGTGGGCGTTGCACTGCTGCTCGTCATCGCGTTCGTGCTGGCCGACAGCTTCCATCTCTACTCGATCACCGTGCTCGAGGTGATCGTGATCGGGCTCGGGCTGCTCTGGCTCACGACGCTGGTGCGCGTGCTCGCGGTGCTCACTCCGGACGTCGCCCGCCCGTCGGTGCGGGGGTCACTGCTGGGAGGGTGATCCCGGCCGAGGCGCGCCGGACGGGGTGGCACCCCGCACCCGTCCCTGTCAGTATCGGGGGACCGACCTCCACGAAAGGACGACGATGTCCGACCAGATATTCATCTTCATCGCGCTGGGCCTCTACTTCGCTGCCATGCTCGCCATCGGCTACCTGGCATTTCGCCGGACCACCGACCACGAGGACTACATGCTCGGCGGGAGGAACCTGCCGCCGTGGGTCGCGGCGCTCAGCGCCGGGGCATCGGACATGTCCGGCTGGCTGGTGATGGGCCTTCCCGGCGCCATCTATCTGTCGGGTCTGATCGAGGCGTGGATCGCCGTCGGTCTCACGATCGGCGCCTACCTGAACTGGCTGCTGGTCGCGCCGCGGCTGCGTGCGTACACGCAGGTCTCGCGCAACTCGATCACCGTGCCGAGCTTCTTCGAGAACCGGCTGCGCGACTCGTCACGGCTGCTCCGCATCCTTGCCGGCGTCGTGATCCTCGTGTTCTTCACGCTGTACATCTCCAGCGGCATGGTCGCCGGTGGCTTCTTCTTCGAGACGTCCTTCAACTCCGACTATCTGCTCGGCATCGCTCTGGTCGGCGGCGTCACGCTGCTCTACACGCTGTTCGGCGGCTTCCTCGGGGCGTCGTTCACCGACGTCGTGCAGGGGCTGATGATGGTCATCGCGCTCATCGTCATCCCGGTCGCCGCCGTCATCGCCATCGGCGGTTTCGGTGAGGGCGGCGGCTACATCGACGACCGCGCGCCGAACCACCTGTCGCTCATCGGCGGTACGGCGTTGACCGGTGGGGTGGTGCTGACGATCGTCTCGGGCCTCGCCTGGGGTCTCGGCTACTTCGGTCAGCCGCACATCATCGTGCGGTTCATGGCGTTGCGCAATCCCGGCGAGGCGAAGACCGCGCGCCGCATCGGAATGACGTGGATGATCATCTCCCTGGTCGGAGCGGTGTTCTCCGGCATGATCGGGATCGCGTACATGGCGCAGAAGGGCATCGACCTCACCAACCCCGAGACGGTCGTGCTGGTCATGTCGCAGACGCTGCTGCATCCCTTCGTCGCGGGGCTCGTGCTCGCCGCGGTGCTGGCGGCGATCATGAGCACGATCTCCAGCCAGTTGATCGTCGCGTCGTCCGCACTCGTGGAGGACCTGTTCAAGGTCGTCAAGAAGGAGCCGTCGCCGAAGCTGCTGGTGCTGCTCGGGCGGATGACGGTGCTCGGCGTCGGCATCATCGCCGCACTGCTCGCGCTCGTCCCGAACGACACGATCCTCGGACTCGTGTCGTTCGCATGGGCGGGCTTCGGTGCGGCCTTCGGGCCGCTGATCCTGCTCAGCCTGTTCTGGCGCAAGCTCACGAACTGGGGCGCACTCGCGGGCATGTTCGTCGGTGCGGCCGGTGTCTTCCTGTTCAAGGCGATCTGGCCAGGGCTGTACGAACTGCTGCCCGGATTCATCGCGGCCACGATCGTGGCGGTGGTCGTGAGCCTGCTCACCCATCGCGACGGGTCGCAACGTCAGAACGAGATCCTGCAGGAGTTCACCGACACGGGAACGCTGCTGACAGTGAACGGAGTGGGCCGCGGAGCGCGCACCGACCGGATGACCCCCTGAGCCGCGGGACTCCGGCGGC
>NZ_JBLVOB010000007.1:674964-703178 GCF_053543555.1 Microbacterium xerophyticum | reverse complement strand
GGCCGCCGGAGTCGGCGTCACAGGGTCCTTACTTGCCGAGGAATGCGCTCAGTGCGGCGTTGACCTCGTCGGCGTGCGTCCACAGCAGACCGTGCGGGGCGCCTTCGACCTCGACGTACTCGGCATCGGGCACCGCCTGGTGGAAGCGTCGCGCGGTGGCGTCGATCGGCAGGATGTTGTCCGCCGTGCCGTGCAGGATCAGCGTCGGCTTGCCGGCCGCACGGACCGCTTCCACGTCGCCGCGGAAGTCCTCGATCCACGCGGAGACCACGGCGTAGGCGGCGACCGGTGCGCTGCCGATCGCGACGTTCCAGCTGCCGTCGACCGCCTGCTGGCTGATGCGGGTTCCGAGGTTCTCATCGAGGTTGTAGAAGTTCTTGTAGAAGTCCGCGTACCAGGCGAACCGATCGCCCTTCGCGGCAGCCTCGATCCCGTCGAAGACGTCCTGAGGGACGCCTTCCGGGTTGTCGTCGCGCTGCACGAGGAACGGCTCGAGCGATGCGAGGAAGGCGAGTTTCGCGACCCGCTCGTGCCCGTAGCGCGACACGTAGCGGGCGAGCTCACCCGTTCCCATCGAGAATCCGACGAGTACGACCTCACGCAGATCGAGGGTCTCGAGCACGGTGTTCAGGTCGGCGGCGAACGTGTCGTAGTCGTACCCGGTGCCCACCTTGGACGACTGCCCGAACCCGCGGCGGTCGTAGGTGATCACGCGGTAGCCGTTCGCGAGCAGTTCGCGCGTCTGACGCTCCCAGCTGTGGCCGTTCAGCGGGTAGCCGTGGATGAGGACGACCGGCTGGCCGGCGCCCTGATCCTCGTAGTAGAGCTCGATCGGAGCGGAGTTCTCGGTGCCGACGTTGATGTACCCCATGGTTCTGCCTTTCTGGAAGAGAGTGGAGAACGATCGTTCTCCGCCGTTGATCACAAATGTAGAGAACGATCGTTCTCATGTCAAGTACAATCGGGATATGGATTCAGACAAGTCGCGGGAACGCATCCTCGACGCGGCCGAGGAGCTCTACTACGCCAAGGGCTACGCCGCTGTCGGCATGGATGAGCTGCGTGCGGCGGCGGGCGTCTCCCTCAAGCGGGTGTACGCGCTGTTCCCCTCGAAGAACGACATCATCAAGGCGGTGCTCGCCCGCAAGCACGATGAGTGGGAGAGCATGGTTACGAGCGCGGTGCAGGCCGCCGGTGACGATCCCCGCGCGCGTCTGCTCGCCGTGTACGACTTCCTGCAGGACTGGTTCAGCACCGACGATTTCCGTGGTTGCGCGTTCATCAACGCGTTCGGTGAACTCGGCGGCACAGTACCCGAGGTGGCCAGGATCGTGCGCGAGCACAAGGCGTCGTTCCAGGAGTACATGACCGGGCTCGTCGCGCAGACAGGCGCATCAGAGATCCTCGCCGCACAACTGTCCATCCTGGCCGAAGGAGCGCAGAGCACGGCAGCGATCTCCGCCGATCCCCGGGTCGCGGCGCAGGCGCGAGGCGCGGCTGAGGTGCTCATCGATGCGGCCGTCTGAGGCGGCCGGGGCACGGAAATAAGGCATCTGCCCGATGTCGGCAGGGGGCCTTAGAGCGGAGTGTTGACTCAGCGCCAGAAGGCGCAGCAGAGGAGTCGACATCATGTACGAGCACCCGTCCTTCACGTACGGCAGCATCATCGTCGAGCAGGAGCGCGTGGACCGCGCCAACGAGATGCGCCGCATCATCGCCGAGAACCCGTCCAGGATCATCCCCCGCGCGCACCCCGTCCTCGATCGGATGCGCGGCTGGTTCCGTGCCGGCCGAGCGGATGCCGCGTCGGCGGCCACGTCCGCGGACGGTGCGCGAGCCGTCTGCGATCACACCGCGCGACCCGCGCACGCGCGGTGAACCCCTTCCCCGCCGAGATCTCCGGCCCCGCTGTCCGCGGTGCGTGGCACCATGAACAGGTGACGGTTCCGACGGACAGCACGACGATGGTGGGTCGCGACGACGAACTCGCCGAACTGCGGCGCGCGTTCGACAGGGCGGCCGGTGGCGAGCCGTCGGCCGTGCTGATCGAAGGAGAGGCCGGCATCGGCAAGACGCGTCTGCTGCGGGAGTTCCTGAGCGACGTAGCACCGCACTCCGAAGTGCATGTCGGGCGCTGCCTCGATCTCGGAACCGCCCGCTCGGCGTACGGTCCGCTGATCAGCATCCTCCGTTCCCTCGTCGAGACCATCGGTGTCGACGAGGCGCGCGCCGCTGTCGGAGTCGGCGCCGAGGCGCTGCGGATGCTCGTCCCGGAACTCGGCGGCGGCGCGGCGCAGCGCGAGCTCACGAGTCCCGACGCACTCCGTGGCGCGGTCATCACCCTGATCGAGGCCGCAGCCGAACGCGCACTGCAGGTCATCGTGATCGAAGACGTGCATTGGACGGACGACTCCACGCTGGGCATGCTCTCGTTCCTGCTGCGCACTCTGCAGTCGGGCCGCGTGCTCGTGGTCATCACCTGCCGCAGCGATGATGTGCGACGAGGCGACGCCGTGAGCCGTTTCATCGCCGAGACCACGCGTGCTCGGCTCATCGAACGGCTCTCGCTGCGCCGCCTCGACGCCGACGCCACGCGGCAGCTCGTCCGACAGCTCGCGGGCGACTCGCTCACCGAGGCCGCTCTGCAGCGTCTGATGGAGCGCGTCGAGGGTGTGCCGTTCTTCATCGAAGAGGTCGCGTGCTGCGCGGCGGGACCGCTTCCCGGCTCTTTGCGCGACATGCTGCTCGTGCGATTCGACCAGCTCGACGATGACGCTCGGCACGTCGTGCGCGTCGCATCCGGTGCCGAGGGGATGCTCTCGCACACGCTGCTCGCCGAACTCGCTCGTCTGCCGGACGACCGGTTCGACGACGCGATACGCGCTGCAGTGCAGGGAGGCATGCTCTCGGTCGATGACGATCAGTACACGTTCCGGCATGCGCTGCTGCGTGAGGCGGTGCACGACGACCTGCTGCCTGGCGAGCGGGCGCGGCTTCACCGCTCGTACGCCGAGGCCCTCGAGGCCCGCGCCGAGCTGCTCGACCGCTGCGATCGCTCCTCGCTCGCACACCACTGGCGACTCGCGCAGGTGCCGGACAAGGCGCTGGCGGCATCCGTCAAGGCGATGCACGAGGCGAAGTCCCGGTTCGCCTTCGCGAGCGGGGCCCGGTTCGGTGAGCTCGCGCTGGAACTGTGGGAGCAGGTGCCCGATCCGGAGAGCGTCGTCGCGCTGACGCACGTGCAGCTCCTGCGTCAGATCGGATCGATCCTGCGCAACGCGGGCGAAGCGGAGCGGGCGCTCGCGATCGCCGAGCGCGCGCTCGACGAGGTCGATGACAGCACCGACCCTGCAGAGCATGCCCGACTGCTGCGGGACAAGGGGGAGTTCCGCAGCAACCTCGGGCTGCCGGGCTCGAAGGATCTGTATCTGCAGGCGCTGGAGATCGTGGATGCGCGCGTCGATGACGACCGTCTGCACGCGACGCTCCTCAACCAGATCGCCGGCAAGCACATGCTCGCCTCGATGCCGCGCGAGGCGATCATCACGGCGACGCAGGCGCTCGCGATCGCGCAGCGCGCCGACGATCCCTACGCGATCTCGGTGGCCCACAACCTCCGTGGCACGTGCCGGGCGTACCTCGGGCAACTGGACGAGGCATTCGCCGATTACCGCGAAGCGGAGCGGTTCGCGAAGTCGAGCAACGGCGGCGCGGAGTTGCGCTACCAGGTCAACTATTCAGACATCCTCGCGCTGCTCGGGCGGCACCACGAGGCATTCGACGTGGCTGAGGCCGGCGTGGCCAAGGCGAGAGAGCTGGGAGTCGAACGCGCCTCCGGCACGCTCATGGTGCAGAACATGGCCGAACCGCTGCTCACGCTCGGCGACCTCGACGGTGCGAGAGCGCGGTTGGCGTCGGTGCCGGTGGGCAGACCCCAGGTGCTCAACGATCAGTACGTCGTCCTCACGCGCATCCGCGTTCTCGCATGGCAGGGTGAGGTCGACGAGGCCGAGCGGCTGCGTGAGGAGTGGCTGCCGTCGCTGCAGCGCACGGGGGAGATCGAGCGCCAGGCGTGGTATCGGCTCATCGAGGACGAGATCGCACTCGCGGTCGCCCGCGGACGATGGTCTGATGCGCTCGCCGCGGTCGTCGCGATGACCGAGGATCAGGGATTCGTGCTGCTGCACGCGTATCGGCTGCTGCTCGAATCCGGCTGGATCGTGGCCGAGGTGCGGGCATCCGGTGAGAACACCGGCACTGCCGTCTCGGCGATCCGCCGGCTGTGGTCGGAGCTGCCGGACGCTGTGCGCGCCGACGACTGGGAGACGATGCTCGAGGCGATGCTCGAGCCCTCGCCGGATGCGCTCGCCGCGGCCGTCGCCGCGTCCGACGCGCACGACGTGCCGGTGATCATGCGCGGCGTCACCCGACTCGAACTGGCACGGTCGCTGGTCCAGGCGGGGGAAAGGAGCGAGGCGCAGGCGGTGCTGGCGGATGCTGCGGCCGTCGCCGATCGGATCGGTCACGTCCCTCTGCAGAGGAGTGTCTCCGCGTTCGGGCGGGCGAGCGGGATCACGACCGCAGAGCGTCCGACGGATGACCTCGAACTCACGATCAGGGAGCGGCAGGTGCTCGAGCTCGTGGCCGAGGGGCTCAGCAACAAGCAGATCGGCGAGCGGCTGTTCATCAGTGCGAAGACCGCGAGCGTGCACGTCTCGGCGATCCTGCGCAAGCTCGGTGTCGCGACCCGCACCGAGGCGGCGATGGTGGTCGCCCGACGCTGAGCACGCGTCGCGAGCCGCGGAGCGCACGCGCAGAGCACATGCGCAGATCGCGAGGATCGGAGATATAGGTTAGGCTCTCCTAACGTGAGCTCAGACCCCCTCCGCGCATTCGACGGCGTCCTCCGTGGCGAGAATCTGGCCCTCGGCTATCGCAAGGACCGCGTCGTCCACGACGTCTCCCTGCAGCTTCGACCCGGCGCCGTCACCGCGCTCATCGGCCCGAACGGCAGCGGCAAGTCGACAGTGCTGCGTGCCCTCGCCCGACTTCACCCCGTCGAGGGCGGAACGGTCCACGTCGGCGAGGCCGAATCGAGGACGCTGTCCGCACGAGAGTTCGCGCGTACCGTGGCGATGCTCTCGCAGTCGCGGCCCCATCCGTCCGGGCTCGAGATCCGTGATGTCGTCGCGTTCGGCAGGCACCCGCATCGAGGCCGCTTCGCCGGAGTGAGCGATGCGGATCGTGCGGCCATCGACAGCGCGCTGGCGCTGGCAGGTCTCGCGGAGATGTCGCACCGCGCCGTGGACGAACTCTCGGGTGGGGAGCTGCAGCGCGTGTGGCTCGCGACGTGCCTCGCGCAGGACACCGGCATCCTTCTCCTGGATGAACCGACCAACCATCTCGACCTGCGCTACCAGATCGAGACCCTCGACCTGGTCCGCGATCTCGCCGACCGGGGCACCGCGTTGGGCGTGGTCCTCCATGATCTCGGGCACGCGGCCTCCGTCGCCGACGAGGTGATCCTGCTTCACGACGGGCGGGTCCGCGCCAGCGGTCGGCCTGCCGACGTGCTCACCTCCGAGAATCTCTCCGAGGTGTACGGGCTGCACATCGACACGGTCGTCGACGACGAGACAGGGCACGTCCGAGTACTGCCGCGGGGGCGGCATCCGCGGCCACGACTCGCCGAAGCATCGATGTCATGAACACAGGAAGAGTGAACAGAGGAAGCATGAACAAGACCCCGATCACCGCGCTCGCGACCGTCAGCGTCCTTGCGCTGATGCTGTCCGGATGCGGCACCACCGACGTCGCCGCGCAGGACACCGCCGCTCCGGAATCCGCCCTGAGCGAGGACTGCGCGGCCGATGAGACGTCCACCTCCACCGACGCGGTCACGCTGACCGACGACTTCGGCCGCACGGTCGAGCTGGACAAGCCGGCCGAGCGCGTCGCCGTGCTCGAGTGGCAGCAGATCGAGGACGCCCTCACGCTGTGCGTTACGCCGGTCGCCGTGGCCGATGCCGAGGGCTACACGACCTGGGACACCGCGGAGGCGCTGCCGGAGGGCGTGGTCGATGTCGGCACGCGGCAGGAGCCGAACCTCGATGCGCTGTTCGCGACGAACCCCGACCTGGTCATCGTCGAGGCCACAGGCCCCGACGATGAGATCATCTCTCAGCTCGAGGCCTATGACGTGCCGGTGATCGCCACGATCGGCGCGGATGCCGCCGATCCGATCGCGAAGATGCTCGCCACCTTCGACCTGATCGCCGAGGCCACCGGCCGCGAGGAGCGCGCCGAGGTCGTGAAGGACGAGTTCGACGCCTACCTCGCCGATGCCAAGGGCACGCTCGCCGATGCCGACCTCCCCACCACAGATTTCGTGTTCTTCGACGGCTGGATCGACGGCGGCAACGTCGCACTGCGGCCCTTCGGGCAGGGCTCGCTGATCGGCGAGATCGGTGAAGAGCTCGGTCTCACGAACGCGTGGACCGGCGAGGTCGACGCGGCGTACGGTCTCGGCCAGACCGACATCGAGGGCATGCTCGCCATCGGCGACGCGACGCTGCTGCACACCGGCACGGTCGGAGACGACTCGGACGAGTTCCTCGCCGCACTCGACGGCAACAGCATCTGGAAGACGGTTCCGGCCGTCGCGGAGGAGCGGATCTACAGCTTCCCCGCCGGCATCTGGACCTTCGGCGGTCCTCGTTCGGCGCAGCAGATCATCGACGCGTACGTCGCGGCACTGAGCGAATGACACTGAGCAAGTGACGCTCACCGAGACGCGCGGCGCTCCGACGGAGGCGACCGCCGCCCCTGTCCCGCGCGCCGCGCGCCTCGGCGCGGTGGGGGCCCTCATCGCCCTCGCCGTGCTGCTCGTCCTCGTCTCGCTGTGGCATCTCACGCAGGGCACGAGCGGCGCCGCATTCGCCGACGAGACGGTGCTGTGGGGTTCGCGCATCCCCCGTCTCGCCGCGGGCGTCACCGTCGGTGTCGCACTCGGCGTAGCCGGCACTCTGCTGCAGTCGCTGTCGCGCAACGCTCTCGCCTCACCGGACACGCTCGGGGTGACGGCCGGTTCATACCTGGCCGTCACGGTGATCGCCGCGTTCGGCATCGCGCTGCCGATCTGGGCGTCCGGCACGGTCGCCTTCATCGGTGGACTGGTCGGTGCGGTGATCGTGCTGGGGCTCGCCGGCGGCGCGGCATCCTCGACCACGCGCCTTGTGCTCGCGGGCTCCGCACTGGCGATGGCGTTCCAGGCCGGAACCTCGACTCTGCTCATCCTGTTCTCGGAGGAGACCAAGGGCCTGCTGGCCTGGGGCAGCGGCTCGCTGACGCAGCTGAACCTGAACGCCTTCCTGCAGGCCGCCCCTGTCGTCGTGCTCGTGCTGGCGGCTTCGCTGCTGCTCTCCCGACGCTTCGACGTCCTCGCCCTCGGTGATGACACCGCCTCCTCACTCGGCATCCCGATCCGCTCGACACGGGCGATCGGCATCCTCTTCGCCGTCGCGCTGACGGCGGTCTCGGTGACACTCGCCGGTCCGCTCGGCTTCGTCGGACTGTGCGCACCCGTGCTCGCACGCCTCCTCACCCGCGTCGTGCCGGGGCTCAGCAGGCACGTCTTCCTGCTGCCGGCATCCGGTCTTCTCGGCGCGCTCGTCGTGATCGTGTCGGATGCCGTGCTCAGGGCGATCCTCGGGGCAGAGCAGGCGATCAGCATCCCGACCGGTGTGGCCACGACGCTGCTCGGCGCGCTGGTGCTGGTGCTGATGGCTCGGCGTCTCCGCGACGCGGGTCCCACCAGGGAACCCCCGAAAGTGCGCTTCGGGGTGCGGAGCGCGCGCCGATTCCGCATCGTGATCGTGCTCGCCGGGGTCGGAGTGGTCGTCATCGGCCTGGTCGGCCTGCTGCTCGGGCACACCGCGCTGCTCACCGGTGACGTGGTGCTGTGGCTGCAGGGACAGGCACCGCCGCAGATCGCGTTCGCGCTCTCAGAGCGGGCACCGCGTGTCGCCGCGGCGATGTGCGCCGGGGCCGCTCTCGCCCTCGCCGGAACCCTCATCCAGGCCGTCAGCCGCAACCCGCTCGCGGACCCGGGCATCCTCGGGGTGACGGGAGGCGCGGGCCTGGGCGCCGTGATCATCGTGACCAGCGCCGTCGCCTCCACCGCCGGCATGATCGCGGCAGCGGTGGTCGGAGCGCTGCTCGCGTTCGGCCTCGTCTACCTGCTCGCGTGGCGCGGCGGGCTGAACGCCGACCGATTCATCCTGATCGGCATCGGCGTCTCCTACGGCGCATCCGCGCTGACCACGTTCCTGCTGCTGCGCGCCAACCCGTGGGACACGCCCAAGATCTACACGTGGCTCTCCGGGACGACCTACGGGCGCATCTGGGAGCAGGTCATCCCCGTCGCGATCGTGCTGGTCATCGCCGTGCCGCTCGCTTTCGCGGTGCGCCGCGACGCCGACGTGCTCGCGCTCGACGAGGACACGCCCCGCCTGATCGGCATCGGGGTGGAACGCACGCGCATGATCATGCTCGTCGCCGCGGCGGTGCTGGCCGCTCTCAGCGTGACAGCGGTGGGGGTGATCGGTTTCGTGGGCCTGGTCGCCCCGCACGCCGCCCGCGCGCTGGTCGGCTCCCGGCACACGAGGGTGATCCCCGTTGCGGTGCTGCTCGGTGCGCTGCTGGTGGGTGCTGCCGATGCGATCGGTCGCACGATCATCGCGCCGGAGCAGCTGCCGGCGGGTCTCGTGGTCGCGCTGCTGGGAGCGCCGTACTTCGTGTGGCTGCTGTGGCGGTCGCGCGACGTCTGAGTTCGCGCGCGAGTCCGGGTCAGAGCACCAGCCGATAGCCCATTCCCGACTCGGTGAGCAGATGCACTGGTTCGGCCGGCGAAGCCTCGAGCTTCTTGCGCAGCTGCGACATGTACAGCCGAAGGTAGCCGGAGTCTGACACCTGGTCGCTGCCCCAGATGCCCTTCAGCAGATCCTGGCGCGTCACGAGGGCGCCGGGGTTGCGGGCGAGGTGCTCCAGCATCCGCCATTCCGTCGGTGTCAGGTGCACTCTTGTGCCGTCGCGGGTCACGGCCTTCGCGGCCAGGTCGATGACGACGTCACCGAAGCGCACGGTGGATTCTCCCGTCGCGGGCGTCGCCCGACGCGACAGCGCCCTCAGACGGGCGAGCAGCTCATCTATCTGGAAGGGCTTGGTGACGAAGTCGTCCGCCCCCGCATCGAGGGCCTCCACCTTGTCGGCCGAGCCGGTGCGGCCGGAGACCACGATGATGGGCACCGTCGTCCAGCCGCGGAGGGCATGGATCACTTCGATGCCGTCGAGTCGCGGCATCCCGAGATCGAGAAGGATGATGTCCGGATGCGTCTGCGCGGCAGCCGCGATCGCTCCCGCGCCGTCGGCGGCGGCGACGACTTCGTAGCCGTGCGCCCCGAGGGTGATGCGGAGGGCACGGACCATCTGCGGATCGTCATCGGCGATGAGCAGCTTCACTCCGCCTCCTGGATGTCGGACTCTCCCGCGGCCAGCGGCAGGGAGATGACCATCGTGAGGCCGCCACCCGGGGTGTCCTCCGGAGTCAGGCTACCGCCCATCCCCTCGGTGAACCCTTTCGAGAGGGCGAGACCCAGACCGAGGCCTGTGGTGTTGTCGGTGTCGCCGTAGCGCTGGAACGGTTGGAAGATGCTGCCGTGCCGTTCCGGTGGCACTCCGGCGCCCTTGTCGATGATGCGCAGTTCGGCCCGCTCTCCCAGACGGCTCGTCGACACGATGACGCGCTGATCGGCGGGCGAATGCCGGAACGCGTTGGTGAGCAGGTTCACGAGCACGCGCTGCAGCAGCACCGGGTCGGCCTGCAGCGGGGGGAGTGCGGGGTCGAGGGCGAGCTCGACGGCGGAGGGGCCGAGGGAGAGCTCGTCGAGCGCGGCGAGGATGCCGGCCGACGCGTCGACCCGAGTGGCCGAGACGGCCAGCACTCCCGCCTCGACACGCGTGACGTCCAGCAGATCCGTGATGAGCGTCGACAGGGCGGCCAGGCTCTCGTCCGCCGTGGCGAGCAGCTCATCACGGTCGGATGCCGAAAGGCGGTGCGCTCCGCGCAGCCCTCCGATCGCGGCGACGGCGGCGGCCAGCGGGCGACGGAGATCGTGGCTCAACGCGGACAGCAGGGCGCTGCGCACCTGATCCGTCTCGGCGAGAGCCTCGGCCTCCTTCGCGGTGGCGCTGAGGTCGGTGTGCTCGATCGCGGCCGACAGCTGCGCGACGATGACATCCAGCAGTCTGCGCGACGGGGTGTCCAGCGGCCCGCCGTGCAGCTCGAGCAGTGCGCGCGGTTCCCCGTCGCCGCCGCGGCCGACGGGGATGGTGGTGGCACGGCCGTCGCGCAGGGGCTCACCGTCGGTGGCGATGACCTCGCCGTCCGGCGCGACCAGGCGCACGCCGCTCAGCGCGAAGGCCTCTCTCGTCCGGCTGACGATGGCGAGCGCCGCACTGTCGCCGCGCAGCACGTTGCCGGCGATGGACGCCAGCAGCTCGGCCTCGGCGGTCGCACGCTGGGCGGAGCGCGCGCGTCGTGCCGCCTGATCCACGATCAGGCTGACGAGGATCGCGATGATGACGTAGAGCGCGAGCGCGATGGCGTGCAGCGGATGCGCGACGGTCACGGTGAACAGCGGTGCGACGAAGAGGAAGTCCAGCGTGATCCCGGAGAGCACCGCGGCGAACAGCGCCGGGCGCAGCCCGCCGATCAGCGCGACGATGACCACGAGCAGCTGATAGGACAGCACGTCGGAGGTGATCGACTCCGGAGTGCGCAGCGTGAACAGCAGCCACGACAACAGCGGCCCGCCGACGAGCGCGACGACGAAGCCGAGCACCTGGCGGCGCCATCCCAGCGCACCGCCGGTCATGCGCGGCAGCGCGGTGCGGCGGCCGGCGTGGGCGTGCGTCACGATGTGCACGTCGATGTCGCCGGAGCGCCGGATGACCTCCGCGCCGATGCCCGGGCCGGTGAGCATGGCTGCCAGTCGGCCGCGACGGCTCACGCCGATCACCAGCTGGGTCGCATCGACCGACTGGGCGAACTCGACGAGGGTCTCGGGCACATCGTCGCCGATGACCTGGTGATAGCTGCCGCCGAGGGATTCGACCAGCGTGCGCTGGGCGGTCAGCGCTCCCGGTGCCTCGGTGCGCAGTCCGTCCTGCGTGGACACGTGCACTCCGAGCAGTTCGCCACCCGCCGAGCGCGCTGCGATGCGGGCTCCTCTGCGCAGCAGGGTCTCGCCCTCCGCCCCGCCGGTGAGGGCGACCACCACTCGTTCCCTCGCCTGCCATGCGCCCTCGATGCCCTGTTCGGCACGGTAGCTGCGCAGCGCGCTGTCGACCTCATCCGCGAGCCACAGCAGCGCGAGTTCCCGCAGCGCTGTGAGATTGCCGAGTCGGAAGTAGTTCGAGAGGGCGGCATCGACGCGTTCGGCGGGGTACACGAGGCCCGCAGCCAGACGATCGCGCAGCGACTGGGGGGCGAGGTCGATCACCTCGATCTCGTCCGCGGCGCGCACGACGGCATCCGGGATCGTCTCCTGCTGGGCGACGCCCGTGATCTTCTCGACCACGGCGTTGAGCGACTCGATGTGCTGCACGTTCACGGTCGTGATGACGTCGATGCCGGCGTCGAGCAGCACCTGAACGTCTTCCCAGCGCTTGTGATGGCTGGACCCGGGGATGTTCGTGTGCGCCAGCTCGTCGACCAGGGCGATCTCGGGTGCGCGGGCCAGCACGGCGTCCAGATCGAGCTCGCTGAGCGCGACACCGCGGTGCTGGTCGACGCGGCGCGGAATCTCTGGCAGCCCGACGGTCTGGGCCAGGGTCGCGGCGCGATCGTGGGTCTCGACGATCGCGATCACGACGTCGCGGCCCTCGAGCAACAGGCGGCGGCCCTCCGCGAGCATCTCGAACGTCTTGCCGACGCCGGGAGCCGCGCCCAGGAGCACACGGAGCCGTCCGCGTCGCGGCATCCGCTCTGCGTGCATCAGCCCTCCAGGTCGTCGAGTGCGAGATTGAGCTCTGCGACGTTGATGCGCTCCTCGCCGAGGAAGCCCAGGTCCCGCCCTTGAATCCTAGACTCCACGACGCCGCGCACCTCCGACTCCGACAGCCCGCGCGCATCGGCGACGCGCGGCACCTGCAGCAGGGCGTAGGCGACGCCGATGTGGGGGTCGAGTCCGGAGGCGGATGCCGTCACCGCATCGGCCGGGACCTCGGAGGGGGAGACGCCTTCGCGCTCGGCGATCTGTGCCTTGCGGTCCTCGATCGTCGAGATCAGATCGGGATTCTCAGGACCGAGGTTGCTGCCGCCGGAACGCGTGCCGTCGAAGCCGTCGCCCGCTGCCGAGGGGCGCGACTGGAAGTACTCAGGCAGAGCCTCGCCGTCGGAGTCGGTGAACGGCTGTCCGATCAGGGCGCTCCCCCTGCCGTCGGAGAGCGCGGAGCCGTTCGCCTGCCACGGCAGGAGCACCTGACCGATGCCGGTGACGAGGAGCGTGTAGCCGACGCCGAGGAGCAGCGTGAGCACGAGCATCGTGCGGACGGCGACGCTGGCGGTGCGGACTGCGGTGCGTGTGGAGGACATGGGGTGCCTTTCAGAAACCGGGGATGAGACTGACGACGAGGTCGATGAGCTTGATGCCGATGAACGGCGCGATCACGCCCCCGACCCCGTAGACGAGCAGGTTGCGCTGCAGGATCTGCGAGGCGCTCGCCGGGCGGTACTTCACTCCGCGCAGCGCGAGCGGGATGAGGAAGACGATCACTATCGCGTTGAAGATGATCGCGCTGGTGACGGCGGATGCCGGCGAGTGCAGCTGCATGACGTTCAGCGCCGCGAGTCCGGGGAAGACTCCCATGAACATCGCCGGGATGATGGCGAAGTACTTCGCGATGTCGTTCGCCAGCGAGAACGTCGTGAGCGCACCGCGCGTGATGAGCAGTTGCTTGCCGATACGGACGATGTCGATGAGCTTGGTCGGGTCGGAATCGAGATCGACCATGTTCCCGGCCTCCTTCGCGGCCGAGGTGCCCGTGTTCATCGCGACGCCGACATCGGCCTGAGCGAGGGCCGGGGCATCGTTCGTCCCGTCGCCGGTCATCGCGACCAGTCGCCCTCCTTCCTGCTCCTGGCGGATCAGTTCGAGTTTCTGCTCCGGAGTGGCCTCGGCGAGGAAGTCGTCGACGCCCGCCTCCTTCGCGATGGCCGCTGCGGTGAGCGGGTTGTCGCCCGTGATCATGACGGTGCGGATGCCCATGCTGCGCAGCTCGTCGAACCGCTCGCGCAGGCCGTCCTTCACGATGTCCTTGAGGTGCACGACGCCGAGTACGCGGCCGATGCCTGCGGCATCCTTGACCGCGACGACCAGGGGAGTGCCGCCGCTCTGCGCGATCGCCTCTGTGCGAGAGGTCAGCTCGTCGTCGCCCGCAGCCCCGAGCCATGCCTGCACGGCGGAGCCGGCGCCCTTGCGGATCTGCGCACCGTCCGGCAGGTCGAGCCCGCTCATCCTGGTCTGGGCGGTGAAGGGGACGACGACCGCGTCGGCGGACTCTTCGACCCGGATGCCGCGGGCTGCGGCCAGCTCGACGATCGATGCACCCTCGGGGGTCGGGTCTGCGAGAGAGGACAGAGCGGCGGTCCGGAGCAGTTCGTCGGGATCGACGCCGGGCATCCGCACCACCTCGTGCGCACGGCGGTTGCCGTACGTGATCGTGCCGGTCTTGTCGAGCAGCAGCGTCGTCACGTCTCCCGCCGCTTCCACTGCCCGCCCCGACATCGCGAGGACGTTTCGCTGCACGAGCCGGTCCATTCCGGCGATGCCGATGGCCGAGAGGAGTGCACCGATCGTCGTCGGGATGAGGCACACGAGCAGGGCGATCAGCACGGGGATGCTCACCGGCGATGCCGCGTACGAGGCGATCGGGTTGAGCGCCAGCACGACGATCAGGAACACGATCGACAGGCTCGCGAGCAGGATGTTCAGGGCGATCTCGTTCGGGGTGCGCTGGCGGCTGGCCCCTTCGACGAGGGCGATCATCCGATCCACGAACGTCTCGCCCGGCTTCGACGTGATGCGCACGACGATTCGGTCGGAGAGCACGCGCGTACCGCCGGTCACGGCGCTGCGGTCGCCGCCTGATTCGCGGATGACCGGGGCGCTCTCACCGGTGATGGCCGATTCGTCGACCGTGGCGATGCCGGCGAGAATGTCGCCGTCGCCGGGGATCAGCTCACCGGCTTCCACGATCACGACGTCGTCGCGCTGCAGTTCTGCGGAGGAGACCTCGACGGTCTCCGCGCTGCTCGCCGCGGCATCCGATGCCGGATCGTATGCGGACACCCGGCGCGCGAGAGTGCTCGTGCGGGTCCCCCGCAGGCTGGCGGCCTGGGCCTTGCCGCGTCCCTCGGCGATCGACTCCGCGACGTTCGCGAACAGCACCGTGAGCCACAGCCACACCGCGATGCCCCAGGTGAACGCGGCCGGCACAGCGGTGCCGCCGGATTCGCCCGGCCCGCCCAGGAAGGGCTCTGCGATCGCGAGGGCGGTGGTGAACGCCGCGCCCACCCAGACGAGCAGCATCACGGGGTTGCGGACGAGGGATGCCGGATTGAGGCGGCGCAGCGCACCGGGGAGCGCTTGGGCGAGTTGCGCCCATCCGAAGGAACGGGGCTTCGATGCTGTCGAAGGCGCGGATGCCGCGGCATCCTGCTGTTCGGGTGCGGAGGTGATGAGTGTCATGTCAGACGAGTCCTTCAGCGAGCGGGCCCAGGGTGAGCACCGGGAAGTACGTGAGTGCGGTGACGATGACCGTCACGGCAGTGAGGAGGCCGACGAACTGCGGCCGGTGGGTGGGGAGGGTTCCGGATGTCGCCGGGATGCGCTCCTGCGCCGCGAACGAACCGGCGAGGGCGAGCACGAGCACGATCGGGATGAACCTGCCGAGCAGCATCGCGATGCCGAGCGCGGTGTTGAACCACGGGGTGTCGGCGGTGAGGCCGGCGAACGCGGAGCCGTTGTTGTTGGCCGCCGAGGTGAAGGCGTAGAGCACCTCGCTCATGCCGTGCACTCCGGGGTTCAGGATGCTGGTCGACTCGACGTCTGCCCTGATCCCCGGGATTGCGAAGCTCAAGGCGGTCCCGCCCAGCACGAGCGCCGGTACGACGAGGATGTAGAGGCTCGCGAGCTTGATCTCCCGCGGACCGATCCGCTTGCCGAGATACTCCGGGGTGCGTCCGATGAGCAGGCCTCCGACGAACACCGCGATGATCGCGAGCACGAGCATCCCGTACAGCCCCGAGCCGACGCCGCCGGGGGCGACCTCGCCGAGCATCATGTTGAGCATCGGCATCATGCCGCCCAGCGCCGTGTAGGAGTCGTGCATGGAGTTGACGGCGCCGGTGGACGTCAGGGTGCTGGCGCTGCCGAAGAGCGTGGAGCCGAGGATGCCGAAGCGCTGCTCCTTGCCCTCCATGGCGGCGCCGGCGAGCTCTGGCGCCGTGCCGCGGCCGGCCAGTTCGAGCGCTGACAGGGCGAATGTCGAGACCAGGAAGATCGTGCCCATGACCGCGGCGATCGCGTATCCCTGGCGGTGGTCGCCGACCATGCGCCCGAAGGCGCGGGGCAGTGCGAACGGGATCGCGAGGATGAGGAGGATCTCGAACAGGCTCGTCCACGCGGTGGGGTTCTCGAAGGGGTGCGCCGAGTTGGCGTTGAAGAACCCTCCGCCGTTCGTGCCGAGGAGTTTGATGACCTCCTGCGAGGCGACCGGACCGCCGGGGATCGACTGCGTGCCGCCGGACACCGTCGTGACGTCGGTGAAGCCGGCGAAGTTCTGCACCACGCCACCGGCGATCAGCACGACGGCGCCGACCAGGGCGATCGGCAGCAGCAGTCGTCCGAGTCCGCGGATGAGGTCGACCCAGAAGTTGCCGATCGTCGCGGAACCCCGACGGGAGAGTCCGCGGATCAGTGCGATGGCGATCGTGAGGCCGACGGCCGCGGAGACGAAGTTCTGCACGGTGAGGCCGGCGAGCTGCACGACGTAGCCCATGGTCTGCTCGGGCGAGTACGACTGCCAGTTCGTGTTGGCCACGAATGACGCGGCGGTGTTGAACGCGAGGCCCTCCGGTACGGCGGGAAGGCCGAGCGACTGCGGCAGGAACGCCTGCAGTCGTTGCAGTGCGTAGACGAGCAGGAAGCCGACGAGCGAGAAGGCGAGCACGCTGCGTGCGTAGGCGCGCCAGGTCTGCTCCGAGGTCGGGTCGACACCGATGACGCGATAGAGGCCTCGTTCGACGCGAAGATCGCGCGGCGAGGTGTAGATGCGTGCGATCGCATCGCCGAGCGGGCGATACAGGAGCACGAGGGCGACGATGAGCGTCGCCGCCTGGAGGACGCCGAACCAGATCGTGGCATCCATCAGAACTTCTCCGGCGCGACGAGGGCGACGACGAGGTAGACGATCGCGGCGACGGCGAGAGCGGCGGCGGCGATCTCGAAGACGATCACAGTCGCTCCACCCCCTTCGCGATCAGAGCGACGAGGGCGAAGAGCGCGAAGGTCAGCGCGAGGTAGATGATGTCGAGCACGAGAGTCGATACAACTCCGGTGCGCTCGCCGTATCCACGATCCTCACGCTTTCCCTACGGGCGCGAGGTCGATGC
Source organism: Microbacterium xerophyticum (assembly GCF_053543555.1). Lineage (NCBI taxonomy): Bacteria > Bacillati > Actinomycetota > Actinomycetes > Micrococcales > Microbacteriaceae > Microbacterium > Microbacterium xerophyticum. The sequence goes on along the minus strand of NZ_JBLVOB010000007.1, from coordinate 686,443 downwards.
ATACGGGATGCTCACATCGTGCGGCTGCCGTGGATCTCACCGGCGTGAGCAGCGCGCCAGCAACTTAGGTTGACAGAGTGAGTTAAGCAACATAGGTTGACTGAATGGAGTCTTCGAAGATCGCAGTGGTCGCTGCGGACACGAGCGACCCGAGAGCGGGCCTGCGGGCCGTGGCGTCGTTGCGTGTTCTCGCCGACACATTGGAGCTGCGGCAGGTCGAAGCCGCATTGCGTGCAGGGATGAAGTGGCAGGACATCGCCGATGCACTCGGTGTGACGCGGCAGGCGGTCCATAAGAAGCACGCCAAACGGGTGGATCCCTCGATCCCGATCCCGAGGAGGAACGCATGAGCAAGTTCATTCAGGCCGCGCAGACCAGTCAGATGCTGTCTCTCATGGCCCTGGAAGAGGCGTCACGACAGGGGCTCAGAGAAGCGGACATCGAGCACCTGTTCCTCGCGCTCGTGTTGTCCGACCAGGCTGCGGGGCGGGTGCTTCGAGGCTTGGGCATCAGCATCGAGGATGCGCGGCGTGCCGTGCGGGAACAGCACGAGGATCAGATCTCCTCTCTCGGTATCCGGGCAGAACTCCCCGAGCCGGGGCGGATCGTGTTCCATGAGACCGACGGGTACGAGCTCACGCGGCGGACCGCAGACCTGATCGGGCGCGCGGCCGGGAAGAACCGTGACGGGAGCGCATCGTCCGTCCTTCATGAGCTCGTCGTGGAGCCCAGTGGCCTCATCGATGACATCCTTCATCGGCTCGGCGCAACTCGCGCGGATGTTCTCGTCAGGCTCGATCAGCCCGAGGATGTCGATGCGACGGCCCCATCCGAGGAAGCATCAGAGGCGTCGAAGGGGAGCGTGCGAGCATCCGGTTCGACGCAGGCGTTCGTGCCGGCATCCGTCGACAAGGTCTGGGAATACCTGGTCGATCCGGATCATGTCCCCGCTTGGCAAGGAAGCGTCGGCTCGATCGAGCGAGACGCGCAAGAAGGGATTCCTGGCGCTGTGTGGCACGGTCACGCGCCCACAGTCCGCCCGGACGGCAAGCCTATGAAGATCCGGCCACCGTTTCGTCGCCGCGAGATCGAGCTCGCCGTCGCGCATCGGGCGGAACGGGTCGCATGGCGCTTCTCGTACCCTGACGCACCCCGGACCAGCCCGATCCTGACCGAATTCATGCTCACGCAGACGACGGGCGGAACCCAGGTCATCATCACCATGTCGTGGACCCGCCATCGTGGCTGGCGGAGAGTCATCGGCCTTCCGTTGCGGCCGGTGCAGAAGTTCTTGATCTGGATCAGCCTGTCCCAGATCGCCGCTGCCGTCAGTCGAGCGTTCCGCTGATCTCGCGATTGAACTGGCTGCCTCAGTTGTGGCTCGACTGCCACTCCTCGGCGAGGAGCCCGTAGTTCATGCCGTCCATCCACTCGCCCGAGCGGTGCAGGCCGGTCTTGCGGCTGAACTCCTCGCGGCGCATGCCGATCCGCTCCATCAGTCGCCAGGACGGTTCGTTGTCGGCGAAGCATCCGGCGTGCACGCGGCGCAGACCCAAAGGGCCGAAGCAGACGTCGATCGCGGCCTTGACCGCCTCGGTGGCGTACCCATGACCGGCGAACGCCGGGTCGAGCGCCCAGCCGAGCTCGGCCTGCACGCCTTTGGCGTCGTCGGCGACCTCCCGCTGCGCCCATGCGTCTTCGATGCGCACCATGAGGTCGCCGATGACGGTCCGCTCCACGCCGGACGTCGGCAGCAGCTCGATCACGAAGGTCGCTGCGAGGCGGTCGGGTTCGAGATAGCGCGCGTGGAACTCGTCGCGCGTGGCTGGTGCGACGCCGAGCCAACGGTTGACCTCGGGGAGCTGCCGGAACTCCCAGAGCCGGTCGAGGTCGTCCGGGGAGCAACGCCGGATCTCGAGGCGCGAGGTGCGGATCGGCCAAGGATCGAGGTGCTGCGGGTCGGTCATGGATTCAGCCTAGATCCCACACAACCGGTGGCGCGAAAAGTTCTTCGGAAAAGTTCTCTGATCTGGGTTAAATCAGGGTTGGAATGTCGGTGGCCCCGTGTTGAATAGTGGGTATGAACAGCATCGTTGCTCGGTTTCGGGATCTGGAGGAGTCCCTCGATTCGGTGGTGCGTGATGCGTTCGGTGCGGAGCGGATTCCTTCTTTGTCGGATGCGGATGTGGCGGAGTTGCTGGCGGTGTCGGGGCGGATCCAGCGCCGCCTGGAGGGCGTGCAGGTCGAGGCGGCCGTGCAGGTGGTCGATCGGTCGGTGGGGCTGAGGGAAGAGCGGATGACGACCTGGTTCGGGTGCTCGAAGCCGGCGGATCTCGTGCGGATGCTCGTCGGAACGGACACACGGGGTGCGACGCGGTTGGTGCGGGCGGCCCGGTTGGTGCGTAGGGATGTCGGGATCACGGAGGGGGCGTTCCTGCCCGCCCGGTATCAGGCGTTGCGGGAAGTGATGGTCGAGGGTGGTCTGGGTGTGGCGGGGTTGTTGGCGGCGACGGATCCGATCGAGCAGTCCGCGCGGCGGATCAGTGATGAGGACCGGGTGGAGGCGGATCGGCAGTTGGCGGACTTCGCCCGCGGGATGGACGCCGGGGCGGCGGAGGGTGACGCGCCGCGCCCGGTTCCGCTGCCGGAGGATCTGGGTGTGCTGGCGCGGGTGATGGTGGCGTATCTGGATCCGGATGGGGCGGAGCCGGCGGAAGAGGCGGCGATGCGGGGGCGGTATTTCTCGATCGGGAAGGTCAAGGATGGTGCGGCGCCGGTGCGGGGGAGTCTGCTGCCCGAGGTCGCGGCACAACTCGCCCTGTTGATCGACAGCCTGCTGAACCCGAAGGTCAACGGGGCGGACGACCCCGAGCATGATGGCGGGTCCACTGACGCGACGGCGTCAGCGACAGGTGGTGGCGTGCGGTTCGAACCTTCCGCCGACGAAGAGACAGACGAAGGCCCGGTGTTCACCGATATCCGTACCCGTGGGCAGAAGCTGCATGACGCTCTCGCCACGATCTTGAACACCGCCGCCCGGACCGACTTGTTCCCGCATCTGGGTGGCGCGGCGCCCACGCTCACGGTCTCGGCGACGGCGGCGGATCTTGCCGCGGGGTACGGGTGGGCGCAGATCGGGCACACCGGCGACCTCGTCCCGCTCACTGCGGCACTGCAGGCCGGGTGCGCGGGTGGGATCCAGCGGATCCTGTTCGATGACCGGGGCCGGATCGTGTCGATCGGCACCAGTGGCCGGATCTTCAACGCCCTGCAACGCCGGGCGATCACCGCGAGGGATGGTGGGTGCGTGATCCCCGGGTGCACGATCCCCGCGACGTGGTGCGAAGTGCATCACGTCCAAGAGCATGCCGCCGGCGGTCCGACGCATACTGACAACGGGGTGCTGTTGTGCTGGTTCCATCACCGCACCCTGCACCTGACCGAGTGGGTGATCCGCATGAACCACGGCGTCCCCGAAGTCCGCGGCCCCGCCTGGTGGGACCCCCACCAGAGATGGCACCCCACCCGAAGCCCCCACCACCGACAACCCATCCCCGGATGACGGGCGAACCAGTTGAGTCGGCCGGGATGCGGCTGACCCGCACCGAATGCTCGCGTCACCGGCATCCGCCCACAGCGAAACGCACAGCGCGTTCTGATCACGACCACGTAACGTCGATCTCATGACGACCATCGAGGTCAGCGAAGACGACATTCGCCAGACGCGCGAACTCCGTGACGAATTCCAGAAGTTCCTGCGCGAGTACGAGTTCGGGATGCGCGAGGTCGAGACGAAGATCTCGATCCTGAGGGACGAGTTCCTCCACGATCACGCGTACAACCCCATCGAGCACGTGAAGAGCCGGATCAAGACGCCGGACAGCATCGTCGAGAAGATCGCTCGCAAGGGGATCGAGGAGCCGGACTTCGAGCGCATCCGCGAGGAGATCACCGACATCGCCGGCGTGCGCGTGACGTGCAGCTTCGTCGCGGACGTCTACCAGCTGTTCGACCTGCTCACGCAGCAGGACGACATCACGGTGCGCGCGGTGAAGGACTACATCAAGAACCCGAAGCCGAACGGGTACAAGAGCCTGCACGTCATCATCGAGGTGCCGGTGTTCCTGTCGACCGGGCCGCTCCTCGTGCCCGTCGAGGTGCAGTTCCGCACGATAGCGATGGACTTCTGGGCGAGCCTCGAGCACAAGATCTACTACAAGTTCTCCAACCAGGTGCCCTCGCACCTCGTCGAGAGCCTGTCGGATGCGGCGGATGCGGCCGCAGAGCTCGATTCACGCATGGAGCGGCTGCACCGGGAGGCACACGGCGTGCCGCGGCGTCAGCTGGATCCGCCGCCGCCCCGTATCGTCGAGGTGTAATCCGCTCAGTCCAGGAACTCCCGCACCGCCGTCGCCATGGCCGTGACCCCGACCTCGATCGTCGGGTGGATCTCCGGAGCGAAGAACGGGGAATGGTTCGTCGGGATCGTGCTGGCGACCGTGCCGCTCTCGACCGCCGCCGCGAAGGTCGCGGGGTCGACCCCGCCCCAGAACCAGAACACCAGAGGCGCACCGGCGTCACGTGCGAACCAGGAGACGTCCTCGCTGCCCGTGATCATCCCGGGGTCGATCACGGCGGCTTCGCCTAGGGTGCGCTGGAATGCGGCACTGACGCGCGCCACGGCATCCGCATCGTTGATCGTGGGCGGCAGCGTGTGGTCGGTGCGGATCTCGGGTTCGCGCTCGGCACCGGAGGCGAGGGCTTCTGCTCGGACGATCCGTTCCACGCTCGCGAGCACGTCGGCGCGGGACTCGTCGTCCGGATAGCGCAGGCTGAGCTCGAGCGTCGCCTCGGCGGGGATGATGTTGTTCTTCAGCCCCGCGTGGATCGAGCCGACCGTGACGACGGCGACGCCCTGCGGGGCGGTCTCGCGAGAGGCGATCGTCTGCAGGCGCATCACGGTGGCGGCCGCCATCACCACCGGGTCGATGGTCGTGTGCGGCCTTGACCCGTGCCCACCACGGCCGTGCAGGGTCACGGTGAGACCATCGGATGCCGCCATCTGCGTGCCGCTGCGCAGGCCGATCACTCCCGCCGCGAACGGCGTGACGTGCTGGCCGAGCACGATGTCGGGCTTCGGGTAGCGGTCGAGGATGCCGGCGTCGAGCATCGCCCTGGCCCCCGCGCCGTACTCCTCAGCTGGCTGGATGACGACCACGAGCGTGCCGGACCATTCCGCCCGCTCGGCGACGAGCCGCTCGACCGCTCCGAGCATGGCCGTGACGTGCATGTCGTGCCCGCACGCGTGCATCACGGGGACGTCGTGGCCGGCCGGGTCGATCCCGTGCGCGGTGCTCGCATACGCGAGACCTGTCTGCTCCTCGACCGGCAGTGCGTCCATGTCGGCGCGCGCCCACACCGTCGGACCCTCCCCGTTGCGCAGCACGCCGATGACACCCGTGATGCCGACGCCCTCTTCGACCTCGAGGCCGAGATCGCGCAGGTGCCCGGCGGCGATGCCCGCGGTGCGCGTCTCCTGGAAGGAGAGCTCAGGATGCTGGTGGAGGTCGATGTACAGCGCTTCGAGGTCGATGCTCATGGGGCGAGCCTACTGTCACTCCACGCGCGCGTACGTCTCCAGTTCCGGACCAGGATGCAGCACGGCGTTCACGATCGCGCGGATCGCGAACTCGCTGGCCTCGCCGAGCTCGACGATCTCCGGATGCAGCAGCCACTGCAACTGCAGGCCGTCCATGACGGCGAGGATGCTGGCGGATGCCGCGGCGACAGTGTCGGGCTCGGTCACGCCCTCCTGCGCGCACAGGGCGTGGAACGCCTCCGACACCTCGCGTCTGAGGGTGGTGTAGCGCTCCTCGAAGAAGTCGCGCGCCGGATGGTCGTCGGTGACCGACTCGTTGGACAGCACGGTGTAGGCCTGCACGATGCCGGGGCGGCGTTCGTTCGCGAACGCCGTGCGCACCAGGTGCAGGAAGAGCTCCGGTCCGCCGGGTATGTGCTTCTCGTCGAGCTCGGCGACGTCTGCCTGGTCGCGGTAGGCGAGCACCTCGAGCAGCAGCTTCTGCTTCGAGCCGAAATGATGCAGCACGCCGGCGTGCGTCATCCCGACCTGCTCGGCGACGTCGGCGAGCGTGCCGTTCGTCGATCCCTTGTTGCCGAAGATCTCGACCGCTGCTTCCAGGATGTCGGTGCGTTTCTGCCTGGTGGCAGGGCGCGTGCGCGTCGGATTCTCTGTGGCCACGGCATCCCCCTCTGAGGTGAGTGTAACGGTCTGGCATCGCGTACTTGCAAGCTTACTTACTTGTCGGTAACCTCGCCTCAGTTTACTTTCTCATGAGTAAGCTAAAGCGTCACACCGACGCGTGCCACACCTGCACAATGACCCGTGTCCAAGGAGAAGCAATGAAGCTCAGCAGATCTCTGATCGCGATCGGCGCGATCGCGACCCTCAGTATCGGCGTGCTCGCCGGATGCTCGCCCGCCTCAGATGGCGGCGGCGGAGAATCCGGCTCGTCCACCGCCGCACTGACGATCGCCAAGCCGGACGGGGCGATCACCACAGAGTCGCACAACCCGTATCTCGGCGACTCGTCCGCATCGAAGTATGGCTACGCCAAGGTCATCTTCGAGCCGCTCGCGCTCGTGAACCCGACCGGCGATCTCGGCACCACCCCGTGGCTCGCGGAGTCGGTCGAATGGAACGACGACTACACCGAGCTCACCGTCGTCCCGCGCAGCGGCGTCAACTGGAGCGACGGCGAGCCGTTCACCGCCGACGACATCGTTTTCACGTTCGACCAGTACCTCAGCGGAAAGCTCGCCGACTCTCAGGGCCTGCACTACGAGGGCGCGACGGTCGACGGGGACAAGGTCACGCTGAAATTTGCCGACTCGAAGTACACCGCTCAGTCGCGCGTGCTGCACACCCCGATCGTGCCGAAGCACATCTGGGAGAACATCGAAGACCCCAACACCGACCCGCTGACCGAAGACGGCCTCGCCGTCGGCACCGGTCCGTACGTGCTCGACAGCTGGACGACCGAATCGGTCACTCTGACCGCGAACGAGGACTACTGGGGCGGCGAGCTTTCGGTGCCAGAGCTGCACTACGTCTCCTACGGTGACAACGCCGCCCTCACCACGGCACTCGCATCGGGCGAGGCCGACTGGGCCCAGGCGTTCCTGCCGCAGATCGAGGAGAGCTACCTGTCGGTCGACCCCGACAACCAGTTCCTCGTCTCGCCCACCGCCGGCGCGGGCACGCTGTTCATGAACCTGCAGACCAAGCCGTTCAACGACCCGGCGCTGCGCGAGGCCCTGGCCTGGACCATCGATCGCGACGCGTACGTCGACATCGCCCGCGAAGGCGCGAGCGAGGCGGTGTGGAACGTCACCGGGCTCGGAACGCTGCTCGCGGACGAGATCATCCCCGAGTACCAGGATGCCGAGTACTCGGTCGACGTCGACAAGGCGAAGCAGATCCTCACGGACGCCGGCTACACCTGGAAGAGCGACAAGCTCATCGACCCCGACGGCGAAGCCGTGTCGTTCTCGGTCTCGGTTCCCGCCGGATGGAGCGACTGGAACACCGAGCAGGCACTGCTCGCAGAAGAGCTCGGCGACAACCTCGGCATCGAGGTCAAGGTCGACCAGCCCGACTGGGGCGGCTGGGACGCCGCCCGCCAGGAGGGCACCTTCCAGGCGATCATCCACTGGCTCGAGGACACCGGAAACGTGTACGGCCTGTACACCTCGACCATGGACCCGAAGTGGATCGTCGACGACAAGGCGCAGTACAACTTCGGCCGCTTCGAGGACCCCGCCGTCACCGAGGCGCTGAACACCTACGCCAACGCCTCCTCCGATGAGGAGCGCGCCGCGGCATCGGCGGTGCTGCAGACCGCCTTCGCCGAGAACGTGCCGGCCATCCCGCTCGGCGCGCACCCGCTGCTGGGCGAGTTCAACACCCGCAACTACGTCGGATGGCCGAGCGAGGACGACCAGTACGCGTCGGCCGACCCGACCCAGCCGGGCATCGTGCAGATCCTGACGAAGCTCGAAGCGAAGTAAGAACGCGCGGACGCTGAGCCCGTCGATGCATGCGTCGACGGGCTCAGCAGCACCACGCCCGGCATCCGTTCCCCGCACGAAAGCGATACCCATGCCAGACCCCCTGCTGTCCGTCCGAGATTTCTCGGTCGTGTACGACGTCGATCCGCCTGTCGCGGCGGTGAAGAACGTCACCCTCGAACTGCAGCGCGGCGAGATCCTCGGACTCGCCGGCGAGAGCGGCTGCGGCAAGACCACCCTCGCGTACGGCGTGCAGCGTCTGCTCAAGGCACCGGCGGTGATCACGAGCGGATCCGTCACCTTCCACGACGCGGAGGGCGACGACATCGACGTGAGCGCACTCGGCGCCGAGCAGATGCGCCGCTTCCGCTGGGACAAGATCTCGATGGTGTTCCAGGGGGCGATGAACGCTCTGAATCCCGTCGCCACGATCGGCGCGCAGCTCGAGGACGTGTTCGAGGTGCACCGTCCAGGCATGAGCCGGAAGCAGCGGCGCGAAGCGGTCGCCGAGCTGCTCGAGATCGTCAAGGTCGGCGCGCAGCGCGCGCGCTCGTTCCCGCACGAGCTGTCGGGCGGCATGCGCCAGCGCGTGATGATCGCGATGGCGCTCGCGCTGCGTCCGCAGCTCATGGTCATGGACGAGCCGACGACGGCGCTGGACGTGCTCGTGCAGCGCGAGATCCTCCGCCAGATCTCGCAGCTGCGCGAGGAGTTCGGGTTCTCGGTGATCTTCATCACCCACGACCTCCCGCTGCTGCTCGAGATCAGCGATCGCATCGCCATCATGCGCGAGGGCGAGATCGTCGAGATCGACACCGCAGAGCGGATCTGGAACGCCCCGCAGGACGAGTACACGAAGACGCTGCTCTCCTCGTTCCCGAGACTGACCGGCGAGAAGGGGGTGGTGGTGCGATGAGCACTCTCGAAGTGAAGAGCGTCACCAAGGTCTACAACGTGCGCGGCGCCGGACAGCTCAAGGCGCTCGACGACGTGAGCTTCACGCTCACCTCGGGTCGGACGATCGGGTTGGTCGGCCAGTCGGGCAGCGGCAAGTCGACGATCGCGAAGATCCTCACCCAGCTCGAGACGCCCACGAGCGGCGAGGTGCTGCTCGACGGCACGCCGATCCCGCGCCGAGGACGAGGGCTTCGCACCTACCGGCAGCAGCTGCGGATGGTGTTCCAGGACCCGTTCGCCTCGCTCAACCCGTACCACTCGATCCGCTACCACCTCGAGCGCCCTCTGCGTCTGGATGCCGTGGTGCCGAAGAGCGAGACCGAGGCCGAGGTGCGCCGGCTCCTCGAGCGGGTGCGGCTGGTTCCGGATGCCGTGATCGATCGCCGTCCGCACGAGCTCTCCGGCGGGCAGCGCCAGCGCGTCGCGATCGCACGTGCGCTCGCCTCGCGGCCGAAGATCCTCGTCGCCGACGAGCCCGTCTCGATGCTCGACGTCTCGATCCGCCTCGGCGTGCTCAACCTGCTCGCCGACCTGCAGCGCGAGGAAGGGCTGGGCGTGCTCTACATCACGCACGACCTCGCGACGGCCCGCCACTTCAGCGACGAGATCATGGTGCTCAACCAGGGCCGGATCGTCGAGCACGGGCCCGCCGACGACGTCATCCTGCGGCCGCAGGACCCGTACACGCAGGAGCTGCGCGCAGCATCCCCCGACCCTGAGCGATTCTTCGCCGACACCCGTGGAGGTTCACGATGACCGCCGTCGAACCCCAGATGCCCACCACCGACGAGCGGTCGCCCGTCGACGCCGTCGAGGTCGGCACGACGGCGACCAAGGTCGTCGCCGGTCGCTCCCGCATACCGTGGCGCTTCCTCGGCGGGCGTGCGGCGTTCTACATCTTCACCCTGTGGGCCGCGCTCACGATCAACTTCTTCCTGCCGCGGATGATGAAGGGCGACGCGGTCAGCCAGTACCTCTCGCGCAACCGCAACGTCTCTCCCGAGGCGGCCGACGCGCTGCGCTCGTTGCTCGGGCTCGACACCGACAAGACGCTCTTCCAGCAGTACCTCGACTACTGGGCTCTGCTGCTGCGGGGCGATCTGGGCGTATCCCTGCTGCACGGCCTGCGGCCGGTCACGGAGGTCGTCAGCCAGGCGCTGCCGTGGACGATCGGATTGGTCGGCTTCGCGACGATCGTGTCCTTCGCGATCGGCACGATCGGCGGTGCGGTGATCGGATGGCGAAGGGGCAGCAGGCTCGAGGCGCTGATCCCGATCACCACCTTCCTCAGCACCATTCCCTACTTCTGGCTCGGCCTCCTCGCGATCGCGGTGTTCTCGGTCAACCTCGGCTGGTTCCCGATCGGCAAGGCGTACGGCGTCGGGATGGTGCCCGGCTGGAACCTCGAGTTCATCGGTCAGGTCATCGTGCACGGCACGCTGCCTGCCGCGACGATCGTGATCGCCTCTCTCGGCGGATGGATGCTGGGCATGCGCAACATGATGCTCACCGTGCTCGATGAGGACTACATCACCGTCGCGCAGGCGAAGGGCATGCCCAACCAGCGCGTGCTGTGGCGTTACGCCGCTCGCAACGCCGTTCTGCCGCAGATCCAGAGCTTCGCACTGTCGATCGGTTTCATCGTCGGCGGCACGATCGTGATGGAGATGGTCTTCAGCTACCCGGGCGTCGGCAAACTGCTGCTGGATGCCACGAATGCGAAGGACTACGCGCTCATGCAGGGCGTCTTCCTGGTCATCACCCTCTCGGTGCTGGTCGCGAACATCCTCGCGGACATCGCCTACGCATTCCTCGACCCGCGCACGCGCCAGACGGAGGCCTGAGCCATGACCACGACAGAGAAGGCCGGCCGGCGCCAGGCGAGCGCTCCCGACACGTTCCTCATCCGCACCAGCGGTACCGGCACCGGGGGCGAGCGCCAGAGCTTCTGGGCGAAGCTCGCCTCGGCGTTCGCGATGTTCCGCAACGGCAAGTCCATCGCAGGTCTCGCGATCCTCGCATTCTTCGTGCTGGTCGCGATCTTCGCCGACGTGCTGGCGCCGTTCTCGCCCACGGCGATCGACAACTCGGCGCGTCTGCAGCCGCCGTCCGCGGCGCATTGGCTGGGCACCACCCACATCGGGGAGGACGTGCTGAGCCAGGTCATCCACGGCACCCGCGGCGTCATCGTCGTCGGATTCCTCGCCGCGCTGATCGCCACGGTGATCGCCATCACCGTGGGCGTGATCGCCGGGTACCTGTCCGGCTGGAAGAGCGAGGCGCTGTCGGCGCTGACCAACGTGTTCCTGGTGATCCCTGGGCTGCCGCTCATCATCATCGTCGCCGCGATGTTCGAGGACCCGCCCCTGGTGCTGATCGCCGCCGTGCTGGGCCTCACAGGATGGGCGTGGGGCGCGCGCCTGCTGCGCGCGCA
>NZ_JBLVOB010000007.1:652202-674902 GCF_053543555.1 Microbacterium xerophyticum | reverse complement strand
GCGGCGCGCGCAGACCATGTCGTTGCGCAACCGCGACTTCGTGCAGGCCGCCAAGGCCAACGGCGAGCCCCTGCGCCGCATCATCACGGTCGAGATGCTGCCGAATCTCATGGCGCTGATCGCCGCGAGCTTCGTCGGCACGGTGACCGCCGCGATCCTCGGCCTCACGACGCTTTCGTACATCGGCGTGATCCCCGTGACCACGTACAACTGGGGAACGATCCTCAACTGGGCCTCCGCCCAGGGGGCGTTCGGCCAGAACCAGTGGTGGTGGTACCTGCCGCCGGGACTGTGCATCGCCGCGATCGGCGTCGCCCTGTCATTGATCAACTTCGGCATCGACGAGTACGTCAACCCGCGCCTGCGCTCCGCCGGCGAGCGGGCGCGTGCGATGAAGAAGAAGGGCCTGAACGTGAACGACGCGGTCACGGCCGTGCGCACCACCGACGCGGCCGCTGCGGCCGCAGAGACCAAGAAGTGATGACCTCCGAGACCCTCACCCTTCCGTATCTGAACCCCGATCTGGCCGTCTCCGACCGCGTCGCCGACCTCCTCGGGCGCATGACGCTCGAGGAGAAGATCGGACAGATGCTGCAGCTCGACGCGCGCGACGATCTCGACGACCACGTGCTCCGGCGCATGGTCGGATCGATCCTGCACACCTCGCCGGAGCGGATCGTCGCGGCGCGCGAGTTGACGCTGCAGACGCGCCTGCAGATCCCCCTGCTCGTCGGTGAGGACTGCATCCACGGTCACTCGTTCTGGCCCGGCGCGACCATCTATCCGACCCAGCTGGGCATGGCGGCCTCGTGGGATGCGTCCCTGCTGGAGAAGGTCGCCCGCGCGACCGCCGTCGAGGTCGCGGCGACCGGCATCCACTGGACCTTCTCGCCGGTGCTCTGCATCGCCCGCGATCTGCGCTGGGGGCGTGTCAACGAGACGTTCGGCGAGGATCCGTTCCTGCTCGGAGAACTCGCGTCGGCGATGGTCCGCGGCTATCAGGGCGAGGGGCTGGACGATCCGACGGCGATCCTCGCGACGGCCAAGCACTTCGCCGGGTACTCCGAGACCCAGGGCGGGCGTGACGCCAGCGAGGCCGACATCTCGCGGCGCAAACTGCGGTCGTGGTTCCTGCCGCCGTTCGAGCGCGTCGCCCGCGAAGGGTGCCGCTCGTTCATGCTGGGGTATCAGAGCATGGACGGCGTGCCGATCACCCTCAACGACTGGTTGCTCAGCGACGTGCTGCGCGGCGAGTGGGGCTACACCGGCACGCTCATCACCGACTGGGACAACGTCGGCCGGATGGTGTGGGAGCAGCGGGTGCAGCCCGACGTCATGCATGCGGCAGCGGCCGCCGTGAAGGCCGGCAACGACATGATCATGACGACGCCCACCTTCTTCGAGGGCGCTCTGGATGCTGTCGCGCAGGGCCTGCTCGAAGAGGACGCCTTCGATGCCGCGGTCGAGCGGATCCTCACGTTGAAGTTCGAGCTCGGACTGTTCGAGGACCCGCGGACGCCGCTCGACGGGCTCGAGCAGATCGTCGGGACGGCGGAGCACGCGGACCTCAACCTGGAGGTCGCGCGACGTTCGCTCGTGCTGCTCGAGAACGACGGTACTCTGCCTCTGCGGCAGACCTCGACCGCGCGCGTCGCGGTCGTCGGGCTGCTCGCGGACGATGCGCAGGAGCAGCTCGGCGACTGGGCCGGCGGTTCGGGGCAGGCCGGATGGCTCGACGGGCAGCCGCGCGAGATGATCACCACCGTGCTCGACGGGCTGCGCGAGATCGCGCCCTGGGAGGTCCTGCACGTGCGCGGCGCGGACATCCTCACACTCGAGCCCGACCCCGCCGGTGCGACCTGGCCCGACGGGCAGCCGCGCCCGCCGGTCGTGAAGCCGTGCGCACCGGATGCCGCGCAGATCGCCGAGGCGGTCGCCGCGGCGAAGGCGGCCGACGTGTGCGTCGCCGTGGTCGGCGATGCGCAGGGGCTGTACGGCGAGGGCCGCTCCACGGCGACTCTCGAGCTCATCGGCGGGCAGAACGCCCTGCTCGACGCCGTGATCGGGACGGGCACGCCCGTCGTCGTGGTGCTCATGGCGTCGAAGCCGCTGGTGCTGCCGGCATCCGTCTCCAGGGCCGCCGCGGTGCTGTGGGTGGCGAATCCGGGGATGCAGGGTGGGCGCGCGATCGCCGAGCTGCTGACCGGTCAGATCGAGCCCACCGGCCGCCTGCCGATCTCGTTCGCACGGCACGCCGGCCAGCAGCCGACCTATTACAACCAGCTCCGCGGACAGCACGGCGACCGCTACGCCGACCTCACCCAGTCACCCGCATGGGCGTTCGGCGAGGGCCTCTCGTACACTACGGTCGAGTACAGCGACCTCGTGCTGGCGGAGCCTGCGCTCGCAGCATCCGGCACGATCGTCGCCGACGTCACCGTGACGAATACGGGAGAGCGGCCGACGCTCGAGACCGTGCAGGTGTATGTGCGCGATCAGGTGACGAGCGTGAGCTGGGCTGACAAGGAGCTCAAGGCCTTCCGCAAGGTGGCTCTGGCGGCGGGCGAGAGTGCGCGCGTGCGCCTGGAGCTGCCCGTCGCGGACTGCACGATCGTGGATGCCGCTGGCGACCGCGTCGTGGAGCCCGGTGCTTTCGAGCTGCTGGTTGGCCCGAGCTCGCGCGACGAGGTTCTTCTGAACGCGGAGTTCACCGTCGCCTGACGCGCGCCTTCCATCGCCGAGGCCCCCTTCCGTCGCCGACGCCCCTCCCGCCCTGCGCACACCCGAGGGGGCGTGGACGACGAGAGGGGGCGTCGCCGTCAGGCGGTGGGGGCGGTCAGGACGACGTTGCCGCGCTTGCGGCCGGTGTCGACGTAGCGGTGCGCCTCGACGACCTGCTCGAGAGAGAAGGTGCGGTCGATCACCGGGCGCAGCACCCCAGTGTCGGCGAGGTCGGCGAGACGCTGCAGGTCGTCGCGCGTGATCGGGGACAACCCGGTGTTGCGCACGTGCACTCCGCCCGGGCGAAGCAACCCTCGGCATGCACGTCGCGATGACAGTGCCACTGCGTCGTAGACCACATCGAACCGCGGACCGAGTCGGGTGAAGTCCTCGGACTGGTAGTCGATCACGGCATCCGCTCCGAGGTCCTCGACGAGTTCGCGATTGCGTGAGCTGCACACCGCCGTCACCTCGGTACCGAGGTGCTTCGCGATCTGGATCGCATAGGTGCCCAAGCTCCCCGAGGCACCGTTGATCAGGATGCTCTGCCCCGCACGGAGTCGGGCCTTCTGCAGATTCTTGTGGGCGGTCAGCGCACCGGCAGGGAAGGCTGCGGCTTCCTCGAAGCTCAGCGACGCGGGTTTGCGCACGATCGCGCCGAAACGCTGGGCGTTGCCGGCGGCGACGGGAAGGCACCGGTATTCGGCGTTGCCGCCGAAACCGAACCCGCAGAAGGCCATCACCTCGTCGCCGGGTACGAACGTCGTGACTTCCGGGCCGACGGCTTCCACGACACCGGCGAGTTCCAACCCGAGGATCAGGCCCGGTCTCGGGAGGAACAGTCCGAATGCGAAGCGCGCCGCGAACGGATCGGCACGTCGGATACGCGCGTCGCCCACATGCGCCGTGGTCGCGACCACGCGGATACGCGCCTCGCCGTGCCGTGGCTCGGGCAGCGGCACATCCCGGACGAACAGCACCTCCGGGGCGCCGTATGCCGTGCACACCACCGCCTTCACTCCCGAGCTCTTCCGGTGTCGTAGGCCCACATCGCCGCCTCGACGCGGTTGCGCACCTTCAGCTTCGCGAGGATCGCGCCGATGTGAGCCTTCACCGTGCCCAGCGACACGAACAGCCGCTCGCCGATCTCGTCGTTCGTGAGGCCGGAGCTCAGCAGCGCGAGCACCTCCTCCTCGCGCGCGGTGAGCGCTTCGTCGGGCGCAGCGGCGGGGCGGCGGTTCGCGAAGGCCGACAGCAGCCGCGTGGTCACGCGCGGGGAGACGAGCGACTCGCCGTTCGCCGCGGCCCGGATCGCTTCGCCGATCAGCGCACCACCGGCATCCTTGAGCAGGAAGCCCTTCGCGCCGGCTCGCAGCGCGCCGTGCACGTACTCGTCCAGGTCGAAGGTCGTGATGATCACGACCGCGATCGGATCCTCGACGTCGGGCCCCGCAAGCAGCTCCGTCACCTGGAGCCCGTCCAACTTCGGCATCCGGATGTCGACGAGCGCGACGTCGGGACGCAGCCTTCTCGCCGCGCTCACCGCGCTCGCGCCGTCGTAGGCGTCGCCGACGACCTCGACATCGGGGAGGGTCTCCAGCAGCAGGCGCAGTCCGGTGCGCACGGACTCCTGGTCATCGGCGATGAGCACGCGGATCATGGCACTCTCCGCGGGACGCGCGCACGCAGCGCCCACCCGCCGGCATCGCTCGGACCGGCAGTCAGCTCGCCACCCAGCAGGGTGAGCCGCTCGGCCATTCCTCGCAGACCGAACCCGTCGCCCGTCGGGGCGGGCTGCCCGTCGTCGATGACCGTCAGGATCACGTCACCGCTCTCGGACCGCACATCGACGTCGATGCTGCCGGCCCCGATCGCGTGCCTTCTCGCATTGGTGACGCCTTCCTGCGCGACGCGGTACAGCGTCGCTGCGACGACTCCCGATGGTGCGGGCGTGACGTCGATTCGGACCGTCACCCGTGGCGGTCCCGACGTCGCGAGAGCAGCCACATCGTCGAGCCCACGGGTGGGGGTGTACGCGACGGGCTCTCGCAGCGTGCGGACGATGCCGCGCATCTCGTCCAGCGCAGCGCTCGCCTCCTTCTCGATCGCGGCCAGCGACGCGGCAGTATCGGTCGCATCGACGCCGCGAGCCGTCGCCGCCTGCGCCCGAATGGCGATGGCCGAGACGTGATGCGCGACGGTGTCGTGCAGATCGCGCGCGAGCGAATCGCGCTCCTGTGCGCGGACCATCGTGATCTCACGCTCCCGTGATGCGGCCCGCTCTCGGCGCAACGCACCGATCAGGCACGCGGTGCCGACGAACAGCAATCCGACGATCGCGCCGATCAGTCGATCCGCCGCGGTGCCCGTCGCCAGCGCGGATGAGACGAGCACGCTGGCAGCGAGGGTCGCGGAGCCGATGATGCGTTCGGTGCGCGTTCCCCAGCGCAGCAGCGCGTACGGGACGAGCAGCAGTGCGAACATCGCGCCGAGGCCGGCCTGAGGCAATCCCGCCCATGCCTGCGCGACGGCGAATCCGGTCGTCACGGCGGTCATGGCCAGCACGAGGACCAGCGGGTGCCGACGCCGCCACGGGAGCCCGGAGAGGAGGAGCGCCGTCACGGCGACCGTGGCGATCGGCCAGTGCAGGTCGTGGCGGATAGCGCCCTCGACGACCGCCAGTGCGATGAGCGCGATCGCGAGGGCGAAGTCGCGGCGCCGCGGCGCGCGCAGATCGCTGACGGTGTCCACGCCACGCATGCTACGCGACCGGTTCGGCTGGCCGGCGTCCGCGGTGGATGATGATCTCGGCCACGACGATGTTGATCATCCACCCGGCATCCATCTGCACGAGGCGCCAGAACTCGTCCGGCGTGCCGAACAGCAGCGCGAACGGTGCCGAGGTGAGGACCTGGGTTCCGGCGCCCATCGCCAGCGCGTAGGCGCGGATCATCCAGCCCCGGTGCGCGCCGATGTCGCGGCGCAGCACCGCCATCACGCCCAGACAGAGGAAGGCGAGCATGAGGACGCCGACGACATAGCGCGAGATCTGCAGCGCGAGGCCGTCGATGGGCGGCACATCGTAGAACGCCGTCATCCACAGGCCGCTCAGCGCGACCGTGGCCCCCGCAGGCACGAGCAGGTACCGGCCCGCGAAACGATGCCATCCGATGCGGCGGGATCGCAGCCCCGGGAGGAACTGGAAAGCGCCGATGCCCGCGTACACCAGCGCCGCGATGATGTGCAGCACGACAGGAAGCGGCACCTCCATGAAGCGCGCGTTGCCGGCGGTGGTCGGTGCACCGCTCGCTATCTCACCGACGCGGAACGCGCCGGCGGCGGACGGGATGAGCGCGAGCAGGAGCAAGCCGGTCGCGATGATGACGTCACGACGGTGAGATGTGCGTGCGGCGAGGGAAGTGATCATGCCTTCAGCGTCGCCGGGCAGCCCCGCGTGGGACATCGGCCGATCGGCCAGGATGTCGATGGCCCTCGTGCTCGGGCCCTCCCCGTCGGGAATAGGGTTGACTCTCGTGACTGCCATCGACGATCGCGCCCGCTACAGGGCGAACCCCTCGGTGCTCACGGCGCTGAAGTCGCCACGCATGCTCACCCGCGAGGTGCTGGCCGGGCTCGTGGTCGGCCTCGCGCTGATCCCCGAGGCGATCGCGTTCTCGGTGATCGCCGGGGTCGACCCGAAGGTGGGGCTGTTCTCGTCGTTCATCATGGCGGTGGCGATCTCGTTCCTCGGCGGACGCCCGGCCATGGTGACAGCCGCCACCGGCGCCGTCGCGCTGGTGATCGCGCCGGTCGCGCCCCTGTACGGCATCGACTACTTCATCGCGACCGTGCTGCTCGCCGGCGTCTTCCAGGTGCTGCTCGCGGTGCTCGGCGTCGCGAAGCTCATGCGCTTCATCCCGCGCAGTGTGATGACCGGGTTCGTCAACGCGCTCGCCATCTTCGTCTTCAGCTCGCAGGTGCCGCACCTGCTGAACGTGCCGTGGCTCGTGTACCCGCTCGTGGCGCTCGGCATTCTCGTCATGATCCTCATGCCGCGGATCACCAAGATCATCCCTGCGCCGCTGGTATCCGTGATCATCGTCACAGCCGTGGTGATCGTGTTCGCCATCAACGTGCCCACGGTCGGCGATCAGGGCGAGCTGCCCCGCAGCCTTCCCGAGCTGTTCATCCCGAACGTGCCACTCACCTGGGAGACGTTCACGATCATCGCGCCGTTCGCACTCGGAGTCGCGGTCGTCGGTCTGCTCGAATCGCTGATGACGGCGAAGCTGGTCGACGAGATCACCGACACGCATTCCCGTAAGACGCGTGAGGCGTGGGCTCAGGGCGTCGCGAACGTGCTCTCCGGCATCTTCGGCGGCATGGGCGGATGCGCGGTGATCGGCCAGACGATGATCAACGTGAAGTCGTCCGGGGCGCGCACCCGCATCTCGACCTTCTTCGCCGGAGTCTTCCTCTTCCTGCTCGTCGTGGTGTTCGGAGACTTCGTGGCCACGATCCCGATGGCGGCGCTCGTGGCCGTCATGATCATGGTGGCGATCGGCGCGTTCGACTGGCACAGCATCCGTCCGTCGACCCTGAAGCGGATGCCGAAGAGCGAGACCGTCGTCATGCTCGTGACCGTGCTCGCCGTGGTGATCACGCACAACCTCGCCATCGGGGTCGTGGCCGGTGTGATCGTGGCATCCGTCCTGTTCGTCAGACGCGTCGCGCACTTCGTCACGGTCACGCGCAGCGTGACCGACGACACCGCGCACTACGTGGTCGACGGCGAGCTCTTCTTCGCCTCCAGCAATGACCTCACGACGCAGTTCGAGTACGCGGAAGACCCAGAGCGGATCGTCATCGACATGTCGCGTTCACACGTGTGGGATGCGTCGACCGTCGCCGCACTCGACGCGATAACGACGAAGTACGCCCGTCACGGCAAGAGCGTCACCCTGGAGGGGATGAACGACGCCACGACCCGGATGTACGGACGGCTCAGCGGAGGGCTCGGCGCCGGGCACTGACTCAGTCGGCGACCGGTCCCTCGCCGTCGTCGTCGAGCCGGCGTGGCCCGACGCCGGATGCGCCGAGGGCGTCGTCGGGGTTGAGCAGTCCGCACGCCTTCATCGACAGGCACCCGCAGCCGATGCATCCCGTCAATTCGCGCTCCAGACGCTCGATACCTTCGCGTCTTCGCTCCAGGTCGCGCTTCCACCGCCGTGACGCGCGCTGCCAGTCCTCGTGGCTCGGCGTGGCCGTGAGCGGCACATCGGCGAACGCCTCCTGCACGTCGGAGAGCGGTATGCCCAGTCTCTTGGAGACGGTGATGAGGGAGACCCGCCGGAGCATGTGACGCGGATAACGTCGCTGGTTCCCCGGCGTGCGCGTCGACGCGATGAGGTCGAGCTTCTCGTAGAAGTGCAGCGCCGACACGGAGACACCGGTGCGCCTGCTCATCTCGCCGATGCTGAGCAGCTCGTCGGGGACGTGGTGCGGTGAATCCGCGCCCTCTTCGGTCGCCATCTCTGCTCCTCCCGCCGCGGTCGATTTGACCTCAAGCGTACTTGAGGTTTTAGCGTGGAGGACATGACCCGGAGGAAGAATTCTCGATGACCTACGTGATCGCCCTGCCGTGCGTCGACGTCAAGGATCGTGCCTGCATCGACGAGTGCCCGGTCGACTGCATCTACGAGGGCGAGCGCTCGCTCTACATCCACCCCGACGAGTGCGTCGACTGCGGCGCATGCGAGCCGGTGTGCCCCGTCGAGGCGATCTACTACGAAGACGACGTGCCGGAGGAGTGGGCGGACTACTACAAGGCGAACGTCGAGTTCTTCGACGACATCGGCTCCCCGGGCGGAGCCGCCAAGCTCGGGATGATCGCGCATGATCATCCGCTGATCGCCGCGCTGCCCCCGCAGGAGGGGACCGAATGACCGGGGCGCACGCCGATCCGACCGCATCGGCAGTGGGCGAGGGGCTGAAGGCGGCCTTCCGCACGCACCCGGCCGGCATCGCGATCATCACCGCTGCCACGCCGACCGGACCCGTCGGTCTCACGGCATCCAGCGTCGCCTCCGTCGCGGTCGATCCGGCAGCGATCATGTTCTCGGTGACCCGTGCGACGGGCAGTGCCGGAGCCCTCCTCGACGCCGACACCTTCGTCGTGCATCTCATCGACGACGACCACGCCGATCTCGCTCAGGCCTTCGCGACCAGCGGTGCCGAGCGGTTCACCCCCGAGCAGGGGTGGGACAGGCTCGGCTCAGGCGAACCGCATCTGCCCACCGCCAGAGCGGCGCTGCGCTGCCGGGCGCTGCACACCATCCCGGTCGGCTCATCGCCCGTGGTGATCGCCGAGGTCCTCGACATCATCGCCGGCGGTGCCGGCCGTCCTCTCGTCTATCTCGACAAGCGCTTCCACTCCCTGCCGATCCACTCTGAAAGGAACTGACATGCCCACTCCCTACACTCTCCCCGAACTGCCCTACGATTACGCGGCGCTCGAACCGCACATCTCCGGCAGGATCATGGAGCTGCATCACTCCAAGCATCACCAGGCCTACGTCACCGGTGCCAACACCGCGCTCGAGCAGCTCGCCGCAGCGCGAGACGCCGGCGACCTTGCGAACGTGAACAAACTCGAGAAGGATCTGGCGTTCAACCTCGGCGGCCACGTCAACCATTCGGTGTTCTGGCAGAACATGTCGCCTGACGGAGGCGGCGTCCCGGAGGGCGAGCTCGCGGCGGCGCTGCAGGACTCGTTCGGCTCGATCGATGCGTTCCGCGCGCACTTCACGGCCACCGCCCTCGGCGTGCAGGGCTCTGGATGGTCGGTGCTCGCGTGGGACGGCCTCGGTGCGCGACCCGTGATCTTCCAGCTCTTCGACCAGCAAGGAAACGCGCCGCTGGGCGTCACGCCCCTGCTGCAGCTCGACGTATGGGAGCACGCGTACTACCTCGACTACCTGAACGTCCGTGCCGACTACGTCAAGGCGTTCTGGGAGGTCGTGAACTGGGACGACGTGCAGCAGCGGTTCGAGAGGGCGCGGACGGCGACGCAGGGGCTCATCTCCGCGCGCTGACGCTCTGGCGAGCAGCGGCTTCCGTCAGCGATCGACGGGGGCCGCCTGCTCGCGCTCCTCGGCCTTGCGGTAGCGCCGGTTGCGGAACCCGAGCAGCGCTGCCGCGAGCAAGGCGGCCACGACGGATGCCGTCAGGATCGCGACCTTGCTGTGGTCGTAGTGCGGGCTGCCGGCGGCGAAGCTCAGTTCGGCGACGAGCAGAGACACCGTGAACCCGATCCCGGCGAGGATGCCGACCCCTGCGATGTCGATCCACCTCAGAGACGGGTCGAGGTTGATGCGGCGGATCCTGGTGATGAGCCAGGTCGCGGCCGTGATGCCGAGCGGCTTGCCGATCACGAGACCGAGGACGATCCCGATCAGCACGGGATCCGTGAGGGCCGAAACGAATCCGTCGGCGCCCCCGATCGCCACGCCGGCGGAGAAGAACGCGAACACCGGGACCGCGAAGCCCGCGGACAGCGGCCGGAACCGATGCTCGAAGAGCTCGGCGAGCCCCGGCCCCGCATCCTCGGACCGCTCCGCCCTCTTGTGCAGCACCGGGATCGTGAATCCGAGCAGCACGCCGGCGATGGTGGCGTGGATGCCCGAGGCGTGCATCAGCGCCCAGGCGGTGAAGCCGATGGGCAGCAGGATCAGCCATGCTGCTCCCGGTCGGACATGGAAGAACTGTCGGAAGCGCTGTGCGATCGCACCGTAGATCGCGATCGCCACCAGCGCGAGAAGCAGCGGCACGAGCTCGATCGACTCGGTGTAGAAGATCGCGATGATGCCGATCGCGATGAGGTCGTCGACGACGGCGAGCGTCAGCAGGAAGATGCGCAGCGCGCTGGGCAGATGCGATCCGATGAGCGCGAGGACGGCGACAGCGAACGCGATGTCCGTCGCGGTGGGGATCGCCCAGCCCCTGGCCTCGCTCGTGGTCGTGCCCACCACTGCGACGTACACGAGCGCGGGGACGACGACGCCTCCCACTGCGGCGACGACAGGGACGATGGCGGTGCTGGGCTTGCGCAGGTCGCCGGCCACGAACTCGCGCTTGAGTTCGAGCCCGACGAGGAAGAAGAAGATCGCGAGCAGGCCGTCCGCAGCCCATGCACCCAGTGAGAGCTTCAGGTGCCACGGCTCGTACCCGATCTCGAAGTCGCGGATCGCGAAGTACGAGTCGGCCCAGGGCGAGTTCGCCCAGATGAGCGCGATGGCTGCGAAGACGACGAGCAGGATGCCGCCGACCGTCTCCTTGCGCAGGATCTCGGTGACGCGGACCGATTCCTCTCGGGATGCCGAGGGGAAGATGCTTCGGACTCGGGCGAAGCGGGGAGGAGTGGGCGACATGGTGGCCATTCTGGTCGACGAACAGGGACGTCGACCAGGCTTCCCGACACTCCGAGCTCCCAGTCTAATCGATGAGACGATCCTCAGCGAAGCTGTGCGAAGCGCTCCACCTCGGTCGTCGGACCCACCACGAGGACGAGATCGCCGTCATGCAGCACAGTGTCGGCCTGAGCGTTCTGCCACGAGCCCTTCGCACCGCGGTACGCGGCGATCGTCACGCCGTGCGTGTGCCTGACCGCGCTCTCGGTGAGCGTGATGCCGTGCAGCAGTTGCGGCGCGATGGTCTTGACGACCGCATAACCCTTGTCGATCTCGAGATAGTCGGCGGCCGCACCGCGGACGAGGTGGGCGACCCGCCGACCCATGTCCTTCTCCGGATAGATGACCTTGTGCACGCCGAGCTGTTCGAGCACGGCTCCGTGGCGTTCGTCGACCGCCTTGGCCCAGATGACCGGAACATCGAGATTGAGCAGAAGGGACGCCGTGAGGATCGATGCGGTGATGTCGCTGCCGATCGCGAGCACGACCCGGTCGAACTCACCGATCGCGAGCTGCTCCAGCACTTCGGGGCGAGTGGTGTCGGCGCGCACCACCTGCGTCAGAAGGCCGTTCAGCGACTGCACGACCTCCTCATCCGCGTCGATGCCGAGCACTTCCGTGCCGGAGTCCATCAGCTCCACGGCGAGAGACGTGCCGAACCGGCCCAGTCCGATGACAGCCACCGAATCGGCCTCGGCGATGCGCCGGGCATCCTGCCCGAATGAGAGAAATCTGGCCATGCGAGGTCCTTTCGATGTGCGTGCGCCGCGGGATCATCCGATTGCGGGGCGTTCCTTGGGGAGTTCGTACGCCGTCGGCCGCTCACGCAGGGCCAACGCCGATCCCAGCGTCAACGGACCGAGCCTGCCCAGGAACATGAGCAGGATGAGAATGAGCTGGGCCGCCTCAGGGAGATCGGCCGTGATGCCGGTCGACATCCCGACGGTCCCGAATGCGGACACGACTTCGAACAGCACCCGATCGAGGTCGAGATCGGTGATGGCGAGGATCACGATCACCGCCGCCATCACGGCGCCCAGTGCCGCGAGCACGACCGTGATCGCCTCCCGGTGGACGGCACGCGAGAGCCGCTTGCCGAAGACGTTCACGGCGGTGCCGCCGCGCAGTTCTGTGAACATGATGAAGAACAGCACGGCGAAGGTCGTGACCTTGATGCCGCCGGCGGTCCCGGCCGGTCCACCTCCGATGAACATCAGCACATCGGTGCCGAGCCAGGTCTCGTCGTGCAGCTGCGACGTGTCGACGGAGTTGAAGCCGGCGGTGCGGGACTGCACGGCATGGAAGAAGCCTGCCAGTACCCGGGAGCCTGGATCGAGCGCGCCGAGGGTGGCCGGATTGTCCCACTCGATCACGACGACGTACACGGTTCCGAGCAGGAGCAGCACGCAGGTCGCCCACAGCACGATGCGAGTGTTCATCGTCCAGTGCAACGGCCGACGCAGCTCCTTGCGCAACTGCCGCAGCACGGGGAATCCGAGTCCGCCGAGGATGATCGCGCCGCAGATGGGAAGGCAGATCCAGGGGTCGGACACGAACCCCATCAGGCTGTCGGTGTAGAGCGCGAAACCGGCGTTGTTGAACGACGACACCGCGTGGAAGACGGCATGCCAGGCAGCGCGGAGAGGGTCGTAACCGTACCCCATCGTGAAGCGGGCGAACAGGAGCACGGCGACGGCGGCCTCGATCACCACGGTCGTCACCAGGATGCCGGTCGCGACGCGCTTCATGTCGCCGCCACCGGCCGTCTTCGTCTCGGTCCCCGCGATGACGCGCGAGCGCACCGACAGCTTGCGCGCGAGCGCGAGTCCGATGAGCGAGGCGAACAGCATGATCCCGAGACCGCCGAGTTGGATGAGCAGCAGGATCACCACCTTGCCGAACGGGCTCCAGTACACCGCGGTGTCCACGACGACGAGCCCGGTGACGCACACCGCGGACGTCGAGGTGAACAGCGCGTCGATGAACCCGGTCCACCCGCCGTCGGCTGAGGAGATCGGGAGCATCAGCAGGAAGGTGCCGAGCAGGATGGCCGACCCGAATCCGATCGCTATCGCCTGTGCGGGAGCGAGGTGTCGCTGCTTCGGGCGACGCGCTCGCGCGAAGAAGTCGGTTCGAACCACAACAGGGAAGGCTACGCGAGCACTGGCCCCGGCGACAGGATCCTAACGGGATCCTTACGCCGGGCCGGCGATGTCGCCGACACGATCCTCACGGCATCCTCACGCCGACGCCGCGAACGCCTTCTCCGTCCCCGTGCCGGAGCGGCAGCTACGATCGCCGCGACTGGGCCGGCAGATCGATCGGCCCCGTGACCGACAGCTCGTCCTCCCAGCACTGGATCCCGGTGAGCTCGGGCAGGCGCTCCCGGGTGAACACCGGATCCAGACCTGCACGGCGCTGCTGCGTGTAGTCGCGCAGCAGCTTGAACGCCACACCCGACAGCAGAGCGATCGCCACGAGGTTGACCAGCGCCATGAGCCCCATGATCCCGTCGGCGGTGTTCCAGATGAGATCGGCCGACGCGATCGAGCCGGCGAAGATCACCAGCACCACCAGTACGCGATACACCGTTCTGGCCATCGGCTTCGTCGTGATGAACTCGATGTTCGACTCGCCGTAGTAGTAGTTGCCGAGAATCGAGCTGAAGGCGAGGAGGAAGATGATGACACTCAGCAGGACGTTCGACCACGAGCCGAGGTTGCTGACGATCGCACCCTGGGTCAGCTCGATGCCCTTGCCCGCCCCTGCGAGATCGGGCGTGGAGACGAGGATGATGAACGCGGTGATCGAGCACACCAGGAACGTGTCGAAGTAGACGCCGAGCGTCTGCACGAGCCCCTGCTTGACCGGGTGCGTGACCGCCGCGGTCGCGCCCGCGTTCGGCGCGGAACCGAGTCCTGCCTCGTTGGAGAACATCCCGCGCTTGACGCCGTACATGATGATCGTGCCCAGTGCCGCACCGACCATCTCGTTGTATCCGAAGGCCTGGGTGTAGATCGACGCGAAGACGACCGGGAGCTGCTCGATGTTCATCCCGACGATGACGAGTCCCACGATCAGATACAGCAGCGCCATCGCCGGCACGACGGCCTGTGTGACGCTCGCGATGCGGCGGACGCCGCCGAACACCACGAGGGCGGTGAGCGCGGCGAGCACGACACCGACGACCCACGGGATCCAGCCGACATCGCCGCCGAAGCTCGACGAGACCGTCGCGGTGATCGTGTTGGCCTGCAGCGAGCTGAAGGCGAAGGGGAAGCAGACGATGAGGATGACGGCGAACAGGATGCCCATCCAGCGCGCCTTGAGACCGTGCTGCATGTAGTAGGCGGGTCCTCCGCGGAAGCCGTCCTTGTCGCGCACCTTGTACGTCTGACCGAGGGTCGACTCGATGAAGCTCGAAGCGCCTCCGATGAACGCCATCGTCCACATCCAGAACACGGCACCCGGGCCTCCGACCGCGATCGCGGTGCCGACGCCGGCGATGTTGCCGACACCGACTCTGGACGCCGCCGAGATGGTGAACGCCTGGAACGCCGAGACCGACTGGGGTTCGCCATCGGCATCGCGCGGCGTCTTGTCGGTCAGGGTGCGGAACATCTCCGGGATCATGCGGAACTGCACGACGCCGGATCGGAACGTGAAGTAGATCCCGAGAACCGCGAGCACGGGAAGGATGATCCACGTCCACAGGTTGTCGCCGGCGGTGAGCACGAAATCGTTCAGGGCGTCCATCCGGCAAGTATGGCCGTCGCCGGGCGTTCTGACCAGGACTCGTCGCAGAGAGCGCGCCGCGGCAGTCAGATCCTGGCGGTGGTCCCGCGCACGATGAGCTCGTAGGGCAGCGCGCCGGGTGCGGGTGCGACCGGGGCGTCCTCGAGCTTCGCGAGCACTGCGGACGCCGCGCGCTCGCCCTGGGCGAGCGGGAACTGGTCGACCGTCGTGAGCTGGAAGAACTCGCCCAGCTCGTGACCGTCGATGCCGACGACCGACAGATCCTCCGGCACGCGGAAGCCGAGATCGCGCGCGGCGAGGATCGCACCGATCGCCATCTCGTCGGATGCTGCGAAGACCGCCGTCGGTCGCGGCCCCGGTCTGCCCAGCAATTGCTTCGCCGCGCGGTAGCCGCCCTCGACGGTGAAGTCCGCCGGCTCGAGGAACGACGGCTTCGGGGCGATCCCGGCATCCGCCAGCGCCTTCTCGAAGCCGAGCCGGCGCCGAGTGGGGATGTGGAAGTCGAGGTCGAACTCCGGATTCGCGCCGATGTGCGCGATCGCGGTGTGGCCGAGGCTCAGCAGGTGCTCGGTCGCCAGCTGCGCCACTGCGCCGTCGTCGACCGTGAGCGTGTCGAGCTTCGGGTTCGGCCCGCCGATCGCGATGACGGGAAGACCCAGTTCGAGCAGGCGGGTCGTCTCGGCCTCGTCGAGTTCGATCGACACGGCGATCACGGCATCCACACGCTGGCGCCGCAGTGCCGTGTCGAAGACGTTCCGGCGCACGTCCTTATCGGCGGTGATGTTGTACAGGGTGATGTCGTAGCCCTGACGCATCAGGGCACTGGAGACGCCCGAGAGCACGGTGCTGAAGAACCATCGATCGAGGAACGGCACCACCACACCGATGTTGCGCGTGCGACCCGAGGCGAGCGATGAGGCGCGCGACGACACCACGTAGCCGAGCGTCTGCGCCGCGACGAGCACGCGATCGCGCGACGCGGCCGAGACATGACCGCGACCGCTGAGGGCGCGCGACACGGTCGCCGTGGACACCCCGGCCAGTCGCGCGACCTCATCGATGCTCACCATGGAATACGATCAGCCCCTGGTGTACCAGGCGGCGGTGTCGACGGGCAGCGCCGTGCCGTCGAACGGCTGACTCTGCACGACGAATGCGGCGTCAGCGCCGAGTTCCAGCGGCTCGGTGCCGAGGTTGACCGCGATGTGCAGATCGCCGCGGCGGAAGCCGACGGCCGTCTCGCCCAGGTCTTCCCAGACGAGCGATCCGACACCCAGTGCGTGCTCGCGGCGCAGCTGCAGCAGCTGCTTGTAGAGGTTGAGGGTCGACGCGGCATCCGCCTCTTCCGCGTCGCGAGCGAACGACGCCCACTCCGCGGGCTGAGGAAGCCAGGAGTCACCGGTGTCGTTGAAACCGAACGCCGGAGCATTCGCTTCCCACGGGATCGGCACGCGGCATCCGTCGCGGCCGTACCGCTTGCCGTTCGTGCGGTACCAGGTCGGGTCCTGACGGAACTCGTCGGGGATCTCCATGGCTTCCGGGAGTCCGAGCTCCTCACCCTGATACAGGTACGACGAGCCGGGGAGTGCGAGCATCATGGTGGTCGCGGCACGTGCGCGGGAGAGCCCGATGACGGGGTCGGGCTTGCCCGCCGACTTCGGGCCGATGCCCTCGCCCTGCGGGTTGTCGGCGGTGAGCGCCAGACGCGATGCGTGCCGGACGACGTCGTGGTTCGACAGCACCCAGGTGCTCGGTGCTCCGACGGCACCGAACTCGTCGAGCGATTCGCGGACGACGTTGCGGATGCTCACGGCGTCCCACGCGGTCATCATGTAGGGGAAGTTGAACGTCTGGTGCATCTCGTCAGGACGCACCCACAGCGCGGTCTGCTTCAGCGTCGGCAACCATGCCTCACCGCACAGGGCGCGGTCGCCGCCGTACTCGGCGAGCACCTCATGCCAGTCGCGGTATATGTCGTGCACGCCGTCCTGGCCCCAGTACGGCACGCTGGCCTCTCCGC
Organism: Microbacterium xerophyticum; assembly: GCF_053543555.1. Taxonomy (NCBI): domain Bacteria; kingdom Bacillati; phylum Actinomycetota; class Actinomycetes; order Micrococcales; family Microbacteriaceae; genus Microbacterium; species Microbacterium xerophyticum. The sequence continues at coordinate 657,937 of NZ_JBLVOB010000007.1, read as the reverse complement.
CGCCCATGGAGTCGACATCCGCCACCGGTGCGTAATCGGGCAGACCGGCTTCCTTGACCATTCCGTGGGCGCCGTCGACGCGGAAGCCGTCCACACCGCGGTCGAGCCAGAAGCGCAGGACGGAGCGGAACTCCTCCTTGACCTCTTCGTTCGTCCAGTCGAAGTCGGGCTGGCTGGCATCGAAGATGTGCAGGTACCACTGGCCGGGCGTGCCATCGGCCTCGGTCACGCGCTCCCACATGCCACCGCCGAAGACGCTCTCCCAGTTGTTCGGCGGGAGCTCGCCGTTCACGCCCTTGCCGTCGCGGAAGACGTAGCGGGCGCGCTCAGGGCTGCCGGGGCCGGCCTTGAGCGCCTGCTGGAACCAGACGTGCTGATCGGAGGAGTGATTGGGGACGAGGTCGACGATCAGGCGGATGCCGCGGGCATGCGCCTGCGCGATCATCTCGTCGAAGTCGGCGAGAGTGCCGAAGATCGGATCGACGTCGCGGTAGTCGGCCACGTCGTATCCGGCATCCTTCTGCGGACTCGTCATGAACGGGCTCAGCCAGATCGCATCGACGCCGAGCTCCTTCAGCGAATCGAGCCGGCTCGTGATGCCCGGGAGATCTCCGATGCCGTCACCGGACGCGTCCGCGAACGAGCGCGGGTAGATCTGGTAGATGACGGCGCTGCGCCACCACTCTGCTCCTGGGGCGGCGAACTGCTCAAGCTCTGTCATGCGACGAGCCTAGTGCAAGCGCTTACAGTTGTGCGAGCGCCTGGATCGAATCGGTTCGAGTGCTCAGCCGTCTATCACGACGTTGACGGGCGCGTCGCCCCGCAGCATCCGTTCGATCTGCTTCCGGACGAGTCTGGCGATGCGCGGATTCATCGCGGTCGAGGCGCCGCCGACGTGCGGGGAGATGAGCACGCCGTCCGTCTTCCAGAGCGGATGCTCGGCGGGGAGCGGTTCCGGATCCATCACATCGAGCGCGGCGCGGATCCGGCCGTTCTGACGGGCCAGGGCGTCCGTGTCGATGAGCGTGCCGCGCCCCACGTTGACGATGAGCGCGCCGTCGGACATGAGGTCGAGCATCCGCTCGTCGAAAAGGTGTCGTGTCTCATCGCCGCCGGGGAGAGCGAGCATGATGATCTCGGCCTTCGGGACGAGGTCGGCGAGCTCGTCGATGGCGTGCACCTGCACGCGGCCGAGACGCTCGTGCCACACCGGCCGGGCGGTGCGGGCGACGACGGTCAACTCGACCTCGAACGGCTCCAGGCGCATGGCGATCGCCTCACCGACACCACCGAATCCGACCAGCAGCACGCGCCGGTCGGCGAGGCTCTCGGCGAAGACCTGCGCCCATTCGCCGGTCTGCTGAGCGAGCACGAACCGGGGGATCTGCCGCTGCGCGGCGAGTGCGAGCGCAAGAGCGATCTCGGCAGTGGACGTCTCGTGCACGCTCGCCGCGTTCGCGAACGGGATGCCGGCGGGCAGCGCGGCGGCGACGCCGTCGTAGCCGATCGACTGGCTCTGCACGAGCCCGATGTCGATGCCGTCCAACACCGACAGCACGGACGAGGCGCCCATGTACGGCGCCACCACGAGGTCGATCCTGTCCCTCGGCGCGGGAGAGCGGAAGTCCCAGACCTCGAGCTCGACGCCCTCGGGCAGCGCTCCGATGTTCTCGGCCAGGTGGGCGGTGGGGACGGTGACGAAGAGACTCACACGTCGAGCCTATCGATCCCGCACGGCGGGGAGAGTAGCGTCGGCCTCAGCAGCGGCCCTCGGCCGCTCTCAGGCGCGAGGAGGAGCCATGATTCCGGAGATCAACTACTGGGCGGTGCTGCTGGCCATGATCTCGAGCATGATCGTCGGGTCGATCTGGTACACGCCGAAAGTGTTCGGCACCCGGTGGGCGCGGCTCGCGAAGGTCGACATGACCGGGTCCGCCAAGAGCGCGGTGTGGCCGATCGTGACCACGGTGATCGTGAGCTTCGTGACCGCATGGGTGCTCGCCGGAGCGGCCGCCATCGCCTGGCACTTCTACGAGGGATCGTTCTTCGTCTCGGCAGTGGTGACGGCGATCCTCCTCTGGGCCGGGTTCACCGCCGCGCGCTTCATCACGCACGATGCCTTCGAAGGTCGCCCCACTGCACTGACGACCATGAACATCGCCCACGAGCTGGTCACGCTCGTGATCATGGCGGTGCTGATCGGAGTCTGGCCGCCGGCCGGCATCTGATCCGCACCTGGTGCCGGCGCACCGATCGACTGCCTAGGCTGAGAGGGTGAATCCTCCTGACCTCGGTCTCCTGCTCGACGTCGACGGCCCCGTCGCCAGCCCCGTCACCCGCACCATCGCGATCGGATCGATCGCCCGCGACATCGTGGACCTCGTCGCCGAAGGCGTGCCGATCGCGTTCATCACAGGGCGCTCGCACGAGTTCATCGCCGACGTGGTCATCCCGACCCTTCAGGCCGCCGGGCTGCGCGAGGCACTGGGTCGTCCAGGGGCGCGCATGTTCGGCGTGTTCGAGAAGGGCGGCGCGTGGTCGACGATCGACGTCGACGGCATGGGCGAGCCCACGATCGATCAGACCGTGGCGTTCGACGCGGATGCCGTCGACGCGATCCGGGACCTGGTCGGGCAGCGTTTCGCCGGCACCATGTTCTTCGACGAGACCAAGCGCGCGATGATCTCGGTCGAGCAGCGCACGGATGTCGCAGCCGACGACTACCGCCGCGCCCAGGGGGATTTCCAGGACGAAGCGTTCCGCATCCTCACCGCGCAGGGCGTGGGGCTCCGTTACGGCGAGCTGTCCGTCCCTGACTCTTCCGGAACCGTGCCGTTCCGCATCGATCCGACCGTGATCTCCACCGACATCGAGTCGATCCGCCTCGACAAGGATCACGCCGCGCGACGTGCGCTCGAGCACTTCCGCGCTCACGGGCCAGTACCGCGCCGCTGGCTCAGCGTCGGCGACTCACGCAGCGACTATCTGATGGCCGACCAGCTGCACGAGGAGGGCTACGAGACCGCTCATCTGGATGTTCGCCCCGGGGACGGCATCCTGGAGCGTCCGTACCCGGTGCTCACCGAAGCCGACCTCATCCACGACGAGGCGTTCGCCGCGCATCTCACCCGTATCAGGGCCGAACTGGGCGTCTGATCGCGGTACCGCGCTGGCCGGCGCCCGTGCGACTAAGCCGCGACGCGGCTGACGGCGGCGATGGCGCTCGTGAAGAAGGCCAGGCCGTCCGTGCCGGAGCGCATGGCGTCGGCGGTGTTCGGTCCGAAGCCCGCCTCGGTCGCGTGCTCGGGGTGCGGCATGAGGCCGACGACGTTGCCGGCGTCGTTCGTGAGACCGGCGATGTCGCGCAGTGAGCCGTTCGGGTTCACGCCCGCATAACGGAACGCCACGAGGCCTTCGCCCTCGATGCGATCGAGCGTCTCCTCCGAAGCGATGTATCCGCCCTCGGCGTTCTTCAGCGGGATGACGATCTCCTGGCCGCTGGTGAACTCGCTCGTCCACGCGGACGTGGTGTTCTCCACCGTCAGCTTCTGGTCGCGCCGCACGAAGTGCTGGTGGTCGTTGCGGATGAGCCCGCCCGGCAGCAGGTGCGCCTCGACGAGCATCTGGAATCCGTTGCAGATGCCGAGCACCGGCATGCCGGACGCCGCGGCATCCTTCACCTCGGTCATGATCGGCGACAGCGCGGCGATGGCGCCGGAGCGCAGGTAGTCGCCGTAGCTGAATCCGCCGGGGAGCACGAGTGCGTCGACGCCGTCGAGGTCGTGCGAGCCGTGCCACAGAGCGACGGGTTCGGCACCGGCGAGGCGGATCGCGCGCTGCGCGTCGCGGTCGTCCAGCGAGCCCGGCCAGGTGATGACGCCGATGCGGACGGTCACTCGACCACCTCGATGCCGACGACGTCCTCGATGACGGCGTTGGAGAGCACGTCATCGGCGAGCTTCTTGACCTCGGCGAGCACGGCATCCGTGACCTCGCCGTCGACCGTGAGCTCGAAGCGCTTTCCGATGCGCACATCGCTGAAGCCCTCCACGCCCAGACGCGCGAAAGCGCCGGAGACGGCCTTCCCCTGCGGGTCGAGCAGTTCGGACTTGGGCATGACGTCGACGACGATGGTGGGCATTGAAGGCTCCAGAAGTCGCGGGAAGGCGGGCAGTTCCAGTCTAGCCGCCCGGGTGGTGGTCGACGGATGCGCGGATGCGGCGCCGTCGCGGCTCGCGGATGCTCGGACGGATGACGCAGCCCCCCTGGTACATCCGTCCGAGCAAGTCGAGGAGCCCCTGCTCATCGAAACTCCCGACCGCGAATCCCCAGCGGCGACACAAGTCCCTCCATGAGCAGGTTAGAGTCATCGCACAGAAGCCGCATCGTGGAGAGTCGCGGGGCTCGTCACTCTCCAATGGTCGACCTCGAGGGGGAGCAGCGCATGAAGCTCAAGGAGCTGGCCGTTCAGAGTGGAGTCAGCACGACCACTCTCAAGCACTGGATCCGCGTGGGCATCATGCCGGCTGGGCGATTGCGCAATCGCACCACGGCCGTCTACGAGCAGCGTCACGTCGACAGGGCGCGTCTGATCGTCGTGATGCGCGACTCCTACCGCGCGTCGACAGCCGCGATCAGGTCGCTGACCGATGTGATCGACTCCGACGCCCCCACGCTCGAGGTGATGAACGCGTGTCAGGCGTTCGCGCTGGGGATCGGCGAGAGCGTCGTCTCGGATCCCGACTACGAGATCTTCCGCGAGCGAACGCACGAGCTGATGCGGCGCCGTGATTGGCGCGGGTATCCCGGTGCAGCCGAACAGGGGTTGGCGCACGCGCTCGCACAGGCGTCCGCGGTCGGCCTGGACTACGACGTCGACGAGCTCATGGAGTACGCAGACGCACTCGAGCCGCTCGCGGGCCGGAACATCGCCGCGCTGCGTCCAGACGGCTCACGCGACGAGGTGGCCAGGAGGATGCTGCTCGCCGTCCATGCTCGCGCTCGACAGCTGGTCGCGGTGAGCAGCCTCGCTCATGCGGCGGCATCCATCCGCTCCGCGATCGATCGAGGTGTCGCCCCGGCCGACCTCGCGAAGCCTCCGTCTGCGCGCGTGCAGTAGCGCGCGGGCGTCAGGCCGAGTGGAAGACCGTGTGCAGGTCGCCGATGAGGTCGCGGCCGCCGAGGCCGTCGATCTCGAACAGCACCGATATGCCGGCGACGTGCGACCCGAGCTCCTCGATCAGCTGACGACCCGCTGCCAGAGTGCCGCCGGTGGCCAGCACGTCATCGATCAGAAGGACGCGTGAGCCGGCGGGCAGGTCGTCGTGCATCTCGATCGTCGCGGTTCCGTACTCGAGTGCGTAGTCGACGGATGCCGCCGGGCGGGGCAGTTTGCCGGCCTTGCGTATCGGGATGAGGCCCACGCCTGCGGCGATCGCAGCGGCGCTGGCGATGAGGAATCCTCGCGCTTCGATCCCGGCGATGACGTCGAACTGCCCGGCGAAGGGCTCGATGATCGCCTCGGTCGTCACGCGCAGCGCCTCTGAATCCGCGAGCAGCGGAGTGATGTCGCGGAACAGGATGCCGGGTTCGGGATAGTCCGGGATGCTGCGGATCAGCGATTCGGCGCGAGCGAGAGCAGGGGAGAGGTCGGCGGAGGGCACTGGCCAAGGCTACTTCAGGCGCGCGGTGCCTCCCGCGCTTGACTTTCGTGGGGGCGCTCCCATAGAGTGGCC
>NZ_JBLVOB010000007.1:650732-652154 GCF_053543555.1 Microbacterium xerophyticum | reverse complement strand
CCAACAGTTCATGGGAGCGCTCCCACGCGCACGCCGGAACCCGCAGCACCATCCCGCATGAAGCACCTGCACACACAAAGGAGTGAATCGTGAACACACACGCACAGCGCCGGATCACCACGGCGGTAGCCGTCGCATCCGTCTCCGCACTGGCCCTCGCCGGCTGCGCGAGCGGCGACACCACCGGTGGCGGTGACACCGACGAGAAGGTCACCCTGACCGTCACGACGTTCGGCACCTTCGGCTACGAAGACCTCTACGAGCAGTACGAGGAGGAGAACCCGAACATCACGATCGAGGCGACCAACATCGACACCGGCGGCAACGCCCGCACCGATGCCTTCACCAAGATCGCCGCAGGCTCCGGCCTCAGCGACGTCGTCGCGATCGAAGAAGGCTGGCTCGGCGCCATCATGGACGTCTCCGACACCTTCGTCGACCTGCGCGACTACGGGATCGAAGACCGCAAGGACGACTGGGTCGACTGGAAGTACGCGCAGGGGACCGACGCCGAGGGACGCGTCATCGGCTACGGCACCGACATCGGCCCGAGCGGAATCTGCTACAACGGCGCGGCCTTCGAGGCCGCGGGGCTTCCCAGCGATCGCGAGTCCGTCGCGGAGCTGCTGACCGGCGACTGGGACAACTACTTCGCCGTCGGCGCCGAGTACACCGAGAAGACCGGCAAGGCCTGGTACGACCACTCCGGCTTCGTCTGGAACTCGATGGTCAACCAGCTCGAGGAGGGCTACTACACCGCTGACGGCGAGCTGAACGTCGAGGGCAACGCCGAGCTCAAGGAGCGCTTCGAGCTGCTCGGTGCTGCGACCGAGGGCGGCCAGTCCGCGGCGCAGGCGGCGTGGGACTGGAACGGCGGGAAGTCGTTCGTCGACGGCACCTTCGCGACCTTCGTCTGCCCTGGCTGGATGCTGGGTGTCGTGCAGGGTCAGGTCGAAGCTGGCGGCGGCGACGCGGCGACCGGCTGGGACTTCGCCGATGTCTTCCCCGGCGGGGCAGCCAACTGGGGCGGCGCGTTCCTCTCCGTGCCGGAGAGCTCGGAGCACAAGGAAGCCGCGGCGGCGCTCGCCGACTGGCTGACGCAGCCGGAGCAGCAGGTCAAGCAGTCCGAGGCCGCCGGCAACTTCCCGTCCACGGTGGAGGCGCAGGACGAGCTCGCCTCTTCCGCGACGCCGAACGCGTTCTTCAACGACGCACCCACGGGTGCGATCCTCGCCGAGCGCGCGAAGGGCGTCGTCGCCCAGTTCAAGGGCGCCGATGACTCGGTGATCCAGGAGAACGTCTTCGGTCCGGCCCTGAGCAGCCTCGACCGCGGCGAGACCGACACCAAGGGCGCGTGGGATCAGGCGATCCAGCTCCTGGACGAGCTCGTCGGCTGACGCACCCTTCGGGGGGGCCGGTGAC
>NZ_JBLVOB010000007.1:645475-650685 GCF_053543555.1 Microbacterium xerophyticum | reverse complement strand
CGACGGTCGCCGGGCCTCCCGAAGCACAGTCCCCGGCATCAGCACGCGACGCGACAAGGACACAGACAATGACTCTCACCGCTCCGCCGAAGGAGCGCCGAGACACAGCATCCGCAAAGCAGGCGGATGCCGTGCCGAAGCGCTCCTGGCGCCACCGCCTCTCGCGGTTCGATCAGAACGCCTCGCCGTACGCGTACGTCGCGCCGTTCTTCCTGCTGTTCGGTCTCGTCGGGCTCTTCCCGCTGGTGTACACGGTCTACGTGGCCGTGCACGAGTGGGACCTGCTGAAGGGCGAGGGCGACTTCGTCGGCTTCGGCAACTTCGTCGAGATCCTCGGCGACGCGATGTTCTGGAACTCGATCGTCAACACGCTGAGCATCTTCCTGCTCTCCGCGATCCCGCAGCTGGCGGTGGCCCTGCTGGTCGCCTACCTGCTCGACCGAGGGCTGCGCGCCCCGACCATCTGGCGCATGAGCGTGCTCATCCCGTTCGTGGTCACGCCCGTGGCCGTCGCCATCATCTTCTCGAGCATCTTCAACGAGGCCGACGGTCTCGCCAACAACCTGCTGAACCTGATCGGCATCGTCGATCAGGAGTGGAAGCACAACACCTTCCTCTCGCACATCGCGATCGCAGTGATGGTGAACTTCCGCTGGACCGGCTACAACGCCCTGATCCTGCTCGCGGCGATGCAGGCCGTCCCGCGCGACCTCTACGAGTCCGCTGCGATCGACGGCGCTGGCCCTGGCCGCCGGTTCTTCTCGATCACGATCCCGACGATCCGTCCGACGCTGATCTTCGTGATCATCACCGCCACCATCGGCGGTCTGCAGATCTTCGCCGAGCCGAGGCTGTTCGACGTGTCGACGGCCGGCGGCATCGGCGGCAGCGACCGTCAGTTCCAGACCACGGTGCTGTTCCTGTGGGAACTCGCATTCTTCCGGCGCAACCTCGGTGAAGCATCCGCCGTCGCCATCCTGCTGTTCCTGCTCATCGTCGGCATCGGCGTGATCAACTTCCTGCTCTCCCGGCGCATCGCGACGGGGTCCGCCCCCAGGACCCGTGCCATCAGACGTCGAGCCCGCACGAACACCCAGGAGAAGACGCGATGACCGCCACCCAGGTACTCAGCGTGCCGGAGAAGATCCGCAGGCGTCGAAGCAGCGGCGGCAACGCCGGGATCGGCAGCCGTCCTGGCTTCCTCACCTACGGGCTGCTCGCCGCCTTCATCATCGGCAGCGTGTACCCGCTGTGGTGGTCGGTCGTCGTCGCCAGCGGCACCAACTCGACCCGCGGCGAGACGCTGCCGATGATCCCGGGCGGCAACTTCTTCGCGAACGCCGCGAAGGTGTTCGACGCCATCCCGTTCTGGCTGGCACTGGGCAACTCCCTGCTCGTGTCGACGATCATCACCCTCTCGGTCGTGACCTTCTCGACCCTTGCCGGCTACGCCTTCGCGAAGCTGCGCTTCAAGGGGCGCGAGGGACTCATGATCTTCGTGATCGCGACCATGGCGATCCCGACCCAGCTCGGCATCATCCCGCTGTTCATGGTGATGCGCGAGCTCGGGTGGACGGGATCCATCGGCGCGGTGATCATCCCGACCCTGGTCACGGCGTTCGGCGTCTTCTTCATGCGCCAGTACCTCGTCGACGTCATCCCCGATGAGCTCATCGAGGCGGCCCGCATGGACGGCGCCAACCAGTTCCGCACGTTCCTCACAGTCGGCATCCCCGCTGCGCGGCCCGCCATGGCCATCCTCGGTCTGTTCACGTTCATGACCGCGTGGACCGACTACCTGTGGCCGCTGATCGTGCTCTCCCCCCAGAACCCGACCCTGCAGACGGCGCTGAGCCAGCTGCAGTCCGGGTACTACGTCGACTACTCGATCGTGCTCACGGGCGCGGTGCTCGCGACGCTGCCGCTGCTGATCCTGTTCGCCGTCGCCGGCAAGCAGCTGGTCAGTGGAATCATGGCCGGCGCGGTGAAAGGATGACCGCTATGACCCGCCCCTTCCCCGAGGAGTTCCTGTTCGGCGCCGCCACCGCGGCGTACCAGATCGAAGGCGCTGCGCACGAGGACGGTCGCACCGATTCGATCTGGGATGCGTTCGCGCGCGTACCCGGCGCCGTCGTCGGCGGCGAGAGCGGCGAGGCGGCCTGCGATCACTATCACCGCTACCCCGAAGACGTCGCGCTCATGACCGCGCTCGGTCTGCAGACCTATCGCTTCTCGACCTCGTGGGCGCGCGTGCGTCCGGACGGCGGCGCGGTGAACAGGGCCGGCGTCGACTTCTACAGCCGCCTCGTGGACGAGCTGCTCGGCGCCGACATCCTGCCGTGGCTCACGCTGTACCACTGGGACATGCCGCAGGCGCTGCAGGAGAAGGGCGGGTGGACGAACCGCGACACCGTCGACCGATTCCTCGACTACGCCGGCACCATGCACGATGCGCTCGGCGACCGAGTGAACGTGTGGACGACGCTGAACGAGCCGTGGTGCTCCTCATTCCTCTCCTACACGGGAGGTGAGCACGCGCCGGGTCACACGAGCGTCGCCGAGGGGCTGCTCGCGTCGCACCACCTGCTGCTCGCGCACGGCCGGACCGTGCAGGAGCTGCGTTCGCGTGATGAGACGTTGAACCTCGGCATCACGCTGAACCACACGGTCGCCGATCCGGCCGATCCCGACCGTCCCGCCGACGCCGACGCCGTGCGCCGAGTGGACGGCCAGTTCAACCGGTGGTTCCTCGACCCGATCTACCGCGGCTCGTACCCCGCGGACATCGTCGAGGACATCCGCGGCGTCGATCCGGATGCGGTCGCGCTGTTCGAGGCCGCGATCCACGACGGCGACATGGTGTCGATCTCGCAGAAGATCGACACCCAGGGCGTCAACTACTACCACGGTGATCTTCTGTCCGGTCGGGCTCCGGCGGTGCCGCCGGTGTCGGGCGGGCCGACGACCGAGAGGGCGAGGCGCAGCCCGTACCCGTCGAACGACGGCATCCACACGGTCGAGCGCGGACTGCCGCGCACGGCGCAGAACTGGGAGGTGCAGCCGGAGGGGCTCACCCGCCTGCTGCAGCGTGTCTGGACCGAGTACGCCGAGCCGGCCGGCACCGTGCTGTACGTGACCGAGAACGGCGCCGCGTACGACGACGTCGCGGTCGTCGAGGACGGCGAGACGCGCGTGCACGACGCGGATCGCACCGATTTCCTTCGCCAGCATCTCGGTGCCGTGCTGGATGCCGCGGATGCCGGAGTCGACGTGCGCGGCTACTTCTACTGGTCGATGTTCGACAACTTCGAGTGGGCGTGGGGCTACGACAAGCGATTCGGCATCGTGCGTGTCGACTACGACACTCAGCAGCGCAGCCTCAAGGACAGTGGTCGGGAGTACGCTCGCATCATCGCCGCGCGCACCCTCTAGGCGGGGTCGTCGGCATTCAGATCGCGCGAAGTGCTGCACTCGGACCCGGGACGCAGCCCTTTGCGCGATTCGAACGAAGGAGGTTGCCGATGACACGAGCGACGATCGAAGAGGTGGCGGCCACCGCGGGAGTATCGCGTTCGACGGTGTCGCGCGTGGTCAACGGCTCCACCGCGGTGAGCCCGGAGGCGCTCGTCGCCGTGCAGACGGCGATCGCCGAGCTCAACTACGTGCCCAACCGTGCTGCCCGTTCCCTGGCGTCCAAGCAGACGCACGCGATCGCTCTGATCGTCCCGGAGGACACCACGCGCTTCTTCGGCGATCCGTTCTTCGCCTCGATCGTCGCCGGCATCACCGGCGCGCTCAGAGGCTCGGACTATCTGCTCAATCTGCTCATCGCCAGTGACGACCCCGGCGACAAGATGACGAGCTTCGTGCGCAACGGCGGTGTGGACGGCGCGCTCATCGTGTCGCATCACACGAGCGACGCGTTCATCGATCGCATCGCGGATGCCGTGCCCGTCGTCTGGGGCGGACGCCCTCTGCGGCAGCGCCCGAGCGATTACGTGGTCGACGTCGACAACGTCGCGGCGGCTCGCACCGCGACGCAGCGCCTGATCGACATCGGCCGCACGCGTATCGCGACGATCTCCGGTCCGTTGAGCATGCTCGCCTCCGTCGATCGCGTGCAGGGCTTCCGCGATGCGCTTTCGGATGCCGGACTCGCCCCGTTCGCGGAGGAGGAGGGTGATTACGGTGAGACGAGCGGCGCGGAGGCCGTGCGCCGCATCCTGTCGGCCGGCACTCCTGACGCGATCTTCGTGGCGAGCGACCTCATGGCACGCGGCGCGCTGAACGCCATGCGGTCGGTGGGGTTGAGGGTGCCGGAGGATGTCGCCCTGCTCGGGTTCGACGACTCGGCGGTGGCGTTGTCCACCGACCCTCCGCTGACGACGATGCGACAGCCGATGTATCTGCAGGGCGAGACCATGGCCGCGGTGCTGCTCTCCCGCCTCTCCGGCGGCGAGACCGAGAAGATGACGATCCTGCCGACCGAGCTGGTCGTGCGCGGGTCGGCGTAGAACGCTCCGCGCTCAGAACCGGCGACCCCCGGAACGACCTGACGACCTGCTGCCGCCGGAGCTGCTGAAGGACCGACTGCTCGACGATCGCGATGAGCTGCTCCGTGACGAACCGCTCCACGAGGAACCTCCCCATCCGGATGAGCCTCCGCCCCCGCCCCCGCCGCTGCGGCCGAACGCACCGGAGAGCGCGCCGATCACCACGCCGCCGATGACGAACAGCACGACGAGTCCTGGCTGCTCCTCGGCGACGGCCATGCTGCTGAAGAACCCGAGTCCGCCGCCGCAGACCGCGCCCCACACCGCCTTCCCGGCCGTCCCGTCGTCCTCTTCGTACACGCGTGGCCGCCGCCACTCCGAGCGCTCGGTCGTGCGCGTGGGCGGGTCGTACATCACAGGGCCGTCATCGGGTGGCCGGACGGATCGGACGAAGCGCCCGCTCTCCGGCGCCGCCGAGGCGCCGACGAGACTCTGCACCTGCTCAGCCGCGGACAGTGCGGACGCCGCCTGCTGTTCTGCGTCCTCCGTGCCGGCGGCCGCCACGGATTCGGCGAGCTTCCGCTGGGCGAACTGCAGCCGCATCAGGGGGAACGAGGTCACCTCGCCCGGTCGTGCCTGCACCGAGATCTCCGCCGCGCGGACGGCGGCCTTCGCCTGGTCGATGATCGATCCCGTCGCCGTCGCCGTGGGCACGGT
>NZ_JBLVOB010000007.1:630616-645418 GCF_053543555.1 Microbacterium xerophyticum | reverse complement strand
ACGTCGGCGGCGACGCCGACCGTGCAGCGAGCGCGTCAGCCTGGGCATCGACGGCGTCACGAAGATCCTTCGCCTCGGCGAGCAGCCGCTCGATCTCGTGCACGGCACGTGTGATGGCCCGCGGCTTGCGCGCCTGCACGGCCTTCTGCAGAGCATCGAGTTCCCGGTCCGCGGCGCCCAGCCGTCGGCCGATCTCTTCCGGGTTGTCCACCACGCCGACCAGATCCGCCGGCGGAAACGCGGCAGTGAGCGTGGTGAGTCTGGCCGCCGCGTCGTTCTGGAAGGCTCCGGCGTCGGCACGCTCCGACTTCAGTCTCGTCAGGGTGTCCGCCGCTCCATCGGTCAGAGCCCGAAGCGACGCCATCTCGCGCGCGCGTCCTTCGAGATCGCGGTCGATCTGCTCGCACAACCCGATGATCGCGTCTGTCCACGACCGCGTCTCCTGCGTCGTGTCCTCATCGGCATCCTCCAGCTTCTCGAGAAGCTGGAACGCCTCCTGCAGGCGGGACCGGCACGCCGCCAGGACGTCGGCGTACTCGGTCGTGGTCTCCTCGCCGAACTCCGCGGTCACGAAGCCGAGCTCCTGCTCACTCGTGCGCACCGCTTCATCGGTCTGGACCAGTTGACGCGCCGCGCGCTTCTTCTGCCCCTCCAGCGTTCGCAGCTCCGCGGCCAGCCGCGCACGGCGCCTGAGGAACAGGACGAGTCGTGTGATGAGGAAGATGACCAGGACGAGTCCGGCCGCCCACAGCAGCCATACCCACCACGGCGTCGGAACCTCCGAGAACTCGTCGGCGACGTATTCGATTCCGCCGGCCCAGTCGTCGTCCGCGAGGTAGCCCCCTCCGAGCCCGTTCTCGATGTCGAGCACCCGGGATTCGGAGAGCGGTCCGGCTGAGACTCCGTCGCCGCCGTACTCCGCCGAGATGGCGAGGCTGCGGCCGTCGGTCGCGATCGCGAGAAGGTACTGATCCGACGCGAGATTGTTGCGCTGCGCCGTGTCATCCGCCCAGGCCAGAGCATTGGAAGGGTTCTCGAAGTCGGGCACCAGGACGACGTAGAGCTCGGGGAGGCTTCCGTCGGACGCCAACTCGCCGAGACGCTCTTCGAGGCGCGCTTCGTCTGCGTCGTCGAGGACGTCGGAGACGTCGCTGATGTATCCCGGCTCGAGTTCCGCCGGAGTCTCGGCGCCGGCGGCGACGGCCGGGATGAGGACGAGGGCTCCGAGCAGCAGCGCCGCTCCCACGGTCGTCGTACGTCGTACCCGGTCCGTCATGGCGCCCCCCAGCGGTGAAATAAGGTCCGGCCCATCATGGCACGGGTGATCGCGAGACGAACGGCCGTGGCGCGCTCGCGCTTTCGTGCTCGGAGCTGGCCTCAGTCGGCGAGTTCGGCCTTCGACCCGGTAGCCGTTCGTCGCAGATCCGATGCCGCTCGTCGCAATTCTGCGTCTGCTGCGCCGGAAACCATCGCGGTCGCACACTGCCGTCCCTAGCTTGACAGCACGCGATGCCGCACGCGAGAGCATGCAACGCGTCGTGCCGACGAACTCGAAGGAGAGTCAGTTGTTCACATTCGTTTCCTCCCCCCGGGCGATGGTTCTGTCCGTCGCCGGAGCCGTCCTCGTCACAGGTCTTGTGACGACCAGCCTCTTGGGCGGTGTCGCCGATGCGGGGCCCTCATCGCTGGAGAGCCCCTCCAGCTCCTCGAAGAAGGTGTTGCACACCGATGACGCCCCTGCGGCGATCGGTCCGTACTCCCAGGGGATCGCCGCAGGCAACATGGTGTTCGTCTCAGGGCAGCTGCCCATCGACCCGAAGGTCGGCGCGATCGACAACAGCCAGTCGATCGCGGAGCAGACCGCCTTGTCGGTACAGAACGTCAGAGCTGTGCTGAAGGAGGGGAAGCTCGATCTCGACGATGTCGTCAGCACCACCGTCTACCTGTCGGACATCGACGACTTCGCCGCGTTCAACTCGGTCTACGCCGAGTATTTCGGCACCGAAGCCGCCCCCGCGCGGGCGGCCGTCGAGGTCGCCGCACTGCCGCAGGGAGCAAAAGTCGAGATCAGCGCGATCGCCGTGCGATAGGAGAGGAAATCATGGAAACGCAAGACCTTCAGAGATCCGGAATCTCACGACGCAATGCCCTCCGGCTGTTCGGCGCCGGGGCAGGTGCCGTGGGCCTCAGCACTCTGGGCATCGCATCGCCCGCGAGTGCGCTGACCCCCGCCGCCGTCGTACCGGCAGCGAACGACGCCGCCTTCTGGCAAAAGGTCGAGAAGATGTTCGTGCTCGACAAGAAGATCCTCTATATGAACGTCGGCACCGTCGGTTCGCCCCCTCGCCAAGTGCTCGACATCGTGGACGCCGTTCACCGCCAGGTGGCGCGGGACGCCGAAGCGGCCTACAGCGACTTCGCGGATGTGCGCCAGACGATCGCCGCAGCGCACGGTGTCGACACGGACGAGATCGTGATCACCCATAACACTTCGGACGGAATGTCGAAGGCGCTGCTGGGACTCGACCTGCGCGAAGGCGACGAGATCCTGACGACGAATCATGAGCACGGCGGAGGCAACACCCCGATGGCGATGCTGCGCGATCGCCAGGGGGTCGTGATCAACCGGGTGCAGCTCCCGGTCGGCGACCAGCAGAGCGCCGAGGACTACGTCGCCCTGTTCCGCGCCGGTATCACCAGTCGTACCAAGCTGATCATGTTCTCCGCCCCCACCTACCTCACCGGCACGATGCTGCCGATCAGGGAACTGGCGGTGCTCGCCCAGGAGCACGGGATCCCGACGCTCGTCGACGGGGCGCACATCCCGGGAATGATGAACTACAACTTCAGGGAGCTCGGAGTCGATTTCCTCGCGGCATCCGCTGCGAAGTGGCAGTGCGGCCCCGGCGGCACCGGCATCCTCTACATCCGCAACCGTGTCAACGCGGCGAACCCGAACCCCCTGCCGGAGTTCTGGCCGATCGTGTCGTCGGGCTACCCGACGGACGGCTCGGTGGATCTGCGCAGCCGTGATGAGAGCCAGGACATCGGCAAGTATCTGCAGTCCGTCGGCAACGGCAGCAAAGCGTTGAATGTCGGAGTGCAGACGGCAGTCCAGGTGTGGGACGAGATCGGGCGGCAGAACATCCAGGACCACATCGTCGGCCTGGCCGACAACCTCAAGGAGCAGGTCGTCGAGCGGTGGGGAGCGGGTGCGCTCTATTCCGCGAAGTCCGATGGTCGTCTCACCTGCGCGCTGACCGGGTTCAACCCGTTCCAGAATGCGGACGATGTGAAGAACTCACAGAAGTCGGCCGACTTCGTGGCGCGGCTGCTCGACGAGCACGGGATCGAAGTCCGGACCACCTCTGTGCCGGTCATCGGGGACGCGACCCTGCATGTTCCGGTGCGAGTGTCGACTCATCTGTTCCATCAGCAGGAAGACGTCGACCGGTTCGTCGACGCTGCATGGAAGCTGTCCGAACAGATGGCCTGATCGTCTGGTCACGGCCGGTGCGTCCGCTCGACGGATGCGCCGGCCGTTCTTCCCGCGTGCCGCCGACGCGGTGGTTCGTGGCTCTCGCGGGACGGCGCTCTCATCCTCGAGACGATTCCCGACGCCTATACCATGGTCCCGAAGTCGCAACCGCTGCAGGAGACGGACGCCCCATGATCTTCGATGTGCTCGTCGCCGATGACGAGCCGCCCGCTCTGGCCGAGCTCGTGGCGCTGCTCGAGGCGGATGCCAGGATCGGTGCGATCCACGCGGTCTCCAGCGGAGCAGACGCCCTTCGTACCCTCTCGGTCGAGGCGGTGGATGCCGTCTTCCTCGACATACACATGCCGGGTGTGGACGGGTTCGATCTCGCGCGAGCTCTCGATCGGTTCGCGCAGCGACCATCGGTCGTGTTCGTCACTGCCGACGAGGCGGGTGCGCTCGAGGCGTTCGACGTGCATGCTCTCGACTACGTACTCAAGCCGGTTCGCCCTGAGCGACTGCGACGTGCGGTCGACAGGTTGCTCGACGACCGTGGCGTCGGCGAGGCGCCTGAAAGCGTGGAAGTGGAGACCGTGCCCGTGTCGACAGGGCGGTCGGTGCGGCTTGTCCGGCGCGGCGACGTGCGCTGGGTGAGGGCAGAGGGGGACTACTCGCGGATGTGGACCGAATCGGGCGCCAGCCATCTCGTTCGCATCCCGATCTCGGAGCTCGAGGAGCGATGGGCGGCGGCGGGGTTCGTGCGCATTCATCGGTCCTATCTCGTGCAGGCGGAGGCGGTCACCGAACTCCGCCTCACCGGCCCGGTGCCGGTGGTAGGGCTCCAGGAGGTCGAGTTGCCCGTCAGCCGGCGACTGATCCCTTCCGTGCGCAGCCGGCTGATGAACGCGGGCGGACGATGAAGCCGCTCGGCAGCGGCGGTGCCGGTGGCCGGCGGTACCGAGCGGCCGGCGGTACCGGCGATCCTCAGGCCGAGAGTTCAGCCTTGAGCGTGTTGTTCCACGGGTCCTCGAATGCCAGGGTGCGGCCGTCGTCGCGGACCTCGGTGCCGAAGTGCCTGAGGCGTTCGTTCAATGCACCAAGTGCGTCGACGTCGGGAAGCAGCAGGTCGACCTGACCGAGGCCGAGCGCCGGCATCCGCGGACCCGCTCCACGGGAGTTCCACACATTCATCGCCATGTGGTGGTGGTATCCGCCGGCGCTGACGAACAGCGCCTGGCCGCCGAGGGATGCCGTGGCATCGAAGCCGAGCCGGTTCACATAGAACTCCCGCGCAGTGTCGACATCGCCGACCGAGAGGTGCACGTGGCCGATCTGCGCCGTCGTGTCTCCGGTCGGCTCCTCGCCCAGGTGCTCCTGCAGGAACGCGTTCGGGTCGAGATAGAGGGTCGCCATCTCGATCTGCCCGTGCGTCCACGACCAGTCGGAGCGGTCGCGGTCCCAGTACAGTTCGATGCCGTTGCCCTCGGGATCGGTGAGGTAGAACGCCTGGCTCACCAGGTGGTCGGCGCTGCCCGTGAACGTCTGCGGCGCGTGCTGCGCGACCGAGAACAGAGCTCCCGCGAGCGCTGCCTGCGACTCGAACACGATCGCCGTGTGGAAGAGTCCGGCCGAACCGGGGCTCGCGTGCCGCAGCGCCGGCTCGTGGCGGAGGATCACGAGCGGTGCGCCGGCTCGACCGAGCGTCACGGCTTGGCCGGCAGCATCCTGCACCTGCAGCGTGACGACGTCGCGGTAGAACGCCGTCATCGCGTCGAGATCGGCGACCAGCAGGGTGACGGCACCCATAGAAGTTGCCGCGGCAAGTTTTTCATTCATGTCAATGCAAACCGGCATCTGCCGGGAAGTATTCCGTCTACCCGCGTCCCATGCGCGCGAACGCGCCGAGCACGGTGCGCTCCGAAGAGATCAGGTAGGTCTCCAGCGCGTCAGCCGCCGCATGCGGGCCCGCTTCCAGCAGCGTCTTGAGCACGACGCGGTTCTTGCGCACGAAGGGCTCGTGCAGGGCACGGGGATCGTCGATCTCGAGGAACACCAGGCGGAGTTCTGCCGCGACGTCGCGGTACGTTCGCGCGAGTCGTGGACTGTCGGCGAGCGCGACGATCGCATCGTGGAAGGCCATGTTCGCGCTGCCGACCCGGTGCCATTCCTCCTTCGGCAGGTGCTTCTCGGCTTCGGCGAGCGCGGCGCGCATCGACTGCACTGCCGGATGCTCCGGCTCCGACTGGCGAAGCGCGGAGCACTCGATCACGCGGCGCGCCCGGTAGATGTCGATGACATCGGCGATCGACGGCGCCGCCACCGAGACGCCTCGGTGCGGGACGTGCTCGATGAGGCCCTGCTCGGCCAGTACGCGGAACGCCTCCCGGAGGGTGTTGCGCGAGACCTCGAACCGCTCGGCCAGAGCCGCCTCAGACAGGCGGGCGCCCGGTGCGAAGTCGCCGTCGATGATCCTCTGCCGCAGCTCATCGGCCAGCGCTCCCTGATGGTTCACGCCTTCATGTTAAGCGGGTGAGCCCTCGCTGTAGCATCCCGGAAACAAAATTGTTGAACAATCATGGTCAATCCGTTCTACACTCGGTGTCACCCGACACCCGCCGAAGACGATGGGAATCCCTTCATGTCCGAGCAGTCCCCGACCGACGCCCAGGCCGACCCCGAGACCGCCGCGAAACTCGCCGCAGTGAAGAAGCGCGTCGGCCGCAGCGCCGTCATCGGTGCGATCTTCCTGATGGCCACCAGCGCCATCGGCCCCGGCTTCATCACGCAGACCGCCCCCTTCACCGCATCGATGGGTGCCGCCTTCGCGTTCGCCATCCTCGTCTCGGTACTCATCGACATCGCCGTCCAGCTCAACGTCTGGCGCATGATCACCTCCTCCGGCAAGCGCGCCGGGGAACTCGCGAACTCGGCGATCCCGTTCTCGGGCCACGTGATCGCGATCCTCGTCGTGATCGGCGGCCTCGCCTTCAACATCGGCAACATCGCCGGCGGAGGACTCGGACTGAACGCCCTGCTCGGCGTCGACCCCAAGATCGGCGGCCTGCTCACCGCGGCGCTGGCGATCGTGATCTTCCTCATCAAGAAGGCCGGCAAGGTGATGGACATCGTTCTGGTCATTCTCGGCATCGGCATGATCGTCATGACGGTCGTCGTCGCGATCATCGCGCAGCCCCCACTCGGCGACGCGCTGCGCCAGACGATCGTCCCGGATGAACTGAACTTCGCCACCATCACCACGATCGTCGGCGGCACCGTCGGCGGCTACATCACCTACTCGGGCGCGCACCGCTATCTCGACTCCGGTCAGACCGGTCCGCAGTATGCCGGGCCGGTCATGCGGGCAGCCGCCAACGGCATCCTGATCACCGGCATCATGCGCTACGTGCTGTTCCTCGCGATCCTCGGTGTCGTGGCTTCCGGTGTCGCCCTCGATCTGTCCAGCCAGGCCGCCAACCCCGCCGGGCAGGCCTTCGGCTCAGTGCTCGGTGATGCGGGCCTGCGCATCTTCGGTGCGATCTTCTGGGCCGCCGCTCTCAGCTCGGTGATCGGCGCCGCGTACACGTCGGCGACGTTCCTGTCGTCGTTCCACAAGCGCTTCCTCGGCGGCTGGTCGCTGCAGATCGCGACCGTCGCGTTCATCGTCGTGTCGCTGATCGTGTACCTGTCGATCGGCACCGCACCGGCCGCGATCCTGGTGTTCGTCGGCGGCTTCAACGGACTCATCCTGCCGATCGGCCTTACGGTGTTCATGTACATCGGATGGTTCCGCCGCGACCTGCTCGGCACGAAGAAGTACCCGCTGGTACTGCTCATCGCCGGCACGCTGGTGACGCTGCTCACCTGGTACATGGGCATCGTCTCGGTCGGACCCATCTTCGCCTTCCTCGGAATCGGAGCGTGACCATGCCTGTGAATGGTGGGCCGACCATCGACCTGAACTCCGACCTCGGTGAGAACGTCCCCGACCGCATCGTCAGCGACGACGTCGCGATGCTCGAGATCGTCACGAGCGCGAACGTCTCCTGCGGGTTCCACGCGGGCAGCCCCGAGGGCATCCGCGACACTCTGGCGGCCGCGGTGCGGGGCGGCGTCGTGATCGGCGCCCACCCCGGCTATCGCGACTACGAGAACTTCGGGCGCACGAACGTCGAGATCGACTCGGCGACGCTGCAGGCGCATGTCGAGTACCAGCTCGGTGCGCTCATCGGCCTGGCCTCTTCGATCGGCGGTACCGTCTCGTACGTCAAGCCGCACGGTGCGCTGTACAACGCGATCGCCCGCGACGAGCGGCAGTCCGCCGACGTGGTCGCGGCGATCAAGGCGATCGATCCGCGCCTCGTGCTGCTCGGCCTCGCGGGCGGCGTCGTGCTGGAAGTCGCGTCGAAGGCCGGCCTCGCGGTCGCCGCCGAGGCCTTCGCCGATCGGGCGTACATGCCTGACGGGCAGCTCGTGTCGCGCACCCAGGAGGGTGCCGTGCTGCACGACCCCGCCGCGGTCGCCGAGCGCATGGTGCGGCTCGCATCGGACGGCGTGATCCAGGCGATCGACGGAACGGACGTGCGCGTCGAGGCCCAGTCGATCTGCGTGCACGGCGACAGCCCCGGTTCCATCGCGATGGCGGCGGAGACGAAGCGGATGCTGCAGGCAGCGGGCATCACGATCGCACCGTTCGCCGGGGTCTGAGATGGCTGTGCTCGCGACCTCTGATCAGCTCGCCGCCGCCCGGGCGGCCCGCGCGTCGTACCGTTCGGGGCAGGCCGTGCCGACCAGCGGTGTCGCCGCGGGGCTCACGCAGGCGAACCTCATCGCCGTGCCGGCGGACTGGGCCTTCGAGACGCTGCTCTACGCCCAGCGCAATCCGAAGCCGTGCCCGGTGCTCGAGGTCATCGAGCAGGGACAGGTGGAGTCGATCATGGCACCAGGCAGCGACATACGCACCGACATCGGCCGGTACCGGATCTGGCGCGACGGCGAACTGACCTCGGAGGTGAGCGATGCGACGGAGGCGTGGGACGAGCATCCGGACCTGGTCGCCTTCCTGATCGGGTGCAGCTTCACGTTCGAGACGGGGCTCGTGGATGCCGGCATCCCGATCCGCCACCAGGAGCTCGGACGCAACGTGCCGATGTACCGCACGAACGTCGACTGCGTCACAGCCGGGCGTCTGCGCGGCGAGATGGTCGTCTCGATGCGGCCGATCCCCGCGGGTCGGGTGGCGGATGCCGTGCAGATCTCGGGACGGACTCCGGCG
The DNA here is from genome assembly GCF_053543555.1 of Microbacterium xerophyticum. Classification (NCBI taxonomy): domain Bacteria; kingdom Bacillati; phylum Actinomycetota; class Actinomycetes; order Micrococcales; family Microbacteriaceae; genus Microbacterium; species Microbacterium xerophyticum. The sequence continues at coordinate 636,668 of NZ_JBLVOB010000007.1, read as the reverse complement.
GTGCACGGCGCCCCTGTGCACGTCGGCGACCCGACATCGCTCGGCATCGCCGATCTCTCGCATCCCGACTTCGGCGATGCTCCAGAGGTGCGCGAGGGCGAGATCCCGGTGTTCTGGGCCTGCGGCGTCACCCCGCAGGCGGCGATCATGGCGTCGAAGCCGCCGTTCGCGGTCACGCATGCACCCGGCTACATGTTCATCACCGACGTGCCGGATGCGGAGTACATCGTCTGATGCGCATCCTCACTGCATCAGAGCGCACTCTGCTCGTCGAGGCGGTCGACCTCGACGAAGCCATGCGGCTGAACCTGGCCTGGGACGGCGTGCCCGGGATCGTCGAGCGCATCCCCGGGGCGCGCACGGTGCTCGTGCGGTTCGATCCGCTGCGCACGTCGGCTGCCGCGCTGGCCGCGGTGCTCTCGGTGACGCAGGTGGACGCCGCGCACGTGCCGCACACGCGCGAGGTCACGGTGCCGGTGCATTACGACGGCGAGGATCTGACGGAAGCTGCGTCGCTGCTGGGGGTGTCGTCCGAGGAGCTCGTGAACCGGCATCTCTCGGCCGACTGGCAGGTCGCGTTCTCGGGCTTCGCGCCCGGGTTCGGATACGTGGTGAGCGGGGACCCGCTGTTCGACGTACCGCGTCGTTCGTCGCCGCGCACCCGCGTGCCGGCCGGGTCGGTCGCACTCGCCGGAGCGTTCACGGGCGTGTATCCGCGGGAGAGCCCCGGTGGCTGGCAGCTCATCGGCCACACGGATGCCGTGATGTGGGACATCGACCGCGACCCGCCGGCACTGCTGTCGCCGGGGGCGCTGGTGAGGTTCGAGCGCGCTGGTCGCGAGTCGGCGACACTGTCCCGGTCTGCTGGATCGGAAAACGGAGACGACCCGGCGAGTCGCCGGAGTGTCGCGGCTCGACGCGGCGAGGACACGCCAGTCGGTCTGGGTTTTCCCCGCGGCGGCAGCGTGGAAGTGGTGCGTCCCTCCCTGCAGTTGCTGGTGCAGGATGCCGGTCGGCCCGGCCACGCGGCGCTCGGAGTCTCGGCATCCGGGGTCGCCGACCGCACGGCGCTGCGCGACGCCAACCGTGCAGTGGGCAACGCATCGGATGCCGCGGTGCTCGAGAGCGTCGGCGGAGCGGTGCTGCGATTCCGCGGTGACGGCGTCGCGGCTGTGACCGGCGCGATCGGCGAACTCACCCTGACGGATGCCGAGGGCCTCACCCGCAGCATCCCGCACGGTGCGCCCTTCGCCACCGTCGACGGCGACGAGCTGCAGCTCGGCCATCCCGACCGTGGACTGCGATACGTGCTCGGTGTCCGTGGCGGTGTCGACGCAGTATCCGCTCTCGGTAGCCGAGCCAGCGACACGCTCGCGGGCCTCGGCCCTGACCCGCTGGCCGCCGGTGATCTCGTCGCCATCGGAGATGCCGCACGGTACGCGGTCGATCCTGTCGCCGCGCAGCGCGAGCTGCCGGCATCCGGCGATCTCGTCGAGCTCGACATCACGCTGGGTCCGCGTGACGACTGGTTCACGGCATCAGCTCTCGACACTCTGACGACACAGGAGTGGCTGGTCACGCCGCGGTCCGATCGGGTCGGCATCCGGCTGCAGGGCGAAGTGCCTCTGGCTCGCGCGACGCAGGGGGAGTTGCCCAGTGAGGGCGCCGTGACCGGTGCGATCCAGGTGCCGCCCGACGGGCAGCCTGTGCTGTTCCTGCCGGATCATCCGCTCACCGGCGGCTACCCGATCATCGGCGCCCTGACCGATCGCTGTCTGGATCTCGCCGCCCAGTTGCCGCCGGGTGCGCGCATCCGTTTCCGAATCCCCCGCATCGAAGAAGGACTGTCATGAAGAAGGTGCTGATCGCCAATCGCGGCGAGATCGCGGTGCGCGTGATCCGCGCATGCGCCGAGGCCGGGTACACCTCGGTCGCCGTGTACGCCGATCAGGATGCCGAGGCGCTGCATGTGCGCTTGGCCGATGAAGCCGTGGGACTGGGCGGCACGAGCGCCGCCGACACGTACCTCTCGATCGCCGCGCTGCTGCGCGCTGCCGCCGGCAGCGGGGCGGATGCCGTGCATCCCGGCTACGGGTTCCTCTCGGAGAGCGCGGAGTTCGCCCGTGCGGTCGAAGGCGCAGGCCTCGTCTGGATCGGCTCTGCGCCCGAGAGCATCGACGCGCTCGGCGACAAGATGACCGCACGACGGATCGCGCAGAAGGTGAACGCGCCTCTCGCGGCGGGCACGGATCAGCCGCTCGCCGGGCCGGCCGAAGCCGTCGCATTCGCGGAGGAGTACGGGTTGCCGATCGCGATCAAGGCGGCGTTCGGAGGCGGGGGGCGAGGGCTGAAGGTCGTGCGCGAACTGTCCGAGGTGGCAGAGGCGTTCGACGCCGCCACCCGTGAGGCGATCGTGGCGTTCGGGCGGGGGGAGTGCTTCGTGGAGCGGTTCCTCGAGAGTCCGCGGCACATCGAGGTGCAGGTGCTCGGCGACGGGCGCGGCGAGATCGTCGTGATCGGCGATCGCGACTGCTCGATGCAGCGCCGCAATCAGAAGCTGATCGAAGAGGCTCCGGCTCCGGGCCTGACCGCCGAGCAGCGTTTCGAGATCCACGACGCCGCGCGCCGGATCTGCGCCGAGGTCGCGTACCGCGGCGCGGGAACCGTCGAGTTCCTGCTCGCCGCGGACGGCACGATCTCCTTCCTCGAGGTGAACACTCGGCTGCAGGTCGAGCATCCTGTCACCGAGGAGGTCACGGGCGTCGACCTGGTGGTGGAGCAGTTCCGGATCGCATTCGGGGACGGGCCGTCCTTCACCGACACCCCCGAGCCGCAGGGGCACGCGTTCGAGTTCCGGATCAATGCGGAGGATTCGGGGCGCGGCTTCCTGCCGAGCCCAGGGACGGTCGAGACGCTGCGGATTCCCGGCGGACCGGGCGTGCGGTGGGACAGCGGGATCGAAGCGGGGGATGCCGTGCAGTCGGCGTTCGATTCGATGATCGCGAAGCTCATCGTGCATGCGGACGACCGGGATGCTGCGCTGGTGCGCGCACGGCGCGCGCTGCGTGAGCTGTCGGTCGAGGGGCCGGCGACCGTCATCCCGTTCGATCGCCTGGCCGTCGATGAGCCGGAGTTCCAGACCGCGACGTTCGCCGTGCACACCCAGTGGATCGAGAGCACCCTGTTGCCGCGGCTGGAGCCGCAGCTGCGACCGGCGCCCGTCGAGGATGCTGCGCTGCAGCGCTTCCCCGTCGAGATCGACGGGCGTCGCGTGATGCTCGGGGTTCCGGCCGCACTGCTGCAGGGATTCGCCGGCGGGGCCGTGCAGGCGGATGCTCCGGCATCCGCCGATCCTGCCGAGCTGCGGGCACCGGCCCCCGGCACGCTGGTGCGCTGGCTCGTGGATGCTGGAACGTCGGTCGAGGCGGGGGATGCCGTGGCCGTGCTCGACGCCATGAAGATGGAGACCCAGGTCACCGCGCATCGCGCCGGGGTACTGGTTCAGGCTGCTGCGGTAGGCGACCTCGTCGCCGCGGATGCAGCGATCGGCCGTATCGGCTGAGTCGCGGCGTCCGAGCTTGCGGTCCGCGTCGCTGTTACGCACTGCGGAGGTTGTCACGCACGTCGGAGAGATTCGGTGAAAACCTCCGACAGACGTGACAACCTCCGACAGGCGTGACGCGCGGAAGCACCTACTCCGGGTCGCCGCCCAGCGGGCCGACGGCGGGGATGGGCCCGCCGTCATCCGCTCCGGTCTTGCGGGCACGGGCGATCGCATTGCCGACGTGGTACACCAGCAGCGCGGCGACAGTGCCGATCACGATGGCGCCGAGCTGGAAGGCGCCCCACTGCATCGCGAACCCGCCGACCGCGATGACGAACGAGATCGCGACGGTGTACTGGTTCACGGGGCGGGAGAAGTCCACGCGGTTGTCGACCCAGATCTTGATGCCGATGACGCCGATGAGGCCGTACAGCGCGGTGGTCACGCCGCCGAGCACTCCGGGTGGGATGGTGTTGAAGATCACGCCGATCTTCGGCGAGAAGGCGAGCAGGATCGCGGCGAAGCCGGCCACCCAGTAGGCGGCGGTGGAGTAGACGCGGGTCGCCGCCATCACGCCGATGTTCTCGCCGTAGGTCGTGGTGGCCGAACCGCCGAATCCGCCGGCGAGCGTGGTGGCGAGACCGTCGGCGACCAGGGCGCGCCCGGTGTGCTTGTTGATCGACGGGTCGTTCGTCATGGTGGCGACGCCGCGCACGTGACCGACGTTCTCGGCGATGAGCACGAGCACGACGGGGAGGAACATCGGCACGATCGTCCAGGCGCCGGGGTCTGCGACGGCGGCCAGGTGGAACTCGGGCAGGCCGATCCACGCGGCATCCGCGATCGGGGCGAAGTCGACCTGACCGGTGAAAGCGGCGACGATGTAGCCGACGATCACACCGAGGAAGATCGAGATGCGACCGAGGAACCCGCGGAACAGCACGCTGAACAGCACCACCGCGATCAGTGTCACCGAGGCGAGCTCGGGCTGCAGCGTGAAGTTGTTCCACGCGGCGGGGGCGAGGTTGAAGCCGATCAGCGCGACGATGGAGCCCGCGACGACCGGCGGCATGAGCTTGTCGATCCAGCCGCTGCCGACCGCCTGCACCAGGAATCCGATGCCGGCGAGCAGCATGCCGACCACGAGCACGCCGACGAGCGCCTGGGCGATCTGCTCGGGCGTCTCGAGGGCGTTGCCGCCGTTGAGAGCGGTGATCGGGGCGAGGAACGCGAACGACGAACCCAGATAGCTGGGCAGCCGGTTGCGTGTGAGGAGCAGGAAGAGCAGAGTGCCGAGGCCCGAGAACAGCAGGGTCGTCGACACCGGGAAGCCGGTGATGATCGGCACCAGGAAGGTCGCACCGAACATCGCGACCACGTGCTGCGCACCGATCGCGAAGGTGGCGGGCCAGTTCAGGCGCTCCTCTGGACGCACGACCTCGCCGGGGGCGACGGTGTGACCATTGCCATGGATCTTCCACACGGGCATGAGGGCTCCTCGGAAATCGGGGTGAGGGAATCGGGGGGATGCTGGAGAAACACTATCGAGTCGTCGACGCGCGCCGTGCGCGACGCGGCTCCCCTGGACTACGCGGTGAGGCGTGTGATGAGCTCGCGATACCGGTCGGCCGTGCGCTCGACGATCTCGTCCGGCAGAGCGGGCGGTTCGCCCTGCTTGTCCCAGTTCGATGCCAGCCAGTCGCGGACGATCTGCTTGTCGAAGCTCGCCATGCGCGCGGCCGGGGTCGATCCGGACTCCCACGTCGCGGCATCCCAGTATCGTGACGAGTCGCTCGTGAGCACCTCGTCAGCCAGCCGCAGCGTGCCGTCGGCATCCGTCCCGAACTCGAACTTGGTGTCGGCGAGGATCAGCCCGTGCTGCTCGGCGATGGCCGCAGCCTTCGCGTAGATCGCGAGCGAGGCGTCACGCAGCTCGGCCGCGCGCCCCGCGCCCACCAGCTCGACGACGCGCTCGAAGGTGATGTTCTCGTCGTGCTCGCCCATCGGCGCCTTGTACGCCGGGGTGAACAGCGGCTCGGGGAGGCGGTCGCCGTTCTCGAGTCCCGAGGGCAGCGGGATGCCGCACACGGTCCCGCTCTGCTGGTACTCGGCCCATCCGGTGCCGGTGATGTAGCCGCGCACCACGCACTCGATCGGCAGCATCTCCAGCGACTGCGCGAGCATGGCGCGGTCGGCGACGGCATCCGGGATCTCACCGTCGACGAGGTGGTTCGGGAAGTCGAGCTGCGCGAACCACCATCGGCTGAGCGTGGTCAGCAGGGCGCCCTTCTCGGGGATGCCGGGGGAGAGCACGTAGTCGAAGGCGCTGACGCGGTCGCTCGCGACGACGAGGATGCGGGTGTCGGCGGGGTCCTGGGATGCATAGAGATCGCGGACCTTCCCGGAGTAGAGGTGACGCCAGCCGGGGATGTTCAGTGCATCGCTCATCCGCCCATTATCCCGGTTGGTCGTGTTCGTGCAGAACCGCGGGGGCGACCGGGGAAAGGA
>NZ_JBLVOB010000007.1:616521-630581 GCF_053543555.1 Microbacterium xerophyticum | reverse complement strand
GGGAAAGGACGTCCGGTCCCCCCCCGAGCCGCTAGGACTGGCGGACGGCCGCGACCACATCGATCTCGACGAGGATGTTCGCCAGCTGCGACCCGACGGTCGTGCGCACCGGGTACGGCGTGGTGAAGAACTCCTGATACGCCTCGTTGAACTCGGCGAAGTCGGCGAGATCGGCGAGGTGCACGGTGACCTTCACACTGTCATCGAGCGTGAGTCCGTGCTCGGCGAGCACTGAGCCGATGTTGCGCAGCACCTGGCGCGTCTGCTCGGACACCGAGTCGGCGACCTCTCCGGTGGCAGGATCCTGCGGTCCGAAGCCCGCTGTGTAGAAGAAGCCGTTCGCGATGATCCCCTGGCTGTAGGGGCCCGCCGGCTGGGGGGCGTTGGTGGTCTGGACAGCGGTCTTGCTCATGTGTCGCTCCGTTCTCTGGATGGGTGGTTGTCTGGTCAGGCCCGGCGCAGTCCGCGCCCGGGAAGCTGTCGATCGGATGCCGCGGCGACCAGTTCGCCCGCAGCCAGGACGGGGACGCCGGCCACGAGGACATCGTCGATGCCGACGGATTCGCTCAGCGGCTGTTCGTACGTGGCGGTGTCGGCGACGGCATCCGGCTGCATGACGATCAGATCGGCCACCGCTCCGCGCGCGATCTCACCGCGTCGTCCCAGCCCGAAACGTGCGGCGGGTGCGGCGGACAGGTGCTGCACGGCATCCGCCCACGACCAGGTCGCGGTCTCGCGCACGAACTCGCGAAGGAACCGTGCGAACGAGCCGCGTGCACGCGGATGCGGATGAGCGCCGATGAAGATCCCGTCCGATCCGCCGATGTGACCCGGATGGGAGAAGATGCGGGCCAGCTCGGTGGAGGGTCGCTCGTACCGCACGGCCATGATGACGTTCGCCTGCAGCCGGCACGCCAGGAGCGCGTCGAGCACGAAGTCGATGACGTCGAGGCCGGAGCGCTCGGACGCCTGAGCGAGCGTGAGCCCGTGGGCCCAGGACAGCTCCGGCGCCGACAGGTGCGAGAGCGAGATCATGTGCGGCCAGTCGGGCCCGAGGCTCGGGTTCTGACCGACACGGGGGAACCACTCGCGCCGCAGCCGTTCGCGTTCCGCTCGGTCCTCGAGCGCTCTGAGCACCTCGTCGACGGGTCGTGCGGAGAGTTCGGGCGGCAGCAGCGGCATGCTCATCAGGCTGCAGCCGCGGATGTAGGGGTACGCGTCGAACGTCGCATCGATGCCGGCGGCGGCGAGCTCGTCCAGCTGGGCGAGCACGACGTCGGCTTCGGCGTGGAAGTGCGAGACGTGCACGCGCAGCGCGGCGCCTGTCAGCGCCTCGGCTCCGCGTGAGATCGCGGCGATCTCGTCGATTCCTGCGGCGGAGTTCGCCTCGTACCCGCCGCGCATGTGACTGACGTAGACGCCGCCGGCCGAGGCGACGGGGGCGCAGAGCGCGGCGATCTCATCGACGCCCTGGAAGATGCCGGGCACGTAGTCGAGGCCCGTCGACAAGCCCACCGCTCCCTCGGCCATGCCCTCGCGCACGAGTGCGGACATCGCCTCCAGCCGCTCGTCGTCGGCCGGATCCTGCGAGCGCCCGCACACCTCGAACCGCACGGTTCCGGCCGGCACGAGGTAGGCGGCGTTCACCCGCGAGGTGCCGTCGGCCGAGGCGAGATATCCCGCGACTCCGCCACCCGTGTAGTGGGGATGAGGGCCGTTGACGGCGGCGAAGTACTCGCCGGCGTATGCGCCGTCGCCGGGTGCGTACGAGACGCCGTCCTGCCCGACGATCACCGACGTCACGCCCTGGCGCAGCAGCGCCCGCTGCACGTCCTCGTCGCCCAGCAGGCCGTCGACGTGCGAATGGGCGTCGATGAACCCCGGCATGACGAACCGGCCGGCGCAGTCGACGACGGTGTCGCCCTCCTCGGGCGCCACCGTGCCGACCTCGGTGATCTTCGCGCCCTGCACGGCGACGTCGGCGCGGCGTTCGCCGTTCGCGTCGACCACCGTGCCGCCGCGCAGGACGATGCGGCCGGAGAGATCATCGGTCATGATCGCCCTTTCACCGCGAGACGGCTCCCGCCTTGACGGTGGGGATGTTCTGCGTCGCGGCGAGCACGTGCAGACGTCCGGCATCCTCCCGGTCGGGACGGATGGATGCTGCGAGCGTGGCGATCACGCCGACGACGGCGATCACCGCCGAGTAGACGACGACCGGCCAGAAGGCTCCTCCTGCGGCCGCGACCAGCGCTGTGCAGATCAGCGGTGCGAAGCCGCCGCCGAGAGTGTTGGAGAACTGGTACCCGATGTTCACCCCTGTGGTGCGTGCCTCCGCGTCGAACATCTCGACCAGCATCGTCGACAGCGTCGCCTGCATGGCCACACCGAACACCACGAAGCCGAGGATCTGACCGAGCCAGATCAGCCACATGTTGCCGGTGCTGAACAGCATGAAGGTGGGATAGACCATGGCGGCGAAGCCGAGGCATCCGATGATGTAGACGGTGCGCCTGCCGATGCGGTCCGAGATCGCTCCCCAGAGCGGGGCGACGACGACCTGCAGCAGCCCGACGATCATCGTGCCGGCGAAGCCCATCCATGCGGGCAGGCTCTGGTTCGAGACCATGAAGCTGAGGCCGTACGTGAGCACGACGTAGCCGGCGATCGACTGGGGGAGGCCGATGAGGATTCCCATGATCGCGTTCTTCGGGTGACGGAACACCTCGACCAGCGGGTTCGCCTTCTTGCCGGCCGCGGCGATCTGCAGGTTCTGCGTCTCGACGAACTCGTCGGATTCCTCCAGCCTGTGCCGCAGGATGATCGCCACGATCGCGAGCACCAGGGAGAACACGAAGGGGATGCGCCAGCCCCACTCGATGAACCAGGACCCCTCGCCGAGACCCAGGGCGGCCATGAATCCGCCGGAGACGACGTTGGCGATGCCCGCACCGCTGATGAGGAATGCGCCGTACATCCCCTTCTTGCCGATCGGTGCGTTCTCGACGACCATGGTCGCCGCTCCGCCCATCTCACCGCCGACGAAGAAGCCCTGGAACATGCGGAACACGATCAGGAGTATCGGGGCGGTCGCGCCGATCAGGTAGTCCGGCGGGATCAGGCCGATCGCCGTCGTCGCGATGCCCATGCCGACCACGGTGATCATAAGTACGGCCTTGCGTCCGACGCGATCGCCGACGATGCCCCAGATGATGCCCCCGACCGGACGCAGTAGGAATCCGACGGCGAAGGTGGCGAACGAGGAGAGCTGCGCGATGACCGGGTCGTTGCTCGAGAAGAACACCGCCGGGAACACCGCCGCCGACGCCAGCCCGTACAGGTAGTAGTCGTAGTACTCCATCAGCGTGCCGATGGAGCCACCGGCGATGGTGCGCTTCTGCTTGGGGGAGAGTCCGCTGGGGGCGCCCGCTCGGGTCATGAGAGCTTCCTTACTCGTCAGGGTTGGTCAGCTTGAGACAAGTTAGCGCAGCTCGAACACATTGTCTAGATGAGATACATTTAGTTCAGATCGCGTTCGGGGGTACAGAGTGGTGACCATGGGAGTTCAGACGCACGACACATTCGAAGGCGCGGCCGAGGTGCTCGAGACCTTCCGGCCCGTCATGCGGGCCATCGCCGCGGCCGGTGGGCCGTCCTGCGAAGTCGTGCTGCACAATCTCGACGGCGCCGACGTCGACCTCCGCCACACGATCGCCGCGATCGAGAACGGCCACGTCACCGGACGTGAGGTCGGCGGCCCCTCCACCAGCCTCGGACTGAGCGTCCAGCGCAATCGGCAAGAGGATCACGACGCGTTCGGCTATCGCGGTTTCACGGACGACGGGCGCGAACTGCGCTGCTCGAGCGTCTACTTCCGCAACAGGGCCGGCGACATCATCGCCGCGTTGTGCATCAACATCGACCTCAGCGCCGTGCAACAGGCGCGGTCCCTCCTGGATGCGCTGCTGCCTGCGCAGGACGGCACGGCGGACGCCTCCCCCGACGAGTACTTCGGCCGGGACCTCGTCTCGGTGATGGATTCGATGATCAGCGAGGCCATCCGGGAGGTGGGCCGGCCGGTCAACCAGATGACGCGCGACGACAAGATCGGCGTGCTCGAGCGGCTCGACGAGCGCGGTGCCACGCAGATGCGCAAGTCGGTCGAGACGATCGCCATGCGCCTCGGAATCTCGCGTGTGACCGCCTACGCGTACCTGGATGAAGCGCGTCGCGCTGCGCAGTGACGCGAGCGGTTCCCGGACGCCGACGACGTCGGCGCACGGGTGTACCGTTGCCGGGTGACTGACTCATCGGCATCCTCCGGGCCCTCGACCGGAACGTACGCCACAGGGCATCGCCCGCGCAGCCCGTGGCCGGCACTGTGGGCCATGGTCATCGGGTTCTTCATGATCCTCGTCGACACGACCATCGTCGGTGTCGCGAACCCTGCGATCAAGGAGGCGCTCGATCCGACCTCCAACAACCTCGACCGGGTCGTCTGGGTCACGAGCGCGTATCTGCTCGCGTACGCCGTGCCGCTGCTGATCACCGGGCGCCTCGGTGACCGCTTCGGGCCGAAGAACATTTACCTCATCGGTCTCGCGGTGTTCACGCTCGCTTCGCTGTGGTGCGGACTGTCCACGACGCTCGACGGGCTGATCTGGGCGCGCGCCGTGCAGGGCCTCGGTGCAGCGCTGCTGACGCCGCAGACCATGGCGGTCATCACGCGCACCTTCCCGCCCGAGCGCCGGGGCGCGGCGATGGGGCTGTGGGGCGCAGCATCCGGCGTCGCCATGCTCGTCGGTCCGCTCGCGGGCGGGTTCCTCGTCGACGGCCTCGGCTGGGAATGGATCTTCTTCATCAACCTGCCGGTCGGCGTCATCGGGTTCATCCTCGCGTGCGTCCTCGTGCCGAAACTGCAGACGCACAAGCATCGCTTCGACGTACCGGGCGTGTTCCTCAGCGCGATCGCCCTGTTCCTGATCGTGTTCGGGCTGCAGGAGGCCGAGGCGTATGACTGGGGCGTCATCTGGGGTCCGATCTCGGTGCTCAGCCTGATCATCACCGGAGTCGTCGTGCTCGTGCTCTTCCTCTGGTACCAGTCGCGCACCAAGAACGAGCCGCTCGTTCCGCTGGAGCTGTTCCGCAACCGCAACTTCGCGTGGTCGAACATCACGATCGCGATCGTCGGATTCACCGTGACGGCCCAGGGCCTGCCGCTGATGTTCTTCCTGCAGCTCGCGCGCGGCCTCACCCCGACCGAGTCGGCGCTGCTGCTGATCCCGATGGCGCTCGCCGCCGGCATCATCTCGCCGTTCGCCGGCAAGCTTCTCGACCGGATCGATCCGCGCCTCATGCTGGTGCCGGGGCTGCTGCTGGTCTCGACCTCGCTCTTCCTGTTCGCCGTGATGATGAACACCGAGATCCCGATCGGCTGGTTGCTGATCCCTTCCGCCATCCTCGGATTCGGCAACGCCGGGATGTGGGGTCCGCTCGCCACGACAGCGACTCGCGATCTGCCGCCGCGTCAGGCGGGCGCCGGGTCGGGCATCTACAACACGATGCGCACGGTGGGCTCCGTCCTCGGCTCTGCGGCGATCGCGGCGTTCATGCAGAACCGCCTGGAGGCGAACCTTCCGGGGGCCGCGGATGCGACCGGTTTCGGCGGAGGGAAGATGCCGGATGCCGTCGCCGGCCCGTTCGCGGATGCCATGGCGCAGACCATGCTGCTGCCCGCAGCCGTCATCCTGCTCGGCGTCGCCGCGGTGCTGGTGCTGCGCCGGCCGAAGCACCTCGCCGCACGGAAGTAGTCGGCGCACCGCTCAGGCGAGCGCTGATGACTCCGACGGCGATGCCTCGAGGTTCCGGCCGCCGCGGTATCGCGCGGCGAAGTGCCGCTCCGGCAGCCGCGGTCCTTCGCCGGTGAGGCGCTCCCGCAGAGTTCGGCGATCATCACGCAGTTCGTCCGTCGAGGGCAGCCGACCTCGACGACGCAGCTCCGGCACCACGAGCTCCGCGAAATCGGTCAGCGTGTCGAAGCTGTGGTACTGGCGGAGATTGATGCCGTCGATGCCGTCCTCGTCCAACCAGCGTTCGATCTCGTCGGCGACGGTCGTGGGAGATCCGGCGACGAAGAACCGTCCTTCGCGTCCCGTCGTCAGGCGATTCAGGAACTCTCCGACGGTGCTGCCTCCGCCAGTCGCCCATGGTGCATCCTCAGGATCCAGTCCTGATCGTCGGAGCGCCTCATCGAGCGGCGTCTCGGGCGGGAATGCCAGCGGATCGAATGGGAGCGAGGAGTGCACGAGCACGCCCTCCACGCTGCTGTACCGCCGGTACAGGTCGAGCTTCTTCGCCGCCTCCTCGTCCGTGCGGCCGACGACGACACCGGCCTGAATGATGAACCTGGCGTCGCCGGCGCGTCGTCCGTTGCGGACGAGCGCGTCCTGGATGCTGCGTTTGTTCTGCTGGAACTCCTCGACGCTGCGGCCTCCCGTGAACACGACTTCGGCATGCCGACCGGCGAACTCGGTCCCCGCTGGCGAACCGGTGGCCTGGAAAAGCACCGGCGTGCGCTGTCTGGAAGGTTCCACGAGGTGGGGACCCGCCACCTGGAAGTGCTCGCCGACGTGGTTGATGTATCGCACCGATCCCGGTCGGGCGTAGACACCGCCCTCCTGATCGGCGGCCACGGCATCGTCATCCCACGATCCTTCCCACAGCTTGTAGAGCACGTCGAGATACTCATCGGCGATGCGGTAGCGCTCGTCGTGCTCGATCTGATCGGCGAGACCGAAGTTGCGCGCGGCATTGCTGAGGTACGACGTCACGATGTTCCAGCCGATGCGCCCGGAGGTGAGGTGATCGAGCGTGCTGACGCGACGGGCGAACGAGAACGGCGGCTCGTACGTCGTCGAGAACGTCACACCGAATCCGAGGCGTCTGCTCGCTGCAGCCATGACGGGGATGACGAGAAGCGGATCGTTGCTGGGTATCTGAACCCCCTCGGCCAGCGCGGTGTCCAGCCCGCCCCGGAACGTGTCGTATGCGCCGATCACATCGGCGAGGAAGATCGCGTCGAACCCGCCGTCCTCCGCACGTTCGGCGAGCTCCTGCCAGTAGCCGAGCTCGTTGAAGCGCGTCCTGTTGTTCCCGGGGATCCGCCACAGCCCGTGCGTGATGTGACTGACGCAGTTCATCTCGAACAGGTTGAGGATCAGTCGCTTGCGCTCCGCCATGATCAGCTCGCCTTCTTGTCGTCTGATGCTTCGGCTGCGCTGCGCGATGAGCGCCTCTCGGGGAACTCGCCGAACAGTTCGAAGTAGCCGACCGCACGTGCGCGGTGATCGGCTGGATTGTGCGACGCCACTGTCCTCGCGTTGCGCCAGTGCCGATCGAGCGCCTTGGCCGTGGAGGTCGCCGAAGAACCGCCGACCTCGAAGAGCCGTTCGGTCGCGGAGAGCACCAAGGGGATCAGCGCCACTTGACCGCGGAAGACCGCCAGGCGCGCTCTGTCGAACACTGGTCTCGCCTCGTCAGCGTCATCGTCATGCACCAGGTACGCGGCATCCAGCGCACCGGCGGCCTGCAGCACGATCGCGTCCGCAGCGCCGGCTGCCGCGCTGACCTCGCCGACTGTTCGCTGCACGAGGACGTCGTCCTTCGGCGTCGAGTTCTCGTCCCCGTCGAGCGCGCGACGATTGCGGCCGAGGACGTACCCGACGACGTCGTCGACGGCGCTGCGTGCGATCCCGGCGAGTGTCGCCAGCAGGACGAGCTGGAAGAACGCGGCCAGATACGACCGCCATTCGTTCTGCTCATCCCGGTGGCGGATCTCGTCCGCCGCTACTCTCGCCCTGACGAATCGCGTGGTACCCGTGCCGGTCAGGCGCTGGCCGAAGCCGTTCCAATCGTCGATGATCGTGACTCCGAGGTCGTCCAGGCGAACAGCCACGTACACGCGCTGGCCGTCGAGCTGGGCCGCGACGCTGGTCCACTGCGAGAAGATCGTGCCGGTGGTGTAGTACTTCTCGCCATCGAGCAGGTATCCCTCGCCGTCTGCTGTCAGGAAGGTCGAGCTGTCCTCCCATGAACGGTTGCCGACCTCGCTCCAGGCGTTGCCGACGATGTCCTTGTCGCGTCCTATGCGCGTCAGCCAGCGCTCGCGTCGGGCGATGTTCGAGTCGAGGAGCGTCTCCTCGACGAAGGCGAAGTGGCCTCGCCAGATGTGAGCTGTGTTCGAATCGTGCACGGCGAGATCGGTGAGCAGCCGGAACAGCTCGGTGATCGTCAGCCCGAATCCACCGAATTCCTCTGGCACCCGCAATGCTCCGAACCCTTCCCCGCGCAGTCGTGCGATCGCCTCGTACGGAAGCCGCCGGTCGGCCTCTCTCTCGAGGACGCCGGCGCCGATCTCCGCGAAGATCGGCGCGAAACGTGCGTGCGCCCGCTCCAGACGCGTTCCTGGCGGCTCAGTGGCAGTCGAGCGCGGCATGGTGCTCCTCTTCTCGGTGGTGGTGGAGCCGGATCATCACGGATGCACGATCGGCCCCCACACCATCCCGCTGATTCGGAGATCGGTCTCCGAAAGACGAAACAAACGTTCATCTGCCGGAACTCTGTGACACAACGGAGGGCCTCCCTTGCGTGGACGAAGGGTCAACGACGACGGTTGCCTCACTGCCCACCCCCGCTGAGGAGCGAGAATGTCCCAACCACAGGTCCGCATCGTCAAGAAGAGCCGGACACCCCTCTGGATAGCGATCGCGATCGCCGCCGTCGTCGTCGTGCTCGCCGTCATCTTCGTCCCCCGTCTGATCGGCGGGCAGCCGGATGCCACAGCCGCCGTGACAGCGGACGCCCCGGGCGAGGCCGAGTACGGCGGGACCTTGACGTATCTGGACGCCGAGGTGATCGCATCCGCATCGATCCAGAACGGGACGTGGCAGACCAGTGCGCTGACCCACAACATCACCGATCGCCTGGTGTACTCGAATCCGGAGACGAACGAACTCGAACCGTGGATCGCCGAGAGCTGGGACATCAGCGACGACGGACTCGAGTATGTCTTCCGCATCCGGGACGGTGTCACCTTCAGCAACGGGCAGGTCCTCGATGCCGGCGCTGTGCAGCGCAACATCGAATGGCAGGCGTTCGGGAATCCCGATAAGGGGATCGTTCCGAACACGACCTATCCCCTGATCGAGTCGGTCGAGAGCGATGACGATGCGCAGACGGTGACGGTGCATCTCGTCGAGCCGTTCAGCCCGTACATCAAGATCCTCTCGAACTGGGCCAGCTCGCTCATCGCCGACGAGTCTCTGGCGTTGAGCGCGGAGGAGCAGCAGCAGGCCGTGAACATCATCGGCAGCGGGCCGTTCGTCGTGGAATCCGAGGTGTACGGCGAGGAGATCGTCCTCACTCGGCGCGACGACTACGCCTGGGCGCCGGAGAGCTCGCCGAACCAGGGCAAGGCGTATCTCGAGAAGATCAACTGGATCCCGGTGCTCGAGGACAGCACCCGGCTGGGCAGTCTTCGTGCAGGGGAGGGCGACCTGATCCGCTACGTCCAGCCCAGTGAGGAGGTCGCGCTTTCCGAGGAGGGCTTCCAGGTGCTCGGCCTGCAGGGCGTCGGACAGACCAACACCTGGATTCTGAAGCAGCAGGTCCCCGTGCTTCAGGACGGGCGCGTTCGTCAGGCGATCCTCTCCGCGATCGACCGGCAGCAGATCATCGACGACCTCTACACGGACAACTGGACCACCGCTTCCAGCCTTGTCACAGAGGACGCCTTCGGCTTCAAGGACGAGTCGGCGAAACTCGTGCACGACGTCGATCGCGCGAACGACCTGCTCGACGAGGCGGGATGGGCCGAGCGGGATGCCGACGGCTACCGCGTCAAGGACGGTGAGCGACTGCACATCAAGACGGTGATCGACGTCTACGACGCGACGGCGGCCCCGTTGTTCCAGCTGATCGCCTGGCAGCTCGAGCAGGTCGGCATCGAGCTGGAGCTGACGGAGGTGGACTACGCGAACGTCGCCACCGCCTACGCAGACCCCGAAGTGGGCATCCTCCGCACCGGCTGGCCACAGGCCGACCCGTGGATAACGATCCGCAACGCCTTCGACACCGAACGCGTGAACACGCTGGCGCTGCCGGAGACGGATGAGGTCCTGAACGACCTGCTGAACCGCCAGGCCACGGTCAGCGGCGAAGAACGCGCGGCGTTGCTCGGCGAACTGCAGGACCACCTGATCGACAACGCCTACGCGTTCCCGGTGCTGACCGACACCCAGATCTATGCGCTCCAGCCGGACGTGCACGGCTTCGAGTGGACTCCCGAGGCTCGTCCGGTCTTCTACAACACCTGGGTCGAGGGCGAGTAGCGAGCGCCGAGGAGGGAGGCAAGAGATGTCGAGATCGCAGTACATCCTCAGGCGGGTGCTCCACGCCGCGCTGGTCGTCATCCTCGCGTACGTTTTCGTGTGGATCATCCTGTTCGCCCTGCCCGGTGACCCCGTGCAGAACCGGCTGGACAACCCGCAGAACCCGGTGCCGCCGGATGTCGCGGAGCGCATCACCGCCTACTACGAACTCGACCGCACCCCGGTCGAGCAGTTCTGGCTCGCCGTCACGCGGCTGCTCCAAGGCGACCTCGGCTACTCCCTCGCCACAGGACGACCGGTCACGGAGCTCATCGCCCAAGGGCTCTCGTCCACTGCGCTGCTGGCCCTTCTCGGACTCGTGTTCGCGCTGATCGTCTCGGCCGTGGTCGCCTTCGTCGCGGTCTTCCCGAAGTCGGAAACGGTCCGTCGCATCGCCCAGGCGCTCCCGCTGCTCTCCCTCTCGGCGCCGACCTTCCTCGTGGGACTGCTGCTGCTTCAGGTCTTCGCCTATCAGCTCGGGTGGTTCTCGTCGATAAGGGACGAGGGGTTCAAATCCCTCGTGCTCCCGGCGTTGACGCTCGGCATCGGGGCGAGTCCACCCATCACCCGGGTGCTGATCCAGGGGCTCTCGACCGCGAGGCGGCTGCCATTCGTCGGCGTGCTCCGCGCCAAGGGCATGCCGGAGCGCACGATCATCTTCGGTCATGTGCTCAAGAACGGGTCGATCCCCGCCGTGACTCTGCTCGGGCTCACCGCCGGATCGCTGCTCGCCGGCTCGGTGATCACCGAGACGATCTTCTCGCGCGCGGGTCTCGGGTTCGTCACGGAGCAGGCGGTTCGCGCCCAGGACGGCCCCGTCGTGCTCGGTGTCGTGCTGGTCGTCGCGGTGGTCGTGACGCTGTTCAACCTCGTGACGGATCTCGTCTATCCGCTCATCGACCCGCGCATCAGCATCCATGCCGCACGTCGGATGCCGGTTCGCCGTGAACGCACGAAAGAAGAGGTATCTGCATGACCATCGCGCCGCAGCTCGAGCACGCCCCCGAGCCGGTTCCGTTCGACGAGGACCCGCGCCGGCCCGGTCTGCCGATCTGGCTGAACGTCCCCGACCTGGCCGCGGTCGCATTCGCCGTCTTCCTTCTGGTCGCCGTCTTCGTGCCGTTCGTGCTCACGCCGTACGACCCTCTCGAAGCGAGTCCGGGTAACACCCTCCTCGGGCCGAGCCTCGAGCACATCTTCGGGACGGACTATCTCGGACGAGACCTCTACACCCGGATCGTCTACGGCACGTCGCTGACTCTCTCGACAGCCGGTGTCGCCGTGCTCATCGGGCTCGGGATCGGCATCGCGCTCGGGTCGCTGGCGGGATACCTCGGCGGCTGGGTGGACAGCCTCCTCAGCCGCATCGTCGACGTCCTGCTCGCGATCCCCGGCCTGCTGCTGGCCATGGTCATCGTCGTGTCACTGGGCTTCGGCGCCGTGAACGCCGCCGTCGCCGTCGGTCTCTCGTCGGTCGCCGGGTTCACACGACTGGTGCGATCGGAGGTGCTCACGGTGAAGGAGCTGTCGTTCGTCGAGGCGAGTTCGCATCTCGGCGGTGCGCGCAGGTACACGCTCATCCGGCACATCCTCCCCAACTCCTACGGTTCGGTGCTCGCGCTGGTCCCGCTGGAGTTCGGTGGCGCGATCCTCGCCATCTCGGCGCTGAGCTTCCTCGGTTTCGGCGCCGTTCCCCCACAGCCGGAGTGGGGACTGCTGGTTTCGGAGGGGCGTCAGTACATCACGTCGTCGCCGTGGATGTCTCTCATCCCCGGCGTCGCGATCGCCGCGACGGTGCTGAGCGTCGCTCGATTGAGCACGCTGGCTCAGCGAGCAAGGGAAAGCAGATCATGAGCATCGAATCATCCACCAGCATCCCGCTGAGGGTCAGAGGGCTCGACGTCTCGTACGTTCGTGGTCGGTGGGCGACCCGTGTGGTCACCGGGTTCGAGCTGACCCTCGCGGAAGGCGAGACGGTCGCGATCGTCGGCGAATCCGGGTCGGGAAAGAGCACCGTCGCAGCCGCCGTCGGAGGACTGCTTCCGCAGAACGGCCTGATCGACGACGGCGTGATCGAGATCTTCGGAGAGGACGTCGCCGGCTTCGACATCAGGCGGTGGCGGCGCCTGCGCGGCAGCACGATCGGTTACGTACCGCAGGATCCGCTCAGCTCCCTCGATCCGCTGCAGCGCGTCGGCGACCAGGTGGCGGATGCTGTGCGCCAGCATCGGAGGGTGTCCAAGGCGCAGGCGCTGCAGGATGCTGTCGACCTCCTGTCCCGCGTCGGCATCCACGAGGCTGCAGAGCGTGCGCGGGCGTACCCGCATCAGCTCTCCGGAGGGCAGCTTCAGCGCATCCTCATCGCGATCGCGATCGCCGGGCGACCACGCATCCTGATCGCGGATGAGCCGACGTCGGCGCTGGACGTCACCGTGCAGCGGACGATCCTGGATCTCATCGACGAGCTCAAACGCGAGCTCGGGCTGTCTGTGGTGTTCATCACCCACGATCTCTCGGTCGCAGAGGAACGCAGCGATTCCCTGATCGTGCTGCGAGAGGGGCAGATCAAGGAGGCGGGTGCGACCGAGCACGTCATCGGACACCCGGAGGATCCGTACACGACCCGGCTCTTCGCCGACGCGCCCGCTCTCAGCCCGCAGAAGTACGCGCATCGGAGATCTGCCGCCCTGTCGACGGACGGCCCGGCCATCGAGGTTCTCGGACTCACGAAGACCTTCCCGTCGCTGACGGGTGGATCAGACGTGCATGCGCTGGAGGACGTGTCGCTCAGCGTCCGGCCAGGGACGATCCATGCGCTGGTCGGCGAATCCGGTTCGGGGAAGACCACCGCGGCTCGCATCATCGCCGGTCTCACCGACTTCGACGACGGCGCGGTGAGAGTGTCAGGGCGCGTCCTGCAACGGCGCCCGACGGTGGCGAACGTCGACCCGAGGGGGCTTCAACTCGTCTACCAGAACCCGCTCGCGGCCTTCGACCCGAGGTGGAGCATCGAGACGGCGATAGAGGAGCCGCTTCGCATCAACGGCATCGAGGCGGACCGTCGAGCCCGGCGGAGCCGAGTGCGCGAGATCCTCACCGCGGTGGGGCTGCCGGAAGCGGCGGGCCGACGTCGCCCGGCGGAGCTCTCCGGAGGCCAGCGGCAGCGGGCGGCGATCGCCAGGGCTCTGATCCTCCACCCGCGAGTGCTGATCCTCGACGAGCCGACATCCGCTCTCGATGTGAGCGTGCAGTCCCAGATCGTCGATCTGCTCTTCGATCTCAAGGAGACGCATGGGTTGACCTACCTGTTCATCTCGCACGATCTCAGCCTCGTGAAGCAGATCGCCGACGATGTGACGGTGCTGGAGAAGGGCAGGGTTGTCGAGAGCGGGGTTGCCGACCGTGTCTTCGCGGATCCGCAGGCCGAGTACACGGTGCGATTGATCGGGGCGATACCGGGGCGCGCACCTGAGCCGGAGCGGGTCGAGCTCGTCACTGCGTGAGTCTGCACCCCGTCGAGCTGCAGGATGTCATCGACCCATCGAGCGAGGGCCACCCGCGGCTGCGCCGCTATTGGATCGTGCTGCAGATCGCACGCCGCCTTCGCGCTACAGAAATCGGCAGACGCTACAC
>NZ_JBLVOB010000007.1:614170-616456 GCF_053543555.1 Microbacterium xerophyticum | reverse complement strand
TGTGTAGCGTCTGCCCGATGAGTGCGGCGCGAGCTGAGCAGCGCGAACTCAGCGCGTGGAGAATGCGCTGTCGAATGCGGCGTCGGCGGGCTTGTACGTCGACAGCCTGCGTACGAACTCGAGTGCCTCCGGTGCGCCGATGAGCCTGTCCATGCCGGCGTCCTCCCACTCGACCGACAGGGGGCCCTCGTAGCCGATCGCGTTCATCATGCGGAACGCGTCTTCCCAGGGCACGTCACCGTGACCGGTCGAGATGAAGTCCCAGCCGCGCCGCGGGTCGGCCCAGGGCAGGTGCGACGACAGGCGGCCGTTGCGGCCGTTGCCGAGGCGCTTCTTCGTGTCCTTGCAGTGCACGTGATAGATGCGGTCCTGGAAGTCCCACAGGAATCCGACCGGGTCGATGTCCTGCCACACCATGTGCGACGGGTCCCAGTTCAGGCCGAACGCCTCGCGGTGCCCGATCGCCTCCAGGGTGCGCTTGGTGGTCCAGTAGTCGTACGCGATCTCCGACGGGTGCACCTCGTGAGCGAAGCGCACCCCGACCTCGTCGAACACGTCGAGGATCGGGTTCCAGCGGTCGGCGAAGTCCTGGTAGCCGGCCTCCACCATCTCGTCGGTGGCGGGCGGGAACATCGCGACGTACTTCCAGACCCACGACCCGGTGAAACCGGTGACGGTCTTCACGCCGAGCTTCGCGGCCAGGCGGGCGGTGTTCTTCATCTCCTCCGCGGCGCGCTGGCGCACGCCCTCGGGATCTCCGTCTCCCCAGACGTGATCGGAGACGATGTTGCGGTGCCGCTGATCGATCGGGTCATCGCACACCACCTGGCCCTTGAGGTGGTTCGAGATCGTCCACACCTTCAGACCGTTGCGCTCGAGGATGTCGAGACGGTCCTGGATGTATGCGTCATCGTCCCAGCGCCACGGGTCGAGGTGATCGCCCCAGCACGCGATCTCGAGGCCGTCGTAGCCCCACTCGCCCGCGAGCCGCGCGACCTCTTCGAACGGCAGGTCGGCCCACTGGCCGGTGAACAGGGTGACAGGTCGTGACATCTTCGTCCTCTTTCTCGTGAGTTCGTTACGTGCTGGTCTTCAGACGCCGGTCCAGGCCGAACCGTCGGACGAACTGCGCTCGACCGCATCCAGCACCCGCTGCACGTGCAGTCCCTCCGCGAACGTCGGGTGCGGGGCGGAGCCGCTCGCGATCGCCTCGACGAAGTCCTTCGCCTGGTGCGAGAAGCCGTGTTCGTAGCCGAGCATATGCCCGGTCGGCCACCATCCGGCAAGGTACGGGTGCTCCGGTTCGGTGACCAGGATCCGGGTGAAGCCCTGTTCGCCCGTCGGCTGCGTCGCGTCGTAGAACTCGAGCACGTTCATGTCCTCGAGGTTCCAGTGCAGCGCACCGGCGTCACCCGAGATCTCGATGTCGAGCGCGTTCTTTCGGCCCGTCGCGAATCGGGTCGCCTCGAAGGTGGCCAGCGTTCCCGACTCGAGTCGTCCGGTGAACAGGGCGACGGCGTCGACGGTGACCTTCCCGCGCTCGGTGCTCGCGGTGCCGCTGAGACCGACGGACTCGCCCAGCAGAGGGCGCTCGTCGACCAGCGTCTCCAGGACCGCCGAGACCTGGGTCAGCGACTGCCCGGTGACGAACTGCGTCATGTCGATGATGTGCGCGCCGATGTCGCCGAGCGAGCCGGAGCCCGCGCGGTCCTTGTCCAGACGCCACGTCATCGGCGACTCGGGATCGGCGAGCCAGTCCTGACGGTAGCTCGCGCGCACCTGCCGCACCGTTCCGACGCGTCCTGCCGCGATCATGTCGCGCATGAGAGTGACGGCGGGCACCCGGCGGTAGGTGAAGCCCACCATGGCGTGGATGCCGTGGGCCGCAGCATCCTGCGCAGCCCGCTCCATCGCCTCGGCTTCTTCCACCGTGTTGGCCAGCGGCTTCTCGCAGAGCACGTGCTTGCCGGCCGCGAGCGCGGCGATCGCGATCTCGGCGTGCGATTCCCCGGGGGTGACGATGTCGATCACGTCGATGTCGTCGCGCGCGATGACGGCTCGCCAGTCGGTGGAGGTCTCGTCCCAGCCCCACTTGCGTGCCGCGGATGCCGTCTTGTCGGCATCGCGTCCGACGAGCACCGCCATCCTCGGAGAGAGGGGAAGGTCGAACGCCGCAGGCGCCTGTCGCCAGCCGACGGAATGCGCGGCTCCCATGAATCCATGGCCGATCATGGCCACTCGCAGCTCAGTTGTCATATCCACTCCCGGGGAAACGGTGCGGGGGGG
>NZ_JBLVOB010000007.1:591664-614114 GCF_053543555.1 Microbacterium xerophyticum | reverse complement strand
GCTCGCCCCGCGGGTGTCGATCAGGATTCGAAGGCGAGCTTGATGAACTCGTCGACGTTGTCCTTGGTCACTACGGGCGCATCCAGCACGATGCGGTACGGAACGCTCGGTGTGATGAGGTCGCTCATCGTCTTGTCCTGCGCGATCAGACGTGCCATCGCGATGCCGTCGGCGGCCTGCGTCGACGGGTAGATGACGGTCGCCTTGACGACGGTGTCGTCGGCCTTGATGTTGTCCATCATGTTGACGCTTCCTGCGCCGCCGACGAGGAAGAACTCGTCGCGACCGGCTGCATCGATCGCCGCGAGGACGCCGATGCCCTGGTCGTCATCGTGGTTCCAGATCGCGGCGATCTCGGGGTTCGCCGAGAGCAGCTGGGATGCTGCGCTCTCGCCACCGGCGACGGTGAAGTCTGCGGCGACTCGGGCTCCGACCTCGAGGTCGCAGGTTTCGAGAGCATCCTTGAAGCCCTGCGAGCGGTCCTGGGTCAGTGGCAGGGAGTCGATTCCGGCGATCTCCGCGACGACGGCATCGCTCTGGCCGTCGAGCTGCTCGCAGATGTACATGCCGGCGCTGACGCCCATGCCGTAGTTGTCGCCGAGGATCGTCAGGCGCGAGGCCGACGTGTCGGAGAACTCACGGTCGACGTTGATGACGGGGATGCCCGCATCCATCGCCTTCTGCGCGACCTGGGTGAGTGCGGCGCCGTCCGTCGGAAGGAGCACGATCGCGTCGACGCCCTCGTTGATGAACTGCTCGACCGCGGCGATCTGCTGGTTCGCGTCGTTGGTGCCCTCGGCCTGGCGCAGCTCGACGTCGTCGAAGCCCTCTGCCGCGTTGATGGCACCCGTGTTGATCGCGCCGAGCCATCCGTGGTCGGCTTCGGGGCCCGACCAGCCGATGACGACGGTGTCGCCCGAGGCCGTGTTCTCCTCGCTCGTGGTGCCCTGGTTCTCGGTCGACCCTTCGCCCTCTGCACCATCGCTGGTACATCCGGCCAGCAGAGTGACGGCGAACAGTGCTGCCGCTCCTGCCATCAGCGGGCGGAGCCCGCGTGTGCGCATGCTGTGCATGTCTTTCCTCCTTGAAATGTGATGCAGATGCGTGCGGTGCAGACAACCAGGATCGAACCCGAGCCGGTGAGCGCCGCGCACTGACAAGAGTCAAGCTAGCAGAACATGTCGCCATGTGACCAGCTTTTGTTGTAGACCGATCAAAAGTAAGTACAGCGTTGTAATCCCCGTGATTCGCGGAGGCGATCGTCGGACGTGATCTCTCGATCGTCGAGCACGATGCTCTCGCATTCGAAAACAGAGCGTGTTATGTTCCTGCTGTGATCAAAGTTGACCAGACTCCGGCATTACTGGAGATGCGCGGTGTCGAGAAGAGCTTCGTCGGTGTGCGCGCGTTGCGCGGCGTCGACCTCGAGGTGAGGCCGGGCGAGGTGCACTGCCTGCTCGGACAGAACGGTGCGGGCAAGTCCACGCTGATCAAGACCCTCGCCGGCGTGCACACGCCGGACGCCGGTGAGATCCGCTGGATGGGGGAGCCCGTCGAGATCGCAAACCCGCAGGCGGCCATCTCGCTCGGCATCTCGACCATGTACCAGGAACTCGACGTCGTCGACGGCCTCACCGTGGCGGAGAACGTGTTCCTCGGCCACGAGTTCGACAGGTTCGGGTTCACCCGGCGTGGTCAGCTCGTGCACGAGACCCGCAGGCTCCTCGAGCGGCTCGGCCACGGCTCGATGTCGCCGCACGCGGACGTCGGCTCGCTCAGCGCGGCCGAGAAGCAGATCGTCAGCATGACCCGCGCCCTGTCGCACGACACGAAGCTCATCATCATGGACGAACCGTCCGCTGTCCTCGACTCGCAAGAGGTCAGCAACCTGTTCGCCGTCGTGCGGGAGCTGACGTCGCAGGGAATCGCGGTGGTGTACATCACCCACCGGCTCGAGGAGATCCGCGAGATCGGCGATCGCATCACCGTCCTCAAGGACGGATCGACCGTGGCGAGCAACCTGTCCGTCGCCGACACGACCACGGCAGAGCTGATCAAGCACATGACCGGCCGCGCGGTGCAGAACGTCTTCCCTCCCGCAGAACCCATCGCCGCCGACGCACCTGTGCTGCTCGAGGTCGAAGGGCTGGGCCTGGACGGGGTGTTCGAGGACGTGTCGTTCTCGGTGCGCGCCGGCGAGATCATCGGTCTGGCCGGCCTCGTGGGGTCGGGGCGGAGCGAGATCATCGAGACGATCTACGGCGCGCGGCGGGCATCGGCCGGAACAGTCCGCGTCGGCGGGAAGGAACTCCCGCGCGGATCCGTCTCGGCGGCTGTGGCCGCGGGCGTCGGTCTCAGTCCTGAGGAGCGGAAGTCGCAGGGGCTCGTGCTCGGAGAGCCGATCTTCAAGAACGTCACGCTGTCATCGTTCACGCGGTTCGCCAAGGGCCCGCTGCTCGATGAGCGCAGCGAGCGCCGCACGGCCAAGGAGCAGATCGCCGCACTCGAGCTGCGACCGGCCGCTCCCGATCGGCGGGCGGCGACCCTGTCAGGGGGGAACCAGCAGAAGATCCTGCTCGCACGCTGGCTCGTGCACGGCAGCTCGGTGCTGCTGCTGGATGAGCCCACTCGAGGAGTCGACATCGGAGCGCGCTCCGAGATCTACGCCCTGATCCGCCGGCTCGCGGCATCCGGTCACGCGATCGTCGTCATCTCGAGCGAGATCGAGGAAGTCCTCGGTCTCGCGGATTCCGTCCTCGTCGTCGGAGACGGACGCGTCCTCACCACACTTCCCGCAACAGAGATCGACGAGCACGGCGTGCTCGACCTCGTCATGAAAGGAGTCGCCGCGTGAGCGTGCAGACCCCCACCTCGCCCGGCACGACCGAGGCTGATACTCCGTCGGCGCTGCGCCGGCTGATGTCCGGTTCCGTCGGCCGCAACCTCGGCCTCGTCCTGGCACTCCTGGTGATCATCGTCGTCGGCGCGGTGACCTCGTCGAACTTCCTGAACTTCGACAACGCGCTCGTGATCCTGCGTCAGGCGTCGATCATCGGCGTGATCAGTGTAGGGATGACCTTCGTCATCATCGCCGGAGGCATCGACCTCTCCGTCGGCGCCGTGCTGGCACTGGCATCCGTCGTCGGGTCGCTGTCGGCGATCCAGGACATCGCCAGCTCGAGCCACTGGATCGTCACGGTCCTCGTCGCACTGCTCGTCGGCGTCGGCGCCGGGCTCATCAACGGAGTCGTGATCGCATACGGAAAGGTCGCCGCCTTCATGGCGACGCTCGCGATGATGGTCGGGGCGCGCGGCCTGGCCGAGATCCTCGCCAACAACCGCACGCTGGTCATCTCCGATCGCGACTTCGTGCGCGCCATGAACGTCGACATCCTCGGTGTCGACATCCTCATCTGGATCTTCGCCGTGGTCGCCGTCGCCGGATGGTTCCTGCTCAACCGCACCACGTTCGGACGCCGCACCGTCGCGATCGGCGGCAACCCCGAGGCCGCGCGTCTGGCCGGCATCAAGGTCAAGCGCCACACGATGTGGCTGTACGCGCTCGTCGGATTGACCGCGGGAATCGCCGCGGTCATGCTCATGGGCCGCACGACGGCCGGCACCTCGACGCACGGCAACCTGTACGAGCTCGATGCCATCGCCGCTGTCGTCGTCGGTGGCACGCTGCTCATCGGCGGACGCGGCACGATCACCGGCACCGTGTTCGGCGTGCTGATCTTCGCGACGCTGTCGAACGTGTTCGTGCAGAACAACCTCACCTCCTCTGCGCAGGCCGTCGCGAAGGGCGTCATCATCGTCGTCGCGGTGCTGCTGCAGCAGCGGTTCGCGGTCGGACGCGTCGCGAAGAGCCGGCTGACAGCGATCAAGGCGGTGCCCGAAGCGTAGAATCGACAGACGCAGTGGGCCGTCGCCGGGGCCTTGATGCCGTGCCGCATGCATGATGCGCATGGCCGTTCACGAGAAGTACAGGTTAAGAATGGCAAGCAATCTCAACGCCGGCGGGGTCGGGCAGCTCTTCCAGTTGCTGCGCGACGGTGAGCCCCGCACCAGAGCGGAGCTCGCGAAGACCTCGGGCCTCGCCCGGTCGACGGTCGCGGCCCGCGTGGACGAGCTCATGCGCAAGGGCCTCATCGCACCGGTCGCGGATGCCGCCTCGACCGGCGGTCGCCCGCCGTCCCAATTCGCCCTGAACCCCACCGCGAAGGTCGTCATCGCCGCCGACATCGGCGCATCGCACACGACGGTCGCTGTGACGGATCTCGCCGGCACGATCCTCGCCGAGCGCACCGGCAAGCTCGCCGTGTCTCTCGGCCCGGAACCCGTGCTGCTATGGCTCGTCGAGGCGGCGAACGAGCTGATCGCCGAGGCCGGGCTCACGCACGAGCGCGTCGCGGCGGTCGGCGTCGGCGTACCGGGGCCGGTCGAGCACGCCACCGGCCGTCCGGCGAAGCCGCCGATCATGCCCGGCTGGGACGGATTCGACGTGCCGGGCTGGATGCAGCAGCACCTGCAGGTTCCCGTCCTCGTCGACAACGACGTGAACATCTCCGCACTCGGCGAGCGCGCTGTCGCGTGGCCGTCGACCGATCACATGATCTTCGTCAAGGTCGCGACGGGCATCGGCGCCGGGATCATCTCGGACGGGCGTCTGCTGCGCGGAGCGCAGGGCATCGCGGGTGACTTCGGGCATGTGCGCGTCGCGCGAGGCGCGGACGTGCCGTGCCACTGCGGGAACACCGGATGCCTCGAGGCGCTCGCCTCAGGGCCCGCGATCGCCAGGGCGCTCAGCCAGCGCGGCATCGAGGCGAAGGACGGCAACGACGTCGTCGAGCTCGTCAAGGCCGGCAGTCTCGATGCGATCCAGGCGGTGCGGCAAGCAGGGCGAGACCTCGGTGAGGTGCTCACCGCATCCGTGAGCCTGCTCAACCCGTCGGTCATCGCGATCGGCGGCGCCATGGCGCGCGTCGGGGAGCACCTGATCGCCGGTGTCCGTGAGGTCGTCTACACGCACTCCATGCCGTTGGCGACCGAGCATCTCGCGATCGTGCAGTCCGTCACCGCCGGCGAGGCGGCGGTGCGCGGTGCGAGCCTGCTCGCGATCGAGCACGCGCTGAGCCCGGAGATCCTGCCGCAGAGCTTCAGCCTCGCCGACTAGGGCGCCTCGCCGATTCTCGACTCCTGCGTGCGCTGCAGAAATCGGCATGCGCTACATCGATATGTGCAGCGGCTGCCGATTTCTGTAGCCCAAGCGGCGCGGGCGAGCCGCGACCGCGAACTACTGCGCGACGCGCGCGGCGATGTCGCTGCGGAAGTGCGCACCGTCCAGCCCGATCCGGCCCATCGCGTCGTACGCCTGCGCGCGAGCGGCGGCGAAGTCCGAGCCGACGGCCACCACGTTGAGCACACGGCCGCCGGTGGCGAGCAGGTCTCCGCCCGGCGCATCGGGCCCGGCGGTCGCCGCGTGCACGAGTCGCACACCGTCGACGCTCGCCGCATCCGAGAGCCCTGAGATCTGGCGACCGGTCTGCGGAGCCTCGGGGTAGCCCTCGCTCGCGAGCACGACGGTGATCGCGACGTCGTCCGAGAACACGGGATCGGGCTGGTCTTCGAGGGTTCCGGATGCCGCGGCGAAGAGCAGCTCGGAAAGCGGGGTCACCAGGCGCGGCAGCACGACCTGCGTCTCGGGGTCTCCGAAGCGGGCGTTGAACTCGATGACCTTGACGCCCTTGTCCGTGAGGATGAGTCCGGCGTACAGCAGACCGATGAACGGGGTGCCCTCGGCATCCAGCCTGCGGATCACCGGCAGTGCGACCTGCTCGGTCACGAGCGTGACGAACTCCTGCTCGCTGCCGAACTGCTCGTCGAGCCACGGCAACGGCGAGTAGGCGCCCATCCCGCCGGTGTTCGGACCCTCGTCGCCGTCGTAGGCGCGCTTGAAATCCTGCGCCGGGCTCAGGGCGCGCACGGTGTCGCCGTCGGAGAGGAAGAACAACGAGACCTCGGGTCCGGAGAGGAACTCCTCGATCAGTACCGGTCCCTGGGGAAGGTAGTGCGCGGCGTGGGCGAGAGCCTCGGCGCGGTCGGAGGTGACGATGACGCCCTTGCCCGCCGCGAGTCCGTCGGCCTTGACGACGTATGGTGCGCCGAGGTCGTCGAACGCGTTCTCGACGTCGGCGACGGATGCTGCGCGCACGGCGCGTCCGGTCGGCACCGATGCCGCGTCCATCACTCGCTTCGCGAAGGCCTTCGACCCCTCGAGCTGCGCCGCGGCCCTGCCGGGGCCGAACACGGGGATGCCGCGTTCGCGCAGCGCATCCGCGACGCCGGCCACGAGCGGGGCCTCAGGGCCGATGACGACGAGATCGATCCCGTTCTCGTTCGCGAACGTCGTCACCGCTCCGCCGTCGAGCTGGTCGAGGATCACGAGCGTGGCGTCCTGCGCGATACCGGCGTTGCCCGGCGCGGCGAGGATCTCGTGCTGCGCACCGCCCGCCTTCTCGGACTCTGCCTTCAGGGCGAGGATGATCGCGTGCTCACGGGCACCGGAACCGAGGACGAGGATCTTCACCCATCCAGACTACCGAGCCGGTCGAGCCGCGTCAGACGGTCACGGGACGTTCGTCGCTCGCATCCCACGGCACGGTCCAGCCGCAGCTGTCGAACAGGCGGTCGAGCACCATCGCGGTGAATCCCCACACGATGGTGCCGTCGACGTCGAATGCCGGACCGCTGAAACGGAATCCGTCACGGGTGATGACAGAGGTGAAGCGCGTCGCGGGGTCGAGCAGTTGCGCCACCGGCACACGGAACACCTCGACGGTCTCGGCATGGTCGACGGCTGCCACCTTCGACGGCGTCGTCCACCACGCGAGCACCGGTGTCACCCGATGGTTGCTGGCCGCGAGGGGGAGCTCGGGGAGCACGCCGAGGATCTCGACCCCGTCGGGATCGAGTCCGGTCTCCTCGACCGCCTCGCGCAGCGCCGTCGCCACGGAGTCCGCATCGGCCGCGTCGCGCCCTCCGCCGGGGAAGGACACCTGGCCGGGATGCGATGACAGGGTCGATGCGCGTCGCTGGAGGAGCACGTCGAGATCCTTCGCCACAGCGGCGTCGATGACGGGGGCCGGCGTGCGATCGAGCACACCGAACAGGATCAGAACAGCGGACTCACGAGCCGCGTCCGGATCTTCCAGCTGCGGAAGTATGCCCCAGCTGCCGGACTGCGCGGCGGCGAGCAACTCGGCGCGGGCGCCCTCCGGATGCTGCGGATCGGTCATCCCTTCGAGCATACGCGCGCTTCTTCCGTCGGGGCGGCGGTCCGACCGGCATCCGGATCGGGAGAGACCGTCGTCGTAGGCTGATGCCGTGGCCAGGAAGATCGATGTGAGCGACGGGCGCGACGCGCTGGATGCCGTGCGTGAGTCGCGCACCGCGGGTACGAAGCCTGCGCGCACCGCGCTCGCGACGGCAGTGCGCTACCTGTTGCAGCTGCTCGATGAGAAGGCCCCTGGCAACAGCGTCGAGGTGCGAGTGCCGTCGTTCGGTGCGGTGCAGGTGGTGCAGGGTCCGCGCCACACGCGCGGCACGCCGCCGAACGTGATCGAGATGGATGCCGCGACCTGGATCGACCTCGCGACAGGGGCCGAGAGCTGGGACGAGGCCGTCGCGGCAGGACGCGTGCAGGCTTCGGGCACGCGCGCGGATCTGTCGGATCTCATGCCGCTGCGTCCGTAGATCCGCCCGTCGAGGAGCAGCCCGGCTACCGCCGCGGGACCACCAGGGCAACGCCGCTGACCGGATGCGGGAACACGTCCACCGCCTGCCCGTACACCCGCGCGATGCGTTCGGCCGTCAGGACCTCCGCCGGCGGGCCGGACGCGATCACACGCCCTGATGCGAGCAGCGTCAGTCTGTCGGCGTGCGCGAGGGCGGCGTTCAGGTCGTGCAGCACCACGGCGACGGCGGTGCCGGCATCCGCTGCGCTGCGCACCAGGCGCATGACGTCTTCATGATGCTTGAGATCGAGCGAAGCCGTCGGCTCGTCGAGCAGCATGACCGGCGTCCGCTGCGCGAGCACGCGGGCGATCGCCACCCTGGCGCGCTCGCCTCCCGACAGCGACGACACGGACCGGTCTGCGAGGTCATCGATCTCGGTGTCGGCCATCGCCTCCGCGACCGCCGTGTCGTCGTCGTCCTCGAAGGCGGTTCGCGCCCATGGGGCCCTGCCCATGCGCACGACCTGCTCCGCGCGGAAGGGGAAGGAGACCGCGTTCTCCTGCAGCAGCACCGCCCTGGTGCGGGCCAGGTCACGGGGGCGGATGCCGGTGATCGACCGTCCATCGATCTCGACGGCACCCGCATCAGGAGCGATGTCGCCGGCGAGCACACCGAACAGTGTGGACTTTCCCGCACCGTTGGGCCCGACCAGGGCGTGGATCTCGCCGGGGTGCACGTCGATCGAGGCGCCCTCGAGAATGGCGCGACCTCCCGCGATCCGAACGGTGACGTCGTTCGCTCGCAGCCGCGCGTTCATGCCCATCCCCCGGCGCGACGGCGGGTGCGCACGAGCAGCCACAGGAAGAACGGGCCGCCGACGAGCGAGGTGATCATCCCGATCGGCATGTCGGCCAGCGGAACGGCCGTGCGGGCGACGAGGTCGGCGAGGGCGATCAGCAACGCGCCACCGACCGCCGAGGAGATGATCAGCGGCAGGTGCGCGGGGCCGATGATCATGCGCATGAGATGCGGGATCACGAGCCCGACGAACCCGATGATGCCGGCGAACGCGACCGCGGCGCAGACCAGGATCGCGACCGTCACGATGACGACGATGCGCAGCAGCTCGACGCGCACACCGAGATGCCTGGCGGTGCGCTCGCCGAGTGCGAAGAGGTCGAGCCGGTGCGCCACGATGACCGCGATCACGACGCCGACGGCCGTCAACGGCGCGACGACCGCGATGTTCGGCCACAGCGCTCCGTTCAGCGAGCCCAGCTGCCAGAAGACGATCTGCTCGCGCGTGGAGGTCGTGCCGAGGAAGGTCATGAAGGCCATGCCCGC
Source organism: Microbacterium xerophyticum (assembly GCF_053543555.1). Lineage (NCBI taxonomy): Bacteria > Bacillati > Actinomycetota > Actinomycetes > Micrococcales > Microbacteriaceae > Microbacterium > Microbacterium xerophyticum. The sequence continues at coordinate 605,033 of NZ_JBLVOB010000007.1, read as the reverse complement.
GCCTCCGATCGCGTTGATCGCGATACCGGTGAGCAGCAGTGTGACCACCTCGGTCCGTCCGCCGGATCTGCTGATGAAGTACACCGAGAACACCGCGATGAGCCCGCCGATGAACGACAGGGCGGGCGTCGTCCACATCCCGAAGGTCGACAGTCCGAAGGTGAGACTCGCCGCGGCGCCGAGTGCTGCACCGGACGAGACGCCGACGACGCTCGCATCCGCCAGGGGGTTCCCGAAGATCGCCTGCATCAGCACGCCGGCGACCGCCAGCGCGGCACCGACGAGGATGCCGAGGACGAGACGGGGGAGGCGGATGTTGAAGATCACGCCGGAGTCGGATGCGTTCGGCGAGGCCCACGGTGCGTCGACGCCGGCGCCGTGCAGCAGGATGCCGATGATCTCGCTCGGCGACAGCGAGTACTGCCCGCTCGCGAGCGACACGATGCAGGTGACCACGAGCACGACGGTGAGGCCGAGAGTGATCGAGGCGAACCGCACCGCCCGGTGCCGTGTCGGCGTGCGGGTGATGACCTCTGCGGTCATTCTGCGTTCTCGCCGGACGACGACGTCTCGCCTGAGGCTGGTGCGTAGAGGGCGCGCGCGATCGCCCGGATGATCTCCGGTGAGCGCGGTCCGAAGCTGAGGATCTCGCCGTCCGCCATGTCGATCACCCGGCGGTTGATCCCGGCAGGCGTCTCGGCGACGGCCGGCACCCGCTCGATGAGCCCGTCGATGCCCCCGACCGATTCCAGTCCGTCGGTCATCATGACCAGCACATCGGGCTGCGCGGCGACGAGGGCCTCGGCGGTCATGGGCTTGTTGCCCTCCCAGCCGATCTCGCTCGCGACATCGATGCCGCCGACGGCCTCGATGAGCGAATCGGCGCCGGAGTCCTTGCCGAAGATGTAATACACGTTCGCGCTGCCGCGCACATAGAGGAACAGCATCCGCGCACGATCGGCCTCGTCGGCAGGCGTGACCTCGGCGATCTCCGCGAGCGCCGAGGAGAGGTCGGCGTCCGTCTGGGCGATGAGCTCCTGGCCGCGGCTCCGGATGCCGAGGGCCGACGCCACCTCCTCGATGAGCTGGTCGGTGCTGTCGAGGCGCAGCTCGTCGGAGATCACGACGATCGGGATGCCCGCATCGCGGAGTTGCTGGCGCACCTCTTTCGGACCGATCGTCGTGTCGGTGAGGATCACGGTCGGGGCGAGCTCGAGGATCGCCTCCGGATTGAGGGCGTGGCCGGCCTTGGTGACGACCGGCAGATCGTGCGTCCCCTCGAACGTCGTCGAGGAGTCGCGTCCGACGACGCTGTCGCCCATACCGAGCGCGAACACGGTCGCAGCGATGGTGCCGGAGATGTCGATCGGCAGGATGCGACTGACATCGGTGATCTCGACATCACGCCCCTCGGCATCGGTGATCGAGACGGGGAGAGCGGGCGCAGTCGTGTCCGCGACCGCACTGATCGCATGATCGGAGAGGCACGCGGTGGAGCCGCCGGTCGCGGCGCGCACGTCGTCGACGAGCTCGAGATCCGCGAGCTGCCGGGCCGCGGCGGGGCAGGAATCGGATGCTGTGTCCTCTGATCCTGCGGTCGCTGGGATGCTGCAGCCGGCGAGACCGACGATCAGGGTCGCCGCGAGGAAGAGGGCGAGACGAGAGCGCATTGAGGTTAGCCTGTCCTAATTTTTGACGAGATCACATCGATCAGTCTATGGTCGGAGGCGGAAGTTAGCTAAGCCTAACCAACATAACCGCAGCATCAGACCTGAAGAGGTTTCTGCCGTCGCGCGCGCTCTGTCGACCAGGGCGAGCGGCGGCCTCACGCCTGGAGGCATCCGTGAACCACACCGAGACCCGCGCGACGGACAGTCGCACCCGAGCAGTGTTCGCGGCGGTGCTGGCCGTGCTGATGACACTGTTCGGCACACTGACCGCACCCACCGCCTTCGCCGCCGACGGTGCGACGGTCGCGGCGCAGGTGACCGCGGCATCCGAGGCGGGTGTGACGATCCAGGTGAACGCCCAGGGGCTTCCCGCCGACATCACGGGCGCGTACGCCGCGCTCATCGTGCAGGGCAATGACGAGGCGCTGAACAGCCAGGAGTACGTCGCGTTCGCCCTGCCGTTCCCCGCGGTCGCCGCCGGTTCGACCGCGTTCTCGCTGACCGCTCCTCTCGCGAAGCTGGACCGCACCCTGACCTATGAAGTGGTCATGTGGAAGCAGCACAGCGCGTTCACACCGGAGAACTTCTACGGCCGCTCGGTCGTGTCGATCTCGGAAGGGCAGTGGGACGCGGTGTTCCCGCCGGTCGAGCCCGAGACGCCGGTCGAGCCCGAGACGCCGGTCGAACCTGAGACGCCGGTCGAGCCCGAGACGCCGGCCCCCGCCATCACGACCTCCGTGTCCTCGGCATCCATCGAAGACGGACTCGTCGTCGACGTCGCCGGTTCCGAGTTCGCAGGCGTCTCCGGCGAGTACGTCGCGCTGATAGAGAAGGGCACCGAGGCCGATGTCACGGCAGGGGGTGGCTTCCTCGCGATGCAGTATGTGCGCGGTGTCGCCGACGGCGCCTTCCAGGTGAGTCTGACCGCCGCAGCGGATGCGCTCGACCCGTCGATCTCCTACGAGGTGATCGCGTGGCAGCAGCACACGATGCCGAACGCCGACACGATCCACGCGCGCACCGACGTCGCCATCAGCGCCGAGCAGTGGGCGGCGCTGAAGCCCGCACCGATGCAGCCGTCGATCGACGTGTTCCTCGCCGACGGTACGACTCCGGCTGCGGGCGCCGCGCTCGCGGCGGGTGACACCATCGTGGTGAAGGGCAGCGGCTACGACCCGACCGCCAACGTCGGTGGTCGCGGGGTGCCGATCCCGTCGCACCTGCCGCAGGGCACGTACGTGGTGTTCGGCGACTTCGCCGAGAACTGGCAGCCGTCCATGGGCGCGGCATCCGGCTCGCGATCGGTCGGCGCACAGGTGTGGGCGCTCGCAGAAGGCGTGCTCGAGCAGGTTCCGGCGCAGTACCAGGGCGCGATCCGTGCGCAGTGGGTCGACATCGCCGTCGACGGTACCTTCACCGCCACGCTGACGCTGAAGGACGCACCGGCCGAGCCGGAGGGCGGCGCATACGGCGTGTACACCTACGGCGCCGGTGGCGTGAAGAACGCCGCGCAGGAGCAGAGCGTTCTGCTGGACTACCGCACCGCGCAGGACAAGGTCGTGCAGGCCGTCACCTCGGTCGACGGCACCGACCTCGTCGTCGACGTCGAAGGACGAGGATTCGACGGCGAGCCGGGTGTCTATGCCGCGCTGATCGAGGAGGGCACCGAGGCCGATGTCACCGCTGGTGGCGGCTTCCTCGCGATGCAGTACGTGCGGAGCATCTCCGACGGCGTGTTCACGACCGCTCTCAGCGCGGCAGGCGACGCACTCGACCGGGGGAAATCCTACGAGGTGATCGTCTGGAAGCAGCACACGATGCCGAATGCCGACACGATCCATGCACGCAGCGGAGTGACCATCACCGCCGAGCAGTGGAAGCAGCTCTACGGTCCGTCGACTGAGCCGCCGAAGCCGACGCCGACCCCGACGCCGACGACTCCGCCCTCTGCTCCGCAGAAGCCTGTCGCCGGAGGATCGCTGCGCTGGGCGATCTCGTCGTCGTTCGTGAACTACGTGACAGGTCCCATCGCCCAGGGCGAGATCCGTGTCTCCGGCGGCGCGACGCGCTCGGGCGGTCAGTTCCAGTTCGGGCAGGCGGCCGGCAGCACCTACGACTCAGCGACCGGTGTGGGTGCGGTGGGATACACCGGTGCGGTGCGATTCACCGGACACCACGGCGTGCTCAACGTGACGGTCTCCAACCCGCGTGTCGAGATCACCTCGGCATCCGCGGCGACGCTCTACGTCACGCACGACGGCGTTCGGGTTCCGTTCGCCGCGATCGACATCTCCTCGGCCGCGAAGACCACCACCGGGGGTGCGACGACCTTCACGGCCGCGCCGGCCAGCCTGACCTCCGCCGGTCAGAACCAGGTGCTCGGCGGCTTCAGCACCGCCCTCAATCCGGTGACCTTCACCATCGGGGCACCGGCCGCAGCGCCCAACGGCACCGTGGGCACGGTGGCAGCGGCATCCGTGCAGCAGAAGCAGGAGCTGCCTTCCACGCCTCCGTCGACCGCGGGCATCGTGGTCGACGAGGAGAACCTCAGCGCGCTGCAGTCCGGAGCATCCGCCACCGTGTCGGCATCCGGTTTCCAGCCGGACGAACAGGACATCAAGGTCGTCGTCTACTCGACGCCGGTGCTGCTCGACACGGTCGACGCGGACGCGAACGGTGTCGCCACCTGGACCGGTGCGCTGCCTGCGACCCTCGAGGCCGGTGCCCACACGCTGACCTTCCAGGGGTCGATCGACCGTGGACTCGCGTTCACACTCGATCGCACCGCGACGGCGATCGACGTCTGCACCGTCGAGGGCGCCACTCTCAACTGGGGGTACAAGGAGAGCTTCCGCAACTACATCGAGGGCATCGCTCACGGCGGTTGGGATCTCAGCGGCGTCGTCTACGAGTTCCCCGAGTTCGTGTGGTCGGAGGGCACCGGCTCCTTCGATTCCGAGGCCGGGAGCGGTCTCGTCGACTTCGGCGGCGCCATCGCGTTCCACGGGCACGACGGTGCGCTCGACACGACGCTGAACGATGCGCGGGTCGAACTGGCCGGAGACAAGGGCTACATCGTGTTCGACATCGCCGGCACCACGCAGGGCGGCGAGCAGATCGATCAGAAAGGTGTGCGGTTCGTCGAGTTCTCCCTGGCGGATGCCGAGACCGTCGACGGTGTGCTCGCACTGAGCGGGGCGGCATCCGCCCTCACCGAGAGCGGATCCGCAGCGTTCGGCACCTACGCGGCGGGTGAGTCGTTCGACCCGGTGTCGCTGCGCATCCCGGTGGCGGCCGACTGCGGTGTCGCCCCGGTCGACGAGCCGGCGGACGAGGAACCGGTCGCGGCGATCAGTGCTGCGGTGACGCCGAGCACCGGTGACGCCGCCGGGTTCCCGATCTGGGCATGGGTGGTCATCGGGCTGCTCGTCGTCGGCGCGGGAGCGGGTGTCGTCGTGATCGTCGCGCGGCGTCGGGATGCGGTGTCCTCCGCCATCGGCGAGGATTGAGGCATGACCACCACTGAACGTCCCCAGCGACGCCCTCGTCCGCAGATCGTGCTGGAGGTCATCGAGTCCGTCCGATTGTCGCCGCACCTGGTGCGCATCATCGCCGGCGGCCCCGGTATCTCGGCGGTCGTGGACAACGGCTTCACCGACGCGTACACGAAGATGGTCTTCGCGCCGGCCGAAGCAGGGCTGACGCCGCCGTACGACATGGAAGAGCTGCGGGAAAGACTGCCGGTCGAGCTGCTGCCATCCGTGCGCACCTATTCGATCCGCCGATTCGACCTCGACGCCGGACGGATCTGGATCGACTTCGTCACGCACGGCGACGAGGGCGTGGCGGGGCCGTGGGCGGCGAACGCGAAGCCGGGGGACCCCGTCGTGCTCGGCGGGATCGGTGGCGGGTACGCTCCCGACCCGGCGGCGGACTGGCATCTGCTGGTCGGCGACGAGTCGGCCATCCCCGCGATCTCGGCGGCGATGGAGGCGATGCCGGCGGATGCCGTCGGCACGGTGCTCCTCGAGGTGCAGGACGAGTCGGAGCACGTCGAGCTCTCCGTGCGCGACGGGATCGAGGTGCGCTGGCTGCACCGCGGGGACCGGGAGGCGGGGACGACGACCGAGCTCATGGACGCGGTGCGTGGTCTGGAGTGGCGGTCGGGGCGCGTGCAGATCTTCGCCCACGGCGAGCGCGGTGCGATGAAGCTTCTCCGCCCGTACTTCACGGATGAGCGCGGCGTCGACCGCGCCCAGCTGTCGCTGTCGGCGTACTGGGCCTACGGCCGCCGTGAGGATGCGTTCCAGGCGGAGAAGCGCGAGGCCGTCGGGCAGGTGTGAGGCTCCCGCAGTCGCCTGAAGAGTGGGACAATGGAGACATGTCCTCCACCGATTCCCACGAGACCGTCGAGGCGACCGTACGACGGGTGCCTCGCTACGGGGTGTTCATGGGCATTGGCGTCGTGCTCGGGATCATCGCCGCCGGCATCCTGACCATGGTCGGCAACTACGAGCCGTCGCAGGCGCTCGATGTCGTCTACCCGCCGAGTCAGGTGTTCGGCTTCGCGCTGCTGTGGACCGTGCCGATCGGGCTTGCTCTGGGCGGCGTGGCGGCGATCCTCCTGGAACGTCTCGCCCGCCGGCATGACCGTGTCGTGCGCGTCGACCGCGAGACGATCATCGAAGCCGACTGACCGGTAACCCGCTACGCCAGCTCGGCGATGATCGGCCGGATGGCGGCGTCGAATGCGACCACATCCCGCCGGAGCCCATCGGTGACGGCGACCGTGAGTGCGCCGATCCACCAGATCCCGCGCTGTGAGAACGGCAGCACCTGCACGTTCAGCTCGAACGAGTGCGCGCGCCGGCCGATCTCGCGCTCGAACTCGGCGATCGCGCTCGCATAGGCGCGGTACGCGCCGCCCCCGGTGGCCGTCTTCATCGTTCCCAGATACCGCTTGTGCGCGTCGCGGGCGTACTGCAGCGCGGATGCCGCGAGCGGAGTGATCGCTTCGCGCAGTTCCTCGGCGCCGGTGGCCGGCAGAGCGACCAGGGTGTCGAACCCGTCGACGAGCTCCAGCGGGCCCTCGGCGGGGTGCGCACGCGGCTCCACCGCCATGTCCCAGTAGTCGCGCCACTGCGCTTCGAGCGCGGCGCTGGCGTCGGCGGCATCAGGCGCGCGCACCTGCAGGTCGCGCAGGCTCGGCAGGCCCTCCGGCTCCCGGATCCCGAGCATCTGTCGCAGGGCGAGCGCGACGAGCGTCGGCATCCCGGCGTCCTCGCGTATCAACCACTGGGGCTTCTCGGCCATGGCCCCATCCTAGGGAGATCGAGCCCCGGCGTCCGACTTACTGGATGGAACACGCGTTGCCGCCGCGACGGGCGGTCCCTATGTTCAGCCTTGAGACGACCCGTCCCGATCACCGGGAATCACACGCACGTTCGAAGGAGATCACGTGAAGTCCATACTGCGTTCCAGCATCGCGCTCGTGGCCGCCGCGGTCCTCGGCGCCGGCCTCTTCGCCGCGAGTTCTGCCACCGTCGCAGCAGGCAACGGCAACGGCAACGGAAACGGCAAGCCGGCCACCGCCGACCAGATCTATCTCGACGATGTGAAGGATTACGGCGTCTGCCGCGGCACCGACGCCGCGTGCTACCACGACTGGGGCAACGGGTGGGAGGAGGGTGAAGAGAAGAGGATCCTCATCTGGAGCCGCACCGGCGGACCGCGCCACGCGCATCTCGGCACACCGCTCGCCCCCGGCCTGAATCCGGCATTGAACGCCGACAACGTCGCACAGGCGAACCTGAAGGCCTGGGCGGAGGAGCGCGGCATCGCCGTCGACTACACCGAGGATCTCGCCGCCTTCAGCCGGCTCAGCAAGTACCAGGCCGTCGTGTTCCTGAGCCCGACGCGTGACAGCCTCGACGACGCCGCCCAGACGGCGCTGATGCAGTACGTGCGCGGTGGTGGCGGCTTCGTCGGCATCCACAACGCATTCGGCACGGAGTACCACTGGGAGTGGTACGAAGGGCTTCTGGGCGGCACGAACTTCTTCGATCACGCTCCGAACCGTCCAGGCACCGTGGAGGTCGTGAACGACAAGGACGTTTCGACCGAGTTCATGCCGGACACGTGGGCGTTCACGGACGAGTGGTACAACCTGCACCCGTATCCGAGTTACGTCAACGTGCTGCTCGAGGTCGACAAGGAGACGAGCCTCAACGGTCGCGAGAACGGACACCCCGGCCACGGTGAGAACCACCCGGTCAGCTGGTGCCAGTACTACGACGGCGGCCGTGCCTGGGTCACGACACTTGGCCACGCGGTCGAGGACTGGACCGACGCCGAGGTCGAGAACGATGACCTGTTCCAGGCTCATGTCATGGAGGGGCTGGAGAGCGCGATGGGTATCAAGCCCTTCTGCAGCGCCTGAGTCCTCACGGGCCCGAACGTGTCGACACACGTTCGGGCCCGTTGCGCTTCGCGCACGCACCCACTAGCTTCGGTCTCGGGCGGACCGACGAAACCGCCCCATGCGAAGGATCCCGATGTCGCGTCTTCCCCTGCCTCAGGCGTCTGCCGGCCCCGCTTCGGTGCTCAACCGCATCCTGTCGATCCTGGATGCCGTCAAGCGTGCGGACGGCGCGGTCTCCGTCACCGACATCGCACTGTCGACCGGCATCCCGAAGTCGACGGCCGCGCGATTGGTGAGTGAGCTCGCTTCGCAGCGCTATCTGACGCGCGACGGCGACGGCATCTCACTCGGCCTTCGGCTCTTCGAACTCGGCGCCAGGGCGACGATGCCCCGTCGCCTTGTGTCCGCGGCTGCTCCCGTGATGAGTCAACTCGCGCAGCGCACAGGGGAGCGCGTGGGTCTCTGGGTCCAGCAGGGAACGGACATGGTCTCGCTCGCCGCTGCGCCGGGTCGTCTGCCGATGCTTCCTACCTCGGCGGGTATGCGCTCGCCGGCGCTCACAACCGCGAGCGGCAAGGCCTTCCTGGCCTTCTGCGAGGATCAGCACGTGATCGATCGGATCAGCGCGCCGCTCATCGAGGACGAGATCGACCGTTTTCGCGAGGAGCTCACCACAGTGCGCACATCGATGCTGGCGACGGATGCCGGGCTCTCATACCGCGGGGTGCTGGCTGTAGCAAGCCCGATCATCGGCTCCGACCGCAGCGTCGTGGGTGCGATCTCGGTGGCCGGCCCCGCAGGCAGCATGCTGCCCGCCAACATCGCACCTCTTGTCCGCGCAGCAGGCGTCTCTCTCGCTCGCCGCCTGACCGCCGCCTGATCCCATGCGCACCGCCTCGTGGACCGAGACCGTCAGCGTTCTCGATCGGATGACCGCGATCCTCGACGCGTTCGGCGAGGTAGGAGAAGCGGGTGAGGGGCTCGGTGTGACCGAACTCGCCCGCCGGGCGAACCTTCCGAAATCGACCGTCTCCCGCATAGCCGCCGACCTCGTCGCAGAGGGCTACCTCGACCGCGTCGACGGGCACCTGTACCTGGGCCTGCGGCTGTTCGAACTCGGGCAGAGCGTCGAGCATCCTCGCCGGCTGCGCCGTGTCGCCGTCAGCACGATGACCGGTCTGCGTGATGCGATCGGGCACAACGTTCAGCTGGCGATCGCGGACGGCGACGACGCTGTCGTGATCGCGAACGCGCGCGGACGGAATCCGCTCATCCCCGCTGCGCGCATCGGCGAGCGCCTCTCTCGGGCGACCACGGCTCTCGGAGCCGCGTTCGCGGCCTTCGACCAGCGGCGCGAGGCGGGCAGCGCATCGGTCGACGCCGTGACGACCTACGAGGTGTTCCACGGTGACCACGTCTGCGTGGCAAGCCCGGTGCATGAGCGCGGCGTCGCCGTCGCGGCTGTGTCTGTGAGCGGCACCATCGATGAACTGGATCCGGTCGAGGTCGCGCCGTTCGTGCGCCGCGCCGCATCGGCGATCAGCCATCGGCTCGCGGTCGCCTGAGCAGGCGAGCCCTTCTGAGTGCGCGAGCGCCGCACACAGAAGGGCGGGACGAGCGCTTCGCGCCCGCCCCGCCCCGCCCTCTGCGGCTGTGTCAGATCACTTCGCCGAGTCGCGGATGCTCTGATACGCCTCGAGCGTCTCACCGGTGTAATGGTCGGAGAAGAAGGCCTCGGCCTTCTCGACGAAGGCGTCGATGTCGATGTCCTCCTTCTCGATCACCGTGAAGTCGGGGTTGTCGCGGTAGCCCTGGACGATCTCCTCGGTCTCGTCCTCCACGCAGGTGCGGTTCTCGCCGCGGATCTCGTGGATCGTCTTCTCCAGCAGCTCCGCCTGCTCGTCGTTGAGCTTCTCGTAGGTCTTGTCGCTCACGACGACGAACTGGATGCCGACATTGTGATCGTTCAGCATGGCGACGTTGAGCACCTCGTCGTAGCTCGACGAGTGCGTGGCGACGATCGGGTTCTCCTGCCCCACGGCGATGCCCTGCTGCAACGCCGTGTACACCTCCTCGACGGCTACGGAGACGGGGTTGTCAACGCCGAGCGCCTCGGCGTTGGCGAGGAAGCCAGGGGAGTTCGGAAAGCGGATGGGCACTCCGGCGAGGTCGTCGGGGCTGCGGACCTCGACGTCCTTGGTCGTGAAGGTCCGGTTCCCGAACAGCCACCCGTCGACGATCTTGACGCCGGTCGCGTCGTGGAACGCGGTGAACAGTTCGTCCGACCCGTCGTCCATCCAACTGAACGCGTGGTCGACGTCGTCGAATGCGTACGCGGCATCCACCGCTTCGATCGGCGCGAAACTCGGGGCGAGCTCCGATCCGCCCAGCAGGTCGATGTCGATGTCGCCGGACTGCACCATCGGGAAGCGGTCGGCGTGCGGGCCGAGCTGACTGGATGGGAACAGGTCGACGCTGACGCCGATGTCGGCGTCTTCGAGACGTTCCTTGAGCAGTTCGACCCCGCAGTAGTAGTTGGGCGTCTGCTCGTTCTGGGTCAGCGACACCGTGAGCGTCACCGAGCCGTCCTCGGGCGGTGCTGCCTGACCGCCGCTGCAGCCGGCGACGATGAGGGCGGTCGCGGCGAATGCGGAAGTGGTGACGATGCTGCGGCGCATTGTCCTGGATGTGACCATTGGTGACTCTCCTCTTGTCGTGCGCGGCGTTGCGCGGTGGTCTGCTGTGTTCATGACTCTTGCCCCGGATGGATGGTTCGCCAACCGGGTTCTCGGCGAATGGGACGGAAGGGCTACGCGGCGGGGCGCTGCGCGGCGAGACGGTCCGCCGCGCGGATCGCCAGCTCGTAACCGAACGTGCCCGCTCCGGCGATCACCGTGGTCGCGACGGTCGACATGATCGAGTGACGATGCGCCTCGTCGCGGGCATGGATGTTGGTGATGTGGATCTCGACGATCGGGATGCTGAGGATGCGCAGCGCGTCGAGAACCGGAACGGACTGGAAGCTGAGTCCCGCGGGATTGATGATGACTGCGGCACCGTCGTAGTGCGCCTCGTGCAGCCAGCCGATGATCTCGTGCTCTGCGTTCGACTGCGCGAACTTCAACTCGAAGCCGACGTCGTCGGCGATGCGTGCACTCTGCGCCTCGATGTCCTTCAGCGTCGTCGTTCCGTAGAGTTCGGGCTCCCGCTGCCCGAGCATGTCGAGGTTCGGGCCGTTGAGCAGGTAGAGCTTCCTGGTCACGAGTGGTCCTTTCAGGGTGTTGCGGTCAGAGGCCGAGCAGTGAGGGGACGATCGTGACGATCGCGGGGAAGAGAGTGAGCAGCAGCAGCACCGTGCCCAGAGGAATGAGGAACGGCAGCACGCCGCGGAACAACTCACCCATGGGCCTTCGGGTGACGGATCCGACCACGAACAGCACGGCGCCGACCGGCGGGGTCAAGGAGCCGATCATCAGGTTGATGATCATGATCACTCCGAGGTGCACCGGATCGATGCCGTAGGTGGCGCTGATCGGCAGCAGGATCGGCACCAGGACGAGGATCACCGGGGTCGCCTCGAGGAAGATGCCCAGAAGGATCAGCAGCACGTTCAGCAGCAGGAGGAAGACCACGGGGTTGTCGGTGAGCATCGTGAGCGCTTCGCCCAGCGTGCGCGAGACCTGTTCACGAGCGAGCACCTGACCGAGCAGATTCGATGCCCCGAGGATGAGGAGGATGCCGCCCGACATGACGACCGTCTCCTTGGTCGCCTGCCAGAGCGCTCGCCAGCTGATCGTCCGATAGACGATCCCGAGAGCGATGACGACGGCTGCCGCGATCCCGGCGCTCTCGGTCGGGGTGAACCATCCGCTGAAGATGCCGCCGAGGATGATCACCGGGATCGCCATGGTCCCGAGCGCGCGCACGGTCGCACGGCCCAGCATCGCCCCGCTGAACGGGCGGCTTCCGGCGATCTCCGGGTGCATGCGCACCCATATGAGGATGTACACGGCCAGACCGATGGCCATGAGTGCGGCCGGGAGCACGGATCCAGCGAACAGCGCTCCGGTCGAAATGGATGCCGTCGCGGCGAACAGAACGGCGGGGATGCTCGGCGGCATCACCGTGCTGAGCAGCGATCCGGCCGAGGTGAGACCGGCCGAGAAGCCGTAGGGGTAGTTCGCCTTGAGCATCTGCGGGATCTGCACCTTGCTCGTGGATGCAGCGTCGGCGAGCGCCGATCCGCTGATCCAGGAGAACCCGACGGCAGTCGTGAGATTGACGTAGGCCAGGTTCCCCGGCAGGCGGGGAAGGAGCGCCTTCGCGAAGTCGTACAGTCGCGTGGCGATGCCGAGATGGTTGGCGAGCGTGCCCACGAAGATGAACAGCGGGACGGCGAGCAACGGGAAGCTGTTGATGCCGTTGACCATCGCCGTCGTCGCGTAACCGGCCGAGAGATTGTGGCTGTAGAAGTAGAGCATGCTCGGCGCGATCATCGCGAAGGCGACGGGAACGCGCAGCAGCAGCAGGACGACGAGGAGCAGGACGAAGAGCCAGAGATCCATGGATCAGCCCTCCATTTCGGAGATCTCGAGCTGTCGCTCCGGCCGTCCGGCGTGCGGGATCTTCCACGCCGAGTGAATGCCGGTCGAGAGGCCGCCGATGAAGGCGAAGATGTAGAGCACTCCCAGCGGAAGCCCGATTGCCGCGCTCGCGCGCCCCCATTCGAGCGCGATCTTCACGTATGCGTCGTAGACGAGCGCGATGCTCGTGATCACCATGATCGACGCCGCGATCACCCGTAGCGCGACGAAGAGCTTCTTTCCGCGCAGCATCCCGTCGAAGACCTCGATCACGATGTGGCCGTTGCGTCCCGTGAGGTAGCCCATCATGAGGAAGGTCATGGCGATCATCGAAAGCAGCGCGAGCTCGCCGGCGCCCACCCAGTTCACCGCGGGGAAGTATCGGCCGACCACTTGGTACATGACGCCGAGGAAGATGCCCGCGAACAGCGTGACCGAGACGATCATCTCGGCGTGGGACAGCGCGCGGATGAAACCGGACTCCTTCGGCACCCCCGCGTTCAGATCGGGAGTCGTGAAGACGGTCTCGGTATGCCCGTAGATCGACTCTTCGGGATCCTTGTCTTCTCGCATGATTGACCTCTCTGTCGTTGCGGTGCGCTGACCGCTGTGGCAACTCTGGCTGCGGCGGCGTGCGTCGCCAAGCTCCGTCCCGGCGAATGGGACGCGCTCCACAGGCGAGGGGCCCCCGGGGG
>NZ_JBLVOB010000007.1:582253-591610 GCF_053543555.1 Microbacterium xerophyticum | reverse complement strand
GGCCCGGGTGCCCTCGGATGCGTTCGGGCTACTTGGCCACGGTAGCGCTCACCGTCGACCTCACCTCCTTCTGCACGCCGTCATTCACCGCATATGTGACGACGGTCAGATCGGTCGTGCCTGCAGGCACGTTGTTGTCGATATCGGCCTTGTCGAACTTGATGATCAGGTGCGTGCTGCTGCCGGTCACCTTCGAAGCAGTGACGGGCTGCAGGCCCAGGGCGGTCTCCAGCAGGACATCACCCTCCTGCGTGTATCCCTTCGGCAGGTCGAGGTGCGCGGTGACCGTGCCGTCCGCCTTCGTGAAGAGGCCGTCCTCCACTCGGAGATCGAGCTTCCCGGAGGGGAAAGTCAGCGCCCCTGGCATGTCCTCGGACTCGGCGTACACCTCGATCTTGCCGGTGGGACGAGGATCAGTGCAGTCGTTGAAGAAGTACTCACCTGCCTTCTCGAACGTGTGCTGATAGCTCTCGCCGGGTTGCAGTCGCGCGTTGAACTCGCCCTCGAAGAACTGCGTGGCGCAGTGTTCGAGCGCGTTCGGGTTCGCGGGGAACGTCTCGGCCCCCGGGTTGAGGAACGTCACGCTGGTGCCGACCGGCACTCGGAGGTGCGTGGGCTGCATCGCCGCCTGGTTCGTGCTGTCGGCCGCCGCGGCCGTGTCAGAGGTGCGATCGGCCCGTGCCAGCAGCACGGTGTTGCCTACGGTGCTGCCCTCGACGGCGCCGCCGTTCACCGGTCGACGAATCGAGAGCGGTGCGGTCAGCGGGCCCTCCTGACTGCCGGACTCCGTGACGAAGTCGCCTCCGAGCTTGAAAGCCCACAGCGAATCGCCTCGGGTCACCGAGGCGCCGTAGGGGTTCGTGGTTCCGGCAGCGAAGACCGCGACGTACTGCTCGCCGTCGATCTCGTAGGTGACAGGTGCCGAGCCGATGCCATTGCCGGTCTGGAACTCCCACGCGACCTCACCGGTCCTGGCATCCATCGCGAGCAGACGTCCGTCGATCTGGCCGACGAACACGAGATCCGATGCCGTGGCCAGCGGTCCCTGGCCGTGGGACATGTCCGTGCCGAGGTGCTGCAGCCATTCGACCTTGCCGGTGGAGGCGTCGTACGCGACGATGCCGCCTGTCTGGTACTGGCCGATCGCCCGCTGCCCGTTCGCAGCAGCGCCGTTCCAATGCGCCACGTTGTTCGTGCCGTACGGGAAGTACACCAGGTTGGTGCTGTGGCTGTAGGCGTTGTTCGACCAGTCGCCGCCGCCGTTCTGACTGGTGGTGGACAGGATCGGCAGATCCCACTGCGGGTCGTACATGCAGCCCTCGCGATGCCCGACATGCCCCTCGGGGTAGGTGAGATGCTCCTGGTCCGCCGCGACGTAGCTGTCAGGGTTGAAGACGAGCGTGCCGTCCTCGTCCGGCTGGTACCCGTTGTAGTTGGGCACGCCGCGCCACGGGTCGCCGGGAATGTTGTCGGTGCCCAGCTCCTCCCAGACCACGCATTCGGGCAGCAGGCGCTCAGCCGGGAACGGCTGCGTGTCGGAGTTGGCCTGCCGGTCATCCGTGATCACCGGCTTCTCGTCCGCCGGCAGCACCGGCTTGCCGTTCGTGCGATCCAGGATGAACATGTGCCCCGACTTGCTGCCGTAGAAGATCACCTGACGCTCCTCGCCGGCGATCTCGATGTCGGCGAGGTTCGGGGCGTGCACGTTGTCCATGTCCCAGATGTCGTGGTGGATCGACTGGTAATGCCACTTGTACTCGCCGGTCGCCGCGTCGACTGCGACGAGGGTGTCGGAGAACACGTTGTCGCCAGGACGGCCGGAGCCGTCCTGAGAGGTGTTGCAGCTGCGGGGGTTGCCGAAGGTCATGTAGTACATGCCCAGGTCCGGGTCGACCGCGCCGTGCACCCACGATGTGGCGCCGCCCTCGATCGCGCAATCCGTGCCGTCCTCGTGGATCGGACCCCAGGTCTCGGACGCATCGAAGGTGCTGCCGTTGACGTCGGTGAACTCCTCGCCGCGGTTCGGCCCGCCGAAGAAGTGCCACACGTAGCTGCCGTCGTCGGCGTCGAGCGCGACGACCGCGCCGCGGTCGCCGTCAGCGGCGTGCACGTAGACGAGGCCGTCCGAGTAGACGGTCGCGACCTTGGCGACTCGTCCGACGTTCTCGCCGTCCGGGCCGGTCGGCTGCACGGCCCACACCTCCTCGCCCGTCTCCTGATCGAGGGCGACGACGCGGTTGTCACCTGCGAGCGTGTAGACGCGTCCGTCGCCCGCCGACACCCCACGCCGCGTGCTCGACATGCCGTACTCGTGGTTCTCCCACTTCCAGGCGGCCTCGCCCGTCGCGCCGTCGAATGCGGCGACTCCACCGCTGGGTGTGTCGAGATAGATCATGCCGTCGACGACGATCGGCGTCGTCTGCTGCCCGACGTCGTCGGACGCAGGCGCGACCGCCGAGACGTGCGTGCGCCACACCGGCGCGAGCCGGTCGAGGTTGCTCTTGGTGATCTGATCGAGCGCGGAGTAGTGCTGGTTGCCGAGGTTTCCGCCGACAGTGGGCATGTCCTCCTGCGTCGGATCGGTGGCGGTCAGACCGTCGACGGGTTCGTCGACGGCGTGCACGGGGCTGATGGCGATCGAGAGCATGACTGCCGCTGCGATCCCCGCCACCCCCAATCGTGTCGTGAGATGTCTGGGCATCGTGGGCTCCTTGGTCGTCATTGTTCCCATGGACGCTTCGGAAGCTAGCGATCGAGCCGGGATCCGCCAACCGTCGACCCATCAGGTGAGACGGATCGCGGAGATTCCACTGCTCGGGCACCGGTAGTCTTGTGGGGTGGCAGCCTCCTCCACCAATCCCTATTCCGAAGCCGGCGTCGACACCGCTGCAGGTGATCGTGCCGTCGAGCTGATGAAGTCCTCCGTGCGCGCTACGCACGGCCCCGAAGTGCTCGGCGGTGTCGGCGGGTTCGCCGGCCTGTTCGACGCGACCGCTCTGCTCGGCTACACCAAGCCGTTGCTCGCGACCAGCACCGACGGAGTCGGTACCAAGGTCGCGATCGCGCAGGCGCTCGACAAGCACGACACGATCGGGCAGGACCTGGTCGGGATGGTCGTCGACGACATCGTCGTCGTGGGGGCGAAGCCGCTCTTCATGACCGACTACATCGCGTGCGGCAAGGTCGTCCCCGAGCGCATCGCCGACATCGTCCGCGGCATCGCCGACGCGTGCACCGCCACCGGCACCGCGCTGGTCGGCGGCGAGACGGCAGAGCACCCCGGCCTTCTCGGCCCGCGTGACTACGATGTCGCAGGCGCCGCCACCGGCGTCGTCGAGGCGGATGCCGTGCTCGGCGCCGAGCGCGTGCAGGACGGCGACGTCGTGCTCGCGCTGGCATCCAGCGGGCTGCACTCCAACGGCTACTCCCTCGTTCGCCACATCGTCACGGGCGCGGGCATCGGCTACGGCGACAACGCCGCAGACCTCGGCACCACCTGGGGCGAAGCGCTGCTCGAGCCGACCCGCCTGTACACGCTCCCGTTGCTGCGCCTGATCGAGAAGCTGGCAGAGGGCAGCGTGCACTCCCTCAGCCACGTCACCGGCGGTGGCATCGCTGCGAACCTCGCGCGTGTGCTCCCGGTGGGCAGCTGGGCGGAGGTCGACCGCTCGACGTGGTCGCCGAGCCCTGTCTTCCGTGTGCTCAGCGACATCGCCGGTTCCACACTGGAGTCCGCCGAGGGCACGTGGAACCTCGGCATCGGCTTCCTCGCCGTGATCGATCAGCGCCAGAAGGATGCCGCGATCGCCGCGCTCGCCGCGGAGGGCATCGACGCCTGGCAGGTCGCGACGGTCGGAACGGGTCCTCGCCCGTCCGGAGAGTTCGAAGAAGGCGCCAAGGGCGTCGATGGTGGTGCGGTGCGTCTCGTCGGCGCATACGCGGATGGAGCAGAGTAATACCCCATGTGCGGAATCGTCGGAGTGGGCGCTGGCGGCCCGGTCAATCAGGACATCTACGATGCGCTTCTCCTGCTGCAGCACCGTGGGCAGGACGCCACCGGCATCGCCACGGCTGAGCCGAGCGGCGTCATGCACATGGCCAAGGCCGAGGGCATGGTGCGAGAGGCGTTCCGCACCCGCGACATGCGCTCGCTCCTCGGCAACGTCGGCCTCGGCCACGTTCGCTACGCGACCAAGGGCACAGCATCCAGCGAAGAGGAGATGCAGCCGTTCTATGTGAATGCGCCCTACGGCATCGTCCTCATCCACAACGGCAACCTCACGAACACGCGCGAGCTCACCGCGGAGATGGCCAAGCGCGATCGTCGGCACCTGAACTCCTCCAGCGACACCGAGCTGCTGCTGAACGTCCTCGCCGGCGAGCTGCAGGCCACGACGAGCGACGTCGACCTCGACCCGGAGCGCATCTTCGAAGCCGTGAGCTGCACGCACGAGCGCATCGAGGGCGCCTACGCCGTGATCGCCGTGATCGCGGGCTACGGTCTGCTCGCCTTCCGTGACCCTTACGGCATCCGTCCCCTGATCCTCGGTCGCCGCGACGGTGCGGAGCACGACGAGTGGGTCGTCACCAGCGAGTCGCTGGTGCTCGAGAACGGCGACTACGAAGTCGTACGGGAGGTCGCGCCCGGCGAGGCGATCTTCATCACCGACCAGGGCGAGTTGTTCAGCCGGCAGTGCGCCGAGAACGCCACGCTCACGCCGTGCGCGTTCGAGTACGTGTACCTGGCCCGCCCCGATTCGACGATGAACGGCATCGCCGTGTACGAGTCGCGTCTGCGGATGGGGGAGCGTCTCGCCGACACGATCGCGAAGCACGTGCCGCGCGAGAAGATCGACGTCGTCATGCCGATCCCCGACTCCGCGCGCCCGTCGGCGATGGAGGTCGCCCGCAAGCTCGGCATCGAGTACCGCGAGGGCTTCTACAAGAACCGCTACGTGGGTCGCACCTTCATCATGCCGGGTCAGGCGGTGCGCAAGAAGAGCGTGCGTCAGAAGCTCAACGCGATGTCGACGGAGTTCCGGGGCAAGAACGTGCTCCTGATCGATGACTCCATCGTGCGCGGGACGACGAGCAAGCAGATCATCCAGATGGCACGGGATGCCGGTGCGCTGTCCGTGACGTTCGCCTCGGCCGCGCCGCCGGTGCGGTACCCGCACGTGTACGGCATCAACATGCCCTCGAAGCACGAGCTGATCGCCCATGGCCGCACGATTCCGGAGATCGCCGCTGAGCTCGGCGCCGACCACCTGGTGTACCAGGAGGTCGAGGATCTCAAGGCCGCGATCATCGAGGGCTCGGATGTCACCGACCTCGACATGAGCTGCTTCGACGGCCGCTATGTCACGGGCACCGTCACCGACGAGTACCTCTCCTGGGTCGAGAGCTCGCAGTCGTCGTGAGCACGTCGCGCCCGCTCTGGCAGGGTCGGGTGCTCGCGGTGCTCGGCATCCTGCTGTGCGCCTTCTCGCTGCGCTCCGCCGTGGCATCGCTGTCGCCGCTGTTCGATCACGTCGCCGCCGACTTCCCGCTCTCCTCCGCCGTGGTCGGGCTCATCGGCACCGCGCCGCCGGTGTGCTTCGCGATCTTCGGGTTGCTGACACCACTGTTCGAGCGACGACTGGGCCTCGAACGGGTCACCGTGATCGCGCTGATCGCGATCACCGCCGGCCTCGTGCTGCGCGGATTCTCGGTCGACGCGATCACGCTGCTGCTGTCGACCGCGCTCATCTTCGCCGGAGTCGGGATGGGGAACATCCTGCTCCCGCCGTTGGTCAAGAAGCACTTCCCCGACCGGCTCGGCGCGATGATGACGATCTACACGACGGCGATGGCGCTGTCGACGTTCCTGCCGCCGTTGGTCGCGGTGCCGGTGGCGGATGCCGCCGGATGGCGCGTGTCACTGGCGATGTGGGGAGTGTTCGCACTCGCCGGCACCATCCCCTGGGTGCTCATGCTGCTCCGAGGGCGCACCGGCGGAGTCCCGGTCCCCGTCGGTCGCGAAGACCGCTCGGCACGTGATGCGGAACGGGCGGATGCCGCGGCAGCCGGTCCCGTGACGCTGGTCACCGGACCGATCGCCGTCGCTCCGGCGAACTCGCGGGTGTTCGCACGGCTCGCTCGGCTGCCGCTGGCCTGGTCGATCGCGGTCGTCTTCGGGACGTCGTCGACGATGGCGTACGTCTCGTTCGCGTGGCTGCCGACGATCCTGGTCGATCGGGCCGGGGTCACGGCATCCGTCGCCGGACTGCTGCTGTCGCTCTTCGCATTCATGAGCCTGCCCGCTTCGCTGCTCGTCCCGCTGCTGGTGGTGCGGTTCCAGGCGACGAGGCCGCTGTTCATCGTCGCCGTCGCCTGCGGCGCGGTGGGCCTGGCCGGACTCATCCTGCTGCCCTCGATCGCCCTCGTGGGGCTGTGGGTCGCGCTCTTCGGCATCGTCGGTGTGCTCTTCCCACTTGCGCTGGTGCTGATCAGCGTTCGTGCGCGCACACCGGAGACGGCCGTCGCACTGAGCAGCTTCGTGCAGAGCGCCGGTTACATCGGAGCGGCCGCGTTCCCCATCCTGCTCGGCGTCGTGCACGACCAGACCGGCGACTGGCTTCTGCCGCTGCTGATCATCGGCGCCGTGCTCGTGATCGCCGTGCCGTTCGGGTTGATCGCGGGTCGGCGGCAGACGATCGAGGACGAGTGGGAGCGCCGGCACGGACGCTGGTGAACCAGTGCCGCGCCGCGGGCGAACACAGCGGATGCGGGCACGACGAAACCCCCGCACGAGGTGCGGGGGTTGTCAGATCAGGCGGTCAGGCCTTCTCTAGTTCGTCTTCGTCTTCGTCCGCGTAGTCGTCCGCCCACTTGTCCACGTAGGCGTCTTCATCCGTCGGATGAGCAAGTTCCCGCTCGAGCGCGGAGTAGTTCACCGAAGGACTGAAGGACTTTAGTTCGCGAGCGATCTTGGTGTGCTTCGCCTTTTGACGGCCACGGCCCATGCGCGAGACCCCCTAACGATTTAAGCTGTCGGACAATCAGGCGCCCGAGGCATTCACGACACCGGCGTGCGGCCGGTAAGAGTAGCATTCAGGATAGCACGAGGGCCAGGTGTGCTGGCCTTCGCCGGCAGGTGAAGGGAACGATTCACATGACAGATGCAGCCTCCTCCCCGTCCGACGAAACGGCGCAGAACGCCGGGTTGCAGAAGGCCGTCATCGTCGGCATGCAACCGGGTCAGGCCGTACACGTACTGCAGGAGGCCGCGCACTACGCGCACCTCCTGAACGCCCCGCTCGTGGTCGCCCATGTGGACGTGACCCGGTTCGTCACATATGAGGATCCGGACGGTTATGTGCATTCGGCACCGATCGATCTCAACATCGAAGCCGGCGCCGCCGAGTTCGAAGAGGTCCAGGCGGCCGCGGCCGCCGAACTCGACGGCAAGGGCCTGACCTGGGCCGCGCGTCAGCTGGTCGGTGACCCGGCCCTTGCGATCAAGCAGCTCGCGAACAAGCTCGACGCGCAACTGATCGTGGTCGGCACGCGCAAGCGCGGGCTGGGCGAGTCGATCAGAGAGTTCTTCACCGGCTCGGTCGCCGCGCGTCTCGCTCACCGTCAGCACCGTTCGGTGCTCGTGGTGCCCCTCGAGGAGTCGGTCCCCGACGACCAGCAGGAGATCTGGACCGAGTAGCCTCTGCCCGGCCCGCCGAGATCCTGTGTTCGGCACGAATACGGGATCTCGGCGGATGGGCCGGACGGGCTCAGGCGCCGGGAGAGGCCAGAGCCTGTGTGACGGCGCGGGCTGCGGCGTCGAGCGCGGCCTCCAGGTCGTCGACGGTGGATACCGCGAGCACGCCGCCGCGCGCCACGTGAGTGCGCAGGTCGGTGCGCACTCGGGCGCGGAAGGCGTTGATCGACGCATCCGCCCGGTGCAGCGCTTCACGACTGGTCACCCGTTCGTCCGGCATCGAAGACGAGGTCGACCGGGGGCGTGCCTTGGCACTCGTCCGCTCGTCGTTCGCGGCCGCCGCCAGATCGGCGCGCAGGCTCTTCATGGCGTCCTGCACGCTCTGGCGCACTTCGTTCGCGATCAGGCGGACCGAGTCGGCGAGACCGGACTCGATGCCGGCGAGATCGCCCTCCCGTCCGGCGAGTTCGGCGCGACCGGCATCCGTGATCGAGTAGATCGTGGTGCGTCCGTCGACGGTCTTTGAGACCAGGCCCTCCTCCTCGAGCTTCGCGAGCCGAGGGTAGATGGTGCCGGCGCTGGGCGTATAGGTGCCGCCGGTGCGATCGGTGAGCGCCTGGATGATGCCGTAACCGTGCTGCGGAGCCTCTGACAGCAGGGAGAGCAGATACAGGCGCAGGTCGCCGTGCGAGAAGACGGCCGGGGTCATGAGTCCCACTCCGCATCGTCTGCGACGGTGATGCGAGGCTGACGCAGCACCGTGATGTCGCCCGAGACCGAGTTGGTGCGCACGTCGACGAACGAGCCGGCGAGCTCTCCCGTCGAGCCCGTGTAGTTGGTCGGTCCGGTGTTGCCACGGTCGACGCCGTCGATCAGCATCCGTCCGCTCATGGAGCGCGCCACGTAATTGGCGGGCAGAGTCTCCTCGAGTCGGATCGTGCTGTTGCCGGCGACCGTGTTCAGGTTGATGGTGTTCACGGCACCCGCCGCGTCGACCATGATCGCGCCGGAGACGGTGTCGACCGTCGCCTTGCGCACCGAGCCGGTGATCGCCACGTCGCCGGAGACGCTGTTCGCGTTCGCCGAGCCGGTCAGGCCACGCACCTGCACGTCGCCGGAGACCGAGTTGACGGTCAGGTCTCCGGTGTGGGTGTCGACGATGATGTCGCCGGAGACGGTGTTGAGCCGTGCGTCGTTGGTGAGTCCTGAGATCAGGGCGCCTGCGCTGACCACGCCGAGGTTGAGCGCGATGCTGCGGGGGACTGCGACACTGACCTCGGCACGGGGGCCGCCGGCGCCGAAGTTGCGGAAGACCTCGAGGAAGTTGTCCCACCCCAGCTGCGGGTGGTCGATCTCGATCTCGTTGCCGTCGGATTCGATCCGGAGGTCTTTGATGGTGACGCCGTGCACCTCGATGCGGATGCCGGGGTCGTCGTGGGCGATGACGTCCACCTGACCGCCGACGAGTCCGACCTTGAGCCGGGTCGCCTGAGCGATGTCGATGACGCGTTCCTCGCCGGGGGCGATGAGCCACTTCTCGGTCATGTTGTCTCCTGGGGTGTGATTAGTCGCGATATATCGCGTATGAAGAGCGTAACACGATATATCGCGAGTCTGTCAAGAAGAGATCTCGCGAAAGTCGGATGGGACGCAAGAGGCGGGGG
>NZ_JBLVOB010000007.1:566659-582155 GCF_053543555.1 Microbacterium xerophyticum | reverse complement strand
CCCCCCCTCTTGCGGAACGTGCTGAGGTCAGACCGCGTAGTTCGGGCTCTCCACGCGGTTGTTCGAGGGATCGCGATCGCTGTGGATGCTGGTCTGAATGTATGCCCCGGGGCTGGGGAACACGGCACTGATCGGACCCGGATTCATCGTCATCGTCATCGTCACCGTGAGCGTCTGGCCTGACGTGATCGGCGTGTCGCGCAGCCAGAATCCCAGCGGGCTCTCCTCGGCGACATCGGATGAGACGTCGACGCCGTCGAGCAGGGCGCTCGTGATCGTCGCGCCGGTGAAGGCATTCTCCCAGCCCCCGCCCGCGCCGGACTGGCCGACGTAGACCTGCGGGCCGCGCACGTCGAAGGAGATCTCCGGACTCGTCCCGCCCGGGGCGAGTGAGGTGAGGGAGAACGACGTGGGAACGTCGATCACATACGGCGCGGATGCATCGAGCTCGTTCGTGATCGTCGCCGTGCTCCACTGGGCGGTCACGGCGCCGTCGTTAGTGTCCACATACGTGGCGGACATGGTCGCGACGTTGTTCTCCGGCGTCGGGTCGCCTGCGGCGAGGACGCTCAGCACATACGGATTCACGTCGTCGTACCACGCTCCCTGCCAGACGCCGAAGCCGCCGTAGATCGCGACGGAGCCGCCCGCCGGTATCTCCACGGGGATCGTGAACGTGGAGGTGACGATGTTGCCGGTCGTCTGCGAACTCGCGCGTGGCACCGGAGTCCCGGTCGACGAGTCGAGCGCGAAAGTGGGGTCAGCCAGGACGCGCGCGTCACTGCTGGCTGTGACAACGGTGCCGACAGGTACAACCGCGCTCGAGTCGTTGAAGATGCGGAATGCCGCGGGAACGCCCATGCTCCACTGGCGGAGGCCGTCAGGGCTCTGTGCGCCGAGCCCGTCGCCGAACGGGAGCGCTTCCAGCCGCAGGTCGGTCGCGACGCTCGCTGCGGCGAGCGGTGTCGCGACAGCGGCGGCGATCACCGGCACCGACCATGCGGAGGCCTTCAGTACGGTGCGCCGGGCTACCCCGGGCGCGTCGGATGTCGTGATGTCAGTGCTCAAGGGGTCCCCCACCGGTCGTTTCAATTACGGGGAAGACTTTAGCGGGTTCTGGGTGGTTCGGCTTGACATTGACGTTGCGTCAACTTTTATCGTGGTCATATCGACATGGAAGGAGGATGCAGTGCACACGCAGGACTGGTCGATCCAGGAGATCGCCCGCCACGCCGGGACCACGAGCAGAACGCTGCGTCACTACGACGACATCGGCCTGCTCGCTCCATCGCGCATCGCGCACAACGGGTATCGGCACTACGACCAGAGCGCCCTCGTGCGGCTGCAGCGGATTCTGCTGCTGCGCGACCTCGGACTCGGTCTGCCCCAGATCGCCGAGGCGCTCGAAGCATCGACGGACAGCAGCGCGGCAGTCGAGGCATCCGCTCTCGAGACCCACCTCGCGTACCTGCGCGAGGAGCAGAACCGGCTGGCGCGGCAGATCGCGTCGGTCGAGACGACCATCAACGCATTGAAAGAAGGAGGAACCCTCATGGCCGAGAACATGTTCGACGGCTTCGACCACACGCAGTACAAGGATGAGGTCGAGAACCGCTGGGGAAAGAAGGCCTACGCCGACAGCGATCGCTGGTGGCGAGGCATGACCGACAGCGAGCGAGCCGAATGGCAGCAGCTCGTGTCCGACCTCTCTCGGGACTGGATCGCAGCCGCCGAGAGCGGCATCGAGCCGGCATCCGATGAGGCGCAGGCCATCGCGCGACGCCACGTCGAGTGGCTGACCGGGGTGCCGGGCACACCGGCATCCGTGCCGCACGGCGACGTGAAGGGCTACGTGATCGGGCTCGGTGAGACGTACGTCGCCGATCCGCGCTTCGGTGCCAATTACGCCACTGCCGACGGCGGTACGCGCGGCGCCGAGTTCGTCCGCAACGCGCTCCGCGTCTACGCGGAGGCGAACCTGTAAGACACGCGTCAGGGAAGAGATCGCACGTTCGGGAGGAAGATCCCGCGTGTTCTCTCCTCCCTTTCGCGCGTTCTCCTCCCGAACGACCGCGGGGCATAGGGTCTATGCATGGCAGGCCGCCGCACGACCTCGAACGCGGCGCCGTTGTTCGTGGCAGCGGCGCTCAGCTATGCGGCGAACTGCGCACTGGGTCTGGCAGTCGCCGCCAGGGTCATCGACACCCGGAACTTCCGCTGGCTGCATCATGCGATGTACATCACGACGTGCACCACGGTCGTCGCCGCCATCGGCAGCGCGTGCCGGGGCAGTCGGCCCGCGCGTCAGGCCGCGCTCGCGCTGGCGCCGGCCGTGGTGCCGCTCACCGCGATCGCCTACGTGCCGACGCACACGCGCCGACATCCGCTCGTCGCGCTCGCCGCAGCGCCCTTCATCATCGCGAGCGTCGTGCGCTCGCTCCGCCCCGCCGACCGGAAGTGATCGCATGGAACTGCTCGACGCCATCCGCCGCCGCAAGACCACGAACGGGCCCTTCCTGCCCGAGCCGGTCTCGGGGGAGCATCAGCGGATCCTCCTGGAAGCGGCGGGCCGCGCCCCGTCGCAGCTGAACAGCCAACCCTGGCGATTCGTCGTGATCGAGAGCCGCGACACGATCGAGCAGATCGCGCGCATATCGGGCGAGAGCATGACCGAGGCGATGTCGAACGGCACGTTCTTCGAGCGCTACAAGCCGTACTTCCGTTTCAGTCAGGCCGAGATGGAGCAGAAACGCAGCGGGATGCTGTTCGACAAGCTCCCGGCGCCGCTGCGCCCCTTCACCGGTCAGGTGTTCACGAAGAGAGGGCAGACCCTCATGAACGCCCTCGGGGTTCCGAAGACGCTGGGGTCGGAGAACCGCAAGCTCGTGGCGGGCTCTCCGCTGCTGCTCGGCGTGATGCTCGATCGCAGCGAGTACCGCCCCGGGCAGCTGTCGTCGTTCTACTCGGTGTTCAGCATGGGCGCGGCGATGGAGAACGTCTGGCTGACCACGGTCGAGCTCGGCATGGGCATCCAGTTCATCTCGTTCCCCATGGAGGTGCCGGGTCGGTGGGATGAGATCGTTCGGCTTCTGCGCGTGCCCGACGATCTCGAGCTGATGGCCGTGTACCGGCTGGGCTACCTGCCGCCCGAGCAGCGGCGCCCGGCCATCGACTGGTCGAGCAGCCAGCGCAAGCTCCCGTCGCAGTACGTGTACCGGGAGGACTGCGAGACGCCGCAGACCGGCTGGGACGAGACGGGCTGACCGCGCGTCAGTTACCGCCCGACCGGGGGTGAAGCGTCAGATCGCGGACCGCGGGGCCCTCGATGCGAGTGCCGTCCGACGCGAAGCGCGAGGCGTGCAACGGGCAGTCCCACGTGCATTCGGCGTCGTTCCAGTCGAGCACGCCTCCCAGATGCGTGCACACGGCGGAGACGCCGCGCGTGACGCCGTCCACAGTGGAGACGCCGACGGGGTGACCGGCGCGATTCGCCACGACGCCGCTGCCCTCCGCGGGGCGGGGAACCGGTGCGCGACGCGATTCGGCACGTGACCATCCGGTTGCGGCGGCGGCTGCGACCCGCCCGCTCTCGGCGACGGCCCTCGAGACGTCGGCGGGCACGGTCAACCGTGTGCCGATCGCCGTCATCCAACGCGGTCGGTCGTGCCGCTCGGTGCCGATGATCTCGGCGGTGAGGCGCAGTGCGGCGGCCGGAGCGTTCGACAGCCCCCACTTGGCGTAGCCGGTGGCGAACCGGATGCGTCCGAGACCCCGCGGCATCGCGCCGACGAACGGGACGAGGTTGTGCGACTCGTAGTCCTGAGCCGACCACCGGTGGGTTTCCTCGGCATCGGGGAAGTGCTGTCTGGTCCATGCCACGAGATCGTCGATCGCCTCCGTCTCGCCATCCGAACGTCCGACCGGATGCCCGTTCCCGCCGACCACGAGCTGCGCCGTCGCGCCAGGCCCGTCGTCGGGCGAGACAGGACGGATCGACCGGCTCGGGTCGTCCACGGCGATGAAGGTGCCTTCGAGGGCGCTC
The DNA here is from genome assembly GCF_053543555.1 of Microbacterium xerophyticum. Classification (NCBI taxonomy): domain Bacteria; kingdom Bacillati; phylum Actinomycetota; class Actinomycetes; order Micrococcales; family Microbacteriaceae; genus Microbacterium; species Microbacterium xerophyticum. The sequence continues at coordinate 578,113 of NZ_JBLVOB010000007.1, read as the reverse complement.
CCCGGAACACGGAAGGCGACGCAGTACGAACGGAGGCCGCGGGTCTTCGCGAAGTAGAGACCCCGGTCGATGATCGGCGTGCCCGTCGCGAGGACGACGTGGCGCGCGAACAGCGGCCCGGCGGCGGTCTCCACGCGCGGCTCGGGGAGGGCGTGAGCGCCTGTGGCGCGGATGCCGGTGTGCAGCACCCCGCCCACGGCCAGCAGCTCTTCGGCCAATGCTCGTGCGACACGCATCGGGTCGATCGTCACCTGTTCCTCGAGGGCGACGGCGCCGACGACCGGGAACGGTGTCGCGGGCAGATCAGCCGGCGCCAGCATCCGGGTCGCCAGCCCCGCCTCGCGCGCGGCGAAGTGCTGAGCCCGGACAGCGTCGAGGCCGCGCGGACTCTGCGCGTACGTGTGGTCGGTGCGCCGGGTGTAGGGGACTCCCGCGCTGTCGGCGAAGGCGGTGAGCCACTGCATGCCGGCGCGGTTGGCGTCCACATACGCCCTCACCAGTGGGACCGTGTGGTGCCGGCGGATCTTCGCCAGGGTCTGCCCCTGAAGCAGCGTCAGCTTGCCGGTGTTCGCACCGGTCGTGAGCTCGCCGACCTCGCCGGCGTCGATCACTGCGACATCGAGACCCTTGCGAGCGAGCATGACCGCGGTCGACAGGCCGGTGAGCCCCGCCCCGACGACGACCGCGTCATGGCGTGCACCGGGTTCGAACGGCGATCCGAGGGATGAAGTGGGTTCGAGCTTCCACAGAGGGTTCATGGCGTTCAGTCAACGCCGCCCGCGGATGCACCCATACCGCCTTGACAATCCCGCCGTCCGCAGTCAGGCGACGACGGGGCTAGAGTGGCCGCGTGACTCTCCGCCGGCTGCTGCTCGTCGTGCTCGGTGGGACTCTGGGCACCGCGATGCGGCTCGCGTTCGCCCTGTGGACGCCGGATGCGGGAGGCTTCCCCCTCGCGACCTTCACGGTGAACATCCTCGGCGCGCTGCTGATCGGGGTCCTCGCCGCGCGCCTTCCCGGCGGATCGGACCTGCGTGTCTTCCTCGGCACGGGCATCCTCGGCGGGTTCACCACCTACAGCGCCTTCGCGGTCGACACGCTGCAGTTGTGGGCGCAGTCGCCGCTGCTCGCGGCGCTGTACGCGTTCCTGACTCTGCTGCTCGGCGTGACAGCCGCAGCAATCGGGATGCGCGTCGCACGGCGCAAGGGCGCGCGATGACTCCGCTCATCTTCCTGCTCGCATCCGTCGCCGGGGGTGCGGGCGCCGCTCTGCGCTACGCGGCGGATGTCGGCGTCAGCAGGTTGTCCGGCCGCCGGTTCCCCTGGGGGATCGTCATCGTCAACGTCAGCGGTTCTTTCGCGCTCGGCCTCGTCACCGCAGCGCTGCCGGATGCCGCTTTCGTCATCGGGGCAGGACTCCTCGGCGGCTACACCACCTTCAGCACCGCGATGCTCGACAGCATCGCCCTCTGGAAGGACGGCGAGCGGAGGGCATCGGCGGCGCATCTGATCGGGACGTTCGCGGCATCGGTCGTGGCGGCGCTCGCCGGGCTGGGACTCGGCGCCGCGCTCTGACCACCACCGACGCCTCGATGCCCCCGACCGGGCGGGGACCACGGCGCTCAGCATCCTCACAAATGCGAGAATGTACAAAAGTACATGTACAGGAGTCCAGAGGGGGAGGATCGTGGCCGAGACCGTCCGTCGCAGACGCGATCCCGAGACGCGCCGCCTGGCGATCGTCACCGCGGCTGCTGAGCTCATCACCGAGGTCGGCGTCGACGCGATCACCCATCGCATGGTCGCCTCCCGCGCCGATGTGCCCCTCGGTGCGACGACCCAGTACTTCGCCACACTCGACGACCTCCGCGATGCGGCGCTGCAGCTGCTCGCCGCTCATGTGGCCGAGCGGATGGCGGACATCCGTGCGATCATCAGCGAACGCGGTGCGACTCCGGCCTTGCTGGCCGAACTGATCCACGCGGCCCTCTCCGACGCCGCGGCCGTCCAGGCCGATCGTGCCGTCGTCACGGCGGCCGTGCACGATCCGAGGCTGCGCGAGCTCGCGCGGCACTGGACGGACGAGCTCGTCGGTATCCTCGCCCCCGTTCACGGCCCCGACAGCGCCAGGGCAGCAGCCGTTTTCATCGACGGCATACTCTGGCACGCACAGATCCACGAACGACCGCTCGATCAGCAGCTCATCGAGACCGCGCTCGCGGGCATCCTCGGGACCGCTGAGACTCCTGCATCCCTTTCGCCGCCGTCCACCGCATAGACAACCGAGAGATCACCGTGTCGAAACTCGCCATCCTCAGTCTGCGCAACCGCGCGCTGATCGCTCTCATCACGATCGTCGCCGCCGTGTTCGGCGGACTCGCCCTGACGAACCTCAAGCAGGAGCTCATCCCGTCGCTCGAGCTGCCGTCGCTCATCGTCATGACGTCGTATCCCGGTGCATCACCGGAGGTGGTCGAGAACGACGTCTCCACGCCGATCGAGACGGCGATCCAGGGCGTTCCGGGGCTCGAGTCCACGACGGCGACGAGCTCGACGAACTCCTCGATCATCCAGGCGACCTTCACATACGGCGAGAACCTCGCCACCGCCGAGCAGAAGATGCAGCAGGCGATCAACCGCATCTCCTCGCAGCTGCCGGAGGACGTCGAGCCGCAGGTGCTCTCGGTGTCGATCGACGACTTCCCCGTGATCCAGGTCGCCGTCACCGGATTCGAGGATGCCGAGACGGCGCAGGCCGACCTCGAGAACGTCGCGATCCCCGACCTCGAAGATGTCGAGGGGGTCAACGCCGCGCAGATCGTCGGAGGCATCGGCCAGCGCATCACCATCACCCCTGACGATGCGAAGCTCGCAGCCGAGGGCGTGAGCAGTCAGGCCATCAGAGACGCGCTGCAGCAGAACGGTTCGCTCTTCCCCGGCGGTGACATCACCGAGAACGGTCAGACGTTGACGGTGCAGACCGGCGCCAAGATCACCTCGGTCGACGACATCGCTGCTCTTCCGCTGGTGGGCACGGCCGCCACTGTGGCGGATGTCGCCACCGTGGCGCTGGAGTCCGATCCGGTGTCGTCGCTGTCCCGCGTGAACGGCGAGGATGCACTGTCGATCTCGATCACCAAGCTTCCCTCTGCGAACACGGTGGAGGTGTCCGACGGCGTGATCGCCGAGCTCGACGAGCTGCAGGAGGCCTTCCCCGACGCGGAGTTCACGGTCGTCTTCGACCAGGCGCCGTTCATCGTGCAGTCGATCGAGACGCTCGCCACGGAGGGTCTGCTCGGCCTCGTGTTCGCGGTGATCGTCATCCTGGTCTTCCTGCTGTCGATCCGCTCCACCCTCGTCACCGCGATCTCGATCCCGACCAGCGTTCTGATCACCTTCATCGGACTGCAGGCATTCGGCTACTCGCTCAACATCCTCACCCTCGGCGCTCTGACGATCGCGATCGGCCGTGTGGTCGATGACTCGATCGTCGTGATCGAGAACATCAAGCGGCACTACGTGGGCGACGCGGACAAGGGGGACGCGATCCGTCTCGCCGTGCGCGAGGTGGCGGCCGCTATCACGGCGTCCACGATCACGACCGTCGCGGTGTTCCTGCCCATCGTCTTCGTCGGCGACATGGTCGGCGAGCTGTTCCGACCGTTCGCGATGACGGTGACGATCGCGATGGTCGCCTCGCTGCTCGTGGCGCTGACGATCGTGCCCGTGCTGGCGTACTGGTTCCTGCGTCCTGGCAAGGAGCTGCGCGACGAGAACGGCGACGTGATCGATCCGGAGCACCAGGACGCCCCGCCGACACCGCTGCAGAAGATGTACCGCCCGATCCTCGGATGGACGCTGAAGCACTCGGCGATCACGGTGATCCTCGCGGTCGTGGTGCTCGGCGGCACCCTCGCCGCTGCGCCGCTGATGAAGATCAACTTCCTCAGCGACTCCGGTCAGAACACCATGACCGTCACCCAGGACCTCGGTCCGACGGCGAGCCTCGAGACGAAGGACGCCGCGGCATCCGTCGTCGAGGACGCGCTCGAAGGCATCGACGGCATCGAGAACGTGCAGGTCTCGATCGGCTCGAGCGGCTCGTCGCTCATGGACGCCTTCTCCGGCGGAGCCGGCGTGACGTACTCGATCATGACGTCGTCCGATGTCGATCAGGAGCAGCTCCGCGCCGACGTGCTGGACGCCGTCGACTCGCTGGAGGACGTCGGCGACATCAGCGTCAACGCCTCGGCTGGTCTCGGCTCGAGCGACATCGAGGTGAACGTCACGGCGCCGAGCTCGGATGCGCTGGCCGAGGCGACCGAGGCCGTGAAGGCCGAACTCGACGGACGCGACGGCATCGGTGCGATCACGGACAACCTGGCCGCCTCACTGCCGTACATCGCCGTGGTGGTCGATCGTCAGGCCGCGGCCGACAACGGCCTCTCAGAGGTCGCGGTCGGTTCGATCGTCTCGAACACGATGCGCCCGCAACAGGTCGGCTCGGTCGAACTGGATGACACGGCTCTCACGGTGTACATCGCCGCCACCGAGCCGCCGGCGACGATCGACGAACTGCGTTCGCTGGTCATCCCGAGCCCGCGCGGCATTCTCACGCTGCAGGACATCGCCCTCGTCGAGCAGCGTGAGGGGCCGACCTCGATCACGACCGAGCAGGGCCGCCGCACGTCGACGATCACGGTGCCTCCGGCATCCGACAACCTCGCGACCGCGACCGCGTCGGTGGCGGCCGCCCTCGAAGCGGTCGATCTGCCCGACGGCGCCAGTGCAGAGGTCGGCGGCGTCGCCTCGCAGCAGGCGGACTCGTTCTCGCAGCTCGGGCTCGCGATGCTCGCGGCCATCCTGATCGTCTACGTCGTGATGGTCGCGACCTTCAAGTCGCTGCGACAGCCGTTGCTGCTGCTGGTGTCGGTGCCGTTCGCGGCGACCGGCGCGATCCTGCTGCAGATCGTCACCGGCGTGCCGCTCGGCGTCGCATCCCTCATCGGTGTGCTGATGCTCATCGGCATCGTGGTGACGAACGCGATCGTGCTCGTCGACCTCGTGAATCAATATCGGGAGAAGGGGCTGTCGACGCGAGATGCGGTGATGGCGGGTGGCGAGAAGCGTCTGCGCCCGATCCTCATGACGGCGCTCGCGACGATCTTCGCCCTCACGCCGATGGCGCTGGGCATCACCGGGCACGGCGGGTTCATCTCGCAGCCGCTCGCGATCGTCGTGATCGGAGGCCTGGTCTCCTCCACGGTGCTGACACTGATCGTGCTGCCCACGCTGTACAACCTCGTCGAGGGGGCGAAGGAACGGCGCCGTGCTCGCAAGGCGGGGCCGGATGCCGGGGCCGACGCGTCGGAGTCAGATGGGCCGGAGCCCGATGGGTCAGGATCCGACGGTGCTGAGCATCCGCTGACCCGTCGTGAGCTGCGCGAGAATCACGGTCCCGCTGCAGTGTGAAGGCTGTCGACGGACGCTTCCGCTGCACATGTCGGCATCCGCTACATCGATATGTGTAGCGCATGCCGGAACCTGTAGCGCATCCGTGGGAAGGTCGGATCTGCGCAGTTCGGAATAGATCGCAGCCGGGTGCTGTTCACCGGCGAGTGCGCCGACCTCAGACCCGGCGCGCAGAAAGAGTGTCAGTGCCACTGAACGACCTCACCATATCGCCCGACCAGGAAACGATCACGAACGAGACGGCGGTGGCTCAGGAGCAAGCCGCTCTCGACGAGGCATTCGCGCGCAGGGACGACCTTCTGCAGGAGCTCGACGCGAGCCTCACGGCTCCCGCGACAGATGCCGTCCAGTACGCGCGGATGCGCATGATGGCGCAGCGGCGGTCCGAACTCGTTCACGCCGAGCAGGGGCTGATCTTCGGGAGGCTCGACGCTCTCGATGACACCGTCCGGCGTCTCGGCCGGGTGGGGATCCCCGGCCCGGACGATGATGAGCCGCTGGTGATCGATTGGCGTACGCCGGCTGCGCGCGCCTTCTACACCGCCACTGCCGTGGACCCGCAGGGTCAGGCCCGGCGTCGGCACATCCGCACGAGCGGTCGCACCGTGCAGGGAGTGGACGACGAGCCGCTCGACGGTTCGATGGCGAGCGATCTCATCGGCGAAGGCGCGTTGCTCGCCGCGCTGGACGAGCGTCGGACGGGCCGCATGAGCAGCGCCGCTGCGACCCTGCAGCGCGAGCAGGACGACGTGATCCGCGCCGACGCCCGCGGACCGCTCGTGGTGCAGGGCGGACCTGGCACCGGCAAGACGGTCGTGGCACTGCATCGGGTGGCGTACCTGCTCTTCACCCACACGCAACTGGCCGCGCAGGGCGTGCTGGTGCTCGGGCCGTCGACGCGCTTCCTCGACTACATCGCTCAGGTGCTGCCCGCCCTCGGGGAGACCGCGATCGTGCCCGCGACGTGCGACACCCTCGTCCCGGGGATCACCGTCGAGCGCGACGAGCCGCGTGCGGTCGCGGAGATCAAGGGGAGAGCGCTCTGGCAGCGCGCCCTCTCCGAGTACGCGTCGTCGCTGGCGCCCGCCCCCGCAGGGCTGGAGCTCCGCTGGGAGGGGGAGACGTACACGCTCGAGGAGCGCAGGATCGTGAATGCACTCGCATCCGCGACGTCCGGACGCGCCTACCACGCTGCGCGCGCCGTCTTCGGCGTACAGCTGCGGGATCTGCTCACCGATGCCGTCGTCGAGCGCAGCGAGCAGATGCTGGAGCAGCTGGAGGAGGGACTCGAGGACATCCTGGCAGGCGTCGACGCGGGGCTGGCGCGCTCCGATGACCGCGCCGCGGCCACGGGAGCGACAGGCGCGGAGGTCGACGGAGTGCTCTCGGAGGATGACATCGAGCGGTTGCGCGATCGGATCGACGCCGACGGCGGGATCGACGCCGTGCTCTCGCAGTGGTGGCCGATCCTCGACGCGGCGACCGAGTTGCGTCGATTGCTCGCCGACGATGCGATGCTGCGCAGGTGGGCGCCGGATCTCACCTCCGCCGAGCGCGATGCGGTGCGCAGCGAGCCGGCGGGTTGGGCCGGCAGCGACATCCCGCTCCTCGATGCGCTCTCCGATCTGCTGGGCGATCCTGAGCCCGGCGGCGGGCAGGGCGAGTTCCTCGCCGATCGCGCTGCGGCGAGGCGCGACTGGGTATACGGACACGTCGTCATCGACGAGGCGCAGGAACTGTCGGAGATGCAGTGGCAGATGGTGATGCGGCGTTGCCCTTCGCGGTCGATCACGGCCGTCGGCGACATCGATCAGGCGGAGGCCCCGCATCGGCACACCTCGTGGCGGCAGGCCGTGACAGCGGCGTTCGGCGAGCGGTGGACCGAAGCCCGGCTGACGATCTGCTACCGCACCCCGCTCGAGGTGATGGCGCTCACCGCCCCCGTGCTGCGAAATGCCGGGAGCGAGAACGAACCGCCGCGAGCCGTGCGTGCCTCCGGCATCGAACCGTGGGAACGCGACGTCGCCGAGCGGGATCTCGGCGCCGCGGCGGGACGCCTCGTCGATGAGTTGTCTGCGCGCTGGTCCGGAGGAACCGTCGGCGTCATCGCACCAGAGGGTCGCCTCGCGGCACTTCGCGACGCCCTGCCGGAGGCGAATGTGCTCTCGGCGACCGACGCCAAGGGGCTGGAGTGGGACGCGACGCTGCTCGTGGACGCTGCCGGTATCGCGTCCGAGCCGCGCGGCTGGAACGGGCTCTACGTCGCCCTGACCCGTTGCACCCAGGAGCTCGGGCAGCTGCGCGTCAGCTGAGCGCTATGCCCCAGGTGAGACTCCACGTCTCGCCTGGGGCGAGGCGGCGGATGCCGAGACCGCTGTTCAACGCATCCGCAGGGGCGGTCATCGGTTCGATGGCCACCGCGAGGTCGTGCCCGGGGTAATTCTTCGTCGTGTAGACCTGCACGAAATCGAAGCCCTCGCCCTGAGACAGGGTGACGCGACGACCATCGGGCGACGTGAGGGTGTGACGAACGAACCCGTCCGCATCGCGGGTGAGTTCGGTGAAGCCGGTGTCGAGCGCGATGTCGCCGAGGCGCACGCCGTCGCGCAGCCCCTCCGGCGCGGGGGAGGTGCCGGTGGGCAGCATCCGCTCGTCGGTGTCGAACTGCGTCGCGGCCGGAACGGTGAGCACCAGGTCGTGCGTGCCGACGTCGCCGATCATGAGGAAGGGGTGGGTGCCGAGGGCGGCGGGTGCCGCGGCATCCGATCGGTTCGTCAGCGTGTGCGTGACCTCGATGCCGGCATCGGTGAGCGCGTACGTGACCGTCGTATCGATCTCGTACGGGAAGCCGGTCTGCGGATGGATCGTCGCGCGGAGGGTGGCGACGTCATCCGTCTGCTCGACCTCGTAAGCGGTGAAACGCAGCAGTCCGTGACTCGCATTGTGCAGCTTCGGCTCGCTGATCGCGAGCTGCCGCGCGGTGCCGTCGTCGTCCCAGAGGCCGTCGCGCACGCGGTTCGGCCACGGGGCGAGCACGACGCCCGAGCACGAAGGGGTCGGGATGTTCTCGGGGTATCGCGAGACGAGATCGACGCCTCCGACCGTGAGGCCGCGGAGAGATGCACCGACCTGGGCGACCTGCGCCGTGACGGCGCCGCGCTGAAGGTGGATCTGGATGCCGGTGGGCGATTGCGAGGTCACAGTGTCATGTTACGGGCGGTCATGTCACGGGCGCCGTCGCCCGAGGGGTTTCTCAGGTGCATCGGCTAAACTTGTACGGTCGGCTTCGGGCAGCCGCGCATGGCGCGGGCGTTTATCTGTTGGAAGTGTGAGCCCAGGGGCCGATGGTGAGCGTCGATCGACGCTCATTAACCATCACATGAATGGCCCCCGGCCGACGGATGTCCGGGTTTCCCCGCGCGCGCAGCGCGGTGCTGTCACGTGCAGAACCCAGAAGGACACACCCATGCCCAAGAACAAGAAGCCCCAGGGTGGCAGGCCCTCCCGCAACTTCGAGCCGCGCTACGGCGCGAACAAGACCTCGTTCCACGACCGTCACGCCGGTCGCCCTGAGGGCGGGCGTTCGGATGCCGGAGCACAGCGCTCCTCGTCGAGCCGCTCGTCGGCCGGTGCCGACCGCCGCCCAGGCAGCAAGAGCGCGGGTCACCGCGGATACCGTCCGGCCGAGGCCGAGAGCGGCGCCCCGAAGCGTCGTTGGAGCGACCAGGAGCGTGCCGGTCGCGACGAGGCCCGCGGCATCCGCAATCGTGCCGAGTCCGGTCGCCGCGAGGCGCCGCATCACCAGAGCGAGCGTCCCCGCACCGATGGGCGTCGTTTCAACGACGACCGTCCGCGCTTCAACAGCGACCGCGGGGCTGAGCGTCCTCGTTTCAACGACGACCGTCCGCGCCGCGATGATCGTGGACGCCAGGATGAGCGTCCGCGTCGCGATGCCGGCTCATCGACCGGTTCCCGCTACCAGGGCGACCGTCCGCGCTTCAACAGCGACCGCGGCGCTGAGCGCCCCCGTTTCGACAGCGACCGTCCGAACAGCCGGGGCGCCGAGCGTCCCCGGTACGACAACGACCGCCCGCGCTTCAACAGCGACCGGTCCGCAGAGCGTCCGCGCTTCAACGACGATCGTCCCCGCCGCGACGACCGCGGTGGCCAGAGCGATCGCCCGCGCCGCGATGCGGGTGCGTCGGCAGGCAGCCGGTTCTCCGGCGACCGTCCGCGTTTCAACAGCGACCGCGGTGCTGAGCGCCCTCGGTACGACAACGATCGCCCCCGGTACAACAGCGACCGCGGCGGCGACCGCCCCCGCTATGACAACGACCGCCCCCGCTTCAACAGCGACCGGTCCACCGAGCGTCCCCGCTTCAACGACGACCGCCCGCGTCGTGACGACCGCGGTCGCGACGATGGCCGACCGCGTTACGAGGACCGTCCCCGTGTCGACAGCGACCGTCCGCGTCGTGACGGTGCAGGCGCGGCATCCGGTTCGCGCAACCAGGGCGACCGTCCGCGTCGTGACGACGCCCGCCGTGACGATCGCGGACCCCGCCGTGACGATCGCGGACCCCGCCGCGACGACCGCGGCCCTCGCCGTGACGACCGTCGTAGCGAGCCGCGCGCGAGCCGTGACGACTGGAACAAGACATCGGCTGCACCGTTCGAGCCCACCGAGGACGTCGTCCACGAGCGTCTCGAGGCGAAGACCGTGGCCGCGCCGGAGGTCGAGGGCGTCACGTTCGCCGATCTCGGCATCGGCTCGAACATCGTCGAGGTGCTGAGCAATCTGGGTGCGGAAGCGCCGTTCCCGATCCAGGCCGCGACGATCCCGTCGATCCTCGAGGGTCGCGACGTGCTCGGCCGTGGCCGCACCGGCTCCGGCAAGACCATCGCCTTCGGCGCCCCGCTCGTCGAGCGCGTGCTGAAGTCGCAGGCGGGCAAGCGTCGTGAGTACGGCCGCAAGCCTCGTGCGATCATCCTCGCCCCGACGCGTGAGCTCGCGCTGCAGATCGACCGCACGATCCAGCCGATCGCCCGCAGCGTGGGCCTGTTCACCACGCAGATCTACGGCGGCGTCCCGCAGGGGCGCCAGGTCGGCGCGCTGATGAAGGGCGTCGACATCGTGATCGGAACGCCCGGACGCATCGAGGACCTCATCAAGCAGCGCAAGCTCGACCTCTCGGACTGCCGCATCGCGGTGCTCGACGAGGCCGACCACATGTGCGAGCTCGGCTTCGTCGAGCCGGTGCAGCGCATTCTGCGCCACACCCAGGAGGGCAGCCAGAAGCTGCTGTTCTCGGCGACGCTCGACCGCGAGGTCGCTGCGCTGGTCGACGAGTTCCTCGTGGATCCTGCCGTGTACGAAGTCTCGGGTGAAGACCAGGGCTCCGGAACGATCGACCACCGCGTGCTCGTGATCGAGCACCGGGACAAGGCCGAGATCCTCACCTCGATGGTCGACCGTGCAGGCAAGACTCTGGTCTTCGCCCGCACCCGCGCATACGCGGAGACCCTGGCCGAGCAGTTCGACGACGCGGGCATCCCTGCGGCCGCGCTGCACGGTGACCTCAACCAGGCCAAGCGCACGCGCAACCTCGAGCGCATGACCTCGGGGCGCGTGTCGGTTCTGGTCGCCACCGACGTCGCCGCTCGCGGCATCCACGTGGATGACATCGACCTGGTGATCCAGGCGGATGCGCCGGACGAGTACAAGACCTACATGCACCGCTCGGGTCGCACCGGCCGTGCAGGCCGCGCGGGCCGCGTCGTCACGCTGATCACGCGTCAGCGTCAGCGTCGCATGACCGAGCTGCTGGGTCGCGCCGAGATCGACGCACCGTTCGAGTCCGCTCGTATCGGTGACGACATCATCGAGGAGATCACCGGGCGCATGCCCAGCAACGACGAGATCACCCGATAACGGCGTTCGCAACTCCTCGAAGAACGTGAGGCGAAGGGCCCCCGCTGCAA
>NZ_JBLVOB010000007.1:550852-566619 GCF_053543555.1 Microbacterium xerophyticum | reverse complement strand
CGGGGGCCCTTCTGCGTCATTCGTGAGGAATTGTGAACCGCGCCGGTGCCACGACGCCGACGGACGGCGGTGGTAGCCTCGCCGCGTGGCAGACAAACAGGGCTCTGATGTCGTCCTCTCGAGCGAACCGGCTGCGTGGGAACCCGATGAGCTCGGTCTCGCCGTCGGCGCGACAGGCGCGTACAGCGAGTACGCCGCGCGCGACGGCGTCGTGCCTGATCCTGCTCCCCTGATGACGGCGTGGCTGACGGGCCGTGGGCAGAAGATCCGGCGTAACGCCTTCGCGAGCGGCGACACCGTCGACGGGCTCACGTTCCGGGAGTCGTACTCGCGCGCACTCGCGAACATGTCGGCATCAGCCGTTCCCGCCGAACCTGCGAAGCACTTCGCAGGGCTGCGGATCGATGCGCCACGGGCTGCGGGATTCCTCGCCGTACCCGATGTTCTCCTGCGGTTCGAGTCCGAGGTAGACGGAGAGCTGCTCGTGGCGGCGCCGACCGCGAACACCCTGCTGCTCGCCGGCTCGGAGCAGGACGACCTCGTGCACTTCTTCGGTGTCGCGCTGGCCGAATGCCTGGCGGCCGACCCCCGCGGGCTGTCGCCGGTGCCGTTGCGCATCGTGGCGTCAGCAGGGGGCGGCGCGTCACTCGAGCGATGGGACCCGGGAACGGACTCGCCCTGGTATCCGCTCTCCCTGCGCGCCAGGCAGCTGGAACTCGAACGCCGCTTCGGGCCGATGCTGCAGTACGACGACATCGGCACGTACTCGTTCCGTGGCGCCGGCGCCGCGTGCGCCTCGCCTCGATGGTCGTACGACGAGGCCGAGGAGCAGTTGCGCTCATATGCGGTGTGGACGCCCGGCTACTTTCCCACGCTGCTGCCGCCGGTCGACTGGATCGCGGTGAATCAGAAGACCTCCCGGTCGGCGCCGCAGCTGTGGCTGAGCCGCGATGAACTCGCGAGATGCGCCGGCGTCGAGGTCACGCACACGGACGAGTTCGGTCTCGAGGTCGATGTGGTCATCTGGACGGGCTACGCCGACGATCACGACGGGATCGGGTTGAAGGCAGCGCTGCGCGAGGCCGGCGCCCGCACCACAGTGAAGATGGGCGGAATGGGGGCGAGCGTGCACATCCTCGACTGGATGCCGGGACGGTTCGGCGGCCCGGCGTCACGGTTCACGACGTTCGACGAGTTCCCGCGGATGCAGCGACCGCCGACCGCCGGCTGAACGTCCGCGCCGCCGGCTCAGACGATGGCGTGCTCGTGCACCGTCGAGCTCAGCGTGGTGCCGTTCAGGTCGAGGTACAGCTGCTGCTCGGTCACGGTCAGCGTCATGGAGTTGCGGCGCTCGAGCGACGTGGTCGCGGCGTCGATGAAGCCGGGATCGAAGCTGAACACCTTGATCGACTCTGCGTCGTGGATGCGCTTGCCCGCCCACGGTGCGATGACCTTGAGCGGGTCGCGATGCGTGTAGACGGCGACCCGGCCGGCAAGCTTGCTGCCGTAGTGCAGACGCTCGGCGTCAGGGGCTCCGACCTCGATCCAGGCGGTGATCGTGCCCGTCATGTCGCGGATGATCACCGCTGGCTCCTCGGTCGACGAGATGCCGGCGCTGAACGCGATGCCCTCGGCGTACTCGAGGCAGTAGGCGAGTGTGCGGGTGAGCATGTACGCGTCTGTCTCGGACGGATGCCGCGCGACGCGGAGCGCGAGCTCGTCGTAGACACCACGATCCATGTCTGCCAGCTGCACCGTGAAGGTGTGGATCATCGCGCCGATTGCCATAGTCATCGAGCCTACGCGTCGAGGCAGCCGGCGTTGACCGCGAATCGACGCCCCGTCAGAACAGGGTGGGCGCCGCCGGTTCCACGAAGGTCGGGCGGACCGTGGCCGGTCGGGTGAGTCGTCGGCTCGGATACGCGTCGTCCGAGTGGCGGGCATCGAGCCCGTGCGCGCGGATGAGCGGACGCACGCGCTTGGCCAGCCACTGACGATACGGTTTCGGCGCCTCGGATGCTGCGCCGGGATAGAGCCCGCGGTACGACGACATGAGCTCAGGGTGCTCGCGCTGCAGCCACTGCATGAACCAGGGTTTGACCCCTGCGCGAAGGTGCAGTGCGCCGTAGATGACATGATCGGCGCCGGTCTCGGCGATGCGGTGAAGTGCGTGATCGACGGCCGCGACCGAGTCGGTGAGGTGGGGGAGTACCGGCATCAGGAAGACGCCGACGCGGAACCCCGCATCCGTCAGTGCGCGCACCGTGTCGAGTCGCGCCTGCGTGCTCGGTGTGCCCGGCTCGATCGAGTGCTGCAGGGTGTCGTCGTACATCGCGATCGACATCTGGATGTCGATGGGCACGTGCGCCGCCGCATCCACCAGCAGCGGGATGTCGCGGCGGATCAGCGTTCCCTTGGTGAGGATCGAGAACGGCGTCGCGGACTCGGCGAGTGCGCGGATGATGTCCGGCATCAGCTTGTAGCGGCCCTCTGCGCGCTGATAGGGATCGGTGTTCGTGCCCAGCGCGACGCTCTCGTGCTGCCAGCTGCCGCGCCGCAGCTCTTTCGCGAGCACCTCGGCGACGTTCGTCTTCACGACGATCTGCGAATCGAAGTCGCCTCCGCCGTCGAGATCGAGGTACTCGTGCGTGCCGCGGGCGAAACAATACGTGCACGCATGGCTGCATCCGCGATACGGGTTGATCGTCCAGCTGAACGGCATCCGCGACCCGGCGGGGACCTTGTTGAGCGCCGAGCGTGCGAGCACCTCATGGAAGGTCATCCCCGCGAACTCGGGCGTCGTCACGGAGCGGACGATTCCGGTGCGATTCTCCAGGCCGGGCAGCGCAGCGTCGTCCGCGTCATCGATCGTCTGTCCCTGCCATCGCATGCATTCATTCGAACAAATGCGCGAGGTTAAGTCAAGCAGGATTCGAAGAGAAGTACTAGCTCAGTGGTTCGGGGTACCGGAAGGGTTCCGCGGCCACGAACCGGCGAACCTCGTCCACGGCGTTCTCGCCCATGCGGTGCAGCTCGCCTCCCAGCGACCCAGCGATGTGCGGCGTGAGAACGACGTTCGGCAGCGACCAGAGCTCGTGCTCGGGCGACAGCGGCTCGGGATCGGTGACATCGAGGATCGCGCGGATGCGACCCGTGCGCAGCTCTCCGACGAGGGCTTCCTGGTCGACGACGGCGCCGCGCGCGGTGTTGAGCAGAGTCGCTCCGTCGCGCATGAGCGACAGCATCCGCGCATCGATCTGCCCCACCGTCGCCGGGATCAACGGCTGGTGCAGCGAGACGACATCGCTCTGCGTCATCACCTCGGCGAGCGTCGCGGCGCGCACTCCGACCTCGGCGGCGAGCTCCGGCGTCAGCTCGGGGCTGAACGCGACGATGTCGAAATCGAAGGTCCGCAGACGTGCGACGAGCAGGCGCGCGACCTGGGACAGGCCGACGATGCCGATCGTGCGCCGATGGTTGCCCGCCACTCCCCTTCGGGCTGCGGCCGGCGCCTCCGGGTGCTCGCGATAGGCGCGTTCCGCGGCGAACGAATCCTTGCCGTCGAGCAGGATCATCGCCAGGGCGTATTCGGCGACGGGACTCGCGTTGATGGAACGGGCGTTCGCGGCGATGAGCCCTCGCTGCGCCCACGCAGAGGGGTCATCGAGGCACAGCGCCGCGACGCCGCCGAGGTAGACGAGTCCGCGCAGGGCGGGTGCATCGTGCGGCGAGAGCCGTGGCGCGCCCCAGCCCCCGATCGCGATCTCGGCGTGCTGCAGCTGCTCGACCGCCTCCTCGGTCCGCGACACCACCGAGGACGGATCGATGTCCACGAGGGTCTGCAGCTCATCGAGCATGGCGGAAGTGAAGAGGTCGGCGACGAGGGATGCCGGATTCATCAGGAAGACTGCGGACGGGCGGGTGATGTGCTCCCTCTCGAGGTTCGCTGCACCTTCGAAGTCGGCTGAGCGGACGGCATCGATGCCGTCTTCGCGCTCGAGACTCACAACATATCAACCACCCGCGACGGAACGGATGAGGCTCTCGGCGCAGATCACGGCAGAATGGAGGAATGAGCGGCGCGCATCACCCCCGGCATGCGTCGCGCCCGTCCCGTGTGCTGACCATCGCGTTGCCCGTCGGACTGGCGGTGACGGCGCTCGGCGTCCTGTGGGCGATCGCGGACGCCCCGGCCGCGGCAGAAGCCGAGCTCCCGCCCCCACCCATGCCGGTCGTCGCGGCCCAGTTGCCTCCTGTCGATCTCGGAGGAGTCGTGGCGTCCGATCCGTGCGCAGACGCCGCCGTCGTCGACGCGCTCGCGGTCGGCGATGATGAAGCGGCGATCACGGCATTCGGTGGAGGTGCGGCTTTCCGGGAGGCCGTCGTCGCCGGGAACGCGCCCTGCATCTCGCTCAGCGACCCTGCCAGGCTCTGGCTCGTCGTCAACAAGGCGCGGCCGATCGAGCCGTTGGACTTCGAGCCGGCATCGCTCTCCGAGGTCGACCTCGCGGCGACGACCTCATCCGACCGGCTGCGCACGGATGCGCGCGACGCCCTGAGCGCCCTCGCCGACGGGGTCGATGCGTCGGGTGCCGGAGCCATCGGGATCAACAACGGATACCGCTCGTACGACCTGCAGGTGTCCACCTATTCCGGCTTCGTCGCTTCTGAAGGTGTCGCAGGCGCCGACCGGGGCTCCGCGCGTGCGGGATTCAGCGAGCATCAGACCGGGCTGGCAGTGGATGTCGTCGCGTGCGACGACGGCTGCGGCGACATCGACGCGTTCGGCAGCACGGCGCAGGCCGCATGGGTGCAGGAGCACGCCTGGGAGCACGGCTACGTCGTGCGATACGAGAACGGCGCGAGCGACCGCACCGGGTACATGCCCGAGCCGTGGCATCTCCGCTACGTCGGCCCTCAGCTCGCCTCCGCCTATCACGAGGGCGGCTTCCACACGCTCGAGGAGTTCTTCGGTCTGCCCGCGGCCCCCGACTACGCGCACTGACCCCGTTCTGTGGCATCCCACAAACGCGGTACGCAGTCCCACGCGCGGTGGGATGCATTCTCACAACGCGCTGTCGCGGCATCCGCTCTCCGCCCTAGAATCGCGGGAGCAACGACGCACTGACACGTTCGGGAGGACGGCATGGAACGCGACATCTACGAAGAAGACCACGAGGCATTCCGCGACCTGGTGAAGGACTTCGTCAAGCGCCACGTCAGCAATGAGAGCATCGAGAGGTGGGATGCCGCGGGCGAGATCGACCGCGAGACCATGCTCGCCGCAGGCGAGGCCGGGCTCATCGGGCTCTCCGTGCCTGAGGAGTTCGGCGGCGCCGGCATGCTGCAGGACTACCGCTTCCGCACGATCGTGATGGAAGAGGTCATCGCCTCCGGTGCCGGCTCGCTGGCCGGGGCCTTCGGCATCCAGGACGACCTCGCCGTTCCGTACCTCGTGCACATGGGCACGCAGGAGCAGAAGGAGAAGTGGCTTCCTCGCATGGCCACGGGTGAGGTGCTCGGCGCGCTCGCGATGACCGACCCCGGTGCTGGTTCCGACCTCCGCGGCATCAAGACCAACGCGAAGAAGGTCGACGGCGGCTACATCGTCAACGGCGCGAAGACGTTCATCTCGTCCGGGACGACGGCCGACATGGTCGTCACCTTCGTGAAGACCGGCGAGGGAAACCGCCCCGACGCGTTCAGCCTGCTCATCCTCGAGAAGGGGATGGAGGGCTTCGACCAGGGCAAGAAGCTCAGCAAGATGGGCTTCCACGGGTGGGACACCGCCGAGCTCAGCTTCACCGACGTCTTCGTTCCCGAAGAGAACCTCATCAGCGGCAAGGAGGGGCAGGGCTTCATCCAGCTCATGATGAACCTGCCGCTCGAGCGCCTCTCGATCGGCGTCGCCGCCGCTGCCGCCGCCGAGGCGGCGACCAACTGGACCATCGCCTACACGAAGGACCGCGAGGCCTTCGGCGAGCGCATCGCCGACTTCCAGAACACGCGATTCCGCCTCGCCGACATGGTCACCACCACCGAGGTGATGTGGGCGTACATCGACCAGGCGCTGCGCGCCTACAAGGACAAGAAGCTCACCGCCGAGGATGCGGCGAAGGTCAAGTTCTGGGCGACCGAGCGCGAGTGGGAGGTGCTCGACACCGGCGTGCAGCTGCACGGCGGCTACGGCTACATCATGGAGTACCCGATCGCCCGCGCCTTCACCGACGCCCGCGTGCACCGCATCTACGGCGGCACGAACGAGATCATGCGCGACCTCGTCGGACGCCAGATCGCCGGCAAGCGCTGACGCACGTTGCCACTACTTCCAGGTCGCACTTTCTCTCGATTTGCCTCGCGCATAACGACAGAAAGTGCGACCTGAAGTGCTGATGCCGGGTCAGCGCCGTCCGACCCCTGCCGTGCGCAGGCGGTCGGCGATGAGGATGCCGAGGGCCGGGGCGCCGAGGCAGCTCGCCAGGGCCGCGACGAAGAAGAAGATCTGCGCCCACAGCGGCTGCGACGCCATGTTGAAGAACGTCCACGAGAACAGCGGGTACACGACACCGAGCACCGCAGCGCTGGCGTAATGCATCCAGGTCTTCCAGAAGCGCCACAGCACGAGCAGGAAGGGCAGCTCGGCGAACAGCGCCCATGATGCGTTCGTCACGACGCTCATGAATCCGTAGCCCGAGAACGGCACGATCACGAGCCCGGCGATCACGCCGACGAGGATCCCGACGAGCGGCGTGCGCAGCAGGCGCAGGGCGATCACCGACGGGAGCACCCACAATCCGGTGATCGCGACGGAGAGGATCGGTGAGCCGAGTCCCAGGAGCACGGTCGAGAGCCAGTTCGCCGGTGCGAGCAGAAGACCACCGGCGACGCCGAGAGCGGCGCAGGTGAGCAGCAGCGATGTCGAGATGCCGGGGCGTCGAGCGCTTCGCGCCTCGCTCACGACACCGGCTCCGCTGCGGCTTCGCGCGCGGCCTTCGACGCGGGCGATGAGGCGCCGATCTTCCAGTAGCCGCAGAAGCTCACGCTGTTCTTGTCGACACCGCGTTCGCCGACCAGCTGCTTGCGCACGCCGGACGCGAGTGCCTGCTCACCTGCGGCGTACGCGTGGAACGGCTCGATCGGCAGCGTCGCCTCGCGCAGTGCGGCGAGTGCGAGCACGCCGGGCGCCGAGGTGTGCGGTCGGGTGATCCACTCGATCGAGACCCCGGACGGATGCTCGAACTCCAGCGCATCGTCGGCGGAGGGCACCTCGATGATGGCCACGCCCTCGGCCGTGGAGGGCAGTGACGCGCAGATCGAGGCGATGGCCGGCAGCGCCGTCTCGTCTCCGACGAGCACGACATGATCCGTGCCGCGCTCGGGGTTGAACGTCAGCCCCTCGTCGATGATGAGCACGTGCTCGCCCGGCTCGCAGGTCTCCGCCCAACGGGATGCCGGTCCGGCGGTCCCCTCGGCGGCAGAGCCGTGCAGCACGAAGTCGACGTCGATCTCGGCGCCATGCTCCCCGGTCGCCGGTCGGTACGCGCGCACCGAGTAGTTGCGCATCACGGGGCGCTCGCCGTCGGGGATGCGCAGGAACTTCAGGTACCCGAACATCTTGTGCGCCTTCGCAGGGACGCGTTCGAGACCCGCTTCACCGCCCACGGGGATGAACAGCCGGAACCACTGGTCGTACCCCATCGGGTGGAACTTGGAGATCTCGCCTGCGCCCAGCGTGATGCGCATCCAATGCGGTGCGAGTCTTTCGCTGCGCAGCACTTCGAGATGCAGGAGCTCGGTCGTCTCGGGCTTGACCATCTTGCTGAATGCCATGGGATGCCTTTCAGGCGGGTTGCCAGGGGAAGAGCACGATGAAGATCGTGACGGATGCTGCGAGCAGCAGGACGATGAACACGACGTCGCGCGTGCGGAAGGGCACGAGATGCCGTTCGGTGCGGGTGGGATGCGCGCCGAAGGCGCGGGAATCCATGGCCAGGGCGACGCGCTCGGCGTGGCGGATCGCACCGGCGAGCAGTGGCACGATGTACCCCCAGCCCCTGGCGATGCGCGCGAACGGGCCGCGACCGCCGTGATGCCCGCGCACGCGGTGCGCGGCGCGGATCACGCTGAGCTCGTGCCCGAACCTCGGCACGAACCGGAAGGCGGCGAGAGCCGTGTAGCCGACGCGGTACGGAACCCGCAGCTGCTGGATGCTCGCCCGCACCAGGTCAGGACCGCTCGTGGTGAGTCCGCCCACCAGCGCGAGCGCGGCGATGGCGCCGAGCCGCAGCGCGCTGGCGAACCCGACCTCCAGCGCGCCGGCGAAGAGGGTCCAGCCGCCGATGCGCAGGAACGGTGCGGTGTCGTCGACGAGCGCGGCATCCACCCACAGCGAGAAGCCGATGCCGATCACGAGCATGGCGACCGGTATCACGACGAGCAGAATCAGCAGGAGGCGCCAGGTCAGCCGCGCGCCGACCAGGATCAGCGCATACGCGAGCACGATGAAGGCGGCGGGCGTGGCGAGGTCGCGCACGAAGACCAGCAGGATCATCGCCGGCGCGACAGCGGCGACCTTCGCCAGCGGGTTCAAGGCGTACAGGAACTCGCGCCGCGATCTGGCGACCATCGAGGCGTACGGGTTGACGACTGTGGTGCTCATGACGCCGTCGTCCCTGCGTGGGCGGCGAGGACGCGCTGCAGCGCGGGCAGTCGCAGCCCGGCGGTGGTGAAGACGTGCTCATCGCGGAAGAGCTCGTCTGTGCGACCGGTGGCGTGCACGCGTCCGTCCGCGAGTACGACGGTGTGCGTCGCATGTTCTGCGACCAGCTGCAGATCGTGCGTGACGATCACGATGGTCGTGCCTTCGCGGCGCAGTGCGTCGAGCAGGGCGAGCAGCTCCGCGGCGCGCGCGCGATCCTGCCCGAACGTCGGCTCGTCGAGCGCGAGCACGCGCGGGCCGGTGATCAGTGCGGTGCCGACCGACAGCCGTCGCTTCTCGCCGCCCGAGAGGAGGAACGGATGCACATCCGCCTTGTGCTCCAGCCCGAACCGACCGAGCACCTGCCGCACGCGGTGCGCGATCTCCGCCTCGCTCACGTGGCGCAGTCGCAGCCCGTGCGCGAGTTCGTCGAAGACGGTGTGCGCGATGAACTGGTGCTCCGGGTTCTGGAACACGAAGCCGATCCGTGCGGCGAGATCGCGCGGCGACGCCGTGGCGGGATCGAGCCCGTCGACGTCCACCTGACGCTTGCGAGGCGGCACGACGCCGGCGAGGGCCTGGATGAGGGTGGTCTTGCCCGCACCGTTCGCGCCGACGATCGCCGTCAGGCTGCCGGCCTCGATGTCGAGGTCGACGCTGTGCAGGATCTCGCGTCTTCCGCGCGTGACCGTGAGCCCGCGGGCGCGGATGAGGGGGTGACCGGCAGTCGGCGGCTGGGACAGATGTCGGTGCAGATCACGGATGTCAGTGGAGAACGCGGTTTCTTGGCTGACAGTTGTGTTCCCGGCTTGCAAGTGTGCGCCGCCGGCGGGCAGCGCGGCGGCCAGTTCCTCCGGTGTCAGCGGCAGCGGCGCATCGTGAGACAGGATGCCGCGCTCGCGCAGCATCCGTGCCGTCAGCGTCGCGGCCGGCAGCCACACGCCCATCGCGACGAGTTCTTCCGTGTGCCCGCGGAGGATCTCGTCGACCGGACCGTCGAATGCGACCGTGCCAGCCTGATCGAGCACGATCGTGCGCGTCACGAACTCCATGGCGGCGTCGAGGTTGTGCTCGACGAGCAGGATCGCGCGGTCACCCGCCGCGACGACGTCGGCGAGTGCGGCGTAGACGTCGTCGATACCCTGCGGGTCGAGGTTGGCCGTCGGCTCGTCGAGCACGAGGAGGGGCGATCCCATCGCGAGGGCGCAGGCGATCGCCAGGCGTTGACGACCGCCGCCGGAGAGACGATCGGGGTTCTCGTCGCGACGCTGCCATAATCCGACGCGGCGCAGGGCGTCCTCTGCGCGTGCGCGCACCTCGTCCAGGGGCAGCAGCAGGTTCTCCGGTCCGAAGGCCACCTCGTCGTACACGGTGCCGGTCACGATCTGGGCATCCGGATCCTGGAACACCATCGCGACGTGCGTGCTGAGCGTGGCAGTCGAGGCGTGCGCGCTGTCGATCCCGCCCGCCTCCACCGTGCCGGTCATCGTCGCGGGCAGCGCGTGGGGGATCAGGCCGTTCAGTGCGAGCGTGAGCGTCGACTTGCCCGAACCGGACGGACCGAGCAGCAGTACGACCTCACCCGGTGCGATGTCGAAGCTCACATCGCTCGGCGAAGGGTGCGCGGCATCGGCGTGGGTGAGGGTGAGATCACGCACGCGGAGAAGGGGCGCGGATGAGCGCACGGCGGAACCCCGGGTCGGTGGAACGGACCCTTCTAACTTAGCTGAGCCTTACCTGAATCGCCATCGGTGCATCCGTGCTCGGCCGGAGGTGTTCAGCGGCGGGAGACGCCCGCTCGGCCCAGGGCGGATCCGACCGCGAGCCCGAGTGCGGTCCAGGCGATCGGACCGAGCAACGAGAGCACGAGGTAGGCGATCTGCGCCCACAGCGGCAGCGAGCCCAGGTGCGCGACGAAGAACACGACGACCGCGACGATGATGCCGATCACGGTCGCCGAGATGAAGAAGCGCCATGCCCCCCAGGCCCGGTATCGGGTGAGGGCGGCGACACCCTCCTGGATCGCGCCGAACAGCAGCGCGGTGCCGATGAAGCGCAGCGCCCAGGCCGGGTTGAAGGCGCTGGAGACCAGCGCGGCGATCACGTGGGTGATCAGTGCGACGAGCGGCTGGCGCAGCACCTCCTGCGCGATGATCCCCGGCAGCACGTGGGCGCCCAGCAGCAGGCCGTACGCGTACGGAGCGGTGAAGAGCACGAACGGCGTCAGCACCCCCGCGATCCCGCCGACGATGCCGGTCGCGACGCCGATGGCCGCGCAGACCAGCAGCACTCTGGTCGACAGGAGAGGGGTTCGTGCCACGCCCTCAGCCTACTTGCGCCGGGGTGGCATCGGCCGCGCCGGGAACGGTGGGATGCGCCGCTCGTCGCCTCGACCGTGCCGCTCGTCGCATCCGATCCCGAAACGATCGGGGCGGCGGATGCTGCGCCTCTAGCGTGGGGAAACGCAATGACGCGCACACAAGGAGCAGCCATGTCATCACCTTCGTCGCGCCGCCCAGCGAACACCGCAGGCGGCGCCCCCACCGTCGATGAGCCGGAGCTCATCCAGGACCCCGACCTTCCACCCGTGGCGCTCACGGAGGAGCAGCACGACAAGGCGGGCCGCTGGACCTGGCCGAAGATCGTGCTCTGGGTGGCCATCGCGCTGCTCGGAGGCATCGCCTGGACGATGCTCGCCATCGTCAGGGGCGAGACGGTCAACGCGATCTGGTTCGTGTTCGCCGCCGTCTGCACGTACCTGATCGGGTACCGCTTCTACTCCAAGGTCATCGAGCGCTTCATCACGCGCCCCGATGACAGGCGCGCGACGCCCGCCGAGGTCAAGCAGGACGGCAAGGACTACGTCCCCACCGACCGGCGCGTGCTGTACGGTCACCACTTCGCCGCGATCGCGGGCGCCGGTCCACTGGTCGGCCCCGTGCTGGCCGCGCAGATGGGCTACCTGCCCGGAACCATCTGGATCATCGTCGGCGTGGTGCTCGCCGGTGCCGTGCAGGACTACCTGGTGCTCTTCTTCTCCATGCGCCGCGGCGGCCGCACGATCGGTCAGATGGCGCGTCAGGAGCTCGGCAAGATCGGCGGCACTGCCGCGATCATCGCCGCGCTGCTCATCATGATCATCATCGTCGCGATCCTCGCGCTCGTCGTGGTGAACGCGCTCGGCGAGAGCCCGTGGGGCGTGTTCTCGGTCGGCATGACCATCCCGATCGCGCTCTTCATGGGCGTCTACCTGCGGTTCCTCCGCCCGGGCAAGGTCACCGAGGTCTCGATCATCGGCTTCGTGCTGCTGATGGCGGCGATCATCGGCGGCGGCTGGGTCTCGAACACCGAGTGGGGACAGGCGCTGTTCCACCTCGACACGACGACGATCGCGTGGGGCATCATCATCTACGGCTTCATCGCCGCGATCCTCCCGGTCTGGCTGCTGCTCGCTCCCCGCGACTACCTGTCGACCTTCATGAAGATCGGCGTGATCGTCATGCTCGCGGGCGCCATCGTGCTGGTGCGCCCCGAGATCTCGGTTCCGGCCCTCACGGTCTTCGGCGAGAACGGCCTCGGCCCGGTGTTCTCCGGAGCGCTGTTCCCGTTCCTGTTCGTCACGATCGCGTGCGGCGCTCTGTCGGGATTCCACGCGCTGATCGCCTCGGGCACGACGCCCAAGCTCATCGAGAAGGAGCGGCAGACCCGCTTCATCGGCTACGGCGGCATGCTCATGGAGTCGTTCGTCGCGATCATGGCGCTGGTCGCCGCGATCTCGATCGATCAGGGCATCTACTTCGCGATGAACTCGCCCGCGGCTCTCACCGGCGGCACGGTCGAGGGAGCGGTCGCCTTCGTGAACTCGCTCGGGCTGACCGGGGTGAACCTGACACCCGAGATGCTCACCGGTACCGCTGCGGATGTCGGCGAGGAGTCGATCGTGTCGCGCACGGGCGGCGCCCCGACGCTCGCACTGGGCCTCGCGCACATCATGCAGCAGGCGCTCGGCGGTCAGGCACTGATGGCGTTCTGGTACCACTTCGCGATCATGTTCGAGGCGCTGTTCATCCTCACCGCGGTGGACGCAGGCACCCGCGTCGCCCGCTTCATGCTCCAGGACACGATCGGCGCCTGGTTCCCCAAGTTCCGCGACGTCTCCTGGCGCCCCGGTGTGTGGATCACGACCGCCATCATGGTCGCCGGGTGGGGGTACATCCTCATCCTCGGCGTGACCGATCCCCTCGGCGGCATCAACACGTTCTTCCCGCTGTTCGGCATCGCCAACCAGCTGCTCGCCGCGATCGCGCTCGCCGTGGTGCTGGCGATCGTCGCCAAGCGGGGCAAGAGCTACGTGAAGTGGCTGTGGATCGTGGCGCTGCCGCTGGCGTTCACGGCTGTGATCACCATCACCGCCTCGCTGTACAAGATCTTCTCTCCGGTGCCGCAGATCGGCTACTGGGCGAATCACTTCAAGTACCGCGCGGCTCAGGAGGCGGGCGACACGAGCCTCGGTGAGCCGGCGACCGTGGAGGCGGTCATCCGCAACACCGCCGTGCAGGGCACGCTGTCGATCATCTTCGTCGTCCTCGCCATCGTCGTGATGATCATGGCCGTCATCGTCGCCATCAAGGCGCTGCGGCGCGGCGGCGGCGAGAACACCGAGGATGCCGCAGTGGTCTCGCGCCGCTACGCGCCGGCGGGGTTCCTTCCGACATCCGACGAGCGCGAGCTCGAGAAGCAGTGGGAGCCGATCGTGAACGAAGAGCTCCGCGCCAACGCCCACCGCAAGGGACACTGATCTCATGACGATCCAGTCGGATGCTGCGACCGGCCTGAGGGCGGCCGGTGCATTGGCGCTGCGTGCCGGTCGCGGCATCCGCTGGTACATGCGCAACCTCATGGGCGACAGCGCCTATGAGACGTATCTCGCGCATCACCGGCGCAGGCACCCGGATGAGAAGCCGATGACGGAGCGGGAGTTCTGGCGCGACCGGATGGACGAGCAGGACCGCAACCCCGGAGCGCGCTGCTGCTGAGCGCGTGGCGCCGCGCTCGGCAGCAGTGCCGGTTTCACCGTCGTCCTAGGCTGATGCCATGACCGGATCCGTGGTGCTCGCCGCCGCCCTCGGCGTGATCGGCGGGGTCGTGCTCACGGTGCTGCTGCTGCTCGCCTGGCGCCTCGCGCGCGGCAACGCCGACCTGGGCAGCGCGGCGGAGCAAGCGTCGTACGCGGCTATGCACCACGCCAGCCTGGCGGCGCGGCATCTGCGCGCAGGACTGAGCGCACCGGACGTCGTCCGCGCCGCCAGGCACTTCCGCACACTCCTCGGCAGCAACGCCGTCGCGATCGTGGGGGTCGACGGCGCGGTCGCGATCGACGGTGCGGACGACGCGCTCAAGGGCTCGGCGCTGCGCATCGCCGAGCGGGTGCAGGAGTCCGGCCGGAGGCAGGTGTTCCCGCATCCCGACGGTGAGGATCTGGAGGCCGTCGGCGCGCCGATCGTCGTCGACGGACAGGTCGCCGGCGTGGTCGTGGCGTTCGCGGCACCCGTGCGGGCGGCGCTCGTGCGGGCCACAGGGGAGGTCGCCGACTGGTGCGCGGCGCAGGTGGAGCTGGGCGGACTGGACGCGTCGCGCACGGCGCTCGCCGAGGCGGAGCTGCGATCGCTGCGCGCCCAGATCTCGCCGCACTTCATCTACAACGCGCTGACGGCCGTGGCGTCCTTCATCCACGCCGATCCGGAGCGGGCGCGCGAGCTCGTCCTCGAGTTCGCCGACTTCACCCGCTACTCGTTCCGCCGTCAGGGCGAGTTCACGACGCTGGCGGAAGAGCTGCGCAGCATCCACTCGTACCTGACGCTGGAGAGGGCGCGCTTCGGCGACAGGCTCGAGGTGACGCTGCGCATCGCACCCGAGGCGCTGGCGACCGTCATCCCGTTCCTCTCCGTGCAGCCGCTCGTCGAGAATGCGGTGCGGCACGGGCTGGAGCCCGGTGAGGGCGGCGGCACGATCCGGATCGAGGCGATCGATGACGGCACGCACACCGAGATCACCGTCGAGGACGACGGCGTCGGCATGGATCCCGATTCGCTGCGCACACTGCTGACGGCCGCCGACGACGGCGCCCACGTCGGGCTGCGCAACGTCGACACCAGACTGCGGCAGATGTACGGGCGCGAGGGCGGGCTGGTCGTGGAGACGAATCTAGGCGAAGGTACGCTGGTGCGGATGCGCATCCCGAAGTCGCAGCCGCTGCACGACCCGGGGCGCGACTGAGCGGGAGGGACGACATGATCGATGTCCTCGTCGCCGATGACGAGCATCCTGCTCTCGACGAGCTGACGCATCTGCTGCGCCGTGATGACCGCATCGGTGAGATCCTGACGGCGAGTTCCGGCGCGGAGGTTCTGAGGATGCTGTCCGCGCAGGCCGTGTCGATCGCATTCCTCGACATCCACATGCCCGGCCTCTCCGGCATGGAGCTCGCGCGTTCGCTGGGGTCGTTGGCGACTCCTCCCGCTGTCGTCTTCGTGACAGCGGACGATGCCCGCGCCGTCGATGCGTTCGATGTGCGTGCGGCGGACTACCTGCTCAAGCCGGTCAGGGCCGACCGGCTGATCCGCGCCGTCGACCGCGTGCTGGAACTGGGAGGAACCGCCGCGCCGTCGGACGACGAGGTGCTCTCGGTGACGGTGGGCTCCAGCGTGCGTTTCGTGCATCGCAGCGACGTGCGCTGGGTGCAGGCACAGGGCGACTACTCGCGTCTGCACACCGCGGACGACATGGGGCACCTGGTGCGCATCCCGATCTCGGAGCTGGAACAGCGATGGGCGGATGCCGGATTCGTCAGGGTGCATCGTTCGTACCTGGCCGCCGTCGCCGCGATCGATGAGGTACGACTGTCCGGAGGCGAGCCCTCTGTGGTGGTCGGAGCGGTCGTGCTTCCCGTGAGCAGGCGGCTCCTGCCCGCCGTGCGCGAGGCGCTGGTGCGCGGAGCGCCCAGATGACCGCGCAGCATCCGCCTCGTCGCGTGCGCGTGAGCGCAGACGCCCGCCGTGCGCCCGCGCCC
>NZ_JBLVOB010000007.1:550510-550816 GCF_053543555.1 Microbacterium xerophyticum | reverse complement strand
CGCCCACGACCGCCGTGCGCACGCGCACGATCACACCCACGGGATCGCTCTTCCCGGCACGCCGGCCGACGACGCGGATGCCGTGTACGCCCGCGCCCTGAGACGGAGCCAGCTGCGACTCGCCCTGGGAACGGTCGCAGGATTCGTCGTGGTCGCAGCGGTGCTGACCCTCGTGATCGCGCTCGTGCCCGAGATCGATCGGCTCGTGATCGCCGGGCTGCCGCTGTCGTGGCTGCTGCACGCGTTCGCGTTCTATCCCATCATCATCGTGTTCGCCCTGCTCTACGCGCGCGGCGCCCCGCGCAA
>NZ_JBLVOB010000007.1:522755-550485 GCF_053543555.1 Microbacterium xerophyticum | reverse complement strand
CCCCCCGCGCAACGAACGGGCGTACCGTGCGCTGAGGGAGCGCGGATGAACCCCGTGTTCGACCTGCTCGGCATCGCACTCGTCGTGATCGCGACGCTGCTCATCGGCGTCTATGGTCTGAGGGTGTCGCGCACGACCGGGGACTTCTTCGTGGCGTCGCGCACCGTCAGACCGGTGTGGAACGCCTCGGCGATCAGCGGCGAGTACCTCTCCGCCGGCACGTTCCTCGGCCTGTCAGGACTGGTGCTGCTCGAGGGTGCGCGCGGCTTCTGGTTCCCGATCGGCTATGCCGCCGGATATCTGCTGGTGCTCGTCTTCGTCGCGGCACCGCTTCGTCGCAGCGGGGCCTACACCATCCCCGATTTCATCGAGGCGCGGCTGGAATCGGTCAGGGCACGGCGCGTGACGAGCATCGCCGTGCTGGTGATCGGCTGGCTGTACATCGTGCCGCAGTTGCATGGCGCCGGCATCACGCTGATGGTCGTGGCTGGTCTGCCGCAGTGGATCGGCGAGGTCGCGATCGCCGTGCTGGTCGCAGCATCCGTCGCCGCCGGCGGCATGCGGGCGATCACCTACGTGCAGGCGTTCCAGTACTGGCTGAAGCTGTTCGCGCTGCTGGTGCCGCTGTTCTGCATCGCGTTCGTGCTGACCGGCGGGCCGCACGAGATCGATCCGGTCGTGATCTTCCCGGCATCCGCAGGTCCTTCCGGCTTCGACGCGTACGAGACGGCGTCGCTCATGGTGGCGCTGCTGCTGGGGACGATGGGACTGCCGCACGTGCTGGTGCGGTTCTACACGAGCCCGACCGGCGTTTCGGCTCGGCGCACGACGGTGCTGGTGATCGTGATGGTGAGCGCGTTCTACGCGGTCTCCAGTGGGATGGGACTGATCTCCCGTATCGTCGCACCCGATCTCGCGGCACCGGGAGTCGCCGACACTGTGGCCTTCGTGCTGCCGTCGAGGGTCTTCCCCGGGCTGTTCGGCGAGCTTCTGACCGCACTCATCGTCGCCGGCGCTTTCGCCGCGTTCCTCGCGACGTCCGCCGGCCTCGTCGTGTCGTTGGCCGGGGTCGTCAGCCAGGACGTGTTCTCGGGATCCGTGCGATCGTTCCGGCTGTCGGCGGTGCTGTGCACAGCGGTGCCGCTCGTGGTGGCGCTGCTGACCGTGCCGGAGGGGCTCGGCTCCAGCGTCGGGATGGTGTTCGTGTTCGCGGCATCCATGCTCTCTCCCATCGTGCTGCTCGGAGTGTGGTGGCGGGGGCTCACGGCGCGGGGCGCCATCGCCGGCATGACCACGGGCGGCGTCGCCTGCGCGCTGTCGCTGCTGATCCACACCGCGGTCGGCGGGGTGGGCGCAGCCGCGCCGTTCCTCGCGCATCCGGCCGCGTGGACGGTTCCGCTGGCGACCGCCGTGACGGTCGTGGTCTCGCTCATGGACACCCGTGGAGCGCCTTCACGGGCGGATCGCTACCTCGGGCGGCTGCACACGCCGGAGCGCGTCTGACCCGAGTCGTGCAGCGTCCATATATCGCAGATCGCTCTCGGAATCGACATCTGGTGCACGAGTGATCTGAGCGCTAAGTTGATCGACGGTGCGGCAATGCCGCCGCAGCTCACCAACCATCGGAGAGACACATGGGTCGATCACCCTTCCGATTGGCGATGGCCGTCACAGTGGCCGCAGTCGTCATCGGATCCTCGGCAACAGCCAGTTTCGCAAGCGTCGAGGGGGTGACACATCCCGCACCCGTGGAGGGCACTCCAGGTCATTACATCGTCATGATGAAGGCCGATCCGCTCGCCACCTACGAAGGAGACACGAAGGGGCTGCGCAGCACGAAGCCGAAGCCTGGCAACCAGCTCGACGCTCATTCGCAGGACTCCCAGAAGTACATCGCTCATCTGAAGAACGAGCAGCGCAAGCTCGCGCAGGCCGGTGGAATCACGCCGGACGCCACGTACCAGGTGACGCTCAACGGCTTCAGCGCCGAGCTCACCGGCGACCAGGTCGACGCGCTGCGCTCGTCGAAGGACGTGCTCGGGGTGTTCCCGGACGAAGTGCGCCATCCCGACGCGCAGACCTCCACGGACTTCCTGGGACTCGGCGACGACAGCGCAGGTGCCGGCGGGGTCTGGGAGGAGACCGGGGGCGTGGATCACGCCGGTGAGGGCGTCGTGGTCGGCGTGATCGACACGGGGATCGCCCCCGAGCATCCGTCATTCGCGGGCAACAAGCTCAAGAAGCAGAAGCAGAGCGGCGGTGATGCGTACAGCGACGGCTCGTACGTGTACTTCGACAAGTCAGACGGCGGTCAGTTCCGCGGAGCGATCGTGCAGGGCCAGGACTGGGACAAGCACGACTACTCGACCAAGCTGATCGGCGGGCAGTACTTCTCGGCCGGTGCGACGGCGGCTGGATTCGACTTCCAGTACGACTACCTCTCACCGCGTGACGGAGACGGCCACGGTTCGCACACCGCCAGCACGGCGGCAGGCGCCTTCGGGGTCGACGCCGCCGTGAACGGCGTCGGGCTCGGCACGATCTCGGGTGTGGCACCGGCGGCCAAGGTCGCGGCGTACAAGGCCTGCTACGTCGGTCCGGATGCCGCGGTCACCGACGACGACATCTGCGCGCTCAGCGACCTCATCTCCGCGATCGACCAGGCCGTCGCCGACGGCGTCGACGTGATCAACTACTCAATCGGCGGGGGAGCGGCCACCACCGTGCTCGCGCCCGACGACATCGCCTTCTTGAACGCGGCTGCCGCAGGCGTGTTCGTCGCGGTGAGCGCGGGCAACGACGGCCCGGACGCCGTCACCACCGACCACGCCTCGCCCTGGTACACCTCGGTCGCGGCATCCACGATCCCGACCTGGGAGGGCACGGTCGTCTTCGACGGATTCACCCAGGCCGGTGCGTCCGTCTCTGTTCCGTTCGGCGAGACCGTGACCGGTCCGTCGATCTACGCCGCTGATGCCGCGGTCGCCGATGCGGTCGATCCTCGTCTGTGCCTTCCCGGCACGCTCGACCCCGCGAAGGTGTCGGGGCACATCGTCGTCTGCGATCGCGGCGGCAACGCGCGGGCGGAGAAGTCGCAGGTCGTGAAGGACGCCGGCGGTATCGGCATGGTGCTCGTGAACGTTCCCGGTGAGGCGGACTCGCTCGACAACGACTTCCACGTCGTGCCGACCGTGCACCTCTCCTCCGTGCATCGCGAGGCGGTGCTGGCGTACGTTCAGGGCGGCGTCGACCAGCCGATCTCGCTGATCGGCGAGAACACCACGGACGAGGTCACCCCGGTGCCTCAGATCGCCGGGTTCTCCAGCCGCGGCCCGGTGCACGCCGACGGCAGTGATGTCATGAAGCCCGACATCGCGGCTCCTGGCGTGGCGATCCTCGCGGCGACGAACAGCGGCAGCAAGGACGAGCCGACGTTCGGCATCCTGTCCGGCACGTCGATGGCGTCGCCGCACATCGCAGGTCTCGGTGCGCTGTATCTCGGTGAGAGTCCGAACGCGACGCCCGCAGAGGTGAAGTCCGCGATGATGACCACCGCGTACGACACCGTGAACGCCGACGGTTCGGCGAACACCGATCCGTTCGCGCAGGGTGCAGGGCAGGTCGATCCGTCGCGCTTCTTCGATCCGGGGATGCTGTACCTGAATGACGTGACCGACTGGGCGGCGTTCATCGAGGGCAAGGGGCTCGCAGAGTTCGAAGGCGTCGAGCCGATCGACGGCAGCGATCTCAACATCGCGTCGATCTCGATCGGCACCCTCGCCAGCGCGCAGACGATCACGCGCACGGTGACGTCGACGGAGGCCGGAACCTTCACGGCCAGCATCGACGTTCCCGGCGTGAGCGCGACCGTCGAGCCGTCGACGCTCAGCTTCGGCGGTGCGGGAGAGACCGCGACCTACACGGTCACCTTCGACAACGAGAGCGCTCCGGTCGAGCAGTGGGCGACGGGATCGCTCACCTGGTCGAGCGAGTCGAACTCGGTGCGCACGCCGATCGTGGTGTTCCCCGTGACGGCGGATGCTCCGGCCGAGATGACCGGAACCGGCGTGGACGGCAGCACAACGGTGGAGATCACACCGGGGCTGGACGGCGAGCTGCCGCTCAACCTCGCAGGTCTGACTCCGTTCCAGCTGCTCGCGGATCCCGCCAACCCCGTCGAGGGCCACTCGGGTGACGAGAACTCGGGAGATGCGAACAAGGATGTCGCGTGGGTCGTGGACGTTCCGGAGGGAACGTCGCTGTCGAGGTTCGATCTCGATTCGTCGGACGATGAGGGCAGCGACCTCGACCTGACGGTGTACCGCGTGGTGGCACCCGATGATCTGCGCTACTACGAGCGGTGGCAGTCGGCGTCCGCGTCGGCCGATGAGCAGGTGACGCTCCCGGCTCCGACGGCCGGCACGTACCTGGTCGTCGCGAACGTGTACTCGACGACCGGGCCGATGACGTGGGACATGACCTACGCCAACGTCGCGCCGGGCGGCGAAGGTGCGCTCACGGCGACGCCGAACCCGATCCCGGTGACGCAGGGCCAGTCGACGAGCTATGAGCTCAGCTGGAGCGGCCTCGCGGCTGGCACGAAGTACCTCGGCGTCGTTCAGTACGGCGACTCCGACGTGCGGACGATCGTCTCGGTCGACACGGGACAGTAAGGAATTCGGGCCGTAGAGCTGCTGCCCGGTAGAGCTACTCGCCGGTAGAGCCGGTAGAGCTACTCGCCGGTAGAGCCACTGCCCGGATGCGAAGGGGCGCCTCGTGCACATGCGCGGGACGCCCCTTCGCCCGCCGACGACCAGCTCTCACACGAACATCACGCGCAGCGGTGCTTCGTCGGTGTAGGTGCGTCCGAGCGGACTGGTCCAGAGGATCACGCCATCCTCGAGCTGCTTCGCTGTCCATCGATCGCGCGCATCGACATCAGGATGCTTGAGCGGATGGTGGCTGGTGCAGAACAGGGACAGGTTGCACAGCGCCGTCGGCCCGCCCTTGGCATGGTCGTGGTTGTGGTCGATCTGGCAGCGATGCGCAGGTGCCCGGCACCCGGGGAAACGGCAATGCTGGTCGCGGGCGCGGAGGAACCGTTTCATTCCCGCAGTGGGCACGTAGTTGTCGGTCTCGACGACCATGCCTCGCGGGTCGAGGAACGCTCGATCCCAACTGCCGGTGCTACCGGCGAGAATTCTCGCGGCGTCAGGAGTCATCGGGCCGTGACCGTTGAGTTCGGCCATCGCGTCGTCGTCGCCCGCGAGAGTCGACGCGCTGATGGTGACCTGAACAGTGGCCTTCACGGATCCGAGCGCTGTGGTGGTGACGCTGGTGGGCGTCGTCGTCAGAAGAAGGTCCGCCAGGATGTCGGCGCGCAGCTGATCCTTGGTGCGCGTGTCGTGTTCGAGGGTGCCGTAGCCGTCGTGCATCGGGGTGGAGTCGTGGAACGCGTCGTCGCCGGTCGCGTCATCGAAGTCCTCATCACCGATGAAGTCGTCGAAGCGCTGATCTTCGGCCGGGACGGTGTCGCCGTCGTCTGTCGGCCGCTCGGCGGATGGCGCTTCCCACGGTGCGGGCTTCGCCATCGAATCGCGGAACTCGTTCTCGAGATCGATTGGCGGCTCGGGGTCGAAGGGAGTCTGCTGTGCGAGAGCGGCATCGCGCTCGGCCCGGATCTTCTCCAGTGTGGAACGGCGAGGCCGCCGCTGCCCCTCCGGTCGCGCCTGAGTGACGTCGTCGGCCAGCGCCGTCAGCCGGTCATGGATCGCATACGCGAGAAGCTCGGGCAGGATCGCCG
The DNA here is from genome assembly GCF_053543555.1 of Microbacterium xerophyticum. NCBI lineage: Bacteria > Bacillati > Actinomycetota > Actinomycetes > Micrococcales > Microbacteriaceae > Microbacterium > Microbacterium xerophyticum. The sequence goes on along the minus strand of NZ_JBLVOB010000007.1, from coordinate 544,682 downwards.
TCAGCACAGCCATGCCGTCGCCGTCTGACCTGACTGTGACACTGCGCTCCGAGCGTGCCCGGCGATGCTGCTCCGCCGTCCCCTCGGGATGCACGGTCACCGCGACGCCACGGGCATGAGTGCGGGTGCGAGCAGCGGTGTCATGCTCCGCGAAGGGCAGAACCTGCTGTTCGTACTCGCTGCGCAGGCGTACTGCATCCGGATGGCCGCTCACGTTCGGAGCCTCGGCGACGATGGCATCCGCGTGACGCTTGCTGATCGCGCCGGCCGCCAACGACGCCAAGGTCTCGGGGAAGAGGCGAACCAATGCCCACGCGCTCGTGATGTGCGTCGCCACCGTCGACGGCGGAACATGCCCCGCGGCCGCATACTCCGCGCACATCGATCGGAACGCGATCTCATCGGAGCCCGGTTCCAGCGAACGCTCCTGTGCCAGCAGGTCGAGCCGTTCAGCCAACAGTTCAGCGCGGCGCGCTTCGAGTGCACCGATCTGCCTGCCCGCATCGATCCAATCGTCGAGCAGGGCGCCTTGACGCACGAGGGATTCCTCGAGTGCCGGTCGCGGTGGGCTGATCGTTGCCATCCTCCGAGCCTAGAACATAGATTCGAATATGACAAGAGATTATCGAGACGATAATCGATTCTTTACCCGTGTTCAGATCTGCCGCCGCCGCGGCTTCAACCTCACGTTCGGCAGTTCGGGAGCGGGGATCCGCTCCGACCCGTGGGCCACCACGTGTCCGAAGCGAGCGGCGGCGTCCGGTGTCTCCCAATCGGCACGCGCCTGAGCGATCTCATCGTGGGTGCGGCCGGCGAAGTTCCACCACATCACGAGGTCCTCCTCGAACGGCTCGCCGCCGAGGACGAAGAGCAGCGCACCCTCAGTGCTCGAGACGGAGACATCCGACCGTGCATCGCCGAGGTACAGCATCTCGTTGCGCGCCTGCGGGCGTCCGGCGACCGTGACATCGCCCTCGACGAGCACGATCGCGTGCTCCCACGCCTCATCGAGCGGCAGCGCGACCGTGCTCCCTGCCGGCAGCGCGATCTCGGCCCCGACGATCGGCGTGTGGGCCGTCGCGGGGGAGCGGACCCCCGCGAACTCGCCGAGCACGACGGTCGCCGCGGCGTCCGGACCTGACGATGCCGGCAGAGTGACCGTGGGAAGGGACGTGTGCTGCTCGAACCCGCCAGCACCGTGCCTGGCCGACTCCGGCAGCACGACCCACAGCTGCAGCGCGTCGAGCGGGATCGGCTCCTCGCCGAGCGAATACTCCGAGTGCGAGATGCCGTCGCCCGCCGTCATGAGGTTCAGCTGCCCGCGCTTCAGTGTCACGTCGCTGTCCACCGAGTCGCGGTGACGCATGTCGCCCACGAGCGGCCAGGTCACGGTCTGCAGCCCGATGTGCGGGTGCGGCTCGACCCTCATCTTCACCGGACCCGGCCCGAAGCGGTCGAGGAAGCACCAGGCTCCGACGGTCGGCAGGTCGCGGTTCGGCAGAGTGCGCAGCACGCTCATGCCGCGCACCCCGCCGAGCGGCACCTCGCGCGGTTCGAGCGCGATGGAGTGCTGGCCGATCATTGCCCGGTGGCGTCTGTCGGGTCGGTCGGAAGCTGCGGCCAGCGGATCTCCGCGCCCTCGACCTCGTGCGTCTTCAGGTACTTCGCGATGTAGGGGCAGTACGGCACGATCGTGTCGTCGGATGCTGCGGCATCCGCCAGTGCGCCCGCCGCGAGAACCGAAGCCAGGCCCTTGCCCTGGAACGCGGGGTCGACCTCGGTGTGGATGAAGCGGATCTCGCCCGGGCGGTGATCGAACTCGGCGAAACCGGCGAGGGTGTCGCCGACGCGGATCTCGTAGCGAGACGCGTCGTCGTTGCGGGAGACAGTGGTGTCATCGGTCATTGTTTGCTCCTTCGCGTTGTCCGCTGGTCATCCCCACCCTAGGACGGCGGGCGTCCGCAGGGGTCGTTACGCTGGAGGGATGCCGCAGACATCCCGTGACCCGTACGAGGATCTGCCGTGGGATCCGACCGAGCCCGCCCCTTGGGAAGACGCCCCTCCGCCCGAAGAGATGGACTGGGAACCGCAGGGGCCGGGTTACGAACCGCCGCTCGACTGGGGTCAGGGCCCGACGACGCCAGTGGTGGCATCTTCTGCGCCCGTCGTGCGACAGGCGACGCCGGCGCGCTACGCGACCGCCCGCGAGGCGCTGCACACCGTCTTCGGCTACGACGCGTTCCGCGGTGACCAGGAGGCGATCGTCGATCATGTGATCGGCGGTGGGGATGCCGTCGTGCTCATGCCGACCGGCGCGGGAAAGAGCGTCACCTACCAGGTGCCGGCGCTCGTGCGCGAGGGCACCGGACTCGTGATCAGCCCGTTGATCGCACTGATGCACGACCAGGTCGACGCGCTGCGCGCCAACGGCGTGAACGCGGCCTATCTGAACTCGACGCAGTCGGTCTCCGAACGCTCCGAGGTCGAGCGGGCGTATGTCGCCGGCGAGCTCGACCTCATCTACGTCGCGCCGGAGCGGCTCTCGAACCGCCAGACGACGACACTGCTGCAGCGCGGGGTGCTCAGCGTCATCGCGATCGATGAGGCCCACTGCGTGTCGCAGTGGGGCCACGACTTCCGCCCCGACTACCTCGCGCTGGGCGACCTCGGCGAGCGATTCCCCGGGGTTCCGCGCATGGCGCTCACCGCCACCGCGACCCGCGCCACGCACAAGGAGCTCACCGAGCGCCTGCAGCTCGAGGGGGCCGGCGGGAGAGCGGGAGCGAAGCACTTCGTCGCGAGCTTCGACCGCCCGAACATCCAATACCGCATCGTCCCGAAGGTCGACCCGCGCAAGCAGTTGGTGCAGTTCGTCCGTTCGATGCCCGACGGCGCAGCGGGCATCGTCTACGCGCTCAGCCGCAAGTCCGTCGAGCAGACCGCGACGTATCTCTCGGCGCAGGGGCTCGACGCCCTGCCGTACCACGCGGGCCTTCCTGCCGAGGTGCGCGCCGCGAATCAGTCGCGGTTCCTGCGCGAGGACGGCGTCGTGATGGTCGCGACGATCGCGTTCGGCATGGGCATCGACAAGCCGGATGTGCGGTTCGTCGCGCACATCGACCTGCCGAAGTCCGTCGAGGGCTACTACCAGGAGACCGGTCGTGCCGGTCGAGACGGCGAGCCGGCAGTGGCGTGGATGGCCTACGGTCTCGGCGACGTCGTGCAGCAGCGCCGCATGATCGACCAGAGCCCCGGCGATCGCACGTTCAAGATGCGGATGGGGCAGCACCTCGACGCCATGCTCGCTCTGTGCGAGACGGTCGAGTGCCGGCGCCGGAACCTGCTGAACTATTTCGGCCAGGAATCGATTCCCTGCGGCAACTGCGACACGTGCCTGGAGAAGCCGGAGACGTTCGACGGCCTCGTTCCGGCGCAGAAGCTGCTGTCGACGATCGTCAGGCTCAAGCGCGAGCGCAACCAGGCGTTCGGCGCCGGTCACCTCATCGACATCCTGCGGGGGTCTTCGAACGACCGCATCCGCCAGCAGAAGCACGACGGTCTCGCGACCTACGGCATCGGCGCCGACCTGTCGGATCAGGACTGGCGCAGCGTCGTGCGGCAGTTGCTCGCGCGCGGCATCCTCGTCGCTCAGGGCGACTACGGCACGCTCGCCCCCGGTGCGGTGGCGGCCGGCGTGCTCAGCGGCGAGACGCCGGTGCCGCTTCGCAAGGACACCATGGGCCGGGTCAGCGTCAGCCGCTCGCGCAAGACGTCGGCGGCGTCGGATGCTGTCGCCGAGGGCGACCGGTCGCTCTTCGAGGCGTTGCGGGTGTGGCGCGCCGAGACGGCGCGGGAGATCGGCAAGCCGGCGTACATCGTGTTCGGTGACGCGACGCTGCGTGCGCTCGCCGAGCTCCGTCCCGCGTCGATGGGCGACCTCGACGGCATCACCGGCATCGGTGAGAAGAAGCGCGAGGCCTACGGAGACGCCGTGCTCGCGGTGGTCGCCGCGAACTGAGGCTTCAGGGACCACTCTGACGCTCAGCGCTACAGTTCGTGACATCCGCGACACCGATCGATGGCGCGCTTGTCACGAGGTGTAGCGCAAGCGTAGAGCGGCGGGTGCCGCGAGGTGGGTGAGCGTCAGCGCGTCGAAGCCGCGGCGCCCGCGAAATCCTCGGCGTGCACGGCGACGGTCGCGGCGCCGCCGATGAGCTTCGACACCGGACAGCGGGCGTGCGCAGCTGCGAGCACGCGCTCCGTCTCCGCGGCATCCGCATCCTGCACCGACAGGAACGCATCGACGTGGAACTCGTAACCACCGCCCGCCGAGGCGTCGTGCAGCTCCACTTCGACCCGCACCGCGGTCTGCACGCGACGCGCCACCACGGCCTGCGCTGTCGCGTTCAGGCATGTCGCCCAGGCGAGCGCCAAGAGCTGTTCCGGGTTCGTCCCCGCCGGATCGCGGTCGGGGTTCAGCGGTGACGAGACCGTCACCGTCAGCCCATCCGGAACTGCGGCCGTCCCGTCTCCGCCATCACGATTGATCGCCTCTGTCCGATACCTCACGCTCATACCTCAACTATAATTGGACTCAGTACACCAACTCCGGGCGATGAAGCCGCGAGCGAAGAGAGCGGCACGCATCGATGGAAACCACGGGCACGACGATCGTCGAGTTCAGCGACGTCAGCAAGTACTACGGCGACCGCTCCGACCAGCCGCCGGCGCTCGACGGCATCGACCTGAGCATCGATCGCGGCGAGATCTTCGGCGTCATCGGCGAGAGCGGTGCCGGCAAGACGACGCTCCTCGAACTCGTCAACGGGCTCATCACGGCCGACCGCGGTGAGGTGCGCGTCGACGGTGCGACCATGGCCGGACGCAGTCGCCGCGAGATGCGGACGCTGCGCCGGCAGGTCGGCGTCGTCTTCCAGGGCATCCACCTGCTCAGCAGTCGCACCGTGCGGCAGAACGTCGCGCTCGGACTCCAGATCAGACGCAGGGCGGGCATCCGGCGCACGCGTGCCGAAGAGCGGGCCGCCGTCGATGAGATGCTCGCCTTCGTCGGCCTCACGCATCGCGCCGACCATCACCCGGCCGAGCTCAGCGGTGGGGAGAAGCAGCGCGTCGGACTCGCCCGCGCGCTGGTCACCCGCCCGCCGCTGCTGCTCTGCGACGAGCCGACCTCTTCGCTGGACGCCAGCACGACCGCCGAGGTGCTCCGCGTGCTGCTCGACGCCCGCGAGAAGTTCGGCACGACGATCGTCGTGATCTCGCACGACCTCGACGTCGTGAAGGCGATCTGCGATCGCGCGCTGCTGCTCGAGAAGGGGCGCATGCGCGAACTCTTCGCGGTGAAGAAGACCGACCTGCGCGCGATGCCCAGCTATCACGAACAGGTCAAGCGGGAGCTGATGTGATGGGCTGGCTCACCGACCTCCTCTCCGAGTACGGCGCGGACATCGCCGAAGCGCTCGCCGAGACCGGGTACATGATGCTCGTGTCGTTGGCGGCGGCTGTGCTGATTGGACTCCCGCTCGGGATGGTCGTGTTCCTCACGCAGCGCGGCGGCATCGCCGAGAACCGCGCGGTCTGGACGATCGCGAACATGTACATCAACATCGTCCGCTCGTTCCCGTTCCTGCTGCTCGTCGTCTTCCTCATCCCGTTCACCCGCGCCGTGATCGGCACCAGCTTCGGCACGCAGGCGTCGACCCTGCCGCTGTGCTTCGTCGCCGTGGCCATCTATGCCCGGCTGGTCGAGCAGATCCTCCGGGAGATCCCGCCCGGCATCTCCCGCGTCGCGGTCGCGATGGGAACCACGCTGCCGCAGGCGGTGTTCCGCGTCCTGCTTCCGGAGGCACGCTCCGGACTCGTCTACGCGCTGACCTCCGCCGCGATCAGCCTGCTGTCGTACTCGACCGTGCTCGGCGTCGTGGGCGGCGGCGGCATCGGCGACTTCGCGATGCGCTACGGCTACCAGGAGTACAACGACGCGCTCATGTACATCACGATCGCGATCATCGTCGTCTGCGTGCTGGTGATCCAGGCCGTCGGACACCGTGCCTCCGAGAAACTCGACCACCGCTGAGCCGCCACGCCGGCCCAGCGAGACAACCACCCCGAAGAAAGAAGGATTCATGAGAACCGCACGTATCGGCATCCTCGCCGCGAGCATCGGAGCCGCTCTGGTGCTCGCCGGATGCGCGTCGGGCCAGCCGTCCGAAGGCGGGGATGCCGCGGCATCCGAACCCGTCGTGCTCAAGATCGCCGCCGTCACCGCGCCGATGACGGATGTCGTCGAGGCCGCGGGGGAGGCGATCGAGGACGGCTACGAGATCGAGCTCGTCGAGGTCTCGGACTACATCACCGCGAACACGATCGTGAACGACGGCGACGCATACGGCAACTTCTCGCAGCACGAGCCGTACATGCAGGAGTTCAACGCGGCCAACGGGGCCTCGCTGGTCGCCGTGCAGCCGGTGTACAACTTCGTGATCGCGTTCTATTCGAAGACGCTCGACGACATCGCCGACCTTCCTGACGGCGCCACGGTCGCCGTGCCGAACGACTCGTCGAACCTGGGCCGCGCGCTCAAGCTGCTCGATGCCGAAGGCGTGATCGCCCTCGACCCCGATGTCGACCCCTACGTGTCCACCGTGGACGACATCACCGAGAACCCGAAGAACATCGAGTTCCTCGAGGTGCCGATCGCATCGCTCAACTCTGCGTACGAAGAGGCCGACCTCGTCTTCCAGTGGCCGTCCCACATCGCGGCTCTCGGCCTCAACCCCGCCGACGACGGCCTCATCACAGAACTCGACGACCGGTTCGCGCTGCACGTCGCGGTCCGTGAAGAGGATGCCGACAGTGAGGCGACCGCGGCGTTGAAGGCCGCGTTCGCCAGTGACGAGGTGCGCGAGGTCATCGAGTCCAACGGCACGATCGACGTCGCCTTCTGAGCGGAGCGCACCCGATGAAAGGAGGAAGGTGTCGGCCACGATCGATCGAGACCGACGCTTTCCTCCTTTGAAGGCGCGCCGCCGCCCGCGGGAGCCGGGCTGTGGCCTCGCGACAACTCGACCTGACCGCGTGCCGCGGGAGGCTTGGAGGTTGCGCACACAACGCTTGGTGACGTGTTGGAGGACTCCTACGGTTGAAGCATCCTTACTTCTCTTTGAGAGGAACTCTCATGGTCGACGCCGCCGTCCGCACCGCAACCTCACACCGTGACGACGATGCCCCGCGCATCGATGTCGATCGGGTCAACGATCTTCTGCTGGGCACCTGGGCCGACACGCGCCGCACGGCGCGCGCGATGATCAAGGACCCGGCCTTCTGGCGCATGGACGAGCTGGGCAAGGACGAGCATCGAGAGCGCGTGCTCAGCCAGCTGCACCTGCTGGTCGAGAACAAGGCCGTGCACCGCGCGTTCCCGAAGGCATTCGGCGGCGAGGACGACAACGGCGCGAACATCTCCGGCTTCGAAGAGCTCGTCGCAGCCGATCCGAGCCTGCAGATCAAGGCGGGCGTGCAGTGGGGACTGTTCGGATCGGCCGTGCTGCAGCTCGGAACCGAGGAGCACCACAAGAAGTGGCTCCCCGGGATCATGGACCTCTCCATCCCCGGCGCGTTCGCGATGACCGAGATCGGACACGGCTCCGACGTCGCCTCGGCCGGCACGACCGCGACGTACGACCCCGAGACCGAGGAGTTCGTCATCAACACGCCGTTCCGCGGCGCGACGAAGGAGTACCTCGGCAACGCTGCGCTGCACGGTGTCGCAGCGACCGTGTTCGCGCAGCTGATCACCAACGGCGTCAGCCACGGCGTGCACTGCTTCTACGTGCCGCTGCGAGGCGACGACGGCAATGACCTGCCAGGCATCGGCCGCGAGGACGACGGACTCAAGGGCGGTCTGAACGGCATCGACAACGGTCGCCTCTCCTTCGACCACGTGCGCATCCCTCGCACGAACCTGCTGAACAAGTACGGCGACGTCGCCGCCGACGGCACCTACACCAGCTCGATAGACAGCCCCGGCCGTCGGTTCTTCACGATGCTCGGCACCCTGGTGCAGGGTCGCGTGTCACTTGACGGCGCAGCATCCTGGGGCTCCGCCCTCGGCCTGTACATCGCGATCACCTACGCCACGCAGCGCCGCCAGTTCGACGGCGCTGACGGACAGGAGGTCGTGCTGCTCGACTACGGCAAGCACCAGCGCCGACTGCTGCCGCGTCTTGCCACGACGTACGCGCAGATCTTCGCGCACGACGAGTTCCTGCAGAAGTTCGACGGAGTGTTCTCCGGTCGCACAGACACACCCGATGACCGCGAAGACCTCGAGACCCTCGCGGCTGCGCTCAAGCCGCTGTCGACCTGGCACGCGCTCGACACCCTGCAGGAGGCCCGCGAGGCCTGCGGCGGCGCCGGCTACATGTTCGAGAACCGACTGGTGGGGCTGCGTCAGGATCTCGACATCTACGTCACCTTCGAAGGCGACAACAACATCCTGCTGCAGCTGGTCGGCAAGCGACTGCTGACGGATTTCGCGAAGCAGTTCAAGGACAAGGATGCCGCGGCGCTCGCGAAGTACGCCGTCGGACAGACCGCAGGGAAGGTGTTCCACGGCGCCGGCCTGCGCCGCTTCGGCCAGAACATCGCCGACTTCGGCTCGACCGCGCGCTCGGTCGAGAACGGTCTGCGCGCGGAGCAGCAGCACGAGCTGCTGGCGGACCGCGTGCAGCAGATGGTCGCCGACATCGCCGGCCGCCTGCGTCCTGCGGGCAAGGACAAGGTGCTCGGCGAGAAGCTGTTCAACGAGAACCAGGCCGACCTCATCGAGGCAGCGCGCGCGCACGGCGAACTGCTGCAGTGGGAGGCGTTCACGGATGCGGTCAACAGCATCCCCGATGACGGCACCCGGCAGGTGCTCACGTGGCTGCGCGACCTGTTCGGCCTGCAGCTGATCGAGAAGCACCTCGCCTGGCACATCATCAACGGGCGCCTCTCGACGCAGCGCGCCGCTGCGGTGTCGAGCTACATCGACCGACTGTGTCTGCGGCTGCGGCCGCACGCCCTCGATCTCGTGAACGCCTTCGGCTACGAGCCCGAGCACGTGCGTGCGCCCATCGCGAGTGGTGCGGAGCTGGAGCGTCAGAACGAGGCCCGTGCGTACTACGCCGAGCTGGCGGCATCCGGTCAGGCGCCGATCTCGGAGAAGGCGCTGCGCAAGGCCGCCAAGAAGGACTGATCAGGGGACAGGCGGTGCCGGTGGCGTGACGGGCGGTGCCGGCGGCGGTGCGACCGGCGGTGCGGCGGGCGGTGCGACCGGCGGGGCGGCGGGATACGCCCACTGCGGCGCGGGAGCGTACTGCCCGACGGGATACACGCCGTGATCAGGAACGGATGCCGCAGCCACGCGCCCGCGCCGGGAGATGATGACCAGCACCACGGTGAAAGCGAGTTGCGCCACGGCGACTGCGGTCGCGACTCCCACCATGACCATCGGCGTCCCGGACCGGAGCAGATCCATCGGCACGACGCCGCGGAAGACGGGTGCTCCCATCGTGGTGACGAACAGCAGCGAGATCAGAAGCAGGACGAGCGCCGGAATCACGAGCGACCACGGTGACCACCTGCTGGCGCCGATCCCGGCGACGGTGAATGCGGCGCCGACGATCAGTGCGAGTGCCACCAGAGGATTGATCGAGGTGTCGAAGGTTCTCACCGCGTTCATCTGACCCTCTCCGTTGCCCCAGACCAGCAGCCATCCTCCGACCGCCAGCAGCACGGGCGCCGCGACGAACCGTCCGACGACGAAGCCTGCGCCGACGCCGCGTGTGCTCCGGCGGATCAACATGAGCGTCAGGCCCATGGCCCCGAGCACCGTGCATACGAGGAGGGGGAGTCCGTAATAGAGCCCGTCGCCCCACGCCCGAGGAAGGAACGGCGGCGCGCTGATGAGCAGTTCGAGCATGAGCCCCGGCACGACGGCGAGCACCAGCGCCGCGAGTCCGAGCACACCGGCGGCGATGAGGCCGGCAGAGCTCCACAGCCCGGTCGCGACGACGCCGACGAGGAGCAGGAGCCCGAGAATCTGCAGCGCGAACGGCCCCGCGAACTCCGTGAGGTCGACACCCGTGTAGCCGAACATCGTGAAGAGCCGGTAAGCCTCGATGCCCCCGGCCGAGATGATGCCCAGAGCGATCGGCGTGACGATGACGCCGATCAGAGCAGTGATGATCCTGGCCGTCGTAGATGATCGCATCACGGCATCCCCCCGATTGTCGAGTGCCCAGGTTACCGGCGCGATACCCGTGTCGGCGGCATTGCCTACGCTGATGACATGACCTCCCTTCTCACCGGCGTCGACGGGCGCGCACGCTGCGCATGGATCGGGACGGATGCCGAGTACGCCAGGTATCACGACGAGGAGTGGGGAACGCCGCTGCACGGCGACCGCGCGCTGTTCGAGAAGATGTCGCTCGAGGGCTTCCAGGCCGGACTGAGCTGGATCACGATCCTGCGCAAACGCCCGCGGTTCCGCGAGGTGTTCGCCGGGTTCGATCCCGAAGCGGTGGCCGCATTCGACGATGACGATGTCGAGCGGCTGATGGCGGATGCCGGGATCATCCGCAATCGTGCCAAGATCCTCGCCACGATCGCCAACGCGCGCCTCGTGACCGAGATGGCACCGGGGGAGCTCGACGAGCTCATGTGGTCGTTCGCGCCGGCGGCACGCAGCCGCCCTCGGTCGTTCGCGGACGTCCCGGCGGTGACGGACGAATCGACGGCGATGAGCAAGGCGCTTCGCAAACGCGGATTCCGGTTCGTGGGAGCGACGACGATGTATGCGCTCATGCAGTCGACCGGCATGGTCGACGATCACGTCGAGGGGTGCTGGCGCGTCACCTGATCAGATGGGTATTCCTGCCCGTGGGGCGATCCGCATCTGGCGGTTAGGATGTACCGGTGCGTCCTGGGCCGATGGCCCGGCGCACGCTTGTGACGTCCACCGGGGGGAATCTGACGATGAAGGCGCTGTCATGGTTGCGCGCGAAACCGAAGACAGCCGCGTCCGTTGCGGGTGTCACTGCGGCGGTCGTCGCGATCGGCACGCTCGCCTTCACGTATGAGGGCAACCCGACCACCAAGGTCGATCTGAACGACGGCGGCGTCTGGATCACGAAGTCGTCGGCCCTCATGGTCGGGCACTTCAACAACGAGTCGACTCTGCTCGACGGCGGACTGCGCACCACGGGCGAAGGCTTCGACATCCTCCAGGACGAGTCGACCGTGCTCGTCACCGACCGCACGAACTCGACGCTCACCGCCGTCGACTCCGCCCGCGTCTCGCTGGGTGACAGCACCACGATCCCTGGTTCTGCGAAGGTCGCGCTCGGCGCCAGCACCGCCGCGATCCTGGACACCGAGTCGGGCGACCTCTGGGTCGTGCCGGTCGCAGGCATCGCCGGTTTCGAACTGCAGGGCACCGACCCGCTCGTGGAACTGGGCAAGAACTCCGACGTCACCGTCGGGCAGGACGGCACGGTGTACGCTGTCTCCGGCGAGAGCGCCGAGGTCGTCACCATCCCGGTCGATCCGGAGGGGCAGGCGCTCGACCCGCAGACCGCCGGGCTCTCCGAACTGGACTCCTCGATCGCGCCGTCCATCACGGCGGTCGGCGAGACGCCGGTGGTCCTGTCGCCGGCGGACAGCGCCGTGATGACCCCGGGAGGGATGCGCACCGAGATCACCGAGGCGGATTCCGCCGTGCTGCAGTACTCCTCGACGGCGACGGACACCGTGACCGTGGCGACCGCATCTCAGCTGGTCGACGTGCCGCTCGACGGCGGCGACCCGATTGTCACGAAGGCCGGGGGCGAGGGCACACCGGCAGCACCCGTCTCGCTGCTGGGCTGCCGCTATGGTGCATGGTCCGGTACCGGCACGTTCGTGCGCGAGTGTCCCGGCGAGGACGACGACATCAATGAGAAGGTTCCCGGTGCCGAGTCCTCGGCGTCGCTGACCTTCCGCGTCAACCGCGACGTCATCATCCTCAACGACACGGTCGGCGGAGCGGCGTGGCTCACCGACGAGAGCCTGCAGCAGGTCGACAACTGGGACGACCTGACTCCGCCAGAGGGCGAGACCGAGAACGAAGAGGACACCACGCAGGAGACCGTGGAGACCACTCTCCCCGTGCGCACCAACGTGAACACGCCTCCGGTCGCGGAGGACGACGAGTTCGGCGTGCGACCGGGTCAGACCACAGCGCTGCCCGTGCTCGACAACGACAACGACCCGGACGGAGATGTCCTGGTCGCCGCGGTCGCCGAGCAGCAGCCGTCGATCGGCACCGTGCAGCCGATCTACGACGGCGGCTCGCTGCAGATCGCCGTCTCAGAGGATGCGTCGGGATCGGCGTCCTTCACCTACGAGGTGGACGACGGCCGCGGCGGCAAGGACACCGCGAAGGTGAGTCTGTCCGTCAAGGACTGGGACACCAACACCGCCCCGAAGCCGAAGCGCGCGACGACCCTGGCCATCGAGACCGGCGGAACGATCTCGTACAACATCCTGCCGGACTGGATCGACCCCGAAGGCGATGACATCTACCTGCGCGGCGTCGTTGCGGCGCCGGGTGACGAGGTCGAGTTCACGACCGACGGGCAGATCACGTACCGGGCGACTGCGAGCCTGCAGGGTCGCAAGGAGGTCCAGGTCTCCGTCGCCGATGCCCTCGGCGAAGTCACGACCGGCACGCTCGTGCTCGACGTGCGCCCAGCGGGGACCACGCTGCCCAAGACGAACGCCGACCACGTGATGACCCGGGTCGGCGAGCAGGTCACGGTCTCGCCGCTCGCGAACGACTCCAGCTCTGGCCAGGAGCAGCTGCGCCTGACCAGGGTGAACGGCGATGAGACGCCCGGCGCGACGATCCAGCCCGACTACCCGAACAAGACCTTCACCTTCAGCGCCCCGGCGCCCGGCGTCTACTACGTGCTGTACGAGGTGGCCGCAGGCCCGAACGGCGTGCCGGGCATCGTGCGCATCGACGTGGCCGATGCGAGCGAGCAGGATCTGCCGCCCGTCGCCGTGCGCGACGTCGCACTGCTGCCGACGGGTGGCGAAGTGCTGCTGGGTGTGCTGAACAACGACACCGATCCGTCCGGCGGCATCCTCGTGATCCAGTCGGTGACCGTGGAGCCGGGGAGCGGCGTCTCGGTGTCGGTGCTGAACCACGAGTCGCTGCGCATCGGCGATCAGGGTGCTCTCGACGAGCAGGTGCGCATCAGCTACCGCATCTCGAACGGATCGAAGACCGCCGAGGGCGAGGTGGTCGTGATACCGATCCCCGCGCCGGACAAGATCCTCCCGCCGGTCACCACGCCGGATCAGGCCGTGGTGCGCGTCGGCGACGTCGTGACCATCCCCGTGCTCGAGAACGACACGAGCCCGATCGGCGACGCGCTCACGCTCGAGCCGGAGCTCGTCGAGCCGTTCGTCGACCCGGAGGACGGCGAGATCTTCGTCTCGCAGGATGCCGTGCGCTTCAAAGCCGGCGACGAGGCGAAGACCGTGTACGCCACGTACGAGGTGTCCGACACCCGGGGGAACAAGGTCGGCGGGTACATCACGATCCAGATCGTGCCCGTCCAGGACGAGAACGCGGCGCCCCGCCCGCAGGACATCACGACACGCGTGCTGAGCGGTAACGTCGCCAACATCGCGGTGCCCTTGGACGGCATCGATGAAGACGGCGACTCCGTCGAGTTGATCGGCCTCGCCTCGAACCCGAAGAAGGGCCGGATCACCGAGGTCGCGCAGAACTACTTCGTATATGAGGCGTATGCGGATTCCTCCGGCGTCGACACGTTCTCGTACCGGGTGCGCGACCGCCTCGGCAAGGAGGGCACGGCGACGATCCGCGTCGGCGTCGCCCCCGCGGAGGAGATGAACCAGGCGCCGTACGCGGTGAAGGATGCCGTCGTGGTGCGCCCAGGGCGCGAGATAGCCGTGCCGGTGATGCTGAACGACTCCGATCCGGAGGGCGACGAGATCGCACTCGTCAAGGAAGGACTCGTGCTGGGGGACGAGTCCGGTCTCGACGCACGTGTCTCGGGCGACCGCGTGCTCGTGCAGGCTCCGGATCGCGCGGTGGAGACGTCCCTTCAGTACACGATCAGTGACGCACGCGGCGCGACGTCCCAGGCCGTGCTGCAGATCACGGTCGATGAGGATGTGCCTCTGCTCGCCCCGATCGCCCGCGATGACCGTGTGCTGCCCTCGGACCTCACCGACGGCGAGCTCACCAGCGACGTCGACATCCTCGGCAACGACGAGGATCCGGACGGAACGACCGAGACGCTGGACGTCGAGGTCGGAAGCGGCGGCACGCTGCTCGACGACGGCAAGGTGCGCGTCACCGTCGGCGACGAGATGCAGCTGATCCGCTACACGCTCACCGACCGCGACGAGCTGTCGACGTCGGCGTTCATCTTCGTGCCTGCGGTGAAAGACCTGCGGCCCTCGCTCATATCGACGAAGCCGGTCGAGGTCGTCAGCGGTGAGACGAAGGAACTCCCGCTCGACGAGTACGTGATGGTCGCGGGCGGCGGCACCGTGAAGATCACCGAGCACGCGAAGGTGAGCGCATCGAACGCGGATGGGGCAGACCTCGTCAAGGACCCCGGCACGCTCGTGTACACCTCGAAGGCCGGGTACTACGGCGAGGACGGCGTCACGTTCGAGGTCACCGATGGGACGGGCCCAGATGACCCCGAAGGCCGCAAGGCGACACTGACGATCCCGATCACCGTGCTGCCGCCGGACAACCAGCAGCCGACGTTCACCCGCGCAGAGATCAACGTCGCGCCGGGCGATGCGGCCACGACGCTCGACCTGGCAGCACTGGTCACCGATCCGGATCCGGAGGATGCCGGTGAGCACGAGTTCTCGCTCGAGGGGGATGCCGGGGAGGGTCTCACCGCTCGCGTCGAGGGAGACACGCTCAGTGTCGAGGCCGCTTCGAACACGAAGAAGGGCACCAGTCAGACGTTGACCCTTCAGATCACGGATGGCGAGACCGAGCCCATCGAGGGCACGGTGGTCGTGAACGTGACCGCGTCCACACGGGCGCTGGCCACGGCGAACACCGACACGATCGACGAGGCGGATCAGGGCGCGACGATCTCGGTGCCCGTGCTCGCGAACGACTTCAATCCGTTCCCCGACACGCCCTTGAAGCTCGTCTCCGCCGCGCCGGAGGCCGGCAACGGCAGCGCATCGGTCGAGGGCGACGAGGTGCGCGTGACCCCCGACGACGAGTTCGTCGGCACGCTCGTGATCAGGTACACGATCGAAGATGCCACCGAGGATTCCGATCGCCATGTCGACGGTCGCATCGTCCTGACAGTGCAGGGCGTGCCGGAGGCTCCTGGGCGCCCGCAGGTGACGAGCGTGCAGGACCGCACCGTGGTCGTGTCATTCTCCGCCCCGTCGAACAACGGCGCGGAGATCACCCACTACACCGTCTCGAGCACGTCGGGCAGCGCGTACAGCAAGCAGTGCTCTACGACCACGTGCACGCTGGATGGGCTCACGAACAACGTCGAGTACACGTTCCAGGTCATCGCGACCAACCGCGTCGGGGATTCCGAACCGTCCGGCGCCTCGACGGTCGCGCGCCCCGATGCGCGCCCCGACACCCCGGTCGCACCGACCCTCGTGTTCGGCGACAAGTCGCTCAAGGTCGCGTGGACCACGCCGCCGACGCCGGGATCGCCTGTCGAGTCGTTCAATCTTCAGATCTCGCCTGCTCCGCCCTCAGGGATCACGGAGAAGACCGGGGTCACCGGGAACTCGCTCACCTGGGAGGGCCTGGAGAACGGCACGTCGTACCAGGTGCGCGTGCAGGCGGTGAACAGGGCCCCCGAGCCGTCGACCTACAGTGGCTGGTCGATCGCGGAGATCCCCGCCGGACCGCCGTTGCAGCCCGCAGCGCCGACGACGTCGGAGCTGGCACCGGTGGGCGATCAGGCGCAGATGCAGGTCTCCTGGACGGCGCCGAACGACAACGGCGATTCGATCGACGGCTATCAGATCCAGGTGCTCGAAGGCGGCTCGACGGTGCGCACCGTTCCTGCGGCAGCGGGGCAGACCAGCCAGGCCATCGTCGTGCCGACCTCCGAGCAGGGGTACACCTATATCGTGCGCGCGGAGAACAAGGCCGGCTGGGGCCAGTTCAGCCCGCCTTCCGCAGAGCGTCGTGGCGCGATCCGGCCGGATGCCCCGAACACGCCGTCGATCGTCGCGCACGATCGGTCGATCGAGATCACCTCGTCGTACACGCTGTCCGCAGAACAGCGAAACGGTGCCAGGCAATCGGAGATCAGTTACCAGTACCGGCTCAACGGAGGCGGCTGGCAGGGCCTCAGCGGCAACACGATCGGCGGGCTGGACAACGGCACCGGTTACTCATTGCAGATCCGGGCGTTGTCGAATACCGGCACGGGGAGCTACACCGGTGTCGAGTCGGCTTCATCGAACAACGCGACGCCGTACGGCATCCCGCCTCAGCCGAATGCAGGAGCCCAGAACAACGGCGGCAACATCACCTTGAGCTGGAGCAACAACGGCAACAACGGCGCCGCACTCGATGACACGCAGATCCGCATCCGCGACCACAACGGCAACTGGAGCGGCTGGGAGAGCGTCGGCAGCAACGGCAACCGCACCGTCGGCGGCCAGTACTCCCAGACGTGGGTCATCGACGTGCGGGTGCACAACAAGGCCGGATGGTCGAGCGTCGCGTCGGCTTCTGCGACGACCGACAAGAGACCGGATCCGCGCGTCTGGGTCACGCAGGGCGGCGCAGCCGGAAACTGCGTGAACGGGTGCCAGCGCTTCACCGTCAACTGGACGGACCTCGACATCGGCTCGCAACGGGTCACGTGTAACTCGACCGTCGACAACGTGATCGGCGGCTCCTCGTACACGATCAACTTCAACGGCAACGGCAGCACGACGCTGAGCTGCTACAAGGGCCGCGACGGCGTGGACGTCTGGGTGGACATCCTGGGCTGGGGCGACGGCGTCGACACTGAGAAGCAGTACTGGCCGAGACCGTGACCGCAGGCACTTGCAGCGCAATCAAGCGAACACAGAGGAACGAACTGAGATGACAATGACCCCCGAACAGGCCGCCTGGTTCCAGGGCACCTTCGCCCGCCTGGTCGACAACGTCGACAAGGCCGTGCAGGGCAAGCGGGAGATCGTCAGCCTGGTGCTGGCGTCCATGCTGGCGGAGGGCCACGTGCTCCTGGAGGACGCGCCCGGCACCGGCAAGACCAGCCTTGCGAAGGCGCTGGCCGCCACGGTGCAGGGGACCAGCTCGCGCATCCAGTTCACGCCGGACCTGCTGCCCTCCGACGTCACCGGCGTCACGATCTACGACCAGCAGGCGCACAAGTTCGAGTTCCACAAGGGACCGATCTTCTCGTCGATCGTTCTGGCCGATGAGATCAACCGCGCCTCCCCGAAGACCCAGTCGGCACTGCTCGAGGTCATGGAGGAGTCGAAGGTCACGGTCGACGGCGTCACGCACGAGGCCGGCCGGCCGTTCCTCGTCATCGCGACGCAGAACCCGATCGAGCAGGCCGGAACGTACAAGCTGCCGGAGGCGCAGCTCGACCGCTTCCTCATCAAGACGTCGATCGGCTACCCCGACCTCGCGGTGACGGAGAGCATCCTCGCCGGAGCATCGGATCGCAACCCGTCCTCGAGCCTGTCCGCGATGATCACCACCGGCGCCGTCGCCGACATGGCTGATCTCGCGGCCACCGCGCACGTCGAGCCGGCCGTGCTCCGCTACGTCGCCGAACTCGCAGAGGCCACCCGCAACGACAGCGGCGTCCGGCTCGGTGTGTCGGTGCGCGGCGCGATCGCGATCATCCGCCTCGCGAAGGTGTGGGCGGCCGTCCACGGTCGTCACTACGTCCTCCCCGACGACATCAAGGCGCTCGTCGCTCCGGCGTGGCAGCACAGGCTGCTGCTCGACGCCGAAGCGGAGTTCGCCGGGACCACCTCGGACGTCGTCCTGGGTCGCGTTCTCGAGACGGTCGCGGCACCTCAGGCGCGAACGGCGGCTTGATGACCGCAGAGACGCTGGCCGCAGCGCCCACGACCGACCGTGATGCCGGATGGCGCGACATCGCGGCGGTCATCGGTGCGCGCATCGGCGTACGTCTGCGGAAGATCGCGAGCGTCATCCGCCCACTGGCGTGGGTGCTCATGGCTCTGGCGGTCGTCTTCTGGATCGTCGGCGCGAGCCTGGGCTGGCGCGAACTCACCCTCGCCGCTGTCATCGTGGCGCTGACCCTCGTGCTGTGCGCGCTGTTCCTCATCGGGCGCACAGAGTACGACGTGTCCCTCGACCTCGCCCGCACGAGGGTCGTCGTGGGCGAACGAGCCGTCGGGGCGCTCACCCTGTCGAACCCCGGTGATCGCGCCATCCTGCCCTCTCGTGTCGTGCTGCCGGTCGGCAGCGGACGTGGCGAGTTCGGCATCCAGCGCCTCGCGCCCGGCGACAAGGCCGAAGAGCTCTTCGCGATACCCACTCAGCGCCGCGGCGTCGTCAAGGTGGGCCCGGTCAGTGTGGTCCGCGGCGACCCGTTCGGCCTGTTCGAGCGCGCGCACCGCCGCGACGATCCCGTCGATCTGTTCGTCCACCCCCAGACCGTGCTCTTCGACGGGCAGTCCCTCGGCTTCCTGCGCGACCTCGAAGGTCTTCCCGCGGCCGATCTCTCGCGCGATGACGTGTCCTTCCACGCGCTGAACGAGTACCAGCCCGGAGACGACCTGCGTCACGTGCACTGGCGCTCCACCGCGCGCACCGGCGTCATGATGGTGCGGCAGTACGAGGAGACCAGGCGTTCGCACTTCGTGATCGGTCTCTCACGCTCCAGCGGCGACTACGCGAGCGACGGCGACTTCGAACTCGGGATCTCAGTCGCGGGCTCCGTCGGGCTCCGCGCGATCCGCGACTCCCAGCGCGTGGACGTGCGCGTGCAGGGTCGCGAGCTCCGGGCCGGCACCGGCAAACAGCTGCTCGATTCGCTCGCCGCCGTCGAGGCCAGCAAGCCGCGCGACGGAGGGATCTCCGACCTCAGCGGCGTGATCGCCGCCACGATGCCGCTCGCGAGCGTCGTCGTGCTCGTGTGCGGCACCAAGGTCTCGAACGAAGACCTTCGACTCGCCTGTGCGCGCCTCCCGTTCGGCGCCCGCGTGATCGCGATCGTCGCCGACGGCACGGTCGACGCGCCGGCCCTGCGCCGCATCGGAGAAGCAGACGTGGTCAGCGTGGGCACGCTGAAGCAGATCCCCCTCGCACTTCAGAAGGTCCTCGCATGAGCGCGTCCGTCGCATCGGCGTTCCCCACCTCACCGGTCCTCACAACGCGCCGCTGGATCCTCGACATCGTGGCGGTCGCCGTGCTGCTGGGCGTCTCGATCGCGGGGTTCTGGCCGACCTTCGCGGGCCCGAGCTATCTCGTGGCGGCCATCGGCGGTGCGCTGCTGGGCATCGCGGTCGCCGCGGTCGCGGCATGGCGACGCTGGGGCATCCTCATCATCGCCGGCCTCACCGTGCTGGCGTACTTCCTCTTCGGCGGCGCGCTCGCACTGCCGCACACCGCGATCTTCGGCGTCATCCCCTCGATCGACACGCTCCAGCAGCTCGCCGTCGGGGTCGTGACGTCGTGGAAGGAGCTGCTCACTACCGTCGCGCCGGTCTCCGGGGCGGATGGTTTCCTCCTCGTGCCGTTCCTGCTCATGCTCGTCGTCGCGGTGATCACGGCATCCCTCGCCCTGCGCCTCGCGCAGCCGGCGTGGGCGCTGATCCCCGCAGGGCTGCTGCTCGCGGCCGTCATCGCCCTCGGGACGCCGCAGCCGGCCGCCCCCGTCATCCAGGGCACGGTCTTCGCCTTGGCGAGCATCTCGTGGCTGGCGGTGCGTCAGATCTGGGCACCCCAGAACGCCGCCGTGTCGGTGGGCGAGATCGACCCGGCCAGGGCCAACCACATGCGGATGCGGCGGATGGTCTCCGGTGCGGTCGTGCTCGCCGTCGCGGCGGGTGCGGGCGTGGCGACCAGCGCGTTCACTGCGCCGACCGAGGTGCGGCACGTTCTGCGCGACACGATCATCCCGCCGTTCGACGTGCGCGACTACCCGAGCGCGCTGCAGTCGTTCCGCGGTCACGTGCGCGACGATGCCGAGAGCACGCTGTTCACCGTGCGCGGACTCCCCGAGGGCGCCCGGGTGCGCCTCGCCGCCATGGATGAGTTCGACGGTCAGGTCGTCAACGTCGTCGACGGCGGTCCCAGCTCCTCCAGCGCGTTCACACCGATCCGCTCGAACATGTCGCCCGAAGCCGAGGGCATCCCCGTGACGCTGCAGTTCGACATCGACGAGTACTCCGACGTCTGGGTGCCGCAGGCGGGTCTCGTGTCGGAGTTCCAATTCTCCGGTGACGACGCCGACACGCTGCGCCGGGGCACGTACTACAGCACCGGCTCCGCGACCGCCGTGGCGACCGCGGGGCTCAGCAAGGGCGACAGCTACACGGTGCAGACGACGGTGCCGGGGCAGTACAGCGACGAACAGCTCGCCGAGGCCGAGTTCGGAGCGGTGCGCCTGCCGAAGAACGACAACGTGCCCGAGGAGTTCTCCGCCCTCGCCGGCGAGATCGTCGCGGATGCGGAGACGCCCGTCGAGCAGGTGCAGGCGCTCGAGACCTTCCTGTCGGAGGAAGGGTTCTTCAGCCACGGTCTCGAGGGCGAGGTCATCTCGCGCTCCGGTCACACCGCCGAGCGCGTGTCGACGCTCATCGGCGGCGATCAGATGATCGGCGACGACGAGCAGTACGCCGTGACGATGGCGCTGCTCGCCGGTGAGCTCGGCATCCCCGCGCGGGTCGTGATGGGCTTCTACCCGGATGAGGAGGACGCGGGCGCCGCAACCTTCGCGGCGACCGGTGACGACATCCACGCCTGGGTCGAGGTCAACTTCGACGGATTCGGGTGGGTCCCGTTCGACCCGACGCCGCCCGAGGACCAGGTCCCGAACGATCAGAACACCAAGCCGCGCGCCGACCCCAAGCCGCAGGTGCTGCAGCCGCCGCCCCCGCCGCAGGAGCCGGTCGATCTTCCCCCGACGCTGCCCGATGACCGCGAGGCCGAGGACGAGTCGCTGAACATCGGCGGGATCATCCTCGCCATCCTCGCGATCGGCGGGATATCGCTCGGCATCATCGCGCTGCTCGCGTCACCGTTCATCATCATCGGCGCCTGGAAGGCCTCAAGGCGACGCGCGCGCCGCACGGCCGAGCGGACCGCCGACCGGATCGCGGGCGGCTGGGACGAGCTCACCGACCGCGCCGTCGACTACGGCGCTCCACTCGCGACGGGGGCGACTCGCGGTGAAGAGGCGGCTCTCGTCGCCGATTCGCTGGCCGTGCCGACGGTGACGTCCCTCGCCGACCGCGCCGACGCCGAGGTCTTCGGCCCACGCGACCCGAGCGCCGAGGATGTCGAGGCCTTCTGGCGCGAGGTGGATGAGATCGTGCTCGGCCTCGGTGCCGAAGCCGGATTCTGGAAGCGGATCAAGGCGCGCCTCAGCATGCGATCGCTGCTCGTCGGCTCCGCCCTGTCGAACGGCTTCCAGGGGCTCAAAGCAGCGGCAGCCGCGCGAGTTCGGCGCGAACCTGGCACCATCAAGAACAGCACTTCCGAAGCACCCGAGAGTGAGACCCCATGACGCAACCGGCGTTCGGCACCGTCGCCCCGACGTCACGGCGTGCCGTGGCATACATCATCGACGCCGCGATCTCGGCCGGGATCGCGGTCGTCCTGAGCATCCTGCT
>NZ_JBLVOB010000007.1:462619-522702 GCF_053543555.1 Microbacterium xerophyticum | reverse complement strand
CGCGCTCGTCCTGAGCATCCTGCTCGTCGTGTTCGCGAGCCTCGCCGGCCCTGAGGGCATGCTCGCGGTGCTGGCCATCGGCGCACCCGTGGTGTGGCTGGTGATGGTCGGCTGGCTCGTGTTCTACACGTTCATGCAGGCAGGCAGCGGCTCGATCGGCATGCGCGCCCAGGGGCTGCGCCTGGTCAAGGAGAACGACGGCACGCCTCTCGGCTTCGGGAAGGCGCTGCTGCGCAACGTGATCTTCGGGCTCGCAGCATCCATCGTCGTCGGATATTTCACCCCGCTGTTCGACGGCTCGGGCCGATTCCAGGGATGGCACGACAAGGTCGCGCGCTCGCTGATGCTCGACGCTCGCACCGGCGCCGCCGCGGTGGGGGTGCCCGTCACCCGGGCGATGAACGTGCCTCCGCGGCCGGTCGCGCCGAACGCCGTACCGCCGCTGCCTGGACGCGCGGCAGCGCCGACGTCCGCATTCTCCGCTCCCGGAACCGCTCCCGCCCCGATGGGGGGAGTGCCGCCGGTGCCAGGACTCGCGCCTGCGCGGCCCGCACACGGCTACTCCTCTCCAGAGTCGATCGCGTACGCGGCTCAGAGCGACGCACCCGGCGATGCCGTGCCCGCGCTGGACGAGACGATTCCCGCACCGAGGATGCCGCAGCTCGCCCCGGTCACTCCGCCGTCGGTCGCTCCGCTGTCCGTCGCTCATCCGCCGGTCACTCCGCCGTCGGTCGAGCAGCCGTCGAT
Source organism: Microbacterium xerophyticum (assembly GCF_053543555.1). NCBI lineage: Bacteria > Bacillati > Actinomycetota > Actinomycetes > Micrococcales > Microbacteriaceae > Microbacterium > Microbacterium xerophyticum. The sequence goes on along the minus strand of NZ_JBLVOB010000007.1, from coordinate 521,955 downwards.
CAGCCGGCGACCGAGCGCACAGCCTGTCGCGTCTGGTCCCGGTGAGGACTCGCTGATCGCGTTCGTGCCCGGCATCACACAGGACGGTCCGCCGGAGCGGAACACTCCCGCGCCCGAGGCGCCAACGGCCCCTCCGGCCGCCGCAGCTCCCGCAGTGCCTCCTGCACCGGCCGCGCCTCCTGCACCTGCCCAGCCTGCTCCGGCCCACCCGACTGTGTCCGACCAGGCGCTGCCCGACGATCTCGGCGACGTCGAGGACACCCGCATCAGCATCCCCGGTCACCGACTCGTCTTCACCTGGGACGACGGCACCAGGGTCACCGTCTCGCAGCGCACGCTGTTCGGGCGCAACCCGGCGCCCGAGGACGGCGCCGTGGCAGTGATCGTGCGCGATGAGACGCTGTCGCTGTCGAAGACGCACTTCGAGGCGGCTGCCGAGGCGTCCGGCGGCTGGGTCAAGGACAGGCATTCCACGAACGGCACAGTGATCGTGCGCGACGGTGAGCGCATCCCGTGCACTCCCGGTGAGGCGGTGCGCGTCCGTCTCGGCGATGCGATCGAGATCGGCGACCGCATCGTCACGATCGGCGGTTACGCATGACGGCTCCACTGATCGTCTCCGCGGGCTCGTCCACCCACACCGGGATGCGCCGTACGCTCAACGAGGACGCGATGCTCGCGATCGCACCGATCTTCATCGTCGCCGACGGGATGGGCGGGCACGAGGCCGGCGAGCGCGCGAGCGCCGCGGTGGTCGAGGAGTTCGCCCGTTTCGCCGGTCGGGAGAGCCTGGACCTCGACGACGTGCTCGACGCGCTCAGCCGATCTCGCGTGGCCGTCGACGCGCTGTCCGTCATGGCCACCGGGCGTGCAGGCACGACCCTCAGCGGGGTCGTGCTCGCCGACGTCGACGGCACCGGGTACTGGCTGAGCTTCAACATCGGCGACTCCCGCACGTATCGCCTGTCGCGCGGTGAGCTGGAACAGATCAGCGTCGATCATTCGGTCGTGCAGGAGCTCATCGAGTCGGGTGAGCTCACGGTCGCCGATGCGGTCTCCGACCATCGGCGCAACATCATCACCCGCGCGATCGGCGCCGGCAGCACAGGCGACGCCGACTTCTGGATGTTCCCGGCCGAGCTCGGCGATCGCATCCTTATCTGCTCCGACGGACTCTCCTCCGAGGTGCCGGACACGCAGATCCAGCAGATACTCACTATCGAGTCAGATCCGCAGACCGCTGCCGCCACCCTGGTCGGAGAGGCGGTCACCGCCGGAGGCAGGGACAACATCACCGTCGTCGTCGTCGATGCGGTGTTCGTGGCGTCCCGCCCCGGGATGCAGGTGCAGGCGGACGACGACTTCGATGAGAACACCCGGCCCCGCGAGGCCGCCGCAGGAGGGATTCGCTGATGCAGACGACCTACCGACCCGGGGACTGGTACATCATGGTGGCGCCGGGAGCGCTGATCGCGCTCTCCCCGGACGCCCCCGAAGAACTCGTGGCGACGCTGTGGGAGCGTCAGCAGGCCGGCGGTGACCTCGCGGCCGTGATCGACGCCCTCACCGATCACGCGTCGGGATCGTTCGCGGCGATGCTGCCGTTCGCTGCCGTCGTGATGGAAGGGCCCAACGCGAGGATCGCCGTGCGCGGTGACGTGGAGGTGCGCATCACCGGTCCCGACGGCACAGAGAGCTTCACGGGCACGAACGTCACCACGTGGAGCGAGCGCTTCGCGCCGAACGCGAATCGGATCGCGGTGCACGCCGACGGCGCCGAAAGCACTGCGCCTCTGCCCATCATCGGCGGGATCATCCGGGCGGCGAATGTCAGCGCGGACGTCGAGCCTGCTGATACGGCCGCACCGGATGCCGTGCCGACGGCCGATGCGCCGGTCGCGGCGGCGAGTGCACCGGATGCCGCGCCGGCGACGGATGCACCGGTCGACGTGCCGGCCGGGCGATTCGCCGCGCGGCCCCCCGTCACGCCCCTCGTGGTGCCGGCTGCGGTGCCAGCGGCCGAGGCGGCCCCGGCTGTCGAGCCGAAGGCATCCGCTCCGGAGCCGATCGTCTCCGAAGAGCCGAGCGCTACGGAGTCCGTCGAAGATCCTGAGCCCGCGACAGAGCAGATCCCCGAGACCCCCGCGCCGGTCGACGACTCGGTCGACGGTGCGACTCTCGCTCCGCCGGACATGTCGGATTCGAGCGACATCGACGAGTTCGAGCAGCTGTTCGGTGCGACGATCGCGTCGCCGAGCGCGGTCGTGCAGCCGGCCCCCGCTCCGCCCGCACCGCCGGCGCCGGCCGGCGCAGTGCCCGGGGACGGCGCGGACGACGGAGATCACGACGGAGCGACGATCTCCGTGGCAGAAGCCCGCGCCCTCCGTCAGAAGGTCCCGACGGCCGCGCCGGCGGCGCCGACGGCGGTGCTCCCTGTGGTCGCCTCCGGCGCGGGTCGCGTGCGTGTCTCGACAGGGCAGGTCGTCACGCTCGATCGCACGGTCATCATCGGACGACGCCCGCGGTCACCGCGTGCGAGCGGTGCAGACCTCCCGCACCTCGTCGCGGTGGAGAGCCCGCAGCAGGACATCTCCCGCAGCCACCTCGAGATCCGTCCCGAAGGCGACACCGTGGTCGTGGTCGACCTGCACACCACCAACGGTTCGACGCTGCTGCGCTCCGGAGCCGACCCGCTGCGCCTGCACCCGGGGGAGCAGACGCTCGTGCTCTCCGGCGACGTCGTCGACCTCGGCGATGGCGTCACCGTCACGTTCGAGGATCTTCCGTGAGTCGACCCCCCTCACCACCCCCGGAACTTCCCGGCTTCACCTACGTCGAGCCGCTGGGCACCGGTGGCTTCGCAGACGTCTTCGTCTACGAGCAGCAGATGCCCAGGCGCAAGGTCGCCGTGAAGGTGCTGCTCGCCGACCGGATCTCGAGCAGTGCGGCCCAGGAGTTCACCGACGAGGCCAACGTCATGGCGATGCTGTCGACGCATCCGGCGATCGTCACGATCTACCATGCCGGTGTCGCCGGAGACGGCCGTCCGTACCTGGTGATGGAGTACTGCCCGAGGCCGAACCTGCAGGTGCGCGCTCGGAAGGAGCCGTTCTCGGTCGCCGAGGCCCTGCGCGTCGGCATCCAGGTCGCGGGAGCGGTCGAGACCGCGCATCGCGCCGGTGTGCTGCACCGTGACATCAAACCCGCGAACATCCTGGTCACCGAGTACAACCGTCCCGCGCTCACCGACTTCGGCATCGCGTCGACCACGGGTGCCGTGACGGAGGCGACGGGGATGTCTATCCCGTGGTCGCCACCGGAGTTCTTCGCCGACCCGCCGCAGAGCGGACCCCGCTCCGACGTGTTCGCACTCGGCGCCACGCTCTACACGCTGCTCGCGGGGCGTTCCCCGTTCGAGCGCCCCGGTGAGCGCAACTCGGGTGCCGATCTGATCGAGCGCATCGAACGCGCACCGCTGCATCCGTTGTCGCGCGCCGATTCGCCCGCGAGTCTGCAGAAGGCGATCGAACGCGCGATGGCCAAGAACCCCGACGCGCGCTTCCCGAGCGCCGTGGCGTTCGCGCGTGCGCTGCAGAAGGTGCAGATCGAGCTGACGCACTCGGTCACGCCCATCGACATCATCGACGACCACCCGATCGCGGAAGACCTCGAGGACGAGGCGGACGGCCTCACCCGCGTGCGTGACATCGTCAGCATCGAACCGGATGCCGGCGCCACCCGCCCCTCAGCGACGACCCGCCCGTTCGGTCGGCCGCAGCCGGCCCCGCAATCCCCGTCCGGTCCGCAGTTCTCACCGGGGAGCCCCGTCGACAGCGGTGCCGTGGAGGACACCGTCCTCCGCTCGACGCCGCCATCGGGCGCTGCCGCTCCCGTCGACGACGATCGCACCCTGATGCGCGCGCCGCGGACGCTCTCCCCTGAGCTGCCGCAGGTGCAGCACGCGGGGGCCGAGACTTCGGGCGCGCCCGCCGCGATGCCCTCCGCCACGCGCAGACCTCGAGTGGGGCTGTGGGTCACGGCGGCCGCAGTCGCCGCGGTGCTGGTCGGCGGGACCATCGTCGGCGTCAACATGATCTCCGGGGCGGAGCCTGAACCGGTGGAGACGCAGGGCGAGGCCGTCCCGCAGGATCCCGTGTCCGATGCCGTGCCGCGGGTCGAAGAGCTCGCAGGCACCAGGGACGGCACCGCGATCACCTTCACCTGGAGCAACCCGTCATCGGAGGACGGCGACCTGTACCTGTGGAACACGGTCGATCTCTCCGGAGCCGGCAAGCCGGAGACGTCCCGCGAGGCCACCGTGACCTTCCAGGGTGCGGCGTCGGGCCAGGTGTGCATCGACGTCATGCTGCGCCGCAGTGACGGACGTGCGTCAGAGCCTGTGCGGGGGTGCGTCGAGTGAGCACCGATCAGGTCACCGTCGAGTTCGCCGGCGAATACTTCCCGATCGAACGCGGAGGGCGTTTCACGGTCGGACGGGAGGGCGACCTCGCGATCGACGACAACCTCTTCCTGCACCGCCACTTCCTCGAGATCAGCCATGAGGCGGGCCTGTGGTGGCTGTCGAACATCGGCAGCCGACTGACGGCGACCGTGACGGATTCGGCAGGGGGAGTGCAGGCCTGGCTGGCTCCCGGTGCGCGCCTGCCGCTGGTCTTCCACCGGACCACCGTGGTGTTCACGGCCGGACCGACCACTTACGAGCTCGTCGTGCACGCGGCGGAGCCGACGTTCCGGCCCACGCGTCCGGAGAGCGCGGACGGTGATGCCACGATCGGCGACGTGCCGCTGACGGTGAGTCAGCGACAGCTGATCCTGGCGCTCGCCGAGCCGCAGCTGCTGCGCGACGGCACCGGCATGAGCGAGATCCCCACTTCGGCGAGTGCCGCGCAGCGGCTGGGGTGGACGATCACCCGCTTCAACCGCAAGCTCGACAACGTCTGCGACAAGCTCGATCGGATCGGCGTACCAGGTATGCGCGGCGGTCAACGGAACTTCGCGACCAACAGGCGGGGGCGGCTCGTGGAGTACGCGATCGCATCGCGACTGGTCACGAAGACCGACCTCGCGCTGCTGGATCTGCGCACGGAGGAAGAGATCACGGAAGGGGCCGGCGCCGATGAGTGAGGATCAGAACCAGGGGCCGCAGCTCGTCCCGCGCCCCGTCGACGCCGCGGTCGCCGCGGAATGGCGGTCGTTCTTCGCCGGCGGCGGTGTGTTCTCGCTGCCGGCGGCGGCCGAGGTCAACCGGCGAAAGCGCGGCAGCAACACCGTCTTCCTGACCGTGCTGGTCCTGCTCGCTGTCGCGGCGGCCGCCGTGGCGGCCGTGCTCCTCGCCACAGGATCGGGACGTGCGCTGACGTACGCGCTCCTCGCCGTACTCGTCATCGTGACCGTCGTGGCCGCGGCCAGGATCGCCGGCATCCGCCGTTCGCTGAACGCCGTGCGCGACTCCCCGCAGGAGTACATCGCGGTCTCTCGGGACGGCATGCGCTTCGCCGGAGTCGACTTCCCCTGGACGGCGGTCGTCGGCGGGCTCATCATCGACGAGCGCGGGGTGCAGTACTCCGGGTTGAAGCGCCTCACCGCCGGGGTCATGTCGTCAGCCGGTCATCCGCAGGTGGAGCTGCTGCTCGGTGTGCAGGAGGGCACGGTGCGCGAGTACCGCTCCCGCGCGCCGGGTGCGGTCGGACGCGTGTTCTTCGTCTCGATGGGCTCCGGTGGACCGAGGATCCCGTTGCACCATGCGATCGACGACGAGAGCATCAACGCCGTCGCCACCGCGGCGAGGGTGAGTGCGGCCGATGCCGATGTGCCCATCATCGTCTCGCGCGATCCGGCGCTCATCCATCCGACGATCATGGCAATCTGGCGCGGAAAGCGCCCCACCGCAGGAAAGGATCCGCATGAGTGACCTTCGCGCAGAACGATGCGACCGGATGGTGCAGCCGATCGTCGATCTGACGGCCTCGGTGCTGGCATCCCAGATCGGCAACCTCGATGACTTCGACGATGTGATCAGGGCGGCGGAGGCGGTGCTCGCCGTGGCCGAACTCGGCTCCTTCGGCATCGACGACGACGCGTACATCGACTGGGCGGGCGCAGCCCCCGCCACGTTCAAACTCATCATCGAGGCCGCTGAGCGCAAGGACAAGAAAGCGGTGTGGCTCGCGTTCGCCGATCCGCAGACCGGTGTGTATCGCGTCTCGGCGGCATGCCAGGGCCTACCGCGCTGGTGACTCGGCGGCGCGCGCCGTCAGCAGCCTTCGGCGAGCGGTGAGGGCGAGGCGACTTCCGCCTCTGCCCAGTCGCTGAACTCGACTTCCATCGTGCCGGCGGCATCCGCACGCACCAGAGCGATGGGCAACGGAGCTCCGTCCGTCGAGACGGTCAGCGCGCCGAGCGCTCCCTCGCCGCCGAGGACGAGGTTCGCCGTGCCCTCGCCAGTGGCGGCGACGGCACTCGCGTCGGCACTGAACTCGGCGACCGTGCGCACCGGGTCGAGCAGCGTCCGCCAGCGCGCCACGGCGGGGTCGTCGACGCCCACGCAGGCGTAGACGCCGTCTGCCGGGTCGCCCTTCGGAGAAGGCAGGATGTAGGCCACGTCATCGGCCAGCACGATCCGGGTGGTCGCTTCGCCGACCACGAACTCGGCCTGCACCGAGCCGCCGCGGCCGGACACCGAGAACGTCATCAACCTGTCCGCCGTGTCGACGAAGACGCCCGTCATCGTCACACCGCGTTCGGCGCGCATCGCGGCGATCACGGTGGCGAGGGCATCGTCGGTGCCGAGCAGCGCCACGCCGTTGCCGACGTCCTCGCCCCAGTCCTCACTCAGATCCAGGTGGGTGGGCGTCGCGACGGGCGGGGCGGGGGCTCCGGAGCATCCCGGCACGAGCAGGAGCGCGAGCGTCAGCGGGATGATGACGCGCCGAAGCGCATCACTCCTCCTCTTCGGCATCCGTCACGCACCCCGATACGGCGCCCTGCTGGTCGAGCGTCGCCCGATCGAGTGAGGCGGGCGCCTTCTCATTGCCCTCGGCGGGTCGCACCAGAAGGCAGGACCTCTCATCGATGAGTCCGGCGGCCAGCGGCAGCCAGACCTCGGTGCCGGTCACTCGCTGGGACACGTCCACTGCGTCGCCGGCCGGACCGTCGACGACGATCACCTGGTACGGCACGTCAGGGCCGCTCCAGCTGGCGCGCACCACGTTCTCGGTCGCCTCGACCTTCAGGTCGGTGGCAGCAGCCGTACCGCCGAAGACACCGAGGATCAGGAACACCGCCAGCGCGATCAGGGCGATCAGCGTGGTGCCGGCCGACACAAGGAACGCAGGATGCAACCACAGCGGACGGCGCTTCGCCGAGGACGAGTCCTCTTCCAGCTCGGGGAGCACGCTGCCGGAGATCTCGAGGGGCCGGATAGGACCGGACATCGCGTCCAGGCTCGGACGAGGGGACGACCATCCGATCTGCCCCGCCATGGCTGCCGGGGCCGCTGACGGCGCAGAGGAAGACCAGGAGGCCGGCGTGGTCGTGATGATCGAGGGTTGCCCGGTGACCGAGTCCGTCGCGCTGCTGCGCTCTCGTCGGGTGCGGGGGACATCGCTCATCGAAGGACTGCGGATTCTCTCTGCTGATCGGTCCCGTCTATCCTAGTCGTGATCCGACCGGAGACTTGGAGTCGAATGCGTTCGTCGTTGCCCTGGCGTCGCGGCGCAGCCGCGGTCCTCGCGCTGGTGCTGCCCGTCGCGTCCGCGCTGCTCGCCGCGCAGGGCGACGAGGAAGAGGACGAGGGCCCGCCCCCGGACGGCGCCGTCATGATCCCCTACCAGGAAGCCGGTGAGATCCGTCCTGGTGAGGGCTGGCTGATCGACTGCTCATCGCTCGGGGTCGTCGAGGGCGTGACGATCGCGTGCGACACCGAATCGATAACGCTCTCCGCAGCGTACGACCCGGACTGGGGAGAGCATCCGCTGTCCGTGCGAATGGTCTCGAAGCACACCGACCTCCAGGTCGGTTACACGCTGCGCATGGAGCCCCCGCCGGCACCGGAGATCGCGGTCGACCGACTGGACATGCCCATCGAGGTCGGGGCGCAGGCGATGGTGCCGTTGTCCGCACTGGGCATCGAATGCGAGATGTGCTCGGACGACGGCGGCGCGCTCATCGAGGTCGGCAACCTCCCGCACGGCGTCGACGTCGGGGTGAGCGGCACTCATCTCTCCGTCAGGGGCTCCGCGCCCCGAGATGTGGAGGTGCCGTTGCGCGTCACCGACGACGCGGGGCAGACCGGCGAGGTGAAGCTGACGCTCTCGTTCGGCGAGGCCGCGTCGTCGGAGCCGGTGGGTGCGCTGCACGTCGTCAGCAGCGCATCGGAGTGGGACCTCGCCGCGCTGTCGTGGGGCGACGACCTCACGGTCGTCTGCGCCGAACCCCGACCGGCAGCACTCGCCTGCGCGCCGGACGGCACGGCATCGCTCGCCGCCGACAGCCCGTCGCCCGCACAGTTCATGTTCCGCGTCGTCGCAGATGACGGCGCGCAGGCCTGGGGCAGCGTCACGGTCGATGCCGACGCAGGGGACCGCGACGTCGCGGTACCGGCATGGGCGCACGAGGCCCCGCTGCACATGGTCTATCCGCCCTCGGGCGATGACGCACCCGGTGAAGGCGGATCCCTGCTGGGACCGCTGACACTCCTGTTGGAAGGGATACCCGGATCATGAGCCTCCGGTTGACTGTCGCCGATCGTCCTGGCGGCTCGCATACAGAATCGTGGCTGGTCAAGGTCGACGAAGCGACCACGGTGTCCGAGATCGGTGAGGCGCTGAGCGTGCCCGTCGAGATCGTCGCACCCGGTGCGGATCCCGTAGCACCGTTCGCGAAGTCGATGCTGCGAAGCGGTGTCGTGGTCCCGAGCCGCTCATCGACCGTGCATCCTGCCGGAACGACCAGGCTCGACTTCGTCGCCGGCCCGTTCGCCGGCGAATCGGTGGCCGTCGTACCGGGGGAGCAGCTGCTGATCGGGCGGGGCCCCAGTGCCACGATCCGCGTCGCCGATCCGCACTTGGCAGAGGAGCACGCGCACATCACGGTGACCGGCGGGGCATCCGTCGAAGGTGCGCCGCTGCCGCTCGCCGCGCGCATCGAGCTGGTCGACCCGACGGGGAACCTGCTCGTGAACGGCGAACAGGTGTCGTCATCGGCCGAGGTCGTCCCCGCTGATCTTGTCCAGCTGGGAAGCAGCGTGCTGCGCGTCGGCTCCGCCCCGGCATCCGATGCCGACATCACCGTCGACGAGCTCGGAGCCCGCGCGTTCAACCGGCCCTCCCGCATCCGTCCGTCGCAGACACCGCCGTCGGTCACGCTGCCGGGAGACGAGCCGGAAGAGGCCGACGCCTCTCCGCTCCCGTGGCTGTCTGCCATCGTGCCCGTCGTCCTCGGCGTCACTCTCGCGATCGTCTTCCAACGACCCGTCATGCTGCTGATGGCCGCCGCCTCGCCGATCATGGTCGTCGGCTCGTTCATCGCCAACAAGAAGATCGCCAAGCGCAAGGGCGAGCGCACGCAGGTGGAATGGATCGCGGAGATCGAGTCCGCGAGGGAGCGCATCGCTGCGACCGTGCGGCAGCAGCGATTGACGAGCTGGTACCACCACCTCGACCCGGTGTACATCCGCGATGTCGTCACCCGTCCGCTCTCGCGGCTCTGGGAGCGCCGGCGATCGGAATCCGACGCGCTGAAGGTGCGTGTGGGCGTCGGGGGGTCCGGCTCGACGTCCGCTTCGAAGGCGGTCCGCAGAAGGAGAGACGCGAGGATCGGCACGTCGGTGTGTCGCCGTCACCCGTGGCCGTCGATCTCGCCGACGGGCCCGTCGGAGTCGCGGGGCCGGCCGACGTGGCCGAGGGCGTCGTGCGTTCGATGATCACCGCGCTGACGGCGCTGCGCTCGCCGAGGGATCTCCAGATCGCCGTGCTGTGCGATCGTGAGCAGGAGCACGCCTGGTCGTGGGTGCAGTGGCTGCCGCACGCCCAGCCGGGGGTCGGGCCGGTCGCGCTCATCGGCAACACCGACCTCACCCGTCGCGAACGCGTGCGCGAGATGGGCGCGCTCCTCGACGTGCGCATGCGCATCGGGCGCGATCGACGCATCGAGACCGAATCGCACGTCGTGCTGATCGTCGACGGCGCGCGCCGGTACCGGATGCTGCCTGGCATGGTCGCACTGCTGGAGCACGGAGCGGCGTACGGCATCCATGTGATCGCGATCGACAGCGACCGGTCCCGCCTGCCGGAGGAGGCGACGCCGGTCGTCGTCCCCGACCCCGGGGACCCGCTGCTGGGCCGTGTCGAGTCGGGTGACGCGTATCACTCGCCCGTGCTGCTCGATCAGGTCACGGTGAACTACGCCGAGGAGCTCGCGAGGGCGTTGAGCTCGATCGAGCACGTCCGCGGCGTCGGCGATGACGCGACGGTGCCGACCAGCGTGCGCTACACGGAGCTGCTGGGCGTCGACCTCAACGACCCGCAGCCCATCATCGATCAGTGGCGAGTCGCACCCCGGCAGTCGTTCGTCGTGATCGGTGCGGGTTCGGAGGGCGAGTGCGCGGTGGACATCGCCACCGACGGACCGCACGCGCTGGTCGCGGGCACCACCGGTTCGGGCAAGTCGGAGTTCCTGCAGGCGCTGGTCATCTCGCTGGCGCTGGCGAACCGGCCGGACGCGCTCAACTTCGTCCTGATCGACTACAAGGGCGGATCGGCGTTCGCCGACTGCGCGCGGCTTCCGCACACCGTCGGCATGGTCACCAACCTCGACGCACGCGAGACCGAACGCGCGCTCGCCTCCCTCGACGCGGAGCTCAAGCGCCGCGAGCGGGTGCTGCGGGACGAGATCGGCGCGAAGGACGTCGACGCCGCGTGGGACAAGGACGCGGATGCCGCAGCGAAGCTGGGCCTCGCACGGCTGATGATCGTCGTCGACGAGTTCGCCGAGCTCAAGACCGAGCTGCCGGACTTCATCAACGGGCTCGTGCGCATCGCGCGCGTCGGCCGCTCGCTCGGTGTCAACCTCGTGCTCGCGACACAGCGGCCGTCCGGTGTGATCACACCCGAGATGCAGTCGAACATCAACCTGCGCATCGCGCTGCGCGTGACCGATCGCGCGGACTCCACCGATGTCATCGGCACCCCCGATGCCGCGCTCATCTCGGCCGCCACGCCGGGTCGCGGGTACATGCGTGCGGGCCTCGACGCCGCCCCAGTGGTCTTCCAGACGGCACGCGTAGCAGGGCTGAGGATCGGGCACCAGCGCACGACGAGGGTGCTGCCGCCCGCCGCGAAGTTCGATTGGCAGACCGTCGGCCTGCCGCCGCGCTTCCCCGCGGTGGAGAAGGCGGTGCACCGCCCCGCCCAGGACGACACCGACCTGCGCGGCCTGGTGCAACTGGCCACGAAGGCGGCGGCCGAGCTTGGCGTGGAGCGCAGCCCGTCGCCGTGGCTGCTGCCGCTGCCCGAACTTCTTCCGCTCGATCGTTTCGACGAGGACTCGGCGCCCGAAGGCGCAGTCGTCCTCGGACTCGTCGACGTGCCTTCGCGCCAGACGCAGCGTCCGCTGCTGTGGCACGTCCACAACGACTCCCACCTGCTGTTCTTCGGAGGAAGTCGATCAGGCCGCACCACCGCCGTGCGGACGCTGCTCGCCCAGGCCGTGCAGCGCTTCACCCCCGCCGACCTGCATGTGTACGCGGTGGACTACGGGACGGGTGCGCTGCTGCCGTTCGTGGGAGCGCCGCACACCGGTGCGGTGATCACGCCTCAGGATTCGGGTCGTCTTCCCCGTCTGCTCGCGCGGATGAGCGAAGAGCTCTCGCGCAGGCAATCGGTGATCGCGGCCGCCGGTGTGGGCAGCATCGGAGAGCAGCGGGCGCAGGCGGACGCGCGTGACGCCCTCTCGTACGCGCTGTTCGTGATCGACGGATGGGAGCGGCTGTCGGCATCGCTCAGCGCGGACGACATGGTGACGGTCCGCGACCATGTCCTGCGACTGCTCCGCGAGGGGCCCTCGTCCGGCCTGCGGGTGATCATCACCGCCGACCGATCGGTGCCCAGTGACAAGGTCGCCAGCTTCATCGACACGCGGTACGCGCTGCCGATGCGCGACGTCAACGACTACCGTGGCGCGGGCATCATGATCCGCGAGGTGCCGTCGTCGATTCCTCCCGGACGCGTGATGTTCGGCTCCTCGGGCACCGAGGCGCAGCTCGCGGTGCTGTCCACGGACGTGACTGGCGAGGGGCAGACCGCGGCGGTCCGCGCGATCGTCGAGTACGTGTCGGCGCACTACGCGCAGTTCCCGCAGCTGGCCGAGCTGCCGCAGGCGTTCCGCGTCGATCCGCTGCCGCAGCGCATCGGCCTCAGCGAGACCGCGAAGCTGCCGCTCCTGGAAGGTGCGACCGCCGAGTTCCCCGTGGTGGCCGTCGGCGGCGACCGGCTCTCGCGGATCACGGTCGCATGGCCCGACGTCGGTGGTTTCGTCGTCACCGGAGACAGGCGCAGCGGCAAGACGCATGCCCTCGCCGTCATCGCGCATCAGCTCGCGTGGCACGGCACCCGCATCGTCGTGGCCGTCGCCCGCGACGGTTCAGTGCTCTCGGACGTGGCGCGCAGCCACGGGATGCCGGTACTGACCCCGCAGTCGGCAGAGGCCGATGTGGTCGCAGCGCTCGCCGCGGGCGAGCAGCCGCTCACGATCGTCGTCGACGACAGCGAGGGCATCCGCGACTCGACGCTCGATCGCGCACTCGCGTCCGCGCGGGGTCATGCCCGTTTCGTGGTGGGCGTCGGATCGGAGTCGGCGGGTTCCGCGATCACTGTCGCACTGACCGAGGCGAAGAAGGGCAGAGCGGGCCTTCTGCTCTCGCCGACCTCGACCATCATCGGCACGCAGGTGTTCGGTGTGCAGCTCGCCCGTACGCACATCGGACGCGGCGCACCCGGCTCCGGCATGTTCTTCTCCGACGGCACCTACGTGCCTGTGCAGGTCCCGGACCTCACCGCGTGAATCCGGGTGGTTCGGTGAGGGTTAGACTGACGCGGTGTTCCTGCGCCCTTTTCGGGCGCTCAGCGGATGAAGGGGGGAATCTTCGATGAGCACTCAATGCCGTTTCTGCGGTGAAGCGGTCCGGCCGGACAGCATGTTCTGCCCGGCGTGCGGACAGCTCATCGACGCCGTCGCCGGCGTGGCTCCGCCGTTCCCCGGCGCGGATGCCGCACCGCGGCGGCAGGACTCGGCATCCTCCGTCGAGCCCGCACCTGTCCTCGCACCCGTACCCCTGCCGGCGCCGCGGAAGCCCGCTCGCAAGCCGGAGAGGGCAGAGCCGCAGGATCAGGAGTCCCCGCCGCAGAAGAAGCCGGCATCCTCCTCGCAGCCGACCGCGGCCGCTGTGCCGGTTCCGACCGCCGTGGTGCTCCCGGGCGGGAAGAAGCTGTCGCTGGAGGGCGTGCTCGTCCTCGGCAGATCGCCGGAACAGGGTGCCGCACAGTACAAGGGCGTCGCCGTTCGCCTTCCCGACCCTGAACGCGCGATGTCGCGTGTGCACCTCGTGATCTCCCCGGTGTCCGACGGCGTCACCGCGACAGATCCTGGTTCCGCGAACGGCACGTTCCTCGAGCGGGCCGGAAGCCAGTACGTCCTGGTCGCAGGAACGCCGACGAGTCTTCTGCCGGGAGACCGCCTGCTGCTCGGTGATGCGACGCTCGTCGTCTCCTGAGCCCTCCGGTTCGATGGCTCGGCCGCACGCATGGGCATATCTCCCCATCGTTGAGCGCTCCCGCCCTGTGTTAGGAATGGTTACGCAGATCCAACCAGCGGCACAGCCGCATGACCAGGGGGTATGACATGGCCGAGATCAAGGTCACCTCAGAATCACTCGCAGGCGTCGCGAGCCAGCTCGCAAACGGCGCATCCTCGATCGAGTCGCAGCTCGGCAATCTGAAGGCCCTGGTTCAGGGACTGATCGCCGGAGACTGGGGCGGATCGGCATCGGAGACCTTCAACGATCTCTACGAGCAGTGGGACGCCGCCGGCCTCCAGCTGAAGGAATCGCTCAACGGCATCAGCGACCAGCTCAACAAGGCCTCGCTGGCGTACGAGGAGTCGGAGTCGAACATCGGCAACAGCTTCCGTCAGTAGTCCAACCGGCCGGGCCCTCGGGCCTGCCATCGTCACATGTGAGGGGGGTGCCTCATGGCGCATTTCGTGGTGAGCACGCCGTCGCTCGGCTTCTCCGCGGCATCCATGATGAATGCTGCGGGGATGCTCGACGCGCAGATCCAGCAGGCTCAGGGTGTCGTGAACGCCGTCGTCGGGGGAACCTGGACCGGCGCTGCCGCCGCCGCGTTCCGGGAGGAATGGAACTCGTTCATCACGAGCGCGGCGCTGACCCCCACGGCGCTGCTGAGCATCGCGACGCGACTGCACGGCGCCCAGGCCACCTATGAGACGACGGAGAGCCAGATCATCACCGCGACGCGCTCAGCGCGGGTGTCGATCAACCAGCCGGGCAAGGACGGGGAGCTCGGCACCAAGGACGACGAGAAGGTCAGCGTGACCCTCGCCGAGAGCGTCGGCGACTCGCGCGAGGACCTCACCGAACTCGTCGCAGAGATCAAGACCTTCACCAAGGGCGGGAGCGCTGAGGTATGACCGGGCAGCACACCTACGAGACGGGCGACATCCGTGGTCTCGAATCTGCGCTCAAGCAGCTGCAGGGCTACTGCAGCGATCTTCAGGCGCACGCGATGGCCGCGACCGCTGCGGTGGACTCCCAGTGGCAGGGCGTGGCCAATGCGGAGTTCGTGAACTCCGTGCAGGTATGGCAGGTCGGGGCGAGCGTGCTCACCTCGCACGCGGAGTTCCTCGCGACCTGGGCCGGAGCCGCAGCGACCGAGTACGAGACCGCCCAGACCTCCATGACGTCGAACTGGGCCGGGTGAACCATGGTGAACATCGATCCGGAGAAGTTCCGCTCGGCGGCAGACAACTTCGACGCCATCTCCACGCAGGCCGACACCTACGGCTCCTCCGCACGTTCGTCGTTGAACGGTTTCGACGGCATGGCCGGAACCGACCCAGGTGGAGAGCAGTTCGCCGAGGCGTACGACGAGATGGCGAAGGCGGCGCTTCAGGGCTTCGCGGACACGCAGGCGTCCGCACGCGATCTCGATCGCGGGCTCATGGCCGCTGCGGCCACGCATGCCCAGGCCAACGCGAACGCCGGCTACATCGTCTACGACGCCGCCGGTACGTATGTGCTGCGGGACAAGATCGAGAGCACCACGGTCTCATCCCCGCCCTCCGCTTTCGGCGGGCGCCCGGACACCATGGTCGACGGTCTGGATTCGGCCGCGGTCTGGATCTGGGATCAGATCATGAACCTCGTCGGCACGCTCTTCCCCGACGGCGACCCGGAGAAGCTCCGCGAGGCCGGCACGACCTGGGCCAGCATCCTCGGAGATCTCGAGGCGTTGAAGACGTCGATCTCGACTGCGGATGCGCCGCTGAGCGGCATGGAGAGCGGCGAGCTCACCTCGATCTCCTCCAAGGTCGACGACTTCTCGGAGGGGCTCGGGAAGTTCGTCAGCAGCGATGACGGCATCGGTCAGATCGACAACATCTGCCGCGATTACGCGGACACCATCGAGGAGACGCACCGCGAATCGCGTCAGATGATGGTGCAGCTCGTGATCGAGGTCGTGGCGAGCATCGCGGTCGGCGGTCTGCTCTCGGTGGTCACCTTCGGCGCCGCCGCCGTCGTCGCCGGCTCCGGTATCGCCATCCGCATCGCGAACATCGGTGCGAGGATCGCCGGACTCGTCCAGAAGTGCGTCGCCGCCGCGATGCGGCTCTCGAGCAAGCTGCGGGCGATCGTCGCCGCACTGCGCGCCGCAGGCACCCGGTTCCCGAAGCTGACCCGCGTGACGATCGAGGTCGTCTCCGGCACGACGGGCGCGATGGCTGCAGAGACCGTCGACCCCAACCCGAACTTCCTGGCGGCCTTCGCGGGCGGCTTCGTCGGCGGCAGCGTGACCGCAGCAGTGGTCGCGCCCTTCGGCAACGCCGGTCGACGAGTCGTCGTCCAGGCGCTCGGCAACGGCAGCGGCGGTGTGGCAGGCACGGCGACCGACATGGGCGTCCGAGGCGAGGAGATCACACCGGGCGCTCTCGCGCTGAGCGCCGGTCTTGGCGTGGTGATGTCCGCACGCCTCCCCAGTCGCAACTCGCCGACCGCCGGCAACGTGGACGGCGGACGCATCGAGACGCCCGACGCCAATGTTCCTGCGGGGGGCGGCGGCGACCCTGGCTCCACCAGCGTCGACGGCAACGGATCGAGGACAGATTACGAGGGTCCGACCGGTGCCGGCAACGAGATCGGCTCGGGCGGCGGCGGTGACGGCGACGGTGCGCCGACCGATCACGGCGAGGCTCCTGCCGAGACCGACATCAACGTGACGCCGCCGGTCGGCGACGGTTCCACCTCGGGCGACGGAACGCCGTCCGGTGACGGCACATCCGCGGGCGACAGCGCTCCGGAGCCGACGCCTGAGCCGAGCCCGGAGCCGACGCCCGAGCCGACGCCCGAGCCGACGCCTGAGCCGACGCCTGAGCCGACGCCTGAGCCCACTCCGGAGCCGACCCCTGAGCCGACGCCTGAGCCGACGCCTGAGCCGACGCCTGAGCCCACTCCTGAGTCGACGCCGGAGCCGAGCCCGGAGCCCACTCCGGAGCCGACTCCTGAGCCGACGCCCGATGCTGAGGCCGACCCCGATGCGACACCCGGCAGCTCCGAGGGCGCGGGACCCGGTTCTCGTGGTGTCCCGCACGGCGGCGGCGAGGCCGACGGCGGCCGGCCTCCCCGCGAGGACGGCGACGCCGATGGCGAAGCCTCCGAGGATGCCGACCCCGATGCCGATGCAGACGGCGACGGAAAGCCGGACGACGCGGATGCTGACGACACCGGCGACTCGCCGGAGGACGACGCAGCCGTCCCGCCGACGTCACCGACGGACGGCGATCGACTGTCACCGTCCGACTGGAACCCGGCGAACTCTTCGAACTCGAACGTGGCCGGTCTCTTCGACGCCGACGGCAACATGCGCTCGTTCGATGAGTGGAACGCAGCGAACGGCGACCCTGACGCACCGGCGAACCACAACAAGGGCACGTACGGCGAGCTCCAGGCGCAGGCCTTCATGGAGAGCAACGGCTGGACGCGAATCGACAACGGTGCGGACGGGTCCCATCCCGTCACGGCGCAGGGAATCGACGGCATCTACCGCCGGACCGGACCGGACGGCCAGACCGAGGTCGCAGTCATCGAGGCGAAATACAACACCGCACGACTCGGGAACACGCTCGATGGACGTCAGATGAGCCACGACTGGCTGACCGGCGCCAACACCGGGACCAACCGCATCGACTCGGCGATGCAGGACACGTCTCAGTCTGACATCGACGCGGTGAACGACGCGCTCGCCTCCGGCGACGTGCAAAGCGGTCTCGCGCAGGTCGCGCCGGATGGCTCCATCAGGGTGCGCGAGCTGGGCGCCGACGGACGCGTCGCCGGCGGGGACGGCAAGTTCACTGGATCCCCCGCGAACGGTGAAGCGCCCGCTGCGCCGTCTACTCAGACGTCCGGCTCTCATTCGACCTCCGGCGCTGCACCCCAGTCGTCTCACGACGTGCCGCAGACGCCGAGCGGGCCGGACTCGTCCACGAGTGCTGAGACACCCGCGGCGCCTGAGGCTGCTGGTGACCCCGCTCCGCAGAGCGCCGGCGAGCCCGCAGCCGAGGGTGCCGGCGAGCCCGCAGCCGAGGGCGACGGCGGCGACCTGCCGCCCAACGACGGTGACGGTCCAGGCGACGCCGCGGGTGCGGCAGGTGACCCCGGTTCAGGCGGCACAGCGGCACTCAGCGACGGCACGTCGCACACCGTGCAGGCGTCGCCAGAGCAGATCGCAGCGAGCACCACCCCTTGGGATCAAGGCGAGTTCGACGGGCAGCCGCTCGACGACTTCCTTGCGGACCGCGGGTGGACTCGACGCGACCTCGATGACGCACTCGACACGCACGTGCGATACCTCACACCGGATCAGGTCGACATGCTCACCCAGGTGCGCGATTCCATCACGGTGGACGCAGACACCTGGATGCAGAAGGTCGTCGACGACACGACGGCGCTCAACTACCTGTACAACGATCGTTCCGGGTACAACAGCCCTGATCACATCTATGGCTTCACGGCGCGTGCCGGCGATGTCGTGGACATGCGAACACCGCGTGACGTCTTCGAACGGCTCGCCCTGAACTATGAGGGGACGACCTTCTCCGCGGGCGATCGCGATGTCACCGTCGTCAGGTACCAGACCGACGATTTCGGCAGCCATGAGGTTCCGCGCAACTCCAGCCTGTTCGGCGACTCCGGGCACAGATCTCAGAGCACTTGGGACGACGGTTCGTGGCAGATCACACCTGGTCGGGGTGACAACGCCCAACCGATCGCAGATCGTGGACCGGCAGATCCGAATGTTCCGGGAGCGGTGGTCCTGCCGCATGAGAATCCGCTCGTGGGCGCGGGTTGGACGCTCGGCTCGGATGGCGCACCCGAACTGCACACCGGCACGGCATCGGGAATGCGCGAGGGCGCAGAGATGTGGTCGATCCGTCAAGACGGAAGTCAGCAACTGACTGCCGTGTTGAAGCAGACCGGCGTCGACGCGGACGGCAACCCGATTCTCGAGTGGGTGGAGACGGCATGAGTCCCCTGAGTTCGGGAAAGTACGGACTCGTCGATGATGTGCTTTATCGTGTCGTCGGCAACTCGGCGTCGAACATTCGGAATTGGGTCCTGATGGCGGTTGACCCGAGCGTTGAGCCCGCTCGACGCGAGATTCCGGGCGGGACACCAGGGTTCAAGTACGTCTCGCCGTCCGCGAGGTATCAGGGTGAGCGCGTGCACGATCTTGTCTTCCGAGATGACGGGACGGTCCTGTTCCGATTGTGGACGGATTCGGCGTCGACGGCGGGTCTGCGGTGGCCGGACGGAGTCGTGGTGCAGAGACAGACCGGTCAGCATCCCGGCGACAATTTCGTGGCGGGAGTCGCTTCGATCTCGGAGTTCACCGACTTCGATGATGGTCTCCCTGAAGAGTGGCGTCGGTTCCTGCCGGCAGGTGACGCCGGTGAGGCGCGGTAGCGTGGTGACGTCGAAGGAGGCGTTGTGACGATCTGGCAGAAGCTGCTCATGCCGGCGATGACGGACGCGATGCTGAAGGGCGGGCTCGCCGAGTTCGGTGGGCCCGTCGTGCGAGCGGGCGATGTGGTCGGGGTGCGCCCGGCCGAGCTGGTCCGCGCATACGGGCTCGGCGGTGACGGGCTGGTCTTCCCCGAAGCGCCGGAGTACGTCGACGTGCTGATGTTCGAGCAGCGTCCGCTGATGCGGTTCGAGACGCCGTCCGACATCGGCGAACGGCCATGGCCCACGTACGAGACGGGGTTCCTGCGCGGCCCCGTGCGCGCCCCGGTCTGGCTTCTTGCGCGCACTCGCGTGCCGAGCGGATCGACCATTCAGCGCCTGCACGCCGATGGGCGCATCGAACAGCTCGCTGCCTTCGGATCGCCCGCGAAGGGATGGACGGGCGCAACCGGCTTCTATCCGCCGCTGCACATTGTCGGTCCGCGTGCGAAGTGGCGCGGTCACGATCTGCCGGCGGACTTCCTGCCGAACGGCCAGCCGGGCGTGGAGCTCGTGTGGATCGGCGACGAGGGCGTGCCGGACGGCTTCGAGCAGATCCGCCCGATGATCCATCGCCGTCTGGCGCCGTTCGGCGAGTGCGACGAGATCTTCGAGGTCGTCATCACCGCGAGCCATCGGGGAGTGCCGGTGCGAGTCCTGCAACAGGCCGCAGGCGAGGCTCTTCTTCTGCTGGAGAACCCTTCGTGGAGTCAGGTCGAAGAACTGCAGCCGGGGCCCGTCGAGCCCGGGTATTTCGAGCTGACGACCCCCAGTGCCGAACTCGAGAGCGTTCGGTCGGTAGCGAATGTCTGGGCGCCTGAGCCGTGAACCTCGATGCGGCGGCGCGCGTGATCGACAGCGGTCGCACTGGCTGAGCGACGATCCGACCGGGAGACGAGAAGGAGATTACGGTGCTGCGCGACACTCGTGCCGACCAGGCGTACTTCGATGACGTGGTGGAGTATCTGACCACACGATGCGAGAGCAACGATCGACGATTCGATCGACCAGTGGAGAAGTGGGCAGACCCGAAGATGATCGGGCAGGTCGCAGGCGACGTGATGAAACAACGCTGGGACCGATTCAGCGCACTTTATTCGCAGGGAGCGTCTGTTGAGGTGCTCCGTGCCGATTTCGACGTCGTTCTGAGCGACGCGGAGCGAGCGCTGCGACTTGAGTTGGAGTTCCTCTCGGCTGAACATCGAGCTGTGCGGTTCGCGTTCGGCAACAGCAAGGACTTCTATCGCGAGTGGCTGTCGCTGGTGTCGCTGGCGCTGGCATTCCGCGTGGACGATGCGACTTTTGATCGTGTCGTCGCGGCAGTGCGGTTCGGCTGGGGAGATCGGCTGATCGATCGACTCATCGCCACGAGGCGCCCTGAGCACACGGTGGGTGAGACGCTGTCGTTTCCCAAGGTCGTCGGAGTGCTGGACGAAGCCTTCGACGCCGGTGATCCGTCGCAGAAGATCGAGAAGTACCTCAAGAACTGGTACAAGGCCTGGAAGGGCGTCTGGGGATGGGGCGGGCACGAGTTGGTCGGCAAGCGGAGCGTGTACTACGGGTACTGGGCGTTCGAGGCTCTCGGTGTGGCCACGGCTCTCGACATCGATGACACCGGATTGCGCAGTGACGAGTTCTATCCTGGCGATCTGCGGTCCGCTGGCGTATCCGCCTGATTCCCGTCCATACTCACAACGAAGGAGCAACTCATGACCGGTGGCATCGAGATCCCTGCGAGCCTCGACGAGGCTCGCGCTGTGCTCTCCGCCCGGCCAGTCGGTGTCGTGCCGTTCCAGATCCGCGCGCAACTGCTCGCGGTGCAGGGCGTGGAGCAGGCGGTCGATTCCGCCGTGCCCGCGGTGGAGGACTACTACGTCGGTGCGATCCTCGATCTTCCGACGGCTGATGTGCCGGTCACCGCCACGATGCTCGGCGAGTGGGGTGTGACGATGGATGATGTGGTCGCCGCCGCCGCGGCTCGAGGTCAGGACGAGTCGCCGGTGGAGCAGTTCGGTGCGGGGCTCGTCATCCGCTCGATGCCCTTCGCTGCTGCCGCGCTGCGCGATCCGGCTGCAGTATCGGGTCTGCGACCTGATGCCGTGCCGGTGATAGTGGTGCCGGATGCCGGTCACACCCTCGTAGGGTTCGCTGATGATCCCGCATCGCTCGCATCAGTCGCGACCGCGGCCGAGCGCGTGCTGGCGAACACCGACCGCAGCGTGTCGATCACGCCTCTGGTGCGCGGTGCGTCGGGGTGGGAGCGATTCGAATGGCCTGAGAGCGTTGCGGCGGAGGTGGGTCGGATGCGTCGCCGCTGGGATCAGGTGCAGTACGCCGCCGCCCGAGAGGTTCTGGGTCGCACCTACGCCGCCGCAGGCGTGGACGTGTTCGTCGCCACGCTCGAGCTCGCCCAGCAGAGCGAAGAGGGCCCCTACACCACGTATGCGACGGTGACGAAGGACGTGCACACCGTGGTTCCGCGCGCGGATCTGATCGTGCTGAACGGCGGCGACGGGCGGATGCAGCGGGTGCCGTTCGAGCGGCTGATCGAGCTGCCCGGTGTGCTGACGCCTTCCGCCGGCACGGTTCCCGAGCATTTCGAGGTGGCGCGTTTCCCCGAAGAGCTTCTGGCCGGCTGATCCTGCAGGCCCCGAACACCGAGGAGAATCATGAACGAGGAATGGATCCGCCTGTGCGGACTGCTCGATGATGACGCGGAGCTGACCGCCTCGGTGAAACAGGCGGTCGACGATCCGGACGCGTACTATGCGGCGCACGCCGATGATCTTCTCGACCGCGGCATCGAGTCCGCCTCCGACATCGACCCCTGGCTCGTCATCATCGACGGACTCGACGAAGCCGGAGCGCTCGCCTACCTCGACTGGAAGGACGGAGGTGCACAGCTCGCCGACGCTCTCGCCGGCCTGCCGCGCATCTTCGCGACCGGGATCGACCTCGACGCGGTCGGAGACATCGAGGCAGATCTGCCGACAGCGGTCGCGGTCGCGAACGGAATGCTCGACGAGCACGGCCTCACGCTCGTCTACCTCGAGGAAGACTCCGACGCCTACCCGCTGGTCGCCGTCGAAGCCGACGACGCGGAGCAGATCGTCGCGCTCGCGAGTGCGCTCGGGCACGTCGCCCGCACGCACCCCTGACAGACGCGGTCAGCGCACCGCGTCGGCGAGGTGCCGGGAGTCGGTGCTGAGCACCTTCACGATGATGCCTCGCTGGCGCAGATCGGTGATCGTGCGCGTCTCTTCGTCACGGTCGCGCCCCA
The DNA here is from genome assembly GCF_053543555.1 of Microbacterium xerophyticum. Classification (NCBI taxonomy): domain Bacteria; kingdom Bacillati; phylum Actinomycetota; class Actinomycetes; order Micrococcales; family Microbacteriaceae; genus Microbacterium; species Microbacterium xerophyticum. The sequence goes on along the minus strand of NZ_JBLVOB010000007.1, from coordinate 499,363 downwards.
GGGCGTGCACGTTGGCCACGACCAGCACATCGCCCTTGTGCAGGGTCGCGATGAAGCGGGCCAGACGATCGCTCCAGCTCTCGAGGATCTCAGGAGCCGGATGCCGGAACCCCTCGATCGGAACGCCGAAGCGGGTCAGGTCATCGCGCTGCTGCACGACCGATGGCATCCCCTCACGGGAGACGACCAGTCCGACCAGCCGCGAGCTCGCAGGGCGTGCGTGCCACCACTCGTGATCATGCTGCAACTCGGTGAAGCACTTCTCGCACTGCGTCGCCGCATGCGGCAGGTGCAACGGACTCGTCATCGGCTCGCCGATGGGATGATTCCCGGTCGTCAGATCAGTCGTATCGCTCATCGGCGCACCTCCAGCATCCATTGTGCCCTGCGCCTCGGACAACCAGGTACCCGCGCCGGAAGATCGGGTCAGAGCACTCCGAGCGACCTGACCGCGTCCCGCTCCTCGACGAGCTCGGCGACTGAGGCGTCCACGCGCGCGCGAGCCCATTCGTCGAGCTCCAGGCCTTCGACGATCTGCCACTCGCCGTCGACCGATCGCACGGGGAACGACGACATGAGGCCCTCGGGAACCCCGTACTCGCCGTGCGAGACGACGCCGGCGCTGGTCCAGTCATCCGTGCCGCGCACCCAGTCGCGGGCGTGCTCGATCGCGGCGTTCGCGGCGGATGCCACGGATGACGATCCACGCACCTCGATGATCTCTGCGCCGCGCTTCGCGACACGGGGGATGAAGGTCTGCTCGAGCCAGGCGCGCACGTCTCCGACACGTTCGGCCAGCGCATCGACCACGGGCCGTCCGTCGACGGTGGCGTGCGAGACATCGGGGAACTGGGTCGCCGAGTGATTGCCCCAGATCGGTACGCGACGGATGCTCGACACCGGGGCGTCGAGGGCGGCGGCGACCTGCGCGCGGGCGCGGTTCTCGTCGAGTCTGGTCAGCGCGGTGAAGCGCTCGGCCGGAAGCCCTTCCGCGGATGCCGCGGCGATCAGCGCATTCGTGTTCGCCGGGTTGCCGACCACGGTGACGCGCACATCCGCCGCTGCGTGCTCGGCGATCGCCTTGCCCTGCGGTCCGAAGATGCCGGCGTTGGCCGCCAGCAGATCCCCGCGCTCCATGCCAGGACCGCGGGGCCGCGCGCCGCCCAGCAGCGCGAGGCTCGCTCCGTGGAAGCCGGTCGCCGCATCATCGGTCACCTCGACGTGCTCGAGCAGGTCGAAGGCACCGTCGTGCAGCTCCAGAGCCGCTCCCTCGGCGGATCTGAGCCCCTGAGGGATCTCCAGCAGCCGCAGCCGTATCTTCTCGTCGGGGCCCAGCAGGTCTCCGGCCGCGATGCGGAACAGCAGTGCGTACCCGATCTGTCCGCCCGCACCCGTGATGGTGATCGTCGTAACCATGATCTGAGCCTACGCCGACACCGCTCAGCGCCGACACGAGTCCGGCCTCATTGCCCGCACTCAGCGCAGCCTGCGCGGTACTCTCATCCCATGACGTTCAACCCTGATTCCGACATCTCGGGCCATCGGACGCGTCGCCCTGGTCGCACCGCGGCGATCGCCGGTGGCGGCGTGGGAATCCTCGGCATCCTCGCGCTGCTCGCTGGACCGCTGTTCGGGATCGACCTGTCGGGCCTGGTCGGGGGCGGCTCGCAAGGCGGCGCACCACAGGAATCCGGTGGCACGGTGCTCGCGTGCGAGACGGGTGAGGATGCGAACACCCAGGATGACTGCCGCATGGCCGGCGCCCAGGTGCTGCTGGACGATTACTGGGCGCAGCACGTCGAGGGCTACACGCCTCCTCAGCTGTACGTCTTCGAGGGGCAGACGTCCACGCAGTGCGGCACGGCATCCAACTCGGTCGGACCGTTCTACTGCCCGCCCGAGCAGGGCGTGTACATCGACCCCGACTTCTTCCAGATCATGCGTCAGCAGTTCGATGCCTCAGCCGGTGAGCTGGCGCAGCTGTACATCGTCGGCCACGAGTGGGGTCACCACATCCAGAACATCACCGGCATCATGACGCAGTACCCGAACAACGGCTCCGGGCCCTACAGCAACAGCGTGCGCACCGAACTGCAGGCCGACTGCTACGCCGGCGCGTGGCTCGCAGACGCCGCGACGCTCGAAGACGAGAACGGTGTCGAGTATCTGCAGACACCGACCGAAGCGCAGCTGGAGGACGCGTTGAACGCGGCGTTCACCGTCGGCGACGATCACATCCAGGAGCAGTCGGGCTTCAGCAATCCGGAGTCCTGGACGCACGGGTCGAGCGACCAACGGCAGGGCTGGTTCGCGAGCGGGTACCAGAACGGCCTCGGCAGTTGCGACACGTTCGCCGTCGACGGCAGTGAGCTGTAGCCCTGTCGACGTCTGAGCCGGGCCGCGTCGAAGGGGCTGACGACCGCATGCCGGTCACTCTTCGAGTGGCTTTCACGATCTTCAGCGTCGTCACGATATCCACCTCGATCCCGTTGCTCTGGGTGGCACTCTTCCTCGGCGCGTGGGGATGGGGCGGGGGAAAGCTCTTCGGTTTGATTCCCATCGCCCTGTTCGCGGCATACGCTGCGGTCACGATCCTCTTGATGATCCGCAGGGGCTGGGCGCGTTACGCGGCGGTCGTGTTCCCGCTCTCGTTCGCAGCCGCCGCCGTCGTGATGCACGAATGGCGAGAGGCTGTCCCTGTGCTCGTCGTGGCGATGGTGCTCACCCTCTCGGCACTCGGTCTCACCTTCGCGCCGCGGTCGCGTGATTACTTCACGCGTGCGTCGCGCACCTGACCCTGAATCGAACGCCGCCTGCACGGGTCTTCCGGCACTGCGCGGTACGGTGGAATGACCGCCAGAAGGCGGACGACTCACTGACCGGGGGGCCAGAAGCCGATGAAGTTGGACGCACTGTATCCGCCGATCGAACCGTACGACAGCGGGATGCTGATCGTGGGCGACGGCCAGCGCATCGCGTGGGAGGTGAGCGGCAATCCAGAGGGTAAGCCGGTCGTCTTCCTGCACGGCGGACCCGGCAGCGGCGTCTCGCCCTGGCAGCGGCAGTTCTTCGATCCGGAGAAGTACCGGATCGTGCTGTTCGATCAGCGCGGCTGCGGCAAGAGCACTCCGCACGTCAGCGCGCCGGACGCCGATCTCCGGTTCAACACCACGCCGCACCTGGTCGCCGACATCGAGCTGCTGCGCAAGAACCTGGGCATCACGAGATGGCAGGTGTTCGGAGGCTCCTGGGGGAGTGCACTCGCGCTCGCCTATGCGCAGGCACACCCGGATGCGGTGAGCGAGCTGATCCTGCGCGGAATCTTCACGCTGAGGCGCGTCGAGCTGGAATGGTTCTGCGACGGTGGGGCCGCAGTGCTCTTCCCCGAACTGTGGGAGGAGTTCATCGCTCCTATCCCGGTGCTCGAGAGAAGCCGGATGACAGAGGCGTATCACCGTCGGCTGAGCGATCCGGATCCCGCGGTGCACGTGCCGGCGGCCGTTGCCTGGGCGAAGTGGGAGGCATCGATCGTCACCCTCCGCCCGGACGCTGACGTGATCGCCTCGATGACCGAGCCTGCTGCAGCCGTCGCGCTCGCACGGATCGAGAACCACTTCTTCCTGCACCGCGGGTGGCTGAGCGAGGGGCAGCTGATCGCGGGGGTCGACCGGATCCGGCACATCCCCGCCGTCATCGTGCAGGGTCGTTATGACGTCGGCACGCCGATGATGACGGCATGGGACCTTCACAAGGCCTGGCCGGAGGCGGAGTTCGTCGTCATCGACGATGCCGGCCATGCGGCATCCGAACCCGGCATCCAGCAGGCGCTGCGCGACGCGACAGACCTCTTCGCCGACGACTGACTCAGGCGCGGAGCGCTCGAAGCAGGGTCTTCACCAGCCCGAGAGCGCCGCCGTCTGCACGGAAGCGCGTGAGCCCCTCCGATACCTGAGCGCCTGTGCGTGCCGTGACGAACCACGGCGGCTTCGGGAGGATCGTGAACCGCCCTCCGCCGTTCACGACGGGCAACGACCGCGGGAACGGCCGGAACGGGCCGCGCAGGACCGATCGTTCGACACGGTCGAGCAGCAGTGCGTTGTGCACCACGCCGATCCCGCTGCCGACGTCGGCCAGGGTGTTGCCGGGGAACGCGCCCCACGTCAGCGTGGGAGTGATGAATCCGACCGCGGTCCAGACGTTGATCGCGATCGAGCCGTAGCGCAGCTCGGTGATCGCGCGCTCGAATCCGGTGCCGAGCGCTTTCTGCGTGGTCGGGTCGATCAGCAGGTTCGCGCCGAGCGTGCCCTGCAGCTCGTCGTTCGCATGCGCCACGGCGGCATCCAGGAACTCCTGCCCCGTACCCGCGACCTCGACCACGCCCAGCACCGGGCCGAAGTACTCGGTGCTCTGCAACGCCGACGCGTCCTCGCCACGCCCGACCTCTATGAGGAGCCGGTCGCCGAGCACCAGCGCGTCCGGGTAGTCCTCCGACGCCTGCTGCATGCGCGCATCCGATCCCGGGTACCAGGTCGGGCGCTCCGGAGCCTTGGCGTAGGCGCGGCGCAGCGCGGCACGGAAGGCGTCCGCCTGCTCCCAGTCCGACGACATGATCACGACCTGCCCGGCGATGCAGTTGTGCCCGCAGTTCTGCAACCGCATCGTCGCGATGTGCTCGGCCTGGAAGGCGATGTCGGCGTCGGTCCACTCGCCCGGCACGACGATGATCGGCGAGACGCCGCCGAGCTCTGCGGTGATCGGCTTCTTCAGCTGCGGACGGTTCTCGCGGCGCCGGCGCTTTCCCGCCGACCCCGTGCCCCATGTGATCGCGTCGAACGTCGCTGCAGACCCGGTGATGTGCACGTGGGCGAGCTTCGGATGGGCGGTGAGGTAGGCGCCGACGTCGCCGCCGCCGCGGACGATGCGCAGGAATCCCGGCTCGATCAGCGGTGCGAACGCGTGCTCGAACACGGAGATCAGTGAATCCTGCGTCGGATTCACCTTCAACAGCGCCGTGCGGTTGTGCGCGAGCAGCTCGTAGAGCACATCGAGCACGGGGATCGACGTCACATTGCCTGCGCCGAGAACGAGCCCCACGCCGCCGGACTCTCCCGGCGTGCGCTGTGCGAGACCGGCGCCGGCGCGTGCGGCGCGCGGCGTGACTCCTGGCTCGAGCCAGCCCTCCCCGGCGAAGCCCGACAGCAGCACCTTGTCGACTCCCGTCAGGGGGAAGGCCTGCACGCGGGTTCGTCCACCGGGTGCCCTGTCGATGCGGATGCCTTCGAGCGGGTTGCGCCCCTCGGACAGTCTCGTGAGCGTCTCGATGTACGCATCGAGGGCGCCGAGGGCGCTGTACGGTCCCGAGAGCCACTCCTCACCGCGCAACGGATGGCCGCCGTTCAGACCCTTGGACACGGCAGCGGTGTGCGCCCACTCCTCCGATGCGGACGCGACGGCGGTGCGCACGGCGCGCAGGAGCGTGGCCCGTTGCCCGACGGCGAGGGCCGACCAGCTGCGCGCGCCCGCATCGAGATCGGCGATCGCCGCGTCCAGAAGATCGCGGTCGGCCTCGTCGAGTCCTTGTGCGGGGGTCACGGTGGTCGTTGACGTCATCGGCATCTCCTTCGTGCGGGTACGCGCCCAGCCTAGGATCGATCCGCCGACCGCGGAGCCGCTGTTGTGCCATTCCTCACACGAACGTCACCCGAGCTCCTCGATATCGTGTCGGCGCAGGCTGTAGCGGGCGAGCGGGATCAGGCTGAGTGCCATGAGAGCGGCGGGCAGGATGCTGAAGCTGAGCACGATGCCCGCGACGGCGGCATCCGGTTGGGCGGTGCTCGCCCCGGCGACGCTGGAGACGTATCCGGTCGAGGCGAGCATGAGCGCGACGGCGGTCGCCCCGAGCGCGAACCCGATCGTCTCGCCGGCGGTCCAGATGCCGGTGAAGGTTCCGGCCTGACCAGGGCCCGTCGCGCGCTCATCGTGCGAGATGACGTCGGGCAGCATCGCCATCGGCAGGGACTGCAGACCGGCGTAGGCGATGCCGGCGACGGCCACAGAGGCGTATATCCACGCGCCCGGTGCCCACACCGCGAGGGTGATCGTCGCCGATGCGGCCAGGAACAGGATGCTGGCGGCGAGGAAGGAGCGCTCCTTGCCGATGCGGTTCGCGATCACGGTCCAGGCCGGCGTCGCGATGAGCGCAGGGCCGACCAGGGCGACGAACAGCACCTCCACCGCGGCCTCGTCGTTCAGCACCCAGGTCGCGACGTACTGCGCACCGGCCAGCATGGTCCCGGTGGCGAGGGCCTGAAGAAGGAAGGTGCCCAGCAGCGCCCGGAACGGCCGACTGCGGCGCAGCGCACGGAACCCGGACAGGTACTGCGTGCGCAGGCTCGTCGTCGTCGCGCCGTCCTGCGACGCGGCCGAAGGGGCGGCATCGATCGCGGCGGCCTTCGCCGCGGCATCCGCAGTGCGACTCGCGATGAGCATGCCGATCCCGATGGCGACACCGGCGACGATGCCCATCAACAGGTAACCGGTGACCGGATCGCCGGTCGCGCGGCGCAGCATCGGGCCACCCGCCCCGAACAGCAGGATCGCGGCGGTCAGCACGACCACGCGCCAGCCCAGCAGCCGGGTGCGCTCGTCGTAGCTGCGCGTCAGCTCGGCCGGCAGCGCGACGTAAGGGACCTGGAACAGGCTGAATGCTGTCGCAGTGCCGAGGAAGGCGAGAAGGACGCAGATCGCACTCGCGACCGGTCCCCACGAGGGCGGGACGGCGAACGTGAGCGCGAAGAAGATCGGCAGGGTCAGAGCGCCGATCACCATGAACCCTCGACGCGAGCCGGTGCGCGCGAGCTGACGGTCGGATGCCGCGCCGATCAGCGGGTCGATCACCACATCCCACACCTTCGCCACCGTGACGATGACGCCGGCGGCGAGGGCTGCGACGCCGAGATTGTCGGTGAGGAAGTAGGTCAGGACGAGGCCGGGCAGGGTCGAATAGCCGCCGGTGCCGAGGGATCCGATCGCATAGCTCACGATCGTTCGCGCGGAGAGGCGGACGGATGCCCGTTCGGGTCGAGCGTCAGTGCTCATCGCGCCAGTGTAGCGGCGCGGAGTGGCGTCAGATCAGCGCGAGTTCGCGGAGCTTCGCCTCGACGTCCTCGTTGCGGGGCTCGACGTGGTGCGAGGCGTCCGGGTACACGACGACGGGGATGTTCGTACGACCCGAGATCTCCTTGGCGACGTCGGCCGCCGCAGGCTCGGCGACGAGGTCGACGTAGGTGTACTCGACGCCGAGGTCGTCGAGCTGCTTCTTGGTGCGGATGCAGTCGCGGCACCAGTCGGCACCGAAAAGCGTGATCGAGTCAGAGGCGGGAGAAGTCATGAATCCAGGATACGGGCGTGCGGATGGGCGGGCGCTGAAACCGGACGCCGTTGCTCCGACTCAACGCTGAGCGGCGGTCGGCCTCGAGCCGGATGTGATGGCGTCCAGCGCTCGCCGCAGCGCCGAGCTCGAGGTGTGCGCGGTGTACGGGAAATAGACGACTTCGACACCGACTTCGGCGAACTCGCGCTCGAGGCGCAGGCCCTTGTCCGTGCCGCGCCAGTCGTCGCCCTTGAAGAAGTGCGTGAAGCCCACATCGCGCCAGGCATCCATCTTCGCCGGTGCTGTCTCGATGTACACGTCGTCGACGAACGAGATGTGACGCACGATCTCCGCGCGTTCTGCGACCGGGATGACGGCTTCGATGCCTTTCACCTGCCGCAGCATCTCATCACTCACGACACCGGCCACCAGTACATCGCACTGTTGCTTGGCGTGACGTAGAAGGTTCAGATGCCCCACGTGGAACAAATCGAAAGCCCCAGCGGCATAGCCGATACGCGTCATGATCTCCCCAGATCAGATTCCCCAGAGGCGGCCCCCACGGCCACCGACGACTCCCACAGTCGTATCGAGTCAGCTTAGCGGGTGCGCGGGGCTGTTGTCACGGACGTCGTCGCACAGCAGGACGTGAAACGATGGAGCATGAAACGGCGACAACGGGGAGGAGCGCGCGCGTGAGCACAGCAGTGACGATCGTCGTGCCGACCTTCAACGAGTACGAGAACGTCGCCGAACTCGTCGCGCGGGTCGGTGCAGCGTTGAACGGTCGCGACGCCGAGATGCTCTTCGTCGATGACAGTACAGACAGTACTGCAGCTGAGATCGCACGCGTCGCCGCCGAGTCACCGCTTCCGGTGCGCGTGATTCACCGTACCGAGAACCTCGGAGGTCTCAGCGGCGCCGTCGCGCTCGGGCTGGCCGAGGCCCGTGGCGACATCTGTATCGTCATGGACGGCGATCTCCAGCACCCGCCCGAACTGATCCCAGTGCTTCTTTCCCGTTTCGAACAGGGCGATGCCGATGTGGTCGCCGCATCCCGGTATGTGGGCGGTGGTGATTCCAGAGGCCTCGGTACGGCTCTCAGGTTCGGCGTGTCCAGAGCGGCAACCTGGCTCACCAAAGCGATGTTCCCCCGGAGGCTGGCGGGCAGCACCGACCCGATGACCGGCTTCTTCCTCGTCGACCGCCGCCGCCTCGCACTCTCGGGGCTGCGTCCGCAGGGTTTCAAGATCCTGCTCGAGATCCTCGCCCGATCCGATGTGCGCGTCGCCGAGGTGCCGATGGAATTCTCCGAACGGCGCAACGGCGCCTCGAAGGCCACTGTGCGCCAGGGCGCCACATTTGTCGCGCATCTGGCTCGGCTTCGTTTCGGCAAGATGTCGCTGTTCGCCGTGATCGGCGGTATCGGGGCGGTCGCGAACCTCGGCATCATGTGGGCTCTCACCACCATGGGGATGCCGTACATCTGGGCAGCGATCGTCGGCGCCGAGATCACGATCGTCGGCAACTTCGTCCTGCAGGAACGATTCGTCTTCGGAGACATGCGCCCTGATGCCCGAGGGGTCGGCGCTCGCTTCGCCGCATCCTTCACCTTCAACAACGTCGAGGCGGCTGTGCGCATCCCCGTGATGGCGCTGATGGTCGAGACATGGCACATCTCGAGTGTGCTGGCGACGGGGCTCTCGCTGATCGTCGCGTTCATCGCGCGTTTCCTGTTCCATTCGCTGTTCGTCTACGCGCCGCGGCGGGGGCGGCGCGCCGGTTCCGAGCCGAGACATGACACGGCTGCGCAGCGCGTGATTCGCGCAATCGACGCTGAGGCGATGCGCCCCGGGGAGCTCTGACGATCACTCACCTCTACCATGGAGGAGATCGGCATCGCGCCGGAGCTTGTGGGGAGCTGTGAAGAAAGCGATATTCGACGCGAAGACACACCTGTTGATGCGTCGGGAGCTGCGGACCTTCCGTGAGATGCGTCGGAATGAGGTGATGTCGGCTGCGGAGCTCGTCCGATTCACCGACGAATCGAGCGCGAAGATCGCGCTGCATGCGTTCGACAACTCGCCGTTCTATCGGTCGCTGTATTCCGACGCGGGCTTCACGCGTGACGATGTCGCGATCGCGGCGAACTTCACCAGGCTCCCTGTCGTCACCAAGGACCGGCTTCGCGATGCCGGCGACGACGTCCTTGCGCTGAACATCTCCGCGGGCCGCGCTCTCGCGTCGCAGACCGGAGGCAGCACAGGCTCACCCCTGCGAGTGCGCAACGATGCGGCGGCCCCGACCGCAGCCATGTGGTGGCGGATGTACCGATGGTGGGGCGTGCATCCTGCCGACGACACCGCCTTCATCTACCGTCGGCTTCGGCAGGGCAAGGATGCCTGGCAGTACGCGCTGCAATGGTGGCCGAGCAGACATCTCCTGCTCGATGCACGCGCGATCACGGAATCTTCCATGGAGCAGTTCATCTCAAGATGGCAGCGGGTGCGTCCTCGGCTGCTCGTGGCTTACGTCGAAGGTGCGACCGCCGTGGCTGCGCATCTCGAGCGGACCGATCGGAAGCTGGTGACCACGGCGGTCTCCGTGACGGCCGCCACGCTACAGCCCGGCCAGCGCGAGCTCCTCGAGCGGGTGTTCGAGGCTCCTGTGTTCGATACCTACCGGTCGGCCGAGATCCCGTGGATCGCGGCCGAGTGCGCAGCGCATCGCGGTTTGCATGTCGCTGCGGATCAGCGCCGGGTTGAGATTCTCGATGAGCAGAGGCGTCCGGTCAGGCGCGGCGCAGCGGGGTCCGTCGTCGTCACCGATTTCAGCAACGAGGTCTTCCCGCTGGTGCGCTACGAGATGGGGGATCGATCACGCGCGGTGGAGGGCGAGTGCGTCTGCGGACTCGTCTTCCCACGGATCGAAGCCGTCCAGGGCCGGATCTCCGATGTCGTGAGAACGCCATCGGGAAAGCAGATCACGGGCGGTCTCAGCGGACTCTTCCTCGAATCGCCTGGCGCGATCAGGCAGATGCAGATCATCCAGCATGCCGACCTCTCCATCACCCTCCGATATGTCGCGCGTTCGGAGAACGATGCGGATGCGGCCGTGGCCGCCGCGGTCCGCAAGCTGAGCGCACTCCTCGATGATGAGGTCCGCATCGCAGCGGTGGCGGTCGACGCCATCGAGAGCGTGGCTGGTAAGGCCAGACTGGTCATCTCCGAAGTGCGGGCCTGATCCCGACGGAGGACTCCCGGCTCGGTCGCGGACACGGATTGTAAGATGACGGGGGATCTGCGATCGACACCGTGGTTCGGACGCAGCGAATTGGGGGGAAACGCGTGGCGACACATTGGACACTGGAAGATCTCTATCGAGGGATCATGCAGTCGTGGCTCGTGCTGGTGGGCACCATCGTGGTGTTCACACTCGCAGGAGTGGGCATCTTCGCGATCTACCCGCAGAAGTACACGGCCGAGGCTCAGCACACCGTGGAACCGATCAGCGTGCTGTCTTCCGGGTCGAGCTTCAACACCGTCAACATGGAGACCGAGCGCGTCGTCGCCACCTCGACGTCGGTGCTCTCACGCGCGAGCGAAGATCTGGACGGCACCTCGGTGGAGGCGCTTCGCGCGAACACCACGATCGAAGTGCCGCGCAACTCTCAGGTGCTCATCTTCCAGGTCACGGCGAACAGCGCGCAGCTGGCGGCCGATCGGGCGAACGCACTCGCGACGGCTTATGGGGAGGAGCGCACCGACAACGCGCGGGCCGTCGTCGAACGGACGACGGAGGAGCTCGGCAACTCGATCACGCAGCTGCAGGCGCTCCTGGACTCTCAGGCTGAGGGCAGCAGCGAGCGCGCGGCGACGCAGCTTCAGCTTCAGGCTCTCCTCGATCAGCAGGCGCTCATCATCGCCACGCCGTTCTACTCGGGAACGCTCGTCACCCCGGCTGACCCGCCGCAGACGTCCAATCGGCCATCGATCCTCGTGTTCGTCGCCGCGGGCATGTTCCTCGGCATCCTGCTCGGTGCGATCGTGGCGCTGATCGTGTCGCGCGTGCGCAACGGTCCCGGCAGCGCATACAAGCGGTCCAAGGCCGAGGGCGATGGGGCCGACGGCGATCCCGGCGACGTCTACGAACGCGATGAACATCGCGGCGACGATGTCGAAGTCGATGAGGACGACACTCTGATCGAGCCGCACGATGACGAGCTGGCGCTGCGTCCGATGCGTGCGCGCACCGTCGATCGGAAGCGCCGCTGACCCGAGGCCGGGCAGCGCTTCCGATCGGCCGGGACGATCCCTACCCGGTGTACTCCCAGGAACGGACGTAGTCGACCTGGAAGTCGAGGTTCTGCGTGGCCGTGCGATTGGCGGGGTCGGGAAGGCCCCAATACTGCTCCGACGGGCCGACATGCAGATTCAGGCGCATGTGCAGCGGAGTGCCGAAGTACGCCGGGTCCCACAGGTCCGGATAGGTGTCGGGCGTGACGCGCATCACCTCGACACCGTCGACGAACGTCGCGGCGTACGTCGGCGTCAGTTCGAACGCATAGACATGGAAGCCGTCCCACGGAACGGTGGTCGCCCCCTGCTCATGATGACGCCAGATGGCCTTTCGGCCGGTGCCGTCGGTCTTGGTGTGGATGGTGGTGGCGGCGGTGTCCTTCACCCACTTGTCGTACTCGGCAGGCATGGCGCCGCCGTGGCCCCAGGCCTCCATGATGTCGATCTCACCGGACTGGGAGTTGCGCAACCAGAACGCGGCCAGGGCGCCTCGGGTGTTGTCGCCGGTCGGCGTCTTCGCCCGGATCTCCCAGCGGCCGTACTGCTGGCTCATCGACACGTCGTCCGATTCGAGCTTGCGCTGATCGAGGTAGCCGGTCTCATGCCAGAGATCCGTCGGCCCGCTCTGAGAGGAGGGGCGCTTCTCTGCTTGGTCGCGCCAGTCCGCGCGAATATGGAGTACCCCGGCGTCGTCGACGCTCACTTGTTCCTCTTCGACGACGGCGGCGTCGAAGAGGAGGCCGAGGTCATCTCGCCCCCGGACGTTCCAATTCTCAGGATCGACCGCAGGCGTGCCCGTCGACGGATCGACATGGGTGAACTCGTCGCGCCAGGTCGGCGTTCCCCAACCCGCGATGTTCCCGGTATCCGTCACCGGTGCTTCCGGCGCGACGGGCTCAGTCGGGACGGTGGGTTTTGCGGGCGCGACAGGATTCGTCGGCCCTGCGGGGTTCGCCGGAGCACTCGCGCGATCCTCGCGGACGAGGTGCGCATCGAAGCTGATGTTCGGTGTCTGGCGCCAGCTGAACAGCACCTGCACCGCGATCGTGTTCTCCCCGGGCTTGAGGAGCGACGCAGGCACCGAGAATGTCACCGGGTCTCGACGAGCGGCGTCGGAGGACGGCGCGACAGTCGAGTAGCTGTTCGGCGTGATCTCTCCGTCCGGCGCATTCTTGCGTCCGACCTCCACACCGTTCACCCACACCACGATGCCGTCGTCGGCCCACGTGTTGAGCCAGGTCCACTCCGGGAGGTCGGAGGTGAGGGTGAAGGTCTTGCGGAAGAACGCCGACAGCGGCCGGGTATCCGCCGGCTCGTCGATGACGGTGTTGACGGGGCCGATGTCCTTGCCCTTGCCGAACGGCGCATCACCGGTCGGCCAGGTCGACGCGGCGGTCTGCCAGTCCTGTGCCGGTGCGGTCGCGCCGTGGTGGTACAGCCACGAGGATTGTCGGGGGATGATCGATGTGACGGCCGAAGTGGACGCAGCCGCGTGAGCCGGCTGTGCGGCCACGAACGAGGTGGCGAGCACCGCGAAGGACGCGAGCGCCGCGATCAGGTAACGAATGAGGACGTGGTTCTGTGCAGTCTTCTTCTTCATATCGAGGGGGAGAAGAGAACGTGCGACATGTGCCGCTGGCTCTCTCCAGGTCTCCTGGGAGTTGCGGATGCCTGCCGAGCCCCCTCGATGCATCCTGAATGGTCGGGTTTCAGGGCCTAGTGTAGATGTCTCTCTCCCAAAGTTCCCTGACAATCCCCGTCGTGCTCGTGATGGATGTCCGCGACGAGGCGCCGAAGACGATCGATTCGACGTTCGCGTGATCGTGAATCCACTGCAGAGCAGGCTGCGGTGCGATCGCCCCCGAGGCGAAGACCGACATCGCGACGGGCCGGAAGGGGCGCTCGCTCAGCGCCTGCTCGTACGCTGCTATGCCACCTGACATCCGGAAGCCGATCTCGTTGATGTTCGCGCAGACGATCGGGTTGACCACGCCGACCCGGTCGAGTGCGTCGAGAAGCATCGGCAGATTCATCGTGATGAACCCGGGCTCGGCGCCGTAGCGTTCACGCACATGCCGGTCGAAGATGGCGAAGGCCTCATGGAAGCCGAGCCCGAGCATCAGATCGACGACGACGTTCTGCAAGAAGATCACCGGCGTCTTCAGGCCTTGGAACATCTTCATCTCGGCATCCACCAGCAGGGTGATGATGCCCTCGATGTCCTTCTTCATGAAGGACCTGCCTCCGCGCAATGCGGCGTTGAGCAGGCCTTCCTCCGGAAGGAACTGCCGCACAGCGCCGAGCATGCCGTTGTCGGTGATCGCGTTCGCGTATTTGTGCGCGTATGGCATGCACGGGTAGAACCGGTAGTCCGCGTAACGTTCCGGATCGGCTCGCATGTGATCGCACACTTGCGAGATGCGATCGTGCGTCGTGCACATCAACGTGCGGATGCCGTTGTCGAACGCGATGTCGATGACATCGATGATCGCCCTGGTGTCCTGGAAGCGGATGGCCTGTGCGCGCGCCTTCTCCTCGGACATGTGGTTGATGCCGAAGAACTGATTGTCGCCGAGAAGGAGCAGGTCCATCTGCGTCGTCGTCGTTGCGGTGCTCATGCGCTCTTCCTCCGCCCGAACAGGTTGCGTCTCTGCGATTGCGCTGGCAGTGCGGTCACCGTGCCCACCTCGGTCTCGGCTGCGGCGTCCTGCAGTATCCATTCGATGACCTTGTCGGTCTGTGCGGCACTGGCGAAGCTGTTCTGCCGCGCCACGGACTCACCGGCGAGCACCGCTGCGACGAAGCTCTCCAACTGCGCGCTGTATTCCTCGCCGCGCAAGTAGAACGAGACCTGGTCGGTGAGCTCTGTCGTGTATTTGATGTTCCATCCGCCGCTGTAGCCGTCCGGAATGCCGGCGCCGTCGCGAAGGTATACGCGCACTTCTTGGCGGTCGGCGACGATACGGCCCTGCGTGCCGGTGATCGAGACTGACGTCGACATCTTGCGGTACGACTCGTCGGACCAATTGACAGAGAGCTGCACGCTGAGGCCGTCCGCGTAATCCAGCGTCGAATAGACCTCATCGTCGGTATCCGCGGAGAAGATGCTGTTCAGTACCGACCCGCGCACCCGCTCGGGGGCTCCGAGGTACCAGTGCACCAGATCGAGAGGATGCGCAGCGTAGTCATACAGGCAACCACCGCCGCTGGTGCGCTTGGAACGCCAGGTCGACCCTTTCGCCTTGAGGACGACAGGACCGTACGCCTCAGCCAGCACATGCGTCACCCGGCCGATCGCTGCCTCATCGAGCAACCGCTTGACCTCTTGGAAGGTCGCGATGAAGCGGTTGTGATAACCGACCTGGGCGACCAGCCCCCGCTCGACGGCGAGTGCGGTGAGCTCCGCGGACTCCGACGCTGTGAGCGTGAGCGGCTTCTCGCAGAAGACATGGACGTCGCGCTCGAGCGCGGCCCGGACGAGGGCAGCGTGTGAGCCCGTGGGCGTGGCGATGATGATCGCCTCAGGATGTGCGCCGTCGAGCATCTTCTCCAGCGAGGAGAAGGTCGCGGCGCCGGTGTATTTGTTCAGCACGTCGAGCAGATAGTCGGTGGAATCGACGACGCCGACCAGTTCGACGTCATCCAATGCGCGGACTATCGCAAGATGCGAGAGCCCCATCTTTCCGACTCCGACGACCCCGACGCGAACGCGTTTCTTGACAGCTTCGTCTGGCACGACGAATCCCCTTCCCCAGAAGTTCCCCAGTTGAGCGCCCTCTTCCCAAAGGGGCACCGTCCGCTATACTAGCGCTCAAGTTGGCTTTCATGTCAGCGATTTTCTGTTGGGGTGGGACCCGCAGAGAATCTGGGGATTCCGAACTCGCGGGGGCGCGAGCGTCGGATGCGTGTCTAAGGGGAAGTACGCGTGCAGTGTGAAGTGTCCGTCGTCGTGCCGACGCACAAACGTCCGGAGCTCATGAAGCTCGCCGTCGAGAGCATCCTCAATCAGGGGGCCACTCGCACGGGTGAAGTCATCATCGTCTTCGACGCCTGCCCGATCGAGGTGCCGGATGTCGAGGTTCCGGAGGGCTGGTCTGTCAGGGGGATTTCGAACACCCGCGTGCGGGGCCTCGCCGGCGCCCGCAACTCGGGCATCCTCGACTCAACAGGCGACCTGATCGCCTTCCTGGATGATGACGATGAGTGGCTGCCGGGCAAGCTCGAAGCGCAGCTGCAGCGGATGGACGAGCGTCCTGATGCCATCGCCATAGCCACTGCGATGGTGCTCGATGACGGGGAGAACACGCATGTCCGTCTGGTCGAGAAGGAGGATCTGTCGCATGAGGATTTCCTCCGCAGCAGGCATCCTGGCATTCCCTCAGGAGCGTTGCTGTTTCGGCGGGACGTGCTCCTCGGTCCTGTGGGCCTGATCGACGAGGATCTGCCGCGCGCGTACGGCGAGGACTACGACCTGTTGCTGCGCGCCTCCGATCACGGCACGGTCACCGTGGTGAACGAGCCACTGGTGAAGGTCAGGTGGCAAGGGCAGTCCTACTATTTCGGTCAGTGGGCGGTCTACGCCGAGGCATTGCAGTATCTGCTGCGCAAGCATCCGGACATCGCCACGATCCCTTCAGCGCTTGGACGCATCGAGGCCCAGATCGCCTTCGCCTTGGTGGCGAACGGCCAGCGGAAGGAAGGCCGGCAATGGGCATGGCGCGCACTTCGTCATAATCCGAAGCAGGTCAAAGCAGCGCTCGCGATCGCCATCTCATGGCGGCTGGTCAGCGCCGACGCCGTGATCCGTTTCGTGCGCAGCCGCGGCAAAGGCATCTGACGATGAAGATCCTCATCGCCTGCTCGTCCGGAGGACATCTCACTCAGGCTCTCGCCCTGCGGGAGTGGTGGGGAGAGCACGAACGCTGCTGGGCCACGTTCCCCGTCGAGGATGCCCGTTCCAGGCTCGCATCTGAGAATGTCTACGAGATCAACTACCCGACGGTACGGAACGTCCCGAACTTGATGCGCAATTTCGCTCTTGCGCGACGAGTACTCGCCAAGGAGCGTCCCGACATCGTGTTCTCCACTGGCGCGGCCATCGCCCTTCCGTTCTTCACTCAGGCACGATTCTTCGGGGCGCGCACTGTGTATCTCGAGCCGGTCGATCGCATCACGTCGCCGGGGTTGAGCGGTCGGCTCGTGTATCCGTTCACCGATGAGTTCCTGGTGCAGTGGGAAGGCATGCGCGAGTTCTATCCGGGTTCTCGCAACGTGGGCGTGGTGCTATGAGCGCTCCGCTCGTCGTCGTGTCGGCAGGGACTTATCATCTTCCGTTCAACCGATTGTCGGAATGGATGCAGAGCTGGCTGGAGGACACCGACGGCGTGCGGGTGGTCATGCAACACGGACCCTCTGTCGCAGTCGTCGGCGCGGAGAACGTCGACATCCTGCCCTACACGGAGTTGCTCGAGCTGTGCCGTCAGGCGACGGCAGTGGTACTTCAGGGAGGAGCTGGCGCGGTCATGGACATGCGAGCGCTCGGGATCATTCCCATCGTGGTGCCCAGAATCCCGGGCGACGGCGAGGTCGTCGATGATCACCAACTCGTCTTCTCTGCGGAGATGGAGGCTCTGGGCATCCTCCGACGCGCACTGACCTCGGAGGATCTGACCGCGCAGCTCGACCGTGCGCTTTCCCACGTGCGATCGGAGGAGAAGCCTTCTGAGATCGCCACGCCGGGTGCCGAGGTCGTCCGTCGACTGCTGGAACAGCCCATCCGACGTGCGCCCTGGTACGCCTTCCTGCCGCGGCTCCTCCGCAGCGGATCCGCGATCCTGTCGTCCAGATTGCGGCGGTGAACGGGCGGCAGCAGCTCAGGCGAAGCGACCGATGACGGGTAGTTTCCGCCAAAGAGACTCGATGCGCAGGCCTCGACGGAACACCCAGAGCACCGCGGCATAGATCAGACACAACACGATCCCGCCCAGAATCAGGATGCCGAAGTCGGTACCGCCCCACCAACCGAAGAGGGCACCGCCACCTCCGAACACGATGACGGGCACGATCATCGCGGGGACCAGCTTCGCGGGCTGCAGATCGACGTGCATGCCGCGGTGAACTTGAACCGCCGCGATCAGATTGTCGACCACGACGACGAGAACCCAGGTCACCGCTGCCCCCCAGATGCCCCACAGCGGCACGAGCGCGAGGTTGCCGCCGATGCTGAGCGCGAGCGCGATCGTCTTGTTGTACATCTGCCAGGTGCTCTTCCCACCCTGCAGCAGAATGCTCTGCAGCATGCCGCACGCCGTCTGGAACATCATCGCGGCGGCCAACAGCATCATCGGGCCCCACCCGACGATGAACTCGTCACCGAAGATCGCCAGCACCGCCGAGCCCATCGAGATCAGGAGCAGGTAGAACGGCCAGTTCATGAGGATCATCGCACGCACCACCCTGGTGTGCAGGCGAGTCGAGTCTTCGAATCGCTCACGCGCCAGCAACGCGGAGATCGTTGGGGAGACTGCGACCCGCATGGCCTTGTCCACGACACCACCGGCACGGGTGGCACGTGTGACCACAGCGTAGACACCGGCGACTGCGGGTGAAGCGACAGCGGCGATGATCAGGACGTCAGCCCACTCCAGAGCCGTCTCCAGTCCGGAACTGACCGAGCGCGGCGCATTGAAACGCCAGAACGAACGGAAGCTGGGGCGCGTGTCAGGGCTGCTTTCGGATCGACGCCGGATATCTCGGATCAACGGCCCAGCGATGACCGCGGCAGTGATCAGCACCCATACCGGCAGCGGCCACAGCCATGCCTCGAAAGCGCCCCAGGCGGCGACGCCGGCGATGGACACCGCGAAGAGCACGGCGAGGAGCCTGCTCGCCGGCAGCAGCACGCTCTGCAGCAGAGTGAACGACGTGACGCCGCGGAGCATGCGCGCGGAGATCTGGAGCACTCCGATCAGCGCGCCGAGAACCACGAAGGGTGCCATGGCTCGCAGCAGGCCTGCCAGGCCCTCAGCGTCGGCAGGCGCAGCCAACCACGCAGCCAGAGCATCGGCCAGGAGCCACACCATCACCGAAACTGCGCCAGACACGACGGCGACCGGAACCACGGCGTACCCGATGATGCGCCACTCGGCGCCGGCACGTTCGAACGCCCGCTGCTCGGCGATGAACCGGACGATGCCGCTGTTGGTACCGAGTCGAAGCACCTGCGTGACGATCGTGAAGATTCCCATCGCCTGGAAGAAGAGGCCTGTGCCACTCGCGCCGAGCGTGTTTCCGACGATCGCAGTGAGGACGAGCGCGGCCAGCGCGGCGAACGCCGAGCCGAACAGGCTGATCACGCCGCTGCGCGCGAGACCCTCACTCTTCATTCTTGGCTCGGGCGAAGGGGACCGGATGCGCGATCCAGTACGACGATCTGCCGAGATACTTCTCGCGGAGCAGCACAGCGAGCGCGATGCCGACGAACACGAGCTGCCGGTCCAATCCGTAGAAGACGGACAGGAACACCGTCACGACCACGCTGGCGTGCACCCACACAGCGGACAGATTGGGGGCGTCGAAGGTGCGTACAGCACCCATCACGATCATGCCGACGAAGAGGAAGAGCCCGACCAGCCCGAAGCAGAACATCGCGTTCCACACGGCGCCCTGCGTGCCCACATGAATCTCGCTCATCAAGCTCGGTCGCGGCGCACCGAAGCCTATGATCGGAGATTCGAGTGTTCGCTCCCAGGTTTCCAGATACAGATCCCCACGACCCTCGGTGGTGTCGACTGTCTCCTGACGCGCGACGATTCCGTCCAGGAAACCGGACAGGAAAAGGACGATCGTCCCGGCGACGCCGAGCATGGTGACCCAGAAGAACGCGAGGAATCGACCGCGGATCAGCAGGCAGAACAGCACGTAGGCGACGGCGCCCGCGATGCCGAGGAACAGGCCGCGGTTGGTGGTGGCGATCGCAGGCGGAATCGCGAGGACGAGCGCGATGACGAGCCACCACATCGCGCGCGCCGTGCGATGCCCGATGGCTGTGCCGATCGCGATCGGCGTGAGCACCGCCATCGCGGCGCCCCACCCGTTCGTGTAAGAGAACGGTGCGGAAGGGCGGACGAACGGCTCTTCCGCCCCCCACGGCGTCTGAATCTCGGCCAACGTCGGGAAGACGAGTTCGGCGACGTAATCGTTGCTGGTGATCGCCTCCGGCAGGAGCCGCCCGATCGTCATCGTCAACTGGACCTCTGGGAACAGCATCCCCAGGTAGCCGCCGATGATGATGAACACCCAGATGAACGTCAGCCCGTTGAACACCCGTTTCGGGGAGAGGGAAGTACGCGCATTGACGATGTAGACCATGATGATGGCCAACGCGAGGAACTGACTGAATCGCACGCCCAGCCCTACGCCTCGACCGAGCTGATCGATCATCAGGGCCGATGGGATCATCCACAGAACGAAGCCGATCCATGGCAGTATGCCCGGCACGAAGAGGATGCGCCGCCGCATGATCAGCAGCGCCAGCATCGGGATCGCCATGATCACGGAGGCGAAGGGCAGCAGTCCCAGCAGCCAGAAGACGGGGTATCCCCACAGCACGGTGAGCACGGGCCAGGCCGGGAGCACTCGGGGCTCGACTTCGAGGCTCGCATCCTGGTCGGTCGCTGCGATGAGCGATCGACTCGGTGAGGAGATGAGTGCGGGCACGGGATATCTCTAGTTCTGTCAGAGAGCGGCGAGCTGGGCGAACTTGCGTCGCAGTGACGCTGCGAACATCAGCACGTGCCAGGCGAACAGGGCGATGTAGATCACGGCGAAGGCAGCCGGAAGGCCGAGGAACGACAATGCCACGTATGTCGTCGAGGTGTCGTGCGGCTGCTTGATGAACGAATCGAGGATCCCGGCGGATGCGTCGTCTGCAACGCGCGGCGCCTTCGGCAGCAGCTTCTCGGCCAGCAGCTGGGAGAGGAACCATGACGACACCAGCACCGAGAAGATTCCGGCGATGACCACGAGCCACCACTGGGCGTCAGTTCGTGCGAGATGGATGGCGACCGCGATGTGCACCAGTGGTGCACGCACGCCGTCGACGACGTGATCGAGCCACTCGCCGGCCGGCCCTCCACGGCCCTGGATGCGGGCGAGTTGCCCGTCTGCGGAGTCGAGGATGTAGCCGAGCAGCAGGAGCACCGCCGCGACAGCGCCCGCCCACGACGTCGGAAAACCGATCAGGATGCCGAGGCCCATCGCGCCCAGCATCGCACTCATCGCCGTGACGCCATTCGGACTCCAGCCCCATGCCGCAGCGACGACGGCGGCCTGCCCGCCGAGGGGCCTGTTCACCCAGCGGAGGTATGCAGGAACGCCCGCACCTGGTTTCTTCGCGGAGGCGAGCGCGCGCCGGGCCTCGGCGGAGGAAAGCCTGCTCATCCGCGAAGCATACTCAATGACAGTCGGAAGCTGAGGTCGGGTGTCGCACGCCAGCTGGCGTGGGTGGATGCAGCGATGACATTTTCACCTTCCAGTAGAAGGGCGGCCGGCACCGTGAAGGTGACCGGAGCGGCGACTGCCGTGGAATGCCGGGGTGCGACGGTGGCGTAAGAATTCTGCGTCAGAGTTCCGGCCGGGAGGTTGGTTCGACCGAGCTCCACTCCGTTGAGGTAGACCACGACCGCGTCGTCTGCGATCACAGTGACAGTGCCGTCGGCCACAGAACCGGCAGCGAGAACTGTGAACGCGTGGCGGAACTGGGCGCTCAGCGGGTTGCTCGGGATGTCGACCGGCTCGATGTTGGTCGTCGCCCCTGCGACTCCGCGGCCGAACAGGCCGGTTCCGGTCGACCAGGCGGAATCGTCGAACGCGACGGCATTCCAGTCCGGAGGCAGCGCGTCGTTCGAGTACCGCCATGCCCATGTGGAAGCGGTATCGACCGTGACGGGCAGTTCGTCTTCGGCAGGTGGTGCTGTGGTGCTCACGTCCACCGAGGCGGCGGGCGAGACCAGACTGCCAAGACCTGTCGCGGTGACCGTGTAGGCATACGTCGTGCTGGGGGCCAGGCCGCCTTCCGAGAACGTCGTCGTCGCCGCGTCCACGGAGCCGACGGTCTCGCCGTCTCGTGCGATCACGTAGCCGGTCGGCGCCGGGCCCTCCGCCGGGGCCCCCCAGGTGAGTGCCACCGAGTCGGCCGTACTCGTAGCGGCGAGGTCGGCCACCGCATTCGGTGCGGCTGCCAGCTCTCCCCGCTCGGCGACATACGACAGCTGGAAGCTGAGATCGACCGTCGCTCGCCAGCTGGCGTGCGTCGACGCCGCGATGACGTTCTCCCCGTTGACCAGCAGGCTCGTCGGCACGGTGAACGTGATCGGGTTGGCGATCGCGCTCGAGTGCCTTGGCGCGGCCTGTGCGTACGAGTTCTGCGACAGCGTGCCCGTGGGCAGATTCGAACGGCCGAGCTCGGTGCCATTGAGGTACACCACCACGCCGTCGTCGGCGATCACGGTGACAGTACCGTCGGTCAGACTGGCCGCCTGAACGACCTCGAACGTGTGCCGGAACTGGGCGCTCAGCGGGTTGCTCGGGATATCCACCGGTTCGATGTCGGTCGTCACCCCGGCGACCCCCCGACCGAACAGTCCGCTGCCGGTCTCCCACTCCGAATCGTCGAACCCGACCGCGTTCCAGTCAGACGGCAACGCATCATTCGAGTATCGCCATGCCCACGACGAATCGGCGTCGACGACCACGGGCAGCTCGTTCGCGTCGGGCGGAAGCGCGGTGCTGATCTGCACTGTCGCGGTGGGCGAGACGAGACTCCCCGGACCTGTGGCGATCACATCGTACGTGTACTCCGTGTCCGCTGAGAGCCCGGAATCGGTGAACGTCAGCGTCGCGGCATCCGTTGCACCGATGATTTCGCCGTCCCGACTGATGCTGTATCCCGTCGGAGCGGTGCCCGAAGCCGGCGCAGCCCACGTGAGTGTGACGGCATCAGCGGTGCTGGTGCCCGCGAGCGACGTCACTGCCTGCGGCGCAGAAGGCATCTCACCGCGCATGGCGGTGAACGACAGCTGGAAGCTGAGGTCAGGCGTCGCTCGCCAGGCGGCATGCGTGGATGCCGCGATCAGATTGTCGCCGTTGGTGAGCAATCCTGCCGGGACGGTGAAAACGATCGGGGCAGCCACGGCAGTGCTGTGTCGTGGCGAGACAGTGGCGTAGGAGTTCTGGGTCAGGTTGCCTTCCGGAAGGTTGGCGCGTCCCAACTCGACGCCGTTGAGGTAGACCACCACTGCGTCATCCGCGAGGACGGTCACAGTGCCGTCGACGACGCTCGCCGCTTGCGTGACCGTGAACGTGTGACGGAACTGCGCGCTCAACGGCTTACTGGTGAGGTTCGTCGGATCGATGTTCGTGGTCGCGCTCGAGACGTTTCGACCGAACAGGCCGCTACCGGTCGCCCAGCCCGAATCGTCGAAGTCGAGTGTGTTCCACCCAGCGGGCAGGGCGTCGTTCGAGTAGCGCCACGACCATTCCGACTCCGCGTCGGCGAAGGTCAACGCATCCTCCGGCAGCGGGGCGACGACGAAGGCCGGCGTCGACGCAGACCGGTTTCCTGCGGCATCGCGTGCACGGACGAAGTAGTCGACGGGCTCGTCCGTGACAGGGACGGTATACGTCGCGGTCGTCGTCGATGCGATGACCCTGTTCTCGCGGAGCAGCTCATAGGTCACGCCGCCCGAGTCCGTTGACGCGCCCCAAGTGAGACTCATCTCGGTAGCGCTCGCCGGCACGGCCGTGATGTCGGCAGGCTTCGTCGGGGCCACGGTATCGGTCGGAGCGAAGCGTACGTACCCGCCCGACCACTGAGCCGTCCCGCCGGCACGTACGGATCTGCTGAAGTCGCCGCCGATCCAGAGCACTCCGGTCGAATCGTGGAAGGAGCCCCAGGCGCCGTAGCCGGCGCGCGCCTGCAGCGTCGGCGACCAGTCGTGGATGTAGTCGCCGGTCGTGGCATCCCACGCGCCGACGAGATTGATCTTGTCGGACTGTGCCCACCCCGTTCCGGGGTCGTTCCAGGTGAAGGAGTCCTGGTACACCCAGTTGCCGCAGTGGCAGCCGCCGATGACGAGGGAGCCGTTCGTCTCCACCGTCTGGAAGTCGCCGCCTGCGTTGGTGATGGACCCACGCATCAGCGCGAAGGTGTCGCGGTCGTATGAGAAGAGCGAGTGCTCCGAACCGCCGAGCCACACCATGTCTCCCGCTTCCTGGACCCCGAGCTGCCACACGTTGCCAGTGATGTTCCCTGATGCATCGGTGCTGGACTTGGAGAACCGCGGAACCCAGAGCGGGCTGACAAGAGGCGCGCCGGATGCTGTCTGGATCGCCGCTGCACTCGGCGTCGAGGTGCTCTGCTTCATCTTGAAGTACCCGGAGAAGTAGGTCCGGTCGCCGCGGTCAGAGGCATCGACCGAGACGGACGTACCGTTGAGGAAGGCGTTCCACGAGATGTCGGGCTGCCCGGTGGTCAGATTGACGCGACCGCCGTTCCAGGTGCTGGCGCTGGTTGTCGATCCGACGGCGGTGAGGTGCGTGAAAGCTCCCGCCACATACAGATGGTTGTCCTGAACGTCCAGTCCGCGGATGTAAGGCACGCTGCCCGTCGCCCTGTGCTCGGCGGCGACCTGCCATCCGGAGAGCGCCCCGGTGTCCGGATCGAGGAAGGCGAGACCCGGTTGGGCGACGCCGTTGACCGTCGAGAACTGGCCGCCGACGGCGATCCGTCCGTCCGGAAGCGTGGTGATCGCTTTGACCTGTCCGTTCAGAGTCGGCCGGAAGCCGGGGACCCACTGCCCCGTGGCGATGTCGAATGCGGCCAAGTTCGGCTGTTGCACCTGGTCCGTTCCGGATTGGTTGCGCTGCACGTATCTGAAGTTCCCGCCCACGAACACCTTGCCGTCGGCCTCGCCGAAGACGGCGACTTCGGTGTTGAGCTCACCGCTGCTTCCGTTCGCGAAGCCCGAGACTCCCCAGGTCGTCGTCATGGCGTCGCTCTCCGGAATGTCAGCGACCGTCGTCGCGGGGGATCCCGCTGCCGGAATCGCGGTGAAGTCGAGATCTGCAAGTACCAGCTTGGGTCGCAGGAAGACCTGAGTGAACGGACGGGCATAGCCCTGTCCGCTGGGGCTCCAGAGGTAAGAATCGGTGGCGGCGCTGCCTCCGACGTTCGATCCGAATGCCCAGCCGTTGAGGTAGC
Organism: Microbacterium xerophyticum; assembly: GCF_053543555.1. Classification (NCBI taxonomy): domain Bacteria; kingdom Bacillati; phylum Actinomycetota; class Actinomycetes; order Micrococcales; family Microbacteriaceae; genus Microbacterium; species Microbacterium xerophyticum. The sequence goes on along the minus strand of NZ_JBLVOB010000007.1, from coordinate 474,432 downwards.
TGTGGGAGGACTGCTCGCTGAAGACGACCCGGTTCAGCTGGTTGTTGTTGCCGAAGTTCCGCGTCTGACCGCCTGTGCCACCTGACCCGTTGAACGAGTAGTTCTTCACGCTGTGCGTGGAGCCGAAGGTCCATACCCATCGGTCGCGCTTGCTGAGGGTGAAACGCGCCTCTTGCCATTGAGTGCCGGCGGTGTTCGTCGCGCGGCGAAGGCGGATGCCGTCGTCGAGCGCGTCGACGCGTCCACCGTCGAGGAGTGCGTCCACGGTGGCCGAGGGCAGTTGTGCTGGCAGGAAAGCGCCCGTGCCTGTGATGGTGTTGCGCAACTGGGCTGGGGTCCGAAGGCCGTGGTAACCCTCCTTCCATGCTTCACGTCCGCGGCCGATAAGCACCCAGCCACCGCCGTCGGTGGTCTGATCGCAGTAGAACTGATCCGGCGCCACCAGCTCCGGAGTCACCAACCAGTAGATGCCATCCGCGGCTGTCGGGAAATTCTGCTTGACCTCCCAACACGAGGCTGCTGCGGTCTCCTGGGTGAGCCCATCCGGTAGCGGAGCGTCAGCGGCGGTCGCGGCCACAGGCGTCAGCAGCGTGCCGACCATTGCGGCGACGGCGATGGCTACGCCGGCTGCGGTACGGGCGATCCTGGATCGCTGCGAGATCGAGATGTCATTCATCATCGTGTCTTTCGTCAGTCTGTGTCGGTCGGCCAGTCAGGCTGCGGGGCAGTCTTGGACGTCCGGGATGTCGTGAGTGGAGATCTTCCATGTGTCGCCCTCGAAGACGGCGCCGTAAAGGTGGGCCACGGGATGGCCAGGGTTGTACAGCGAGGCCTTGAGCGAGTTGCCCGCGGCGTCGGTCACATCGATGCCGGCCACATCGATGCAGACCTTGAGGGTGATCGTCGCGGGCGTCGATGCGAGGTCGATGGTGGTGGTGGTGACGCTGGTGATCGCTGCTTCCCCCGTTTGCCGGTAGCCGAGGTCGTACTGCTCGCGTGCCTTGGACTGCAACTCCCCGAGCACCCACCCTGTCGCGACTGCTTCGATGCCCACGGCCGAGCCGTCGCCACGCTGGGAGATCTCATCGATCGCCGCCACCACCGCATCGACGGCCACGCTCGCTCGTTCGACCTCCGCCTGTTCGTCAGCGCTCAGTGGTTGTGCGGTAGGAGCGATGACCGTCGTGAGCGGATCCTCGGAGATGTTCTCGTCATCGCCCGTGTCACCTTCTTCGAGGATGACGTCGTCCTGTGATGCGGTCGGCTCCGAGAGCATAGGCACCAGGAACGCGATGCCGCCCCCGACGCCCGCCACGATGAGAGCGGCCGTTATCGCCGGCACGAGCCAGCGCCGTGTCTTCTGGTCCGTTTCCGTCGGTGTGCTCATCAGTACGCCCCCTTCGGCTGCACCATCGCGCGACCCGTGCGCCACATGATCTGCAGGTCATTCATGACCGACCAGTTCTCGACGTATCGAAGATCCAGGCGCACGCTCTCGTCCCACGAGAGGTCGCTGCGGCCGGAGACCTGCCAGAGGCCGGTGATTCCGGGCTTGATGTAGAGGCGGCGCAAGACCGTCCCGTCGTACGAGGTGACCTCGCTGGGCAGCGGGGGGCGAGGGCCGACGACGCTCATGTCACCGGTCAGCACGTTCCAGAACTGCGGGAGTTCGTCCAGCGACAGTTTGCGCAGTACCTTTCCCACACGCGTGACCCGCGGGTCGTCCTTCATCTTGAACAGCAGTCCGGAACCCTGGTTCTGCGTCTTGAGCACTGCGAGCTGCTGTTCCGCATCCGTTCTCATGGAACGGAACTTCATGATGCGGAACGTGCGGCCATCGCGGCCGACTCGTTCCTGGGAGAAGAACACCGGGCCGGGTGAGTCCAGCTTGATCAGCAGAGCGAGCACCGGGGTGATCAAGCCGATCGGGATCAGCGCCAACGCGGCGACGGCGATGTCGAGTACACGCTTGAGCAGGTGCACCCCGCCCTCGTAGGTCGGGATCTTCACCTGGATCAGCGGCAGCCCGTCGACCTGACGAAGCGAGATCCGCGGACCAGCGACATCCGTCAGCCGGCTCGACAGCACGAGCTCGGCGGCAGTTCCCTCGAGCTGCCAGCTGAGCTGCTTCACGAAATCGGCGTCGCCCTCGGGGCGGCTGGCCACGATGATGGTGTCCGCGCCGATCCGTGCCGCCGCTGCGGCCACAGTCGACACGTTGCCGACGACGGCATATCGGGTCTCGCCGACGGCGAGTTCGTTCGCGTTGCGATCCAGCAACGTCGCTCCGACTACGTGATATCCGTTCTCCCCGCTGGTGTGCAGAGAGTCGATCACGTACTCGACATCCTTCGTGGCGCCGACGACCAGAGTGCGCGAGACGTACGCGCCCGCCAGTCGGCGGCGCTGCAGCCACCGCCGCCAACTCCACCGCATGACCAGGAGCCCCAGCATCCCGGTCGGCAGAGCAATGACGAGCAGTGGCCGCAGGCCATCCCACTCGAGGAGGATGCCGGCGATCGCGACGATCCCGAACGCGAGTCCTCCGGCATGCGCGACCCTGCGGTACTCGGTGGTGCCCGAGCCGAGGATCGCGGCTGACCGCGTGTTCAACGCGTCCAGCATCATGTAGAGGGTCGCGATCATGAGGATCGCACCGCGAACGACGACGTCGACCGGTGTACCGAGGAGGAACACCTGAGTCAACGCAGTGAGCGTGGCGACAGCCACGATGACCGTGGCGTCAGACAGGCGCAGCCGCAAACGATAACGGCGCTCCCACTGCTGTCGGCGCTCGAGTGTCGCCGACATGCGCGGCGCTACCACGCGGTGCGGCGACGCCGTGGCCGCACGAGGTGCGACGGCAGGCGTGAACAGCGACCCGGTGCGAGCGAGACTCAGCGCGTCCTCGACGGACGTCATGCTGATGCTCCCCGAGCCGCGAATGTACGCAGAAATCCCCAGTGCGACATGTGTTCCCCAGTGTTCCCCAGACCCCGAGCACGACGCTCGCGGCGATCGTCCGCATTCCGACCCCTCGGTTCTGCTGCTTCACTGTGATCCCACATCACAGGAGGTTGAACGCCATTTCCCAAACGACGTCCGGCGCAGCAGATACTGCAGACTCTGGTCACTGTAGCGGAAGACACGCGCGAGCGGAAGATGCAGATCTGCGGCAGCTGAACATCGTTTCGGTCCGGGCTACGATGTCCCGGTGAGCGGACACACGGCGCCTTCCCGATATCGGCTGACGAGCATGCGGCCGCGGGACCCGCAGCAGCCGCATCGCTCGGCGAGCATGCTCGAGCTGTTCTTCGATCTCGTGTTCGTGGTCGCGGTCTCCATCGCCTCGGCGGAGCTTCATCACGCGCTCGCCGAAGGGCACTTCCTGCACGGCATCACGAGCTACGCGATGGTGTTCTTCGCGATCTGGTGGGCGTGGATGAACTTCACCTGGTTCGCCACCTCGTACGACACGGACGACTGGCTCTACCGGGTGCTGACGATCGCGCAGATGGGTGGCGTGCTGGTCCTCGCGGCCGGCGTCCCCAATGCCTTCGGGCGCGCCGACTTCACGATCGCCGTGGTCGGCTACGTCATCATGCGCGTCGCGATGATCGCCCAGTGGCTGCGCGCGTCGCGCCACTCCGGGCCGCTGCGCAGCGCGACGCGGCGATACGCGCTGGGGATCGCTGTCGCGCAGGTGCTCTGGATCGGATTCCTCTTCCTTCCCGCAGAGGTCCGCATCCCCGCCTTCGTGCTGTTCGCGCTCGTCGAGATCTCGATCCCCGTCTTCGCGGAGTACCGGCATCAGACCCCGTGGCATCCGCATCACATCACCGAGCGCTACGGGCTGTTCACCCTCATCGTGCTCGGAGAGAGCCTGCTCGCCTCGGCGAACGCCATCATCGAGGCGCTGCACGAGGTGGACCGGCTCGGGCCGCTCATCGCGATCGCCGTGCTGACCCTCGTGGTGACGGCCTCGCTGTGGTGGATCTACTTCTGGCCGCCGCACCACCACGCGATCACGTCGTTCCGACGCTCACTGCGCTACGGCTACACGCACTACTTCGTCTTCGCCGCCGCTGCCGCGTTCTCGGCGGGCATCGAGGTCGAGATCGATGTGCTCACCGGGCACAGTGAACTGAGTCCGGTCGCCGCGTCGTTCACGGTCACCGTGCCGATCGCCGTCTTCCTCCTGGGGATCTGGTGGATCGCGATCCGAGACAACGCCGACCGCATCGTCAACACCGTCGTCCCGATCGCGGCGCTCCTCGTGCTGTTCGATCCGCTCATCCCCATCCCGGTCACGCTGACCGCCGGCATCCTGATCGTCGTCGTGACCGTGCTGGTGATCCGCCCGCCCGTCCGCAAACGATCTGCCGTCGCGCACGAGAATTGATCTGCAGCGTGAGGCTCCTGGTGCCCACGCCCTTCTCGCGCAGCAGATCGATTCTCACGCTCTGATCGACGCCGATCGGCGCCCTCGGGCGTTTTCGGGTAGACTGGTGGTGCAACGTGAAGGATTCGCCGCGATTCGGCGCATCACGTCGCCACTGATCAGGGCCGTAAAGGACCGCTCGCACCGACGCGCGCGGCATCCGCTCTCGATCTCGAGAACATGAGGCGCGCATGCGCGCGCCCACCACAAGCAATGAGCATCACAATGAGCAGTACATCCATCCGTCCACACGCACCGCTGAACTGGAAGCAGGCAGACGACTTCGTGCACGTCGCGACCCGCGACGGCGAATTCGCCGGCTTCGTCGAGTTCGACGGCACCGAGTACATCGTCCACGACAACCACGGCAACGAACTGGGTGCCTTCGCGACGTCCTCGGACGCGCGCCGCGCACTCGACGGCACGCCCCGTCGAATCAACCGTTCGATCGCGCAGACCCTGCGCCGGCATCTGAGCCGCGCGCGCTCCTGAAGTTCATCTGCGAACCCCTTATGTATACGTGAGGACGCATACGCGTCGCGTTAGCCTAAGGTAAGCGATCGGCACCTGCCCTTGGCTTTCACAGCTCAAGGGCTCCGATCGACAGGAGAGCAACATCTCCACCTCAACGGTCGTCGAAACGACCAGCACTCTCGGACCGGTACGTCAGACGTACTCCGGCAATGCGGATTTCCCGCCCATGGCGCGCGCCTTCAAGAACGTCTCGCAGGTCGTCCGCGAGACAGGGCTCCTGCAGCGCACCGGGTGGTTCTACCTCCTCACCGCAGTGGGCATCGCGCTCGCCCTCGGCGGGGCCATCACCGGATTCATCCTGCTCGGCGACAGCTGGTTCCAGCTGCTCATCGCCGGCGCCCTCGGCATCATCTTCACGCAGATCGCCTTCCTGGCGCACGAGGCTGCGCATCGGCAGATCCTCACCTCGGGGCCGGCGAACTTCCGTCTGGCCCGCATCCTCGTCGGACTCGTCGGGATGAGCTACTCCTGGTGGGACAACAAGCACACCAAGCACCACGGCAACCCCAATCAGGTGGGCAAGGATCCCGACATCGAAGTCGACACGATCTCCTTCCTCGAAGAGGATGCAGCCAAGTCCCGTGGCCTGATCCGCATGATCACCCGCAAGCAGGGCTGGCTGTTCTTCCCGCTGCTCACCCTCGAGGGCCTGAACCTGCACTACCTCGGTCTGAAGTACCTGCTCACGAAGAAGGGCGTCAAGGGCCGCTGGATCGAACTTTCGCTCATCACCGCACGACTCGCAGCAGTGCTGGTGCCCGTCTTCCTGCTTCTTCCGCTCGGAATGGCGTTCGCCTTCATGGGCGTGCAGCTCGCCGTCTTCGGCGTGTACATGGGGGCCGCGTTCGCCCCGAACCACAAGGGCATGCCGATCATCGAGCCTGGCGCCCGACTGGACTTCTTCAGCAAGCAGGTGCGCACCTCGCGCAACATCTCCGGTGGTTGGTGGGTGACCATGTTCATGGGCGGCCTCAACTACCAGGTCGAGCACCACCTCTTCCCGAACATGCCCCGCCCTCACCTGGCGAAGGCCAGGGAGATCGTGCGCGACTACTGCCTCGCCAACGACGTGCCGTACACAGAGACCACGCTTCTCAAGTCGTACGCGATCGTCATCCAGTATCTGAACCGGGTGGGACTCTCTGCGGGTGCCGATCCGTTCGACTGCCCCGCCGTGGCGCAGTTCGGTCGGGCCTAGCAGACGCCCTCACGGGCTGTCAGCCGTCCGAGAGGACCGCATCCAGGCGCGGGGTCGGGATCCCGAGCCTGCGGGCGTCTCGTGATCCGTCTCGGAGCACCGCCTGCGGTTCGGGTGCATCCGGATCGGTATGGGCTGCCAGGCTGACCCGAGCGATCCGGAAACGGGTGGACGCCCAGGCGATCACGGCGCTCGTCTGCGCAGGCAGGCGAAAGGGCAGGACCGCACTCCGGTGCCGACGCAGGTCGACCCCGCGCGCCTCGAGCACGGGCAGCAGTTCACGACCGATCAGGAAAGCGTCTCGGAATGCCTGTCTGTCGCCGACCATGTTCGCCAGACCACCGTACCGACGGCCCTGAGCATGCATCCCGACGTCGGCGATGAAGTGCAGCCACAGCCACCCGCGGATGTCCTTCTCCTCACGGACGACGAAGCCCGCCTGTCGGAACAGATTCCGCACGGCGATCTCCCGTGCGGCGGGCGCTGTGCCGGACGTGCCGAGGATCACGGTGCGCATGACGGCGCCATGCAGGATTCCCGCGTCATCGAAACCGCCACCGGCCTGCGGGAAACCGAACAGGATCTGACTCGCCGGGATCGGGGCGACCGCGGCGAGGGGCTCGTCCCACACGTTGCCCAGCACGAGCACCGTCGCGTCGCCCAGGCGGGGAGCGATGTACTCGGAGGCGGCCGAGAGGTGATGATGGCCGACGCTGAGTACGACGAGGTCGAACGCGTCCGATGGTCCGAACGACTCTCGCAGGCGGGTGCGGACGACGTTGCGGGACTGACGGCCGAGCGGCGTGCGGCGCGCATCCAGGAGGTCCATCACCACCTCCTCGCCGTACTGCTCGGCGCGTCCTTCGCGGACGTGGAACTCGACGTCGTGTCCGGCATCCTGCAGTGCGTGGGCGTAGATCGTCGAGATCACTCCACGGCCGAACATCAGTACTCGCATGTCGAGCCTCTCTTCGCCGATTCCAATAAGTGGAGATGATCTCCGGATGCTACGATATGGAAACCATCTCCGGATGTCAAAGGGAGAGCACATGGCGGAAGAGCGTGCGATGAGGGCGGATGCCCGCCGCAATCGGGACGCGATCGTGGCAGCAGCACGGGCGGCGTTCGACCGTGGCGATCAGTTGCGGTTCGACGACTTCGCGAGCCGCGCAGGAGGCGGCGTCGGAACCCTTTATCGGCACTTCCCGACTCGAGAGGCGCTGGCCGCGGCGGTGTATCAGGGCGAGGTGCTCGCGCTCTGCGAGCGGGCACGCACATCGACAGAACCCGCGGCGAAGGCCCTCGAAGCGTTCCTGCGAGGCTTCGTGGAGTACGTCGTGGCGCATGCCGCTCTGGCTCGGACGCTTGCCGCTCTGGTGGGGCCTCATGTCCAGGCCGACAGCGGAAACGAGCTCGAGCTCACGGTCGCCGGACTGATCGATCGCGCCGCTGCTGACGGTGCCATTCGCGAACAGGTCTCTGCGGGTGCGGTGATGGTGGTCCTGCACGGCATCGGGTCAGCGGTCGACCGGCCGCAGTGGGAGACAGAGGCGAGGGCCGCCGTCGAACTGCTGATCGACGGGATCAGCTCGCGCTGACGAGCAGCCAGGGTGCTCTTCCGGCAGCACTCCGCGTTCGCTACTTTGTGGGCATGGACAACGACTATTCAGGAATGGCCGCAGGCCTCGGGATCGGTGCGATCATCTTCGGCCTGGTGATCTACCTCGGAACCATCGCCTTGATGCTGTGGATCGGATACCTGGTCATGCGCACTGCCGTGAAGAACGGCATCCTTCGCGCGGATGCGGAACGTGCCGGACAGCGACCCGGCGGCCCGTACGCTGGGCCGCCGAGCACCCAGCATCACGGCGTACCGCCCAGGCAGTGACCCTGGGGTGCGGGACCGCGGCCCCGCACCCGAAGGGTCAGCTCGCAGGCCAGGCCGCCTCGACGTCGAGCACCCAGGTGACGCCGAAGCGGTCCTTGAGCATGCCGTAGAGCGGCGCCCACGCGGCCTGTGCGAGCGGGACGATGACGTCGGATCCCTCGACGAGACGCTCCCAGTAGCGGGTGATCTCGTCGGCGTCGGCGCCGCGCACCGACACGAACACAGGAATCGTGCCAGGGTCGTGAGGGGTGTGCGAGGGCACGTCGTACGCCATGACTCGGAAGCCCTCGGGTGAGGCGACCTGTCCCCACATGATCTGCTGCGCCTCGTCGGGAGCGGTGACGCTGTGCGCGTCGGCGTAGGTGATCGCGGTGAGGTCGCCGCCGAAGACGCCCTGGTAGAACTCGAGCGCTGCTCGGGCATCGCCGCGGAAGTTGAGGTGAGTGGTGGTGGTGATCGACATGGTCGCTCCTCGCTGTCTGGCCGGTGGATCCCGGTGATGACCACGCTGTCAGCAGTACAGGTCGGTTCCTGTCCTCTACTGGATCTAGTCTGAGAGCATGGCCTCGACCACGTCGCGATTGCTCGTGCTGCTGTCGCTGCTGCAGACGCGGCGCGACTGGCCGGGTGGGGCACTCGCCGAGCGCCTCGAGGTCAGCCCCCGCACGGTGCGCCGGGACATCGATCGGCTGCGCGAGATGGGGTACCGGGTACAGGCGGCGAAGGGGCCGGACGGCGGGTACCGCCTCGACGCGGGCTCGGAACTGCCGCCGCTGCTCTTCGACGACGACCAGGCGATCGCGATCGGGTTCGCGCTGCAGTCGGCGACCGCGATGGGCGCAGGCATCGAAGAAGCGGCGGTTCGTGCGCTGACGACCGTGCGGCAGGTCATGCCGTCACGACTGCGGCACCGCCTCGACGCGCTGAAGGTCACCCCGCTGCGCACGGACGACGCGGATGCGGCATCGTCGGACGTACTGGTCGCGCTCGCCGCCGCGATCCATGCGGAGGAGACGCTGAGGTTCGACTACGGCGCCTCCGAAGACCGGCGACGCGTCGAACCGCATCACCTGGTGACCTCGGACGGGCGCTGGTATCTGATCGCGTGGGATCTCGACAAGGACGACTGGCGGATCTTCCGCGCCGATCGCATCGTTCCGCGCATCCCGAACGGCCCACGGTTCGCCACGCGGGACGTGCCGGGCGGCGATGTGCGCGAGTTCGTCGCGGCACGGTTCAAGGGGTCTCAGGGACGTGACGTCTGGCCGTGCCGTGGAAGGGCGATCGTCGACCTTCCCCTCCCGGTGGTGCGCCCTTTCCTCGGCGATGCAGTCGCCGAGGCTGTGGACGAAGGACGGACGATGATCGACGCGGGCTCGTGGTCATGGGTCGCTCTGGCGGCGTCGTTCGGCCGGTTCGACGCCGCGATCACGGCGATCGAGCCGCCCGAGCTGGCGGAGGCGTTCGCGACGCTGGCCGACCGGTACGGATCGGGTGCTCGCGGCAGCACGCGCCCGTAGGCTCGAGGCATGGCTGAGCTCCACGACCTGACGGCGATCGAACAACTCGCGGCGCTCCGCGCGCGCGAGGTCAACCCGGTCGAGCTCACCCGCCATTACCTCGATCGCGTCTCTCGACTGGACGACGGCCTCGGCGCGTTCGTGCATGTGACGGCGGATGCTGCGCTCGCGCGCGCGGCTGCGCTCGGCGACCAGACGCCGGAAGGCGCGCTCTGGGGTCTGCCGTTCGCCGACAAGGACCTCGTGCCGCGCGCCGGTGTGCCCACGCGGTTCGGGTCGCGTCTGCACGCGGACTTCATCCCGGATTCCACAGCGGATCAGGCCGCAGTGCTCGACGAGGCCGGCGGGATCAGCCTCGGCAAGACCAACACCCCGGAGTTCGGGCTGACCGGATACACCGAGACGCAGATCGCTCCGCCCGCGCGCGATCCGTGGAATCCGCTCAACGGGGCCGGCGGATCGAGCGGCGGAGCCGCGAGCGCTGTGGCGGCCGGACTGCTTCCGCTCGCCCCGGCATCGGACGGCGGCGGTTCGATCCGCATCCCCGCCGCGACCGTCGGCGTCGTGGGGCTCAAACCGTCGCGCGGAAGGATTCCGTTCGCCTCAGGCCTGGACAGCCCCGGTGGCCTCCCGGTGGCGGGCCCGATAGCCCGCACCGTGACCGATGCGGCGCTGCTGCTCGACGTGCAGGTGCACGGGCGGCCCTATTCATACGCGACAGCCGCCTCCGGCTCCGGCTCCGGTCGCTTCGCGGACGCCGCGACGGCGGTACCGGCATCCGCTCGCGTCGGCGTCACGACCGTATCGCCATGGGATGACGCCGAAGACATCCGTCTCGATGCCGAAGCGGCGCGCGCAGTCGACATCGCGACGGCGCTGCTGACGGATGCAGGGCACGGCGTCGATCCGTTCGATTGGCGCCCGCGCGGTTATGCGGAGATGTTCACCACGATCTGGCGCACGAGCGCCGCGCGGATGAACCTGTCGGATGCAGAGCTCGAGCTCGTCGAGCCGATCACCGCGTGGCTGGTGCGCGAGGGGCGTGCGCTCACGGGCACGCAGGTGCTCGAGGCCCTCGCCGCGGCGACGGTCTTCGAGCGTGAGACGATCACAGCCTTCGCGCCGTTCGACGTCGTGCTGACTCCGGCTCTGGCGCTGCCACCGCAGCCGGTCGGCTGGTTCCATCCGACGGATGCGGCGGAGAACTTCTCCCAGCAGGTGCGCTACGCGCCGTACTCGAGCTTCGTCAACGTCGCAGGCCTGCCCGCGATCGTGGTGCCCGTGACGCTCAGTGCATCCGGTCATCCGGTGAGCGTGCAGCTGGTCGGTCGGCCGGGCGGGGAAGCAGGGATCATCGCGCTCGCCGCAGAGCTGGAGCGCGGTGCAGGTCTGATGCCGAGGCCGGACGTCTGGCGGGAGTGACGCGTGGCGATCCGGGGCTGCCGGCGCGGGTAGGGTGAGGCATGACGGAGGGACGCCGCAGTGATCACTCGGTTCGAAGAACTCGACTGGCAGCCCACACCGATCGGCGACCTCATGCTCAGGCGCCGCACGGAGCCCGCGGTGGGTCGGGAGATCTACGAGGTGAAGCTCGGCGACGAGTACCTCATGTCGAGCCTGTTCACGGTGGCCGAGGAGGAACTCGCGCACCTGGGGCTCGCCGCAGTCGAGGGTGAGGAGCTCTCGGTTCTCGTCGGAGGCCTCGGGCTCGGATACACCGCTGTCGCCGCGCTGCGCGACGAGCGGGTGCGCGCACTCACGGTGATCGATCGGCTCGGCGCCGTGATCGGCTGGCACGAGCGGATGCTGCTTCCGGCGTCGACGGAGCTCGTGAGCGATGCACGGACCACCCTCGTGGAGGACGACTTCTTCGCCGTGATGCGGGCCGCGCCAGCGGAAGGGCACGGCGGCTATTCCGCCATCCTGCTCGATGTGGACCATTCCCCGCGGCATCAGCTCGACCCGACGCATGCCGATCTGTACGACGCCGCGGGACTGCGATCACTCGCCAGGCACCTCGCGCCGCGCGGTGTCTTCGCGCTGTGGTCGGATGACCCGCCAGATGACGACTTCATGGTCGAGTTGAACGACGTGTTCGACGACGCGACGGCGCACGTCGTGGACTTCGACAATCCGGTCACGGGCGGCGTGTCGTCGAACACGATCTACGTCGGTCGCAGCCGCAGCTGATTCCCGCAGGGGCGCAGACGCACGAGTGGCGTCGCTGCTTCT
>NZ_JBLVOB010000007.1:453758-462596 GCF_053543555.1 Microbacterium xerophyticum | reverse complement strand
CGAAGAAGCAGCGACGCCACGCCGTGCTGATCAGTCAGACTCGGTCATTCACTCCTGGAACAGGCGAGGAGCGAAATCGATGAGGTTCTTCTGCCAGACGTCCCACCCGTGCGGGCCGGGCGTCACGCCGTCGAACTCGTACTCGAGACCGATCGCGTCCATCGTCGCGAGCGAGGTCATCATCCCCTGGTAGACGAAGTCCGTGATGTCACCGATGTAGAAGCGGATCATATCGGTGTTGGCGTTGATCGCTTCCACGTCCAGTCCGTCTCCGCTGCCGAACCCGGCCGAGAAGACGCCGATCGAGGCGAACTGCTCCGGATGCGCCTTCATCACCGACAACGTGCGTGCGCCACCGGCCGAAAGACCGGCGAGTGCCCGCTGTTGCGGATCGCTGCTGACGTTGTAGTTCTGCTCCGTCGCCGGGACGACGTTCTCGAGCAGCTCCTTCGGATAGTCGCTGACATTGCCGTTGGGCATCACCACGACCATCGGCTCGATGGAGCCGTCGAGGAACAGGTTGTCGAGGATCTGACGCGTACGTCCGCCCTCCACCCAGTCCGTCCAGCTCTGCCCGCCCCCGTGGTTGAGCACGAAAAGCGGGTAGGCCTCGGCGCGGTCGGCGTCGTAGCCAGGAGGCGTCCACACGTAGGCGCTGCGTTCCTGTCCGGCGACCGTGCTCTGGTACGTCATGACGTCCAGTCCGCCGCCCTGGCCCTCAGGAACGTCGGTCAGCAGACGCGACTCCTCGCCCTCCACGAGGAAGGTGCTCCACATCGGCTCCGACGTCACCGACGTCGGGTTCGACGTGTCCTTGACCGCTTGCCGATCGACGATGAGACGGTAGTGGTAGAACCACGGGTCCAGCGGACCGATGGTCGTCTGCCAGCGATCGCCGACCTTGTTCATCTCCACGCGCAGCCAGCTGCCGCCCGGAGCGATGTTCGCCCACACCGAGACGTACTCGGCGTCCGCGAACTCGGCAGTCGTCTCGAACGTCACGAAACCGTCATCGCTGATCCACGGCGTCGGCGTGGTGCCGGATGCCGGCGTCTCGAAGCGCTCGGTGAGCGCGGTGTGACCCTCGCTCATCGCCGGATCGGATGCTTCGCCCGTGAACAGACGAGGGGCGAAGTCGATCAGGTTCTCCTGCCAGGCGTTCCAGTTGTGGCCGGCGTCGGGGTTGACGCCGTCGAACTGGTACTCGAGGCCGAGCTCGTCGAACTTCTGGAACGAGTCGTAGACGTCGTTGTGCGCAGCATCCGTCGCATTGCCGACGTAGACGCGGAACAGGTCGGTCTTGTTGTTCATCTTCTTGACGGGGATGTCGTCGAGCTCGCCGAAGCGGCCCGCGCCGAAGGTGCCGATCGCCGTGAACTCACCGGGGAGCTCGCTGAAGACCTCGAACGTCTGACCGCCGCCCATCGACAGGCCGGCCAGCGCACGCTTGTTCCGAGACGGCGAGACGTTGTAGGCGTTCTCGACGGCGGGAACGATGTTGTCCATCAGCTCGGCCGAGAAGTCGGAGACGTTGCCGTTGCCCATCACGACGAGCATGTCCTCGAGCTGTCCGGACAGCCAGAGGTTGTCGAGGATCTGCTCGGCCCGGCCGACCTCGACCCAGTCGCGGTAGCTCTGCCCGCCGCCGTGCTGCAGGTACAGCACCGGGAGCTTCTTGCCCTTGGGCGTGTATGTCGGCGGCACCCAGACGAGCGCTTCGCGTTCCTCGTTCTCGACGGAGCTGTCGTACGTCAGCGTCTCGATCGTGCCGGCGTCCTCCGGGGCGTCCGCGAGCAGCGCGGCGGACTCGCCGGGGATGAAGAACGTGCTCCACTCCGGCTCGGATGCGACGCTGGTGGGGTTGCTCGCATCCTTGAGCACCTTGCTGTCGTCGCCGGTGACCTGGTAGTAGTACAGGCCGGGCTCGAACGGGCCGTACGTCGCGGTCCAGTTGGCGCCGCTGCGCTGCAGTCCGATCTGCGCCCAGTTGTGGGACGGGCCGAAGTTGCCCTCGACGACGACCTGCGACACCGGTCCGACCGCCTCCTCGACCGCAGCGCCGGGCACGCTGATCCTCAGGTAGCCGTCATCCTGCACGGTCACCCAGGGGGTGGTCGCGGCGGACACAGGGGCGGCGAAGGCCAACCCTGCGACGGCGACCAGGGCTGCGGTGAGCAAGGCCGCCGCCCTTCGCGTTCTTCCGCGCCGGCTCGAACGCCGACTCTCGGATGTGATCTCCATCGATTCCTCATCTCGTGTGTGACTCGGCCGACTCGGCAAGGCGCTGGGGCGCGACCCGTGTCCGAATCGGATGGGGGAGTACGGATGAATCCGCTGCGATGAAATTTACAACGTCGTAAATCCGTACGCCGACACTCTTGCAGGCCAGGATGCCTGGGGTCAATGGCCATTTCCAACGTTGTGAAGAAATGGCATGCTGTTTCTGAAGAAGGGCGAAGGATCTCAGCGCCGGACGCGGGCGCGCGACTTCGCGACGCTGGCGAGCGTCTCGCGCAGCGGGGTGCCGAGGTAGAGCCCGAGTGATGCGCCGGCGGCCAGCCCGATGCCGATCGAGCCCGCGAGCACGAGCGGACTGATGCTGACGAGCATCCCCTCGGCCGTGCCGTCCGAGTCGACCATTCCGAGCAGACCGCGGAAGACCGCCGAACCGGGAACGAGCGGAACGATCGCCGCCGTCGTCACGGCGACCGACGGCACGTGGAAGTTCCGGGCGATCAGGATGCCGATGAAGCTCGCCATCAGCGCGCCGACGCCGCTCGCCGCTGCCTCGTGGATGTCGAGCAGGATCGCGAGGTTGTATCCGACGATCGCGATCACGCTGAGTCCCGCGCTGACGAGGATGATCAACGCACCTGCACCGTTGAACAGTGCGACCGCGACGGCGATGATCACGGAGCCGGCGATCTGGTGGGCGAGGCTGCCGAACGGCAGGATGTCGTCGGGCAGCGCCATGCTGAACCCGGCCAATCGCGCGAGTTCGAGTCCGATGAGGATGCCGAGGACGACGCCGACGGTCTGCATCGTGAGGTCGAGGATGCGACCGCCTGCGGTGAGCGCGAATCCGTCGATGGCGTCCTGGGCGGCACCGACGACGGTGAGGCCGGAGAGCATCAGCACGATGCCAGAGGCGACGATGATCGACGGCTGCACGTCATCGAAGGGCGCGATGCCTGCGGCGCCGAGCGCAGAGGTCGCCGTCGCGATGACGGTGATGACGAACGCGCCGGCGATCTGGCTGAAGAACGACGGCACCTGCAGGCGTGCGAGACCCGCCTGGGTGAACGCGGCGCACAGGGCGGCGATGAAGGTCAGCAGGATGATGATCGGCGAAGCTGCGAGCAGGATGGCGACGCCGACGGTGAGCAGCGCACGGGCGATGATCACGACGAGCGGGCGGTAAAGGAACGGCGTGCGCCGGATGATCCGGAAGGCCATCCGCGCGGCATCCAGGTCGAGTCCTTCGGTGATGTCGACCAGCAGCGCCTGCAGACGCTGCAGCTTGGCGTGATCGGGGGATGCGGCGCGCACGACCCGCATCAGGGTCGTCGGCCAGTCCTCCTCGCCGCGATGGTACGAGACGCTGATCGCGTTGAAGGTGACTTCGACGTGCACGCCGGTGAGCCCGTACACGCGGGCCACCCTGGTGATCGCGAAGGTGACGTCGTGGGCTGAGGCGCCGACCGCGAACATCGACTCACCGATCCGGAGCGCGAGGTCGAGGATCTTCACGACGACGGTCTCACCCAGTACGGGGTGCATCTCGGTGAGCGCGACCTTCGACGGATCGGTGCGGATGGCGCGACGGACGGAAGTCAGCAACCTCCACTGGCGTTCGGGAGACATACCTCCATTGTGTCGAGGAGGTGCCTGGGCGTCACCCCTGCGGCGGCGCGGCGGGGCGAAGTCGCCCGGGTGAGAACGGTAGAACCGGCGCGCGGTACTCGAGCGCTGACGTGCCGGGGTCGAGCGCGAACTCGGCCTCGCCGAAGCGCCACAGCCTGTTGAAGAGGAAGACGCCCAACGTCACCTTCTCGTCGGCAGCGACCTGCCAGGTGCCGAGGCCCCACTGCGTCGGCTGACCGCGTCCGCCGATCACGAGGGTCGGCCTGACTCCCGCGTACAGGGCGAACCAGGGTCGGTGCATCGTGAGTTCGATGCGGCGGGTTCGGGCGCCGGTCGTCGCTCCGCGCTCGCTCACAGGACCACGTCGTCTGCGGTGGTCAATGCGCGCCAGACGTCCGGGCGCGCGGTCCGCACCGCCAGCACGTCGGCGTCCGGCAACGCACCGAAGTCGATGCCGGTCAGGCCGGCGATGTCCGTGATGGGTGCCTGGAAGGTGCGGAACGCCCCCAGCGGCGGTGCGGCGAGAACGCCTTCGGCGGTGTCGACCAGCTCGGACTGATCCAGGATGAAGCCGGTCGCGGCGAGCCCGTCCGGGCCCTGCCACGCGGCGACCTTCCAGAACCGGAGGGGGATGAGGATGCCTCGGTAGGGCGGATCGCCGTCGGCGAGCACCGGCGCCGTGAAGACCGACACCCGCTGATCGGTCGTCTCGGCGTACTCGAGCACGTGATCCTCGAGACCCAGCCAGAGTTCCTTGGACTGGTTGAAGCCGGCTGCCTGCGGTGCCGCGTTGGGATAGAAGAACGTCGCCTCCGTGGCGTCGCGAGCCTCATCGGCCGTGCCCCAGCCGGGATCGCGGCGGCGCACGAGGTGACCGCGGTCGAGGTCGTTGCGAGCATAGACATCCGCGCCGGTCTGCTCCTCCGCCGGGATCCTCGTGTCCAGACGCCAGTCGCCGGTACGCGAGACCTCGCGCAGTCGTGCGCCGTCGATGTTGACGCCGGTGACCGCGGCGAGCCTGCGCTGCGGCTCGAGCAGCACGGAGAACCGGGGATAGGTGAGCTCCCTGACCTCCGGTGCGGGGCGGGGCATCGGAAGCGGCGTGGCCAGGAATCCGGCGTCGTACCCATCGGTCATGTGTCCATCGTGCCGGATATCCGGTCGCGCCGTGGACGATGGCTGCGCCGGCCGGGTGAACTTCCGTCGGCGACTCTTGAAACACTTGCCTATATGGGTATATGTTGTCAGACATGGCACGCGCAGCGACGACATCGGATGTGTTCAACGCGATCGCCGAGCCTCGCCGCCGGCAGATCCTCGTGCTGCTTCGGTCCGGCGAGATGTCGGTGACCGAGCTGGCACGCGAACTGGACCTGCCGCAGCCCGGGGCGTCGAAGCATCTTCGGGTGCTCCGAGAGGTCGGCCTGGTGCGGGAGCGAAGGTCGGGGAAGCAGCGTCTGTACGGCATCGACGCGCGAGGGCTGCGATCGGTGCACGAGTGGACCGGCGGCTTCGAGCAGTTCTGGAGCGAGAGCTTCGACCGCCTCGATGCCTATGTGCAGGAACTCAAACAGGAACGAGAGGAATCATGATGGATTCGACGGCTTCTTCGTCGATGTCGGAGACGGCTGAGCGTGAGATCGTGATCGCACGCCGTATCGATGCTCCGCGCGAGCTGGTGTTCGAGGCGTTCACCGAGGTGCGGCATCTGTCGCGGTGGTGGGGACCGGACGGGTTCACCACGACCACGAGGGCTTTCGAGTTCCGGGTGGGCGGCGTGTGGGATTTCGTGATGCGCGGACCGGACGGCACGGACTATCCGGAGTGGATCTGCTGGACCGAGATCGTCGCCCCGGAGCGGATCGTCATGCTCCACGGCGAGCACGCCGATGATCCGAACGCCTTCGAGTCGGTTCTCACCTTCGAACCTGAGGGTGAAGCGACACGGGTCGAGATGGTCACGGTCTTCCCGACCGCGCAGCTGCGCGACGAGGCGATCGAGAAGTTCGGTGCGATCGAGGGTGGCACGCAGACGTTGGGCAGTCTCGCCGCGTACGTCGAGCACAGCCTTCGCGAAGGAGGCGAAGGCTGATGTCCGGCACGGTCTTCTTCAGCGTGTCGATGTCGTTGGACGGTTTCATCGCTCCCGAATCGTCGGAGGAGCTGATGGGGCAGCAGTGGATGGAGTTGCAGCAGTGGGTCTTCCGGCAGCGGCACTTCCGCGAGAACCTGCAGATCGGCAAGGGCGGGGAGGAGGGGCGGGACAACGACATCGTGCGGGAGACGTTCGAGCGCACTGGTGCGAGCGTGATGGGGAAGCGGATGTTCGACGCCGGCGAGGCGATGTGGCCTGAGGAGCCGCCCTTCCACACGCCCGTGTTCGTCGTCACTCATGAGAAGCGCGAGCCGTGGGTGCGACCGGGCGGCACCATGTTCCACTTCGTGAACGACGGCATCGAGTCCGCGCTCGAGCAGGCGCGCGCGGCGGCGGGCAGCCGGGACGTCCGGATCGCCGGCGGCGGCCAGACGATCGTCGAGTGCCTCAATGCAGGGCTGATCGACGAGTTCACGGTGTCGCTGTCGCCCGTGCTCTTCGGCAACGGCATCCGATTGTTCGATGGGATCGACTCGGCGCACGTCGCGCTGGAGCAGGTCGGCACCGAGGCCTCACCGAAGACGACGCATCTCAGGTACGCGGTGCGAATGCGGTGAGCGGCAGCGGCCGAGGGGCTGGGCGGGCGGAGCGGATCGGGGGCGGCTCTGGACTTCGGAGCCAAGAAGACTTTCGGGGCTCAAACGGCACGCGCAGCCCCGAAACTCTTCTTTCATCGACGAGCGACGCTGTCTCAACGGATGGGCCTAGCCCGGGCTGAACCCTGACCGGCGCAGAACCGGCACAAGCCCGACGAGAAGTCGGCGGTCCAGTGTCTCCAGGGCAAAGCAAAACCCCCGCCATGTAGAAGCTAGGCGAGGGTTTCTGGGATCACTGTAATGATGATCCGTGTGGCTCCGACGGGCGTCGATCCCGTGACCTCACGATTTTCAGTCGTGCGCTCTACCAACTGAGCTACAGAGCCGTGCGGCACATCGTAAATCCGCCGCAACCTAGACGAAAGGCCCTCTTCGAAAAAAGGGCCCGTCGCTTAGAGCGACCCTGACGGGACTTGAACCCGCGACCTCCGCCGTGACAGGGCGGCACGCTAACCAACTGCGCTACAGGGCCATGCTTTTAAATTGTATATCGGACGAGTGACCCCAACGGGATTCGAACCCGTGCTACCGCCGTGAAAGGGCGGCGTCCTAGGCCGCTAAACGATGGGGCCGAAGGGCGTCCCGGGGGACTTCCTTGCCGACGCTCAAGCATAAGGGATGTTTTCCCCAAAATGCGAATCGAGGGCGCGTCGTGCTGTCGCCCGGGCGTTTCCGGAGGACGATGGGATGCGCCCGCCATGTCACTGTGTCCGCTCAAACCCTGTTGCGGATGTTAAAGATGTTGTTACTGTGGCATGAGTGAAACCTGTGGAAGGGGCCGTGTGAACGACGAGCAGTCCGCGATGGATGCTGCGCGCGAAGCGGGGGACTCCTGCGGCTGCGCGCCGAGCATGGCTGAACGGCGTACCTTCTGGCAGAAGAACACTCTCACCCGCCGCAACGCACTCGGATTGGGCGCCCTCAGCGTCGCCGCCCTGAGCGCCTTCGGCATCGGCTCCGGTGTGAACGCTGCGTACGCGGCGTCGTACCCGAGCTGGGACGACGTGCAGCAGGCCAAGAACAATGAGGCAGCGAAGGCCGCGGAAGTCACGCGCATCCAGAACCTCATCAGCTCGCTGACGCAGAAGGTCGCCGACACGAAGGCTGCGGCCGAGGTCGCCGGCAACGAGTACTACGCCGCTCAGCAGGCGTTCTTCGATGCGATCACGAAGGCCAACGAGCTTCAGGCGCAGGCCGATGCTCAGGCGAAGATCGCCGAAGAGTCCGCCACCAAGGCCGGGCAGGTCGCGGCGCAGCTGTACCGCAACGGCGGGGATGACACTGCGCTGGAGCTGTTCTTCGCCGGTTCCGCAGCCAACGCCGACCAGCTCCTCTCGCGCCTCGGCACGATGGACAAGCTCCTCGAGTACAACCAGTCGGTCTACGACGACGCCGTCGCGGCCCGCAACTCCGCGCAGGCGATCAGCGACCAGGCTCAGGTCGCCCGTACCGAGCGCGACCGTCTGCAGAAGGTCGCCGAAGAGAAGATGATCGCGGCGCAGGCCGCTGCCGAAGCGGCCCAGGCTGCGCTCGACGAGCAGACCAAGTACCTCACGACGCTCGAGGCGCAGCTCGCCGCCCTTCAGGACACGACCGCGAAGACCGTCGCCGACTACCAGGAGGGCGTCCGCGTGGCCGAGGCCGCGCGCATCGCTCGGGAGAAGAAGGCCGCTGCTGATGCCGCAGCCGCGGCGGCTGCGGCTGCCGCTGCCAACAACAACAACGGTGGCGGCGGAGGCGGCGGCGGTGGTGGCGGCGGCGGCGGAGGCGGCGGCGCAGGATCCGGCGGATGGCGCCGTCCGCACGGCGGATGGCGCAGCTCCGGCTACGGGCCCCGCTCGTCGCAGTGCGGCTCGCAGGGCTGCTCCTCCAGCTGGCACTATGGCGTCGACCTCGCGAACGGCTGCGGAGCGCCCATCTTCGCGGCCAACGCGGGAACCGTCGACTACGCCGGCTGGAACGGCGGCTACGGGAACTACGTCCGCATTCAGCACGGCGGCGGCGTCGGCACCGGCTACGGCCACATCAGCTCGTTCGCGGTGCGCAGCGGCCAGTGGGTCGAGTCCGGACAGGTCATCGCGTATGCGGGCAACACCGGCGGATCTTTCGGATGCCACCTTCACTTCGAGGTGTACATCTGGGGCTCGTACACCAACCCCATCGACTTCATGGGCGCGCGCGGCGTCTCGGTCTGAGCTGCCGCGGCCCCGAAGAAGCCCCCGT
>NZ_JBLVOB010000007.1:419199-453699 GCF_053543555.1 Microbacterium xerophyticum | reverse complement strand
ACAGCGGCCGGGGGCTTCTTGGGGGTCGAAAGCTCAGTGAGCGGTCTCGCCGGCGCGGACGATCGCCTCATCGAGGATGCGCTGCGCCTCGGCGGCGTCACCCCACGCGTCGACCTTGACCCACTTGTTCGGCTCGAGGTCCTTGTAGTGCTCGAAGAAGTGCTCGATCTCCTTCTTCGTGTACTCGGCGAGGTCGCCGATGTCCTGGATGTGCGCCCAGCGCGGATCCTTCGACAGCACGGCGACGAGCTTGTCGTCTCCGCCGGCCTCATCGCTCATCTTGAGCACGGCGACAGGGCGGACCTCGACGACGACGCCGGGGTAGATCGCGTGGTCGAGCAGCACGAGCACGTCCAGCGGATCGCCGTCCTCGCCCAGGGTGTTGTCGAAGTAGCCGTAGTCGGCCGGGTATCCGAAGGTCGTGTACAACACGCGGTCGAGGTGCACTCGCCCGGTCTCGTGGTCGACTTCGTACTTCACGCGGCTGCCGCGCGGGATCTCGATGACGGCGTCGTGTGCGCCCATGCGTGTGCTCCTCAGGAAAGACGGGTGGATGCCGGGGACAAGCCTACCTGTGCACTCGATCCAGCAGTTTCTCGAGTGGACTCGAGAACACGAGCAGCAGCAGCGCTAAATAACCGACGACGTGGACCCACGCAGCGATCGGCAGGGCGATGCAGAACAGGATGATGGCCGCGACGTCTCCGATCGCTCCGCGCCGGAGACGCTCGGCGGTGAACTCCGTCAGCTCCAGATGCCGCATCAGGTACAGCTTGCCGGCGAGCGTCGTCGCCTGCGTGAGGATCAGCGTGCCGATGTACAGCAGCGCCTGCAACGGGTCCGTCTCCATCTGGCCGAGCATCGCCGTCGGCACCGGCAGCCACACGATCGTGAGCATCCACGCCACGTTGATCCACAGCAGCGGACTCGAGATGCGCAGGACCTTCTCGTACTGCCGATGGTGCTCCGTCCAGAACACCGCTATCAGCACGAAGCTCAGCACGAAGCTGATGATCTGGCCCTGGTGCTCGGCCAGGAACTCTCCGGTGGGAATCTTCTCGGTCGCCGCCTCGGAGACCGATTCGAGAAGCGGCAGGATCAGCAGCGTCATGGCGATCGCCACGACGGCGTCGACGAAGGCCTTCAGCCGCTCGGGAGCGAACGTGGTGTGCTCGGTCACAGGCTCAGACTAGAGCCGCACACGATGCCGCGGATAGGCGCTACCGGTGCCGTACCGTTGTGCTGTGCCTTCCCTGTCGCCCGCCATCGCCGAGATCCGACTCGCTGTGCGCACCGCACTCGTCGAACTGCCGGAGGGGTCGACAGTCGTGGGCGCGCTCTCCGGGGGCGCGGATTCCCTGGCCCTCGTCGCTGCGACCGCTTTCGAGGCGCGTGCGCGGGGCATGCAGGTGGTGAGTGCGACGATCGATCACGGACTGCAGGACGGCTCGGCGGATGCTGCCGCCGCTGCCGCCGCGCACGCTCAGGCTCTCGGCATCCGCTCCGCGATCGAACGCGTGCAGGTGCGCCGCGATGCCGACGGCCCTGAGGCGGCGGCCAGGGACGCACGCTATGCCGCGCTTCGCCGCGTCGCCGCGGAGGAGAAGGCGACCGCAGTGCTGCTCGGGCACACGCTCGACGACCAGGCCGAGACGGTGCTGCTGGGTCTGGCCCGCGGCGCCGGTGCGGCGAGCCTGCAGGGGATGGCGCCGAGCCGCGTCGACGACGAAGGGCTGATCTGGCTGCGTCCGATGCTCGGGGTGCGGCGGGTGACGACCCGCGAGTTCTGCACGGCATCCGATCTCGCGCCATGGGACGACCCGCACAACCTCGACGGCCGATTCGCGCGTGTTCGAGTACGGGAGCGTGTGCTCCCGGTGCTGGAGAAGGAGCTCGGCCCTGGCATCGCAGAGGCGCTCGCGCGAACCGCGACGCAGCTCAGGGAGGACACCGAGGCGTTCGACGAGATGATCGGCGAGACGATCGAGGACATCGTCGAGCACGCCGAGGCCGGGATCTCCGTCAGCGTCGCCGCCCTCGCGGCGAACCCGACGGCTCTGCGCAACCGCATCATCCGCCTCGTCGCCCACAGCGAGTTCGGGGCGAGCCTCACGCGCACCCAGACGACCGAGGTCGCCCGCCTCGTCACGGAGTGGGCGGGCCAGGGGCCGATCGACCTGCCCGGATGCTCGGCCGCCCGGATCGGGGGCCGCATCGTCTTCACCGCGCGTTCCTGACAGACGCGCGCCGGTACGGCGGACTCAGGAACCGCTGAGCCCGCCGGAGCACCCGTGCTACTTCTTGCCGCCGAAGATGCTGCCGATGATCCCGCCGAGGTCGATGCCGCCGCCGGTGCCGCCGGAGGACGACCCGTCGCCGAGGATCCCGCCGAGCAGGTCGCCGATGCCGCCGCGCGAGCCGCCCTTGTCGCCGCCGCCGATCAGACCTCCGATGAGGTCGCCGATGCCGCCACCGGACTCCGCGCCCTCGGTCGTCGTCTTCTCCTTGTTCTTGTTCGCGATCAGGCCCATGATGATGGGCGCCAGGATCGGGAGGAGCTTGCCGAAGTCGATTCCGGCGGTCTTCTCGGACGCGTTGAGCTTGGAGGTGACCTCCTGCTTCTGGTCACCGAGGACGTGCGTGACGATCTTGTCGCCGTCGGCCTGATCGACCTCGTCCACGGTGGAGACACCGGTCTTGCCCTCGTGCTTCTTCAGCGCGTTCTGGATCGCCGTCGAGCCTTCTTCGCTCGCGGCGTTCTTCGCGAGTCCGCCGAGCAGCACCGCACCGCCCTGCTCGACCGCGGCCTTCGCGACGTCGGGCGTGACGCCCAGCTTCGCCGCGATGTCATCGATCGGCACCTGCGTGAGGATGTCGTCAAGAGCCATGGGATTCCTTCCTTCGGCGGGCGTCCGCGCGCCTCACCGCTCACAGTAGTGCGCGCGCACAGGATCGTGTCACTAAAATCGATGCATGCGCGCGGCTGAGATCCAGGACGACCTTTCCGACATCCTCGTCACCGAGGAGGAGATCAAGGCGAAGCTCGCCGAGCTCGCCGCCCAGGTCGCGAAGGACTACGAGGGCAAGGACCTGCTTCTCGTCGGCGTCCTCAAGGGCGCAGTGATGGTGATGGCCGACTTCGCGCGCGAGCTGCCGTTCCACGCTCCGATGGACTGGATGGCCGTGTCCAGCTACGGCTCGAGCACGAAGTCCAGCGGCGTCGTGCAGATCCGCAAGGACCTCGACACCGACCTGCACGGCAAGCATGTGCTGATCGTCGAGGACATCATCGATTCCGGCCTGACCCTGAGCTGGCTGCTGGAGAACTTCGAGTCCCGCGGACCGGAGTCGATCGAGGTGCTCGCGCTGCTGCGCAAGCCCGATGCCGCGAAGGTCGAGATCGACTGCAAGTACGTCGGCTTCGACATCCCGACCGAGTTCGTCGTCGGGTACGGACTCGACTTCGACGAGCGCTACCGCAACCTGCGCGATGTCGCCGTGCTCGCGCCGCACGTGTATTCCTGATTCCGGATCGCGGCGTACGCCGTGGGCGAATCCCAGCGGACCGTAAAGATCGGCGCGATACGCTGAAC
Organism: Microbacterium xerophyticum; assembly: GCF_053543555.1. Lineage (NCBI taxonomy): Bacteria > Bacillati > Actinomycetota > Actinomycetes > Micrococcales > Microbacteriaceae > Microbacterium > Microbacterium xerophyticum. The sequence goes on along the minus strand of NZ_JBLVOB010000007.1, from coordinate 450,106 downwards.
GGATCATGGACGTGAAGAAGATCACCCGGAATCCACTGGTGTATGTGGCGCTGATCGGTGTTTTGCTGTTCGGCGGGTTCCTGCTGATCTCGAACCTCGGCGCACCCAAGACGATCACCACGCAGCAGGGGCTCGACCTGCTCGCGGGTGACACGGTGACCGAGGTGACGAACACCGACGGCGATCAGCGCGTCGACATGACGCTGTCGAAGGCGTTCGAAGACTCCAAGACCGTCCAGTTCTACTACGTCGACGCACGCGCCGACGAGGTCGTCGAGGCGATCACCACCGCCGACCCGAAGGACGGCTTCAACGACGTCGTTCCTCGCGCCACCTGGTTCGACGGCTTCCTCTCGCTCCTTCTCCCGCTCGTGCTCCTCGGCCTGCTGTTCTGGTGGCTGCTCTCGTCGATGCAGGGCGGCGGCGGCAAGGTCATGCAGTTCGGCAAGTCCAAGGCCAAGCTCGTCAACAAGGAGACCCCGACGGTCACCTTCGCCGATGTCGCGGGCGCGGATGAGGCGATCGAAGAGCTCGAGGAGATCAAGGAGTTCCTGCAGGACCCCGCCAAGTTCCAGGCGATCGGCGCCCGCATCCCGAAGGGCGTGCTGCTGTACGGCCCTCCAGGAACGGGTAAGACCCTCCTCGCCCGCGCCGTGGCCGGAGAGGCCGGCGCACCGTTCTACTCGATCTCCGGTTCGGACTTCGTCGAGATGTTCGTCGGCGTCGGCGCCTCCCGCGTGCGCGACCTGTTCAATCAGGCCAAGGAGAACGCCCCGGCCATCATCTTCATCGACGAGATCGACGCCGTCGGCCGCCACCGCGGTGCAGGCATGGGCGGCGGCAACGACGAGCGCGAGCAGACGCTGAACCAGATGCTCGTCGAGATGGACGGCTTCGACCCGAACGCGAACGTCATCGTGATCGCGGCGACCAACCGTCCCGACATCCTCGACCCCGCGCTGCTGCGCCCCGGTCGCTTCGACCGTCAGATCGGCGTGGACGCGCCCGATCTCAAGGGCCGCCTGCACATCCTGCAGGTGCACGCCAAGGGCAAGCCGCTCTCCAAGAGCGTCGACCTCGAGGTCGTCGCCCGCAAGACTCCGGGCTTCACCGGTGCCGACCTGGCCAACGTCCTCAACGAGGCAGCCCTGCTCACGGCGCGCTCGAACGCCCAGCTGGTCGACAATCGCGCGCTCGATGAGGCCATCGACCGCGTGATCGCCGGACCGCAGCGGCGCACACGCGTCATGAAGGACCGCGAGAAGCTCATCACCGCCTACCACGAGGGCGGCCACGCGCTCGCCGCAGCGGCCATGAACTACACCGACCCGGTGACCAAGATCACGATCCTGCCGCGAGGCAAGGCGCTCGGCTACACGATGGTGATGCCCGTCGACGACAAGTACTCCGTCACCCGCAACGAGCTGCAGGACCAGTTGACCTACGCCATGGGCGGCCGCGTCGCGGAGGAGCTCGTGTTCCACGACCCCACGACCGGTGCATCGAACGACATCGAGAAGGCGACGAGCATCGCCCGCAAGATGGTCATCGAGTACGGCATGACCACCGACCTCGGCCCGGTCAAGCTCGGCTCCGAGGGCGGCGAGCCCTTCGCGGGCCGCGACATGGGCCGCGGTCGCGAGTACTCGGAGTCGATCGCCGAGCGCGTCGACACCGAGGTGCGCACGCTCATCGAGCAGGCGCACGACGAGGCGTACCAGGTGATCAGCGACAACCGCGACATCCTCGACCGTCTCGCCCTCGCGCTGCTCGAAGAGGAGACTCTCGATCACAACCAGATCGCCGAGATCTTCACCGACATCCGCAAGCTCCCCGAGCGGCCGCTCTGGCTGTCGAGCAACGAGCGACCGGTCTCCGACCGTCCGCCGATCGACGTGCCGACGCGCGTGATCCCCGTCGACGCCGCGGCCTCGATGGACGGATCGGCCGATGCCGCGGCATCCCGCGGCCAGACCGGCACCGCGCACGCATCCGGGCAGGCCCGGCCGGCGACGGCCTGATCGTGGCCGTCGACCGGGAGCGTGTCGAACGGCTGACCCGAGAGCTCCTCGAAGCGATCGGCGAAGATCCGGAGCGCCCCGGGCTCAGGCAGACACCGACGCGCATGGCGGAGCTGTACTCCGAGTTCTTCTCCGGCGTCGGCGAAGACGCCGCGGCACCCCTGGCCCGCACGATCAGCGTCTCGCGCGGGCCCGCGCCGGAAACTCTGCCGTCCGGGGCGGTGCTGCTGCGCGACATCCGCTTCCGCTCGGTCTGCGAGCACCACCTGCTGCCGTTCGCCGGGCACGCGCACATCGCCTACCTGCCGGGGGAGCAGGTCGTCGGCCTCGGCGCTCTCGTTCGCGTGGTCGAGATCCTCGCAGCCCGACCGCAGGTGCAGGAGCGCCTCGGCGAGCAGATCGCCGACACCATCGCGGAGCATCTCGACACCCGTGGCGTGCTCGTCGTGCTCGACGCCTCGCACGGCTGCGTCACGATGCGCGGCGGCCGCCAGAGCGAGGCATCCACGCTCACGATCGCCGCGCGCGGCGAGTACAGCGAGCCCGTGGCTCGGCAGGAGATCGTCGCGCTGATCGGCGGCGCTGCGGCCCAGCGGCACGCTCACGGAGCCCAATGATGACCGGTATCTGGGGCATCGTCAACGTCACACCCGATTCGTTCAGCGACGGGGGACGCCACAGCGACGCGGAGAGCGCGATCGCCCACGGGCTCGCACTGCGCGACGCGGGCGCGACCGTGCTCGACATCGGCGGCGAGTCCACCAGGCCAGGAGCCGTTCGTGTCGATCCGGCCGTGGAGCAGCAGCGCGTGCTGCCGGTGATCGAGGACCTCGCCGGTCGCGGCCTCGCGGTGAGCATCGACACGCTCAACGCGTCCACCGCCGCCGCGGCCGTGCGTGCGGGGGCGCGCATCGTGAACGACGTGTCAGGCGGCCTCGCCGACCCCGAGATGCTCGGCGCCGTCGCCGACTCCGGCGCCGACTTCGCCATCGGGCACTGGCGCGGACCATCCGACGACATGTACGCGCGGGCCGAGTACCGCCGCGCGTCGCGCGAGGTGGCCGGCGAGCTGCGCGAGCGGATCGGCGAGGCCGCGGCGGCGGGCATCGCCCCGGCCCGTTTGATCGTCGATCCGGGCATCGGCTTCGCCAAGGCCGGTGCGCAGAACTGGGATGTGCTGCGCGGCCTCGACGACATCACCGCTCTCGGCCATCGAGTACTGATCGGCACCTCGCGCAAGCGGTTCCTGGCCGAGACCCTCGACGGCGAAGCCGAAGTCGACGAAACGCGTCGCGATCTCGCCACGGCTGTGACCAGCGCGCTCGCCGTTCGGTACGGTGTGTGGGCGGTGCGCGTGCACGACGTCGCCGCCACCCGCGATGCGCTGGCGATCGCACACGCCTGGGAGGGATGAGCATGCAGGACCTGGACGAGATCCGACTCACCGGACTCACGGTGTTCGGACGCCACGGCGTCTTCGAGCACGAGCGGGAGGACGGGCAGGAGTTCGTCATCGATCTGCGCCTGCGCCTCGCACTGGCGGATGCCGCGGCATCCGATGACGTCGTCGACACGGTCCACTACGGCGAACTGGCCGAACAGGTCGCGGCAGTGGTCGGCGGCGAGCCGGTCAACCTCATCGAGACCCTCGCGCATCGCATCGCGGATGTCGTGCTCGCATATCCGCGTGTGAACGACGTCGACGTCACCGTGCACAAGCCGCACGCCCCGATCCCGCTGACCTTCTCGGACGTCGCCGTCACGATCAGCCGTTCGCGGAAGGACACCCGGTGATCCGTCGGCCACCCCCCGCGCGCCCCGACCCTCGTCCCGGCCGCGAGCCGGTCATCGCCGTCATCGCGCTCGGTGCGAACCTCGGAGATCGCCGCGAGACGATCCAGCGTGCGGTGGACCGCATCGCACGACTCCCGCTCGTGGACGATGTGCGACTGTCCGAGCTGCACGAGACCGTCGCGGTACGTCTGGACGGTCCCGATCCCGATGCGCCCGGCTACGTCAACGCGGTCGCGCTCGTGTCCACCCGTCTCGCACCGGAAGTGCTGCTGGGGATGCTGCATGCGGTCGAGGAGGAGCACGGCCGCGAACGCCGCGAGCGCTGGGGCGACCGCACTCTCGACCTCGATCTGATCACCTACGGCGACGTCGTCTCGGACGACCCGCGCCTGCTGCTGCCGCATCCGCGTGCCGCGGAGAGGCTGTTCGTGCTCGACCCGTGGCTGAGCCTCGATCCCGAGGGCGAGCTCCCCGGCCGCGGCCGGATCGCCGAGCTCGCGGCTGCGCTGCGAACGGATGCCGCTGACGATGCCGCAGGGGCGGGCACGGAGCACGGATGAAGCGCACCTCGGCGGCGGTCCTCCTGCTCCTCGCGCTGGTCGGCGGTGGGGCGGGTTATCTCGTCGACCATCTGCTGACCGTGTCCGGCCGGGCGACATTCGCCCCGTCCGGATTCCTTCCCGTACTGCTCGTACTGCTCGCCGCCGCCGTGCTGGCCGTCGCCTGGCCGGTCAGGCGCAGCGTGCGCGGCAGGACTCCAGGGCGCATCGATCCCTTCCGCGCGATGAGGGCCGCGACGCTCGCGCGCGCCTCGAGCCTGCTCGGCGCGATCATGGCGGGTTTCGGAGGCGGCCTGCTGGTCTTCCTCCTGTCGCGTCCGGTTGATCCCCCGGTAGGGTCGGTTGTGGCGATGGCCGCCCTCGTGGCGAGTTCGCTCGTCCTCGTGGTGGCCGCTCTCGTCGCCGAACAGTTCTGCACTCTGCCGAAGGATCCTGATGACCGACAGCCAGACGACCCCTCCACCGGAGCCGACGCCGGGCGCTGAGCCGACACCTCCGTCGCAGGTGCCGAACATCCCGCAGGTCGCGCCTGCGCCCCCGGCATCCGCACCGCAGCATCCTGCACCTCCGCTGCCGAACGTCACTGCCCCCGCGGCGCCGCCCGCTGCGCCGTCCGCACCCGTCGCGGCACCGCACGCGCCGTCGGCCGCTCCTGTCTCCACGCCGCCCGTGCTGGATGAGGGCACGTACGACAAACTCCGCGAGCCCCGCGGCGCCGGCCGCATCGACCTCGACGGGAAGTGGCATCAGATCTCGCCGCGCTACGTCGTGTCGCAGTTCCTGCAGAACGGCATCTTCCTCGCGGTCGTCATCGCGGTGGCGCTCATCGTCGGCCTCGCCTTCCACCAGAACTGGGTCTGGATCCCCGCAGGTTTCGTCACCCTCATCACCGTCATCACGCTGGTGATCCTCCCTCGTCAGGCGAAGGCGATCGGATTCATGCTGCGCGCCGACGACATCGTGTTCCGCAAGGGCATCCTCTGGCAGCGGATCATCGCCGTGCCCTACGGACGCATGCAGCTCGTCGACATCACGCACGGGCCGCTGGATCGCGCGTTCGGCGTCTCCCAGCTCAAGATGGTCACCGCAGCCGCGACGACAGGCGTGCAGATCCCCGGGCTCACCCAGGCCGCCGCGGAGGCGCTGCGCGACACTCTCATCGAGGTCGCCGAGACCCGACGGACCGGCCTGTGAGCTCGCCGCAGAATCCGGATCCCTCAGCGGCGCAGTCGCCGCTGCCTCCGGTGCCGCCTCCGCCTGCGGGCAGCGAATCGCTCGCCGACGGCGAATGGCACCGACTGCATCCCCTGACCCCGCTGTTCAAGGGCGGGCTGGTGCTCATCATCGTGGCCGGCATCGTGCTGAACAACTTCCGCGACCGGATCATCTACTGGGCCATCGGGCTGTTCGCGCCGGAGGAAGCGCACGTCGGCGACTACTCCGGCGGCGACCCGGTGGACTGGGTTCTGGAGAACAACCTCATCCTGCTGGCTCTTCTCATCGTGCTCGGCGTGCTGATCGTGCTGATCGTCGGGTTCTGGCTGGTCTGGCGGTTCCAGGAGTTCCGCATCTCCGACGAGCACGTCGAGGTGCGCAAGGGCATCATCTTCCGCTCGCAGCGGCGGGCGCCGCTGGACCGGGTGCAGGGCGTCAACCTCACGCGGCCGTTCCCTGCGCGGCTGATCGGGATGGCCAAGCTGGAGGTCGTCGGCGCGGGTACTGACGCGAACGTGCCGCTGGAGTACCTCTCCACGACCAAGGCCGAGACCGTGCGATCGGACATCCTCCGACTCGCGTCCGGCGCCAGGGCCGCGCGCGAGGCCAGGCAGCGCGGCGGTGCGCCGCAGGGCGCTCCCGCCGCCGGTGGTGCCACGTCGATCCGCTCCCAGCTCATCGGGTCGGTGAACGGCGGCGTGAACGACCTGATCGGCGGCGTCGACCTCAGCGACGTCGCACCGGAGAGCGTGGTCAAGATCCCGACCGGGCGCCTCGTCGGATCCCAGGTGCTCGCCGGTGTGCTGTGGCTCGCCTTCTTCCTTCTCATCTTCGGCGTGACGCTCGCGTTCGTCATCCCGGCCATCCTCGCCGACGACGACGGCGATGCGTGGATCGGAGTGGTCGGGATCACGCTCGGTGTCGGCGTGCCGTTCGTGATCGCGGCGTTCGCCATCGTGTGGGCGCAGATCTCCCGGTCGCTGCGGTACTCGATCGCACCGACGCCCGACGGCGTGCGCATCACGTTCGGGTTGTTCACCACCGTCACCGAGACGATCCCTCCCGGACGCATCTTCGCCGTCGAGGTGACGCAGTCCATCCTGTGGCGACCGTTCGGCTGGTGGACCATCAAGATCAACCGGATGAGCGGCAAGAGCGTGTCGCAGCAGCAGTCCGGCACCGCTCAGCAGTTCAACATCGTGCTTCCCGTCGGCACGCGCGCCGACGTCGAGCGCGTGCTCGCGCTCGTGCTCCCCGACATGCCGGAGAAGGACCGCCCTCTCGTCTGGGAGCAGGGGATCTTCGGGCCGCAGGCAGGAGACCCGTACCACGTGCTGCAGAAGCGCGGCTGGTGGCGTCGGCCGTTCTCGTGGAAGCGGCACGGCTTCGCCGTGACCGATTTCGCCGTGATCATGCGGCGCGGCAACTTCTGGCGCAAGCTCGCGGTGTTCCCGCTGGCCCGTCTGCAGGGAGTGTCGGCAGCGCAGGGACCGATCGATCGCGCGCAGCGGGTCGCCATCCTCAAGGTGCACAGCGTCACCGGTCCCGTCCTCGGCGACGTCGTCGGCATCGAGAGCGTCGACCTTACGGCGGCCGTCGACGACATCTCGCGCCGCGCAGCGGCGGCAGCGGGCCGGGATCAGAGCCACCGCTGGGCTCAGGATGCTGCGCACGAGAGGTCTGCATGAACCGTGACGGACGGCTCGGCGTCGGCATCATCGGCGCCGGACGGGTCGGACCGGTGATCGGTGCTGCGCTCGCGGGCGCAGGTCACGCGATCACGGGCATCACGAGCGGTTCGGACGACGATCGTGTGGCCGGAGTGCTGCCCGACGTGCCGGTGCTCGATGTCGCAGAGGTGCTGCGCCGCAGCGAGCTGGTGGTCGTGGCGGTGCCGCATGACGAGCTCCCAGGACTCATCAGTGGCCTGTCGGAGCTCGGGGCCTGGCAGCCCGGCCAGCTCGTGCTGCACACGGATCCCTCGTACGGCATCGGGGTGCTGGAGCCGGCGCAGCGCGCGGGTGCCATCCCGCTCGCCGTGCATCCGGCGATCTCGTTCACCGGCACCTCCATCGACCTGCGACAGCTGCACGCGAGCTTCGCCGCCGTCACCGCGCCCGCACCTGTGCTGCCCATCGCCCAGGCACTCGCGGTCGAACTCGGTTGCGAGCCGATCGTGATCGACGAGGACGACCGCGCGGCCTACGCGGAGGCGATCGCCACCGCATCCGAGTTCTCGAGGGCGATCATCGGACAGTCGACGTCGCTCCTGCGCGGCATCGGTGTGGAGAACCCCGGCGGGTACCTCTCGGCGCTCGTGCAGTCGACCGTCGAGCGTGCGCTGCGCGAAGCATCCGACCCGCCCATCATCTGACGCGCCCGCCGCCACGCCAGATGGTCTGGGTTCTCCCAGCCCAGGCGCGCCGAAGGGGAGTCGCCGCGAGAGCCGGCGACTCAGCGGCCTCCGGAGAATCCGCCTCCGCCGCCGCCTCCGGAGAAGCCGCCCCCGGAGGATCCGCCGTAGCTCGACGAACTGCCGGTGCTCGGCGCGGAGTACGTAGAGGAGGCGTGCGTCGCGGCGGTCAATGCGTTCATCCGGATGACGATGCCTGCGGCGGAGCCGTCGACCCACCCCGGCGACTGCTGCTCGTGGGCGTAGTTGACCTCGAGCACCTCGCCCCATTCGCGCTCCTGCCCGAAAAGGATCGCGTAGGGGAGCAGCTTCTCGTACACGTGGATGATGTCGACGGAGCCGTCACTGCGCCGCCCCGCGCCCGAGTACGACTGCAGCATCCGCAGCCGATCGGCTTCCGCGACACGGATGAACTCGCGTACGCCCTCCAGATACTCCAGTTGCAGGGCACCCGCCGGGGTGAGCACGGTGTGCTTCTTGAATGCGATGACGCTGGAGACGATCACGACGATCGCGCACACCAGAGTCGCGAGGAACACCGGACCGGCGGATGCCCTTCCCGTGAAGAGCCCCCAGCACAGCAGGCCGATCATCACCGCGAGCGCGACGAGGGAGAGCATCTGGATCACCTGTGCGGGCCTGCTGCGCGCTCGCGTGGTCAGACCCCGCTCCTCCGCGGCCTTCGGGGCGGCCTTGAGGAGTCCCGTCATGCGCTTCGCGAACGCCGCGCTGTTCTTCGGCATCTTCATGACGATCCCGGGTTCGGTGTTGTTGAAAAGTGCCTTGAGGGCGCGCTCGTCCAGGGGATCGGGGATCGGACCGTCGAGGCGGCGCAGACGTGGGCGCCGCTTCTTCGCCGTCCCCTCCTCGGGGAGATCCTCCAGGCGCAGCATCCCGCGCACCGCGAGGTGCACGATCTGAGCGGTGAGGGAGTTCTTCGTCTTCGGGACGATGGCGCTCGCCAGGAGCGGCGGCATCGAGTCGGGCACGTCGTACTGGGCGACGATGATGCCGGTGCCGCGTCGGCGGGAGCGGATCATGGCGCTCGTGGCGAACCAGCCGCCGACCGAGAGCAGCGCTGCGCCACCGCCGACCGCGTATGGCAGCGCATCGGTGGCCGCGTTGGGCTGCCGTGCGGAGGGCTGCGTGACCGTGCCGGGCTCCAGGGCGATCGCGACGGTGACGCCCTCGCCGGCGGCGAGATCGTTCGCCGCCACGCTGAACACGCCGGCTTCCTGGCGGAGGTCGCAGGTGTCGGTGGAGCCCTGCGGCCCCTGATAGCAGGAGGACGCACCGGTCAGGTGCGCGGCCAGCTCTTCATCGAACACGACCTCCGCACGGAACGCGTCGATGTCCTGGGTGCTGTCCAGTGGTAGCAGGTCCCAGTAGAACTCGTCCACGTTCGTGCCCCGCGCCGGAAGGATGACGTCGTGCATCGCGTACTCGATGACGTACGTCGTCGAACCGTGCACGAACTCGTCGTCGCCGGTGAGCACGTACACCAGTCCGTCGTCGGTCTCGATCTCGTAGGGGACGTCGTCGCCGTTCTCGTCGCGCACGGAGATGATCGAGGTGTCGAGGCCCGCACCCTGGTAGTGGTCGGGGAAGCCCGCGACGATGCCTCGGTTCTGGTCGGAATCGGGGAACTCGGCGACGCGGGTCTCCACCACGTGCAGTGTCGCACGCCCGTCGTCGTCCATACCGACCTCGTACGTGGCCTCCCACGAGGAGAAGTCGAAATCGTCGACGCCCCCCTGCGGTTCGGTGGCGGATGCCGCGGCCGGCGCAGCGGTGAACATCAGGGCGGTCGCCGCTCCGAGGAGAGCGACCGATCGGGGCAGTGATCTCCGGATCATCCTTCGAGCGTATCGAGGGTCGGTGAACGGTTCTCGGCCGGTGCGGTGCGGCTGCACGCGCGGCGGGGGCGTGCAGGGCAGACCGGTAAACTGGGCGGGACTTCAAGGAGCTCTTATGACCACCGCGCCTGACGCGCCCGCATCCACCCCCGACGACGCCGAGGACGTACACGAGCAGAAGGCCGTGCGCCTCGCCAAGCGTGAGCGCCTGATCGCGCAGCGAGTGGATGCCGCAGGAGGGGCTTTCCCGGTCGCCGTGCCGGTGACGCACATGATCCCCGCTCTGCGCGCAGAGTACGGCGAGCTCGAGGCAGGCACCGAGACCGGTGTGATGGTGGGCGTGGCCGGACGGGTGGTCTTCAGCCGCAACACCGGCAAGCTCTGCTTCGCCACGCTGCAGGCCGGCGACGGCTCGCGCATCCAGGCCATGATCTCGCTCGCCGAGGTCGGCGAGGACTCCCTTGCACGCTGGAAGGAGTTCGTCGACCTCGGCGACCACGTCTTCGTGCACGGTCAGGTCATCTCCAGCCGACGCGGTGAGCTGTCGATCATGGCCGATGACTGGGCGATCGCGTCGAAGGCGATCCTGCCGCTTCCCAACGCGTACTCCGAGCTCAGCGAAGAGGGGCGGGTGCGCAGCCGTTACCTCGATCTCATCGTCCGCGAGCAGGCGCGCAACACCGTGCGCGCTCGCGCCGCGGTGAACGCGAGCCTGCGTGCCACGTTCGGATCTCATGACTACCTCGAGGTGGAGACCCCGATGCTGCAGGTGCAGCACGGCGGGGCATCCGCGCGCCCGTTCATCACGCACTCGAATGCCTTCGACACCGAGCTGTACCTGCGCATCGCGCCGGAGCTCTACCTGAAGCGCGCGGTCGTCGGCGGCATCGAGCGGGTGTTCGAGATCAACCGCAACTTCCGCAACGAGGGCGCCGACTCCACGCACAGCCCCGAGTTCGCGATGCTGGAGGCCTACCAGGCGTACGGCGACTACAACCAGATGGCCGAGCTCACGCAGGAGCTCGTGCAGCAGGCCGCGATCGCGGTCGCTGGCTCGACCACCGTCACCTGGGCCGACGGCACCGAGTACGACCTCGGCGGCGAATGGGACCGTGTCTCGATGTACGAATCGCTGTCCGAGGCAGCCGGTCGCACCTTCACGCCCGATGACGCGGTCGAGGATCTCATCGCCTTCGCCGAGGCGAACGGCGTCGACGTGCCGTCGCACGCCATCCACGGCAAGCTCATCGAGGAGCTGTGGGAGCACTTCGTGAAGGGCGATCTCGTTCGCCCCACCTTCGTGATGGACTTCCCCGTCGACACCTCTCCTCTGGTGCGCGAGCACCGCTCGATCGCGGGCGTCGTGGAGAAGTGGGATCTGTACATCCGCGGCTTCGAGCTGGCGACCGGATACTCCGAGCTCGTCGATCCGGTCATCCAGCGCGAACGCTTCGTCGAGCAGGCGAAGCTCGCGGCATCCGGCGACGTCGAGGCCATGCGCGTCGACGAGGAGTTCCTGCGGGCGCTCGAGCACGGCATGCCGCCGTCGGGCGGTATGGGCATGGGCATCGATCGTCTGCTCATGGCGATCACCGGCCTCGGCATCCGCGAGACGATCCTCTTCCCCCTGGTCAAGTAGCACCACCGGTCGCTGACGGCCGGCCGCCGTCAGCGCGCGTCGCCGCGACGGAACGACCATTCCGGCAGCATCGCGGCGTCGATCATGCTGCTGATCAGGCACGCGAGCGAGTAGCTCGGATCGATCTCGCTCACCAGTCGCAGGTAGTGGGCGGCGTGCGACGATCGACCGAGCGCCCACGACAGCCAGGCTGCGGCGGTGAGCGGCGCCGGCCTGGACGCGCGCGGCGCCCTGGCGGCCGCACCTCGCGCCACGGTCAGTGCGATCTTGAGACGGTCGGCGTCCGGACGCGGACCGTGACCGAGGAACACCCTGCCCAGGTCGTCCGGAACGGTCTGCGCGCCCTCGGAATAGGCGAGCTGTGCGGTCAACGCGCGCTCGCCGGTGGGCAGGTCGGTCGCCCACTGCAGCAGGGCGACGTCGCGGTAGCGCGGTCGCTCCATGCACCACAGGAGCGCTGCGGTCGCGAAGGGCGGCAGGTTCTGGGGCGAGTCGAGCAGCTCTTCGAAGAACAGCGGCAGCTCTTCGAGCACGACGGCAGCGGCGATCGCCTGCGGGTTCGTGCGCTCGTCGTCTGCGAACCCCTGGCTCTCGTGCGCGAGCAGATCGGAGAGCTGCGCCAGTGCGCGCCCGACCCGCTCCTTCTCCGCGAGATCGACGACGGGCAGTGCAGCGCCGGATTCCTGGTCGCCGGAGACGTCGGCGAGCCCGGGTATCGACGGGACGGCGGGGATCTCGTCCACCGCGCGGAGCACGGGCTCGTCATGCAGATAGCTCGCCCATCCCTGCGAGGTCACGCAGAGCGCATCGACGATGTGCAGGCCCAGGTCTGCGGCGAGCCCGAGCAGTTCGTCGACGAGGATGCTCGACGGAAGCACGAGCCCGTCGGGAGTGTGCTGCGGCGGCTCGTCGGTGTAGACGACGACCGCGACGGCATCCGTGCCGCCGACCCGGGTCAGCAGACCGATCGCCGCGTCGACGTAGTCGTCGAGGTCGATGTCGTCATGCGGCAGATCTATGCGCATCGCACCGTGGGCGCGGGAATGCTGGAACGGCAGCAGCACGATGCTCTGCCGCGGCGTGAACCCGGCGAGGGCCGGGACGAGGCCGAGGAACTCGGCGGAGTCTGTGGCACGAAGGACTGTGTTCATGCCGTGAGTGTCGCGCACCGGAGGCGGCGAGATCGGTTGTGCACAGGGCAGCGCAGCGTCGCGGAGAGGTGCAGAGAGAGTCGGGCGGTGCCGCGTCGACGTACGATGGAGGTATGGATGAATTCTGGGTCGCCGCAGCATGGTCGCTTCTGCCGACCATCGGAGTGAGCCTGGTCTTCTTCATCGTGATGCGCAGCATCATCCGCTCCGACCGCACAGAGCGGAAGGCGCATGCGCGGATCGAGGCCGAAGAGCGCGCTGCCCGCGGCCTTCCGCCCCGCACCTCCTGAGCCGACCCGCGCCTTCGCCGCACGGCGGCGTCCCACCGCGCCTGCCGGCCGTGTCGCCGGCACAGACTACGCTGAGGCCTACGCCGCATTCGGCGAAGCGCGCGGTGGACGTCGGGAGTGTCGCATGGATCAGTGGCCGTGGTGGGTGCTCGGCATCGCCATCGTCATCGATCTCGCGATCCGTGTCACGGCGATCATCGTCATACCTCGCAACCGTCGTCCGACGGCCGCGATGGCGTGGTTGCTCGCCGTGTTCTTCATCCCGTACATCGGCGTCATCCTCTTCCTCGTCATCGGCAACCCGCGGCTTCCGCGTGCTCGACGTCGCAAGCAGGATCAGATCAACGCGTACATCGCGGAGACAGCGGATCAGCTGCACTTCGGAACGCTGAGGCCGAATGCGCCGGAGTGGTTCCCGCCTCTCGTCGCGATGAACCAGAAGCTCGGCGCTCTGCCGATCTCGGGCGACAACGGCGCCCACCTGATCAGCGACTATCAGGGATCGCTGGACGAGATGGCCGATGCCATCCGTGCCGCGGACGACTACGTCCACGTGGAGTTCTACATCCTTCAATCGGATGCGTCGACCGACAACTTCTTCCGTGCCATGGAAGAGGTCGCCGCTCGCGGTGTCACGGTGCGGGTGCTGCTCGATCACTGGGCGAACCGCTGGAAGCCCCGCTATCGCAAGACGATCAAGCGCCTCGACGCGATGGGGGCCGACTGGCACCTCATGCTGCCGATGCAGCCGCTGAAGGGCCGCATGCAGCGCCCGGATCTGCGCAACCACCGAAAGCTCCTGGTCGTCGACGGCAACGTCGCCTTCGTCGGATCGCAGAACGTCACCGACTCGACCTACAATCTGCCCAAGAACATCAAGCGCGGACTGCACTGGGTCGATCTGATGGTCAGGGTCGACGGCCCGATCGTGCTCAGCGTCAATGCCATCTTCCTCAGCGATTGGTACAGCGAGACCGACGAGGTGCTCGGCGAGATCGACATCACGCAGGCCGAGATCGGCAGCGGAGACCTCGACTGCCAGATCGTGCCGTCCGGCCCCGGCTACGAGGTCGAGAACAACCTGCGGCTCTTCCTCACGCTGCTGTACGCCGCCCGCGAGAAGATCATGATCGTGAGCCCCTACTTCGTGCCGGACGAGGCTCTGCTGCTCGCCGTCAGCGCTGCCAGCGACCGAGGAGTCGAGGTCGAGCTGTTCGTGTCGGAAGAGGGCGACCAGGCCATGGTGTACCACGCGCAGCGCAGCTACTACGAGGCGCTGCTGCGTGCGGGCGTGCGCATCTGGATGTATCGCAGGCCCTACATCCTGCACACCAAGAGCCTCACGATCGATGATGAGGTCGCCGTCATCGGCTCGAGCAACATGGACATGCGCTCGTTCGGTCTGAACCTCGAGATCTCGATGCTGGTGCGGGGGGAGGAGTTCGTCGCCGAGATGCGTGCTGTCGAAGACGAATACCGTGCCTTCAGCCGGGAGCTCACGCTCGAGGAGTGGTTGCAGCAGCCACTGCGCTCAACCGTGCTCGACAACCTCGCCAGGCTCACATCCGCGCTGCAGTGAGCGCCGCCTCGACGGGATGTCGCGCACCGCACTGACACGTCGGCGGCGGACGACTAATCTGAGGGCATGACCTCCCCATCGCGTCTCGTCCTGGCCGCCTCGACCGCGCTCGCCGCCGCACTGCTCGTGGCAGGCTGCGCACCCACGTCGAGCGCACCGGCGCCGGCGCCGACGAGCAGCGCGACGTCGGACGGCTCAGGCTCGGCCACGCAGCCGCGAGGGGAGGACGACGTCGAGGCCGCGTGGCTGGACGGCGGCCGCATGTTCGCCATCGTGACCTGGGGTTCATCGACGTGCGTCCCGATCGTGGACGAGGTCACCGGTGACGGGCAGAAGGTGACCGTGTCACTGAGCGATTCGCCCACCTCCGGCGACGCCGAGAAGGCGTGCACCTCCGACCTCGCGGCGCGCGCGAGCGTCGGAGCGATCCCCGAAGGGGTGGATCCGACCAAGGACGTCGAGTTCATCGTCACGCTCGGCGACGTCACGGACGACGTCGATCTCGACGGGAACCCGGATCTCACCGCGACACCCGGCAGCTCGACCGACTACGCACCGAGCGCCGGCTGGTTCGACGACGAGGGCGTGGTGCTGTTGACGTGGGGCTCATCGACCTGCCCGCCGATCGTCGAAGGCCTCGAGCAGCAGGCCGGCGGCGCGACCGTCACGTTCACGACCGAGGACGGCATGTGCACCATGGACATGGCGCCACGCGCGACCGTGCTCGGGTTCAGCGACGACGACGACAGCGACGACGATGCGGATGACGGCGAGTTCGTCCTGACCTTCGTCGGCGGCAACCTCGACGCGACGGTGCCGGTGCTCAGAGGCTGAGCCGTCGCTGATCGGCGCGGGTTCGGACGGTCAGAGCGTGTCGACCGGGTGGCCTTCTGGCAGCGCCAGCAGCAGGGAGCCCGGCGCGATCCGGCAGCGGATGCGCACCGCGTCGCCGAAGGCGTCTCCGTCGAGCTCGATCGGCGTCGGCCGTGTGGCGGCCGCTTCGGCCACCTTTCCGCGCAGGTAGCGCACGGATGCATCCCTGCCCCGTCGCTGCAGCACGAGCCGCCCGGCGCGGAACCTGCGCAGCACCGAGTTGTCCCACCAGATCTTGCGCCAGACCCCGAGCCAGCCGAACGGACCGCTCGGCTGGATGATCGCGACATCCATCTCGCCGTCGACGATGGATGCTGACGGGATCAGGGCGATCCTGGCGGGGAGGGTGCCGCAGTTCGCGAAGAGCACGCTGTGCACCTTCGTCGAGTGCAGACGCGACTCGTCCATCTGGTAGACGATGCGGAACGGCTTCGCATTCGGGAGCGATCGCGCGGCGCCGTCGACGTACGCCACCCAGCCGACCGACTTCTTCAGATCGGGGCGCGTGTTCGCGATCATGTCCGCATCGAGCCCGATGCCGGCGAGAACGACGAACGCGTGCTCGCTCGTGTCGCCGTTCTCACGGGTGAGCGCGGCCCAGCCGATGTCGATCGGATGGTGGAAACCTCCGAGCGCGGCCCTGATCATCGCCTCGGGGACGGTGAGGGGGAGCCCGAGGTTGCGGGCGAGCAGGTTGCCGGTGCCGCTCGGGATGATGGCCAACGGGATGCCGGTGCCGGCCATGGCCTCCGCGACCGCCCGCACAGTGCCGTCACCTCCGGCGACGAGCACCACATCCGCGCCCTCGCTGATGGCCGATCGCGCGGCATCCTGTCCGGCATCCTCCACGGTGGTCTGATGGAAGGACGGCGTGGACCACCCCGCGTCTTTCGACAGATCCCGAACGGCGGCGCGCAGACGCTTCTCATCCACCTTGATCGGGTTGTAGACGAGTGCTGCCTGGCGTCTGGTGGCACGCGTCGTCATGGCGTTACTCTAACCCCGCCCCAGTGTGTCGGCACGTTACCGTGCGACTCGTGCAGCGGCGCGCTCTCTCGGTAGCATCGGGGATCACCGCGCAGTCCTTCAGATGTGCGCCGCCTCGGGATGGATGCAGCCCCGACTGCCCGCCCGCCCCGCCCCGCAGGAGCCCCGCCCATGTCAGAGCAGAACCACACCAAGAACGAGATCGACGCGCACCTCGCACAGCAGAGGAAGCGCAGGCGTCTGTGGCTGATCGGCGGCGCGGTCGCCGTCGTCGCCGTCGCGGCGGCGATCATCATCCCCGCGGTCGTGCAGAACTCCGCCCCCGAAGCCGCGGGCGATGACGAACTGATCCAGCTCACGATCGCCGACACCGCGCAGAGCGACTTCCAGGACGCGATCATCGAGGTCGGCCGCGAGAACGGTCTCGACCTGAAGTTCGTGAACTTCGACGACCCGTACCTGCCGAACACCGCGCTGGTGGAGGGCGAGGTCGACGGGAACTCCTTCCAGCACGTCGCCTGGCTCAGCCAGTTCAACAAGGAGAACGGCTCCGACATCACACCGGTGTTCTCGACGGTGATCTCGGCATGGGGACTCTTCTCCGACGATCTCGATTCTGCCGACAGCATCCCCGACGGTGCCAAGATCGCCGTGCCGGACGACCCGGCCAACTTCTCCCGTGCGCTGTTCATCCTGCAGACCGCCGGAGTCATCGAGATCGACGAGAACGCCGGGGTGTTCCCCACCGAGGAGGACATCACGGCGAACCCGCGCGGGATCGAGCTCGTGCGCATCGCGCACGAGTCCGTGCAGACCAGCTACAGCGACCCGACGATCTCCGCGGTCGTGCTCGCCACGGACGACTTCGATCCTGCGCTGGAGATCACGAGCGATGATGCTCTCGTGCTCGAGGATTCCTCGGCGACCACATCCAGTCCCTATGTGATCGTCGTCGCGACGACCGCCGACCGCGCAGACGACCCGGCGTGGGCGCTGCTCGAGAAGACCTACCGCGACGATCGCGTAGTCAGCGCCCTGGAGGAGGAGAAGCGCGGCGAGGCCACGATCGTCGAGCTGCCGGTGGACGACCTGCGCGCTGCTCTCGCCGAGCTGGTCGCACAGTAACTCCCGCAGTGCGGCCGCGCCGCACGATCAGACCGAGGTTCGTATGACAGAGCGCATCCAGCTGTCCGGGGTGTCCAAGGACTACCCGGGCCGAAAGGGCGAGCTCCTCCGCGTGCTCCGCGACATCGACATCTCGGTGCGTGCCGGTGAGGTGTACGGCCTGATCGGTCGCTCGGGAGCGGGCAAGTCGACGCTGCTGCGCATGATCAACGGGCTCGAAGCGCCGACCGAGGGCCGTGTGCTCGTCGACGGCGTGGATGTGCAGTCGCTGTCGCCGGTGGAGCTGCGCACGCTGCGCCACAGCATCGGGATGGTGTTCCAGCAGTTCAATCTCTGGAACTCCCGCACGGTCTTCAGCAACATCGCCACTCCGCTCAAGCTCGCCGGGTGGAAGGACGACGACATCTCCCGCCGCGTGGGCGAGCTGCTCGACTTCGTGGGGCTCGGCGGCAAGGCGTTCGCTCGTCCGCGCCAGCTCTCCGGCGGGCAGAAGCAGCGCGTCGGGATCGCCAGGGCCATCGCCGCCAAGCCGTCGGTGCTGCTCGCCGACGAGGCCACGAGCGCGCTCGACCCGCAGACCACGACCGAGATCGTCGACCTGCTCCGCTCGGTGAACCAGGAGTTCGGCATCACGATCGTGGTCGTCACGCACGAG
Organism: Microbacterium xerophyticum; assembly: GCF_053543555.1. Classification (NCBI taxonomy): domain Bacteria; kingdom Bacillati; phylum Actinomycetota; class Actinomycetes; order Micrococcales; family Microbacteriaceae; genus Microbacterium; species Microbacterium xerophyticum. Next base: position 431,948 of record NZ_JBLVOB010000007.1, on the reverse strand, counting down.
ATGGACGTGATGAGCCAGCTCGCCGACCGCGTCTCGATCCTCAGCGACGGCGACGTGGTGGAGTCGGGCGACATCCACCAGATCCTGGCGAGACCGCAGCATCCGATCACCGCCAACCTCGTCGGCTCGTACACGCGCACGTTCCTGAGCGAGAAGGATCGTGAAGAGCTGTCGACCCGTTTCGACGGCAGGCGGATCTCCGTCGCGATGGACGGCGTGATCGCCGAAGGACCGCTGCTCTCGTCGCTCGCCCGCGCCCACAGCGTCGACTTCTCGATCATCCAGGGCGGTGTCGCTCGGGTGAAGAACCAGCCCTACGGGCAGCTCAGCCTCGCGCTGCACGGCGATGACGCCGCGATCGATCGATTCCTCGCCGAGCTCTCGACCCGTACCGAGGTGACGACATGGTGACCCTCGCGCTGCTCGATCTCGACGTCGTGATCCCCAAGGTCGCACGCGCGCTCGGCGAGACGCTGTTCATGGTGACGGTGGCTTTCTTCCTGGCATCCGTCATCGGGCTGATCCTCGGCATCTTCCTGTACGCGACACGCCCCGGCCAGCTGCTGCACAGCCGCGTGGTCCACACGACACTCAACATCGTCGTGAACACGCTGCGCCCCATCCCGTTCATCATCCTGCTCATCGCGCTGACGCCCCTGACCCGAGCCCTGATCGGTACGAGCATCGGTCCTGCGGCGGCCATCCTCCCGCTGACGATCGCGGCATCCGTCGGTATCGCACGCGTCGCCGAGTCGAATCTCGTGGCCGTGGATCCCGGAGTCGTGGAGGCGGCGAAGGCCTTCGGGGCATCGCCGCTGCACATCCTGTTCGGGTTCGTCGTGCGCGAGGCCTTCGGTCCGCTGCTGCTCTCGCTGACGTTCATATTCGTCGCCCTGATCGACGCGACAGCCGTCGCCGGCGCGGTCGGCGGTGGTGGGCTCGGAAACCTCGCCCTCACATACGGATACCAGCGCTTCGACTATGCCGTCATGATCCTGATCATCATCGTGCTGATCGCCCTCGTGCAGCTGGTGCAGTTCATCGGCAACCGCATCGCACGGCACTTCATCGACGGATGACGGTCGCAGTGCTTCCGATTCCTCGACGGGTCGCAGTGGTCGGCGCCGGCGTCGTCGGGGCGTCGGCCGCTGCGCGCATCGCCGAGCTCGGGATCGAGGTCGTGCTGTTCTCGGCGGATCCCGCCGGCGTCACGCCGGTGTCGCGGGCGAGCTTCGCATGGGTCAACGCGCACGGGAAGCGCCCGGAGCCCTACCGACGACTCAACGAGGACGGACGTCGTGTGCACGCTGCGCGCTCGGCCGCGCACGAGAGCGCGTGGTTCGTGCAGACCGGTGCCGAGGTCGACGGCGCCGTGCACCCGGACGACGGGTACGTCGACGCCGATGCGTTCCTCACCGCACAGCTCGCCGACTTCCATGCGGCTGGAGGAACGCTGCGCGCCGACACCCCGGTGGACACCCTTGACGACGTGCACGAGCTGGTGGGTCGGGTCGACCTGATCCTCGTGGCTGCCGGCGCCGCGACCTCGCGGTTGCTCGGCGACCTCGCCGGCTCGAGGCTCTCGACCTCGGCGGGCGACGACGGATTCCTCACTCGGATCGACGTCGGCGAGCACCCTGTCGAACGCATCGTGTCGGCAGGCGGGCTGCAGGTGCGACCCGACGGTCCCTGGCGCATCGCCGCGCAGAGCCTCACCATCGAAGCCGAACTGCGTCGCACCGGCACGACCGCATCCGTCGCAACGGTATGGGCGCCGTTGCGCGCCGAGATCGAGAGTGCGCTCGGGTGGCGCATCCCGGAAGACGCCATGGTGCGCGTCGACCACGCGATCCGCCCCCACGCCGTCGACGGTCTGCCCTGCATCGGCCGTGTCGCCCAGGATGTGTATGTCGCGGTGACGCACAGCGGCATGACGCTCGCCCCGCTGCTCGCCGAGTCCATCGCGCGTGATCTGCAGGGCGACCCCGACCCCCGACTTGCCCCCTTCCGCCCCTGACCCGATCGGACGACAATGACCGACACCGCCTTCACCCCGAGCGAACTGCTGGCGGGGCTCCCCGCGCGCCAGGGATTCGGAGACGCGACCCTCATCCGACTCGCGGCCGGATCGATCGACCTCGGGGGCGGCAACCCGGCGACCGATCTGCTCCCGCTCGACCTCTACCGCGAGGCCTTCGTCGAGGTGACCCGGAGTGAAGGGTTCGCTCCGCTGCTCAAGTACTCACCGGCGTCGGGCCTGCCGTCCTTGCGTGCCGCCATCGCCGCGCGCGAGGGAGTCACTGCGGATCGCGTGCTCATCACGGACGGCGGTGCGCACGGTCTCGCCCTGGCGGTGCTCAGCCTTCTGGATCCCGGGGACACGGTGGTCGTCGATGATCCGGTGTATCCGCTCTTCCTGCGCGTGCTCGACCTGATCGGTGTCGATGTCACGCCGGTGCGGGTCGGCGCGGACGGCATCGACACGGACCAGCTCGAGAGCCTGCTCCGCGCCGGACTGCGGCCGAAGGCGCTGTTCACCGTGCCCACCTTCCAGAACCCGTCCGGTGTCACGTTGAGCGCAGGACGAGAGGCCGCACTCGTCGCGCTCGCCGAGCGGTACGGCTTCGCGATCATCGCCGACGACCCCTATCGCGACATAGCCTTCCCCGGAACCGCCGTTCCCGAGCGCAGCAGCTTCCGCGACTCCGACCGCGTCTTCGCGGTGAACACGTTCTCGAAGACTCTCGGCCCTGGCCTGCGCCTCGGATGGATCGTGCTCCCCGCCGTGCGTTCGGAGCGCGTCACCTGGTTGCGCAATCGCCTCGACGGCCAGACCAGCGGCGTCCTGCAGGCCGTGGTCGAGCGGATGCTGGCCGATGACCGATTCGACGCGTCGATCCGTGCGGCGGGCGCGGGCTACGCGCGAAAGGCTCAGGCGCTGACGGCAGCGCTTCGCGCGGAGTTCGCAGACGAGGTCGAGATCGCCGAACCGCAGGGCGGGTTCTTCACGTGGATGCGGCTGCCCGGCGACATCGACTTCGCGCAACTGTTCGAGCGCGCGCAGGATCTGGGCGTGACCTATCAGCGCGGGGAGTGGTTCGCCACGACAGGCGACGTGTTCCGAGGGTTCGCACGGCTGTCGTTCTCAGAGGTGAGCGAGCAGGATCTCACTGACGGTGTCGCGCGCCTCGCGCAGGCATGGCGGGAGTCGACGGGTCGGGATTGATGCGCGGGCACGCGCTCTAGACTTGGGTCATGATCGACCTCGCTCTTCTCCGCGACCAGCCCGACCTCGTCCGCCGCTCGCAGATCGCGCGCGGCCACGACGCCGCCACCGTCGATGCGGCGATCGAGGCCGACCGATCGCGTCGTGCGGCTCTGAGCGCGTTCGAGGATCTGCGTGCGGAGCAGAACGTCTTCGGCAAGCAGGTCGCGAAGGCCCCCAAGGAGGAGAAGGCCGCCCTCGTCGCGCAGGTGAAGGAGCTCGCCGAGCGCGTCAAGCAGGCGCAGCACGATGCCAACGAGGCAGCGGATGCCGCGGCATCCGCTCTCGCCCTCATCGAGAACGTCGTGATCGACGGCGTGCCCGCCGGAGGGGAAGCCGACTTCGTCGAGCTGCGCCGCGTCGGTGAAGCGCCGACCTTCGATCCCACCCTGTTCCCGAACGGCCCGCGCGATCACCTCGAGATCGGCGAACTGCTCGGCGCGATCGACATGGAGCGCGGCGTGAAGGTGTCGGGCTCGCGGTTCTACTTCCTGCGCGGCATCGGAGCGCGCCTCGAGATCGCGCTGATGAACATGGCGCTCGACAAGGCGCTGCAGAACGACTTCGTGCCGATGATCACGCCGACGCTCGTGCGCCCGGAGATCATGCAGGGCACCGGGTTCCTCGGCGAGCACGCCGACGAGGTCTACCACCTCGACAAGGACGACGATCTGTACCTGGTCGGCACCAGCGAGGTCGCGCTCGCCGGTTACCACAAGGACGAGATCGTCGACCTCTCCGGTGGTGCACTGCGCTATGCGGGCTGGTCGACGTGCTACCGCCGTGAGGCCGGTTCCTACGGCAAGGACACCCGCGGCATCATCCGGGTGCACCAGTTCAACAAGCTCGAGATGTTCGTCTACACCACCCAGGACGACGCCGAGGCGGAGCACCTGCGCCTCGTCGCCCTGCAGGAGGAGATGCTCACCGCGCTCGGGCTGTCGTACCGCGTGATCGATGTCGCCGCGGGCGACCTCGGCTCCAGCGCCGCGCGCAAGTACGACATCGAGGCGTGGGTGCCGACGCAGGACGCGTTCCGGGAACTCACCTCGACGTCCAACTGCACCACGTTCCAGGCGCGCCGCCTTGATGTGCGCCACCGTCCGGCCGCTGAGGACGGAGCCGCGGCGAAGACTCAGCACGTCGCGACCCTGAACGGCACACTCGCGACGACCCGCTGGATCGTCGCGCTGCTCGAGACGCACCAGCAGCCGGACGGCTCGGTGATCGTGCCCGAGGCGCTGCGACCGTATCTCGGAGGGCTGGAGGTGCTGGAGCCCACGCTCCGGGACGCTCAGGGTGCGGTTCGGCAGGCGGCGAAGTGACGGACACCTGGCTCGTCGGCCTCGACGTCGACGGAACGATCATCCTGCAGGACGAGACCATGAGCCCCGGTGTGCCGGAGGCGGTCGCACGTGTGCGCGACGCCGGTCACTTCGTGACGATCGCCACCGGACGCAGCTGGATGGCCACTGAGCGCTGGGTCGATGAGCTCGAGATCACTCCGGAGTTCGTGGTGTGCTCCAACGGCGCCGTGACGATGCGCCGCGTGAGCGATGCATGGGAACGCTGGCACGTCGAGACGTTCGACCCGACCGCCGTGCTCGCGCTGCTCACCGAACGACTGCCAGAGGCGCACTACATGGTCGAACTCGCGACCGGCCAGCGCCTGTTCACGGGCGAGCTCGACGACTGGACGCTGGGCGACGGTCGCCTGGTCGAACTCGACGAGCTCGGTGCGGAGCCGGTCTCGCGCGTGGTCGTCGTCTCGCCGGGGCACAGCGAGGACGACTTCCACCGGCTGGTGGCGGATGCCGGACTCAACGAGGTCTCCTACGCGATCGGGTGGACGGCGTGGCTCGACATCGCTCCGCAGGGCGTCGACAAGGGCACGGCGCTGGCGCGCGTGCATGCCGCGCTCGGCATGGACGGCGGCAACGTGTTCGTCGCGGGAGACGGCCGCAACGACCTCGGCATGTTCAGCTGGGCGCTCGGCGTCGGGGGTCGTGCTGTGGCGATGGGGCAGGCGGTCGACGAGGTCAAGGACGCCGCGGGCGAGGTCACGACCGATGTCGCCGATGGTGGACTGGCGGTCGCACTGGACACGCTGCTGGATCGTCCAGCGGTCCCTCAGGTGGGGACGCGAGAATGAAACCGGCTAGACTCGACCACTGATCGGCGGATTCGTCCGTCGATGGAGGGTTGTCCGAGTGGCCGATGGAGCTGGTCTTGAAAACCAGTGGGCAGAGATGTCTCGTGGGTTCGAATCCCACACCCTCCGCAGAGAACTGACTGCGGTACCCCCCCCCGAGCACCGCAACAGACTCGAAAGGCATTGAGTGAGCGAGAAGATCCGTCGCCGCAGGACTGTGGCCCGTCACGGCCAGCTGCAGTCTCCTGGCCCGATCAGCCAACTTCTCAAGATCATCGGCGTCGCACTCGCTGTCGTGCTGGTGAGCGGCGTCAGCGTGAGCGCCTTCGTCGTCAGCGACCTGTACGGCACGGCGACGGCGGATGCGGTCGAACTCGAAGGACAGCAGCCGGTGCCGCCGGACATCAGCGAGTACGAGGGCGGCTTCGACATGCTGCTCGTCGGCACCGACACGTGCGAAGACGAGTACGCGCACCTCTTCGGCGACCGCTGCTCCGGTGATGATGCCGAGGGCAACCTCAACGACGTCAACATCCTGCTGCACGTCTCGGAGGAACCCCGTCGGATCACGGCGGTGAGCTTCCCTCGCGATCTCATGCTCCCGATCCCGGAATGCACGCGCGAGGACGGCAGCATGACGGCCGCCATGAGCAAGCAGCCGCTCAACAGCGCCTACATGGACGGCGGGCTCAACTGCGTCGCGAAGACCGTCGCGGATGTGACCGGGCAGGACATCGAGTTCGCGGCATCCGTCACATTCGGCGGCGTGATCGAGATCACCAACGCGATCGGCGGCGTCGACGTCTGCCTCGCGACTCCCATCAAGGATCGCTACACCGGTCTCGACATGGCGGCAGGGACGCACACGATCCTGGGACTCGAGGCGCTGCAGTTCCTGCGCACGCGTCACGGAGTCGGTGACGGCAGCGACCTCGGTCGTATCGGCAACCAGCAGCAGTACATGTCGAGCCTCGCACGCAAGCTCATCAGCGGTGAGGTGCTCGGCAACGTCCCCACGATGCTGAGGCTGGCGAACACGGCGCTCAGCAATCTCGAGGCCAGTACGTCGCTGACCAACCCGATGACGATCGTGCAGGTCGCGCTCGCCGTGAAGGACGTGCCTTTCGAGGACATCGTGTTCCTGCAGTACCCGACGTACGAGGACCCGGACGACGTCAACAAGGTCGTCGCCGACACGGAGTCCGCGCAGGCGATGTGGGACGCGATCAACGCGAACCAGCAGCTGCAGATCACGCACGAGAACACCGAGAACGACGGCGTGGTGGTGCAGGAGCCCGCAGCTCCCGCACCCGACGCGCCGGCGACAGAGCAGCCTGCGCCGACGGACACCGCGGTGGCGCTTCCCGACTCGATCAAGGGCAACTCGGCCGCGCAGCAGACCTGCTCGAACGGCAACGTCCGCGAGTAGGCCGCTGAGTCAGCCCGTCGTCGATCGGCGAATGATGAGCTCAGGCGGGAACACGGTCTGACGCGGGATGCTGTCCGGATCGGCAGCTTCTTCGAGCACGATCCGCAGTGCGGTGCGCCCGATCATCCGACTGGGCTGGCGGATCGATGACAGCGGCACGGCCGCAGCGGCCGCGAACGGGATGTCGTCGAACCCGATGATCGCGATCTCGGTCGGCACCAGCATCCGGCCGTCCGAGACGAGCGACTGCAGAAGACCCAGCGCGAGCAGATCGTTCGAAGCGAACAGGGCGTCCGGCCACTCCCGACGCGGCCTCGCGAGGATGCGGTTTCCTGCCGCCGCGCCTTCCTCGACCGTCATCGCCGCCGTGGGGATGACCTCGAGGTCGACGCGCACGGCTGCGTTCTCGGCCGCTGCCCGTGCACCGGCGAGTCTGTCGGTGACCTGACGCATCTCGAACGGCCCGCCGACGAACGCGATCCGCCGTCGTCCGCTCTCGATCAGGTGCTCCACCGCGAGGCGGCCCCCGGCGACGCTGTCCACCGATACGGACGAGAAGCCGCTGTCGGCGCTGAACCGATCGACGAGCACCGTGGCGATGCCGGAGGAACGGAACCGGCGCAGCTGCGTCATCACATCGCCGTACGGCGCGATGAGAAGCCCGCGCACCTGCTGCTCCCGGAACAGATCGAGGTAGACCTTCTCGCGTGACGGGTCCTCATCGGTGTTGCCGTAGAGGATCGCGATGCCGTGACGAGTCGCCTCGTCCTCTGCGCCGCGCACCACGTCGCTGTAGAACGGATTCTGCCCATCGAGCACGACGAAGCCCACGGTCGTGCTGACGCCGGCGCGCAGCTTGCGGGCTGCGTCGTTGCGCACGTACCCGAGTTCCTCGATCGCGTCAGTCACGCGCTGCACGGAATCCGCCGACACCTCTTCGGGACGGTTGAGCACGTTGGAGACCGTGCCCACGGAGACGCCGGCGCGCTGGGCGACGTCGCGGATGCTCACCGACACGACCTCACCTCTCCTCGTTGATCGGATCACGATTCGGTCACCCGGTGTTGACCTCGTGGCGTTGTTTCATACACTAGCTTGAAACGCACCTGAATCGATTCATGTTAGATTCAGTCGCGGATCAGATCGATCCCCTCAACGGAGAGGACGCGCCAGTGGCCGTCGAAGTCGAGAACCGCAGCCCAGCGGATGCCGCGCTGGAGCTGCATCGCGTCGTGAAGTCCTTCGGGCCGGTCGTGGCGCTGCGCTCGGGCAGCCTGACGTTGCGTCCGGGATCGATTCACGCGCTCATCGGCGAGAACGGTGCAGGCAAATCCACACTCGTGAAGATCATGGCCGGGCTCTACCGGCGCGACTCCGGTGAGTTCCGCCTGCACGGCGACGACGTCGACTTCACCAGCACGGCGCAGTCCAAGGCCGCCGGCATCGCCGTGATCTACCAGGAGCCGACGCTGTTCCCCGATCTCTCGGTCACCGAGAACATCTTCATGGGGCGTCAGCCGACGAACAGGATCGGACGCATCGACCGCAGGTCCATGCGTCAGGAGGTCGAGCAGATCTTCCAGCGGCTGGGCGTCGCCCTCGACCCGGACCGCATCACCGAGGGGCTCTCGATCGCTGACCAGCAGATCATCGAGATCGCCAAGGCGATCTCGCTCGACGCCAGCGTGCTCATCATGGACGAGCCAACGGCCGCGCTCAGCGGAGTCGAGGTCGAACGGCTCTTCGCGGTGGCGCGCAGCCTGCGCGACGAAGGGCGCGCCGTGCTCTTCATCTCGCACCGTTTCGACGAGGTCTTCGCCCTGTGCGACACCGTCACGGTCATGCGCGACGGCGCCTACATCGGCACCACGCCCATCGCAGAGACCACCGTCGACGAGCTTGTTCGCCAGATGGTCGGTCGAGACGTCACGGAACTCTTCCCCAAGCAGACGGTGCCGATCGGGGATCCGCTGCTCGAGGTCGCGGGTCTCACCAGCCCCGGTGTCTTCCACGACATCTCATTCACCGTGCGGGCCGGTGAGATCGTCGCGCTCGCCGGACTCGTCGGCGCCGGGCGCAGCGAGGTCGCCCGTGCGGTGTTCGGCGTCGACGCGTACCGCGAGGGCGAGGTGCGGGTGCTGGGCGAGACCGTGCCGCGCCACAGCCCCACGCACGCCATGCGTGCAGGGCTCGCGCTGGTTCCAGAGGATCGGCGCAAGCAGGGCCTCGTGATCGAGTCGGGTGTGGGCAGCAACATCACGATGGCGATCCGCAGCAGACTCGCGAAGTTCGGCCTCCTGACCACGGGCATGGAGAACCGTGCCTCGAGGGAATGGGCGAGCAGGCTCGAAGTCAAAGCGCATGCCCTCGACACCGTCTCATCGACGCTCTCCGGAGGCAACCAGCAGAAGGTCGTCCTCGCGAAATGGCTGGCGACGAATCCGCGAGTGCTCATCATCGATGAACCGACGCGCGGCATCGACGTCGGCACCAAGGCCGAAGTGCACCGACTTCTCTCCCAGCTCGCCGGCGAAGGCATGGGCATCCTCATGATCTCGTCCGAACTCCCGGAGGTGCTCGGAATGGCCGACCGCGTGCTCGTGATGCGCGAAGGTCGCATCACCGCCGAGATCGAACGCGCAGAGGCGACCAGCGAGAACGTCATGTTCGCCGCCACACATGCAACGGAGCTCCACTCGTGACCACCACTTCGATCCAGCGTTCAGGCCTGGGCAAGGCGATCGGAGGCGTCGGGCGTGCGCGCGAGTTCGGCATCCTCATCGCCCTGGCGCTCGTCGTGATCGCCGCGACGGCGAAGAACCCGAACTTCCTGTTCAGCGCCGACGGATGGCGCGATCTGCTGCTGACCCCGTCGATCCTCGTGCTCGTCGCCGTCGGTCAGGCCATCGTCATCATCACCCGCAACGTCGACCTGTCGGTGGGGTCGGTGATGGGGTTGACCGCCTACCTCACCGGGCGGTTGTTCATCGACATCCCCGGCATCCCGATCGTCGTCGTCGTCATCGCCGCCGTCGTCTTCGGCGCGCTGCTCGGTCTCGTGAACGGTGCGTTGGTCGCCTTCGCCAAGGTCCCCGCCATGGTGATCACGCTCGGCACGCTGTATGCCTATCGCGGCATCAACGTGCTGTGGGCGGGGAGCGACCGGGTCAACGCCTCCGACATGCCCAAGGACTTCCTCGCCCTCGGAACGGCTCAGCTCGTCGGCATCCCCGTGCTCGCCATCGTCGCGCTGATCGTTCTCGCGATCGCCGCCTGGTACATGCGCAACACGCGATCCGGTCGCGAGTACTACGCGATCGGATCCGACCCCGCCGCCGCCGAGCTCTACGGACTCAGGGTCACGCGACGCCTGCTGACCGCGTTCGTGCTGTCCGGGGCCCTCGCGGGACTCGCCGGGGTCTTCTACGCCGCCCGCTACGGTTCCGTCAGCTCGCAGGCGGGGGCGGGGTGGGAGCTGGATGCCGTCGGGGCGGCCGTGATCGGCGGCATCGCCATCACCGGAGGCGTCGGCTCGGTGTGGGGCGCCGCGATCGGCGCGATGCTGCTCATGACCATCAACCGTGCACTCCCGATCCTCGGCATCCAGGACTTCTGGCAGCGGGCCGTCGTCGGCGCGCTCATCATCGGCGCCATCGTGCTCGACCGCGTGCTCGCGGTCAGACAGAAACGGCGACTCATCGAGGCGAGGGACGAATCATGACCGCCACCACGGCCACGGCCACGACCCGAGTCATCCGGGAGCACGACCGCCCGCTCTGGCACCGGGTGCTGCTCACCAGGGAGATGGCGATCATCGCGCTTCTCGTCCTCGTGATGATCGTCGCGATGATGACGGTGCGAGGATTCGCGCAGCCGATCACCCTGAACTACCTGCTGCTCGACGTCGCCCCCATCCTGCTCATCGCTCTGCCCATGGCACTGATCATGGTCACGGGTGAGATCGACCTGTCAGTGGGCAGCATGGTCGGACTCGCCAGCGTCGTCACCGGCGTGCTCACGCAGGCGGGCGCCCCGTTCGAGGTCGCGGCCCTCGCGGCTCTCGCCGTCGGAGTGGTCGGCGGCGCCGTCAACGGGTTCCTCGTGACGGTGGTCGGACTGCCATCGCTCGCGGTCACCATCGGCACGCTCGCACTGTTCCGCGGCCTCGCGGTCGGACTGCTCGGAACCACGGCGGTCACCGACTTCCCCGAGATGTGGACGGCACTGGCCAAGGCGAAGATCGCCGGCACCACGATCCCGTACATCACCGTGCCCTTCCTCGTCCTGCTCGTGATCTTCGTGGTGCTGCTGCACTTCACGCCGTTCGGCCGCGGCATCTACGCGATCGGCCTGTCGAAGGATGCTGCGCGATTCTCCGGCGTGCACGTCGAACGCACGAAGTTCATCCTGTTCGTGCTCGCCGGCGTCGTCGCGGCGTTCGCCGGGATCTTCTTCACGCTGCGCTTCGGCAGCGCCCGTGGCGACAACGCCACCGGCCTCGAGCTGCAGGTGATCGCCGCAGTGGTCCTCGGCGGGGTGTCGGTGTTCGGCGGCCGTGGCCAGTTGCACGGTGTGGTCGCCGCCGTGCTCCTGATCGGCGTGCTCTCCAGTGCGCTGAGACTCGCGAACGTCACGTCGGATGTCATCAACATCATCACCGGCGGGCTTCTCGTCGCGTCCGTGGTGGCGGCCAGCGTGCTCGCCTGGGCGCAGCGGCTGCGCGCCAAGTCACCTCCCTCACGTCTCATCGCCTCTTCTGCCCCCTGAGGCGTCTTGTGCCACCGGCATCCGCCCGTGGCAGCACCCACGAAAGGAAGAACAATGAAGTTTTCACGCAAGCGCGTCGCGACCTTCGCGGCTGTCGCCGTGGCCGCGGCGCTGGTCCTGACCGGCTGCGCCGACACCGGCGCAGGGTCGGGTGGTGACGGCGGCGGGGCCGAAGGCGGCTCCGACAACCTCACCATCACGTTCCTGCCGAAGAACCTCGGCAACCCGTACTTCGACACATCCAGCAAGGGCGGCACGACCGCGGTCGACGAACTCGGCGGCACCTTCGCCGAAGTGGGGCCGGCGGAGGCGACTCCCGACGCCCAGGTGAGCTACATCAACACGGCCACACAGCAGGGAGTCGGTGCGCTGGTCGTCTCGGCGAACGACCCCAAGGCGATCTGCGACGCGCTGAACGAGGCGCGCGACGCCGGCGTCAAGGTCGTCACGTTCGACTCCGACACCAACCCGGATTGCCGCGACCTGTTCATCAACCAGGCCGACGCCGAGGGCATCGCGAAGGTGCAGGTCGACCTGATCGCCGAGCAGATCGGTGGCGCCGGTGAGATCGCCGTGCTGTCGGCCTCGGCGAACGCGACCAACCAGAACGCCTGGATCGACCTGATGACGGAGTACCTGGCGAGCGACTACCCCGACATCACGCTCGTGGAGACCGTCTACGGCGACGACGATGACCAGACCTCGTTCGACAAGACCGCGGCACTGCTGCAGACGCACCCGAACCTGAAGGGCATCATCTCGCCCACGACGGTGGGCATCGCCGCTGCGGCGCGCTACCTGTCGACGTCGGATTACAAGGGCACCGTCGCGCTGACAGGCCTCGGCACTCCGAACCAGATGCGTGAGTACGTCGAGGACGGCACCGTCACCGCGTTCGCGCTGTGGAACCCGGAGGAGCTCGGCTACCTGTCCGCCTACGCGGCAGCCGCACTCATTCAGGGCGACATCACCGGCGCCGAGGGCGACACCTTCGAAGCCGGGGATCTCGGCGAGTACACGGTCGGCGCTGACGGCACCGTTCTGCTCGGCGACCCGTTCGAGTTCAACGCGGACAACATCGGCGACTTCGACTTCTGAGTCATTCCTCGCTGATCCTTGCGAAGAGGGGGGCCCCG
>NZ_JBLVOB010000007.1:406983-419156 GCF_053543555.1 Microbacterium xerophyticum | reverse complement strand
TGCGGCCGGGGGCCCCCTCTTCATGCACAGATGTCAGTTGAATATACGGATGGCTGTCCGGAATGCGGTTTCTGCACTGACAACCGTGCGTTTCGACTGACAAGTGTGCCGGCGGGTTCGGGTCAGCGCGGGTCGAAGCGCGCGGGTTCGTGCGTGCGGGCGACCAGCGCTCGCAGGTCCTCGAGCGTCGCGGGTGCGGCGCGCATCGCGCGGGTCTGCACCAGTACGTTGCCGAGAGCGGTCGCCTCCACAGGGCCGGCGAGCACGGGGAGCCCCGAGCGGTCGGCCGTCGCCTGGCACAGCAGCCGGTTGAGCGATCCGCCGCCGACGAGATGGATGCTGTCGAGCTCACGCCCCGACAGATCGCCCGCGGTGCGCACGGCCGAGGCGAAGGCCGCGGCGATCGACTCGACGATCGTGCGCGCGAAGGCCGGGCGGCCGTCGGGAACCGGTGAGCCCGTAGCGCGCAGCACCGTCGCGATTCGCGCGGGCATATCGCCGGGAGCGCTCAACGACGCGTCGTTCGCGTCGAACAGCGCGATGTCGTCGGTCACCGCGGCTGCGGCATCCAGCAGCGCTGGCAGGTCGATCGCCGCGCCGTCCTCCGCTTCCCACGCGCGCACGGTCTCGCTGAGCAGCCAGAGCCCCGTGACGTTGTGCAGGAACCGGTAGCGTCCGTCGACTCCGAGCTCGTGCGTGAAGTTCGCCTCGCGCGCGGCATCCGTCAGCACCGGGTCGGCGAGCTCGACGCCCACCAGGCCCCAGGTGCCGCAGGAGATGTACGCCGAGTTCGCAGACGAGAGCGGTACGGCGACGACGGCGGATGCCGTGTCGTGCGAGCCGACCGCGATGACGGGCAGATCCTTGCCGATGCGGGCCGCGAGCTCGGCGCGCAGCGTCCCGATCCACGTACCGGGTTCGACCAGCGGGGGCAGAGCCGCAGTCGGGATGCCGAGGCGATCCGCCAGCTCGGTGTCCCATTCGCCCGAGCGCACGCCCATCAGTCCTGTCGTCGAGGCGTTCGTCCGCTCCGCGACGCGGCTGCCCGTCAGAAGGTAGGCGATCAGATCCGGGATGAGCAGAGCGGTGTCGGCATCCGCCAGCCGTTCGTCGACGCGGTACTGGTACAGCGTGTTGAACGGCAGGAACTGCAGTCCGTTGCGTCGATACAGCTCGGTGAACGGCGCGATCTCGTGCACCTCCGCGACACCGCGCTCCGAACGCGGATCGCGGTAGTGGAACGGCTGTGACAGCAGTTCCCCGTCGCGCAGGAGCCCGTAGTCGACAGCCCACGAGTCGATGCCGACACTCTCGATCGCAGGCTCTCGTCGCACCGCTTCGGCGAGACCGTCGATGATGTGGCCGTAGAGTGCATCGAAGTCCCAGTGCAGACCGTCTTCGTGTTCGACAGGTCCGTTCGGGAAGCGGGTGACGAGTTCGAGCTCGAGCGTGTCGTCGCCGGCGCGGCCGATCATCACGCGCCCGCTTGTGGCGCCGAGGTCGACCGCCGCGACCGCACGGACGCCGCCACTCATCGCAGGAACGCCGCCGCCACGCCGGAGTCGACCGGGATGTGCAGGCCCGTGGTGCGGCTGAGCTCGGGGCCGGTCAGGACGTACACCGCATCAGCGACGTTCTCGGGCACTACTTCGCGCTTGAGGATCGTGCGGTTCGCGTAGAACTGGCCGAGATCCTTCTCGTCGACGCCGTAGGTCGCGGCGCGGTTCGCTCCCCAGCCGGACGCGAAGATCCCGGAGCCGCGCACGACGCCGTCGGGGTTGATGCCGTTGACGCGGATGCCGTGCTCGCCGAGCTCGACCGCCAGCAGGCGCACCTGGTGGGCCTGGTCGGCCTTGGTCGCGGAGTAGGCGATGTTGTTCGGCCCGGCGAAGACGGAGTTCTTCGAAGAGATGTAGATGATGTCTCCGCCGAGCTTCTGATCGATGAGCACGCGGGCCGCGGCCTTCGACACGAGGAACGAGCCCTTGGCCATGACGTCGTGCTGCAGATCCCAGTCCTTCTCGGTGGTCTCCAGCAGCGGCTTCGACAGCGACAGCCCGGCGTTGTTGACGACGAGGTCGACGCCGCCGAAGGCGAGGACGGCCTCGTTCAGCGCCGCCTGCACGGCGCCTGAATCCGCGACGTTGGCGGCGACTCCGATCGCGACATCGGTGCCACCGAGTTCGGCGGCCGCGGCCTGCGCCTTCTCGAGATCGAGGTCGGCGACGACGACGCAGGCACCCTCGGCGGCGAGACGGACGGCGATGGCCTTGCCGATGCCGGATGCTGCGCCGGTCACG
This sequence comes from Microbacterium xerophyticum, assembly GCF_053543555.1. Lineage (NCBI taxonomy): Bacteria > Bacillati > Actinomycetota > Actinomycetes > Micrococcales > Microbacteriaceae > Microbacterium > Microbacterium xerophyticum. The sequence goes on along the minus strand of NZ_JBLVOB010000007.1, from coordinate 416,856 downwards.
AACGCGATGCGCCCCTGGTGCGACTTCGGCTTCGGCATCCGCTGCAGCTTCGCCTCTTCCAGTGCCCAGTACTCGATGTTGAACTTCTCGGCGTCCGAGATCGGGGAGTACGTCGAGAGCGATTCGGCACCGCGCATGACGTTGATGGCGTTGACGTAGAACTCGCCGGCCACCCGAGCCGTCTGCTTGTTGGCGCCGTAGGAGAACATGCCGACGCCGGGGATCAGGACGATCAGCGGATCGGCGCCGCGGATCGCCGGGCTCTCGGCGGTCGCGTGGGCGTCGTAGTACGCCTGGTAGTCGGCTCGGTACTCGGTGTGCAGCTCGTGCAGGCGCGCGATCTGCTCTTCGACCGATGCCGTGGTGGGCAGGTCGAGGATGAGCGGCTTGACCTTGGTGCGCAGGAAGTGGTCGGGGCAGCTGGTGCCGAGCGCTGCGAGTCGCGGCGCGTTCGACGATGCGAGGAAGTCGAGCACGACGTCGGAGTCGGTGAAGTGGCCGACCATCGGCTTGTCCGTCGAGGCCATGCCGCGGACCGTCCCGGCCAGCGCTGCGGCGCGCTGACGGCGTTCCGCCTCAGGCAGCGCCTCGAAGCCGGCGCGCGTGGCGCCGAACGGCTGAGCCTTGCCGTTCGCCTCGATGTACGCGGCGGCGGTGTCGATGATCCACAGCGAGTTCGCCTCGGCCTCCTCCGAGGTGTCGCCCCACGCGGTGATGCCGTGTCCACCGAGGATGGTGCCGATCGCCTGCGGGTTCTGCTTCTTGATCTCGGCGATGTCGAGGCCGAGCTGGAAGCCAGGGCGCCGCCACGGCACCCACACGACCTTGTCGCCGAAGACCTTGGCGGTCAACTCCTCGCCGTCGGCCGCTGTGGCGATCGCGATGCCGGAGTCGGGATGCAGATGGTCGACGTGAGCGGCATCCACCAGGCCGTGCATGGCGGTGTCGATCGATGGGGCGGCCCCGCCCTTGCCATGCAGGCAGTAGTCGAACGCGGCGACCATCTCATCCTCGCGGTCGATGCCGGGGTAGACGCCTGTGAGCGCGCGGAAGCGGTCGAGGCGCAGCACCGCGAGGCCCTGCTCCTTCAGCGTGCCGAGGTCGCCGCCTGAGCCCTTGACCCAGAGCAGCTCGACCGGCTCGCCGGTGACGGGGTCGATCTCGGTGCCCTTGGCCGAGGTGTTGCCCCCGGCGTAGTTCGTGTTCTTCGGGTCGGCGCCCAGGCGGTTCGACCGCTCGATGAGGGCGGCTGCGGTGGGGTTGGTCATGAGGCTGTTCCTTCGGAGGGAGCGGGGGAGAGCTGGGGTGACAGGGCGGCGAGGCGTGCGGACATGCGCTCGATCGAACGGGTCGCGGCGGGCTCCTCCGGACGATTGAGGTGGCCGTGCTGCGTGCCGTCTTCCGTGACGACCTCGACGAGGCGCCCGGCAGCGGCGAGAGTCGTGGCGAAGTGCTCTGCCGAGACACGCAACTCGTCGATGTCGCCGTTGACGATGAAGGTCGGCGGGTAGTCGGCCAGGTCGGCCGCCGCGGCTCGGCCGGGAACGGCTGGCAGTGGCGCATCGTCGACGGTTCCGGCGAGATAGTTCTCGTACATCTTCAAGACCGACTCGGGGCCGAAGCGGTCCGCGTCGGGGGTGGCGTCGAGAGCGGCGCGCAGGGCCGCATCCGGAGCCGGTTGCACGGCGAGGAGCGTCGGGTAGGCGAGCAGCACGAGGGCAGGGGCCTCGTGCGAGCCGGCGAGACGAAGCGCAGCCCCTGCCGCCAGGTTGCCACCGGCGCTGGTTCCGCCGATCGCGAGAGCTGACGGCGATATCGCGAGCTCTGCGGTGTGCGCCAACGTCCATCGCCACGCGGCCACCATGTCGTCGGAGCCGGCAGGGTAAGGGTGACCCGGCGGCGCCGTGACACCCTCGTGGAAGCCCTCCGGAACCGGAGCGAGTCGGTAATCGACCGAGACGACGGTCGTCCCCCGGTCGGCGAGTCGCCTGGCGACCCAGTCTGATTCGGGCATGTCGATGTCACCGAACAGGAAGCCGCCGCCGTGCGCCCAGACGAGCCCGGTGCCATCAGGCTCCTCGGCCGGGTACACGCGCACGAGTCCATCGGCGGCGGAGTACGGATGGGTCACGGCATCCATTCCTCTCCGGAGCGAGACCGGACGCTCACGCGCCCCAGCCGGCCTGCGTGCCGCCGCCGCGATCGGCGGCGATCCTCTGCTGGTAGCCGGATGCCGCGTATGCGGCCATCGGGTCGGCATCCAGGCCCCGCGACTCGCGCCACTGGGCCAGAGCCGGACGCACGTCGGTGTAGAACGCGTCCATGAACACAGCGTTCGCCGCCAGCACGTCGCCCGACTTCTGCGCCGCGGTGAGAGCATCCTTGTCGACGAGCAGTGCGCGGGCGGTCATCTCCTGCACGTTCAGGACCGAGCGGATCTGACCGGGGATCTTGTCCTCGACGTTGTGGCACTGGTCGAGCATGAACGCCACGTCGGGGTTGTTGAGGCCTCCGCCGCGGATGACCTCGAAGAGGATGCGGAAGAGCTGGAACGGGTCGGCCGCCCCGACGATCAGATCGTCATCGGCGTAGAAGCGCGAGTTGAAGTCGAACGATCCGAGCTTTCCGAGGCGCAGCAGCTGCATGACGATGAACTCGATGTTCGTGCCCGGTGCATGATGGCCGGTGTCGAGGCAGACCATCGCCTTGTCGCCGAGCGACGCCACCTGGGCGTATGACGTGCCCCAGTCGGGAACATCGGTGTGGTAGAAAGCCGGCTCGAAGAACTTGTACTCCAGCACCAGGCGCTGGTCGTCACCGAGGCGCGCGTAGATCTTCTGCAGCGATTCGTTGAGACGGTCCTGGCGCCCTCGCAGGTCGGCCTGGCCGGGGTAGTTCGATCCTTCTGCGAGCCAGATCTTGAGGTCGCGGCTGCCAGTGGCGTCCATCACGTCGATGCACGCGAGGTGGTGGTCGATCGCCTTCTGGCGGATCGCGGCATCTTCATGGGTGAGGGCGCCGAACTTGTAGTCATCGTCCTGGAAGGTGTTGGAGTTGATCGTGCCGAGCTGCACGCCGAGGTCCTCGGCGTGCTTTCGGAGGTCGCCGAAGTCGCTCATGTCCCAGGGGATGTGCAGGGCCACGCTCGGAGCGAGAGCGGTGTACTTGTGCACCTGCGCGGCATCCGCGATCTTCTCGAACGGGTCGCGCGGCGTGCCGGGGGTGCCGAACACCTTGAAGCGGGTGCCGGAGTTTCCGAACGCCCACGAGGGGAGCTCGATGGACTGCTTCTCGAGCTCGGTGAGGACGGCGGGGGAGAGCGTGGTCACGATGCACTGCTTTCTATGTCGGATGCTGTGGCGGAGAGCTGCTCCGCGAGGTTGAAGACTTCGGTGAGCGGGGTCGCGGCCTGATCGGGTCGGCCGTCGAGGTCGACGAAGAACCGTGCCATCTCGGATTCCCAGCGGGTGGCGACCTCCGACTGGGCGAGGTACGCCTGCGCGGCCGCGTCATCATCGGTCTCGTAGTAGCCGATCAGGATGCCGCCTTCGCCGAGGAACAGCGAGTAGTTGCGGCGGCCTGCGGCGGCGATCTCGGCGAGCATCTCCGGCCGCACAGGGGAGTGGCGGCGAAGATACTCATCCAGCAGTTCCGGGCGGATCTGCAGCTGGAAGCAGACGCGGGTGGCGGCTGTCATCGGTGACATGCTCCTCGGATATCCCAGTGGATGAATCGTTTCATTCAATGTAATCGAGATGAGGTCCGCGGTCAAGCGCGATCACCGGCGATCTTCACGAACAGGTCGTCGGCGCCCACCTGCCCGCCCTTCAGCAGAACCTCGAGCCCATCGATCGACGGGTCATCGGAGTGGGCGCGGAGGAGCACGACGTTGCCTTCGGGGTTCGCTGCGAGCGACAGCGATTGGATTCCGAGCATCCGCACGACTCGACTGGACGTATCACCGCCGCACACGATGATCCTCGAAGTCGCGCCCGCCTGCACAGCGCCCGTGATCATCGAGGCGGCACTCCGGGCGATCCCCGCCAGAGCATCGCCGTCCAGCGTGGTGTCGTCGGAGGCGAGCACGAGGCTGCGTTCGCTGCGGAGCACCCGGACGACGTCGGCGACGGCGTCGTCGTCGACGAGGGAAGGGAGCGGGCGCACCACCCAACCGGCCGCTGCGGCGGCCGCGGCCTGGCGGCGGGTCTGCGGCGAGCGGCTGCCGGAGACGACGAGGACGGGGCCGCGGGCGCGGATCGAGCCAGTGAGTGCGGTGCTGTCCGTCGTCCGCGCGAGTCCGATGGCACGGCTGAGTCCGCCCGAGCCGATCATGAAGAGCGGACGTGCGAGTCGGCGGAGAGCGTCGCCGAGCAGTGCGAGGTGCGCATCGTCGAGCGCATCCAGGACGACCGCGGCATCGCGCGAATCCAGCACTCGCTGTGCGATCGCGCTCGCCGAGGCGTAGTCCATGAAGTGGAGGGCGCCGACGGGCAACGCCGTCTGGTGCGACAGATGCACGGCCAGATCCGACTCCGTCATCGGCGTCGAAGGATGGTTCGCCATCGTCGGCTGACGATCAAGACGATGGACCCTGTCTCCTTCGGCGGCGAAATGGTGTCCGAACACGGTGTAGCGGCCGAAGTCGGGCTGCGCGAACAGCATCGGCACAGTAGCGGCGCCGAAGATGTCGCGGCCGATCTCCAGGACCCGACCGAGGGAGCCGATGTTCGGTGAGGAGTCGGCCGTCGAGCAGGCTTTGTACTGCACGATGTCCGGATCGATCGTACGCAGCGCTCTCAGGGCGGGTGCGACCTCCTCTTCGAGCTGGTCAGTGGGCAGGGATCGCGCGATCCCCGCAATGCCGACGACCGAGCACTCCGCCGCGGCCGCCACCAGGGCGGAGGTCTCAGGAGTCCCCACGAACAGGCGTCCTTGAGCGCCCGTTCGTGCGAACTGCAGCAGGACATCGACACTGCCGGTGACGTCGTCGCCGTAGAAGCCGATGCGCGGATCACTCACGGACAGGACCGAATCGTTCGGTCGCGCGACGCAGCGCTGCGGAAGTCGAGAGTGCATCGTGCACAGATTCGCCGCGCTCCGCGGACGCCCACGCTTCGCGCATGCTCGTCACACCGGCGGCAGCACCGTCGGGGTGGCCGTGTATTCCTCCGCCGGAGAGAACGAGAAGGTCGGAGGTGCCGACGGCGTCGTAGGTGGCGTGTGCGAGTCCGCCCCACTGGCCGGATGACAGTACCGGCAGCGTCGAGGCGACCGTGTCGATGGGCGCTCGGACGTCTGCGATCGCCGCGATCACCTCATGATCGGACTCGTAGAACTTGTTCGAGATGCCGTTCGTGTGGAGATGGTCGGCTCCGGAGAGGCGTGCGAGCTTCTGCCACGGCCGGAACGCGAACCCGAGGTGCTCCGATCGACTGATCGCGCCGAACATGGCACGGTGTCCGTGGATCGGAACCTGGGCGACGCGGTTGAGGTGCGCGAGTCCGGCGAGGCCGACCATGTTGATGCACACCATGACGCAGGTTCCGCCTGCGGCCACGACGAGATCGTGATTCTCCTCGAGCAGGTGGATGTCGTCGGTGATGTTGAACGCGTACATCGGCATGCGGCCGGTGCGATCAGCGTGTCTGTGCAGCACAGGCATCACGGCCCGCACGCGCTCTCGGAGGGGAGCGGACGGCCCGTTTCCCTGCAGCTCGTCGTCCTTGATGAAGTCGACTCCGGCGGCGGCGAGCTCGCCGACGAGTTCGGCGAGCTCGGTCGGCGACAAGCCGATAGAGGGCTTGACGATCGTGCCTATCAGCGCGCCGTCGTGACGCCCGATGATCTCTCTCGTGCCCTCGACACCGAAACGAGGTCCCCGGTATCGCTCAGCGAATGCGTCCGGCAGCTCGAGGTCGATCAGCTTTATCGCCGCCAGCTCTTTGATCTCGAACAGGTTTCCGGCGATTGCGGCCTGCAGATTGGGGATGGACGGCCCGAAGTTGTCGAGCGGGAAGCGCAGCCGCAGCACTGCTCGACGACGCGTCGCCGGGTCGCCGATCGTTCCGGGAAGCGGTGAGGCTCCTGTGAGGGGGACTTCGTCGAGGCTCTCGATCTGGGCGGCGAAACGCGCGCGAACCGCGTCGGACTCTCGCTCGACACGCACGAAGGTGCCCGTCGACTGCTCCCCGGCGAGAACTTCGGCAGCCTTCTCAAGCGGGAGCGACGTCTCGATGACATAGGAGGCGATCACGCTGTCTGTCACGTCGTCACCACACCAGCGGCAGCCACACCGACATCTCGCCTGGCCCACGATTTCCCCATGCGAAGTAGGGCACGAGGCGCGCGGATGCTGTGACGGGTGCGCCCTCCACATCGGTGTAGAGCACGTCTTCATCGACCAGGGGAAGGATGGCGAATTCGGTTTCGAGCGCGACCATGCGATGCCCTGCGATCTCGGGGGCGACAGGGCGCAGGCCGACGCCGCGGCGGATGGCCGCCTGCTCGAGCAGGACTCCATCAGGGAGGTCGGCGCTCTCGATGCAGTAGACGATCGGCCCGCGCTGCACCGCGACCTGGTTCGTGGTCTCCTCTGCCAGGCGATGAGCGCGCAGGACCCGTGCCGGCATGGGCAGATCGAGGATGATCTCGTCACCCGCTGCCCATTCGCGGGTGATCGTCGCGTAAGTTCCGGCGGCGGACACCTCGACGGGCTCGCCGTTCACCTCGAGGGTCGCTCCGGATGACCATCCAGGAACCCGCAGGTGCAGCGGGAGTCCGCCGAGCTCGGCCTCCGTGACGATGAACGTGATCCGTCCGTCCCAGGGGTAGTCGCTCTGCTCGCGCAGCGACAGGGAGCGCCCATCAGCGAGAACGGCGTGAAGTTCACTGCCGCCGTAGAGATGAACAAAGAGGCCGTCGTCACCGACAGAGGCCGCCCGCTCGTGGAAGCGCGCGAGCGTGCGCGCGGTGTTGGGCGGGCAGCAGAAGCAGCTCAGGTAGCGCTCGCGCATCCGCGCATCCGAAGGGGGCGGAGACGGTACCGGATGCAGACCGGTGTCGCCGGGGCGCCGAAGCTCCCATGGCAGATCCCGCACCTGGCGCAGCGCATTGGTGTAGAAGTACTCGGTGCCGTCCAGGCTGATGCCGGCGAGGAAGGAATTGAACGCGATCTGCTCGATGACGTCGGCGTAACGCGCGTCGCGCGTCAGTGCGAGCATCCGTTCGCCCCACAGGATCATGCCGATGTTCGCGCACGACTCGGCGTGCGCCGTGGTGTTCGGCAGTTGGTAGGCCCGACCATAGGCCTGATGGATGCGGCTGATCTGCTCCTGCCACGGATGCCCGTCGGGCGATGCGCCGTCGTACAGTGCGCCGCAGCCACCGGTCACGTAGAGCTTGGTGTCGACGACGTCGCGCCACAGGTTCTCGAGCACGTTCGCGAGCTCGGCATCTCCCGTCTCCGTCACGAGATCGGTGAGGCCTGCGTACAGATAGTTGGCGCGCACGGCGTGACCGGCGACGGTGGTCTGCTCGCGAACCGCCACTCGATCCTGATTGTCGTCTCCGCCGTCGAAGTCGTCACGTACGCGTACGAACGCTTTCGCGAGCTCGAGGTAGCGCTCCTCGCCGGTGGCGCGGTAGAGATCGATGACCGCCATGTAGTGCGACGGGCAGATGGCGCTGCGGGCGAGTTCGAGCGGCTTGTTCGTCGCGAGGTCCTCGAGAAAGGATGCCGCGCCTCGCGCCACATCGAGAAGCGTCGTCGATCCGGTCACCGCGTGGTGTCGCACGCCGACGGTGATCAGGTGCCCCAGGTTGTACGTCTCGAAATGGAATCGGTCGGCCAGTGCCGTCGCCGACTCATTGTTGCGCGACGCGATCAGCGTGGGCGTGTGGACATAGCCGTCCTCGCGCTGCACGGAGGCGATGAGCGCTGCGACCATCTCGACCGTCTCGGCGAGCCACGGTTCCGGATCGGTCTCGAGCTGGGCCACCGCGGCCTCGAGCCACTTGTAGAAGTCGCCGTCCATGAACGGAGGGCCCTCGTGCGCTCCCTCCTCCAGTCCGGCTGCCACGCGGAAGTTCCGCAGCCCCGGACTCACGGACGAGTCGCTGAGAGACTGCCACATCGCGGGCACCGTCTGCGTTCGGGTGCGCTCGTGAACCTCGCCCCAGAACCCGCTCGCCCAACGGGCCCCATCTGCCTGCAGTGCGCGCAGGGGTGCGCGCGTGGTCGCCGTCGTCATCGGATCTCCGCTCCTTCGGTCGGTGCGCCGTGCGCGGCGCGGGCAGTGACGGTATCTCGTAGGCGTTCGATCCCGGGGACGATACTGGTGAGGATCGGAACCTCCACCTGCACGGCCTCGGCCGCGGATGCCATGGATGCCTGGGCGAGCACGACGACGTCGACCTGATCAGCCACTCGTTCGATCGCGGCGGCGACGAGGCGATCGTGCGCGTCGCGATCGCCAGTGCTGACAGCGGCGAAGGCGCCTTCGATGACCTCGGCGACGATCTCGGGAGAGTGTCCTGTTCGCGCGGCCCGTTCGTGCAGCAGCGCCACGGTGGGCGCGAGGGTCGTCGGCAACGTCGCCAGCACGGCGATCCGCGTCGCATCCGCGGTGGCGGCATCCGCCATCGCTTCGTCGATGCGCAGAACCGGGATCCCGACCTCGTCCTCGACGCGAGCCGCGAGCTGCGAGATCGACGAGCACGTGAGCATCACGAGGTCCGCGCCGGCGCTCATCGCTGCGCGCGCGAGGCCTGCGACGCGACCGGGCACGGAGCCGGCGCGATCATCGTCCGCGAGGTCGGCGACGATGCGATCGTCGAGGTAGTTGATGAACGTCGCCTCAGGCAAGGCGGCGCGTGCACGCTCCATCACCGGGGCGATGACGACGGCTCCTGTGTGCAGGAAAGCGATGCGGGTCATGCGACGACCTCCTTTCGAGCGAGGGCGACGACCCGCTCGTGCCGACCATGGCCGACTTCCTCGGGTTCGCGGCCCTCCAGATCGATGATCGCCGTGGCGCCCACGGGCACGACCATCTCAACCGTGAGTTCGTCGCCCTGGAGACTCCACGAGATCGCGGCTTCTCCATACGGAGTCGTGTGGGTGGCGGATGCCGACGTGAGCGCGCCACCGGGGCGCGGGGCGAAGCGGATGCGGCGATACCCCGGCGTCTCGGGTGCGAGCCCGGCGACCACACGGTGCAGCCAATCCGCCACTGCGCCCAGGGCGTAGTGGTTGAAGGAGGTCATCGTGCCCGGATTCACGGTGCCGTCCGGGAGCATCGAATCCCAGCGTTCCCAGACCGTCGTCGCCCCCATGTTCACCTGGTACAGCCACGACGGGCACTCCTCTTCGAGCAGCAGGTCGTACGCGGTCTCCTGCTGTCCGTTCGCGCTCAGGGCGTCGGACACCAGCGGTGTACCGACGAACCCGGTCGCGATGCGGTTGTCGCTCTCGCGGATCAGCGCCGCCAGACGCGCGGCGGCTGTCGTCCGGCTCTCCGCCGGCAGCAGGTCGAACTGCAGAGCGAGGGCATATGCCGTCGGCGAATCCGACGTCATCATGCCGTCCCCGACGACGTACCGGGCGATGAATGCGGCTCGGGCCTCGTCGGCGAGCGCTCCGTAGCGGCTGGCGCCTCGGTCTCTCCGAGCACCTCGGCGATCTGAGCGACGAGACGGGCCGACCGGGCGAAGTATCCGCTGGCCACCAGATATCGATCCGTGCGACCGTCGCCCGGATCCTGCGGGGGAGCGGCGGGATCCAGCCAATCTCCCAGCTGATAGCCCTCGTCCCACAGGCGTGACGGACCGGCGATGTCCGCCTGCAGATCCACCCATCGGCGGGCGCGGTCGAAC
>NZ_JBLVOB010000007.1:362440-406943 GCF_053543555.1 Microbacterium xerophyticum | reverse complement strand
CTGTCGAACTGCCCCCCCAGGACCCCGGTGTCGCCGAAGCGCTGGTAGAGGGTCCAGGGAACGACCGTGGCGGCGTCTCCCCATGCTGCGCCGGGGCGCTGGGGCGTCCACATCGTGTCCGAAGGGATCACGGGGACGAACCAGGGGACCGTGCCATCAGGAAGCTGCTCAGCGGCGAGGTCCTGCAGCCAGCCGGACAGCATGCCCGAGATGTCGAACAGGTAGGACGCCGTCGGCGCGAAGACCTGGATGTCGCCGGTCCACCCCAACCGCTCGTCGCGCTGCGGGCAATCGGTCGGAAGGTCCACGAAGTTTCCGCGCATGCCCCACACGACGTTCTCGTGAAGGCGGTCGAGCTGCGGGTTCGACGACTCGAACCATCCGGTGCGTTCGAGATCGGTGTGCATCACGCGGGCGATGAGAGCGCCGTTCGCGGCGTCGTGGTCGAGGTCGCCTGGCCAGCCCTCGACATCGACGTAGCGGAAGCCGTGGAACGTGAACCGCGGCTCCCACTCCTCCCCGTCCGCGCGGCCTGCGAACGTGTATCGATCGGTCGAGCGGGCTTCCCTGAGCGGTCGCGTGTAGAGCTCGCCGTGCTGGAGCACCTCCGCTGTGCGCAGGGTCACTGTCGTGCCGGCGGCCGCGGTTGCGCGCAGACGCACGACTCCGACGAGGTTCTGACCGAAATCGAGTACCCGGCGGCCGCTGGGAGTCGTGAGCACGGCGACCGGCGCCACCTCTTCCGTCACGCGGACCGGCGGTGCGGTGGGCGCGACGAGAGTCGCGGGGTCGCGCCGGCGCAACTGCACGCGCTCCCAGCCCTCGTCGTCGAATCCCGGGCAGGACCAATCGCGCTGCTCTTCTCTCGCGTCGTAGTCCTCACCGTCGTACAGGCCGGAGGCGATCACGGGACTCCGTCTCGCCCGCCACGTCGTGTCGGTCGCGACGATCTCTCGCGTCCCGTCCGCGTACGAGAGCTCGAGCTGGGCGAGGAACGACTGGTCGTCGCCGAAGACGTTGCGGAAGCCGCCGCGCCACCCCAGGCGACCGCGATACCAGCCGTCGCCGAGCCACGCGCCGATGGCATTCGGCCCGTCGGCGAGCAGATCGGTGACGTCGTACGTGTAGTAGCGCAGTCGCTCCCGGTACACTGTCCAGCCCGGGGAGAGCACGTCGTCGCCGACGCGATGACCGTTGATCTCTGCCTGGTAGAGGCCGTGGGCGGTGGCGTACAAGCGTGCGCGCACGAGCCCCGATCGTGCCGTGAACTCGCGACGGACGAGGGCCGGCTTGCGGTCGTCGGTCATCGGATTCTGCTCCCAGATGGCGCCGATCGGGCCCGCGATCCAGTCCGATGGCGAGAGCAGACCGGTCTCGACCGTCGCCCATGCGCCTGGTTCGCTCCAGACGCCGTCTTCACCGCTGACGCTCACCCGCACGTCCGCCCGCTCGCGGGATCTCAGCGGGTCAGACGGCCACGGTACGAGCACCTGATCCTGTGATCGGACATCGAAGGCGCGGATCCCATCGTCCCCACGCACCTCGAGCCGATACGCACTCTGGCGCCAGCCGGGAGATGCCGAGTCGACGGTCCAGCTCACGCGTGGGCGTGACTCTCCGATTCCGAGTGGCTCGCGATGATGCTCGAAGCGAGGGGCTGATACTGCGGACTTCATCGTAGACTCCCGGATACTCGAAACGTTTCAGAGCGGATATGTCCGGTGCTTTGAACACGCGGAGGAGTAGAATTGTGACGTTTCAAACGATAGCGCACGGTCGCGCGGACCGACCCGGATGCGGCAGTGCGACACTGGACCCAGGAGGCCATTGAATGAATATCGCGGTTACCGGCAGCAGCGGAACTCTCGGGAGAGCGACCGTCGAGCGGTTGCGGTCCGATGGTCATGAGGTCGTCGGCTTCGACGTCGCGGGAGTCCCCGGCAGCGGGTTCACCCGCGTCGATCTGTCCGACTACGGGCAGACGCTGGACGCGTTCCTCGGAGTCACTGCGAGGCACAGCGGTGTCGACGCGATCGTGCATCTGGCTGCGATCCCTGTCAACGGCATCGTCCCCGACATCACGACGTTCGAGAACAACGTCTCGGCATCCTCCCACGTGCTGCTCGCGGCTCACCGCGCGGGCGTCCGCACCGTGGTGTTCGCCTCGAGCATCACGGCGATGGGCTTTCCCTTCGACGTCGCGCCGCCGATGCTTCCGGTCGATGAGACGTACACCCGCGCGTTCAACACGTACGGACTCGGCAAGGTGGTCGAAGAGTCCATGGCGGCTCAGCTCGCTGGCTGGCACCCAGATACCTCCATCACGGCGCTGCGCTTCACGAATGTCGTGGCGCCGGACGGATACGCGACGTTCGAGCGAGCGGGAGAACTCGATTACCGCCGTGATCTGATCGGCTCGTGGATCGATGCGCGAGACGGCGCCGAGGCGGTCGCGCTCGCGGTGGCCGGAGCGCGGCCCGGGTTCGAGATCTTCAACGTCGCGGCTCCCGGATCCGGATCCGGGATTCCGTCTCGTCAGTTGGCGGAGCACTGGTTCCCTGGTACGCCGATCGCCGACGGTCTCGGTGAGTTCGAGTCGCTGATGTCGACGGCGAAGATCCAGGAGCGGCTCGGGTTCCGCGCTCGCCACGACTGGCGTTGACGGGTATCGGCGGGCGGCGCGATCGCGGCCCGCCGACACCGGCCTCATCCCTTGACAGCGCCGGCCGCGAGGCCCTTCATGATGCGCTGGTTCAAGAAGAGATAGAGGATCAGGATCGCGAAGACGGTGATGCAGATGGCGGCGAACAGCGGGCCGTAGTTGACCGAACCGTACTCGCCGGAGAAGTTGAGCAAGCCGACCTGGATGGTGTTGAGCTTGCGCTGTCCGCCGAACACCAGCGCGATGAGCAGATCGTTCCAGATCTGGAAGAACTGCACGATCGCGACGGTGAAGATCGCGTTGCGCATCATCGGCATTCCGATGCTGAAGAACGCGCGGATCATCGAAGCGCCGTCGATGGTCGCCGCCTCGAAGATCTCACGGGGGATCGCGCGGAAGTACGTCGCCATCATGAACACCGTCAGGGGCAATCCACCTGCGGTGTAGATGAGGATCAGCGGCAGGAGTGAGCCCGTGAGGCCGATGTTGAAGAAGGCGGTGAACAGCGGCAGGATGATCATCTGCCCGGGAATCATGATGCCCGCGAGGAAGACCAGCAGGATCGTGCTGCGTCCCTTGAAGACCAGCACTTCGAGTGCGTATCCCGCGGCTGTGCCGAGAAGCACGAGGAGGATCAGCGACGGGAACGTGACGAGCACGGAGTTCACGACCGTCGTGCTGAGATTCGCTGTCTCCCATCCTGTGACGTAGTTGTCCCACCGCCAGATCTCGGGCATGGCGTACGAGGGGTTGTTGAGGAAGTCGCTGTTGGACTTCAGCGAGTTGATGAACATCCAGAACAGCGGGTAGGCCGTCATGAGGATGAGGGCCGCGATCGTGAGCAGCGTCGGAATCCGACGCAATCCACGCATGAGCGAAGGGCCGGGGCCGCCTGTATGCCGCCGCGGAGCACGGGGGGACGAAACGGCGACGGTATCGAGAGTGGAGGTCATGTCGGCGCCTTTCAGATCGTGGCGTCGCGGCGCGACGAACGGAAGATGAACAGGGTGACGATCAGGCACATCATCGTCAACAGGAGCGCGACGGTCGAGCCGTAGCCGTAGTCGCTGTATTGGAACGCGGTCCGGTACATGTACAGGGTCAGCGGAGTCGTCGAGCTGCCAGGACCGCCCGCGGTGAGAGCGAACACCGAATCGAAGACCTTGATCGTGCCGTTGACGCTGAAGATGATCGAGGCGAAGAGGATCGGCAGGGACATGGGCAGGACGATGTGCCGGAAGAGGCGGACGCCGCTGGCGCCATCGAGTCGCGCGGATTCGATGATCTCGTCAGGAATGTCGAGCAGGCCGGAGAAGATGAGGATGCCGTAGAACCCGATCGAGCGCCACACATCCATGATGACGATCACGACGAATGCTGTGCCGCCCCCGCCGAGCCAGTCGACGCCACTGAGGCCGACGTTGACCAGGAGCTCATTGACGAGACCGTCGTCCGGCGCGGACTGGAAGAGCTTCTGGTAGAGCAACGAGACGGCGACGGTCGGCAGGACGACCGGGAAGAACACGAGCGTGCGCACGAGAGTCGACGACCTGCGCAGCACGAAGTGATAGAGCAGCGCGAGGCCGTAGCCCAGTACGACCTGGAAGGCCGTCACGAGCACCGCGTACCGGATCGTGAACCAGAACGCCTCCCAGACGGCCGGATCGGAGAAGAGCCGTGCGAAATTGTCGAGTCCGGCGAACTGGAACCCGGAGAGAGGTGTGCCGTCGAAGAACGTCAGGAACAGGGACCAGACGACCGGTACCAGCATGATCAGCGTATAGACGAGCAACGCGGGCACCAGCAGGAGGACGATCGCCTTGCGGTCACCGAAGATCGACTTCATCGAGGGGGCCTTTCCGGGGTGAGTGGGACGTGTGCGAGGTGAACCCGCCGACGTCCGCGAGAAGTATCGAGTGCGAGGTGCCCCGCCGCAGAGACGACGGGGCACCTGTGGATCACGGGTTGTCGATGGCGTCCTGCACCATGCTCATGAACTCGTCCGGCGTGAGCTGACCGGTGACGAGCAGCGCGGCGTTCGTCGACGAGATCTGGCTCGCCTTGGCGTTGAACAGCGCCTCGAACCACAGCACGCTGTCAGTGCTCTCGGCGATCGTATCGGCGACCTTCTGCGAGATCTCGGGCAGGTCGGCCTCCTCATCGGCGACGAAACCGGTGATCTGGCCCTGCTTGAGTGCTTCGTTGCCGTAGTTCTCGGCGATGCAGCCGAGCCATCCGGCCACACCGTCGGAGTAGCTTTCCGAGCTGAACGTGGCAGGCAGGCCCACATTCGCCGGATACTGGTCGATCGATCCGGCTCCGCCTTCGACGGCGGGGAACGGGAAGAAGCTCATGTTCTCGGCGCCGACCTCATTGCCCTCGCCGTTGATGTTGCCGAGGATCCAGCTTCCCATGTAGATCATCGGCGACTTCCCGGTGAGGAACAGGTTGTACGAGCCGTCGATGTCGAGCGATGTCACGTTGTCCCCGAAGTAGCCCTCAGCACCGAGACCGGCTATGGCCTCGGCGGCCTCGACGTACTCGGGGTCCGTCAGCTTCGCTTCACCGTCGGCGACCTTCTGCATCGCGTCGGGCCCGAGGTCGCGGAAGATGTACGTCGAGAGAAGACGCGTGATGGGCCATCCCTGCTCACCCGAGGCCGAGAGCGGCGTCAGCCCCGCGGCCTTCGCTTCGGCAGCGACAGTGAGGAGGTCGTCCCATGTCTCGGGGACCTCCCAGCCGTTCTCCTCGAAGATCTGAGTGTTGTACCAGATGCCCTCGATGTTGTACTGGAAGGGCAGGAAGTTGAAACCGCCGCCGTAGAGCTTCTCGATCGTGGAGACGGCACCGGGAGCGATCTTGTCGCGGACCCCGAGGTCAGTCAGTGCCTTGTCGAAATCGACCAGCACATCCGCCTCGGCGAGCTTCGCGCCCTCAGCCGGGTTGCCGCCGGCCGAGAACATGGGCGGAAGGCCCCCCTGGCTGGCGAGGAGCTGGATCTGCGAGTCGAGTTCTGCCTGAGGCATCGAACTGACTTCGAGGGGGAGGGTCTCATCCTCGGCCTTGCAATCACCGGCGGCGAGCGCGTCGAGCACAGGTTCGGTGGTGGTGTTCTCGGAGTTCTTGAGGAACTCCATGGACGAGGGCTCTGCTCCGCCGCTGCCGCCTGCGCAGCCTGCGAGGACGAGGGCGCCGGCACCGAGCAGTGCGGCCGCGCCGATGAGCGCCTTACGGGGGCGCCGCCGTGGTGCTGTGAACACATTTCCTCCTTGAAAGTGGAATCTCCTTATTGAGACGTTTCAATTGGATGCTAGATCCGTGGCAAGCCAATGTCAATCGGGAAAATCGCCACGGTGGCGGAACGGTAGCCGTGCTGCGCGGTGGTGGCACAGGCGAGATGCCTCTCGGGTAGGGTGGATCAGGTTGAAACGTCACAATTTGATCACAAGACAGCCGGGGCGTTCTCGATCGGCGCGGACGGTCGCCGTCGCGAGCGCGCCTGCGGGCAGAGAGGACTGCGGAGGCTTTGAAACGTTCTAGCGACAACGCTGTGCGGGCCGCCTGCTCCTGTACAGTGGCGTTCAATCTGTGAGTCACGCGAGTGGAGGGGGCCGCCGAATGTCCAGGGTCGGCATCCGCGACGTCGCGGCGCTCGCAAATGTAGCCGTCGGAACGGTCTCCAACTTCCTCAACCACCCGGACCGGGTGTCCGCTGACAAGGCTCAGCGCATTCAGTTCGCGATCGACTCACTGGGTTTCGTGCCGAGCAGTGCCGGTCGTCAACTGCGACTCGGTGTCTCGAGTGTGATCGGCTATCTCGCGCCAGACGTGAGCAACCCCTATTTCGCCGAGATCGCCGAGGGCGTCGAGCGACGCGCTGACGAGCGTGGAGTCACCGTGTTCCTGGCGAACTCCCATCGCAGCCGGGATCGCGAGGACGCATACCTCAGGGTGTTCGAGCAGCACCGGGTGCAGGGGCTTCTGGTCTCATCGCACCTTCCCGTGGAGGAGCGCCTCGCTCAGGTGCGCAAGCGTGGCACTCCATCCGTTCTGATCGGCCAGAAGGGACGCTCGGACGAACAGCCGTCCGTGTCGTTGGACGACGTCTCGGGCGGCCGGAAGGCGTTGGAGCATCTGCTCGACGTCGGGTGCCGCAGGATCGCCTACGTCGGTGGTCCGCTGGGCATTCCTCAGGTCGCGGATCGCCTCGCCGGTGCGAGCGAGGCCGTGCGCCTGTTCGGTGCAGCGACGATCGAAGTCATCGACATGCCCGACCGTACCGTTCGCGGAGGCCGTGAGGTGGGGGCCGCCTTGCTGGCCCGACCGCCGGAGCTCCGCCCCGACGGGATATTCGCCGTCAATGATCTTCTCGCGTTGGGCATCATGCAGGTGCTGGTGCAGGGCGGCGTCGACATTCCGCGCCAGACGGCGATCATCGGATACGACGACAACGAGTTCGCCGAGGTGTCGCTCATCCCTCTCACCAGCGTGAGTGGCAGGCACGACAGTTTCGGCGGCACGGTGGTCGATCTGCTCTTCGACACCATCGAAGGCCGTGCGATCGCTGATCCCCACCACATGTTCGAACCCGACCTCGTCATCCGTGCCAGCACGGAAGGATTCGGCCGAGCATGACCGTCAGCGTCAGGGAGGTCGCTGCCCATGCCGGCGTCTCGGTGGGTACCGTCTCCAACGTCCTGAACCATCGCGAGCGTGTGGCTCCGGAATCCGTGCGGCGGGTGAACGAGGCGATCGAGGCCCTCGGCTACGTGCGCAACGATGCTGCCAGGCAGCTGAGGGCTGGGCAGAGCACGACGGTCGGTCTCGTCGTGCTGGATGTCCGGAATCCGTTCTTCACCGAGATGGCTCGAGGCGCGGAGCAGGAGGCCGAGCGGCACGATCTCGCAGTCATCCTCGGCAACAGCGACGAGGACGAATCGCGTGAGTCGCGCTACCTGGATCTGTTCGAGCAGCAGCGGGTGCGCGGAGTCCTGATCTCGCCCTATGGAGAGGTCGGCCCCCGACTGCAGCGGTTGCGTGAGCGAGGCACACCGGCCGTGCTGGTGGACAGACGAAGCGCCGATGGCGTGTTCAGCTCCGTTTCCGTCGATGACGAGAAGGGCGGGTGGCTGGCCGGCACGCACCTGATCGAGCGCGGTCGACGCCGTCTGATGTTCGTCGGCGGCCCGGCCGACCTGCGGCAGATCGAGGACCGACGACGTGGCGTCGAGCGTGCGGTGCGTGAACACTCCGGTGTCACGCTCGAGGTCTTCGCGACATCCGCGATGCAGGTCGCCGACGGTCGCGCCGTCGGCGAGGAGATCGCCGGCAGAAAGGCGTCGGAACGACCGGACGGGGTGTTCGCCGGCAACGATCTGCTTGCTCTCGGCGTGCTGCAGGGTCTGCTCCAGTCGCCCGGGCTGAGGGTACCGGAGGACGTCGCGCTCATCGGGTTCGATGACATCGACTTCGTGGCGGCGGCCGTGGTCCCGCTCAGCTCCGTGCGTCAGCCGAGCAGGATCATGGGCGAGACCGCGCTGCGGCTCCTGCTCGACGAGGAGGCGGATCCTGGTCGGCCCGTGCAACAGGTCGTGTTCGAACCCGAGTTGGTGGTCAGGGCGTCGACCGGGCGATGAACTTCTGACGTCCCTCGCTCGATACGACTCTGCCGAAGCTCAGAACTCGGTCACCGTCGCGCGATCTTCGAGGAACGCGATCATGTTCAGCACCAGGAAGTTCCAGTTCTGGAAGTTCCTGGTCATGATGGCCTCGCCGGTGTCGGGGTTGTAGAACTCGTGGAGCGACCCGGTGGTCTCGAGATCGCGGCCGAACAGGGCGACGGTCTCTTCGGCGATCTCGCGGGCATCGTCGAGGAAGCCGTACTTCTGCAGCCCACGGAAGACCAGGTAGTTGCTGATTCCCCAGACCGGTCCGAGCCAGTTGGACGGATTGTTCGACGCGCGCAGGTTGTAGGCCTTCTCGAGGCGAGAAAGGGTGCGGACACCGTAATTCGCGCGGAATGTGCGGGCGTCCTGCAGGCGCTGCCGCATCCGCTCCGCCTGCTCCTGCGATGCGATTCCCGCCCACATCGGGAGGAAGCTCGACCAGTTGTCCACACGAAGAAGCAACGAGGACCAGGACCGCGGCGCGCCGCTGTGCAGCCAATCCTCTGAGTCGATCTCCCGGAAGGCGAGGTCGGCGCTGTAGTACGTGCCGTCGCGCTCATCCCAGAGGTGCTCGTTGATGGCGTCGGCCAGGTCCTGTGCGCGCCCGCGCCAGATGTTGGCCTCCTGCAGACGATCGACGTCCTCGAGCAGAGACCCGTACGCGAGCAGCTCACGATACAACAGGGAGTTGAGGTAGATCGATGCGGTGCTGCGGTCGGGACGGTAGTAGACGGACGGGTCGTTGTCGACGCCGATGGCGAAGTCGGTCTGCCAATAGGCCAGACCGGTCTCGGCATGGATGTGACTCTCGAGATAGCGGTGGAGGAACCGTTCGATCGTCGGGAGGTCGTCGCGGATCCACTCGGTGGTTCCACGGCGGCGGCTGAGCAGTGCGGTCTGCTGAGCGATGATCGGCTTGTGCATGTTCTGCGAGAACCCGGCTGCACGGCTCGGGTCCCCGTGCAGAAGCGGTCCTTCCGGCTTGAGCAGCAGCGGCATGACACCGTCTTCGTCGGTGTGTGCGAGGAAGTTGCGTATCGTGCCTTCCTCGTAGGCGCCGAAACGACCGGTCTGCCCTGATTCGAGTTCGACCTGTCCGAGCACGACGCTGATGAACCAGGAATCCCAGTCCCACAGCGCCGCCGAGTAGTACGGGGAATCCGGCGAACTGGGCACGGTGTACGGATGAGTGAGGACGCCGCTCGGCTCCCGGGTCATCTGCACGGCGTGCTCGAGGATGTGTGTACGCAGTCGGTGCTTCCAGTTGTCGATCATTCGTGCTGTTCCTCTGCGGGGAGCGGGATTCGGGTGAAGGATGCGGGCGGCAGGATGAGCGCGATGGTCTCGTCTTCGACGACGAGGCGCACGGAACGCTCGGCGGTGTCGATGTTCGCGGCGAGAATCGCACCGCCCTCAGGAGTGCGGCTGCCCAGCGCCCATACGAACCCGTCGGGACTGGGGCCGGAGATCAGTTCGGCGGTGTCATCGGCGGCGAGATCGACCAGTTCGCGGACAGCCGCGAGAACAGGCAGATCGGTCCCGTCCGTGTTACGCACCCCGCGCGGGCCCCATTCCTCGAACCAGACAACGGTCGCGACTCCAGGTCGAGCCAGTGCAGCGGCGCTGGCGATCACCCACGCGGCGAGCTCTGCGGCGCGCTGTCGTGGATCGTCGACCCCGGTGAACTGCGCGCCGTATCCCTCGGCGAGATCGATCCGGCTCGGCGCGGGCTGCGGGCCGGTCGCGACGTCGTTGAATCGGGGTGCCAGAGTAACGGGTCCGATGTGGACGGGCAGCCCGGCGGCGCGCTCGATCATCTCGTCCGCGATGAGCCGCTGGATCGCGATGGACTCGACCAGCTGCTCCGTGTCGCGCGAGTGGAACAGGGGAGTGAGGGTGACGACGAGTCCGTCGAGGTCGTCCGGGAGGCGGTGGAACTCGCGGTTCATCTCGGTGAAGTGCGAGCGGCTGCCTCCGACGACGGGTATCTCCCGCCCCGCAGAGGCCAGGGCACTGCGCAACAGCGCAGTGCTCGCGGCATCCGATACATGACGGGCGTCTCCGACCGCGTGGAATGCGGCGATGCGCACGACGGGCCGCCCATCGAGCGCGGCGACCGCCCGTGCGACCTCGTCGGGTGCTTCAGGATCGAGCACCAGTCGCACGTCGAGACGCTGGCCGGTGGCCGCCGCGCGTTCGAGAGCCGCGTGCCAGTTGGTGCTGGCCAGATCCAGTTCGACGAGCAGCTCAGGGCCGAGCGGTGCGAATGCCGGTGCAGGGTCGGGCGCCGACGACGCCGCGACGCCGATGGACGGGAATCGCCCGCCCCCGCTGAGCCGGATGACGGCATCGCCGGGTACGGCATCGTGTGCGTCGGTGTCCGCCTGTGCCGTGATGTGCACAGATTGCGTGATGTGCTCACCTGCCGCCACAGAGTAGGGGAAGGGAAGCGAGAGCGGGCGGCTGTATGTCTTGTACGAGGCGTCGGTCCAGTTGCGGTGGTCCTCCATCTCGAACACGTCTCCGTCGAAGCGGACGCTGATCAGGGTGTCCTCGTCAGACCACTCCAGCTCAGAGATTTCAGTCATGGGCTGGTGCGGGCTGATCCGGAGCGGGAATCGGCTGTGCTCGGTCGTTCCGTCGGCACGACCGACGACGACTTCCTGGCCGGCGATCAGAGGGGGATGCAGTACGACGAGGCCGATGCGATTCGTCAGAAAGGGCTGCGCGGCCTGCAGGTCCATGCCGATCGTGATGCCGCCGTCGACGAGCTCGACGCGAACGCTGCCGATGAAGGCCGCGGGCTCGTCGGAACGGACGGCGAGTTCAAGAACATCACCGTCTGCGACCACGGAATCGACGAGGAGCGGAACGGTGTTCCAGTCGTGGTCGCGGATCACCGCGCGAACGCTGCGCA
Organism: Microbacterium xerophyticum; assembly: GCF_053543555.1. Classification (NCBI taxonomy): domain Bacteria; kingdom Bacillati; phylum Actinomycetota; class Actinomycetes; order Micrococcales; family Microbacteriaceae; genus Microbacterium; species Microbacterium xerophyticum. Next base: position 395,698 of record NZ_JBLVOB010000007.1, on the reverse strand, counting down.
GCACGCGACGCCCCCGCCAGCGCAGCGCGGCGATCTCATCCTCGCGTCTCTCGAAGCTCCAGTCCCCGAGCCTCCGAAAGTCGCGTTCAGCACGATTCCAGGTCACAGCATTTCCACCTTCGTTCTCGTTCAGCGTCTCGTGACGCCGACGGGGCCGGGCTCGACCGACTCGCGTCGATGCGCGAGTGCGAGATACAGCCTGATGCCGCCGGCGCTCACAGCGTCGTCATGCCCCCGTCGACCGCGAACAGCGCTCCGGTGGCGAACTCGCCGTCGGCGCTGGCGAGGAACACCATGATGCCTTCCACATCGGCCGGGCTACCGGCACGGCCGAGCGGAATGCGCCCGACGATCGCCGTGCGCGATTCAGGATCGTCGGAGATCGTCGAGACGAGCCCGGTCTCGGTGTAGGCGGGAACGACCGTGTTCACCCGGATGCCGTCACCGGCATATGCCGCGGCGACCGTGCGGGTGAGGCCATGGATGCCGGCCTTCGATGCGGAGTACGCCGTGAAGTCCTGCCCTTCCCCGTTGAGGCCGGTGGGGCTTCCGGTGAGGATGATCGACCCGCCGCCGGCAGTCAGCATCGCGCGGACCGAGTGCTTCACGGTGAGGAATGTTCCGGTCAGGTTGATGTCGATCGTGCGGCGCCAGACGTCGAGATCGAGCTCCGCGGCCTTGGCATCCTGCCCGAACAGCTGCACTCCGGCATTCGCCACGACCACGTCGGGGCTCCACCCGGTGGCGACGAGGTCGGTGAACGCCGCTTCGACGGATGCCTCGTCGGAGATGTCGACGACTGCCGCGCGGGCGACGTCGCCGATCTCCGCAGCGACGGATGCCGCGGCATCCGCATCTCTGTCGGCGATGATCACTCGGGCGCCCTCGCGAGCGAAGCGCTCGGCGACCGCGCGTCCGATCCCCGCTCCGGCGCCGGTGACGAGTGCCGTTTTCCCCTCGAGGCGGGTCATCTCAGCGCTCGATCTTGTCGAGGTGGAGCATCCGCGCGAGGTTCTTGTCGAGCTCGTCGTCGCGGAAGATCTTCTTCCAGTCGTCCTTGATGATGCTCTCCCTGCCGTAGTCCATCGCGATCAGGCACGCGTCGCTGAACGGGTTGTCGCCGCGCAGGCCGTTGGCCAGTGCCACCTGCGTGTGACCGTACAGGATGCTGCGCGCAGCCGCCTCCGGAACGCCCATCGTGTTCACGGCCTCCTGAAGAGCCTCGTTGAGGAGATCGCCGATCATGCAGGCGACGGTCTCCACGAGCGTCGGCTCGAGCTGTGCGAGCTGCTTGATCGTGACCCAGTGCACGTCGATGACCGGGGCGTAGATCGCGCGGACCGTCGCTTCGACGATGGCCTTCTTCGCTTCGTCGTCGCTCTCGAACGCGGCGATGGCGTCTTGCGGGGCGGCGATGCCGCCGAACGTGTCGGCCCACTGCTCGGGGGTCTCGCGCTGCAGGAAGATCGACGGATGGCACGGATGCGCGACGGCCTGGATGACGTCGTCGCGAGTGGTGAGCAGCCCGGCGTAGGCGGCGGCGGGGTCGAGCGTCAGCACGATCGCGCCCGAACGCAGCTGCGGAACCAGTTCGGCCGTGACGGGGCCGAGGGCCAGGTCAGGCACGGCCAGCACGACGATGTCGGCGTCGGCCGCGGCTGCGGTTGCGTCCGTCAGTTCGCGCCCGGCGTCGATCGTGCGCTGCCGACCGGCGGGGGAGTTCTCCACGTACCAGACGGTGTGGTCCGTGTTCGCGAGGTTGTCGGACACGCGCATGCCCATCTTGCCGCCCGCGCCGATGACGGCGATCTTGTGGTTCTCGGTCACAGTGTGCTCCTCAGATGTTCCAGTGTGGCGCGGGTCCATTCCCGCTCGGTTCGTATGGTCGTCTCGGCGTCGTCCTGCCACGGCAGCCAGTGCTCGACGATCTCGTTGATGCCGCGCTCACGCGGGCGGACGGCTCCGAGAAGGTGGGCGTAGTCGTGCAGCCCAGATCCCATCGAGGCGCCGCTGTAGGTGAATCCGACCCAGCCCGGCTGGCGGGCGAAGGCGAAGTCCTTCACGTGCACGTTCTTGGTGAGTGCGGCGGTCTGCTCGACGCACGTTCTCGGGTTCTCCAACCGGGCGACGACGTTCGCGGGGTCGAGGCAGATTCCGAGGTGATCGCTGCCGACGCGCTCGACGAGACCGACGAGGTCAGCCGTGGCCAGCTGCTCGTACGTCTCGAGCGCGAGCGTGACGCCCGCGGTCTCGTACTCGCGCATCGTGCGGCGCAGCCAGGTCTCGGCCTCGTGGAGCGAAGGACGGGAATCGGGGCCGTAGAGCATGCTGCGCACCAGGCGCGCGTCGAAGATCTCGGCCAGCTCGAGGAAGGTGCTCAGGTGCTCGGGGACGATGCCTTTCGTGCCGAGCTCGATCGCGAGGCCGAGGTCCCTGGCGGCCTTGGCGGCGTCGCGCAGCTCGGTGTCGGTCATCCGCTCCAGCGGTGCGTAGTCGCAGATCTGGAAGAGGTCGACACCCTGGGCGCGGGTGTCCTCGAGAGCGCCGATCAGGCTCAACGGCTGCGGCACGCGGTCGGAGTGCTGCCAGAAGTAGGCGTATGTGCCGAGGCCGATCATGATCACATTTTGGCAAACCGGTTGACCAATTGCAAGTCTTCTCCTCGCGCTCGGGTAGGTTGAAGCCATGCCCGCATACCCCGGCGAATCGGTCGACGACATCGCGTCCGCGCTGAGTGCTCTGCCCTCTGGGACGCCGGTCTCCGAGGTGGCACGACGTCTGCTCGATCTGTTCACCAGCGGAGCAGTGGCGCCGGGTACGAGGCTGCCCCCGGAACGGCAGCTGTCCGCGACACTCGGCGTCGGGCGTTCGGCAGTGCGCGAAGCGCTCGCCGCGCTCGAGATTCTCGGGATCGTCGATGTCAGGCCCGGATCCGGCACCTACCTTCGCGGACTGGCGAGCGAGCTTCTGCCGCAGACGCTGCGCTGGGGGCTGCTCATCGGCGAACGCAACACCGCGCAACTGCTGGAGCTGCGCGAGGGGCTGGAGATCTACGTCGCCCGGCTGGCCGCTGCGCGGGCGGATGCCGCGGTCATCGCTCGGCTTGACGAAGACGTGAAGCGGATGCGCGAGACGGTCGCCGATCTTCCCGCCTTCGCGAAGGCCGACCTCGATTTCCACCATGCGCTCGCCGAGGCTGCCGGCAACGAGACGTTGACCGATCATGTGCACGTCATCCGCTCGCTCCTGCAGGTCTACGCCGATCGCGCGGTGCACGATTCCGCCGAGGCGGAGCGGGCGGTCGCAGAGCACGAAGCGGTGCTGGCGGGAGTGCGCCGAGGCGACGGCGACGCTGCCGCGTCCGCGATGGCCGTGCACATGGCGACGGCGACAGCGCGGCTGCTGGCCGACTCGCAGGAGTGAGAACGGCCGGTTCGTGACACTCGTTCCGACCGGTTATGATGGAGGAGCGCATCCGTGCTTTCGAGTCGGATGTCTGGAGACGTCGCATAGTCCGGCCTAGTGCACCACCCTGCTAAGGTGGAGACCTCGCAAGGGGTCCAGGGGTTCAAATCCCCTCGTCTCCGCCACAAAAACCGCTGGTCAGAGGTTTATTTTGTGACTGGATGAGCGCAGTCGCGCCCACGTCTGATCCAGAATCTGCGGTCCAGTGTTGATGTAGTGTTCGGACTCTTTCTGAGCGGTCCGCGGCTGTGACCCTGTGGACCTGATCCTTCGCCGAGAACGTGCGCGTAGATCTTCAACTCCGTTCGTGGGTCATCGCCGAGATGCTCCACCGTTGCATGGGCAGGCGTTAGTAAATGAAGCCAAGCTGGCTGGCGTAGGGCGTGGCCGACGAAGCCGATGTGGAATTCACCCACGGCGATCCGCAGCGCTCCCTGGGGATCAGGCGCTTCCGCGGCGGACGATCGTGGCGACGGCGTGGGAGACGGAATCTGCGCTGGCACCGTTGTCGCCTGCGAGGAACCGGTCTGCGAGGGCGAGGCCGGTTTGGCGGCCATCGATGGTCATGCTGGTGAGCGGTGGAGTGAGGAACGGAGCAAAGGGCGTATCGTCCACGCCCATCACAAGCACATCGCCAGGCACCTGCTTGCCCAGACGATGCATCGCCGCCAGCACGACGCTGGCCACCTCGTCGTCGAACGCGCAAATACCGGTTACGGCATCCGAAGCGACTACGGGGCCGAGAGCTGCGAGCGAACTCTCGGCATCCATCTGCACTTTCACCGGCGTTGGCGCCGTCAACCCACGCGTTTTGCACACGGTGGCAACTCCGATCGCACGAGAACGCGCCATGGGCGAACGCGGATTCTCGTCGCTGGGCATTGCGTACACGAGGCGTTCGGCTCCGCGGTCGATGAGGTAATGCGCCTGCATCTCGCCGATCTCCTCCTCCCACGGTCGGGGGTAGCTGGCGTCGCCCTGCCCCGAGGAGTACACACGCGGAACCCCGGCCGCGTGGATCGCCGCTTTGAACTCCGGATCCAACGCGATCAGCGCGAGCACTCCGTACGGGCGGATCTCGGCCACCAGAGCTCGTAAGGCCTCCGACGTGCTGTATTGGTGTGTGACGGGGACGAATCCGGCATGTGTGAGACGGGATGAGATCGCTGACAGGAAAGGATCGGTGATGAACCCAAACAGTGCCGGTTCGGTGACGATAAGGATGATGCGAGAATGGCCGCGGCGGAGGGATGCTGCGGCGGCGCTGGGAACGTATCCCAGCTCTGCAGCAGCCGCCCGGACGCGTTCTTGAGTGGAAACAGGGATCGTCTGGCCGGGGGCGTTGTTCAATACGTAACTGACGGTCGCGCGAGATACGCCGCTCAGTCGTGCGACGTCTGCTGCAGTGGCGCGGCGCCCCCGGCCCGCGACAGTTACCTCACTGCTCGTCATCTCTATAGTGTGCCCCAGCAGCCACACGATCGCATGATCGAACTTTCACGATTCAGTAACGCTCGGTTAGTCTAACTTGCACGATTAAGTTGAGTCAGCTACTTTGAGTCTGCACGGCACCCGCGTCATTGAAGATTCGCCGTTGTGCCGGTTCGACTACAAAGGAGTATTTGATGAGAGCACTGACATCGCGGCGCGCCCGCCTCAGCTCGATCGCGGCCGCCACGGCCACTTTCGCTATCGCGTTGACTGCGTGTTCCGGTGCACCCACCGGAACACCATCGGAAGCCAAGGACTACTCTCAGCTGCGGCTGGCGAGTTCGACTGCGCAGGCGTCCTGGGACCCGGCGCTCCAAACAAGCGCGTTCGATGGAATCTGGCAGTGGACCGCCGTCTACGACACGCTGCTCACCTGCAATGAGGACGGCTCGGTCGGCCCCGGCGCCGCCGAGGACTTCGCCTTCAGCGACGAGAACAGCAGCCTCACGATGACGCTGCGCGACGGGATGACCTTCGAAGACGGCACGCCGGTGGACTCGACGGCCGTCAAGGCATCTATCGAGCACATGCAGACCGGCGGCGGATCCGGCGCAGTGCGTGTCGCAGGGCTCACGGTAGATGCGCCCGATGAGCGGACAGTCGTCGTGAAAGCCCCGGCACCGCGCGGCCTGCTGGCGACCTACATGTGCCTCAGTCCGGGTATCGTGGCTTCCCCGGCCGCCATCGCATCGGCGGATCTCGATGCCGTGCCGCTCAGCTCCGGTCCGTACACCTTCGATGCAGCCAATTCGACGAGCGGCTCCGTGCTCACCTTCGCCAAGCGCGACGACTACTGGAACGCTGACGCGTACCCATACGACGAAATCGTCGTGACGATCATGACGGACGTCACCGCACGTCTGAACGCGCTCAAGACAGGTCAGGTGGACGGCGCCACGTTGTCGGCGCAGACCTTCGCCGAAGCCGAGGCATCCGATCTTTCCGTGGTCAGCTGGGTCGACGCGACCAACGGCATCATCATCTTCGATCGCGACGGCACCATGGTGCCCGCTCTCGCCGAACCCAAGGTGCGGCAGGCGCTGAACATGGTGTTCGACCGTGAAGGCATCGCGAAGGGGCTGTTCCAGGGATTGGCGGATCCGACGACGCAGATGTTTGGACCTGAGACCGAGGGCTTCATCGCAGATCTCGACCACGACTACGCCTACGACGTTGCCACGGCGAAGAAGCTCATGGCCGAAGCCGGGTATGCCGACGGCTTCACGATCGAGATCCCGTCGCGCACTCCGCAGACTGATCAGGCCAACCCTCTCATCGTGCAGCAGTTCGCGGAGCTGGGGATCACCGTCACCGAGACGCCGATCGCCGGTGCCACAGCCGTGCCCGAGCTGCTGAGCGGACGATTCCCGATGACGTACATCAGCATGCCGCTCTCGTCCGGTTTGTGGAGCTTGCAACAGGCAATCAGCGTTGACGCGACCTGGAATGTCAAGCACAACACCACGCCGGAACTCGCCGCTCTCACCGACGCCGCACAAAGCGCGACCGGTGAGGAGTTGACGACCACGCTGCAGGAGATCAACCGATACGTCGTCGAGAACGCATGGTTCATCCCGTGGAACAACCGCACCGCGTACTTCGGTACGGCAGGGGATATGACGGTGACCGGCACGCCTGATCCTTATTTCCAGGTTCCCCAGCTCAAGTCTTTTCAGTAATCACCGACGCATTCACAGAGGAGGTTCGCCGATGGTCGGTTTCGTCGCCAGACGTGTGGGATTCAGCGTGCTGCTTGCGCTCGGAGTGTCGTTCGCGACGTTCGTGCTCGTCTTCAGCAACGGAGCCGCCATCGCGCGCACCATCCTCGGGGTGGATGCGACCGACGCCCAGGTCGCGGCGAAGGTCGCCGAACTTGGCCTGGACCGTCCGGTGATCCTCCAGTACATCGAATGGGTCCTCGCGGCAGTCCGTGGGGACCTGGGCGCCAGCTACTACACGGGGGAAGCGGTGACGACGATCATGGCCAGCCGAGTTCCGGTGACGCTGGCCCTCGTCGGCATCGCGATGCTGCTGACAGCGGTGCTCAGCGCCCTGCTCGGCGTCGCGAGCGCCGTGGCCGGGGGGTGGGTCGACCGCGTGCTGCAGGTCGTCGCGCTCATCGGAACAGCGGTTCCAAACTTCATCGTCGCCATCGTGTTGGTGATGACTCTCGCCGTCAGCGCGAGACTCTTCCCTGCTACCGGCTATGTGCCGTTCACGGAGAGCCCCGCGCAGTGGGCACTCAGCCTGTTCCTGCCGGTCACCGCTGTCGTTATCGCTTCTGTCGGGCCGGCTTCGCAGCAATTCCGCGGCGCGGTCAAGGACGTGCTGGAGAAGGATTTCGTTCGCACTCTGCGTGCTCGCGGAATGCGATCGGGGCCGGTGATCTTCGGACACGTGTTCCGCAACGCGGCGGGGCCAGGCATCATCATCCTCGGCCTGCAGATCATCGTCCTGTTGGGCGGGGTCGTCGTCATCGAGCGGGTCTTCTCGCTGCCCGGTGTCGGTGAGCTCACAGTGACGAATTCCCTGTTGGGAGACATCCCGATCATCATGGGCTGCGTCCTCTTCATCATCATCGTCGTCATCATCGTCAACCTCGCTGCGGACTTGGTCAACGCCGCCCTCAACCCGAAGGTGAGGCAGCGATGAGCGAAGCCGCAGCCGTACCCGTCTCGATCGACCCCACCGCACCGGGCGCGCAACGCCCGTCCCGTCGGCTGCTGAGTAACCCACTCGGCCTGATCTCCCTGATGCTGCTCGCGGTGATCGTCCTTGCCGCGGTGCTTGCTCCCTGGATCGCGCCGTTCGATCCAAACGCCACCAAGATCGAGCTCACCAACGCGCCACCTTTCACCGGCGGCTACATCCTGGGTGGAGACTCGGCCGGGCGCGACGTGCTGTCGCGTCTGCTGTGGGCTGCGCGGGGAACCCTGCTCGCGAGCATCGTCGTGCTCCTCGTCTCCGTCTGCATCGGCGCGGTCGCCGGTCTGCTGGCCGGTTACTACGCGGGCGCGATCGAGGGCGTGGCGAACTGGGTTTCCGACGTGCTGCTCGCCCTGCCTGGCGTCGTGCTGTTGATCGCGCTCTATGCGGTCATCGGCCCGAACATCTTGCTCGCAATGGCGATCTACGGCGTCATGGTCGCCCCGATCTTCTACCGCCTCACGCGCAGTGTCGTCGCCTCTGTCCGGGGGGAGCTGTACATCGATGCTGCGAAGGTCTCCGGCTTGACCGACACGCGGATCCTATTCCGGCATGTTGTGCGCGCCGTGCGTTCGCCGATCATCATTCAGAGTTCGTTCATTCTCGGTGCGGCCGTCGGTATCCAGGCGGCCCTGGAGTTTCTCGGTCTCGGGAGTCCACAGGAGCCTTCGTGGGGTGGGATGCTCGACTTCGCCTTCCGCAACATCTACGTCGCCCCGACCGGGGTATTGTGGCCGGCGCTCGCGGTCACAGTGACCGTGCTCGCCTTCGTGCTGCTCGGCAATGCGTTGCGCGATGCTCTCGATCCTTCGTCCAAGCGCGTCATTCTCTCTAATCGTGCGGCCCGTGCCCGGGTGGCCGCGGCCTCGCCGGTGGAGGGTGTTCGACGTATGCCGTCGACAGATGCGATTCTGAGCGTTCGTGGTCTGCGGGTGGCATACCCGACGAATGGTTCGGCCCTCCGCGAAGTGGTGCACGGTGTGGATGTGGAGGTGCGTCGCGGCGAGATCGTCGGACTTGTCGGAGAGTCCGGCTCCGGCAAGTCGCAAACGGCGTTCAGCGTCCTCGGCGTCCTTCCCAAGAACGCCGTCATCGTCGGTGGCTCGGTCCGCTTCGATGGCGAGGAGATTCTGGGCAGGCAGGCGGCGCTGCGTGCCGTCCGCGGAACCAAGATCGCTTACATCCCTCAGGAGCCGATGACGAATCTGGATCCCACGATGACCATCGGAACCCAGATGCGGCGCTGGCTGCGTGCGATCCGGAAGGTCTCACGGTCTGCGGCGGATGCACGCATTGTCGGTCTCTTGCAGCGGGTGGGAATTGCAGACGCCGAAGAGGTCATGCGCAAATACCCGCATGAGATCTCCGGCGGGATGGCTCAGCGCGTGCTCATCGCCGGAGCAGTCGCCGGCGATCCCGAGCTGATCATCGCCGATGAGCCGACGACCGCACTGGATGTCACCGTGCAGGCGGGTGTGCTCGACCTGATCAGGGACCTGCGTGATGAGAGCGGCCTTGCGGTCGTGCTCGTCACGCACAACCTCGGTGTCGTCTCCGACATCTGCGATCGCGTCGCGGTCATGAAGAACGGCCGGATCGTAGAGGACTCGCCGACGACAACGTTCTTCGCCGGTCCTGAAGCCGCCTATTCCCGCGAGCTGTTGCACGCGGCATCCGAATTGCATTGAGAGACGCGCAGATGTCAGACCCAATACTCGAGGTCGAAGACCTCCATGTCGAGTTCGGCCGACGCGGTCGGATCACGCAGGTCATCCGCAGCGTGGACCTGAAGATAGCGCAGGGCGAGACCCTGAGCCTCGTCGGCGAGTCCGGTTCCGGAAAGAGCACCATCGGCCGGGCGATCCTCGGGCTAGCACCGATCTCCGCCGGGGTAGTGCGATTCGCCGGAACCGACATCACGCATCTGACGCGTCGTCGGCGCCGCGTCAGCGTTGTGGGGCTTCAGGCGATTTTCCAAGACCCATACTCGTCGCTGAACCCCGCGATGACGGTGGAGGACATCCTCATCGAGCCCCTGGTGGTGCGGGGTATCAAGGATGCGCGATCGCAGGTGAAGGGACTACTGGACGGCGTGCATCTGCCGGCCGACTCCGGCCGGCGCCTGGCCAGTGAGTTCTCCGGAGGTCAACGGCAGCGCATCGCGATCGCGCGCGCCCTCGCGCTGAGCCCTCGACTGATCGTCTGCGACGAACCGACGAGCGCGCTGGACGTGTCCACCCAGGCGCGGATCCTCATGCTTCTGCGTGAGCTGCAGGATCGGACCGGCGTCGCTTACCTCTTTATCAGCCATGACCTCGGGGTGGTGCGCAGTATTAGCGATCGGATCGCCGTGCTGCGGCACGGCCGCATCGTCGAAACCGGACCAACCCGGCAAGTGACCGAGGCTCCGCAGCACCCGTACACGCGCGCACTCTTGCTCGCGACACCGGTCACCGACCCTGCCGAGCAGGCCCGGCGCCGCGCGGCGCGACATGCTGGCGGTCTTGGGGAGGCGGAGCAGGATGACGCAGTCTGAGTCCCGGTTCGGACCCTGGGACGGTGAGTGGATCAATGCCACTCAGGCTGTCGCCGACGGCCTGCATCGAATCGGATTCCGCCGTGACTTCACGCTCGCTGACCCGCCAACGACCCTCCCGCTTCGCATCAGCGCCGACTCGCGGTACGTGCTGTGGGTCAACGGGCAGGAGATCGGGCGCGGTCCAGTGCGGGGGCAGCCTTACCGTTTGACCTACGACGACTACGACATCGGCGCAGCGCTCGTCGAAGGGCGCAACACGATCGCCGTCCTCGTCACGTTCTACGGTCACGACAACGCGATCTGGCAGCGGGCGCGCGTGGCCTCCGGCCTCGGCTCCTCTGCTTGCCTGATCGTCGACCTGCCCCACGCCTGGGCTGCGCTCGCCAGCGGCCCCGCGTGGACAGCGCAGCCGATGACGGCGTGGTCAACGCTGCCAGGGGCAGGGATTTTGGCATCGCTCCCTGTGGAGATCGTCGACCAACGCGAACTCGACGATGATTGGCTCCTGCCGACCGGTGACGCGACTGGGTTCCTGAGCGCTGTCCCCGCGCAGGTGCTTCACCCGGGTGGGTCGCGTCGTTCTCGCCCGCCCGCCTACCCCTACGGCGCACTGCGACCTCGAGGCCTCGCACGACTGGACGGTGATCTCGTCTCGCCCACGTCTGCCACCCTGGTGCGTCCTGGCGAGCAACCGTCAAGGCCTCCCATCGACTCCGTGCTGGTGGCGCTACACGGTGTCACGGCAAAGCATTCGACCACGAAACCTGTGCACCATGCCGCGCCAGACGACCCCTCCCTCTGGCAGTTCGATTTCGGTCGAGTGCTCTCGGGGTTCGTCGAGTTCGCCTTCGATGCCCCTGCAGGCACCATGTTCGATCTTGCATACCTCGAGCGTCCCCACGATCCGGCCCAGGATGCCCGGTATGTGCCGCGCGCTGGGGCCAGAGTCATCGCGCGCGGCGGGCCGGGACGATTCCGTGCGCTGGAGACGAACGGGGTGCGCGTCGTGGCTGTGCTGGTCACTCCGCCACTGTCCGCCGCCGTCCGGATCGAGGAACTGGGTGTTCGCGAACACTTGTATCCCTTTGCCCCGGGGGCATCCTTCGCCTCCAGCGACGCCGACCTTGAGCGGCTGTGGCACGCGGGGGTGCGCACGGTGCAGGTGAACTCTTCCGATGCCTTCACGGACTGTCCCACTCGCGAGCAGCGCGCCTGGACCGGTGACGGGATTGTGCACCTCGACGTGCATCTCGTCGCCAACCGGGACTGGCGCCTGGCCGAGCGATACCTCGATGTGTGCGATTCTCCACGCGCCGACGGGATGCTGCCGATGTCGGTTGCGGGTGACATCGAATCCGACTCGGGATACACGATCCCTGACTGGTCGCTGCATTGGCTTCACGGCCTGTGGAAGTATGCCCGAGCGAGTCACAAGCTCGATGTGGTGCGCGCACACCTTCCCACCGCTGAACGGATTTTGACCTGGTTTGAGCAATACGCCGACGCGGACGGCGTGCTCGCTGATGTCCCCGAGTGGGGGCTGGTCGACTGGGCGAGTGTTTTCACCTCCGGACGCAGCGCGATCCTCACCGCCCTCTGGGTGCGCGGTCTCCGCGAGTTCGCCGAGCTCTGCGACGCGCTCGGCAACGGGGGCAGCGCACGGTGGGCACGCGACCTGGTCGTCAGAACCGAGATCGGGTTCGAGTGCTTCTGGGACCCTGACCGCGCCGTGTACGTCGATCACATCGTGGATGGGAGACTGATGCCGGCCGTCTCGCAGGCGGCCAATGCCGCGGCAATCGTCGCCGACTTGGGGCCCGCCGGACGGCGGGGGGCGCTAATCTGCCGTATCACTGACGAATCTCACCTCGTCTCGCGCGGGTGGAACGCGGCATCTCCCGAGCGGACGCTCGCGCAGAAGGTGCAGGACCGCGTCGACGGTGTGCAGCAGATCGACTGGGATGTGCGGCGCGGGATCATACGCGCGGAACCGTTCTTCTCGTCCGTGGTGCACGATGCTGTGGCGTATGCCGGTCGTGCCGACATGCTTCCACGTCTCCTGCGCAGATGGTTACGTTTCCTTGTCGACGGTTACGACACATTTGGCGAATGCTGGGAATGGGGGACCCCCGCGCACGGGTGGAGCAGTACTCCCACGAGCGACCTCGTCACCCACGTGCTCGGCATCGCGCCGGTCGGTCTGGACACCGACGCGTATTGGATCGCTCCGGCAGTGACCGGGATTGAATGGATACGAGCGACCGTTCCGACTCGCGCGGGGCTCCTGAGCATCGAACTCGCCGGCGGACAGCTCGTCGTGGACAGCCCACTTCCCGTGCGAATCCAGACTTGGAATGGTGAGGTTCTGGCGCTTCCCGCGGGCGAGCATCGGATTGACCTGTCCGCGGCATCGAGCTCAGGCGAGCCCATTCACGAGCGGGCATAGGAAGGATGATCCAGTAATGACCGCAACACAACCGACAACGTCGCGACCGAACGTGGTGGTCGTCTTCGGCGACGAGTGGCGGGCGCACAACGTGGGGTACGCCGGCGACGAGATCGCCAGAACGCCACGGATCGACCGGCTCGCGGAAGAGTCGATCGACTATACGCAGGCGATCGCTGGCCAACCCATTTGCTGCCCGTCGCGAGCGAGCTTCCTTACCGGCCAGTTCCCGTTGCAGCACGGGCTATACCTCAACGACGTCGAGCTCACACCGACCGGGCCTACCTTGGCGGAGGTGTTCCGGGAGAGCGGCTACCGTACCGGATACATCGGTAAATGGCACCTCCATGGCAGCCCCGAAGGGCATTACGAACGTCGGTCGGCGTTCATCCCGCCTGAATCACGACACGGATTCGAGTACTTCAAGGCGCTCGAATGCACGCACGACTATAACCAGTCTGAGTACTACGCCAACGACGACCCGACGCCGCAGTACTGGGAAGGATACGACGCGTTCGCGCAGACCGACGATGCGCTGGGGTTCATCGAGGAAGGTCCTGGACAGCAGCCCTACTTTCTGATGCTGTCATACGGTCCGCCTCATTTCCCGCTGCAGACAGCGCCCGAACGATTCCGCGCGCTCTACGAGGACGTTGAGATCCCGTTGCGCCCGAACGTTCCCGGTTGGGCTGCCGAACGCGCAAAGCACGATCTGCGCGGGTACTACGCCCACATCGCCGCCCTGGACGAATGCGTTGGCCGCTTACTCGATGGCTTGGATCCAGACAATACGATCGTCGTGTTCACTTCCGATCACGGTGACATGCTCTGGTCGCAAGGACTCGAGCACAAGCTCAATCCGTGGGAGGAGTCCGTGCGAGTGCCGTTGCTCGTGCGCGTGCCTGGGCACGAGCCGCGCATCTCCACACAGCTGTTCAACAGCGCCGACCTGATGCCGACAGTGCTCGGGTTTGCCGGGCTCGAGATCCCGACAACTGTGACGGGGAGCGACCTCTCGGCTTCAGATTCCGGTCCGGCTACGGCCTTCCTCTGCGCGCCAGCCGTCTACACGAGTATGCGGCGGAGCGGCCTTGAGGAGTATCGCGGCGTGCGAGATGCACGCTACACCTACGTGCGCACGCTCACTGGCCCATGGCTGCTGTATGACAACGTCGAGGATCCATTCCAACTGCGCAATCGTTGCGGTGATCCGGCGCTCGCCTCCGAGCAGCGGCGGCTCGAACAGGAGCTGGGATGGTGGCTCACCCGGCTAGAGGACGAGTTCGTCCCTGGGGAGCACTACATTCGTCGCGATGGGCTGGAGCACTTCTTTGAGGTCAATGAGCCGCTCGGGTTCAGTGGAACCGACGATTGGAGGTCGCCGAACGCCCGCGGCAGGTATTTCTCGATCGACAGCCCCCTCAGCGCTATCCTCGCCCACGAAGCCGCGCGACTCATCGTCGACGAGCTTGCGCCTCGTGCTCTCGCGTCGGAGACCCCACTGCACGAGCGCCGCTCCATCCGCCTCCTGGCCATGGCCGAGCCACACCGCTTCCCACGCCCAGGGTTGGAGGAGCTTGACGAGCGACTTCTCGCTCTCGGCGAGCGTTCCATCGACTACTCAACGTCGGTGGCCCTGCCTGCCTGGCCCCCGAGCGTACGCCTCACCCCACTTGAAGGAGTCTGATCCGTATGAAGCCGAACGTCTTGCTCATCGTTGCCGATCAGCATAGGGCTGACTGCCTGGGAGTCGAAGAGCGCTACCCCGTGAAGACGCCGAACCTCGACGCGCTCGCCGCCGGTGGGGTGCGGTTCACGCACGCGTTCACACCGATTCCGCTGTGCACGCCTGCCCGAGTATCGCTGTTGACGGGGTTACGGCCGGAATCGGCCGGCTATCTGTGGAACTACGATCTGGGGCCGCGAATTCCTGCCGTCGACCCGGACTCCGATGTCTGGCCAAGGACATTGGCGGATGCTGGCTATCGCTCACAGTACGTCGGAAAGTGGCACGTGCATCCCGACCTCGACCCCACCGCGTTCGGCTATGACGAATACGTGTCGTTGGATGACTATCTGGCGTGGCGCGAGAAGGAGCACCCCGGGAACACCATGCCGCGGCATGACTGGGACGGTGTCATTGATAAGTTGCCGACCTCCGAAAGCAGAACGCACTGGCTAGCATGCAACACCGAGCGCTTCATCCGCGAGGCTTCGGCGCAGGACGGGCCATGGCACGCTCGCCTCGACTTCGTCGAGCCACATCTACCGTGTCAGCCGACCGAAGACTTCGCCCGACGGTATGCGTCGGACGACATACCCGCGTGGGGCGGCTTCGCCGACCCCCTGAGGAACAAGCCCTACATCCAGCGCCAACAGTTGGTGAGCTGGGGGGTGGACGGGCGCGCCTGGAAGGACTGGGCCCCAATCGTTGCTCGTTACTATGCCGTGATCGAGCAGATGGATGATGCCATTGGTCGAGTGCTTGCGACCCTCGACGAGACAGGTCAGGCCGAAAACACCATCGTGATCTACACCGCCGATCACGGAGACATGTGCGGCTCACACGGAATGATGGACAAGCACCACGTCATGTACGACGACGTCACCCGGGTGCCCCTTATCGTCCGCTGGCCGAACCGCCTCACTACGCCCGCCGTCGTCGATGCATTCGTCTGCAACATGCTCGACCTACCGCCCACCCTGACGTCGCTCTTGGAGCTTGCCCCATTGACCGCGCAACACGGCGCCGCGATCTTCGTGCCGGGCACCGAGGGCCTACCGATCTCGGACGAAGTGTCGAATCGCGATCACATCATTTCGACTTACAACGGTCAACAATTTGGATTGTTCACGCAGCGGATGATTCGCTCCCGGCAGTGGAAATATGTGTGGAACCCAACGGATATCGATGAGCTATACGACTTGGAAGGCGACCCGTTCGAACTGGAGAATCGTGTTTCCGACGAATCATTGTCGGGGCCACTCGCCGTGCTCCGGCGAGACCTCTATCACCAACTGGTAGCCGACGGCGATCGGATCATGACGAGTCCGTGGGTTGCTCGGCAGCTCTTGGAAGGACGCAAGATTGGCGTCGACGCACCTCGACTTTGACTCCGCGCGATGTTTCTTCCGAAACACACAAGAACGGATCTCACATCATGCTCGACGGCGACAAGAAGCGACCCAACATCATCGTGATCCTCACCGATCAGCATCGGGCAGACGCGCTGGAGATGAACGACGACTCGCCGGTTGAATCTCCGAACCTCCGCAAGCTCGCCCAAGGAGGGACAACATTTGAAGCGACGTGGTGCTCGAGCCCTGTCTGCCAACCTTCGCGAGCTTCCCTCGTCACTGGCATGTACCCGAGTGAGCACGGCCTTGTGCAGAACCTGGCCAGTGATTTCGATCCGGAGTGGCCGACGTTCATGCGACAGCTGCAGCGTGCGGGATACCGTACGGCCAACATCGGCAAGACTCACTATCTCGGCGCACACGACGGGCCTGTCGCGGGTAGCGACGTCCATGTGAATGACTCGGCGCAACAGATCGCCGCTTTCGGGTTCGACGACGTCCTCGAAGAGTTCGACCAGCATGTCCACATGAAACCAGGCTTTACCTCTCCTTATCTCGAGTACCTAGATCAGGAGGGGCTGAGAACGGAATACACAAAGCTGATGAAGTCCGTAATGCCGTTCACGGAGGGCCACTGGCGTGGGACTCGAAGTTCGCTTCCGGAAGGGTCGGACCAGACTGCGTTTCTTGCCGACGCCGCAGTTCGGTGGATTGAAGAACGGGACCGTGACGTTCCGTTCTTCCTCCAACTCTCGTTCGTCCAACCTCATTCCCCGCTGATCGCTCAGGGACGTTGGATGGATCACTACGAGGGCGTGGATGTTGGCACGGCACGTGGCATTCCGGTCGAGGGCGCTACCCCGGAGTGGGAGGAGCACCTAGCAGACCTTCGGAAACGTTCGCAGACAGGGTGCATGTTGCCTACGGAACTAGAAAAGGCCCGCCGCGCATATTTCGGGATGATCTCCATGATCGATGAGGGAATCGGCCGTGTCGTCGAAGCTTTAGAACGTTGCGACCTCCGCGAAAGTACGTGGATTCTTTACAGCTCGGATCACGGTGAGATGCTCGGAGATCAGGGCCTGATGGGGAAAGCCTGTTTCTATCGGCCCTCCGTCAGGGTGCCCCTGATCATCTCGCCCGCACCCGAACAATCCGCAAAAACGCGGGTCGATCACGGCATCGCGCAGCTCGTGGACGTCGGAGCAACGGTGCTTGACATCGCCGGGACTCCGCCTATCGAGCGGAGCCGCGGACGCTCGCTTGTCTCGCGAACGATGGGGCGCGCATCGGCCGGCTGGCCGATAGCTGTCTCTGAAATCGGTAGCTACGGCAAGACTGACACTGTGTTCCGTGCCGTCACGGATGGCGTTCGTCGCCTCACTGTTGACCTGGTATCGGGTCGCGCATGCGAAGTCTTCGACCTGCATACCGATCCAGACGAGCTTGAGAACTTGGTGGGTACGGCGGCCGGTCGGGTCATCGAGTCTGAGTTGCGCGAACTCATGAGGCGAGAACGACTTCCCGAGATAGCCCGCCTCGCGAAGGCGCAGGCCGAGTGATCACCTAAGACAACTTCGTGATGGGCGATTCATCGGGCGATGCCAACCGTGCTGACGGCGAAACTCCTTTGCACGAACTCGCGATGGATGCGTTGGATATCGACGCCACGGCGGTCACGAACGCCGACTTCGCGCAGTTCGTCGGTGATACCGGCTACTTCACCGAGGCCGAGACGTTCGAGTTCTCGGCTGAACTCCACCTCGCGATCCGCGCACCGCGCGAGGGTTTCCTCGGGCACACCCAGGAACACCCTGGTGGCTCGGCGTGCGCCGAACAGACTGGCTCACTCCCGTGGGCACGCGTCGAGCATTGAGGGTCTTGCGGAGCATCCGGTCGTGCACATCTCATAAAACGACGCGCTTGCATACCGCCGGTGGGCTGGCCAGCGGCTACCGATCGAAGCTGAGTGGGAGTACGCGGCACGCGGCGGTATCCCGTCTGCGAAATGCCCCTGGGAGGAGGGCGAAACGGAGAGCCAACATCTGGCAGGCCGAAATTCGCCCAGTACAACTCGATCGAGGATGGTTACTTGACGACCACGGGACACTGGAAATCGATTGGCGACGTCTGGGAACGGTGTGCCGATTGGTTTGACCCGCTTACGACGGTCGATTGCCGTCTTCGAATCCAAACGGCCCAGATCTCGGGAGCGCCTGAATATTGCGTGGCGGCAGCTACCTCTGTCACATTTCGGATTTGCGTGATCGTTGGCGCCTGGTCGAGGGCGACAAGTTCGGTGTCGGCGATTATTGCGAAGTCGCGGAACACATCGAGTCCGATGTCGTGGTCATGACCGTGCAGCGCGCGGCGCCCGGCGGTGAGACAGCACGGGGCTGGTGGCGAAATGGGGTTGGGGCTTCCAGACGACGCAGCCAACGATGCGCATGCAGCGGACTGTGAGCTCCACCTTCGCCTGATGCTAACCACACCTCGAAGATTGTGGTCGCGGAAACCGCCGTCACCATGTTCCTTAGGAAATGTCTCGGACTCCCGACATCCGTGAGAACCCCGGACGGCGAGCGGAAAGATCAAGAAGGCCGACCTGCCCGTGCGCTTCACCTTCAGGCCGTGTCGTCAGGTGGCCGGCTGCTGCGGATTCCGGTGCTGGCGCACTGAATCATCGGCTACGGCTTTGAAATTATTTGCCACGTCCGAGGGTGTTGACGTCCTACATATGCTGCGCTCGACCGGTGATGTTGCCGACGCTCATGGTGCTTTGACGAACCGCAACGTCTCCTATCAATGGGACTGAGCGTTTCGTGTTGTCGAACCAAGAGGTGATTTCTGGACCAGGGTCTCTCGGCCTTTGAGCCACTCTCTGCTTTGCCTGTCCAGAAGAGTATTTGGCGCGTGGGCCTTGTCTGACTTGCATCTTGAAGAGTCAGATGCAAGCGGGAAGATCTCCCCGGAATGAATCGACTCATCGCACGGGCGCAGGCTGCGCGGTATTGCCAGGTGTCCGAAAAATGTCTGGAGCGTCCTGGGAAGGACGATTCTCACGAGATCGGTAGTGGTTGGCGTGCGTGGCGGGTTGGCATCGATAGCCGCGAGTTCTCGCAGAAACACGCGCTTCCCAGATGCCAGCATGGGAGCGGGCGCGATCGGCGGCGAACCCAGCTAGCGCCGCCACACCTCCCTGCTAAGGTGGAGACCTCGCAAGGGGTCCAGGGGTTCAAATCCCCTCGTCTCCGCCACAAAATACCTGTTCAGCAGTCAGGCCCGAAGCCGCTGGGATCCCAGTCCGAAGCGTCTCAGGATGCCGCCATGCAGATGACGATGGCGATACTCGTCCCGCCGATCACGACCGTGAACACGGTGAGTGCGAAGGGGAGGCGCGAGTCGGGCATCGGAGCCCTATCACCGTCCCGCTCGAGTGCGCGGGTAGCGCTCCGGTAGCGCCGGCGCGCGGCGGCCCACAGGCCGGCGGACGCGATGATGCCGGCAACGCCGCCGAGAGCCCACCATCCACTCCCGAACGCCTCTGGCAGGATCCGCATCGCGACCAGCGAGCCGACACTGAGGGCGAGGCAAGTGCGGCGCCACCCGAGCTCGGTGCGCTCAGGCTGCAGGCCGGGGTCGAACAGCGACGTCATCGTGGTCTCGTCAGCGCAGCAGGATCGCGAGGACGACGAGGACGCCGGCGACCGTGACCGCGGTTCCGAGTATCGCGCCGAGCAGCGAACCCGGCAGGGGCTGTGCGCGCCGTAGGGCTCTCTCGGTGCGCGCCCACTCGACCCAGGCGAGCGAGGGGACGAGGATGCCGGCTATGGCGAGCACAAGGGACGCTACCAGACGCAGCTCGGGTTGCAGGTCGAGACCCAGTACCTCGAGGGCGACACCGCCCGCGATGAGCGCGAGCGAGGTTCGGATCCACGCGAGGAAGGTCCGCTCGTTCGCCAGGGTGAAACGGGCATCCGGCTCACCGCCGTGCCTGTACACGACCGGCGGGAAGCGGCGCCCGTTGCCTCCGGGCGTGCTCACAGTGCGACCGTCCGGAACCCGCTGTTGCCCATCGACGAGTCCGGAGTGTTCTGCGAACGCGCCGAATTGCGGTACCTGTTGCAGTACGAGATGTGGCACAGATAGCTGCCGCCGCGCAGCACCCGGGCCTGGCCTCGATCCGGCCCCGTTGGAGCGGCTGCGAGCGAACGGCCGTAGTAGTTCGGATCGAACCAGTCCTGGCACCACTCCCACACGTTGCCCACCGACTGCCACAGGCCGTATCCGTTCGGCTCGAAGGTCCGCACAGGGGCCGTCGTCAGGAACCCGTCCTCCGCCGTGTTCACCCGTGGGAAGTCGCCCTGCCAGATGTTCGCGCGCCAGCCTCCGGCATCCACTTCGGCATCCCCCCACGGGTACTTCGCGCCCTCGATGCCGCCGCGGGCCGCGTACTCCCATTCGGCCTCGGAGGGCAGGCGTCTCCCGGCCCATTCGGCGTATGCGTTCGCGTCATTCCAACTGACGTGCACCACGGGGTGGTCTTCCCGCCCATCGATCGACGAGTCGCGCCCGCCCGGATGGCGCCAGTCCGCCCCACGTACCCCGAGCCACCACGGTGTGCCGGACGGCACGCCGACGATGTCCTCCTCGGGCGCCGTCAGCGCGAGATGGAACACCGCGGAGTAGCCGAATGCCTCCGCTTCGGTGGTGTAACCGGTGGCATCGACGAAACGGGCGAATGCATCGTTGGTGACGGCGGTCGTGTCGATCGAGAATCCCGGGAGCGTCACAGGATGCCGCGGCACCTCCCCGTCCGCCGGGTTGAGGTCTCCGGAGGAATCCCCCATCGTAAACGTGCCGGCGGGGATCACAGCCTGCTCCAGGTCATGCGACCCCGCGCTCGATGCGCGCAGAGTCTCGCGTGACGGCATCCCGAGCGCGACGAACTGCTCGCGTCCCGGTGCCCCGCATGTGCAACCGGGACCGCACCCCGCATCGGATGTCATGACACTCCTCGCACTCCAGTTCGGTGGTCGCCCGCCAGCCTATCCCGAGTCCGCGGCCTCGATGCCACTGGTCTGAATCGACCCGTCGATTACTTGACTCAATCGATTGAACAACCTAATCTCAGCACCATGGGTCGACCCACGCTGAAAGACGTCGCCGCGCGAGCCGGGGTGTCGGCATCGGCCGTCTCGTACGCGCTCAACGACGCCAGCACCGTTCGCCTCGCGGAAGCGACCAAGCAACGCGTGCGTCAGGCGGCCCGTGAGCTCGGGTATGTCCCGAACGGAGTGGCGCGGTCGCTGCAGGCGCGCGCGAGCCGGACGATCGGTGTGATCCTCGGCAAGGCGTTGACGCTCGCGCGCTACGCCTCGATCGTGGACGGGCTGGCGCGTGGCCTGAGGACCGAGGGCTTCCGGATCTCGCTGCTCGAGGAAGCGGACGCGCTCCGCGGAATCGACGATGTGCGCGCCGGCACGCTGGATGGGCTCATCTTCATCGGTCACGACGACCAGGGAGTGCCGAGTGCGCTGCGTGACGCGATCGCGGAGTTCCGCATCGCATTCGTCGCCGTCGATTGCGGCTCCGGAGCTGAGCAGGAGCGCTACCCGACTGTCGATTTCGACTACGGCGAGGGGGTGCGCCAGAGCCTCGCCTTTCTGGCCGGTGTCGACAGGCTCGTCTACATCCGGCCCGGTATCGATTCGTCCGCCGAGCAGGCGCGTGCGCGAGCGATCGAGGAAGCAGCGGGAGCTTCTGCGCTCGAGGTGCACACGCTCACGACGGATGTCACCCTCGAGACGATCGCACGATTCGACGCCGGTGACGCGGACAGATCGCACCATCACACCCTCATCCGGCAGCTCGGCGAGATTCTTGCGAGCTGGGCCGGTGTGCCGGCTCGAAGCGCCGTCCTGTGCGCGTGGGGCATCGATGCGGAGGCGGCATACCGGACCGCGTCGATGCACGCACCGGGCACCCAGGTCGTCGCGCTCGCCGCAGGGTCGCTCTCACCCGGACTCTGGCCGGGGCTCGTCTACTCGCGCCTTCCGCTTGAAGAAGGCGGGAGGTCGGCTGCACGACTCATCGTGGCCGCTGCCCGCGGAGAAGACGGCGCGGACGCACGCGCACACCTCATGCTCGCCCCTTCGCTGCAGCACGAGCGCTGACGAGCATCCCGACACTCCACCACGATGATCGACGAACGAGAGCCCGCACGATGACCCGACCCAACATCATCTTCATCATGTCCGATGACCATGCCGCGCACGCCATCTCGGCCTATGGCAGTCGTGTCAACGTGACGCCTCACCTGGACCGCATCGCCGACGAGGGGATGCGGCTCGACGCGGTGTATTGCACGAACTCGATCTGCAGTCCTTCCCGCGCGTCGATCCTGACGGGAACGTACAGCCATGTGAACGGCGTCTCCTCGATCTGGACCGAGATGGACTACCGGGTCCCCACATTCGTCGAGGTACTGGGACATTCTGGATACAAGACCGCGATGTTCGGAAAGTGGCACCTGGGTGAGCACGGAGAATCTCTGCCGCGAGGTTTCGACGCCTGGAAGATCTTCCCCGGGCAGGGCGAATACATCGATCCGCCGATGATCGATGAGAGCGGCACTGATGTCATGCGCGGCTACGCGACGGATATCATCACCGACCTCTCGACCGAGTGGATCGACAGCCTCGACGGCGAGCCGTTCTGCATGATGGTGCACCATAAAGCGCCGCACCGACCGTGGGTTCCCGACGAGAAGCACAAGCATCTCTATGCCGACGGCGACATCCCGGAGCCGGAGACGTTCTTCGATGACAACGCCTCCCGCAGCAGGGCGGTCCGCGGCGTGCACATGACGATCGCCGATGACATGGGCGTCGACGACCTGAAGACCGAGATTCCACAGCACCTGCGCGGCGACGAGAACAGGGCGGCGCGGATGAGCTGGAAGTATCAGATCTACATGAGGGACTACCTGCAGTGCATCCAATCCATCGACGACAACGTGGGGCGTCTTCTCGACCATCTGGACGAGCGCGGCCTTGCCGAGAACACTCTCGTCGTCTACACCTCGGATCAGGGCTTCTTCCTCGGCGACCATGGCTGGTTCGACAAACGGCTGATGTTCGATCAGTCGCTCCAGATGCCGATGCTGATGCGCTGGCCGGCGGAGATCGCGCCGGGCAGCCGCAGCGAGGCGATCATCACCAACGTCGACTTCGCCGCGACATTCCTGGACGCGTGCGGCATCGACGCGAACGATGCGCTCCCCACCTCGCAGGGGCGGAGCTTCCTGCCGATCCTGCGGGGCGAGACCATCGAGGACTGGGCGGATGCTGCCTATTACCGCTACTGGGAGCACGACGACCCCATCCACAGCGCACCGGCGCACTACGGCATCCGCACCGCCGACCACAAACTCATCTACTACTATGGCGCCGGTCTCGGTGTGCCCGGGGCATCCGGCGCCGTCTTCGAGCCGGAATGGGAGCTCTACGACCTGCGAGTAGACCCCGAGGAGTGCCAGAACGTCGTCGCCGACCCCGTGTACGCCGAGGTGCGCGCCGCGCTTGAAGTGAAGCTCGCCGAGTACCAGAAGCGTTACGCCGATGAGCCGTACACAGGACCTGCCACGCCTCGACCCGAGTGGGGACCCCACGACGCGGCTGCCGTCAAGCGTGTCGGTGATCTGTTCGCTCGCATCCGTGCGGAGCAGTGAGGTTCGAGGCGGAAACCCGCGCCTAGACGATCGTGATGAGGACGCGGGCGTACCGGACCAGCGGCGGCTGGTCGTCGACGCGGACATCGCGCGCTTCGAGGATGAGATGCACTTCGCGGCCTGGTTCGAGCGCTCCCGCGAGCGAGAACTGCGTGCCCGCCGATCCGGGGTCGGTGAAGACACCGGATGCGTCGCCGTCCCCCGCGTCCGTGTCCTCGCGCCACAGAAGACGGACCTCGTCTCCATCGGGGTCGGTGACGCCGGCCTCCAGGGTCACGATCGCACTAGGGCGGGCGGCGAGCGCTGCGGGAGTGACCAGATGAATGTCAGGAGCGTGGTTCGCCGCTGCGAGATCCGAGGTCGTCGACCAGCGAAGGCGTGCGGCGAAGTCCCGCTGAGCGTCCGGGAACCATCTGGCCGCGGTGTACGAGGCGGATCGGGCACCCGTCTCGTCCCGGTCGGTCGCTAGGGTCGCGAGAAACTCGTTCGCCCGGTCAGGATTGGGCTTCTGCCGGCCGCCCCAGCCTCCCCAGTGGGGAGCTTCGAAAGCACGCAGGCCATTGCCGATCAGATTCAGGAAATTCGTCGTGTCGCCTTCGGACACCCACGATCCGGGCTCTTGAAGGGGAGTGAAGACGTGGTACCCCTCGGCACGGAGCTCCGCTTCGCTTCGACGGGTTCCGAAGTAGTCATTGTGGTCGCCGGGCATGGTGCGGCCGTCCCCCCATACGCGATAGTGCCCGCCCAGCGGTCCCGCCGGAATGATCTTCGCCTCATGCCAGGACGATGACAGGAATCGTGCGCCGTCCGCGGTCGCCACGGAGCGCGCCGCATACCCCCACATCCGCGTCGCGACCTCGCGGACCTCGACCTTCGGCCAGTTCGGCGCGATGTAGTCCTCGTAGGTGTCGTCCTGTGAAGCGAACTTCGTCACGATGACCCGGCGGCTGAGGCGGTCTCGCACTGCCGGCCAGTCGGATGACGACCCGAAGCGCTCTTCCAGAGTCCGCAGCGCTCGCGAGAGAGTCGCCGGTCCCGCCCACAACTGCACGAACACCGGCCGGGGATCGTCATCGAGGATCCGTTCGACTATCAGATCCGCTCCGGCCGACGGCGTGCGGTCATCGCCCTCGAAGTCGACGTTGCCGATGCGGATCACCGAGCGCAGTTGATCTGCGCGCGGGTAGCGCGCGTCGTGGACTCGCAGGTTGTCGTGGACCTCGGCGTACCGATCGATGACGTCGTGGATGAAGACGTCTTCCTCGCCCCAGCGCCATGACGTCTGCGGTTCGGTGTACTCGCGGTCGGGGTGGAAGAAATACGTGCCTTGGCCGTCGCCGCGCCAATGGAACTGAGATCCTGCGTAGATCAATCCCTGAATCTCGATCTCGTTGGCATACAGAAGCAGACGTACGAGTGAGTTCGCATCGTCGATCTCCGGGTCGGTCGTGATGATCGTGCGAGGGAGACCGGGAGCAGTCATCAGGTGCCCGTCCTCGCAGCGGCGAGATCCGTGTCCAGCGCTCGCAGAGCATCCGCCGGTACTCCGGCTCTGGTCGCCATCGAAATGAGACTCGCACCTGGCGCCAGCCCGAGGATCTCGGTACGCGCGATGTCGGGCGCGTGCCGCTCCACAACCGACCGGAACCGCGGTTCGTACAGTAGATCGTCGAGCGGAAGATCGAGCAGATCCAGCGCCGTCAGCTCGTCCTCGCGGGGCAGCGGTACGAGATTGCGCTCTGCACGTTCCCGGTGCGCTCGCGCGCGCAAGTGCGTCACGTCGACGGGCCCCTCTGCGGGCAGCCCGAGCCGCGCGTACTGACTGCCCGGTGCATCACCACGTCGCATGAGGTTGACGAGCAGCTCGGCCATCTGCAACTCGACCTCATCGTCGACGAGCGGGTGCAGCTGGCGAGGATCGGAGTCCAGGTCGAAGAGCAACGTGCCATGCTGCCACGAGTTGAACCATACGGCGGATGTCTCGGTGCGCATCGTCCGCAGCCCCTTCGTGAAGGTGAACGGATCCGCCGGCTCCCAATCCCGGAGCTCGGCGGCCGAGAAGCGTGCTCTCATGTGGGTGGGCATGAGGGTGAACTCTTCGAGCGGCGCGTTGCTGACGTCGTCTGCCGCCCGCATGTATATATATCGTCCGTCCGTCACGTTCACATGCCCCCCGTAGACGCCGAACAGCGCGCCATCATGCCCATCCGCGTGGGCGGTGAGCGGCTGACCGATCATGTCGGGAGTCGACTCGACGCCGAAGAAGTCGAGGAGGGTGAGCGGAATGTCGACGGTCTGGGCCAGGCGTTCGTCTCGGATGCCGCGGGCTCCTGTACGCGGGTCCCACAGGAACATCGGCACATGAACGAGCTCGTTGAACCAGGGCGTGATGCCCTTGGCCCACCAGCCGTGCTCTCCCAGCAGGAACCCGTGGTCCGTGTTGACGATCAGCATCGTGTCGTCCCAGAGCCCGTGCTCATCCATCGCGTCGAGTACGCGGCCGAGGGAGTGATCGCACATGTCGAGCAGAGCGAGGTATTCGGCGCGCACGCGATCCACCTCCTCCTCGCTTTCGAGCACACGACGATAGGCGGGCCAGTCGTTGGTCGCTTCGCCCTGGATACCCCGACCCTCGCGGAAGCGCTCGGGTGCGAAGAACGGCTCGTGCGGGTCGAACAGCTCGATCTGCAGCATCCAGTCATCGGCTGCCGCGTTGGTCGTGATGAAGTCGATGCCGGCATCGACGGTGCGGGTCTGGGAGTGCTCCTTCTCGCTCTGCATGTACCTGCGGTTCACGGCATCCTGAGCGCGCATGCGCACGACGGGTGAGGTGCGGGTGTCAGTGGCACCGACGACGCCCTTCCACGGGTCGCCTTCCTGTCCACGTGAGAACTCCCACGTCGTATACCGCGTGTGGTACGTCGCGCCGCCGTCCTCCCAGTAGTGCGTGTGATCGGAGGCGAGATGCGTATGGATGCCGTGCTCCGCCAGAAGTGCAGGAACGGAATCGTCGAAGGGCTCGAGCGGCCCCCAACTGCGATGCAGGAAGTTCTGGCGACCCGTGTGCAGCTCGCGTCGAGCCGGCATGCAGGGCATGGACCCGGCATAGAACTTCTCGAACGTGACGGTGCGGGCAGCGAGTCGCTCGAAGTTCGGCAGGTGAGGGGTGACGTCCGCGTAGGGAGGCACCATGTGGCGGTTGAGGCTGTCGAACATCAGATTGATCGCGCGCATGCTCAGCGGGCTCCTTCCTGGGTGACGAGGACGTGATCGCTGGGCTCATAGCCCAGGCGCCACGCGCCGAACCAGACGGAGTCATTCTCCGCGACCACCACCGGCCCGGAGTACAGATGCCAGCGCCGACCGTCCGGAGTCGGCGAGCCGGATGCCCGTTCGATGTCCGACAGATCACCGAGAGGACCGGGAGGGTCCGCCGTCCATGCGATGGACGCGCCCTCGGTGGCGACCGTCGCGACGTAGGCTCCCGACTCGGACACCACAACCGGTGCCGCAGTCTTCGGGCTGACGCCCCCGGGGCGCCAGCTCTCGATCAGCTCGTTCTCCGGGATGGCGCCCAGATCGCCATACTCGTCCCGCCAGTCCTGCAGGGCTCGGCGCAGCCGATGCTTCGTCGCCTCGTGCACGGGGTCGTCCGCCAGGTTGCGCGTCTCGTGCGGATCCTCGACGACGTCGTAGAGCTGCTCCTCCGGACGCGGCACGCTCATCAGCGAGCGTTGCAGGTCCGTGAGGATGTCGGGGTTCTGCCCCTGCGTGAGCATGTCGCCCTCTTCATGTCGCAGGCGTCGCAGGTCGCTCCAGGTGCCCAGGTGATCCGGGTAGTAGTTGTACTGCATGCTCGGCCGGTCGGGATGCACGTTGAGGATGTACCGGTATCTCTCGTCGCGGATGGTCCGGACCGTGTCGTCGGTGGCATCCATCCGATCGCGCGCCGCGTACGCATAGGGGGCAGCAGGCAGCGATTCGCCGTTCGACGAGAGGAGGGGGCGCCCGTGCATGTGCTCGGGCACCTCGATGCCGGCGACCTCGAGGATCGTCGGCGCCAGGTCGAGCATCTGGACGACTTCCGAGCGTGAGGTGCCAGGCTCGATTCGTCCTGGCCACCGCGCGATGAGCGGCACACGAACCCCGGCCTCGTTGGCCCATCGCTTCGCCCGCGGGAAGCTCGCTCCGTGATCGCTCCAGAAGACGACGA
The DNA here is from genome assembly GCF_053543555.1 of Microbacterium xerophyticum. Taxonomy (NCBI): domain Bacteria; kingdom Bacillati; phylum Actinomycetota; class Actinomycetes; order Micrococcales; family Microbacteriaceae; genus Microbacterium; species Microbacterium xerophyticum. The sequence continues at coordinate 368,028 of NZ_JBLVOB010000007.1, read as the reverse complement.
GGGTATCCTCGGCGAGACCGTCCTCCTCGAGCTGGGCCAAGATGCCGCCGACCCATTCATCCATCGCGGTGACGAGATCGAAGTAGCGTGCCCACGCCTGGCGGAACGTGGGAGTGTCCGGATGATATGGCGGCAACGGCACCGCTGCGGGATCGTGTCGCTGGTCGTCACTGAGCGTACGAGTGGCGGCTGCGTACGCGTCGTCGCCGTATATGCGCGATTCATGAGTGATGAGGCTGTGGAACGACGCGAAGAACGGCGCGCCGTCCGGCCGGTCGCGCCAATGTGCGGTGGGGGAGCAATCGTCGAACGCGGTCGGTGGGGTCTTCACCTGGAAGTCAGTGAACCAGTTGTTCGACGTGTAGTAGCCGGCCTCGCGGAAGTACTCGCTCACGAGCCGGACGGACGCAGGAGGTACCGCTTTTGTGCGCATGTGCATGGTGCCGATTGCCGTGGGGTAGCACCCGGTCATGATCGCCGAGCGGGAAGGCGCGCACACGGGTGCCGCAGCGAACGCCTGATCGAACCGCACCCCCGACTGCGCCAACGCGTCGAGGTGGGGAGTGGGGGATTGGTCAGCATCGGGCCAAAGATCGGCGTATGGGCCGATGTGGGGGTTGATGTCATGGGTCGAGATCCACAGGATGTTCGGCCGATTCACTGATCCTCCTCGATGTGCATCACGCGGCATTGCGTTAACTACTGAACACTATTTAGTATTACATCGTTGACGCGATGTCGCATCGATTATGTTTCCGAACCCAATGACGACGTAGGAGAACACATGCGCTTTACACCACTCATTCGCCTCGGGGCAGTGGCGACCATCGCCGCAGTAGCGCTCACCGCATGCAGCGCCGGAGATGCCGAACCCGCGGCGTCGGACGATGTGGGAAACGCACCGCTGCTCACGATCGGCTCCCTGCAGGAACCGACGAGCTGGGATCCCGCGCAGGCGAATGAGGGGCACCTCGCGCCGATCTATCAGTCGGTGTACGACACGCTCATCAAGCGCGAACCGGATGGCGAATTGTCACCCATGCTGGCGACTGATTGGACAGTCGCTGACGACGGCCTCTCGCTCGAACTGGATCTGCGTACCGATGTGACTTTCACCGACGGTGAGGCGTTCGATGCCGAGGCGGTCAAGACGAACATCGAGCACTTCCAGAGTGCGAACGGTCCGCTGCAGAGCAACCTGGCCAGTGTTGCGTCCGTCGACATCGTGGACGAAGACACCGTGATGCTCAACCTGGTCTCCCCCGACCCGGACCTTCCGTACAACCTGGCGAACGCGGGCGGCTACATGGGAAGCCCAGCGGCGCTCGGGACGCCCGAAATGGCACTCGTTCCTGTCGGGACGGGTCCGTACACTCTGGATGAGGCGCGTTCCGTCACCGGTTCCACGATCGCGCTGATGCGAAACGACGATTACTGGGGCGATCCGCTGCCGTTCGACGAAGTCGATTTCAAGATCCTCACCGACGAGACCGCGCGGCTCAACGCCCTGACTTCGGGGCAGGTCGACGTCGCAGCGCTCAACCGCGCGGCGTCAGCGCTGCAGGCGAAGTCTGCTGGCTTGAACGCCCCTGACGCATACAGCACTGGGTGGAGCGGCATCCTCTTCTTCGATCGCGACGGTGCGCTTCAGCCCGAACTCTCCGACGTACGCGTCCGCAAGGCGCTCGCGCTCGCGATCGATTCGGAGGCTCTCGTCGACGTCGGCTGGGAAGGGCTCGGATCGCCGACATCGCAGATCTTCGGTCCGCAGACGGAAGGCTTCGATGAGTCGCTCGAGTCCTCGTACGAGTACGACCCCGAGGGCGCGAAGGAGCTGCTCGCCGAAGCCGGCGCGGAGGATCTCGAGATCACGTTACCGATCAGTCCCGTCTTCGAGCCGATCATCTACGACGCGATCGTGCAGAACTGGGAAGACGTCGGTGTGAAGGTGAATCGGATGCAGTGGGGACCGGGCGAGGCGGTTCCCGCGATGCAGCGCGGCGATGTGCCGCTCGCGTTCATGCAATTGGCGCAGCGTTCGGACTGGAACACGACGCAGTTCGTCCTCGCTCCGGAGGCACCGTGGAATCCGCTGGGTTCGAGCGATCCCGAGTTGGACGCGCTGATCGCTTCGTACCCGACCGCCAGTGAATCCGAGCAGGCGACGATCGCGCGCGAGATCAACGAATGGGTCATCGACAACGTCTGGTTCGCCCCCGTCATGCGGCCCGACCAGTTCGTGTTCTCCGGCGATTCCGTCCAGTTCGACGTGCAGGTTCAGCAGGCCATCCCGTCCATCTACAACTTCCGGCCGACCGGGAAATGAACTGCGAGGACGACGAATGAGCATTTCATCCGATGCACCCCCGAACATCGTGTTGATCCTGGCCGATGATCTCGGGTTCTCGGACATCGGCTGCTTCGGTGGCGAAATCCCGACGCCGTATCTCGACGCGCTCGCCGAGGAGGGGGTCCGTCTCACGCAGTTCTACAACACCGCTCGTTGTTCGCCTTCGCGGGCGTCGTTGCTCACAGGGCTGCATCCGCACCAGACCGGGGTGGGAATCCTCACGCGCGACGACACGCCCGCAGGTTATCCGGGGACGTTGAACGATCAATGCGTGACTCTCGCCGAGGTCCTCCGCTCAGCGGGGTATGCGACTCACATGGTCGGGAAATGGCATGTCAGCGGTCGGATCGACGAGCCGAACAGCACGTGGCCCACGCGCCGAGGGTTCGACACCTTCTTCGGAACGCTGGACGGCGGTGGCAGCTATTACACGCCGCCCGCGCTGTACCGCGACGAGCAGCGGGTCGCAGTACCTGACGACTTCTACTACACCGAGGCCGTCGCGAGTTCGGCCGCAGACTCGATCAGGGATCACGTGCGGGACCGACCCGACGAGCCGTTCTTCTCGTACGTCGCCTTCACCGCGCCGCACTGGCCGCTCCAAGCGCCGGAATCCGCGGTTGCGCAGCACGCCGGACGGTACGACGCAGGATGGACGCACGCGCGTCGGACGCGAATCGATCGTCAGGAAGAGCTCGAACTCTTCGGTGACGATGAGTTCGTCGAAAGCGATGCTGACCCTCGGGTGCCCGTGTGGGATGACGATCTCGAACAGAGCTGGCAGGCGAGACGCATGGAGGTCTATGCGGCGCAGGTCGCTCTCATGGATGAGGGGATCGGGCACGTGCTGCGGGCGCTCGACGAGAGCGGAGTCGCGGAGAACACCTGCGTCGTCTTCCTCTCGGACAACGGCGGCTGCGCGGAGGAGATTCCGGTAGGCGGAGGGCCACTGCCTTTCGCACGCGCGACGGCCGGTGGCGAACCGATCGCGTTCGGCAACACCAGCGAGGTCTGGCCGGGGGCCGTGAACACGTTCGCCAGTTACGGCCGTGCCTGGGCGAACGTGTCCAACACCCCGTTTCGTGAGTACAAGCACTGGGTACACGAGGGCGGCATCTCGACGCCGTTCATCGTGCGCTGGCCGATTGCGACGCCCACCGTGGCTGCGATCAGAGATCGTCCGCATCAGTTGACCGACATCATGGCCACTTTCGTGGAGATGGCCGGAGCGAACTACCCCGAAGAGCGCGGAGGCTCGCCGGTCGCTCCGATGGAAGGAGTGAGCATGCTCTCGACGTGGCGAGGAGAAGTATCCGCCGACGATCGAACACTCTACTGGGAGCACGAAGGGAACGCCGCGGTCCGTCGCGGTCGGTGGAAGTTGGTGCGGAAGCATCCTGGCGCGTGGGAACTCTACGACATCGCACTCGACCGTGGCGAGACGACCGATCTCGCACGTGAACAGCGGTCCGTCGTGCGTGAGCTGTCGGATGCGTACGCGGCCTGGAGCGGGCGGGTCGGTGTTCTACCGCGCGAAGTCTGGGAGCCGCTGTACTCGCGTGCGGCCCTGGGCGGGTAAGCAGTTGCAAAACTACTGAACACTATTTAGTATTACTGTGCCGGGCAGAGTGGCACGGTGAATCCCGAACCAATGACGTTGTAGGAGACCACATGCGTTCCGCACCATTCATCCGTCTCGCGGTGGCGGTAACCGTCGCCGCCGTGACGCTCACCGCCTGCAGCGCAGGCGGCGCCGACCCCGACGACTCGGACGGCTCTGGCGGCTCGGAGACCGCACCCCTGCTCACGATCGGCTCCCTTCAAGAGCCGACGAGCTGGGACCCGGCCCAGGCGAACGAGGGCCACCTCGCTCCGATCTTCCAGTCCGTGTACGACACGCTGATCAAGAAGAACCCCGACGGCGAACTCGTCCCGATGCTGGCCACCGAGTGGACGACGAGTGACGACAACCTCTCGCTCACGCTCGACCTGCGCACCGATGTCACCTTCACCGACGGCACGCTCTTCAACGCCGAGGCTGTCAAGGCGAACATCGACCACTTCCAGACGGCCAACGGACCCATGCTGGGCAACCTGTCCAGCGTGGCCAGCGTCGACGTCGTCGATGACGACACCGTCACGTTGAACCTGTCTTCGCCCGATCCCGACCTCCCGGCCAACCTCGCGAACGCCGGTGGGTATATGGGCAGCCCCGCGGCTCTCGCCTCACCGGATCTCGCGACCGCACCTGTTGGCTCCGGGCCGTACGTGCTCGACACGAGCAAGACCGTCGTTGGATCCACCATCCTGGTGACGCGCAACGAGGACTACTGGGGCGAAGCGCTCCCATTCGACACAGTCGAGTTCAAGATCCTGACTGACGAGACGGCGCGACTCAACGCACTCACCTCCGGCCAGATCGACTTCGCTTCGCTCAACCGAGCCGCGTCTGCGCTTCAGGCGGAAGCCGCGGGCCTCAACGCTCCCGAACCGTTCTCGGTCAATTGGGGCGGGATCCTGTTCTTCGACCGCGACGGTGCATTGCTGCCCGAACTCGCCGATGTCCGTGTACGCGAGGCGCTCGCCATCGCCATCGACTCCGAGGCGCTCGTGCAGGTGGGCTGGGAAGGGCTCGGAGCCGAGACCTCAGAGGTCTTCGGTCCCGAGACGTCCGCCTACTCGAAGGATCTCGATGACGCCTACGCGTACGACCCGGAGCGCGCCAAGGAACTTCTGGCGGAAGCCGGCGCGAGCGACCTCGCGTTCACACTCCCCGTCAGCGGTGTCTTCGAACCCGTCATCTACGACGCGATCATCCAGAACTGGGAAGACATCGGCGTGACCGTGACCCGTCACCAGTGGGGTCCGGGTGAGGCGATCCCGTCCATGCAACGAGGTGAGTTCCCGCTCGCGTTCATGACGCTCGCGCAGCGTTCCGACTGGGGCACGACGCAGTTCCTGCTCTCGCCGGATGCTCCGTGGAACCCGATGGCATCGACCGATCCTGAGCTGGAGAACCTCATTGCGGAGTACCCCCTCGCCGATGAGGACGGCCAGGCTCAGATCGCACGTCAGATCAACGAGTTCGTCGTCGACAACGTGTGGTTCGCGCCGGTGATGCGCCCTGACACGTTCAACTTCTACGGCGACAGCATAGAGATCGTGCCCCAGGTGCAGCAGGCTGTGCCGTCGATCTACAACTTCACGCCCAGCGGAAAGTGATCGGGAGGGGGGCCCC